>NZ_JAFVMH010000020.1 GCF_017377735.1 Acetobacter garciniae
ACCCTCTGACTCCGAAGGCTACACCCAAGCCAGCACGCTCGCCCCTTTCCCGGCAGAAAAATGTCGCCAATGAGGGGGCGAGCGGATTGTCCGCTATAGGATGCTTCGACTGGAAAAGCAGTCATTGCAACAGATACGATTACCAATGAAGAAAACAATAAATAAAATCACCTTAATTTTTTATAATTTATCTTAATTAAATCAAATTAATATTTAGAGTTATTATCTCTTAATCTTATATATTCCCATTTATAATCTTGAATTATTTTCGATATTACGTAGTGAAGTCAGCAAGGTATTCTGATGTAGGCATTACTCCAGTCAGCAACAAATGCTCACGTGCCCGCGTACAGGCCACATAAAGCAGCCGGCGCTCGGTTTCGTAGATTTCGTCGAGTTCCGCCTCATCGGCGGCGTCAGCGACACGCTCATCCAAAGGTAGGAGTCCCTCGTCGCAGGCCATCACAACAACGGCGCGAAATTCCAGCCCCTTGGCCAGGCTCATAGGCGCGGTTGTTATTTCATCAGCGCCAGAGAGCCCGGCAATCGCGGCCCGGGCACGCGTGACGAGATGCGGCGTTCGTACGAATAGGCCGATCTCGCGTGACCCGATCCCTTCTGCAAGCCAAGTCTTGACAGCCTGGCGGACCGTGGCTGCTTCCGCAGCGACGTCGGCGAACGATTTCACCTCCGGCGTCGGACCATCGAAGACCGAGATAATGCCGCGGCGCTCGTCCTCCAGTCCATCGGTATCGCGTAGCACGGTGGGCAGCAGTTTGTCTGCTGCACTGCGGATCTGTTGCGAGGTGCGGTAGCAGACTTTGAGCGTGTAGGAGCGGCCTCTCACGTCGACGCCAAGGCTCGCCCACGAGAAGGGATGCTGGAAGATGCGCTGTCCGATGTCGCCTGATAGAAACAGGCCATCTGGTTTCGCGGAGGCCAACGCAGCGAAGAATCGAAGCTCGGCCGGGGCAAGGTCTTGGGCTTCGTCGATGACGACGTGGTCGAAGGGCTTGTTCTTGCTCTTAGCAAGTGCATCGGCCAAACCGTTGAAGACATTTGCCCAAGTGGTGTAGCGCTCCGCCGCCAGCGCATCGCGCACCACTTGGAACACCGGCCACAGGCGAGCGCGCTGGTTGGGTCCGAGCCGGCTCTTGCGGCCCATGCGCTGCACAGTGGAATAGGCGTCGAGCGACGTCAGCCCCCAAGCGTCGATGACGTTGGTCCATTCAGACAGCAGAAAGCGCTCGGAAAAGCCCTTGAGATCGATGGACGCGGCGGCGGCCCGCAGGCGCTCGCGCAGCACGACATCACTAGCGATGCGGGGCCGCACCCCATGTTCGAGCTGGAACATCTGCTCAGCGATGCCCTGGAACGACGCCGTAGTAATCCGAGGGACGACGCCACTTGTCTCGGGCGCCAAGACCAGCACCTTTTTCGCCAGTTCCGCGGCCAGAGGCGCGGAGAAACTGGCCAGCAGTACCTTCGCGCTCGGAGTCTCGCGGGCGAGACGGACGGCGCGATGGATGGCCACAATGGTTTTGCCGGTACCCGCCGAGCCGGCGACGCGCGCCGGCCCCGAGAATGAGCGCTCGACCAGCGTCCTTTGGGAGGGGTGGAGAAAGACGCCCCATTTCTCCCACGGGAAGGCGAGCGCCTGTTCCAACTCTTCCTGGTCGGCGATCAGCCTGATCCGCCGCAGGGCATCGGGATGGGCGAAGGGATTGGCCGCGACGGGAACTGGTGTCGGCGTGACCAGCCTGCCGGTCGCGGCATATTCCAGGAGGGCTTCAGAGGCTTCGGCGGGGAGGTGAGATGCCAGCGCGAAGAAACCATCCTCGCTTGCCGCGCGAACGTCGACCAGCCAGTCGGCGGGAACACCGATCGAGAGCAGCGCGTCGTCGTTCAGTGAGGCGAACAGCGCTGGTGCGGTGTCGGCCTTCTCATCCTGCTTGGCGTGCTCGGGGAAGACGAAATGGAGCGTTGGCGGTGGGGCGACATCTTCTACGCGCTCGCGCACTTCGACGATCTGGACGGCGCCAGTGCGCGGATGCGCCTCGATCCGGCGGCGTTCGGCCCAGGCGTAGGCGTCGTCGTGATGGCCGACATAAGCAACCAGCAGGCTCTCGCCGGTCTTGTGGACGATCAGGCGGATGTCGCGGTTCACGCGCGCAGACCAGAAATTCGGGTCCTTGCTCTTATCGATGCGATGTAACTGGAGGCCGTTGCCGGCCGGATTCATCTGAAGATCAAAGACGCTCGCCTTCACAGCCTTCTGATCCAGGCCAGACAGGCGGCTAAACGAAGCAGTGAAAGTGTCTGCGATCAAAAAATTCATGTTTAGCCCACCGCCAACTTGACACCCTCGCGTGCCAACAACCCCAGACGACCGCGCTCATGGAGCCCACCACTTAGCCAATTCGGCAGGAGCGCTCCTTGGGATGCGAAGTGCTCAGTGTGAACCACCATAACCTTGTCATCCGTGTAGGCAACTTCGTTGATCGTGCGCCATCGACCAGGGCGTGCCTTGGTGAGAGCGTCCCGACATGTTGCAACGTAGTTCCCGCGCGTACCGAGACCCGACATCAGGATCAACTTCGTCTGGGGCGGTAAATCGCTAAGAAAGCGAGTCGTGCAATTTTCCAGAACGATCTGCCCAAAATCTCGCGCGACAAACTTGTCGAGCATACCGCCACCTGTCCCTTTCCATTGCCTCTCGGGAGCCGTCTCTTTTTCATCGAAACGCTCGACTGTGCATCGGATTAGGGAAGCGAAGTGAAATCGACCATTCCTATTCACTATCGCCTGATCCACAAGTCGGCTTTCAGGGGCAGGCAATAGCCCGATATGGTGCAGAATCTTCGCCAGATTGGTCCGACCGCCGCGATAGGCGATTGGGTCATGTGGCTGACGGGCCAGAGCTCCGGCTTGCTTCGGTCCCTTTGAAAAGCCCAGCACGAGAATTTCCGGTGCCGGATTGCCCCAAGCCAACGGATTGGCTGTGATCCGCCAGCCGTTGTTTTCTGTTCGCGTAGCGTCGAAAGCATGGGCTTGCCCGCGATGACAAAGGGCACATTCCACGCGGCCATGATCGGGAAGGAGTGTCATTGGTTACACTCCAAAGACCTTCATCACCTCGTCGCCGAAGTGATTGATGACCTTGACCGCGATGCGTCGGCTCTCCGGGCGCTCGAACGGCCGAGAGGTGTCGGAATAGAGCGTGGCCCAGGCATCCTCGTCGATCTCGGCCTGAAGCGCCGTCTTCAGGCTCTCATAGGGATCGTTGGCGCCGAGGAAATAGGCGTGGCGGACAAAGAAGCTCTCTTCGTTGTAGTCCGTGTCAATGAACCAGGCGGCAATGCCCGCCGTGTCGTTCGAGCGGATGTCGCCGGTGTTGGGATCGAACACATCGATACCATTCACCTTCACGCGGATTTCCGGGCCACCGTCGTCGAGGATTTTGACGTCGGGTTCGCCGAACACCACGAACATGTTGCCGCGCCCGGTGTTCTTCAACTCGTCCGACATGTGCATGTCTGGGTTTATCCGCGCCTTGAGGATTTTCAGGCTGCCGAGGCTCGCCAACTCGGACGAATGGGCGTCGAAGTTGAAGGCGCAGGCGATCAGCACGTCGAAGCGATTGTCTACCGCCTCGCGGGCAGCGGCCACGAGATCCTGCCGGCCGACCGTGCCGTATTCCGGGCCAATCAGGATCGCGGCCCGTCGTTCGAGGCCGTTCTCGCCTTCGACGAACACGCCGCTGGCGCCAATGAAATTCCCTGGCCAGGGCCCTAGGCTCTCGAAGGTGATGCGGTCGCCTTTATCCCGTTGTTTGACGCCCTCGGTCTTGAGGTAGTCAATGACGATGGCCGAGAAATCCTGTCCCGCCAGATCGGCATCGGCGGGAGAGCGCCGACCCTCGGCTGCGGCTATGTCGTCGCTCAGTTCTTCCTCGCTGGCTGGCAAGATACGGTGCGGCGACAGACTCTCGACCGTGAATGGCCCGGCGACGCGAATGCGCGCGGGATCGGAATAGGGCTTATCGTAGAGATATTCGACTTCGGCGCGGGCGGCGATGGAGGCGTCGATCTCCTTTTGGCGGGCAATGCGCGCCTCCCACCATTGACCGTGCAGGCGGATGGCTTCGTCATTTGTCCACGGGTCGATGGGGCGGTTAGGTAGAGTCTGAAATGTATAGTTCCGGCCAAGTTTTATGTTCAGCTTTACCAGCAGGTTATTGGACTTCTTGCCTATATCGTCCTTAGCAATCGCGGCACGCAGTTTTGCGTGCATCTTAGTGGCTTCGGTGCCCCACGGGTCGCCGGCCTCTCGCGGAATCTCCCATTCTTCCCAAGGCTGGTCCCGGCCGAGCGTCCGGTTCAGGTCTTGGCGTAGCGGCTCAAGCACCGCCTGCCATTTTTCCCAGATGTCGTCGATCAATGAGTTGTTGGCGATGTCTCTCAGGGTGATGTGAGGTGCACGCTCATACACGAAACCTTGGCGGATATCGTTGTGCGTGGCTATTTCCGGTGGCGGGCGCATGGTTAGTTCGCCCTGTTTCAGTTGTCCCTCTCGACTGTCGGCAAGGATATACCAAGGGTAGCGGGCAGCCATAAGTCGTGTACGGGCGAGCGCCAGTGCGACGCGGCTGGTGTCAATGGTGATCCAGCGCCGTCCCCACTGCTCCGCGACGTAGGCTGTGGTCCCTGAGCCGCAGGTGGGATCAAGCACAAGATCACCTGGGTCGGTGGCCATTAGGACGCACCGCTCAATGACCTTGCTCCCGGTCTGAACAACATACAACCGAGGATCGGCGAAGCCTGAAACACCTGTATCAGGCCAGACATCCGTGATTGGAAAAACAGGAAAGTCCGCTAGCTTTCTGACGTATCGCGGTGTGCTACCGAGCAACAATACCCGGTTAGCTGCTTTTAGGCGCCTCATACCTTCTTCGGTGGTTTTCCACCGCTGATTTGCCTGTTTGAGGCGGAATGTTTTGCCAAAGAGATCAAGCGGATAATCTGTTGTCGAGGCAAATCCAGTCGATGTGATGTTGTCGTGAGAAATCAGACTGAATCCTAGTGGGACTTCTTCGTTCCCACTGAGGCTTCGCCTGCTCTGATCTTCATCGTTCTCGATCCAATTAAATTGCGTGGCGCCTTCCTGACCGGCCTCTTTGGTATTGAAAATACGCCTGAATTTTGTCTTCCTGCGGTCAAAACCATAGTAAATAATATAATCTTTCGATGATGCTAAATAGTCTGAAGCAAGACCAGCCGTTTTTTTGAAATCTATCTGCGCGATAAAATTGTCTGTTCCAAATACCTCGTCCATGACCGCCCGCAAACGATGGACGTTCTCATCGCTAATCTGCACGAAGATCGAACCGCTCTCGGTCAGTAGATCGCGCATCGCGGTCAGTCGATCGCGAAGATAGGTCAGGTAGGAGTGGATGCCGTTCTTCCAGGTATCGCGGAACGCCTTCACCTGCTCAGGCTCACGACTAATGTCGGTTTGCTTCCCATCACGCACGTCGCGCGACTGGGTTGATACCTGCCAGTTCGAGTTGAACTTGATGCCATAGGGTGGATCGAAATAGATGCACTGCACCTTGCCCTTCAGGCTCTCGCGTTCGGACAGGCTCGCCATCACCTGCAGGCTGTCGCCCAGGATCATGCGGTTCGACCAGTGCTGGTCGTGCTGGTAGAACTCCGCCCGCTGCTCGGGTGTAATGCCGTTGAAATCGGCGAACAGGTCGGCCATTTCGGCCTGCGCCTCTAGCTTTTCGGCCGTGCGGCGCTTTAAGTCGTCGATGATCGCCTTGGGGTGAATCTTTTCCTGAATGTAGAGCGGCGGCACGTTGACGACGAGATCGGTCCAGTCCTGCCGGTCCTTTCCGCGCCAGATGAGTTGCGCGTCGGAGAGGGTGAGCGTGCCAGTTTCCGCCAGTTCCTTCATCTGCGCGTCAGTGATGGTGATCTTCGCACCGTTCCAGATCAGTTCGGGTTGGCGCGGCTCTTCGGGAGTTCGCGTCTCGCCTTCTGCCAGGGGCCGGCCGCGCGGATAGTGCTTTGGCGGCATGGGCGCGGCGTCTTCCTCGCGCCGGAAGAAGCTCTCCATCTCCGCTGTCGGAATGTTCCGCCGGGTGGCTTCGTTGTGCTTGAGGGCATCGATCTGTTTGGAGGACTTGCCGCTGGAGGATCGGGGAGAGCGGGCCATCAGACGGTAACTTTCTTGAGAAGTTGATTGACCAGCGTGGCGAAGTCCTCGTCCATCGCGGCCCAATTGCGAAATTCGGCAAAAGCCCAGCGACCGAAGCAGCCGAGCGCGTTGACACCTGGAACCCAGAGATCGCGCGTCGTCTGAGCCTTGGCCTTGTCGGCTTCGTCCTTGATGCCCTTCACCTCCAACACCAGGTTGAGCGGCTCGTCGCCGCCATCGTCGAGCCGGACCAGGAAATCGGGCAAATAGCGCCGGGTGACGCCACTATCGAGATAGGGAATCTCGAAGCCCAGCGCCTGGTTCTTGGCATAGGCCAGTACACGCGGATGGGTTTCCAGTGTCAGGGCGAGCTGCTCTTCCCAACTGGAGTCTAGCACGACATGGCTGATATGGCTCCTGGGCGGCTGCGCACCGGTCTTCCAGCAAGGCTTCGAGGTGATGAAGTTGACGTGGCGTGTCGAGCCCTTGGGATTGTAGGGATCGAGCACGGCTAGAATGTGCCCTTCGCTTGCGCGCGTGCAGGCAATGTCGATCTTCTCCGCCGCACGGGTGAGCTGATCCTGATAGAGGATCGCGCCGACCGGGACGCCTTTGGTAACGAGATAGCCCTCGTCGAGCCAGCGGCGTGCGAGACGCTGAATCTGCGGGAAGAGGTGCTGCTTCGGGAAGCCATCCTCGTCGCGGAAGCTAGTGTAGAGCAAGTGCTTAGCGAGGTTGAAACTGATCTCCGAAGGCCGCAGCCGCTCCAGCACCTGAGGCGTGATCGTCACGCCGGCGCCGACGATTCCTTCCATGACGACCGAAGTGGGACCAATGTCGGCCGGCGTGATCTCCAACTTACTCTCATCGGTGAAGACGGCTTCGAGCTTTTCGGACGGCAGGTCGCGGCGATAGCCACTGACGCGCGGGAAGACGATCTCCAGCGCCTCACGTTCCTTTATCGCGTGAACACGCGTGACCGGCTTCGGTTTGATCGGCTTGGCGACCTGCGGCGAGGAAGCAAAGTCGAACGGAATCCCCATGATGTCGGCGTATTCGACATCGAACAGGCCGGTCTCCGGATTCAGGTCATAGGATTGCCGGCGCAGGCCGCGCCCGACCACCTGTTCGCACAGAAGCTGGGTGCCGAAGGCGCGGACGCCGAGAATGTGCGTCACCGTGTTGGTGTCCCAGCCCTCGGTGAGCATGGACACTGAGACGACACAGCGGATCTGTTCGCCAAGACGACCAGGTCGACCTACAGTGTTCATCACCTCGCGCAGTAAGGCGCTCTCGCTGATCTCGCCCTGGGCAGTCCCGGCGCCTTCGCGGGCCGCTAGTTCGCGCTTGAACTGCTCAATCTCGGGACCTGCGGCTTCCCGGAAGCCCTTGTCGAGTGCTTCGCCAGCCTCGAGTTGGCGGGAGTCGATCAACAGGGTCCGCGGATAGGCAAGACGACCACCCTGTTCGTTGTAATTTCGAAATAGCTCCAGATGGCCGACATGAAAGGCCGCACGCTCTCCTTCCTCGGCTTCGCCGCGCTCGAAGCCTGCGATCCATTCGAACACTAGCTTGGAAATCGCTGTGTTCTGGCAAACCACGATGAAGACGGGTGGCACGCCGATCCCGGCGCGCTCCCAGCGCTTATACTCGCCCTCATAGTGGCTGTAGAGAGCATTCAGCGCGGTCTTCAGCATATTGGGTAGGTCGAAGGGGCTAAGCTTGGCGGCCCCGGCGGCAGTCTTTGGCAAGGCCTTGCCGATGTGCTTCCACAGGTCGCGATAGACGACTGTGTCAGTCTGCACGAGGTTGTCGCTCACCGGTACGCGGGGCAGCTTGACGATACCGCTCTCGATAGCGTCCATCAGGCTGAAATCCGAGACAACCCAGGGGAAGAGCGTGCCTTCCTGATAACCCGAGCCGCGCAGGAAGAAGGGCGTAGCCGAGAGGTCGTAGACCGCGCGTACCCCCTTCGAAAGCTTGCGGTCCAGCGCTTCAATGCCGTTGATCCAGAGGCGGGCCGCTTCATCGTTCTCGGCCGCCTCTTTCTTGTCGTCGCCGGTCAGTGCGCCCTCCGCGTCGTCTCCTACCTTGTGACGGTAGCAGTGGTGAGCCTCGTCGTTGAGGACGTTGACGCGATCGTAGTTCAGGAGCTTTCCGCACGCGCGAGCCAGCATCTCGGCATCGGTCTCGGTCGTCTTAAGTGGCTCGGGATCGTTTCCTTGAAGGAAACTGCGCGCCACCTTGGGCAGGGAAAGCGTCTCACGGTGCTGAAAGGCGTGATAATTGGTGATCACGATCTCCGCGCGCCGGATGTCGGGGAGCATCTCGGGCGGCACGATCTCGCGCGTCTCGTAGTAATTGTCCGGTTCGCTCGGTTGAAGTACGCGGAGCCGGTCCTTGATTGTGATGCCGGGCGCGACGATCAGGAAGGCGCGCGAGAAGTCCTTCGATTCCTTGCGCGTGGCGTTCACAGCCTGCCAAGCGATAAGCATTGCCATGACAGTCGTCTTGCCACTGCCCGTCGCCATCTTCATGGCTAGGCGGAAGAGCTCAGGATTGGCCTCCTCGTTGGCATTGCCGATCTGATCCAGAAGCCCTTTTGTCGTGGTACGCTTGGGCGCGACCTCGGTCAACCAGATGATCGTCTCGACGGCTTCGATCTGGCAGAAGAAGGGGCGCGGGCCGACAAAATCGTGATGGCGCCAATGCTCCAGGAGGCGCTGGGAGACGGCAGTCACGCCCCAGTCAGCGGGATTGCGCAGGTTCCGCCACCGCTCGATGTAGCCGCGGATTTCGTTGATCAGCGCATTCTCGGTGTAGGTCTCCAGGTCGAGGGAGGCCTGGGTGGCCGACGCCCTCTTCCGTGATGCCGGAACGGGGATGATGAAGCGCGACGGGCGACGCCCTTGCTGCGGCTCTCCCTCAAGTGGCTGTCCATTCTGATCGAGCGGGTGGTGCAATTTAGGAGCGCGATAGGGCGAGTTCAGAATTGGTCGATCATAGAAACTACTCAATGCTTTTGCCTTGAAATTATGGCTGATATCTCGCGCCCGAAGTGTTCCAATTGTCTATCATCGTTACGTCAGGTCGCCAAAACGTAGCCCAGTCAAAGTCACCTGAATCATATCGGACTGTCCGTTATTGGAAAAGTGCATACCTCGGCTGAACGACCGACATGAGGCGGAAGCGGACTATTTCCTGAGCCTGATGATTCCGAGTTCGTGCCACATCCACCCAAAATCGTAGGCAGCCATGGCACCGCCACTCCCGTGGGCGCGGACCGTAGTGTTTTCGATACCCTTCAACCAGATGGCCACCTTTTTACGACCTGAGGCTGTCTGGACGGCCTGGCGCGGCGTCATATCCCCCAGAGCGGGAACAGGCTCATCAAGCACCTGCCGATAGTGCCGCTCCAGCATCTGCCCGATCATCCGGGCTTCCTCCTCGGGCGGGATCTGCAGTTCTGGCGAGACCTCCCGTCCATGCGTCCTCCGGTCTTCCATCGCCTGCGCTGGCGTCATGATCTGCGTGAGCGGAGCGCGCACGAGATCTCCCAGACCAGCCTGCAGCATGGCACGGCCACGTTCGGCACGCTCTTTCGAGTTCACCTGCAGCCGCAACTGCCGCCCCTTAAGATCCAGCGTGCCCAGCACGATCGCACCATCATCCATCTCCGTGCGCAGGAACCGCCCGTTTTCATCTCGTCCAGCCTTGCCCACGGGATTACTCGGCTCTTTCAGCCAGTTCCAGAATGACCGGTTTTCCGGTCGCAGGGCCATGATCCCGTCAAGCACGTCCGCCACTGTCTTCTGTGTCACGCCCTTTGCCAGCGGGAAACACACTTCGTGGAAGACCAAATCCTCTCCGTCCCCATTGAACAGCGCTGGCCCCTCCATCTGCCGGGCCATGTCCTCCAGTGTCCGAAACAGCCAGGTCAGCGTGAACATCGGCGCAAGTTCATGCAGCGTCTGCGTATCGACTTTCGGAAACTCGGCCTTGCCCCGTCTTTTCCGTAGAGCCATGTAAAGGTTCGCAGCCAGATCTTCGCAGGCACCCCGTGAATAGGCGAGCAGCCCACCTGCCAGAATGGTCTTTCCATCGGACGGCACGAGACGTGCTGCAATCCGGTCCCACTGTTCCAGCGTCCGGGTAGCCGTGCCTTCATGCACCAGAACGGGTTCCCCACCCCGCAGCAGGTCACGCGCCATCAGGCTCTGGCCGGGTTTGATATCCGAGACTTCATACAGGCTCATGACCGAAGCCTTGAGGGCACGCATGTAGGCGCTGTTGCGCGGCCCTTCCTTCCAGCCCCGCCGTTTGAGGTAAATGTCGACGAAGTTCCGGCCATCGTCGCAGTCCTGGCCGAGAAAATCTTCGAAAGCGCAGCCCCACAGCGTCATGGCAACGTCAGGGCCGATCATCTCCGCCAGCTCCTCGAAGGAGATGTCGCCCGCTTCCAGCGCCGGACCGATGTGATCGCCGAGCACTTCGCCAAAACACTCCTGCCAGTCCTCCTGACCGAGATAACGGATCAGTCCCGTGAGTTCGTCTGCGGCCATGGCTGCTCGTGCGTCTCCTGATACGGACAGCAGAAGGGCAGACTGTCCTGACTCGACAAGACAGGATCATACCCTGAAACAGGCGACAGGGTGCCCCGCTCTTAAATCACGCATTTGTGAAAGTGGACAAAATCGCGCCCCGGTACCTTTTCGTCTGTTTCCTATGTGTTTCCTGCGCGTGTTTCCCAAACGCAGAAAGCCGCCCACTGGGGCGGCTTAACATTCTGATAACATTGAATAAGTTTTGGTTGCGGGGATAGGATTTGAACCTATGACCTTCAGGTTATGAGCCTGACGAGCTACCGGG
>NZ_JAFVMH010000021.1 GCF_017377735.1 Acetobacter garciniae
GATGAAGACCGCCTCAAAGAGCGCATGAATTTGAGAGTGGCGGGTGATGCGGCCAGCCATCCGGTGTGGCGGGACGACGAGAGTGCGCTTCGGGCGACTGATCGGGTATTACATCTGGCACGTAAAACGGGGCGCAGAGTGCACATCCTTCATGTGACGACGCCACAGGAGCTGGCTCTCATTTCCCGTCATCGGGATATTGCTAGTTGTGAACTGACTCCCCAGCATCTCACTCTTGCCGGAGAAGACGTTTATCCTCGGCTGGGTACGCTCGCGCAGATGAATCCTCCCATACGGTCGGGAGCACACAGAGACGGATTATGGCATTGGCTCGGTCAGGGAATGCCGGATGTGATCGGGTCCGATCATGCCCCTCATTCTCTGGAGTCAAAGAACAGGAGCTATCCTTCCTCTCCTTCCGGCATGCCGGGGGTGCAGACCCTGTTGCCTCTGATGCTGGATCATGTGGCCAACGAGCGACTGACGCTGCGTCGTCTGGTCGATCTGACGTCCGCCGGGCCTCAACGTCTCTTCGGTCTGGTGCGAAAGGGCCGTATTGCCGTCGGGTACGATGCGGATTTCTCAATCGTCGATCTCAGGGCATCCTGGACCATTGAGGAACGCTGGCTGGCATCGAAATGCGGCTGGTCTCCTTTCGTGGGCAAGAGGCTGACGGGGAGACCTGTCGGCACCGTCATAAGAGGGAAGCGGGTGATGTGGGAAGGAGAACTTCTCGGGGAACCCGCGGGAATGCCGCTAAGATTTGATGCGACTGACAGGCCCGCTTCCTGATGTTCCCCGGAAAATCATGTCCTCGTGAGAGGGCTGGCGACCTGATGAAAAACGATGCCATAAGGCTGATTCTGGCGAGCGGCTCGCAGACCAGACTCAAGTTACTGAAGCAGAGCGGCATAGAGTGCGCGTGCTATCCTGCGTCTGTTGACGAGGATGGGCTCAAGTCACACTGGAAAGCAGAAGGACGCAACGTCAGGGAGGTGGCTCTCAAACTCGCTGAGGAAAAAGCGTGTTTAGTGGCATCACAGCGCTGCGCACAGATGAGTTCTGAAGAGCACTGTTTGATAATCGGTGCCGATCAGATGCTGGAGTGCGAAGGAGCATGGTTCGACAAGCCTCTGAATCTTGACGCTGCTGGAGCCCAGCTGAGAAGCCTGCGGGGACGCACACATGTGCTGCACAGTGCGGTCGTTCTTTTGGACAGGACGGAGATTGTCTGGAGACATCTGTCCCATGCGACGCTGACAATGCGGATGTTCTCGGACAGATTTATCGAAAAATACCTTCAGCAGGAGGCAGAAAACTGTCTGCAGTGCGTCGGAGCTTACCGTGTGGAAGGACCGGGGGGCCAGCTCTTTGAACACGTCGGTGGCGATTACTCAACAATACTTGGATTGCCTTTGTTGCCGTTGCTGGGAGAGCTGCGAAAAAGGGATGTTCTGGAATTTTGACGGAACGAAGGGTTCGGTGGTTCAGTTATGCTTCTCAGCAGTCGTGTTTTGATGTCGACCGGAAGTGAACACGCTTGAAACTGTCCGTGCAGTTCGTACTATATCAAAGAGATTCTGTTCGCGTTGTCGTGCATTTTCACGATTATCGGATTTGTCGCGCTTTCGGGAGAATGTCACGGGATTCCGGGAGGCTCTGGCAGGATGGTGGATTGAGGCACGTAGGATATCCTGGCGGGGCCTCATGCGTGAGTCGTGTGTCGTGAATCCTGCAGGGCGATGACCACCCCGAAGCAGATCACCCCCCATCCAGGACTGCATGCGCGCGACGGTTCCGAAGACGGACCCGCGCACGTATTTCATTAATTTCGTGCATGACGCGCGAGTGCGCTTGCTTAGACGCTGGCGTGCCTCAGGCCCTTCACGCTGCTGAGATCGCTGTCCGGTAACGCTGTTCAACCATCTCCCAGTCCACCAGATCTGTCAGGAAGGCCTCCACATATTTCGGTCGCATGTTGCGATAATCGATATAATAGGCGTGTTCCCATACATCACATGTCAACAAGGCTGTTTGGCCATGTGCAAGCGGGGTGTCTGCGTTAGCTGTTTTGGTAATGGTCAGTTTCTGACCATCATGTACGAGCCAGCCCCACCCGCTCCCGAACTGGGCCAGACAGGCATTTTTGAATTCCGTTTTGAAATTACCCAGAGAACCGAAATCCGAAACAAGCTGTTTTTCGAGAGACGCAGGAATAGATCCGCCGCCTTTTGCTTTCATGCTAAGCCAGAAAAAGGAATGGTTCCAGTGCTGGCCGGCCTGGTTGAACAGAACCTTCTGCTCGGGGTCGGACGCTGTTTTCCGGATAATTTCATCAAGAGCCAGTCCGTGAAATGGACCGCTGGCAGTGAGTTCGTTGAGCTTGTCAACGTAAGCCTTATGATGCTTTCCGTGGTGGTATTCAAGCGTCTCGGCTGACATGTAGGGCGCGAGTGCGTCGGGAGCATATGGAAGCTCGGGGAGCTTAAACATGTGATATTCCAGTTCTATTTTAGAAGAGCCCTCGTTTAGGAGGGGCGTCCCGTAGCCGGGGCGTCTTCCAGCCGGGTTTGCACCACGTGGCCGGCAATCGTGTAAACGTTAAGCGCTACAGTGCGCGCGCGAGTCACAAGTGCTTCAGTTTCTTCCGACAGGGGGAGGGAGTCATTTTCATGTTCCATCACCCAGGCAACAGCCCAGCGCAGAAGCTCCGCGCAAGCGTGCCGCGCCTGCAGGGGGAGGTCAGGCAGGCTTGCGAGACGAGACAGTTCGTTACAGGCAGAATGTCGAAAATAAGCAGCTTTTTCAGCCTGCCGCTCCCTCAGAAACAGATCGGTCAGATTCTAACACGATATGCTAAAAATGGCGGGAGCAGAGAGCGGTAGTCCCGTCTCCTGAAAATCGACCAGAATCCCGGTGGCCTCCGCCAGAGCGTCCTGATAGAGCCTTTGGGCTTCTTCCAGATCCAGACGTGCATAACTCTGATTGGCTAGAGGGTGTTATGCACCTTGAGCGAGTATAGCGGCGTTTCTGAGCATGAAACATGCGAAAGCGACGACATGGAGACTTGCGAGGGTTGAAGCGTAACGCTCGTAGTCCTTGACGAGCCTGCGGAATCGTGTGGCCCATGCGAAAGATCGCTCGACGACCCATCGGCGCGGCAGCAGGACAAAGCCGCGCTTGGCTTCGGGCAACTTGACGACTTCGAGTGCGATACCGTGCGTGCGAGCCGCCTCGTCTGGTTTTGAGCCCGTATATCCCTGATCGACATAGGCCAGTTCGACGCTTTCGTCAGTGGCCTCCTGAATGGCAGCGGCGAGGCGTCCGACCTCGGCGCGATCATCCCGATTGGCTGGCGTGACATGCAGGGCCAGCAGGTGGCCCAGCGTATCCACAGCCATATGCAGCTTCGAGCCCCGTTTGCGTTTGGCCCCGTCGTAACCGGCGCGAGGCCCGCTCTCGGGTGTCGAACGTAATGTCCGGCTGTCGAGGATGGCTGCAGTGGGTTCCGGCAGGCGACCAGAAGCCATGCGCAAGACGGCACGTAGATCGCAGGCCAGCGTCTCGAAGCAGCCGGCATCCATCCAACGACGAGACTGCTGACAAACCGCCGACCACGGCGGCAGATCGTTTGGCATCGCGCGCCAGGCAATCCCGTAGCGGATCACGTAGCGCAACCCGTTGAACAGTTCGCGCAGATCATGCCGCCGCTGTTCCGCGTCCTCTCGCATCAGGACCAGATACGGAACGACCAGAGACCATTCTTCGTCTGATACATCAGAGGGATACGGTTTGCGTGCGGGTGCCATCCCTCATTACTGCACCAATCAGGAACGAAAGTACATAACACCCTCTAGCCGCGTCAGATGCTGCCAGCGGACACCGGCTTCTGGTAACCGATCGGATTGTAACATTCCTACGGCATTTCGTTCCACGGCACAGGCGCGATAATCAGTAGATGTTTTGATATATGCAATATGCTATATTGCTATGCTTGGCGAAAGTCAGGAGACGCTGGCATTTGCGCTCAGATTGCCGGCTCGCTGTCCCTGTTGGCAGCTGCGTGTCTTCCTGAAATCGAGGGACGTCTTCGCGGCGCTGTTTTGGGCGGAACTCTTTCTGAATCAAATGTTACGTTATAATATAATAGTTTGCCAAAGGCAGAGGACTGTGTGCGAAATTACTCAATAGTCAGCACCAGCAGGCGGTGTGTTTGGATGGATGTAAGATGGAATCGTCGTCATTTGAAAAGTGCCTTCGGTATGTTCGTACCATACATGAAACGTTTGCCTCGGCGGAACGCGAGGAATGGCACGTCGCCCATACGGTGATGACTCAACATGTTACGTCCGGTCCTCGCTGCGTCCTGTTCTCTCCACACCCCGACGATGAAATCATTACTGGTACGTTACCGCTTCGTCTTATGAGGGAAATGTCTGCTTCTGTGATGAACGTGGCCGTAACAGCCGGAAGCCTGCTCTGTCGACGGTCAGAACGCCTTGAGGAGGCGCGTAACGCCTGTAACAACATAGGGTTTTCATTTTATGCGCCAGAAGGCACGGGTTTTTCAGATGTCACAGATACGGCCGCGCGTGATAATCCTCGCAGGTGGCTTAATGCCGTGAGATCGATTGCGGAACTCCTGCAAAAAGAAAAGCCCGACATTGTTTTTATGCCCCACGCGGAAGACTGGAATCGTACGCATGTGGGTACGAACCGGCTGGTTATGGCGGCGCTGTCACGCTGCCCTCAGCTGAGCTGTCTGGTTGTGGAAACTGAATACTGGGCACCTATGAAATCCCCAAATCTTCTGGTTGGTGCCACTCCAGAGGTCGTTGCTCATCTTATTGATGCGCTTCTTTGTCACGGGAAAGAATTGAAACGTAACCCTTATCACTTGCGGTTGCCGGCCTGGATGATGGACAACGTCCGCCGAGGCTCAGAACTTGTTCTCGGGCAGGGGGCCCAGAGTTACCAGGGTGTTTTTGCAACGCTTTATCGAATCAGGGAGTGGAATGGAACGTCTTTGGTGGAATCTTTATTTGGGAACCAGGTGGTTCCTGCTCATGAATCCCTGGCAGGATACTTGGGACTTATGACGTGTTATGGCTCGAACTCAGAAAGCAATAGCCGCTGACGTATATCAATGTGTCTAACTCCTTGCAGGGCAGGTGCGAGGCGAATCTGCTTGTTCACGGGAGTCGTGATTAGGCTCAGCATTCATTCTTTGAGGTAGAAGATGACGCTTGCTGCGATGTGGATTGCGAACAATGAATGTATGAGTGCAGCGGTCGTATCGTGTCGCCTTCCTTCGCCAGTCTTTCCGCTTTGCACGCATGTTTTCGATCGGATGGCGCTTTTTATACAGATGCCAATTGTAAGGTCGTTTTGATTTCCGTTTCTTCGCCGGCGGAATACAGGCTGTGATATTGCGTTCTGCAAGCGATAACCTGATCTGGTTGCTGTCGCAGCCTCTTTCCCTGATGACTTCTTTTATCTCATCGGGGCGGTTTGGCAGAAGCACGTCTGCGCCTCTCAAGTCATTGACCTGCTCCGCAGTCAGATGAAGGCGGGCAGGTCGGTCTCTGAACTTATCCATTTTCGGTGTGACCCTGATCACATCGTTCCATGAATGATATTTATGGTTTGATGAAATCAAATCATTTCTGTTCAATGGAGTCTTCCGGCATAAGACGGGTAAGGCTCTTAACTGCAGACATGATGAAGGCTTCAATGATCAGGGAAACTGCATTTGAAATAAAGCGCATTCGCTTCGATGAGAATTATCATCCATCCGACAGAACGCGTCTCACGACCAATTTCGCCAATCTGGCAAGAGGAGAAAGCCGTCAGAAAAACCTGCGCAACGTGCTCAGGATGATTGACAATCGTTTCAATGGCCTGGCGCATTGGGACAACTCCATGGGGGATCGCTACTCCGTCGAACTTGAAATCGTTTCCATTGAGATGGACCTTGCCTTTGCCGGCAAGAACGACAGCTTTCCGCTGATCGAAGTTCTTTACACAACGATTGTCGATCAAAAGCACAACAAGCGCATAGAAGGTCTCGCTGGGAACAGTTTCTCGTCATATGTCCGAGACTACGATTTCAGCGTGTTGCTGCCGAACTACAACAAAGACAAGACGGAGTTCAGCGTTCCCCACAATTACGGGGATCTGCATGGCAATCTCTTCAAGAGCGTTGTGAATTCGACTGCCTACAAGAAGAATTTCAAAAAGCTTCCGGTCATATGCCTTAGTGTCTCAACCAACCGAACCTATCATCGGACAGAAAATCAGCACCCTGTTCTGGGTGTTGAATTTGAACAGCGCGAATTTTCCCTGACCGATCAATATTTCAAAAAAATGGGGATGGAGGTTCGTTATTTCATGCCCAAGAACAGTGCGGCACCTCTGGCCTTCTATTTCTTCGGTGATCTTCTCTCTGATTACTCCACGCTTGAGCTTATCAGCACTATCAGCACGATGGAGTCCTTCCAGAAAATCTACCGTCCGGAAATCTACAACGCTAATGCTGCGGCAGCGGACTGTTATAAGCCAAGCCTGAAGCATCAGGATTATTCAAACACTCGCATTGTCTACGATCGGGAGGAGCGTACCCAGCTGGCGACCGCGCAGGGCAAGTATACGGAAGAAAATTTCATCGAACCCTATCACCATGCTCTTGAGCAGTGGTCCGCCAGCTACGCCGCCTGATCAATCAGAATACAGGGTCATCTTTCATGAAAACACTGCTCCCCACATCAACGGCTGGTAGCCTGCCCAAGCCGTCATGGCTCGCCGAGCCCGAGAAGCTTTGGTCGCCCTGGAAATTGCAGGGCGAGGAACTTGTAGAAGGTAAACAGGATGCGTTGCGTCTGACCCTGGACGATCAGGACCGGGCCGGCATCGATATCGTCAGCGATGGCGAACAGACGCGCCAACATTTCGTCACGACGTTCATCGAACACCTCAGCGGTGTCGACTTTGATAACCGTCAGACGGTCAGAATTCGCAACCGCTACGATGCGAGCGTGCCGTCCGTCGTCGGCGCCGTGACGCGTGAGAAGCCCGTCTTTGTCGAGGATGCGACGTTTTTACGCTCGTTGACGAAGAAGCCGATCAAGTGGGCGCTCCCTGGCCCCATGACCATGATCGACACGCTCTACGACGGTCACTACAAAAGCCGCGAAAAACTGGCGTGGGAATTTGCCAAAATCCTCAATCAGGAAGCGAGGGAACTGGAAGCCGCTGGCGTCGATATCATCCAGTTCGATGAACCTGCCTTCAATGTTTTCTTTGATGAGGTGAATGATTGGGGCATCGCCACACTGGAAAAGGCCATCGAAGGCCTCAAGTGTGAAACCGCCGTCCATATCTGCTACGGCTATGGCATCAAAGCCAATATCGACTGGAAAAATGCTCTTGGGGAAGAGTGGCGGCAGTATGAAGAGATTTTCCCCAAGCTCCAGAAATCCAATATCGACCTGATTTCCCTGGAGTGTCAGAACTCTCGCGTGCCGATGGATCTGATCGAACTCATTCGTGGGAAAAAGGTGATGGTCGGCGCCATTGACGTGGCCACCAACACGGTTGAGACGCCTGAAAAAGTCGCTGATATCCTACGAAAGGCGCTTCAGTTTGTCGACGCCGACAAGCTTTATCCCTGCACCAACTGCGGCATGGCACCTTTGCCGCGTGACGTGGCGCGGGGCAAGCTCCATGCTCTGGGCGCGGGTGCGGAAATCGTTCGCAGAGAACTTTCCGCCTGACAGACTGCCGCAAGTGGATTCCGAAAGAGGGAGAGAGGTAGAGACAACCATGTCGATGCGCTCTCCCTCGGGCAAGCAGGAGGCGCTTCATGTCCTCCATGACGCCAGAATTTCCAGGGACGTCAACACTCTCGTAACATCTTCCGCGCTATGCAACGCCAGCGAGAAGTGCCCCGGTCCTTTAGGACCTTGGTTGCGATCGGTCGGAGTTTCCCCTCGCGGGTTCATTGGATGCGTTCCCGACTGGAAATGCGCAGCGCGCTCTGAAGCCTGGCAGGCGTGAGGGGCGTGTGCAGATGTCCTCCATCGCTGTAATCAGGCGTTCGACATCTCTTGCCATACCTGTCATGGGCCAGGCAGCACTGAGGACATGACCGAACCGGCGCAAACGCTTTCGATACTCTTCCCGTCGGCAGTCGATCATTTTGTGAGTTTCCGAGAGGAAATCGACAAAACGGGATATCTGTTCTCCTTTGGACAGTACCTGGCGATCAGGCCTTTGAAGATAGCGCATGATGTCTGCGGCAAGGGTCTGTGGCATGGTGTGCGTCAAAGCCTGAGCCGCATTTCATCCGGCTCAACGAAACCAGGGCACCATGCAACATGGGCATCCGAACGGACTTTCATCATCAGGATTGTCGTTCTCCGGATCGTCGCAGGTCAGGGATGGACCGGTTCCATGACGGGCCTGCTCGTTCAGGGGGGGCATAATCGTCGAGGTGTCGGAAAACGTTTCCTCGTCCTGCGGCGTGCTATGAGGCGTCATCGTTCGTCCCATAATACAGCTTGCCAAGTTCGATCGCCGGGCGGCCCTGGCTGCGACGATGCGCATTGGTATCCCGCAGCGAATAGGCGCAGCCGCAATATTCCTGCTGGTAGAAGCGTTCCTGCTTGCTGATCTCGATCATCCGCGCGGACCCTCCCCCTTTGCGCCAGTTGAAATCCCAGTAGGACAGCCCGTCATAGGGAGACACGGCGCGTTGCCCGCATTCGTTGATCTGCGCCATGTTCTTCCATCGTGAAATGCCGAGCGAACTGGTCATGACCGGGAAATCATGCTCATGGGCGTAGAGGGCGGTCCGCTCGAAGCGCATGTCGAAGCACATGGTGCAGCGCACACCACGTTCGGGCTCCCACTCCATGCCTTTTGCCCGGGCGAACCAGTCGTCCTTGTCATAGTCGGCGTCGACAAATGGAACGCCATGCTTGTCGGCAAAG
>NZ_JAFVMH010000022.1 GCF_017377735.1 Acetobacter garciniae
GAGGTAGGCGTTGCCTCCGAGCTGTTGCGCCAACTTCTGGAGTTCGCTCAATGCGGTGTGTCCTTCAGTGCTGTTCTTTCTCAGCAGCGCGAGGGTCTCCACAAACGAAGCTTCCAGATCAGCCTCAGGCACAGGCGTGTAATCGTTCATAGGGTCCATCCTTTGAACAGGGCTATGTCGTGAGGGCGTTCCAGGCATCGGATCAGGGTGTTCAGCAGTTCCCTAAAGTCTCCCCGGTCGCGAGCTGCGGTAATGAATGCTCCGCCCAGGATGGCTTTGCGTTGTGTGTCTCGCCGGTGGTTGTCCCCTTCGCTACTGGACGTCACCAGGGCCCGGTCACTTTCCCGCATCAGCGGCAGTAATTCACTCAGCACCTCTTCGTAGGCTTCTGGCGGTGCCAGCAGTATGACGCTGCCCAAGACGATCTTTCGACGCGCTTCATTGCGCTGCGTCCGCGCCCGCAGCTTTTCGACCCTGCACCTGGCCTGTTCCGCTTTCGCCTGTGCCAGCCTCACCCGCAGCTCTGCCCGCTCTACCTCGGCTTCCGCATCCAGCAGTCGTTCGGCTACGTCCCTACGCATTGTTTTGGCCCGCCACTTCCTTCCGGTCGCTCTCTCAGCTCACGCATCGAGCAACCTTACATGCTTGATCCAAGGCTTACCATATTATAAGAAATGACATGAACAAAGTGAATGGCTCGCATATATGTTGTTTCACAACATAGCGAGCCCTGCGAGGCAGGGCAAGCGTGGCAATCTGGCATCTCAGATCGAAGGTCGTGAGCAGGTCGAAAGGTCAGAGCGTTGTGGCCTCTGCTGCCTATCGGGCCGGTGAACAGCTTCACGATGAGCGTTATGGCCAGACGCATGACTACACTCGCAAAGTGGTCAGTCACCGGGAAATCATGCTTCCAGAGGGAGCGCCAGACCGGCTGCTGGATCGGGCCACGCTATGGAATGAGGTTGAGGCAGGTGAGCGGCGAAAGGACGCGCAGCTTGCCAGGGAGATCGAGGTTGCCCTTCCCCGCGAATTGACCACAGAGCAGCGCCTTGAGCTTGTGAGGCAGTTCATAGGGGAACAGTTCGTCTCGCGTGGCATGATAGCGGATTTCGCCATTCACGCGCCTCGTGCATCAGATGGGAGCGAGGCTCCGCACGCTCATATTCTCCTGACTATGCGTGAGGTCGGCCCGCAAGGGTTTGGCCGCAAGCAGACAGAGTGGAACAGTCGCACGCTGTTTGAGAGCTGGCGCGAAGCTTGGGAAACCACGGTTAACACGCGGCTGGCCGAGCTTGGGCATGAGGCGAGGATTGACCGCCGGAGCTATCGGGAACGCGGACTGGATATGGAACCCAGTCTGCACGAGGGAGCATCGTATTCTCAGCGTCGCAGGATGCGGCAGGCCGATCCACAGGCTCTCGGACCACAGACCCGACGCACGATAGAAAACGAGGCCAGAAAGAACCGCAATAGGCAGAAAATTGCGGCTGATCCGGCTCATATCCTTGCCGATCTCACACATTACGCCAGCACTTTCACCAAGGAGGATGTGGAACGGGCGGTCAAGCGCTTCACTGGCGATCAGGACGAGGTGTTGGTTGCTGCGGTCTTTGGGGTTGCCGGTGTGCGGCGCCTGGGTCTCGACCTGGACGGACATGAGCGGTTCAGCACAGAGGCTGTTATCCAGGACGAGCGGCAGATATTGGCCATCGCCGACCGACTGGCCGAGCTGCGGCAGCCTGCAACCCGGGTGATTGATCCGGTGACGATCCGTGCGGAAATGAGCGGGGCAGGATTATCTGCGGAACAGGCGGACGCTGTTGTTCACCTGACCAGGCCAGAGCGTATTGCCCTTGTCTCGGGTGTAGCTGGGGCGGGGAAAACGACCATGCTCCGTACCGCAGTGGCTGCGTGGGAGGGGGCAGGTTTTCAGGTGCAAGGGGTGGCGTTAGCTGCCCAGGCAGCGAAGGTGCTGCGTGACGATACCGGGATACCATCGGGGACGGTGGCTCGCCTGTTGAAGCGTCTCGATGAAGGTGAAGAGTGCCTGGGTCGATCCAGTGTCGTTGTGCTGGATGAAGGTGCGATGCTGCACAGCCAGGACATGGCATCGCTATTGCGCCACGTTGAAAGCGCTGGTGCGAAGATTGTCATGGTTGGCGATGCAGAACAGATACAGGCTGTTCAGGCCGGTGCGCCATTCCGTGCCCTGGAAGCCAGGCTGGGCGCGGTGAGAATGAAGGATTCACGTCGGCAGAAAGACCAAGGCGACCGGGCGGCCACGGTGAATATGGGAGCTGGTAAAACCCGGCTTGGCCTCGATCATTACCGCGCAAAAGGAAGCGTTACCGCAAGCGAGACCAGATCTGACATGCTGGCCGAGATCGTGCGGGGATACCTTGCTGACGCCCTGGTGAGGGGACATGACCGGACCTTGTTGCTGGCTCACCGGCGAAAGGATGTTCGGGAGTTGAACGACCTGGTGCGCCAGGCGCTGCTCAAGTCTGGAGAGGTCAAGGAAGGGCACCAATACACGGTCACCGAGATGGTAAGTGACCGAACGGTGGCAGGTCAGACGCGGATGCGAACGGCTCAGCGAGAATTTGGGGTCGGAGATCGCGTGTTGTTCCGCCAGAATAGCAAGGCGCTAGGGGTGGAAAACGGTTCTGTAGGCACAGTGGTTGCCACGTATGACGGCGCGTTGGACGTGCGCATGGGGCAGGACATCAAACGTGTGAACCTCGCGGAATACAGCCAGTTGGATCACGCTTATGCCCGCACTCTGCATAAGGGGCAGGGTGCCACGGCAGAACGGGTGCATGGGGTATTCAGCGGGTCAATGGACCGGAATCTGGCCTATGTGTTGCTGACCCGGCATCGGGAGAGTGTCCGGGCATACTGGAATACCGAAGAGGATATTTCGTGGGAGCGACTAGCCGAGCGGCTGGTGAGGTCTGGCGGAAAAGATATGGCTTCAGACTATGCGGTAGCCAGGCGTATTGCGGCAGAGCAATTTGACCAGGAGAGCGAGGCTGCGCGAGATCAGGCCCGTCGAACACGCCTTGGAGCATTTCTGCACGCGGCCAAGAGCGCTGTTGGCGCTGATCGTGCTCAACAAGCGCGGGATGCTGCGGCCCAAAGAGCGAGAGAAGATGCCGAACGGCAGGCCGAGCAGGAACGGCAACGGGTGTTGCGGGCCGAACAGGAGCGGCAGGCGCGGGCGCGGGAACTCGCTGATTTACGGGCGGAGGTGCCATCTCATTTGACTGCGGTCGCTTCATTGGTGGCCGGGGAGAAAAGCGAGCCTTTCGTGCTTCGTTGCCTTCGTGAGGCTCAGATATCACCCTCTAACTACGTCACGGCCTTTTTGCATCTGGTTCAAGATATGGGCCGTCTTGAAACATCCAGCCAGTATGATGGCCTCAGATATCTGGCCAGGCGAGCGATAGAGAATGCTCCCAAAGAAGGGTTCGACGTGCTGCAAGGGGTGGCTAACAGGATCGTGGCCGTCAGGCGGCGCATGAATGGTTATGACTATGAGCACCGGCGCGAAATGCGGTGGCAAGATAGTCCTAATTCGCTTCTGTCAGAACTTTGGTATGCGGTGCGTGACCACAACAGGATGAACCGAGATCAGGCTATCAACCTGGACCGCCTAGAGGGCGAGGCCGCTCAACACTGGCAGGGTGAAAAGGTCAAGCAGGCGGAGCGCAGCCGCAATACGAGCAGGGGACACGACAACAGCCCCGGTTTTTAGATAGCATATGGATACTATGGATTTCTTAAACAAGAAATCCATAGTAGAATATCCGTCAATAACTAAATACTATGTCAATTTTGCTCGGATTTAATCCTGTTTTATCATGTATTTTAGCCTTTAATTTATTAATTATTGAATTTATATCTTCGTCTTGTGTTTCATTTGTGATTTTATCATTTTCTTCTGAGTATTTTTTCATAAATTGTTCTATTTCTTTTATTGTTTGTTCTCTTGGTTTCGTCTTTCCATTGATAGTGTTGTAAGCGACCTGTAGGTGCAGATGTGCGCCTTGAGCAAATTCAGGAATACTCATTGGGTATTTTTTCCTGAATTCTTCAATTTTATGGCGGATGTCTGACATCTTATTTTCCTTTCCTTTGATGAACCCCGCTGAGGGGGCGACCAGATTTTTATCTCATAAAACATATAAAAATGGAAGATGATTTTGTGCATTTTTTTATGATTTTTGATGAATTAGGAAAAACATAGAAAAGCGGCTCTTCTAAAGACCGAATAGCCGCTGCCATATCGATCGAGCAGGCGGCTCTGGTGTGGCTGGTGGTTCTGGCTCGGGTGGCGCACTCGGCTGGCTTGGGGCAGCCAGAAGGCGGAGCGCCTGGCTCAAGTCCTCGATGTGCCGGTCCTTGGCTGCGATCAGTTCTTCCTTGGCTGCCAGGGCTGCCCGGAGAGCCTTGTTTTCGGCTTCCAGGGCCGGTTCTTGTCCATGGCTCTGGGGGTGGCCCACCCCCGGCCCAAGTGGCCCAACAGGTGGCCCATGTGGGCCACCTGTTGGGCCACTCCTGGCTGCACCAAAGACCCTCAGCATCTCAGATGGATCGATCTTGCCAGAGCCTGAAACGCTAAGGTTTCCCTTGGAAATTGCGCGTTGCAGGGTGCTTCTGGATATGCCCCATGTCTGGGCGGCCTGGCGCTGGCTCAGCATGTGGCCCAGGGTGGCCCAAGTGGCCCACTGGGCCGGCCCAGGTGGCTCATTTGGTAGCCGGAGCTTCGGGCCAGAAATCTTCGTCCATCATCTGGGAGAAGGACCACGAGCAGACTGCTGGGAAGGTGCTTTCTGGAAAGCCGGTTTCTAATGCTGCATCGCGGCGTGCGCGGCGATAGGCGGTTTCCACGCTGGCTTCCAGCGCACTCCGCAGGCTCGGATTGTCGGCCAGATGATCAGTGAGCGCATCACGGGTATTGGCAATCGAAAGACGCCATGAGGGGCCACGGCGGACGGGTTGAAACTCCCACTTGAGCAGGTGGAGAAGCAGAACTGTCAGGCGGCTGATGAGTTCGCGCTTTTCCGATTTTCCCATGCTCTCGATTTCCTCGGCGATGTGTTCCAGGTCCGCCTCGGATAGTTTCCCGGCGCGTAGTAATCCGGCCTGCTGGTTGGCCCATGCGTAGAAGTCTTGGTCGTAAAGGGCGCTGCTCATGTGATTGGCTCCTTCAAGGTGTGGGACACGTGCGCAATGGGGGCCGGTTTTTTGTATTCAGTTCCCCAGGACAGGAGCCATTCTCGCACGGCAGGATAAGGAACCGTACGACCGGCATCAGCATCGGCAACCCCTTCCTGCACAGCGGCTATAAAAGCCGCTGTTTCAGCATCATCATGATGGGCAATCGGGGCGGGGCTCATCACGTAATTCCTGTTTTCTGCTGGGGGAATGGAATTCATTCTACCATTTTTTGGGGTTGGTGGTGAATTCTTCGCTGTCGGCTTGGTGTGAAGCATGCTGACGGGTTGGCAGGTCAGGTTCTAACCCCGCAATAGATGGTTGGGACGGTGGAGGAAGACCATCACCCACAGGCAGTTGTTTCTCTCCTGGGTAGAGAGATGGAACGTGTTCTAGCGGAGGCCGTGCGCCAATTTCGTCCTTATCGGGCTGTTCATCATCCGATACCAAGACAGCAGCACTAAAGAGGCTGTAGCGAATTCCATTGCGGTTTCCAGACCAGGCTACTCGGTCGTTTACTATGTAGGCATTCGTCGTGCCGGCGGCTCCGATCTGGCGGACTTCGATCCAATTCTGTTCCCGAAGCGTGGCGATAGCTCGGATTACGGTATTCCGCGAGCATCCCATGAGTCGTTGAAGATTGGGGAGACTGGCAATCAAAGCATTATGCCGTCCCATGTTGCCAACGATTACATGCATCAAAGCGGCGGCTTTGGGATGAGAGCCGATGAGCTTGGCCCATTTTTCATGAGCGGCTCGTTCGGTCTGAACCCATGTGCCATTGGGCGGAGTTGTAAAGCCAAGCTGTCGTTCTTGCGCCGCCATTTGTCCGACCCTCTGGATATCCATGTTCCGATTTGAGCTTAGATGGGACTACCCAGTCCCATGAGCGGTTATATTTTATCAAATCGCTGATAATTTTTGTCAATAATGTGATGATAAAAAATGTGAATGTATGGACTGATTTTATCAAACCAGTCCCATCTAGATGGGACTACCCAGTCCCATGAGCTATGGGACTACCCCCCCCCTTTAACGTATTGTTTTAACGTGATTTTTTTGTTTGCATTATAATGATCTTAGGAGCCGTCCCTGAAGCCCACGGGTGCGGCGTAGCGAACGCTCTGCGTGAACGGTAGCGAAGCCGCGCCGGTGGACCCTCGGGGGCGGATCAAACGCGAAATTTCAAGTCAGAGAGGAAGGTGTTGGCTCGTGCTTTTAGCGATGGTCAAAACACGTGTTTTTAACTATGGTCATGAACAGAAAATGGCGAAAAACTGCGGTATTTTAATGCCTGGACGGGCCCCAAGAATGGCCAGTTGATGACCAGACGACCCTGACGGGCCGCGCTATGCGGCTCCCGCTCCGCGCTCGCTCTGACCCAGACACTCCCTTGTGCCGAGACATGGCCTATTTTGCTCAAGAAGGGGATGATGTTAGGAATGACTATGCCACCAAACGCCTAAGGATTGCGCGTGAATGCTGTCTGGATCGTCTTTAGTGGGTATGTAGCCAAAATAATTTAGACCCATCTGTGCGGGCTTCTATTCTGGTTTTTGAGGCATGCCTTCAATCCGCCGTCGAACGGCATCCAGTTTGCGGGCGATCCAATCGACCACGACGAAGCAGAAAACCAGAGACAGGACGACTGCCAGCAGCGTGTAAGGCAGCTCTGAATAAAATGCGTCCCAATTCAGGTTGAGGCATGTCGTGGTCATTTTCACCCCTATCCTATAGAATTTTGAAATAGATCAGAGCTTCTGCCGAAAAAAACATTGCAGCAGCAATAAACAAAACAACAATGGAACCCATACAAAGGATTGTTAAAACGTCTTTTGCGAATTCTATACGTGTTTGTTTTGCTGGTCTGCTGTTTGCTATTACAGATTTTGCCTCTTTTAATGTAGTATTGACCGCCTCAAGTGTGGCCATAACATTTTTATATTCCAGTTCTCT
>NZ_JAFVMH010000023.1 GCF_017377735.1 Acetobacter garciniae
CGCCGAAATCGGGGGCGTCATGTGGGACGCCGGCGGACGGAATATCACACGCGACACTGTCGCACCGATCCCCGGCGCCATTCCGACAGTGACCTGGAAGCCATCCGCGCATACCGGACAAAATGTCGCGCAGCCGATGGCTGCCCAGGCGACAGAGCAGACAGATCCCGTGAAAACGCTCGCGTCGAGTTCGTTTGGGCTTGAAGGACGGGAGACCGCGCCACGTCTCTACATGATCCTTGATCCGCTCTGCCCTTATTCCACCCGGGCGTTCACCGCGCTACAGCCCTACATCGAGCGGGGCGATATCCAGCTCGGCCTGGTGCCGATCGCCATCAACGATTACGAGAACGCTCATGCCAGCACGCCGGCCGCAATAGCGATGCTGTCGGCAGGTCGCAAAGGCATGGGGCAGATGTGGCACAAGATCATGGCCCAGGGTCACGCGCCAGGCGACATTGCCCAGACTGACAGTTCCCCCGCCCTTCTGCAGCTCAACATGGCCGCTGCCCATTCTGTCGGTCTGAAAGGCACCCCGACCTTCGTGTGGGCGGACAGCAAGGGAATGTCGCATGTCGAAGCCGGCTTGCCCGACGATCTGGCCCGCCTGGTCCAGGAACTGCATACGTAATGGCTGGCAGGGGCACACGGCGGGCCGGGCGTGTCGCATGGCGGCTTGGAGGCTGGCTTATCTATCCCTTGTACAGTCCGTTCGTGCGGAGCTATCAGCTTGCCCGGACCGGCACGGAGCTGGTGCGACAGATCCGTCTGGGCATGCCACCACCCGATCGCGATGTCGCGGATCTGATCGAAAGACCGGTCGAGGTCATCCGTCTTCTCAGACGGACGCGGAGATACGGCCGTCTCGCGCTTCTCCTGGCGATCGTATTTACGGTGCTGTCACTTTGGGCCTGGCTGTGGCGGGGTTTTCTACCGGTCGGCCCGACCTGCATCCGCTATATATCGATGGCCGTTCTTTTTGCCGCAGAGTTCCTGCGCATGAGTTACGCGAACTGGGTGCTGCGCACGGCCTCCCCTGGAGGCCTTGCGACTTTCATTGCGGATGGAAGAAACCTCTGGCCTCGATAATCGAGAGCTAACACGCAGCTTCACTCTCCCACCCACATCTCCTGCATTTACAGCAAAGACGTAAATGCTGTATTGAGAAGAATGTAAGGAGAATGTGATGCGTACATTTTCGACCAGCGACCTCTCGCGCAAGTCAGGCGACATAATCGCGAGCGCCCTGCAGGGGCCTGTTTCTATCAATCAACGCGGCAAGCCGCGTTTGATCATGCTTAGCGTCGAGCAGTATGAAGCGCTCATCCATGTCGCCGACAATCGCATTGCCGGCGCAACGGCAGACATGTCTGAAGAGATGGCAGGCAGCATTGCCAGCGCTATCGACAGCT
Source organism: Acetobacter garciniae (assembly GCF_017377735.1). GTDB lineage: Bacteria > Pseudomonadota > Alphaproteobacteria > Acetobacterales > Acetobacteraceae > Acetobacter > Acetobacter garciniae. The sequence continues at coordinate 1,413 of NZ_JAFVMH010000023.1, forward strand.
ACCTCCTGGAGACCGCTCCGGCACCATGAGCATGGCAATCCGCCCGGGCATGGTCTTGCGCTATCCCTATTTGTGGCATTGGCAGGCTACGCGGAGCGGCCTCAGGCAGCCACCCTTGGGGGGCGTGTCATGTCCGCCTGCCCTGCCAGCCGTCGAGATGTCCTCATTAAGGGCGTCCCAATGAATGCCAGAATAACTTAGTTCGAAATCTGCACGCTGCTCTGGTGACGCGTGAAGGAGGAATGGGAACCACGCCAGAGGCACCCCCAGGACACGACCATCGATCAGTTCGACCCACATGGTAACATCATCAAACCGCACGGCGATCAGCTCTATCGGCTGACGTGCTCACCGGCCTGAAGGCCGATGAGCACGTCAGTCATGGTGATGAGCAGGTCAGCGGCAAATGGCACTACGACACGATTGATGTGTTTCTTGCAGTTAAGACAATTAGGGCATATAAAACATTTTATGCATGCGGGAGAGGGCGACACGATGGTGATTATCGATGTGATGGCGACGCAACAAGAAATCGCAGAGGCTAAGCGGCAGGCAAAAAGTTTGCGAAAAATCGTCTCGAATGCAGATCCAGAAACCAAGGTGGAAATATCTGCTAGAAAGCTCATAAATCTTCTGCGTGTAGTCGATGGAGTTCACTTCAAGCCGCATTCTAAAAGCGAGAAATTGCGGCAATCGTCTGCCAGCGAGGAGGTTGAGGAAATTACGCCACAACAAGCGGCTGGGCTTCTGGGTATGTCGCGTCAATCCGTAATGAATCTGATCAAGGAAACGAAGTTGCACCCCCGGAAAGTTAGGACACGAAACAAACTAGCACTGAAAGAAGTTCTTTTACTTAAGGAATCCATGGAAAGGCGGAGACGTAAGGCTCTGAGGCAGTTGTCGGCTTTGTCTGAAGAATACGACTTTTGAGCACGATAATCGCCACGCTCGATGCCTGTGTTCTCTACAGAGGTATGCTCACGGATCTATTGCTTTGGATCGCAGACACCGGAATTTTCGTTCCTGTCTGGTCCGACGACATTGAGAACGAATGGTCTCGTAATCTCATCCCCCGGATCGGAGAAGCGGCTGTTAACAAGCGCCGGACCGAGATGGCAAATGCTTACCCCTCAGCGAATTTTCAAGCACCATCAACGCTCGTCACGCAAATACAAACTCAGTGCCAGACAGCCGGTCAAAAAAAAGACGCACATGTGATTGGAACTGCTGTGACTGCGAAAGCAGACTTTATTGTAACCTTGAATATCAAGGATTTCTATACTCAGGTTGTGGCCTCGCACGGGTTGAAAAAAATCAAACCGGACGCCTTCCTCCTTCACTTGCTCAGCACAGATCCGGCTCGCACGTTAGCCGGCGTTAAGGCGCATAGAACCAGCTTAAGAAGGACATCGCCGGACGCCACAACGTATATCGCAATGTTAGATGGGCCAAAGGTCGAAGCTTCCAGGTTCGCGAAAGCACTACTGCCGTCATTAGGCTCCATATAGACACCGTGGGCAACTGGTGCGGCCGCGTCTAGTTAAAATTGAAAGCGCCCACCATACCAAATCCACTCCGCGATGGCGCTGACGACATAAAGAAAAATGCCAATGAGAAACAGCTTGGCAAACACGCGCGCGGCCCTGAAGCCGATATAGAGGCCAGAGAAGCCAGCCACGACCAACGTCACCCGTCTGAGAACAGTCATGGAGCCCGCCCGTTCAGTCGACACAACGGATGGATCGGCCAAATGAACAAGCAGCAAAATGCGGCCAATCGCCGATGCAAATCCGGCACTGAGGGCGCCCACCATGCACGCAAACAGCAACATCGTGAAACCTTGCAATTGCAAGGCCGTCTGCCGGGATGAAGCATCCAGGTCAGAACGCACCGACAAAGGCTGCGTTCTATTAGCAAGCGAAATCCCAAAAAAACACAGGAGTATGTAGCAGACGTACGCGATGTTCAGAACCATACATCGATCCTACGAGGCTCAGGTGTTCAGAACGTCCCGGCTTTGCTGGCCGCAGCCTGCGCGCTCCACGCCGCATGTTCGTAGTCCGGCCGGTCGGCTGGATCGGTCGACTTGACGATCGTGCTATCGGACGATGTTTGTTGCATGATGACCATGTATGGCGATTGCAACCGCGAGGATTCCCAGAATGAGCGCGTAGCGAAATGCCTCATCCTGCTTGAGAGCGACAGGAAATGCCTCTTTAAGCCGTTCAGTAAATGAGCGGGCTTCCAAAGGGGGATGACCATCTTCGTTCATCCGTGATCTCCTCTTTTGACAGCATCTTCGATGTCGACGCCGCTGATCGTATGCAGGGCTTCCTGATTACGAGTTTTCAGCGCCATGACGCGTTCGGCATGCGACTCTCTTGTTCTCTCCCACAATGTTCGTACCTCTCGCCCGTTGCCGAAATGGGCGCCTCCCTGACGAATGAGTTCCTGGCAGGCGGGAAAGACGGCGGAAGTGGCGCTTTCATTCAGGAGAAAGCCTTCCTTCGTAGCATAGCCAACATAAATCTGGGCCAGTTCATCGATAGCATAGTCTGGAAATTCAATGGTGCGCGTAAAGCGCGACTTGAGGCCCGGATTGGCGGAAAGAAATCGCTCCATTTCAGTCGTATAACCGGCGACGATGACACATATGCGATCCCGTCGGTCTTCCATCAGCTTGAGCAGAGTGTCGATCGCTTCAGCGCCGAAATCATTCCCTGCGTTTTTTGGAGCCAGAGTATAAGCTTCGTCAATAAAGAGCACGCCATCCGTTGCCCGTGAGACGATCTCCTGAACCATAGGAGCCGTGTGGCCGATATATTGACCGACAAGTTGAGACCGGTCCGCCTCGACCATATGGCCCCGACGTAGATATCCGTAATCGTGCAGAATTTCGCCCATCAGGCGTGCTACAGTAGTCTTGCCGGTCCCTGGATTACCCAGAAATACACAGTGAAGAGAAGGGACAGAGGCCTTGAAGCCAGTTTTTTCCCTCTCTTTTTCGAGTTCGAGCCTGCGCATCAAGCGATGCACCTCATCCTTGACCGCTTTCAGGCCGATCATGTTATCAAGTTTCTCGATCGCGGTCGGACCTTTTCGAAATGCGGCAGCCTTTGCGGTTGGTCGAGGTGCCGCGTCCGGATGAGATGAAGGCGGTTGATCGTTCGGTGGCGACGACTTGAGTACCTGAGCATTTTGTTCGCGAAGCAATCTCTCCCGTTCGAGACGCGCCTCGCTTTCATGCCGATAGCGGTCAACCATTTCCTTCGCCTTGTTTCGGCCCAAAGTCATAGCACGTTCTGTGTAACGGGTCGCTTCTGGCGGTCCGTTCTCCATCACTCGCCATAGACGATAGGCTGCGAAAGCAAGCAAGGCGGGGCCAATAATCCAAGCGAAGTTCTGAAAGATCGACGAGATCCACGACAGAGCGATGAGGACAAGAATAACAGCAGCTGAAAGACGAATCAGATTGGCGGTCATGGTGTTGACTTGTCTATTTCGGATCGGAGACACATGATTTTTCTCGATTGTGTGGCAGCAAATTTTGAATACGGTGGCAGTAATATCGCTGTATTTTTACAAATTAGGCAGCAGGTCTGAGGGGGCCGATGAGTTCGCGCTTTTTCCTCAGGCTTCTCTCGATTTCTTGGGCAATATGTCCGAGGTCAGACTCACTGAGCTTCCCGGTGCGCAGTAATCCGATCTACTCGGTCGTCCATGCGTAGAAATCTCGGTCATAGAGGAGGAAGTGCCTTCAAAGAGGGAACTGACGGCGGGAGTGAACCACATTGACGATTTCAATACTCCTCGATGTTACGCGATACAGGATAACGTAATTCGGATGGGCTACGATTTCACGTAGGCCTGGAATACGGTCGCTTATCGGGTAGAGATAGGGGTGAGCCGACAAAGGAAGCACGCAAGAACGGAACCGATGCCACATTCGTTCTGCGGCTCCGATATTATCTTCGCCAATGCGCTCCGTGATACTTGCAAGGTCTTCGTCAGCAGTCTCTGTCCAGACGATAGGCAGCATTATGCGGCGTTGCGTTTGTGCAGCTTGGTAAGCCGTTCGGCCATGCGCCGTTCGACCTCATCATGCGGTATTGGTGGACGCGGATCGGCTATACTTGTGGCAACCTTAGCCTTAAGCCATGCGGTGTATTCGGCTTCCTGTTCGACCGTCTCGAACTCGGAGACGATGGGGGAGAGTGCTTGGCTCATCATGTGGCTCCTGTCGGTTGGTTAAAGCAACAGTATAGCATATCCGTTACCAGAACCACCATTTGCGCAGTCGTGGTTCTGCCAACTTCTGGGCTAATTCGCGCCAGTGATCGCGGTCACGCCGACTTTGCCAGCATGGGCTTGCGCATGCGCGGTTCGGCAGCGTAATGCGCTGTGACTTTCCCGCATTTAGTCAGTATTCCCATGCGAATCAACGCGTCTTTCGCTGTTTTCGGGGTCTTGGTATTTTTTTCTGTTTGCCGCTCAATCGCACGAAGCAGGGCAACCTGGGAGTGACTGTTCGACATGGACTTCACTCTACACGAAATCACGAATGGCTGTCACGTGCCGCCTCAGAACGTCCCGGCTTTGCTGGCCGCGGCCTGCGCGCTCCACGCCGCATGTTCGTAGTCCGGCCGGTCGGCCTGGTCCACGGGATCGGTCGGCTTGACGATAGTGCCGTCACGCGATGCGACTGCAGGCGCCCACTGTGCCGGGGCAGATCCGTAGGCCGCATACGGATCATACTGCGCGTGCACGACATGCGGTGGTTTCAGCGGCCGCGAATTGGCTGAACGGAGATTACCACTGGCGCAGCCCGTCAGCGTGAGGAGCATGGAAGCCGCCAGGCCGGTATGAAACTTCATGCGCCTCGCGCCGCCTTGAGTTCGGCTTCCAGTTGGGCAATCCGCGCGTCGCGCCGGGCAATCATCTGCTTCAGGCCGTCACGCGTCTGGGTACCCCATGCCTTCCACTCGTCACGATTGGCCCGGTTCGCTTCGGCCTGCTGCTGCGCTGCCTTCAGCTCTGTCCTGAGCTGGGCTGAGCAAGTTTCTTCCTTCTCGAGCGCAGCAAGTGCTTTGCCAAGTATCGCCCGCACCTCATCTTTGGACTGCCGATACATCTCGGCCCTCTGCTGCCACGCGTTCGCATTGGCAATCGCCTGGGAGAGAGCCTGAGGCAGGCCATCGAGATTATTTGCAACCCGCCGTAAGGTGCCTTGTATACCACCCAGCGCACCCGCTGT
>NZ_JAFVMH010000024.1:2500-5585 GCF_017377735.1 Acetobacter garciniae
CGAGACGTGTTGTCTGCGTTATGCATGGATGGTTTCTGTGCATGGTGCGAGAGAGCGCGATAAGGGCATTTGGTGGATGCCTTGGTACCAGGAGGCGACGAAGGACGTAGCACGCTGCGAAAAGCTGTGGGGAGCCGCGAGCAGGCATTGATCCGCAGATATCCGAATGGGGCAACCCCCTCGCAAGAGGATCATGTACTGAATACATAGGTGCATGAGGCGAACCCGGGGAACTGAAACATCTCAGTACCTGGAGGAAAAGACATCAAACGAGATTCCGCTAGTAGTGGCGAGCGAACGCGGAGCAGGCCAGTGGTCTTTGGAAGAGAAGCAGAACGATCTGGAAAGGTCGGCCATAGTGGGTGATAGCCCCGTATGCGTAGTGCTTTTAAAGATCCTTGAGTAGGGCGGGGCACGTGAAACCCTGTCTGAACATGGGGGGACCACCCTCCAAGCCTAAATACTCCCTGGTGACCGATAGTGAACAAGTACCGTGAGGGAAAGGTGAAAAGCACCCCGACGAGGGGAGTGAAAGAGACCTGAAACCAAATGCCTACAAGCAGTCGGAGCCTTGAATGGGGTGACGGCGTACCTTTTGTATAATGGGTCAGCGAGTTTCTGTTTGCAGCGAGCTTAAGCCGATAGGTGTAGGCGTAGCGAAAGCGAGTCTGAACAGGGCGTTCAGTTGCTGGCAGAAGACCCGAAACCGAGTGATCTAGCCATGGCCAGGCTGAAGGTGCGGTAACACGCACTGGAGGGCCGAACCCACGCCTGTTGAAAAAGTCGGGGATGAGCTGTGGCTAGGGGTGAAAGGCCAATCAAACTCGGAGATAGCTGGTTCTCCGCGAAATCTATTGAGGTAGACCGTCAGGTGTTGACCCCGGGGGGTAGAGCACTGGATGGGCTAGGGGGGCCCAAAGCCTTACCAAACCCAACCAAACTCCGAATACCCGGAAGTTTAGCCTGGCAGACAGACAGTGGGTGCTAAGGTCCATTGTCGAGAGGGAAACAGCCCAGACCACCAGCTAAGGCCCCTAAATCGTGGCTAAGTGGGAAAGGATGTGGGGATTCCAAAACAACCAGGAGGTTGGCTTAGAAGCAGCCATCCTTTAAAGAAAGCGTAATAGCTCACTGGTCTAATAGAAACCCTGCGCCGAAAATGTAACGGGGCTCAAGCCACGTGCCGAAGCTGTGGGTGCATATCTATGATATGCGCGGTAGCGGAGCGTTCCGTAGGTCTGTGAAGGAGACGGGGTGACCCTCTCTGGAGATATCGGAAGTGCGAATGCTGACATGAGTAGCGACAAACAGTGCGAGAAACACTGTCGCCGAAAGTCCAAGGGTTCCTGCGCAAGGTTAATCCACGCAGGGTTAGTCGGCCCCTAAGGCGAGGGCGAAAGCCGTAGTCGATGGGAATCAGGTGAATAGTCCTGAACCTGCCAGAAGTGACGAATGCGATATGTTGTCAGGTCTTATCGGATTGACCTGGCTTTTGGAGCATTCCAGGAAATAGCTCTGGCGTATAGACCGTACCCTAAACCGACACAGGTGGACTGGTAGAGCATACCAAGGCGCTTGAGAGAACGATGCTGAAGGAACTAGGCAAATTACTCGTGTAACTTCGGGATAAGCGAGACCCACCTGTGGGCAACCATGAGTGGGTGGCACAGACCAGGGGGTAGCGACTGTTTAGTAAAAACACAGGACTCTGCGAAGTCGAAAGACGACGTATAGGGTCTGACGCCTGCCCGGTGCCGGAAGGTTAAGAGGAGGTGTGCAAGCACTGAATTGAAGCCCCGGTAAACGGCGGCCGTAACTATAACGGTCCTAAGGTAGCGAAATTCCTTGTCGGGTAAGTTCCGACCTGCACGAATGGCGTAACGACTTCCCCGCTGTCTCCAGCATCGGCTCAGCGAAATTGAATTCCCCGTGAAGATGCGGGGTATCCGCGGTCAGACGGAAAGACCCTATGAACCTTTACTGCAGCTTTACAGTGGCCTCAGAGACATTCTGTGTAGGATAGGTGGGAGGCTTTGAAGCGGGGGCGCCAGTTCCCGTGGAGCCATCCTTGAAATACCACCCTGAATTTTTCTGATGTCTAACCGCGACCAGTCAGCCTGGTCCGGGACCCTGTATGGTGGGCAGTTTGACTGGGGCGGTCGCCTCCCAAAGTGTAACGGAGGCGCGCGATGGTGGGCTCAGGCCGGTCGGAAACCGGCTGTCGAGTGCAATGGCATAAGCCCGCCTGACTGCGAGAGTGACAGCTCGAGCAGAGACGAAAGTCGGCCATAGTGATCCGGTGGTCCCGCGTGGAAGGGCCATCGCTCAACGGATAAAAGGTACTCTAGGGATAACAGGCTGATCTCCCCCAAGAGTCCACATCGACGGGGAGGTTTGGCACCTCGATGTCGGCTCATCACATCCTGGGGCTGGAGCAGGTCCCAAGGGTTCGGCTGTTCGCCGATTAAAGTGGTACGTGAGCTGGGTTTAGAACGTCGTGAGACAGTTCGGTCCCTATCTGCCGTGGATGTTGGAGACTTGAGAGGATTTGTCCCTAGTACGAGAGGACCGGGATGAACATACCTCTGGTGCACCGGTTGTCACGCCAGTGGCACAGCCGGGTAGCTAAGTATGGACGGGATAACCGCTGAAAGCATCTAAGCGGGAAACCCACCTCAAAACTAGGTCTCCCTGAGGGTCGTGGTAGACCACCACGTCAATAGGCCAGATGTGAAAGCGCAGTAATGCGTGCAGCTAACTGGTCCTAATCACCCAATAGGCTCTCTCCAATAAACCCCAGGGTTTAAACCATGCACAGAAATCATCTATGCATCCAACACCTCTCACTTACTCACTCACACACAGCCGCACCAACCGACCACACCACCTGCTCTCAGGGTGGTCTGGATGACCTGGTGGCTATGGCGGGGCGTGTTCCACCCGATCCCATCCCGAACTCGGACGTGAAAAACCCCAGCGCCTATGATACTGCGGCTTAAGTCGCGGGAAAGTCGGTCGCCGCCAGGTCTTCCAAACTACCCTAAACACGCACACACAATACAGACACCAACGCGGGGTGGAGCAG
>NZ_JAFVMH010000025.1 GCF_017377735.1 Acetobacter garciniae
TACTGCTCAATGCAATCCTCACGGCCTCGCGCTTGAAATCTTCCGTATGTTTCATGGTGTCGTCGGTCTCCTGATACGAGCTTAAAACGCTCAGATGACCGGCACAAAACCGTTACAAGTCCAGGTCTGAAAGTCCGTCATCGCGGTGGCCGAAAGAGGGCACTGGGAACGCGCTCTCCCATGACCATTCCCCAGGAACCCGGGCAGCGCTGGAGCCTGGATTTTGTCTCGGATGCCCTGATCTGTGGTCGCCGGTTCCGCATTCTGGCTGTTATCGACGATTTCAGTCGCAAGAACCTGGCATTGGTTGCCGACACGTCATTATCAGGTGGACGTGTGGCGCGGGAACTGACGGTCCAGGTGGAACGATATGCCAAACCCCTCATGATTGTCAGCGACAACGGTACGGAGTTCACATCCCATGCCATCCTGAAATGGGCGGATGAGATGAAGGTTGAATGGCACTATATCGCCCCCGGGAAACCGCAACAGAACGGCTTTGTCGAAAGTTTCAACGGCCGGTTGAGGGATGAATGCCTCAACGAGACGCTGTTCACGTCTCTCAGCCATGCCCGACAGGTTCTGGCTGACTGGCGGGAAGACTACAACACAGTGCGTCCCCATTCCCAATTGGATGGCAGGACACCCGATCAGGTCGCCAGACAAGTGTCTCGGGGGCATGCCCCCGAGACACTTGTCATCCCACCAACCCCAAGCCATAAAAAACGGGAGCTCTCCTTTTGAGTGGATACAAAAAGGGGGGCACGTCATATCCGTTGGATTTGGCACGACAGCCTATCGCTCAAAAGCCAATGAAAACTTCATGGAAAAGCAAGGTTTTGCCTCGAAGCTCCATCGAAAAAACCACATCTCAGGCGCATGCCCCGGCATATCCAGCGGTTCAACGCGGGGAAGTCGGTGATCCGATCACGCGTTGAGCATGTCTTTGCCAATTAAAAGTCACAAACAGGATTGTTCATCCGGACAGTGGGCATCACCCGGGCCATAATGACGATCGGGTTGGCCAATACCGTCTATAATATGCGCCGCTTTCTCTGCCTGGAGCGGATGAGCGCCGCCGCGTAGTAATCCCAAAGCCCAAAATCAAGAGCAGGGCGCATCAATCAGCGCTTCTTCGATATCTTCGACAGATCTTAAAGCCAAGGAGTTTTTAGAATCCTCAATTTTACTCTCAGTATCATATGAACATTCAATATAACACTGTTTATTAGATAGATTGTGACCCTTCCGCAGGATAAAAGCACAGGTCAGTAGTCCCTATTCATGCACATAAAATTTTATGACCGTTGCGCTGATGTATATTATCGCGTATAGACTGAATAAGTAACGGTTTGCATTGATATATATCGTATATTTTGTAAAATGTCGAATTTAAAATGATTTTAGGTATAAATAATCCTCATTTATATTTTCTCACCATGATCTTATGCGGATATTTTTCTCCTGCGTATGGCCAGCAACTTCCACGCCACTTACTCAACACTGGTGACAACACTCAGCCACGTAATCCAGCTTATATTGATGCGTCCCCCCATCTATCCGGCAATTGGGGCGGCATACGGAACTGGTTGCAGGCAAAGGGGATCAATATCCGCATTTCTGACACCAATGAATTATGGTCCAACCCTGTGGGAGGGGCACAGGCATCAAACAATTACATTGGTTCGACAACGGTTGAAATGGCTACAGACCTGCATACTCTGACAAACCTGCCGCTCGGCACATTCGACATCAGTGCTATGGAAATTCGTGGACGGCCTTTCAGTAATATTCCCCTGTATGTGTTCAACCAGACATCAAATATCGAGGCAGATGATAACGGACGTTTATATGAACTGTGGTATAGTCAGAAACTCTTTAAACACCGTCTCGCCATCCGGATTGGAAAACTCGATCTTGGCCAAGACTTCATGATCAGTAGCGTCGGACTCGATTTCCTGAACGCCTCTTTTTCATGGCCGATCATGCCGGATAATGACCTGTACGACCAGGGACCGGTATCCCCCGTGACAACACCAGCAATACGATTACGCTATACAGCATCCCCGCAATGGACTTTCCTGTTCGCAGCAGCGGATGACAACCCGATCGGCGGTCCCTTCATCAATGTGCGGGACCCATGGAACCAGAACCGGGATCCATCTGGCACGCGATTCAATTTCAGTACCGGCGCACTTTTCTTTACTGAAATTCAGTATCGCAGCAAAATATGGGGCCGACAGGGAACTTACAAATTGGGCGGCTATTTTGATACCGGCCGCTTTCCAGATCAGGCAGATTTCACCAAAACCCATAAAACGAACTGGGCCGTTTACACTGTCATTGACCAGACCCTTCAGCATTTCAGTCCGACAGCCGAGATCGACGCCTTTATCCGCGGCAACTGGACCTCTGACACGGATCGCAATCAGATTGTCTATGCTGTAGACGGTGGAATTACGCTAAAAGGACCTTTCTGGCGTACAGCCGATATTCTGGGATTGGGGGCGGGGCTGGGGGCAGCCAGTCCCTATCTGGCACGAGCAGACCAACGTTCTGGCATGCCGGGACAAGGCACAGAATATCACCTGGAACTGACTTATCAAGTCCAGCTTGCACCGTGGTTTATGCTTCAGCCGGACATACAGGGCATTGTATTGCCAAGTGGCGGGGTACTGAGTCCAAAGAATCAGCGTATAAAAAACGAAGCCATTTTCGGGGTGCATAGTACTATAATATTTTAAGCTCCATTATAGAGAGTGTTATGCATCTTGAGAAAGCATAGCGGCGTTTCTAAGCATAAAGCATACGAAAACGATGGCATAGAGACTTACGAGCGTTGAAGCGTACTGCTCGTAATCCTTAACGGGTCTACGACATCGTGTGGTCCATGCGAAAGGCCGTTCTACGACCCATCGGCGCGGCAGCAGGGCAAAGCCACGTGGAGGGTTTGAAGAACCCTCCACGTATACCTGCGCGCGTTCGCAGACGGGTTCAGAACTGAGGGGCGGGCTTGGCAGATGGATCGTGTATTACAACGGACAGCGGCCTCATTCAGCATTGGCTGAACGCACGCCCGATGAGGCGTATCATGACGCGCGGACGCCCTCTGGTCCTAGGTTAACCCCGGACTAGAGGGCCAACAGCAGTGCCGTCAGAATGGCAGCAAAACAACAACCGGGTATAGCTTATTCAAGCTCAAAAACTGTCCGAACGGACGGGTCCACTTCTCACCTCAAAATCCACAGTCCGGGAAAACGCTTCGAGTTGATCGCCAAGCCCACTTAACCGAGTAAGTCATCAAAGAAACCAGACTGCCTCCTGAGCCATTCCCCCAATCATCACTGAAGGGATGGAATCACAGCCAACAGTTCAGATACAGAGGGTTTTTCGAACACTCTAACTTTCCTAGGCCAGCGACAGAGCTCCGCTGTGTTGATGAACAATATTCACATCTCTTCAGGCAGCATAAGCCGGGTCAGCCTCGGTCTTATGACCATTCAAAATGACTAACCCGACAGATTGCTAGAATCTGAAATGCGCGCTCCCCGTAGCACCGCTTTCAACCGACCGGTTGCCATACTGACCGATATAGGAGAGCCCTATATCGATCCTGTCCGTCAGCCGGATGCTCACCCCGGCATCCACCACGGCGGAATCCTGCGAAAGTGCGACCCCTGCCACATCCATATCGTTTCCACCGGCAGAGGCCAGCGTGGTGTGGTTGGTGGGAGTAAGCAGGCCAAATGCCCGACGGTAGGCCAGAGAGCCATGCGGCAGCAGCAGCAGGTTTCCAGCCCGCACGGTTTTGAACATCTTCACCCCGAAGGTGGAGAACGTTACCCCGGTATTCATGCCACGCCCCTGCAGGGCCGCGGCTCCGCCTGCCTCCTGATAGCCATTGGTCGCAAGGTTGACATAGGCAACATGGCCAAAGGGTTCGACCGTGCCATACGCGGTGTGGAAACGGTAGCCAAGCTCACCGAACACCTGGACCGTACCGCCGGAATAGCTGCTGGACTGCCGGCTGGAATAGTCAGAAAATGCTACATTGCGTTGCAGGCTCAGCATGTTCCACGTGTAGGCGGCTCCCAGCTTCAGGCTCAGCGCGCCCCAGTGCGTGCCGGCATACCCCCCCACGGTAATGTTGTTGCTATGCCCCAAAGACCCGCGCCCGCTGCCGATATCGAACATGGAGCGGCCATAGCTGAACAGGCCTCCTACCCGCCACCGGCCATCCATGATGGGGGTATCAAGCCCCATGATAAAACCGGTAGTGGAATGGTGCATACTGGCCGCGTTGCCATCGCCATTATTGTGCCCGAGCCCGCCATAGGCCTCGCCCCACAGCACAGCCTGCCCGGCAAGGCAGCCTTCATCCTTATGCCCTGTTGCCAGTGACGCGGTATGGATGGCTCCACCCATACCACCCTCCTGGCAGTCGGCTGTCTCCAGACGGTCCAGCGTAGCCTGACGGACATACACGCTATCCTGTATCAGCGCTGTGCGGGCAGAGGCATAGACCTCGCCCGAAAGGGCGTTCATGCTCTGCCGGGCGCCTGCCGCGTCCAGACTTTCAATGCCCTGCACAAGAGCATTGCTTTCAGGCAGGGTATCGAGCACCCGCCCTACTTCGCGCTGATTGCGGGTCTGCACTACGGAGGAGAATGTCACGTTATTCCGGTAGATCATTAGATCCAGATCATCGCCATTGTAATAAAGGCTTGGCATCAGAAAGGTGTAGAGATTGTTGAGGTTGCTCCGCAGCGCATCTGCTTTGTCGGAAAAGCCACCGGCGGATGAAATAAGCGCAAAGTATTCATGTGATTTGAAGAACGTTCCGGGAATGACGTTAACATTCAGCGTACCGGTGAGTGCTGTGGAACCTGTCACTGCCACCGTGCCAGAGTTGAGCTGCTCATAGGTCTGCCCGTTCACCACCATTCTCATGCCGGAAGGGTGATCGTTTTCATATACCGACAGGGTTGCACCATCGGCCATCTGCAGGTTCCCCTGCACGCTCAGCACGCCATTAACTCCTGTCGGGGCAAGGGTCGCCCCGGCTTCGACCAGCGTATTCCCTACAGAACCCGTCCCAGACAGCGTGCTGCCACGCAGCACCGTCACGGCTGAAGAGGCAATGGAGCCCTCCACATCCAGCGTGCCGCTCTTCACGGTTGTCGCTCCTGTGTAGGTATTGTCTGCATTTAGAACCAGAGTGCCTGTACCGTTCTGACTCAGGCTGCCGGTGCCGTCGATAACCTGTGCGAGAGTTACCGTGTTGCTATGATCGACAACCAGGGAGCCGTTATCACGAATGGCCGAGGAGGCTGCGATCGAACCCGTGGTGCCACCATTACCCAGTTGCAGCACGCCCTGCGCAATGGTGGTGGCCCCGGTATAGGTATTGTCTGCATTTAGAACCAGAGTGCCTGTACCGTTCTGACTCAGGCTGCCGGTGCCGTCGATAACCTGTGCGAGAGTT
>NZ_JAFVMH010000026.1 GCF_017377735.1 Acetobacter garciniae
TGCATTTCCCTCGTAGTGTCTGTAACGCAAAGCTGTCTGAGAGAAAGCATGACAGTTTTGGAAGGGCTTGTATGTCCCCCAGAGGGGGGACAAAATGCATATTTATTTGCTGTATGAGCAGGAAAATGATTACGGCAACACGTAGTGAACGCATCGCCACGAGCGTTCCTGTTTTAAGAAAGAATTGTGACGGCGCGCTCTCTGCAAGGGTATTCTTACCGTTCGGTATGCCCTTGCACGGGAATATAAAATTAGAAGGCGGCTTTAATTCTGCCTTCAATACCGGCGTATAATCACAAATAGAGGCCCATTGCCCTGGTATCGAATCCCACCGTTTCCAAATTGGACGCAAGCTGACTGATATAACTTTCACTTTTTCCTTGAGGTGTGAAGCTTCGACTTTCGCTTACGATCTGGTTTATAAAGTCCTTGACAGTCTTCTTATGCAGCAACTGTGCACACACGGTAGCATACGCGCCATCAAACGCATTCTTTATGCGCCCATCCTGTAAATACCGTGCAATTTGCACACTTTGCTCTTTTGAAATAGCGATATTGGAAAGAAAGCTATCATAAGATGGCCCGTCTTCCGATTGGATCTGCAAATAACTTGGTATTGAAGTATAGCTTGTACCTTTGCTACCCAACTGGGCTTGGGGTGTCGAGGCATGCGTGCTGTTTTTTGACTCATCACTCTCTTTTATTCGGATCGATATATCGTAAATAGAATAGGCCTTTACCTGGCTGAGGCCATCATATGATTTCTTGAACTGCTGCATCATTAAAATGAATATAGCTGATTTTTGATCGCCACGATTTATGAACGATTTCAAAAAAGCATTTCTTATCAATGGGTCTGTCAGTACAGAATTGATTGCCCCAATATCGTCCGTTTCATTACGTGCCTTTTTCACACGATGCGTCGTATCGGGTGTCGGGCTACTGATGACTTTTGGCTTGGAAGGAAGAAAGAGCGAGAGAAATTTCCGGGTAGACATTTCGAATGACTCCTTTGACACAGCGGAAGGGCGTTCTTTTCATCCTGAGAGAGATAGTCCTGGATCAGGACAGGCTTTTTCCGATCATGACTTCAAGCGGGTTGGTTGCACCCATTGCGTAGTGATCCCACAGGATATTATGAACATTGATTGCACAATTATGGCATATGCCAGATTCCGTATTTGAGATCAGGGTGCCAGGGGGTGCCATTTCATAATAATGGAAACACGCCTGACACAATAGGCGGAGAATGCTGCCATATCGACCGATCCTGTAACGGCCAATGTGGCTGTAGCATTCCATTGCAAAAAATAACCGAATGACCTTGCTGCCTGCCAGTCTATAATATCAGGCAATTTTACCATCATCTGTGGGCATATCGCCCGATTTCAAAAAACTGACGGCCATGGCATTAAGGCTTATATTTTCAGCCGTTACGCTCCCCTTGAAATGACACTCCAATTATCGCGGGCGAGGGAATATTTCAGTCCAGTTTATAGGAAAAATGACCGTCTTCGCGGACATTCACCGCGACAGTCGTTATATCCTTGCCCGCAGCCAGACGGGACAGAATTTCCGCCGACAGTTCAGGGAGTAGAGTGCGTGAGAGGATATTTTCAATATTGCGTGCGCCGGACGACGATTCCTTGCAGCGGGCGGCGATGATATCGACCAGTTCGGGCGCGTAGTGGAAGTCGACCTTGTAATTATCCCGTACACGCCGTGCAATTTTCTTGAACTGTAATTTTACGATATCGCGAATGACCGCATCCGACAGCGGGAAATACGGCACAATCGTCGTACGCCCCAGAAAGGCCGGTTTAAAATATTTCATCAGTTCCGGCCGCAGCGCTTCTGCCAGCTGGACTGAATCCGGCGCCGTATCGGGGTCGGCAAAGAGTTTTTCTATCAGGTCGGTGCCCGCATTGGATGTCATGATAATGACGGTGTTCTTGAAATCGATATCCCGTCCTTCACCATCCTTCATGTGGCCTTTGTCAAAAACCTGGAAGAACACGTCCTGCACGCCGGGATGGGCCTTTTCCATCTCGTCCAGCAGAATGACGGAATAAGGTTTGCGGCGCACCGCTTCGGTCAGGATACCGCCTTCGCCATAGCCGACATAGCCGGGTGGGCTACCCATCAGCAACGAGACCTTATGTTCTTCCTTGAACTCGGTCATGTTGATGACAGTCAGGTTCTGTTCACCGCCGTAAAGCAGGTTGGCCAGTGTCAGGGCGGTTTCGGTCTTGCCGGTGCCCGACGTGCCCACCATCATGAAGACGCCAATCGGCTTGCGCGGGTCGGTCAGGCCCGCACGGCTGGTACGGATGGCCTGGGCGACGGCTTCCAACGCATGGGGCTGGCCGATGATGCGCTCCGCCATTGCCGCTTCCAGGTTCAGGACCGTGCGGATTTCGTTCGAGCGCACGCGCCCCGCGGGAATGCCCGTCCAGTTCTCGATAATTGCCGCGACGGCCTGCCCGTCGACAACGGGGAAGATCAGCGGTGTTTCACCCTGCAACCCGTAGAGTTCGTTCTGCAGGGCGTTCAATGTTGCACGCTGCGCGGTCGTGTCGGTGTCGGGCGCCGCATTTTCAATCTCAGCCCGTGTCTGCGCGATACGGGTGGCCAGTTCCTTTTCCTGCGTGAAACGGGCGGACAGTTCTGTCAGCTCGTGTTTCAGGCGGGTTTCCTCACTCACCAGTTCCGCAAGACGGGCCTCATGCGCGCCACCTGCCGCCATTTCCCGCGTGAGGATGGTCGTCTCGGTCTGGATCAGGTCTACGCGGCGTTCGCGGTCCTCTATTTCGGCGGGAATGGTGGCCTGGCTCATCGCCACGCGCGCGCAAGCCGTATCGATCAGGCTGATCGCCTTGTCCGGCAACTGGCGGCTGGGGATGAACCGTGCGGACAGGCGCACCGCCTCCACGATCGCTTCATCCAGAATACGCACGCCATGGTGCTTTTCCAGCGTGCCGGTCAGGCCCCGTATCATGGCAACAGCCATGGGTTCGGACGGCTCCTCAACCTTCACGACCTGGAAACGCCTTGTCAGGGCAGCATCTTTCTCGAAATACTTTTTGTATTCGGCCCACGTGGTTGCGGCGATCGTGCGCAGTTCACCCCGTGCCAGGGCGGGCTTGAGCAGGTTGGCCGCGTCATTCTGACCGGCCTGGCCACCGGCGCCGATAAGGGTATGGGCTTCGTCAATGAACAGGATAATGGGTCTGGGGCTGGATTTGACCGCCTCGATAACCGATTTCAGCCTTTGCTCGAATTCGCCCTTCATGCCGGCACCCGCTTGCAGAAGTGCAAGGTCGAGTGTGCGCAGGGTGACATCCTTCATGGAGTCCGGCACGTCACCTGCTGCAATTTTCAGCGCCAGGCCTTCAACAACGGCAGTCTTGCCCACGCCGGGCTCACCCGTCAGGATCGGGTTGTTCTGGCGCCGCCGCCCCAGAATGTCGATCGCCTGGCGAATTTCCGCGTCACGGCCCAGAATGGGGTCGATACGCCCGGCACGGGCCAGTTCCGTCAGATCCTGCGTGAACTGTTCCAGTGCACCATCGCCACGCGGCTGGGGTTGTGCAGCGCCGGGTTCTGCCTTGGGGCCTGACGCGTCGCCACTGGCTTCGGTCGTTTGTGCGACAATGCTGTCCAGGTCGCGCCGCAGGTTATCGACGGGAATATTGCGTAGTTGTGGCGACATGTCGCGCATGCGCCGCCCCAGCGTTTCATCCGCCAGCAGGGCCAGCAGCAGATGGCCCGAGCGAATGCGCGATGCGGCATCTTCGATGGAGGCAATCAGCCAGGCCTGTTTCATGGCCTCGACAATATCGGGGGCAAGACCCGGTGCGCGGGAATTGCCGGTGCGCATATGTTCGAACGCGCGGCCCAGATCGGCCAGGAAGCGCCCCATATCGATATCATAATGTCGGAAAATAGCCGGAATGTCGGTATCCGTGGCATCGCAGAGCTTTTGCAGCCAATGTTCCAGCTCGACATTGTAATGCGTGCGCGCCAGCGTCAGCCCCGCTGCGGATTCCAGGCTTTTTCGGCATGAATCGTTCAGTCGGGCGACAAGTGATTTCAAATCTATCGCGATCACGGCTTGATCCTTTCATCGAATTCGCCCACGCCTGTCAGGCGGCACCGGCAGCATGCCTGCCCGAAGGTCGCCGATTGCATGCGATGACTGGCGCACCAATCAGCTGGGTGCGTCGGCTCTGCGGCATGAAGCAGGCGAATAATCATGTATGATTTATCCCTCGTGACATGGCGGGGACCATGACACCTTCAGGCTTGCCTGTATGTCCCCCAACCAAGGGACAAAGGCATTTTTTTGCCCGGCAATACGCCTGTCCGATCAGGTGTTCCGCAACGGCCAAGGGCTACGCAGTCGTGCCATGGAACACAAAAATAGACGGAATAATTTAACGTTTTTTATAACGATGCGATGAAATCGAGATAATTTTGCACAAAAAGCGGCATTGTCCCTTGGTTGGGGGACATACAGGGGGGTGCGAAGCTGCCATGATCCGTCCTGCTTCACCGGAAGCGGTTTGTTCCGTATGGGCGTCTGTATTACCGCCTGAATAGAGGTCCGTTGTCGTCATGTCCGATACTGGAAAGAGACTGGTCGATACCCTGCGCCGCGCAGCAGTCGTTCCGTGGTCTTCCGGCGGATATGAGAGCTTGGGACGGAACTATCCCGGATGTTGTTAACGTTTCGAGATATCGCGTCGATATCGTTCTGTTTTCTATATAAGGAAGAATAGT
>NZ_JAFVMH010000027.1 GCF_017377735.1 Acetobacter garciniae
TGCGCGGATTTTCATGACGGGTTGAGAGGGTGGGAGAGAGTCTCCTGTCCGCCCGTCATGGAGTTTTTCGCCATGGCGACCGCTATTCCCAAAATCATCCTGAGTTCCTCCCGTGATATTCCGTTCAACAGGTTGGTGCTGTCTCAGTCCAACGTCCGGCGTGTGAAGTCCGGCCTGTCGATCGAGGAACTGGCCCGCGACATCGAGCGTCGTGGGCTGCTGCAGAGCCTGAATGTCCGTCCCATCCTTGACGGCGAAGGGGTCGAGACCGGTACCTATGAAGTCCCGGCCGGTGGGCGTCGTTTCCGTGCTCTCGAACTGCTGGTGAAGCAGAAGAAACTGGCGAAGACTGCCCCGGTGCCGTGCGTGGTGCGCGAGGCCGGATCGGCCATTCTCGCCGAAGATGATTCCCTGGCCGAAAATGTCCAGCGGGTAGCCCTGCATCCGCTGGACCAGTTCCGCGCCTTCCGTGACATGCTGGAAAAAGGCATGTCTGAAGAGGAAATCGCCGCAACGTTCTTCGTCGCACCGGCCGTGGTCAAACAGCGCCTGCGGCTGATGACCGTGTCCGACAAGCTGCTTGAGATCTACGAGCAGGACGGCATGAAGCTGGAACAGCTGATGGCCTTTTCCATCAGCGATGACCATGCCCGGCAGGAGCAGGTCTGGGAGATCGTGTCCCAGAGCCATAACCGTGAACCCTATGTCATCCGCCGCATGCTGACAGAAAAGACCGTGCGCGTTTCAGACGCCCGTGCCCGCTTCGTGGGGCTGGATGCCTATCTTGCCGCTGGTGGCCACGTTATGCGTGACCTGTTCGAGGCCGATGATGGCGGCTGGCTGCAGGATCCGGCCATTCTGGACCGGCTGGTCATGGAAAAACTGCACGCAGCCGCCGAAGATATCCGTGCTGAGGGCTGGAAATGGATTGAAACCGCCCTGTCATTCCCATGGGGTCACACACGGCATTTCGCTGAGATCGACGGCAGGGAAATGCCGCTGACCGATGAAGAGACAGCCCGTCTCGAAGCCCTGCGTGTCGAGCAGGAAACTATCGAGGCCGAATATGCTCAGGCCGATGAATACCCCGATGAGGTGGATGCAAGACTGGGCGAGATCGAGCAGGCCATTCTTGCCCTGGAAGAACGGCCTCTGGCGTTCGATCCCGCTGACATGGCGCGGGCAGGGGCTTTTGTCAGTCTCGACAGCGATGGCACGCTGCAGGTGGAGCGGGGGTTCGTGCTGCCCGAGGACATGCCGGCTGGGCCGGAAGAGACCGATAATGCCTATGGTTCGGATGAATACGATCACCCCGCGTATGATGGGCAGGATGAACGTCTTACGGGTTATGGTGGCGATGAAGGCGAAGTGAGCGATAGCGTTACTGCTGACGTCGAACCCGAGGAAGAAGACGGGATCAAGCCGCTGCCCGACCGGTTGCTCACCGAACTGACGGCCTGGCGCACGCTGGCCCTGCGGGATGCGTTTGCCGGCAACCCGCATATCGCCCTGACCGAACTGCTGCACACCTTGGTGCGCGATGTTTACTGGCAGACATCCGGCGCGGATTGCCTGGAAGCCTATGTCCGGGAAATCCCGCTGCCGATCCATTCGCCCGACATGCCGGGCAGCCTTCCAGCCCATGCGCTGCGCCAGCGCAACGAGGGCTGGAAGCATGATCTGCCGGATGACGAGGATGCGCTGTGGCGCTGGATCGACGGGCTGGACGATGCCAGCCGCATGGCTCTGCTGGCCCACTGCCTGTCTTTCGGGGTCAACGCGCTCTACGAGCGCATGCCCGCCTATGGCGCGGTGTCCCAGCGCAGCGTCACCGAGCGTCTCAAACGGGCAGACCGTCTGGCATCGGCCCTCAGTCTCGACATGGTGGAGGCGGGCTGGCAGCCCACGGTCGAGAACTATCTCGGTCGGGTGACCAAGGCCCGTATCCTGCAGGCGGTGCGGGAAGCGCGCGGCGATGAGGCGGCCGAGCGCATCGCCCACCTGAAGAAGCCTGACATGGCCCGCGAGGCCGAGCAGCTGCTGGATGGTTCGGGCTGGCTGCCCGAGGCGTTGCGCACGACAGGTGGTGCAGAGCAGGTGCCGGTTGAAACGGCAACGGTGGACGAGGGTATGGAGGCTATCGCCGCCGAGTAGCCTTTATGAGGTCTGGAACTTTGAGACAGCGGCTTCCGATACCCGGAAGCCGCTTTTTTCATGTCCGGTGCCCGGAAAGAGGAAGAGGGCGGCTTCGCCTCTGGTGCCGAATAACCGGCATAGAGGAGAGTTTTCCATGACCACGACCACCATCCTGCCCCCTGCGTCCCATGGTGCAGCTTCCGGCGGCTTCCGGATTGATCCGTCCCGTGGCACCCGCAGCGCCCGCGTCTCGTCCGAATGGTTTTCCCGCCCGGATGACGAGCGGTATCTCTCGCTGTCCGATCTGCACGCCGCCACACTGGCGCGCGCGGATCGGGCCACGGCCCGCACGGTGGAAAGCCGCGCCATCCGTGTCGAGGCTGCTCGCGACAATGCCGAGCGTCTGACCCTGACCGTGCCGGGACAACATGAGCCGATCGCACCGACGCACTGGTCCTTTGGCCAGATGTGCAGTCTGGTGGGGGCACCATCGTCGTACCTGCGTAACCTGCCGGCCCCACTGGCGGCGATCAATCTGCAGCACGGGCTGCTGTCGCACCGCGCAGAACTGGTGAAAACGCTGGAAACCGAGGACGGCCGCGTCGAACTGCGCGCCGTCACGGGGCCGGATTACGGCCGTATCTGGGACCATGAACTGGTCGGCGCGGTGCGGAAGATCGCCGGCGATGGCACAGGCGATACCAACTGGAAGGTGCCTGGTGTCATCGACTGGGCCACCATGACCCATAATCCGTACGTGGACATCACGAAGGAAACCACGACGCTCTACGCATCAGACAGGGATGTGTTCCTGTTTTTGGTCGACGATACACACCCGATTGAAGCTGGCCGTTTGCCCAACGGCGACCCCGATCTCTATTTCCGGGGTTTCTATGCCTGGAACTCGGAAGTCGGCAGCAAGAGCCTTGGCATCGCGTCATTCTATCTGCGCGGAGTGTGCCAGAACAGAATGTTGTGGGGCGTGGAGAATTTCGAACAGATCACGATCCGGCATAGCAAGTTCGCAGCCTCGCGTTTCGTGCATCAGGCGACACCGGCGCTCCGGAATTTCGCCACGGCCAGTCCGGTCTCGTTCACCTCGGGCATTCAGGCCTCGCG
>NZ_JAFVMH010000028.1 GCF_017377735.1 Acetobacter garciniae
GCCGGGCAGATTGTCAGATAGAACATCGCGGTCCCTTTGAACCCTCCCAGCGCCGAATGTTCACGCAAAGGATTGTCGTCATCAGGGTCATCGTGCCCCGCACGCCGCATTGTTTCAATGCGATTGCGGCCTTTGGCCGCTACTACAACAACATCTGAAGGTTGATTGTTTTTTGACTCTGTATAGTGGGTGCCGGAAGTGGCACCCATGGGTGCCATTTTCGGGGTACATTGAGCGGATTTCCTGACTGTTCCAGGCGAGGATTGCACCGGGTTATCCACAGGCCGGGGCCGCGTTCGCACCTGGTGCCAGAGTTCCTTCAGCCGGTCGTGATACTCACCGAGCCTGTCCAGATTTTCGGTCCTGAGCCTCAACCGCAGGAGGCGGGCCGCCTCCATGGCTGTCGCTAGGTCGTCGCAGGCTTCGGCCAGTACGCGGACCCGATCGTTGAGATCGGCGATCGCATCGCGCAGGAAGGCGACATGGCTGCGCCGCCGTCTTTCGTCTTCGAGCAGGTTAAGAAGCTGCGGCCACCGATAGCGTAGGGACGCCAGGTTGAATCCGACCTGCTTTTCGCCCCCCTCGCCCTGCCATCGTCGTCCACGCTGGCCGTTGCGACCGTCGCAGGCGACAAGAAGGCGGGCCTCAGTCAGTTCGCGCATGGCGCGGCGCAGACTGCTGAGCGATAAGCCCGTCCATCCCATCAATGTCGCATTATGGGCGTAGATGAACGGCGTTCCTGTCATCAGCCAGCTCTCGGCCGGTGTCTTCTCCACCATGCGGATCAGCAGGTGCCAGGCCGCCCGTGTCAGCCCCATGGCGCGCGGGAGTGCGCCCAGGACTTTCAGGACATCGTATTTCTCCGGCCAGGCCAGTGCGGGTGTCGCCAGTTCATCGCGCGCTGCCATCATTGCAGGCGTGAGGGTGCGTTTGCCGCGCCGACGGATCGGGCGCGCAGGCGTATCGTGATCGGGTGTTTCCATCCGTCAGCTTCCAGCTTGAGATCAGACTGTCGCCTCACGACGCCGGGCACCAGACAAAGCATCCTCGTTCGCAATTTTCCTTGCGTTCCGAAAATCTCCGCTGTACAAAGGAATTCAATCTCTTTGCCGCTTTATGCGACAGACTTCCTCTGCGTTTTTTTGGGTGCCCTGGCTTTTCCGGTTTGCCGACCGGGAGAGGCAGGGTTTTCCTTTATGTGCGTATCAGGTCATGGCGGGCCTCGAGCGAAGCAGAAGGGAATCGTCGCTGAGCGCGATTCCAAGGACGTCACGAGACTGCAACACACCCTTTTTTCCCGCAAGCTGTAATTCGCGTAAGTGTCTGTTTTTTCATCGAAAATGTGTCCAAAATTGCGCGTTTTCATCCCGGTTTTCATCAACTGATGACCGCCTCGGACGCCCCACTTCCCATGCGCGACGAGACGGTGCTCATGTATTGTCCGACGGTCCAACCGCTCATGTTGTTGTTGGAAAGAGAGGTCGCGGACACGAAATTACTGAGCGGCGTGTCGGCCGATGCCGTGGCGATTTTCTCCCCAGCCGATGTGCCGAACATGTATGCCGCATAGACCTGGGCGGATGTCGCAGTGCCGCCATTCACGCTGGCGACCGATTGGGCGTAGGAGCTGATGATCGCACTCGCCACCTGGGCCTGCACGGCCGGATCGCTCCGGTCGGCATCGCTCAGCCCGAGCTTTGAGGCGTACTCGTTCCAGGTCGCATCCGTGACCTGCCAGACGCCATCGGCCGAGGAGGTGGAATTGCCGGTATTCTGGAAATGGCTTTCGATCTGGGCGAAGGCAGCCAGCGTGTCAGGATTGATCCCGGCCGCTTCGGCTGCCGCAACCGCGTCGGTTCCATAAGTCTGTGACAGAAGTGTCGCCATGGCATCCGTACTGCCCCAGGTGCCGTCATACGATGAGCTGCTGCTGCTCGAAGACGACCCCGATGACGCCCCGGGATAGGTGAAGGTCGGTGTGCCGACCTCGGAAATGCTCGGGATGATCTGTGCCGGCACGTCGGCCGAGGCTCCCTGGGCGTGCGCCCAGAGAGCCAGGACACTGAGCCCGGCGCCAAACGGTCGCCGAAGCATCAGCGCACCGGATACGAGAAGATGACCATCCTGTCGGCCGGGCGAATACCATCAACCTTGCAGCCCGTCGGGTGGTCGCTGAGCGAAGGACGGTAGGGAACGAGATCCCCTTCAGGGATCCATGCACTGGTGCCCCCGGCCCGATAGATCTTCGCCCAGCCGTTGACACGCGTGGTACTGACCGCGAGCTGGGGTGCTGCGACACCGGCCTTACGGAATGTCGTGCCAGGCCCGGCATAGACCGGTTCGAAGTCCGTCCGTGGGCTCATGCATGCAGCAGGCCCGGGAAGAGGGATCAGCGCGCCGTCCGGTTTGGCAGCGACTGGCGGCCCCCAGTTCCGCGGGCCGATCTCACGCTGACGCTCCTGCGCCATACGATCGAGCTCGGCCGGAGAGAAGCTTTGCGCCATGGCGGATGTCGCACACGTCGCCAGCAGGGCGACAGCAAGGGCAGCAGTAGTCAATGAGGACACTGGCTGTGTTCCTTTTCCTGTTCAATGTGTCTGTAAGGATAATCCCATGAGCGGTTGTGACTGCGGGGCGCTGGTCAATGTTGCCATTCCGTTCGTTCTCGCGGTCACAAGCAGGGACCGCATGATGATCGCATAAGGAGAACCTCATGCGATCCATCTTTCTGGCCTCATCGTTGCTTCTGTGTCCGTCTCTGGCGCTGGCGGCACAGTGCCCTGCCCCCACAGTCCCAGAGCCGCAGGCCGCGCAGCCACGGCTTGTCGCGGCCCCTGGCGACATTCCGGCACCCCGGCCGATCCCTGCGAGCGACATCGCCGCCATCCCCGCCCTGAAGCGCATCACCAGCCAGGGCGCTACGGTTATGGAGATCGGCAATCCGGTGCTGAATCACGGCCTGCGCGGGATCTATGCCCGTAACGGCAATGCCTTCCGCGTATTCTATCTCACTCCTGACGGGGA
>NZ_JAFVMH010000029.1 GCF_017377735.1 Acetobacter garciniae
CGTAAGCATCCGGCGGGAGACGCGGGCGTATTCAGGCGGCGATGGTATTGTGGACCTGCTGGTGGGCTTTCCAGTGCCAGGGCAGGAGTTCATGGAGGCGTGGATTGGGGATGTCATTGATCCGTGCCAGGACATCAGCGAGCCATGCATGGGGATCGACATCGTTCAGGCGCGCGGTGACGATCAGGGAATACATGGCGGCGGCGCGCTCTCCGCCACGATCGGACCCGGCGAACAACCAGGCTTTCCTGCCTAGGGCGATGCCGCGCAGGGCGCGTTCTGCTGCATTGTTCGTCAGACAGATACGGCCATCTGTGAGGAATCGTGTGAATGTATCGGCACGCCGTAGAAAATAGTTCATGGCGTGGGTAACGGGATTTTTGCTCGACATGCGCCGGCAACACTCCCGCATCCAGTCGAACAGATCGTCGACCAGAGGGGCTATGTCTGTTTGACGGACTGCCAGCCGATGTTCTGGGGGCGTACCGTTGATGGTGCGCTCGGCTTGGAATATGGCGTCGATCCTGCCTACTGCCTCTATGGCGAGGGGCGCCTTGTCCCTCTCGGCGATTTTGAACAGCCCTCTGCGTCCGTGGGCCCAGCATCCGGCGGAGACAACCGGCGCGGGTTGGCGTCCCGGTTTCGCCAGAGTATTGTAACCCGCATAGGCGTCTGACTGCAGAATGCCGGTCCAGCCGGTGAGATGGTCCGTGGGATGTTCGCCCTTGCGGTCCCGGGAATACCGGAACCAGACGGCTGGCGGTGCTGGCCCACCAAATGGACCATCATCACGCACGTAATTCCACAATCGTCCGGTGACTGTCCGGCCTTTCGCCAGAACCGGCACGGTGGTGTCATCCGCGTGCAGGCGTTGTGCCGCCAGCACATGCGCCCGGATCAGCGTAGTCAGGGGGGCCAGCGTCGCGGTGCAGGCTCCCACCCAGTCGGCCAGCGTTGATGTGTCGAGATCGATCCCTTCGCGGGCAAAGGCATCGCTCTGGCGGTTCAGCGGCAGATGCTGCAGGAACTTGTCGCACAGGATGGTCGACAGCAGCCATGGGCCGGCGCGTCCGCGCGCGATCGGATGGAAAGGGGCGGGTGGCTGGGTGATGCTCTCGCAGTCCCGGCAGGTGAACTTCTCCCGCACCGTCTGGATGACCTTGAACTGGCGCGGGATCACCTCCAGCGTCTCGGTGACGCTCTCCCCCAGTTTGCTCAGACGATCGCTGCCACAGCACGGACACTGTGTCGGTGCGGGGATGACGACCCGCTCGCGCGGCAGATCGGCACGCAGGGGCTGGCGCCCCCGGTTGCTCCTGGGTGCTGTCGCACGGACGGCGGGATCCGCCGCATTTTCGGGCGCGTCCTCGGCGAGTGTCGTCTCCAGCTCTTCCAATTCGAGTTCGAGCTGGGCCAGCAGGCGGCGCCCCCGTTCCGACGAGGCACCGAAACGGTCCTGGCGCATCCGCGCGATAAGATGTTTGAGATGGGCAATCTGCGCTTCGGCGCTGGCCGCGCGTGCTTCTGCATCAGTGGCCCGGATTTCGGCAGTAGACGCCCGGAGTTCGGCGACCTGGGCACGCGCCTCGGCAGCGGCAAGTGCTGCGCGCAAGGCGATGATGTCGTCCGTGTCTCCCGTCATGAAGGCAGTTGATCACATGGGCACTCAAAAGGGTACCAGTATATACTGGCCTGACGCAGTTTTTATTATCCCGCCAGTTCAGGTCTCCATGTTTTCTGCGGATTGCGCCAGTCCACACCCTCCAGCAGACAAGTCAATTGTGACGGGGAGAGATGGATCGCTCCGTCCTTTGCCGAAGGCCACAGGAAATGCCCGCGCTCGATCCGCTTCGCATATAAGGAAAGGCCGATCCCATCGTGCCAGATCAGTTTCACCAGGTCGCCGCGTCGGCCCCTGAAGGCATAGACGTCACCCGCGAAAGGGTCACGACCCAGTGCTTCCTGGACCTTCAACGCCAGCCCGGGCATCCCCAGGCGCATATCGGTCACGCCGGCTGCCAGCCATATCCTCAGCGTGGAGGGAAGCGGGATCATGACCGCAGTGCGCCCACAATCTCACGCAGACGATCAGCGGACAGCCCTGTGTCGAACTCCAGC
Organism: Acetobacter garciniae; assembly: GCF_017377735.1. Taxonomy (GTDB): domain Bacteria; phylum Pseudomonadota; class Alphaproteobacteria; order Acetobacterales; family Acetobacteraceae; genus Acetobacter; species Acetobacter garciniae. Next base: position 2,119 of record NZ_JAFVMH010000029.1, read on the forward strand.
CGCACACCGTCCGGAAAGACCAGGCTGACGGCTCGGCCGGACAGCGTTCCCTGTTCTCTCCGACGCTCCAATGGCTGCGGCTCGGGGGCCGGGGCCACCATGACAGGTATGAACGATGTCCCGCCTTTGGCCTGCGCTTTGGCCCGAGCCTCTCGCCGCCAACGAAACACCAGACTGGGATGGATCCCATACTGTGCAGCCACCTCCCTTATGGGGCGTCGGCTCTCGTAGGACGCGATGACCACTCGCGCGCGAAATTCAGGGGCGTGCCAGCGGCGGCGATCCGAAACGATTTCGATCCGCGAGGCGTCCGCCAGCCTGTCCCGCTCATCGGTCTCTCTACCGCTCCTTTGGAGCCTCTCTGCGGTACTACCTGCGACACTCGCAGGTAGTACCGCGTCCCTATCTCTTAAATCGTTCATGCTTCATAGCTGAACCAGACCAGAAATATTCAGCAAGGCGTCAGTCGCCGGGAGCTTAC
>NZ_JAFVMH010000003.1 GCF_017377735.1 Acetobacter garciniae
TCGAGCGCTGGTGGCAAAAACCGACGAAGATCGGGAAACCTTCCTGCGTCGTCGTGGGTTCTCCAAACCGGAAACCACCAGGATCATCGAAACAGTGCTGAACGAGGAGGGACGCAAGCCCGAGAGCGTGTTCGATTTCGTACAGGGAATTACGGCGTTGGCCCGTACGAAGACCAACCAGGACACACGACTGGATCTGGAGGGCAGGGCACGCAAGCTGATGGAGAAGGTCGGATGAACGCGCCCATCATCAGAAAGTGGCATGATGGGGAAGGGGCGGCGGACGAGGTCCGCCGCCTTTTGCCTGTCGGCAGGTCAGTCGTTCAGGTTGTCCTTGAGCGCCTTGGCGGGCGTGAAGGCCAGCTTGCGCGAGGCCGCGATCTGGATGGTCGCTCCCGTGGCCGGGTTGCGGCCTTCGCGGGCGGCGACTTCCCTGACCTTGAACTTGCCGAAGTTTGGCAGGGTGATTTCATCACCGGCCTTGGCGGCAGTGGTCATCGCCTCGATCAGGGCGTCCAGCACCTTGCGGGTATCGGTCTTGCTCGTGTCGGTGGTGGTGGCGATATGATCGACCAGATCGGCAATCTTCATGAAACTATCCTTTTGCATTCGGGCCTGTGCCCGTTGCCTCTGCCGTTACGGGGGAATCATGGCGGCATCAAGCCTGCAGGGAGGGTGAGATGACAGATACGCAATCATGGGGTGCTGGCGATCTGGCCCGCAGGCTGGCCGAGAACGCCGAGGCGGTCTGTCGCCATTACCTCTCGGCCGGGCGACGGCACGGCAATTACTGGCTGGTCGGGGATGTTCATAACACCCCGGGGCGGTCGCTCTATGTCCGCCTGCATGGTGGACCGGACGGGCGTGGTCGCGCGGGGAAATGGACGGATGGCGCGACGGGACAGCATGGCGATCTGCTCGACATCATCCGTGAAAGCCTCGGGCTGCTGGATTTTCGTGATGTCGCCGACGAGGCCCGGCGCTTTCTCTGTCTGCCGCAGTCCGAGCCACGATCGGCCCCTGATCGCGGCCGTTCCCATGCGTTCAGCCACGATACTTCGGGGCAGGCATCTGGCACCGCAGACGCCGCACGTCGGCTCTGGTCCATGTCCCGCCCGATTGCGGGCACACGGGCGGAAACCTGGCTGCGGCATCGTGACCTGACCCGCCTGACGGACCTGTCGTCCCTGCGTTTCCACTCGGATTGCTACTATCGCGTCGATGCCGATAGTCCGACTGAGACATGGCCCGCGCTGATCGCCGCTGTCACCGATCTGAATGGCCGCGTCACCGGTATTCATCGTACCTGGCTGGCGCGGGACGGAAAAGGCAAGGCCCCCGTCGCCATGCCCCGTCGGGCGATGGGTGACCTGCTCGGCCACGCCGTACGCTTTGGCATGGTGTCCGACGTTCTGGCCGCGGGCGAGGGGATCGAGACGGCGCTGTCGCTCCATGAGATCATGCCCGCTCTGCCACTGGCCGCCTGCCTGTCCTCGGCGCATCTCGCCGCCCTGATGTTTCCGTTCACGTTGCGCCGCCTCTACGTGCTGCGCGATGATGATCCGGCCGGGGATCATGCGGTGATGACCCTGCAGGCCCGGACGCAGGAGGCCGGGATCGAATGCCTTGTGCTGTCACCGCGTCTGGCAGATTTCAACGATGATCTCCGCTATCTCGGGCGTGGGGCGATGCGGGCGATCCTGCATCCCCAGCTTGCCCCGCAGGACGTGGTGCGGTTCCTGCATCCGGTCACGCACTGAGGCGGGCCGGGAAAGGGAGGAGGGTCATCGTCGTTTCCTGCCGTGCGGGGGCTGTCCCATTTCCTGATGGGGCGCGCCCGCGGCCTTTCAGGAAGGGGAGCGGGCGTCAGCCAGACCGGGCCTGCAATGGCGGAGACGGCTATTTTCCGCCGCGCGTGCCGCGCTTTGCATCGCGAAGCAAAATAGCCGTCTCCCTGCCATCCTCCACTGCGTTCCGGCCGCGCGTTGCGCGGTTCCGGCCCGGCCCTCGTCTGCCGCTATCCGCCCCCGGAAAGGCCGCGAGGGGCGCGGCCAGAACCGGAGGACAGACCCATGACCCGCACACAGGACGATTTCGAACCCGCCCACGCTACCTCTTCCACCGCCCATGTGCTGACGGAACTTCAGCTTTACGGCCACCGTCCGTTTGAGGACGAGCCGGACGCGAGGCCGCTGCCCGACGCCAGCCAGATCGAGGGCGCGGTTGCCGATATCTTCGACGCCCTGTCAGCCACTCTGACGGACACGCGGCTGGAACCCGATCTCGAACCGTTGCTCTGGTCCACGGTCAACGTCTTTCACCGCATGGTCGGGCAGGTAGAGCGTGATCTTGACCGCAACGAGGTGGCGCAGAAACGCAGCCAGCAGGAGCAGGATGGCAGCGAGATCCGCTCGGTGGAACTGGAGCGCCTCATCGCCGAGGGCCTGACCCTGCTGGAGCGACGCAATGCTTACGAGATCTTCCGCGACCTGGCCTGCGACCAGTTCGAACGCCTGACGATGTCGCCCTGGCGGCCACGTTCCGGTTCGCTGGTCAGCCGCAGCACCCTGACGGCGTCGATGATCGACAGCCGCGATTTCCTCAACGCCCGCCGCAAGGCCGAAACCGAATTGCTCGTGCCCCCCGGACCGAAGGTCGCGGTCACCGGCGGGCTCGACTACGAGGACCATCACCTGATCTGGAACCGTCTCGACAAGGTGCGGGAGAAGCACCCCGATATGGTGTTGCTGCATGGTGGCTCGCCCAAGGGAGCGGAATTCATCGCTTCCCGCTGGGCCGATCATCGTGATGTCGCGCAGATTGCCTTCAAACCTGACTGGAACCGGCACGGCAAGGCCGCCCCGTTCCGGCGCAACGACGCCCTGCTGAAAGTCCTGCCCATCGGGGTCATGGTGTTTCCGGGTTCCGGTATTCAGGATAATCTGGCCGACAAGGCGAAACAGATAGGCATCCCGGTCTGGAGGTTTCGCAAGGATAGTGGCGCGTAAGCGCCATTGTCTCTTTCGACTACATCCCGAAAACGATGATCGCTGCTTACGATTTTTCGCTGAGCGTCGATCGATCAGAAGTATCCGTCGGGCTCCCCGTTGCCCGCGCTTCCGGTTGAAGCAAACGGGACTGCCCGCGCGCCGGGAGGCCCCACCCGGAGAGAACGGGTGCGGGGCGTGACCTTTCGCCCCATTCCAACTGCGGGGACGATGGATGAGGGAGGCGGTGGCCCCCTTCCTCGGCGGTGAACAGGTCGAAACAGCAGCGGCGAAGGAGGGATCGTCCAGCGGGCAACCGGCTGGCAGGCCTTCGTTGGAACGACGGGTCCGTAGGATGCGGCCCGAACCGTTCGCAGCAGGGACGTGGCAGTCGGGGGCGGGTGTCAGGCCGCAGCCCGTGTCACCAGCATGGAAGACGGTCGCACCGGGCGAGCGCGATATTCTTCTGTGTCGCACGTTCCCCACCTGTCGGACCGGTCATGCCGGCATCGTCTCTCCTGGGGGGCTGTCGGGTCCGCACACCATGGCCTCTGTTGGATGGCTGATCTAGCCGAAGACCGGCTGCGCCTCGATCGGCTGGCCGCAACGGCGTTCCGGAACTTTCTTCCCCTGACGGCTGCGCCGTCATTCCTCGCGAGACAAGAAAGTTCCGGCCCTGCCGTCCTCCGCTGCGCTGCGGCCCTGAAGGGTGCTCTGCCGCTCGCCTCCGGCTGGTCGATCGCCATCGAGGCCACGGTGGTCGCGGCCCGATAACAGCATGGAGACACGACAATGGCTAACATCGGTTCCTTCAAGAAGGTGGGCGAAGGCTTCGAAGGCGAAATCGTCACCCTGGCCCTGCAGGCCCGCAACGTCCGGCTGGTGGCCGAAACCAACCGTCCCAACGACAACGCCCCCAACTACCGCGTCTATCTGGGCAGGATTGAACTCGGTGCGGCCTGGACCCGCCGCTCCAGCGAAGGGCGCACCTATCTGAGCCTGAAGCTGGATGATCCCTCTTTCGCCGCCCCGATCTTCGCAAACCTGTTCACCGACGAGGACGGCGAGGGCTACTCCCTGATCTGGACCCGGCCCCGCAGCCGGAACGGGGACTGACCCTCCCACACCCAACCCCGCCCGGTCTCCCCGGGCGGGGCCTTCCGGGTCTTTTTTTCCACGTGCTTTTCCGGGGTGTGGGTGGCAATCCTGGTCGCCCCACGTGGGACGCAGGAGGAACACGAGGCTTTCCCTTAGCCTTCCCATTGTACCATGCGCGAGGGCGAACCGCGTCAAGGACGCGTGGTCCCCCCAATTTTGCCCGACGCACCCGTGCCGGGCACGCCGAACAAAATCGGCTCCCCCACGCGCCGGCGAGCCGGTCGCCTGCGGCGATCCTTGACCCGGTCCGCCCCGGCATGAGCCGTGCGTCCTGTCTTCGAGAAACGAAAGGAGCAGGACGATGACCACGCTATACGACCACATCCAGATGCTGTGCGCCGAACTGACCAGCTTTCACCTCAGCCGGCGCGAGCGCCGGCAGATCGAGCGCGAACTCAAAGAAGCGCTTGCCCGACGCGATGCCGAGCCCCCCGCCTGACGGGGGCTTTTTTCTGGTCAGCCCGACGGTCTTGTCCGACAGGACTGGAGCCGCCTGAATGGTGCGTGGACGCCGATTCCTTTTTCCTATCGTCCGGAAAGAACGACGTTGAATATTCACAATGCGACTATTATAGTCGTATTTCTGGTGTGCAGGCCTTGCGTGTCGGATGTGATCGCGGATGATCACTGGCCGACAGGTAAGGGCGGCACGGGCACTTCTGAACTGGACACAGGAAAGGCTCGCTGAAAAGGCCCTCGTAGCATTGACCGCGCTCAAGCGCCTTGAATCCGAACGCGGTCTGGGCGTTCATGAGGGCACAATCGATCAGGTCCGTCGCGCGCTGGAAGCGGCGGGCATTCTGTTCATCGAGTCCGGACAGGGACGCGGCGTCATGTTTCTAAACGAGACTTCCGATATCCAGACGCGGCAGGGTCGGGGACGTGGCTGAGCGGATTTCTCCTGATCCGCTCCGTTCATGTCGTTCTTTTCCCCTTGCGTGCGCTGATTTCTGGCGGGGCGTGCGAGCCAGGCCGGTCAGCAATCCCGATCTTTGTTATCGAACCGATCTGGCAGCGGTATCATGAGGAGCCGCCATGACCGACCCGTCTTTCCTCGACCATCCCCCTCTCACCGTACGGGTGAACGCCTACGACGAAGCGCATCTCGGGCTCTACCTGCGCCTTCTGGTTGCGGAAGAAGAAGGGGCGGACTGGCGCGAAGTCGTTGCCGTGCTGTTCGAAATTGATCCGGTTCGTGAACCGGTGCGTGCGAAGGCTGTTCATGACAGGCATCTGGCACGGGCGCGCTGGATGACCGAAGCCGGTTTCCAGCATCTGTTGCAACCGCGCCTGCAATAGCCGGGCTTCGCCCCGGCTCGCGCATCGGCCCTGCGCTTCTCTCCCTGATAAGAAATCAGGGTCTATGCACTCCCGTTTCCGATCTGGCTGATGGAATCTCCCCCTTTTGCCGCATGGGGGACAGACAGGGAGGCCCGTATGCCCACATCCTTCTGGCGTTCACCGGAACTGCGCGACCATATCAGCCGTCTGGACCGCTCCGGTTTCGCCGTCGAATTTCTCCGCCGTAACACCACCTATCGCCGCGATTATGCCCGTCTGCAACGGCGGCTTGGCCGCCGGGGCGTGGATTCCGCTGCCGAGTGCGCGGCGTTCGCCCAACGCTGGGGGCTCTGTTTTTGTCCATGCGCCCGATAAGCCCGCTCCTCAGGGGCGCATGGTCTGGCGGCCCGAGGTTTCACCGGCCACGCTGATCCTCACACCCGCGCCACCGGATTTCGCCATTGTGACCCCGATCAATCCGGCGGTGCTCGGAACCATCCTGGCCCGTCATGATGCGGAAGACGACACGTGGCTGGTGATCGGCGATGCGACGGGCGATCTTTACCTCCGGCTTCTGAACCCGCTGGCCATCGGTCGCCCCGCTGTGCTTCTGCCGATGGATGACGCCGCCGAACTGCGTCTCGACGTGGCGCTGCGTTTCTTTCGCAGGCAGCGCGGTCAGCGCGTTGGCCTGCTTCCGCGCGCTCTTCAACTCACGCCGCTGCAGCGCGCGCGGCAGATGCAGCTCCTGCTCGCCTTCGATATTCACGAAGCGGGCGGCACCACCCGTGATATCGCCATCGCGGTCAATCGTTCATGGCAGGCCGCTTTACCGGCGGTCGAATGGCGCAACACGGCGGCGCGTCGCCATGCGGAGCGCCTGCTTCTTGACGCCCGGAACCGGGTCAGCGGCGGCTATCTGGATTTTTTACGCGGGCGATAACATAGCCGGTTTTCGCTCCTTCCCGCTGCTTTCCCCCATTTTCCTCACGCTGCTTCACGTCCGGCTCCGCCCGGCACCTCCTGCATACGCTCCGACGCGCGGGGGTGGACACTGACCTCGAAAAATCTTCGTCCACCCCCAACGCCCGCTTTCTCCGCCACCGTCATCCCGATCCGCCGCACCATCCCCGCGGCGCTTCGAGACCAGATGGAGGTATACCATGCTCGACAGACACGCGCCGTCACCGGCGCGCTACCTGCGCACACATCAGGCCGCGCAGATTCTTGGCCTTTCTCCCCGCACGCTGGAGAAATACCGCTGCCATGGCAGTGGCCCGACCTTCCGCAAGCTTGGCGGTCGTGTCGTCTACCTGATCGACGACCTCGACGCCTGGGCTGCCGCCAGCGCCTGCCGGTCCACGTCTGATCCGAATTATGACGAGGCCCGCTCCGCCGGCCTTGATCGCCGGTGAGGGGAGGATGGACATGCAGGCCCGTCATACCCTCACGGCCAGCGAGCGCAGCAGGCTCCTGCCGTTCGTTGTCGCCAGTGGCGAGATCAGCCCGCGCGACCAGCGCGATCTGATGGAGCGACCGTTTTTCTCGCTGTCCAAAACGAAGCGCACGACGCCAATCCTCTACGCGGCAGGGGACACGCGCGTCGAGGTGTTCGGGATGCCCGAGCACGGCATGGCGACGATCTGGGACGCTGACGTGCTGATCTGGGCTGCCAGCCAGATTGTCGAGGCGGAAAATCTCGGCCTTACAACGTCACGCTTCCTGCGCTTCACCCCCTACCAGTTGCTCACCGGTATTGGCCGACAGACCGGGGCGCGGGATTATGGGCTCCTCAGGGCGGCACTTGCCCGGCTCCAGTCCACCGTGGTCGCCACCACGATCCGCCACGGCCAGAACTGGCGACGGCAGCAGTTTTCCTGGATTACCGAGTGGGAAATCTGCGCCAGCCGCAACGGTCGCGCCGCTGGTGTCGAGATCGTCATTCCGGAATGGCTCTATCGTGGCGTGATCGACCGGTCGCTGGTGCTGGCCATCGACCCGGCCTATTTCCGGCTGACGGGCGGCATCGAGCGCTGGCTTTACCGCGTGGCCCGCAAACACGCGGGTCGCCAACCTACCGGCTGGACTTTCGAGATCGGGCATCTGCACCAGAAATCCGGCAGCCTGATGCGTCCCTCGGACTTTGCCATCCAGATCCGGCGTGCCGCCGCCAGCCAGCCCTTGCCAGGCTATCGCCTGAGCATTGAGCGTGCCGGCGTGCGCGAGTTGTTGCGCATCCTGCCAACCGACTTATCCACACATCCTGTGGATAATTATGTGAATAGTATCAGGACATCACACGCATCCACTATCGGGACATCACACGCAGGACTATCGGGACTTCACACGCACAAACCCCAGCTAAGTCTTTGGCCTGAAACGGCGATTCCGGCCCTTAACTTATCTAACTTAGACTCTAACTCTTATGTTGATGGGAAGCGCCGTTCTGCGGATAACCCCTCTTGCCCGTCCATTGCCCCCTTCACGGGGCCGGGAGACGGGCCATGACCCGGCATCCTCCCATCTCCCATCGGCATCCGGCGGCACTGACGCATGTCGAACTGACCTGGATCGACAGGCGCATCGAACACTGGCTGCGCTTCGGGCATTGCAGCGACGAGCAGATACTTGATGACCGCCGTCGCATTTCCAGTTTTGCGCCAGGAAGTGTTTTCGCCTTTGTGCGCTGGGCGTCCAATGACCTCGGTATCACCGTCTCCCGGCTGGATATCGTGCGCGCGGTCAGGGCTGGCGAAGTGTTCCAGACTTTGCCGTTCGTGCGTCCCGGCGGCGAAATCCTCCTGCGTGTCGATAGCTGGCCACGGGTCGAACATGTGCTTCGGGTGGTCGACGCCATTGAGGCGCTGGGTCTCGATCCGGCGGATGCGGCGCCCGAATACTGGCGGCATCTGCACCATCGCATCACGGCCGGACATGAGCCGCGTGCCTATACGCGCGAGCAGCATTCAGCATGGCTCAAGCGGCGGCAGGTGATGTCATGACCCGGCGTGGCTGGTTCTTTGCGACCTATTTCGCCGTGCTCGGTGTTGGCGCGTCGATGGTCGTTCATCCTGCGCCACGCCTGATCTGGAACGAGACGGCGAGCGTGCCCGTCGGGCTCTACCGATTGCACCCGGTTCCCGCGCCGCATGTCGGTGATCTGGTCGCTGTCCGCCTGCCCGAGCGCGAGGCGAGGCTGCTTGCAACGCGCGGTTACCTTCCTCTCGCTGTTCCCCTGCTCAAGCCCGTAGCGGCTGTCGCGGGGCAGTCCGTGTGCCGTACCGGGCAGCGCGTCACCATCGACGGAAAATTCGCAGGCGATGCGCAATCCCTCGATCACCGGGGCCGTCCATTGCCCGTCTGGCAGGGGTGCCAGCACCTCGCTCCAGACCAGCTCTTCGTCATGAACCCGGCCGAGCCACGCAGTCTCGACGGTCGGTATTTTGGCCTGTTGCCCCTGTCCACCGTCATCGGTCGCGCCACCCCGGTCTGGCTTCTGTCCGGGAGCAGGCAGCCTGTCACCGTGACCTTCAATCCGTCCCCGAAAGGGCAATGAAATGGCACAGATCGGTCTTTTCACGCGCACGAAAACCGGTTTTGCCGGGCGCATCCGCACCCTCACCGTGGCGCAGGATATCCTTCTCGTTCCGGCCGAGTTTTCCGACGCCGAACATGCCCCGGATTACCGCATCCATCTCACCGATGCCGATGGCCCGGAGGTTGGTGCTGGCTGGAAACGCACCGGCGAGAGGGCTGGTGAATACATCGCCGTAGCCCTCGACGACCCCGCCTTTGCACAGCCGATCCGTGCCAATCTCTTCCGTGCCGGTGGGGAGCGTGCGGTCTGGGTGCTGAACTGGACGCGTCCGTCACGGCGTGTCGAACGCGGGGAATGAGACCATGCGACGCACGGTTTTCCTCGCTGTTGGTGTCATTGCAATCGGTGTATCGGGCGTCATCGATCCGTCACGGGCAGCATCGGTTCCAGCGCCCGCTGACACCGATCCTTATGCTGCCGTGATCGCTGAAGCCGTGCAGCGCTTCAACATTCCCGCCACATGGATACGGGCCGTCATGAGCGCTGAGAGCGGTGGTGATATTGGCGCGATTTCATCGAAAGGCGCGCTCGGCCTCATGCAGATCATGCCCGCGACCTGGAGCGACCTTCGTACCCGTTACGGGCTGGGAAGCGATCCGTTCGATGTGCATGACAACATCCTCGCGGGCGCTGCGTTCCTGCGCGAGATGCACGATCGTTACGGCTTGCCGGGTTTCCTGGCAGCCTATAACGCCGGGCCGGGGCGCTATGAGGACTACCGTGATCGGCAACGTCCGCTGCCACCCGAAACGCGCGCCTATGTCGCCGGATTGCTGTCCCTGATCGGTCAGGGCGGTGCTGAATCGTTGCTGCCGGTTTCGCATCCTGATCCGCTGTTCTGGACCCGTGCACCGATTTTCGTCATGCAATCGGACGACGCGAGGAAAGGCGTTCCGGTTGCAATGAAGCTGCCGTCGAAGGATGTTCGAAGTGACATCATCGCGCATGGTCTTGCACCTGTCAGGCCGCTTTCCGATGGGCTTTTTGTCGCTTCTTCCGCATCGGTGGCAACGCCATGAATACGCGTTCACGCATCCTTTCCCTTGCCGGTTTGCAGTGGTTCGCGCACGGCCATTGGAGCAGGCACCAGCATCGCGGATTGGGTGCTGGTAGGGTGGAACAGGCACTTTGGGGCATGGGGAATGAGAGGCGAGATAAAAGGGCGCACATTGCGCCTCGGTTGGGGTGTTGGTTTTCCTGCATTTTTTCGTTCTCCCAGCAATGTTTCCTCTTCTTCGGCAATGTTTGCCGACCCTGTTTTGCCCTGTTGCTCCGGGCTTTTTCGCACATTGGAGGGTCCGATGGCGCGCGAGAATGACTTCCAGCCCCGTCTGGGTCGTATCCGCTCGCCGCGCGCCCAGCGGCTCAAGCCCTTCGTCGCCCAGGCCCTCGCTTCGGCCCAGCGCGCCGGAGGTGGCGGGTTCCGATCGGGCCGCAGCGGCGGCGGTTCCCGTTCGTCCTTCGGGCGTGGCCGTGTCGCGGCAGCCAGGGCCAACCGCCTACTGACCAGCCGTGCCCGTCGCGTGACCGTTAAGGCCCGTGTCGTACGCCACAGTGGGCGCAAGGCGCCACTCGCCGCCCATCTTCGCTACCTGCGCCGGGACGGGGTGACGAAGGATGGCGAGAAGGCGCGGCTCTTCGGCCCCGGCATCGACGATGCCGACCCGAAGGCGTTCGCCGAACGCTGCGAGGACGACCGTCACCATTTCCGTTTCATCGTCTCGCCTGAAGATGCCCCCGATATGGCTGACCTCAAGGGTTACGCCCGCGAACTGGTCGGGCAGATGGAAAAAGACCTCGGCACGAAGCTGGACTGGGTGGGGGTGGACCACTGGAACACCCAGCACCCCCATGTCCACATTCTTGTGCGTGGCGTGGCCGAGGATGGTAGCGATCTCGTAATCTCCCGCGACTATATCAAGGAGGGCCTGCGTGCTCGCGCCCAGGATCTGGTGACGCAGGAACTCGGGCTGCGCAATGATGTTGAAATTCATCGTGCGCTGGAACGTCAGGTCGATGCCGAATACTGGACCCAGCTTGACCGGCAACTGACCCGTGATGCGGGCCGCAACGGCATCATCGACATGGCGCCAGCGCCGGATCGGCAGCCTGATCCGTTCGGGGCATTGAAGGTCGGACGTCTGCGTCGGCTGGAAGGGCTTGGTCTCGCCCATCAGGTCGGGCAGGGGCAATGGATGCTGGATGAGTCCGCCGAGGCGACGTTGCGCGAACTGGGCGAACGCGGCGACATCATCAAGCGCATCCACCGATCGCTGACCGAGCGCGGGATCGAGCGGAGCACGTCGAGTTATGTGCTGGCGGGCGAAAGCCTGGATGTTCCCGTCATCGGCAGGCTGGTTGATCGTGGTCTGGACGATGAACTGAAAGGCACGGCCTATGCGGTCATCGACGGCGTGGACGGGCGTACGCATCATATCCGCTTTCCCGATCTCGATGCGACGGGGGACAGTGTAATGGGTTCGGTGGTGGAACTGCGCGCCTTCGATGACAGGAAGGGGCAGCGTCGTGTTGCGCTGGCTGTTCGTTCTGACCTGTCGATCGAGGATCAGGTGATGGCGCGCGGGGCTACCTGGCTCGACCGGCAGGCAGTGGCGCGCGATCCTGTTGCATTGGGGCAGGCGGGCTTCGGTGCCGAAGTGCGCGAGGCGATGGAGCGGCGCACGGAGCAGTTGATCGAGCAGGGGCTTGCCGAGCGCCGCGCACAGGGATTGGTGTTGGCGCGCAACCTGATCGGGAAATTGCGGGATCGCGAGGTTCAGGAAGTCGGAGAGCGGCTGGCCACCGAGACGGGCCGGACGTTCAGCCAGTCGGCATCGGGAGATTACGTCACGGGTACCTATCGTCAGCGCATGGTGCTGGCCTCGGGTCGCTATGCGATGATCGATGACGGGCTTCAGTTCCAGCTCGTGCCGTGGACGCCATCGCTGGAGAAGCAGCGAGGCCAGCATGTGTCCGGGGTTACGCGCGGTGATGGCGGGATTGACTGGAGCTTTACCCGTAATCGGGGGCTTGGTTTATGAGTGGCGCGCAAGTTAGTCCGGTTGAGGTTCCCACGGATTGAGCAGGGGGACGCCGCATGGCAGGAAATCCACGATGTTGCGGGTCACGACCGTCTTGCCATGCACCAGCGCGGTCGCGGCGATGAGCGCATCACGCTCTGAGCGGGGGTTAGGCACATGCAATCGGGCGCAGCGCAGGGCCACCGATGCATCGACGGGTAAAATCCGCCCCTCGAACGCCGGAAGGACATACCGATCCAGCCACGTCCGCAGGATCATACCCGTCGTTTCGTCCCGCCGCTCCATACGCAGGATTCCGGTCTCCAGTTCCATGACGGTTATGGCGGAGAGGTACAGACTTTCCGCGTCGACACTATCGGCCCATTTCGCGACGTTCGGATCGGACTTTCCGGCGCGGACCTTTCTCAATTCTGAAACGACGTTCGTGTCCAGCAGGAACATCAAGAAAAATCGGCCGATCGAAGCGTGATATTCGCGCGGGGTGGGTCGAACTCGATATCTGCCAGTCCCGGCATCGCCAGCGCGTCCGCGATTTTTCGTGGGTGGTTCGTCAATCGCCGGTATTCCTCAATGCTGAGGAGGACGTGGGCAGTCCTGCCCCTGTCGGTGATGAACACCGGTCCATCGGCTGCCGCCTTTTTGGCTCGGCTGGTATCCTGGTTAAACTCGCGGCTTGAAAGTGTGGTGATGCTCATGTCATCGCCTCCCTGTCATAATGTAGTCACGTTACTACATTTGGGGCGGGGAGGCCAGTAAATTCAATGCTCGTCCGTTTGGGCCATGCATAGGTATCCTGCCATGCGGGCCGCCAGCCCGGCGCAGATGCTGGCAGAAAAGGGAAATATAGGTTAAATTTGTGGTCGCATTTTCTCTCGATTAAAAACAAAACGGAAAAGTAATTAACACTGTGAATGTGATGGAAAAAATACCTACCAGCATTATTGGGTTGTTAAGTCAGATTTTCCCTGATCGTTATACTCAGGCTGAAATAGATGCGTTGTTTCTATTCTCGGGTGCTCCAGAGCCAATCCCAGACGGAAGCAAGGCGACGAAAGTTCAGGCATGGCTGAGACAGATTAATTCAAGGTGCAATGAACCGCTGAAAATTCTCGGCTCCATATTAGATGATTTTTTGGAAAAACAGTCACCTGGGAATACGTTCTGGCTGAATTCCACTGATGACCATGTTGCGAAGCTGGCGGCAGAAAAAGATCGTATCCGCGAGACCCTGACACGCGAAGGGCTGACATATGTTCGGGGTGGCAATATCGTTAAAGGAGGTGCCGTATCGACCCTATCGCTTGATGAGAGCGTCAAGAAATATGGACTCAAATCTGTTGATATCGAGATTCAGAGGGCACTTTCGCAGATCGAACAAGATCCGCATGCTGCAGCCCAATATGCCGGGAATGTTCTTGAGGCTGTGCTTAAGGCGTATCTTGATCACAAACGAAAGGCCTATAATACAACTGATACGCTTGCAGAACTCTGGAAATCGGCAGCAGACGTGATCGGGCTGAGGCCAGCCGATTGGGATAATAAAGACCTCAAGAGGATTGCATCAGGTTTGTACGGTATCGTTGATGGCATTGCACATCTGCGTAATGCCAAAAGCAGTGCGCATGGGAGATCGGAAGAACAGTTTCAGAACATTACAATCAAGCCGCGTCATGCAAGGCTTGCAATACATTCGGCACATACGGTGTGCGCATACGTCTTGGAGCTTTTTGAGTAATCCCAAGGATCACACGAATTTTGTGTCGAGTAAGGAAAAACGGTCTTCCTGTATATGCTATGTGGTCGGAATAATAGCGAAACACGGTGACGGGTTAAAGGTTGAAGAACTTGTTGCTCAGAAAGCCCAGTTGTTCATGCAATTCTTTCATTGCGTCGATCACGCCGTCAAGTATCTGCTGATCTTCTTCGACGTTTCCGCTAGTAACTGCCGTCTTGGCATCCTGTTGTGCATGAGACGCTGGGGTATGAATAACTTGCCTTGCCAAGTCTCGACTCCTTAATGCAGATCGTGCGCGTATTCTGAGAGAATTCGAGAGCCTGCCGCACCCTGCAAGTATTTTTTCGCTCCTGAACGACCGGGCACGATCGGGGCAACAAGCTGCTTGCTTCCGATAAAATGACGGCTGTCCGCTGTTTCTCCTATGGATCGGAGAGCGCAGATGGAACAGCCCGGAACACGTATTCAATGGGGACAGGTCGCGGTGGTCCTGTCCATGATCGTCCTGTCCTGGTGGACTGCAACCGAATGGACAGCATGGGAACTGGCCTTTCAACCTGAACTCGGGCGGCCCTGGTTCGTGCTGTTTCACCGTTGGCCGGTCTATGCCCCACCGCTGTTCTTCTGGTGGTGGTATGTCTTCGATGCCTATGCCCCGGCTGTGTTCGCACGCGGCGCCTGGATCGCTGGATCTGGCGGCGTGCTGGCCTTTGCCGCTGCCGTCGCATTGTCTGTCCATCGCGCCCGCGAGGCAAAGAAGATCGAGACCTACGGATCGGCGCGCTGGGCAGGGTCGGATGAAATCGCCCAGGCCGGGCTGCTTGACCCGGATGGGGTGGTGCTTGGCCGGTACGGCAAGGCCTACCTGCGGCATGACGGGCCGGAGCATGTCCTGACCTTCGCACCGACCCGCAGCGGCAAGGGTGTCGGCATGGTCATTCCTACGCTTCTGACCTGGCCGGGTTCCGCCATCGTCCACGACATCAAGGGCGAGAACTGGGAACTGACGGCGGGATTCCGTGCCCGTTTCGGTCGCGTCGTGCTGTTCGACCCCACCAATGCGGCCTCCGCTGCCTACAACCCGTTACTGGAAATCCGGCGTGGGGAGCGGGAAGTCCGCGATGCCCAGAACGTCGCCGATATCCTCGTGGACCCGGAAGGCAGTCTGGAGAAGCGCAACCACTGGGAGAAGACTTCGCACTCCCTGCTGGTCGGCGCCATCCTGCATGTGCTCTACGCCGAGCCCGACAAGACGCTGGCCGGTGTCGCCAGTTTTCTGTCGGACCCGAAACGCCCGATCGCCACAACGCTGTCAGCGATGATGCGGACAAACCATCTCGGGAAGAAAGGACCGCACCCCGTCGTTGCCTCGGCTGCGCGCGAATTGCTGAACAAGTCTCCCAACGAGCGGTCAGGCGTGCTGTCCACCGCCATGTCCTTTCTCGGCCTCTATCGCGATCCCGTGGTTGCGGAGGTGACGCGGCGCTGCGAATGGCGGATATCCGACATAGTTGATGGTGATCGCCCGGTGACGCTCTATCTGACCGTGCCGCCATCGGACATCAGCCGCACCAAGCCACTGATCCGTCTGGTGCTGAACCAGATCGGCCGGCGCCTGACGGAAGACCTTGATGCCGCGGCGCGGCGGCGACGTGTGCTGCTGATGCTCGACGAATTCCCGGCCCTCGGGCGGCTGGATTTCTTTGAATCGGCGCTGGCCTTCATGGCGGGCTACCGGATCAAGAGCTTCCTGATCGCCCAGTCCCTCAACCAGATCGAGCGGGCCTACGGGCCGAACAATTCGATCCTCGACAACTGTCATGTCCGGGTGAGCTTCGCCACCAACGACGAACGGACGGCAAAACGTGTCTCCGACGCGCTCGGGACCGCCACCGAGATGAAGGCGATGAAGAACTACGCGGGCCACCGTCTTTCGCCCTGGCTGGGCCATCTGATGGTTTCGCGCTCGGAGACGGCACGCCCGCTGCTGACGGCGGGAGAAGTCATGCAGCTCCCGCCAGCGGATGAGATCGTCATGGCCTCCGGCCTCTATCCGATCCGTGCGAAGAAGGCCCGTTACTTCGAGGATGCGCGCTTCCAGGAACGCATTCTGCCGCCGCCAAAGCCTACGCCCCCGAAGGATGGGTGCCCGGACGACTGGAGTAGCCGTCCCCTGCCGCCCAGGCCGCCGGCACCCGATGCGGCGGCCGAAACGCGGACAGGGGACGATGAGGAAGAAGACCCGAAGCAGTCCGCCCGACGCCATCAGCCCGAACTGGACGAAGGCACTGTCGAGAAAAAGGAGCCGTTGGAGAACGAGTTCACGCCCGATCCGGTCGATGAGTTCGACGACATCGCGCCCCGCAACAACCGGATGAACGATCTCAGGCGCGGCATCGCCCGGCAGGCGTCGCTCGACCGTGGCGATGAGCTTGGACTGTGAGGCAGACATGGCGATACCGAAAAAGAAGGCCCAGATCTCCGTCTATCTCGATCCCGATGTGATGAAGACCCTGTCTGCCTATGCCGCGCGACGCGCGCAGCCGATGTCGCTGATCGTCGAGGCCGCCGTTGCTTCCTTCCTCTCGCCCGACGGGGAAGAGCGCCGCGAGGCTGCTACATCGAAGCGCCTCGACCGGCAGGACCGACGTCTCGCGCGGCTGGAGCGCGATATCGGCATCACGGTGGAGACACTAGCGCTGTTCATCCGTTTCTGGCTGACCACGACCCCGCCGCTGCCCGAACCGGCCGCGAAGGCGGCGCGCGCGCAGGCCGGGGTGCGCTACGATAATTTTGTCGCCGCCCTCGGCCGTAGGCTGGCCCAGGGGCCAAGACTCCAGCAGGAAATCCCGGAGGATGTTTTGGACCCCGGCGCACGGGATGAACCGGAGGCGTAAAATCCGCACCCCGCAAGTATTTTTGCCCTGTGTTTCGCCGCCGTTCTACGACCTCTGAATTCTTGTTGAAACGCGCTGTTTCCAGCCTTTCTTAATGATCCCCGTCGCTGTTCGTCCGTCGCGTGCGGCCCATACGGGGGAAGGTCATGTCGGTTTCCGTCATCCATGAAGGGGCCAGAGTGCGCGGCGTGTCCATGCTGCGCACAGCGATGGGGCCGGCGATTGCCCGGCACCTTGCCGATCCCTCTGTGGTCGAGGTCATGCTTAATCCCGATGGGCGGCTGTGGATCGATCGGCTGTCAGAGGGCATGGCCAACACGGGCGAAACCATCACACCTGCCGACGCCGAGCGCATCGTGCGTCTGGTTGCACACCACGTCGGGGCTGAGGTGCATGAGGGTGCGCCCCGTGTCTCGGCCGAGTTGCCAACCGGCGAACGGTTCGAGGGATTGCTGCCGCCCGTGGTGACGGCCCCCAGTTTCGCGATCCGCAAGCCCGCCGTCGCGGTGTTCACCCTCGATGACTATGTCGCCGCCGGGATCATGACAGAAGGGCTGGCGGTGTCTCTGCGCCGCGCTGTTTCGGAACGGAAGAACATCCTGGTCGCAGGCGGCACATCCACGGGCAAGACCACGCTGGTCAACGCCCTGCTGGCCGAGGTCGCGAAAACCGGCGATCGCGTCGTCCTGATCGAGGACACGCGCGAGTTGCAATGCATGGCGCCCAATCTCATCGCCCTGCGGACCCGTGAAGGCGTGATTACCCTTTCGGACCTTGTCCGGTCCGGTCTACGTCTGCGTCCTGACCGTATTCCCATCGGTGAGGTGCGCGGGGCCGAAGCCCTCGATCTGGTCAAGGCATGGGGCACCGGCCATCCGGGTGGCATCGGCACCCTGCACGCCGGATCGGTGCTGGCTGCTCTGTATCGGCTGGAACAACTCATCCAGGAGGCGGTGGTCACGGTGCCGCGCGCCATGATCGCCGAAACCATCGATGTGATCGCGGTCCTGTCCGGGCGCGGCAATTCCCGCCGCCTGTCCGAACTGGCGGAAATTGACGGTCTCGATCCCACGACCGGAACCTATCGCATCCGTCCGGTCAGCCTCTCTTCTCCCGAAACACCATTCTCTGCCAATGGAGAATCATCATGATGCCGCCTTCACGTCTGCGCGCCGTGGTGCGCGCTGTCGCACGTCCTGACCGGCATGTGCCGGATCTGCGTGTGTTTGGAACCTCCATGCTGCTGTCGCTTGCTTTCGCGTCATCGGCATGGGCGTCAGGATCCAGCATGCCGTGGGAAACGCCCCTGAACGAGATTCTGGAATCCGTGCAGGGACCGGTGGCGAAAATCATCTCGGTGATCATCATCACGGTCACGGGTCTGACCCTGGCCTTCGGGGAAACATCCGGCGGGTTCCGCCGCCTGATCCAGATTGTCTTTGGACTAAGCATCGCTTTTGCAGCGTCCAGCTTCTTCCTGTCGTTCTTCTCCTTCTCGGGCGGAGCGCTAATCTGATGGCGGGATATGACGATGACGCGGTGCCGGGCTTCCATGTCCCGGTGCATCGCTCGCTGACCGACCCGATCCTGCTGGGTGGCGCGCCCCGTGCTGTCGCCATCGCTAATGGCACGCTGGCGGCTGCGATCGCCCTTGGCCTGCGGCTGTGGCTGATCGGGGCCGCATTCTGGATCGTGGGTCATGGGCTCGCGGTCTGGGGTGCCAGGCGCGATCCTTTCTTCATCGAGGTGGGGCGGCGGCATCTGCGCTATCCCGCCTGGTTGCGGGTCTAAGGAGGGCAGGGCGATGATGTCGCTTGGCGAATATCGCAGTCGTGCCGCCCTCCTGTCTGATTTCCTGCCCTGGGCCGCGCTCGTTGAGAAAGGTGTAGTGCTGAACAAGGACGGCAGTTTCCAGCGCACGGCAAAAATTCGTGGCCCTGATCTGGACAGTGCGACACCAGCGGAACTGGTCGGTGTGACCGGTAGGTTGAACAATGCCCTGCGTCGCCTTGGCTCCGGCTGGGCGGTGTTCGTGGAGGCGCAGCGCGTTCCCGCCACGCTTTATCCCGACAGCGATTTTCCCGATGCGGCTAGTCAGATGGTCGATCTGGAGCGCCGGGAGCAGTTCGAGGACGACGGCGCGCATTTCGAGAGCCGGTATTTCCTGACCCTGGTCTGGCTGCCACCGGCGGAATCATCGGGCCGAGCCGAGCATTTTCTCTATGAAGGCAGGGAACGGGACGGCCCCGATCCGCACGGCATATTGAATTCCTTCATTGATCGTAGTGATCGTCTTCTCGCTTTACTCGATGGTTTCATGCCCGAAGCAACGTGGCTGGATGACGGCGAAACCCTGACCTATTTGCATTCGACCATTTCAACCCGGAACCAGCGCGTCAGAGTGTCGGAAATTCCGATGCATCTTGATGCGCTCCTGGTGGACCAGCCGCTGGCGGGTGGTCTGGAGCCGAAACTCGGCGATGCTTTCCTCAAGACGCTGACGATCACCGGTTTCCCCAGCCGCACCTTTCCCGGAATTCTGGACGATCTGAACCGGCTGGCGATGCCGTATCGCTGGTCTACCCGTGCCATCCTGCTCGACAAGACCGACGCCACCAAGGTTCTGACGAAGATCCGGCGGCAATGGTTTGCAAAGCGCAAGAGCCTTGCAGCCATCGTCCGGGAGGTGATGACCAATGAGGCTTCGGTCCTCGTGGACAACGACGCCGCCAACAAGGCGGCCGACGCCGATCTGGCTTTGCAGTCCCTTGGTGCTGACGATGTCGGGCAGGCCTATATCACCGCGACCGTCACGGTCTGGGATGGGTCAGCCTCCATCGCGGACGAAAAGCTTCGTCTGGTCGAAAAGATCATTCAGGGCCGCGACTTCACCTGCATGGTGGAAAGCCTGAACGCGGTGGAAGCGTGGCTGGGGAGTCTGCCCGGCCATGTCTACGCCAATGTGCGTCAGCCCCC
This sequence comes from Acetobacter garciniae, assembly GCF_017377735.1. Lineage (GTDB taxonomy): Bacteria > Pseudomonadota > Alphaproteobacteria > Acetobacterales > Acetobacteraceae > Acetobacter > Acetobacter garciniae. The sequence goes on from NZ_JAFVMH010000003.1 coordinate 19,674, forward strand.
GGTCTCGACCCTGAATCTGGCGCATATGATTCCGCTCTCTGCCGTGTGGGCCGGGCCGGAGCAGGACGGGCATTTCAGGGCAGCCCCTCTGTTCTACGGCAGGACGGCGGGTGCCACACCGTTCCGGTTCAGCCTTCACGTCGGCGATGTGGGGCATATGCTGATCGCGGGACCGACAGGCGCGGGCAAATCTGTCCTGCTGGCGTTGATGGCGTTGCAGTTCCGTCGCTATGCGGGATCGCAGATTTTCGCCTTCGATTTTGGCGGGTCGATGCGGGCGGCAACGCTGGCGATGGGCGGTGACTGGCACGATCTCGGCGGTGGGCTGACAGACGCTGATCTGTCGGGAGAACAGGGTGGCAGTGTCTCGCTCCAGCCTCTGGCGCGAATTGATGATCCCGACGAACGGAAATGGGCCAGCGAATGGCTCGGCCAGATCCTTGTCGGTGAAGGGGTAACGCTGACCCCGGAGGTGAAGTCTCACCTTTGGTCGGCCCTGAATTCCCTAGCGTCTTCGCCCGATTATGAACGCACGATCTCAGGTCTGGTCGCACTCCTCCAGTCCAACGCTCTGAAGCAGGCCCTGACGCCATACTGCCTGGGTGGCCCTTATGGTCGCCTGCTCGACGCGGATGTCGAGCGTCTGGGCGATGCCGATGTGGTGGTGTTCGAGACGGAGGGGCTGATCGGTTCTGGCGCAGCCTCTTCCGTGCTGTCCTATCTGTTCCATCGCATTGAGGGCCATCTGGATGGCCGGCCGACCCTGCTGGTGATCGACGAGGGCTGGCTGGTGCTGGATGACGGCGATTTTGCCGGCCAGCTCCGGGAATGGCTGAAAACGCTGCGCAAGAAGAACGCCAGCGTCATCTTCGCCACGCAGTCCCTGTCGGATATTGCCAATTCCCGCATTGCCCCGGCGGTGGTGGAAAGCTGTCCGACGCGCATTTTCCTGCCCAATGAGCGGGCGATCGAGCCGCAGATCATGGCGCTTTATCGGGACTTCGGCCTGAACGACCGGCAGATTGCCATCATCGCCCGTGCGGCCTCGAAGCGGGAGTATTACTGCCAGACGCAACGGGGCAACCGGTTGTTTGAACTTGGGCTTGGTCCTGTTGCCCTGGCGCTGTGCGCGGCCTCCGGCAAGGACGATCACCGGCAGATCGACAGTGTGCTGGCGGAACACGGACGTGGTGGCTTTCTGTCTGCCTGGTTCGACGTGCGTGGCGTGTCATGGGCTGCGGACCTTCTGCGGGAAGGGGACGTGTCATGAGGCAGGTGATCTTTTTCTGCGGTGCAGCGGCCCTGTTGTCGATTGGCGTGCCGGAGGCCCGGGCACAATGGGCTGTGTATGATGGAGCCAACCATGTCCAGAATGTTCTCATCGCGGCACGGACCCTCCAGCAGATCGATAATCAGATCACCTCGCTGGCCAACCAGGCACAGATGCTGGTCAATCAGGGACGTAATCTGGCGAGCCTGCCGCTTTCGACATTGTCATCGTTGCAATCAACGATTTCCCAGACCACGGCACTGCTCGCGCAGGCGCAGAACATTGCCTACAGCGTCCAGTCCGTCGAGCAGCAATATCAGCAGTCCTATACGTCGGTCTCATCGGGCATGTCCGACAGCGCCCTGTTCAGCCAGGCGCAGACAAGGTGGCAGAATTCCGTAGGCGGCTTTGAAGATGCTCTGAAACTGCAGGCGCGTGTTGTGGGGAATATTCCTTCCGACAGCAGTGCCATGACCCAACTTGTTTCGGCCAGCCAGGATTCCACAGGTGCCCTGCAGGCGGCGCAGGCCGGCAATCAGCTTCTAGCACTTCAGTCGCGCCAGTTGTCCGACATCCTGGCCGAACTCGCCGCCAACGGGCGTGCCACGGCGCTGGAGCGGGCGCGAAATGCTGCCACCGAAGCCGAGAGCGAAGCTCAGTATCAGCATTTTTCCCAATATAATGCCTATAGCCCGACTTCGGTCTCCATGTTCGGCAGCAGCGGGAACTGACCGCCATGGCGATGGGCAATGTGGGCGTTATCGACACCTTCCTGAATACCTTCACCACCACCATCGACAGCGGCTTCGGTCTGGTGAAGGGGAATGTGATTTCGCTGGCAGGTACGCTGTCGGTGCTGGATATGGTACTGGCTGGCCTGTTCTGGGCCTGGGCTGCGGATGAGGACATCATCCAGCGGCTGGTGAAGAAGACGCTGTATATCGGCTTCTTTTCCTTTCTGATCAGCAATTTTTCCAGTCTGTCGAAGACCGTCTTTGACAGTTTTGCGGCCCTCGGCCTGAAGGTCGGAGGTGGGAGTCTGGCACTCGGAGACTTCCTGCGGCCCGGCCGACTGGCATCCACGGGCTTCGATGCGGCGCAGCCGCTCCTGGACTCTGTCCACAATCTGCTTGGTCCTGTCGCCTTCTTTACGAACTTCATCCAGATCTTCGTGCTCTGCCTGTCCTGGCTGATCGTGCTGGCGGCGTTCTTCATTCTGGCCGTGCAGCTTTTCGTGGCGCTGATCGAGTTCAAGCTGACCACGCTGGCGGGTTTCATTCTGATCCCGTTCGCCCTGTTCAATCGCACGGCTTTCCTTGCCGAGAAGGTGCTGGGCAATGTCGTCTCCTCGGGCGTGAAGATCATGGTGCTGGCGGTCATTTCCGCCATTGCGTCCGTTCTGTTCGCCCAGTTCACGACGTCCTATGGCAGTGACGTTCCCACGATCGGGCAGTCCGTCTCGGTGGTGCTGGCCTCGCTTGCAATTGTCGGCCTGTCCATTTTTGGCGGCAGCATCGCCAATGGCCTGATCTCCGGTGCGCCCCAGCTTGGGGCTGGCGCGGCCGTCGGCACGGGCATGGCGGTGGGTGCCATGGGCGCTGCTGCTGCGGCCGGTGTCGGGGCTGTCGCATCCGGTGGTGCCGCAGCCCTCGGCGCCACGGCTGCCGCCGCGCGGGGCGGGGCCGCGATCGCCGGGGCCGCCACCTCCGCCTATTCGGCTGGTGCTGCTGGCGCATCAGGTGGTGCGGGCAGCATGGCCGCCGGGATCGGAGGTATGGGCCGGGCCGTCGGCGGGAACGTCGCGAATGCCGTCAAAGGGGCGGCCTCACGTGCCGGTTCATCGCTCAAGGAAAGCTATGCCGCCGGTGGACGCTGGGCCGCGCGCGGGATGGGGGAGGGAGGCGAAGGCGGCGAAGGCGGAGCCGGGGATAGTGGACCGGCACCTTCTGGAGGCGGTGGCCCGGCTGGAGGAGGTGATGGCGGTGGAAACGGCGGTCCTTCTGGTGGCGGTTCCGGCGAACCGCCCCGCTGGGCGCAAAAGATGAAGCGCCGCAATGCCGCAGCCCATGCCGCCGAGGCGGCGCATGTCATCCGCTCCGCCGATGGCGGGGGCGGAAGTTCCAGCATTGATCTTTCGGAAAAGGAATGAGGACGATGTTCCGTCGCTCCACCACACGCTACGGGACCACACCCGAGCCTGTCACCCCGTACCAGAAAGCCGCGCAGGCGTGGGATGAACGGATCGGTTCCGCCCGCATCCAGGCCCGTAACTGGCGGCTGATGGCGTTCGGCTCCCTGTTTCAGTCCGCGGGCCTTGGCGTAGGGCTGGTCTGGCAATCCGCGCGCGGCACCATCACGCCGTGGGTCGTGCAGGTGGACCGGCTGGGGCAGGCGCAGGTCGTGGCCCCCGCAACAGCGGGCTATATGCCCGCTGATCCGCAGATCGCCTGGTATCTGGCGCAGTTCGTTCACGACGTGCGCGCCCTGTCGTCGGACCCCGTTGTGGTCCGGCAGAACTGGCTGCGGTCCTATGATTTCACCACCACGTCAGGCGCGCAGACGCTCAACGATTATGCCCGTCTGAATGATCCGTTCTCGCGCATCGGGCATGAGCAGATCGAGGTGGACATCGCCTCGGTGATCCGGGCCTCGCCCGGCAGCTTCCGGGTCGCCTGGACCGAGCGTCATTACCGCGACGGCGCTTTCACCGGCACCGAGCGCTGGACCGCCATTGTGTCGGTCGTTCTGCGTACACCCCGCGACGCGGATCACCTTCGGAAAAACCCTCTGGGCATCTACGTCTCTGCCATCAACTGGTCGAAGGAGCTGAGCCAATGATCCGTCGTGCTCTTCGTGTCCTGCCGCTGCTGATCCTGCCCCTGGCCGGCTGCGCGCAGCATTACCATCCGCCGGTCATCCGCTATGATGACGCTGTTCAGGCGACACGTCTGCCGGATCCGCCGAAACCGGTACAGGTCGTCGAAGTCCCGCAGCCACTTCCCCTGCCGGGGCAGCTCAAGCCGCTGCCGTCGCGACGCACGGCCCATCCGGCCCCCGAGGCTGCCGACCCGACAGCGCGTGTGACACAGGCCAATCTGGCAGCGCGCATCCAGCCCACGCGAGCCGGGTTCATCAACGCGGTGCAGGTCTATTCTTATTCTCCGGGTGCCCTCTATCAGGTCTATGCATCGCCCGGCGAAATCACCGACATCATGCTCCAGCCAGGCGAGAAGCTGGTCGGCACCGGACCCGTGGCGGCAGGTGACACCGTACGTTGGATCATCGGTGATACCGAAAGCGGGGCAGGGGCGACGAAGCGTATCCATATCCTGGTCAAGCCGACCCGGCCGGACCTGACCACCAACCTGATCGTTAACACCGACCGGCGGACCTATCTGGCGGAACTGCGTGCCACCCCCGCCACCTATATGGCGTCGGTGTCGTGGGATTACCCCGAGGACGACCTGATCGCCTTGCACCGGCAGGACAGCGCCGCCGATGATGCCAGCCCACTGGATACAGGGCTGGACCTGAACGCGCTGAATTTCCGCTATGCCATCCAGCCGGTGAAAGGCGGGACGCCGCCCTGGCTGCCTGGCCGGGCGTTCGATGACGGTCATAAGGTCTATATAGCCTTTCCATCAGGGATCGGGCAGGGGGAACTGCCCCCTCTGTTCGTGCTGGGGGCGGATGGCGGGCCGGAACTGGTGAATTACCGGGTGCGGCAGAACTGGATGATCGTGGACCGGCTGTTCGCTGCCGCCGAACTGCGGCTGGGCGACAAGCATTCCGAGCAACGGGTGCGCATTGTTCGAACCGATGGACGGAAGTCATGACCGGGCAATCACCGGCAGAGGGCGGGACGTCCTCGCCCCCACATCCATCACCACCGCCCGATCTGCGCCTGCGGGCGGAACGGCCGCGCGTCGTGCGGCTGTCGCGCACTGTGGTCTGGGCGCTCGGTGGGGGAGGGATGCTCGCCATTGGTCTGGCACTTGGCTACGCGCTGGAGAACAGCAGCCACAAAGCGCCACTGGCCGCCAGCCAGGACACGGATGTGCGTCCGTCCGCCGATGGGCTGGCGGGGCTGCCCTCAGACTATGTCGGCAGTGGCGTCCCGAAGCTCGGTCCCGCGCTGCCCGGCGATCTCGGGCACACTATCCTGAAAGCAGAGGAGCAGGGAAAAGTCGCATCCGGTGGGGAGGATCGCCGGGCAGCGCAGGAGGTGGAGGCGGCAATCGCCAGCAAATTGTTCGTGCAGACAGGGGAGCGTGACCGTGTCGGCACACAGGCGGCGGCGCCTGTATCGGGTGCCTCAACTTCTCCGGGACCAGCAGCCCCTGCGACCGACGCACAGTCTGGCAATCGCGCTTTTCTGGCGGGTCAGCCTGACCGCGCGACGCTCAGCCCCGATCGGATCGCGCCTCCTGCTTCGCCTTATATCCTTCAGGCAGGCACCGTGATCGCGGGTGCGCTAAACACGAAAATCAGTTCCGACCTACCGGGCCAGATTACCGGCCATGTGACTCAGAACGTCTATGACAGCCCGACCGGCCACTATCTCCTGATCCCGCAGGGAAGCCTGCTGTTCGGGGCCTATAACAGCGGGATTGCCTTCGGGCAGCAGCGCACCCAGATCATCTGGACCCGGCTGATCTTTCCCGATGGCGAAAGCCTGGTGTTGGAAAAACTGCCGGGCGGCGGCGCTATCGGCCAGTCTGGCCTGTCCGACGAGGTGAACAATCACTGGGGTCAGCTTTTCAAGGCGGCTCTGGTCACGACCCTGCTCAGCGTGGGTTCGGAGGCGGGCACGTCGTGGAATGAAAACAATCTCATGCAGGCAATCCGCTCCGGCGCCAGCAACGGCTTCTCCATGGTCGGCAACCGCCTGATCGACCGCAGCCTCAACGTCCAGCCCACCCTGACCGACCGGCCGGGGCTGCCGTTCACCCTCATTCTGAATCGCGACCTGATCCTGAAACCTTGGCACGTAAAGGCACTGCCTCGATGACGAAGTTGCGTATCACCGAAATACCTGATGAAAAGCCGGTTCGTGTCACTGTGGACCTCCCGGCGGATCTCCATCGCGATCTCGTCGCCTACGCGGCGCTGGTCAGCCAGAACGGCCAGCCCGTCGATCCGACCCGTCTCGTACCGCACATGATCCGTGGATTCATTGCATCTGATCGAGCTTTCGCGAAGCTTAGGCGTGCGCGAGTTAAGCAGATACTAAGCAGAGAAAGTTAGTCTATTCAATATTCTTCTTTCTCAAGAAAGAAAGTATTTTATGTACGACGGTCGACGAATTTCTATCACGCCATCCAATGCCGTAATCAAGATGTGAAAAACCGTCGCCGTCGCGCACTTCCAGCACAGTTACCTGCTCAAGGATCGTATCTGGAAAAAACGCGAGCCAGCCAGTCGGCATAAGCGTAATACCATGCCCGTTTATAACGAGAGCGATCGTCCGCAGACTTCTGATTTCTTCCCTACGCACTGTTGGCAGAAAGCCAGCAATGCTCGCTTTGCGTTTTAACAGTGTATGCATGTCCTCTCCTGTATCATCATTGCCGAAGACAAAAGTTGCTTCCTGTAAATCGCTCCAACACGTTGTTACAGATGAGGCAAGAGGATGGTGTGTCGGTGTCACAGCGACAATTCGATCGCTCCACAGTGGTAAGGTAGCTGCGCCAGGTTCGTTCAGTGGAAGGGTTATAATTACTAAATCAACGATACCGTCGAAAAGCGCCGAAATTACATCTCTGTGGGATGCGTCACGATATATAAAAGAGATACCGGGGTGAAGAATTCTATAAGGTTCGATGAAGTCCGATACTCGTCCTGGCGGTATATTGCTTTGTATTCCTATTGATACGATAACGCTTTCGCCAAAGGCGCATCTCCGAGTATATTCATAAAGAGTATTTGTGTCGTGCAGCAGAGCCTCAGCCTGTCGGAGGAATGCTTCGCCGACTGGCGTAGGCGTTGTGCCAGATGATGTCCTGCGGAAAAGCTGAATTCCGACGCGCTCCTCAAGTAGTCGAAGTGAACGACTGACTGCGGACTGTTTGGAATTTAGAGCGCGCGCCGCGCCATGGATACTTCCTTGAAGAGCAATTGCGCACACGCATTGCAGTTCCCGTAGATCAAGAGGAGGGTGTCTTACCATTTTATTTCTGCCCTCACATACAAATTAAAATTAGATATTTTGTAGTGTGAGTGTTGTAGAATGCGAGAATATGATTCATTGATACCTAAAAAATATAAGGAAATATTGGAATAAATATGATACTCCATAATTAAGCTCCCATTCGATTCATTTGCATATATAGCTATGTCGACATGGCTCTAGTTTGTAGGTAGAGATAAGGTTGTCGGGTCCATTCGCCCAGCAACGGCAACAATTGCAATAATAGCAGCAGAAAATGCAATTTCGGCTATTGTTCCGCGTTGAAGATATTTAAGGCTTGCCGTAATGTTTCTCTTCTGTCGTAGATTTCTTACGTAAACATATCGGTTGACGCAGGCGATACAGACCATACCGCTCGTTAATCCCAGCTTGAGAATGAGTAGTGTAGAATAGACAGTGAAATGCTTCGGCCATCCGCCCAGGATGTTCAGGCCCAGTCCAGAACCGGTAAGTAGGACCAAAGGCACCGCGATATGTCCCGCAGCCGAATACCGTGCTAACGCCATTTGCATGGAGAGATCCCACTTCTTTTTTCGTGTATCACTGACAAGCATGGCAACGGGGATGAGGCCCCCGCACCAGAAACCACCTGCAAGCAAATGCACGGCCTGGAAGAACATCGCGCCCATACCGATCATGCGCACGTGACCTGTCAGAGCTGTCGCCGTCAGAAGCAAGCATGCGGGTATGACCGACAGGAGCGCGCCGCATTTACGCCAAGTTAGAAGTAGAAGACAGACACCAGCTACGGCCTGAATGATCCACGCCTGTCCAATGGTGGTGTCAACAAGCACGGCTTTGCTTAAAGTCGGCGAGAAGGCATCCTGCCACCCATCTCCGACCTCGGAGACTTCGGCTGGCAGTGTTGCAATGACTATTACTGTCGTAAAAACGCTCCCCCATGCCCAAAACTTTCTCAGGCGGGCAGAGAGTGCGATTCCGAGGTCGCGCGGAGCCAGCCACCCTGCAAAAAGCAGGCTACCTGTAAGAAAGAGCGCCAGGCTGTCTCGTGCGGCGCGACATAGGATCAGGAAAGCATCCGGTGTCATCGGTTAGTAACTGTGAACCCATAGACGCCATGAGTCTTGTGTCCATCGACGGCAAGGGCGTGCCAGGTTACGGAATACCGTCCAGGCACGAGCTCAATTTTGAGCGGGACCGTCAGAGTCTTGCCGTCATCCGACAGGGCAACGTTTCCTGTTTCTATAACATTACCCTTGGGGCCAGTGACAACGACGCCGGTGAGCTTGACAACTACTGCTTCAGTAAAGCCTAGCGTCAGGCTCTGCGGTGCCGTTCCCGTGCTATCCGCAGCGGGTATTTCGGCGTTCAGGTGGGCATGTGCATAGGCAGGGTCCCCCATCTGCAGAACGAAGTTCCCTGCGAGACACATAGAGGCAACGATTTTACGGATAGAAGTCATGTTTACTTTCCTTGCTTGGTGTGAATTACAGCAGAAAGACAAATATTTTCAGAGAAAAAAGTCTCTTATTGACCAACGAAAGGGATACCTTCGACGCAGCTATGCTGTTGAAAACAGAATAGTATTGAAAGCTTTCGTCATGCGTTGCTCAAGCTCATCAATGTCTTTTTTAGAAATAATGAGAGGAGGTGCTAAAATTATGCTGTCGTATGAGATTCTTATCAGCACGCCGTGTTCCATACACGCTTTCACAACTGACCGTTTTATGTCTGTCTTCTCATCATTTCGGAAATCAAGCTCCCTGTAGCTACAAAATCCGACTTCAATCGCGCTTAATAATCCGATTGTCCGTGTGGATCGGACCAGCTCGTGTGCCGCAAGTTTCGAAATCATCTTTATCCAATGTTCCGAAATATCCTGCACATGATCTACTATTCTTTCATCCTCGTAGATTTTTAGCGTTTCAAGGGCGACGGCAGCGGCAACAGGATGTGCGTGATATGTGCCGCCATGATGAAACCCATGGTGCATAATCGAGCAGTCCACCAATGCGGAGTGAAAATCATCATTCATGACGACCGCCGAAATCGGTTGATAGGCCGCTGAAAGCCCCTTCGATGCGACGAGGCAGTCGGGCGTCTGGTTGACGGTCTGGCTTCCCCACATCTTTCCGGTTCGACCGAAGCCCGTCACGATTTCATCGAAATAAAGAGGAATATCGCGCATCGACAAGACATTGCGTATTGCTTCAAAATATCCTTTCGGCGCTGGGTACATGCCGCCAGCAATCGAGACTGGCTCGCAGAGGAAGGCCGCGATATTTTCGGCACCCGTGTGATCTATCAGTTCTGCCAGTTCCCGCGCCAGGCGATGTGCATAATCTTCTTCTGTTTCTCCAGCCAACGCGTCGCGTGGCCAGCGCGGTTGCGCAGCATACAGAATATCGTCACCCGTCAGATCGAATGAATTGATAATGCTTTCGATCCCGCCAAGTCTCGTGGCAAATATCGTCGATCCATGATAGCTCCCCCGACGCGTGATTATTTTATGCCGTTTTGGATTTCGTTGTTTATTGATGTACCACGTTGTTTTAATGAGAGTTTCGATTGCTTCCGATCCGGTTGTGGCGAAAAGAACGTGAGCGTCCGGTATCGGCGCTGCCGCGCTGAGCGCGTCCGAAAGCGCGTGGACGACAGGGACCGTCCGGTTTAGCGCGGTGGGATAGACTGGCAGCTCTCGCATCTGGCGTGTGGCGGCTTCGATCAGGCGTTCATTATGAAAGCCGAGCGTGGCACAAAACAGTGCCGACACCGCGTCGATATAGTCTTTACCCGAAGAATCGAAGACGAAGACACCAGATCCAGATACCATATCGACGCCTGATGACATGGCGGAGTTGCTAAGATGCGATAAGCCGTACACTAGTCGCGAAGTCATCATTGTGCGCCTTTACCAGAGGGAGAGGCTGAGGGCAGAGCCAAAGGGCAGGTCTTTCCCGGATCTGAGAACGCCGGGTTAGTGAGGAAGCTCTGATCCGTTAGGGAGTTCAGGAAGGCGATCACGTCCGCGATCTCCGCCTCGCTGATTTCGAACGGCTCGATGAACTGGTCGCGTAACGGGTTCTCTCCGTGTGGCCCTGTCGCCGACCGACCTCCCTTCGAGTAATGTGCTGCCAGCACGTCGTGCAGCGTGGCGATGGAGCCATCATGCATATAGGGACCCGTCAGGGCGACGTTACGCAGGCTTTCCGTGCGGAATTTCCCCTCATCGTCGGCATTGCCCGTCACAGTCCGCAATCCGTGATCACTGGCAGGATAGGCCCCCTTGCTGTCCTCGTTATACAAGCCGGTATTGTGAAAACCTGTTTCCGGGAAAGGCATGTTCGCGGAGCGGATATTGTCGGTCAGGTTCAGGCCGTTATGGCAATGTGAACATTCCAGCTTCTCGCCGAAGAACAGCGCCTCGCCCCGTTGCGCGGCCGGGGACAGCGCCGTCTTGTCGCCATGCAGCGAGTGGTCGTAGGGGCTGTCGAAGGACAGCAGTGTGCGCTCGAAGGATGCAATCGCCTTCGTGACTGTGGAAAGTGTGATCGCGCCCTTCGCCTCGGGAAAGGCGATGCGAAACAGGTGCGTATAGCAGGGATCACCCGAGAGCCTAGCGAACAGAGCTTTTTCCTGGCCGCCCATGCCCAGCTCGACCGGTTGGTCGCCGAACATCGGGATCAGCATCTGTTTCTCCAGCGTGGTGAGTTGTGGATTGGCCCAGGTATAGCTCGGCAGATAGGCTACGTTCGCTAGCGGCATCGGTGTGCGTAGTCCTGGCTCGCCATGCGCGCCTACATGCGTCGGGACACCAGAGGCGAAGCCCAGATTCTGGAGATGGCACGACGCGCAGGCAAGCGTCCCGTTCTCCGATAGCCGCTTGTCGTAAAACAGCCGCCGCCCCAGTGCGACCTTCTCCGCCGTCATCGGATTGTCGGACGGGACGACTGGCGCAGGCGCCCAGGAAGGGATATCCCAATGCCACGTCGCGGGCTGGGCTGCGGCCGATAGAAGCAGCGCGCCCCCACCCATAAGGGCCATCTGGAGAACTTTGCGAATAAACGTGCGCATCCTATCGACCCCGAAATACCGACTGAGCGGGTGGGGAGGTCTCTGATCCGAATGGCAGGCCGAACTCACGGAATACACCTGCGCAATCCTTGTCGTCCGGTCCAGACATGCAACCTGGCGCACTATTAATCTGGTTGGTGCTGACATTACTCAGAGCGAGCAGTCGACTTATGTCGAGCTTCACGGTCTGATGCGCCGGATTGAACTCCGGCAGCGTGACCGTGACGAGGTTCGGGGCCGTGCACGCGCCCTTCGGCGCCTCGACCGGACTGGCGGACTCACAGCCGGTGCTACCGATGTGGACAGGGAAGCCATGGGGTCGCGCTTTGTCGCCAGGCTTCGGAATCATCATGATATCAAGTGTAAAAAAACGATATCCTGACTGCCAGGTCCAAAACATGCTCGTCATGTTCAGCGGTGGCTGTGCAATCGTAGGATCGCCGTGATTGGCGGCCATAGGTAGCCCAACGGTGAAGCGCAGGCCGGCGAAATGGCCTTGCGGCCAGACAAAACTGATAGTCGAGTTCGGCGACGGAGCCGTATCGCTGCATGGAATATTGCGATCAATCAGGTCGATCAGCGCGATCCCGTCACGCTGCCAGAGGCCTGACGGCCCTGGCTTGACCGGCACCGCACGACCGTCCTTTGTGAGTAGCGCCACATCGTGGATGTAAAAGCGTAGATCGTTGACCCGGACCGTGTCGCCCTGCGTGCCGACCGGCGAAAGCGTGCGGGTGCAGCTTATCGGCTGATCGCCGAATACAGCTTGGAACGTCAGGTGCCCGAGTTTTGGCGCCGCATAGGTGTTTGACGACACCCCCGTTATCAAAGCGCTAGCGAACAACGCTCTAAACATCATCAACGATTTCATTACCATCTCCCGATAACGGTCCAAAACGCGACTTATACGTCTCAATTCTGCGATGCGGCGTTATTCAGCAACGTCCACCCTGGAAATGTTTCCAAATCCCATGACGGAATTAGAAAGTATCCGAATCCGTTCTCTGGTGGGGACGGTGGCGAGCCGATATTTATTTCTTCGATGCTCCTTACTAGGTGGACGTTCCGTGCCTTGAATGCGACAGTCCATGTCGGATCGGAGCTATGTGCTATCGCAATCCCCAGAAAGGACGAGCGGTCGAGGGCCGCCCATTGGGCAGCAGCAACAGCACGCACTTCACGGCAGACCTGTTTTGTTAATTTCCCGGCCAATGGAGATTGAGCAAGCCAGTCATAGACTGACAAGTGAAGGGTCCAATCCAAGGGATCGCGGTGCTCATAGGCCCATTCCATAAACGGCCTGAATATGACGCCGTTATTTTCGTCATCTATTTCCTGTAAAGAAGGGCAGGGATCGAATATCGCGTGCCACGTTCCTCGTAACGCTATATTTATCCTTACCTGTTGGCGGTGAGAAAGATTGAAATCTCTTTCTCGTGAAGGGCGCGTCATGCTGCTGATAACATCGCAATCACGCTCTAAATTATGGTCAGAAGTCATTTAACAGCGTTCTTCTGCAATGTAAGTTGTTGTCGTATTCTTGTGATATCTTGAACAATACTGTCATATTCAACATTACGATCTCGTTCGTACGTGATAGTCGTTTCTGAATGGCAAAGCCTTGATCTCAGGTCGGAGAGAAAACTCAGTGTTTCCACAGAAATCTCGGTGCCGTGTGTGTCGATCATTACATTCGGATCACTTACCGACGGCTCGTAACTTCCTACATGAAAATGCCGTGTTTCGTTTGCTTCGCTGATCCAGCTTTCCGTGGAGGCGCCACAATTTATCTCGGAACAGACAGCGTTCGATATATCAAACAATAGCCCTGTCCCGACTTCCCTTCGCAGATCAGAAAAGAATTCGGGCGCTTCAAATCCACCATCTAATATAGACGGAAAATTTTCTAGAAATAATTTCTCACCAATTTGCTCCTGCCACCACGATGCTTTCTCAATTAAAACTTTTCTGTTCCTGTAGTCTATCTCGGAAAGGAATGAGAGATTTTGGCCATTGCACGAAAAAGACGCAAGGTGGTCAGAAATGTATATAGGCTTTAGAATATGTGCATGATAGCGAATTTGTTCAGCCATCTGGCTCAGAGATTCTCTATCATTTTCTAAAAATCTGGAGCGCATAATGTGGAAAGAAACTGGACATTTGACAGTTGCCAGTAGCTCGTGCGGATCTAGATGAAGAAAGTTATCTATAAGAATTTCGTAGTAATCTATATGACCATCATTTAGTAATTTGTTTGCAATTGGCAGAACTTCGCTTCTGGTAAAATTAAAACCGATGCGCATGATGGTCTCCCTTAATTAGAATAGGAAAGGGTGCGCGCATGGCGCGCACCCCCTATGGTTCAGTTATAACCACCACAGACCGTACCCGGACCGCAGATCGAACCGGCCATTGTTGAGACCTTGATCTCGCGACGAGAAAGAATGGTGATTTTCATTGATAGACTCCTTGTCTTTGAAATTGCCGATCATCACATCGATGTATCGGCAAAGTATAATAACATATATTGTTCAAGTAAACAAAGTAAAAACGCAAATTTAAAACTTATATGAAATATTGAACCTGAAGCTTCGTCCAATTTCAGGTACGTCATTATTGCTGGCGATAGATTTGTACATATAATATGTCTTATTGGTCAGATTGGTGACGGCAAAATTTACGCGCCACGGCTTGCCTGGCATTTGCCAGTCAAAAAGAATGTCATGCAACATATAGCCTGGTCTTCTGCGTGCTATCGTAGAGTCATAGTCTTGGGCTTCTACAGCGGTGAGGTTATACGTGGCGGTCAACCCAATTTTTGGAAAAGTGTAACTCGCATCTGCTGCTACTTTATCTGGTTGAGCCAGAAGGTTGGCTCCGGTGTTTGCATCTCTCACACGGAGGTGGCTGTAACTTACGCCAAGATTGATGTTCTCTATATTGTAGGTTGCGCGAAGTTCAATTCCATAGCGGGTGGCGTGTTGAATGTTCGTATATTGATAGTTTATCTCGTTTGTTTTGTAGAGTGGGCTCCAGTGATGTCCGACCACAGATAGCTGAATAAGGTTCGTAGCATCTTCGTAGAAGCCTGTAGCACGCACCAATGCATGATCCTTGCGTGAGAACAATCCACTTTTATTATAACTAAATCCACCTTCGTATGTACGAGCGCTTTCTGGTCTTAAGTTATTATTTGGAAGAAAATAATAACTATTTGGCGTTATGGCATAGTTCATATTTGTTTCTTGAATTGTTGGGGCGCGGTAATTTTTTCCCCAACTAAGATAGACCATCCAATTTCGATTTGGATGCCATGCTAAGGTAATTTTGGGTAGAATTGCACCGCTAGTGCTGGTGGACGAGCCAGACCCAAAGGTATTGTAGCGATCGTAACGAAGGCTTGGCGTTAGTACGATGCCGTACGGAAGTTTAATCTCATCTGATCCGTAGAATCCGTAAACTTGCTGTTGCCCGTCGGGGATAGTTCCTCCTCCTTGCCCGTTTTTTTGAAGAGTATGATTGATGTCTCGATAGTAATTTGCTCCAACTACAAACATATGTGAACCAAGATAGCCAAAATTTTCCCTGAATATTTTTTGAATATCAGCCCCATAAGTTTCCAGTGTTTGCGTCTCGCCCACTATTGATGTCTTAATAAAAGGACCGTACCATGACGTCATTTTTGATCTATAGAGCGTCAGTCTTCCATCTTCTTTTCCGTCAGAGTCCTTAGTGGTTAGGTGAATATTTGAGTCGTCTTGCCTGGTTCCGGTTTGTCGATAATAAGGAATATATGTCTTTGTTGACGAATTATAAACGGTAAATTTTTGTGCTTGTGCGTTGGCTGGACGATAATTTTCAATATAATAAAAACTCTGCCCGAAATCGACTCTGATCCGGTCTGTAATGTCGTAGCCCAGTTTTAAGAGTGCGCTATTGCTCGTACCGTTGTTCGGAGATAATTTTTGTCCTCCGCCTAGAGAAATCGGCCCGAATGACTGTCCTGCATACGCCAGCAGTCCGTCGAACTTTCCCCATTTTCCATACACTTTGGCAGCACCTTTGGCATTTTCATTTGCACTCTGATAACCGCCGTCTAACTCTGCACCCCATTTTCGGCCAGGCGCGAGGAGATCTTTGGCTTCGAGCGTCTTGATTGACATGACGCCTCCCATGGAGCCGCTGCCGTAAAGAGTTGATGCGGCCCCCATTACGACTTCGACAGACTGCACGAATGCTGGATCGATATAGAGCGGTGTCTGGAAGCCGGCAAAACCATTGTCCGCATTGCGGCGTGCGCCATCGACCAAGAGGATAATGTCTCTTCCGTTGAAGCCTCGAATTTCAGGGATCTGGCCTTCGGTCCGTGCTCCGCCTGCCATATCAGCGTCAGGTAAACGATTGATGACATCAGCGAGCGTTGAAGACATACGTCTTTCAATATCCTGACGGGTTATCAGGCTGACCGAGGCGGGAACATCCTGGATCCGCTGTGGCGTTCGCGTAGCTGTGACAACGAGCCGCTCAGCTGCGTTACTGGATATGGGGATGGCGGCTCCTGTTCTTACATGAGCACCAAGTTGTTTTGACGTGTTTCGCGATGACTGTTCCGGAGTTTTTTTAATCGCCGCCTGCCTGGTTGATGCGGCATTCTCACGCTCTTTTCCGGGCAGTTCATTGGCATGCGCCGCGAAGGACGGGATAAGAAAAATTGCGGCGGCAGAAAGTAAGTGCGCGCGGTGGAACGTGTGTGCGCAAACATGTGTCGAAGACATGGAAGCTGATCCTGAGCTGAGAATATCGTTCAGCCAGCAGGACGGTCATTGTCTTTTTCGTCATTAGTTTATGACGTCAGCGACGCACTATGCGTTAAGTGAACGCGTACGGTCGATGAATGACAGCTTAAACGGCCTGCGGGCGCTAGAAGACCGCAGACACAGGGGGGCCACAGGAGAAAGGAACACCAAGTGTGATGACAGGTGGAGCACGGGGGTTAACGATGTTGACGTGGCGTTGCCAACGAATAAACGCCAGTGCCAGCAAGATAACGAGAGCTGTGAACAGGAATACTGGCAGGTGCAGGAGAGGGCATAACGGACAGCTTCCATCGTGATGAGAAGGATGCCCGGACATGTGGTCGTGGTCGCCCTCATTGTCGGCTGACACAGCCTGCGTCACATTGTCCATTGTCATGCCAGGCATATCCGCACAGACGGAGTGCTTATCTGGCGTGTGATAAACATGTGGAGCGATATCAATGCCTGTCAGGCGCAGGATGGTAGCACGAGGCATTTCTCCCGGCATTGCCTGACTCTGGATCAGGAGTTGCCCCAGAAAGCCCATGAGCGTGAACGCGACCAGAAACCAACGGCTCAATGAAGAGCGGGGCGCAGGATGTATGGCATGGGCCATCTTTTGAAAACATATGCTCCTGTCACGGTAGACTTTTTATAAAATCCATTGTGGTTGCGAGCCTGTCAACCCGATATTGCACACACATGGCAGGCATTCCTACCAGGATGCTTGAAGAGCCCATTTTGGCTTGGCGGCAGTCGATTTTATAATCTCTGCCTGAGGAATGTGGAGGGATCGAAGAACCCTTGATTGATACGCTTGGCTGTTGATTTCAGGTTTTTGGCGATTTGATTGACTACTTTTGGGTTGGTTTTCGATCTGCGTTTTAAGCAGATCGAGTGCTGCCCCCGCTGGATTGCTATGCATTCGCGCTGATCCGCTCCAGGAAGAGGAAGCGGCGCATATTATAGACGATATTGGCCAGGCCGATCCTCATGGTGGCCCGGGTGATACCGACAGTTCGGACGAACAGACCCATTTGCGATTTCTGGTCAGCAAAGACATGCTCGACGCGTGATCGGATCACGGACTTTCCGGCGTTGGATTTCTGGAGATGCCTGGGCATAGGCTTGAGATGCGGCTTTTTCCTGTGAACTTTCGAGACAAAGCCCTGCTCCTCCATGAAGTCCTCATTCGCTTTTGAGCGATAGGCCGTGTCAGCCCAGACCGTTGAGGCCGTATTGGTTTTATCCAGCAGCCCCTCTCTCAATCGCGCGCCATCACTGGCGGCGGCATGCGTTGTTTTCCATTTCCGGATGAACCGGTATTTCCGATCGATGGAAACATGCGATTTATAGCCAAAGAACGGGATGGCGAGATCGCTGGAGGGCATGGCTCCATCATCCTGCCGCTTCGCCTTCGTGAACTTCAGTGTCCAGCGCGCATGACGATCCTTGTGCGACAGCTTTGCGGGTTTGTCCTGCCAGTCTTCAGGAATACGTCCTTCCCGAAGATCGGCTTTCTCTGCATTGGTGTTCCGCTGCTTCGGAGCCGCTACCAGCGTGGCATCCAGGATCTGGCCTGACATCGGTAAATACCCGGCGTTACGCAGGGTCGCATCAAAGCGGTTGAACAGCCCATCGATCGCACCCGCCTGGGTCAGACGCTTTTGATACAGCCAGACCGTTTTGGCATCCGGCACCCGATCTGAAAGTCCCAGACCAAGGAAACGCATAAAGGAGAGGCGATCGTTGATCAGATATTCCGTCCGCTCATCAGACAAATTGTTGAGCGTCTGGATCACCAGGATCTTGAACATCAGCACCGGATCAAATGGCGGTCGTCCGCCTTTGCTTCCGTCAGAATACGCCAGAGCCTTCTCCAGGTCAGGGCGGAAGACTTCAAAATCCACAGTCCGGGAAAATGCTTCGAGCTGATCACCAAGCCCGCTCAACCGAGCAAGCCGCTCTTCAACGTCAAAAAATCCCGCCTGCTTCATGATCCATACTCCAATCAACTAAGGGGAAATGGAATCACAGAGCAGACCTCAATACCAGGGGGTTTTTCGAACCCTCCACGTGTTCAGACGTTGCTCTTGCTGTCTCCTGAAACAAGTGCCGTAAAAATTTTCAGATCGATCTCTTTGACTGCACGCTGGATTGGTTCTTTCTTGAGGTGAGCATAACGTGCAGTCGATTTGAGATCGCGATGGCCCAGCAGTTTCCCGATCATGATCAGATCTTCGCCGAGTTCAAGCGCATCGGATGCGAAGGAATGACGAAGATCGTGAATGCGGACGTCCACTAGCCCGGCTTCCTTTCGGATGCGTCGCCACGGCTTCTCCAGATCGGTCAGATGACCACCGTCCTTCCGTCCAGTGATGACATACGGATTGCCCGCGATCATGGGAATGCTCTTCAGCAGGCCTACTGCACTCTCGCCCAACTGAACGGTTCGAGCGCCATTTTTGCTGTCGGGTAGTCTGATTACCCCTTCGTCCAGAAAAACATATTCCCATTTCAGACGTTGAATTTCCCGAAGGCGGCAACCTGTTAAAAGCAGGAGTTGAAACGCATTGACGGCTTCCGGCATCGCGGAACGGGCGTCGTCGAGTGCTTTGCCGAGACGCTGATGTTCTTCTGTTGTGAGGTAGCGCTCGCGCTTCTGCTCCTTATAGCGTTTCACGCCCCTGCATGGATTGACGTTGTCTGTCCGCACACCCCATAGGATTGCCAGAGAGAACATTTTCGACAGTACCCCCAGCGTTCGGTTCGCCTGATATGGGATATGCCGGTAGGTATGGTGAAATGTAACGATATCAGAATGAGTGACAGAGGCTAGCTTCCGGCTGCCAATTTTTTTCGTAATGAACAGGTCAATCGCGCGTTGATATTCGCCTTGTGTGGTTTGTTTCAGATGCGTCTTCACATGCCGTTCAATGAAAATCTTACAGAACTGGCTGACGGTGGGAGAAGCCCGCTCTTCGTCGCGTTCTGTGTTTGGATCGTTGCCGTCTTTCACGCGGGCGAGGATTTTGATCGCTTCGTCGCGTGCTTTGTCTGCCGTCCAGGGACCATGATGGCCAATCGTATAACGTCGGAACCGGCCATTGGCTCGATAATGGACCACGTAGCTCATTCGGCCTGAAGGCCAGACCCGCAAGGCGAAGCCGGCGACTTGATCGTCCCAGACGATGTAGTCCTTCTCAGCAGGCTGGAGGGTGGCGATTATGCGCTTTGATATCCGGGGCATGGCTGCCTCCACAGGATGCGTATAGGATGCAAATGGGACTGAAACGTCAGTGTGAGTAAGCGTAGACAGAAGAACCAAAATGAACAACTTATTCAATTAAAATAATGGGATAGTAGTGGTTCTTCGGGATGCATCGGGGAGTTTCGTGGCAGGGCGTAGCTCTTGCCTACAAACTCATAACCTGAAGGCCGCAGGTTCAAATCCTGCCCCCGCAACCACTTCCATCATAAATCCCTCATCATAGACGTGTAGAACCCGCTGCCGTTAGCCCTATCGGGCCTATGGCAGCGGGCCATGCCTTTATGAGAGTGAACACGTTGGCTTGGGGCGATCCCATTCCCAGTTGCGAATCAAACTTTCCTATGTCATTCAACTGAGAAGGACTCTCAAGTTAATTTTGGCGAGGGTAGGGGAGCTTCTGGAGGTATTTCGCCTTGAAGGCGCAGCGCACGTCTTGGCAGCTATACGAAGCTCATCGTGAGAACCTGTTATCCTACGCAAACCGACTTTGCGGGGATAAGACACTCGCAGAAGATATCGTTCAGGATGCCTGGTTGCTTTTTAGCCGCCAGCAAGTCGAACGCATCGCTTCGCCCTTACATTACCTTCGTACGATTGTTCGCAATCTACTTTTGACCCGAGGCCGCCGTGTTTCAAAGGCGGGACTTGTCGAGACGGATTTTGATATCGTCACCCTTAACGTGGAAGATCAAACCGCTTCTCCAGAGGCCTCCGTTGCTGCTCGGGAGGTTATGCGGCGCGTTTTTGACGCAATAAACCTCATGCCAGAGCGGCAGCGGGATGCTCTCATGATGTATCATTTCAAGGGAATGAAGCTGCGGGAGATTGCTGCTCATCTGGGCGTTTCCCATGCGCTGGTTCATCGGTTGATTGCCGATGGTGTTGCGATCTGTGATCGCATTCGCGAGGAAGGGCTGTAGATTCCTCGTGCCTCTTCAAATAGTGCTGAAAAACGCTACTCTCCGTACATCTCTAATGTATGGACCTTTCGTTCCGTGCCGTATTCGCCGGAACGTATGTTCGACCATATTGTTCGCGGGGAGGGCTGCGTTCGATGACTGAGCAGCGGACGCCCCGGCAAGCTGCGGTCGATTGGCTTCTCTTCCTGAGAGATGACCCAGACGACGAAGAGTTAAATGCCAGATTTCGCGAATGGCTTGCCGAAGACCCTGCTCATGAGCAGGCATGGGCAAATATCAATAAGACAAGCGTCATGCTTACTGACGCGCCGCAGACGATGTGGGAGGCAACTCCTGTTAAGAAGATCAGGTTCGGGCGTCAGATAGAGGGCGGTTGGTTACATCGTCTTCTGTGGCCCGTGGCGGGTGCGAGTGTTGCCCTGGCGTGTGGTGTTGCTCTTCTGGCGACGCCTGATCTACTGCTTCGCCTCAGAGCGGACCAGTATACGCCGGTCGGAATGACGAAAGATGTTCTCCTGACCGATGGGAGCCATATCACGCTGGCTCCACGTTCAGCCATCAAGATCGAAATGGCTGGAACGGAGCGTCATGTCCGTTTGTTGCAGGGAGAAGCCCTGTTCGAAGTTCGACATGATGAAAGTCGACCGTTTCGTGTTTTTGCCGATGATTTTATCGCTACTGACATTGGTACGGTGTTTGACGTGCGGACAGACGCAACGACGACAGTCGTTGCCGTGCGACAAGGGGCGGTGCATGTCGCTTCGCTGCGCGTTCCTGCGGTAGATCGTGATTTACATGCGGGAGAATGGGTCAGGGTTTCGAATGGCCAGCCTGTTGCGGGTATGTCCGCGATAGAGGCAATCGGGGCTTGGCGTGGTGGGACATTAATCACCGACGATGAAGCCGTGAGTGATGTTATCGCCGCATTACGTCCATGGACAACGGCAAAAATTGTCGTCACCGGGCAAAAGCTGGCTGACCAGCGGGTGACTGGTACTTATGACCTGCGGCAGCCTGAGGCTTCTCTCAGGTTGCTCGTTACAACATACGGGGGGAAAGTTCGGTTCTTCACTCCTTGGCTGGGGCTGGTGACAGACCACTGAGCTAGATCGCTCGGCATGAAAAAATATCAAAAAATAAAGCCAATTTTATCAAAGAGATAAGGGTTTTCTGTCGCATCTTGTCGTAAAAAAATCGCTAAGCGAGTTACCAAACCGGGCTGTCGTGCATCTTCATAATTAGAAGATTGGAATGCGAATGAATTGCACTCCATGCAAACTATATGATGGAAAGCGTAGTGCCGATGGAACCTTCCCCCAGCCTCAGAAGGCCTTTTACCGCCTCTATGTTTCTCTTGGGGGCCACAACGGCTTTAACAGCCGTTATGATGGCAAAGGCGAATGCCCAGACAAGTGTTTCCGCGCCAGCCACATCAGCCGCCGTATCGGCTCAGGCCGTTAATTTTGATATTCCAGCGGGTAAGTTATCGAGTGCTCTCGTAGCATTTAGCACACAGGCGCATGTCCCTTTGAGTTCTCAGACGCCTGTTCTTGCAGGTAAAATGTCGTCGGAGTTGCGTGGGCAATTTACGCCTTCCGCGGCGCTTTCTCACATTTTGTCAGGTAGCGGGCTCAGCTACCGGGTAGTTGGGGGGAGCGGTTTTCAAATTGTTCCCGCTTCCAGCGCAGCCACTATAACCCTCGGTCCTGTGCGCGTAGGTGGGACGGTCGCGCATCAAGACCCTACCGGGCCTGGTGTAGGGTACGTTGCCACGACAACGATGTCGGGTACTAAAACAGACACTCCGATCACCGAAATACCTAATTCTATATATGTGATTACAAAACAGTTGATGAGTGACCAACAGCCCCAGAATGTGGCTGAAGCATTACGTTACACGCCGGGTGTCTATTCGGAAAGTTTAGGCAATTACAGTAATGGCAGCGGCATTTTAGGGGGCGCTGATGGCATCATGCAACGAGGGTTTAGCACAACATCGTTTGTAGATGGTTTGGCGCTTAACAGTGCCAGTGCAGGAGAAACTGCCTTTATTGAGCGGATTGAAGCCGTAAATGGACCCGCGTCTGTGATGTATGGCCAGACTAACCCTGGTGGTATGATAGGTATTAGCCTTAAAAAACCTACGGAGACGCCTCTTCATCAGGTGTCTGTGGGTTTTGGTAGTTGGGGGCGTTACGAAGCGACGGCTGACGTAAGTGATAAAATCACAAAAAGCGGTAATCTGCGTTATCGTATCGCTGCCATTGGAGTAACATCAGGGACACAGGTCGATCAGATTGGATACCATCGTGTCGGCGTTCTACCTTCTCTTACATGGGATATTGATCCGAAGACATCTCTTACGTTACTTGGGATGTATATGTACACACCCGGAAATGGGACAAATTACATGCAATATCCGACGTGTGGAACTTTAATCCAGAGTAGTGAGTGCCCACGTATTCCAAAAAATACGTTTACAGGTTATAAAAGCTGGAATCAAAATGGCTCCAGAGAAGCGATGTTTGAATATTTATTCAAGCATGAATTTAGTAAATATATCTCCTTTTCGCAGACATTCAGGTATGAAAATTCGGAAAGTAATAAAAAAGACACTTATACAAGTGAGTTTATAAATTCAAATGAAGTAGCAATTGTGCCGTGGTCTATTCAGGGGCGTGCAGAAACAATAGGCTTGGATTCCCGTATTTATGGAAATTTTTCCACGGGTCCAGTCAATCATACGTGGGTTGTGGGATCCGATTTTAGGAAAGTCTCATACCTACAAAATGCGTTGTATGACCGAACTGCAACATACACCCAGAGTATTTATAATCCATCAACGGATGCTATACCTTGCTTAGATCTTTATTCGACTGCTTGTAAGGTTCGAGGAAGTATGGGGCCTTACTCGTATTTTCAAGAAGGTGTCTATTTTCAGGATCAAATTAAATGGAAGGGATTCTCGGTTCTTCTGGGTGGGCGAGAAGATTGGGTTAACTATAAAAGTGATAGATATTCAGTCAGCACGAACAATTCAAGCAATACACTAATAAAGTCAGACGCTTCAGATGTGCCAGAGCCTCAGCATGCCTTCACGTGGAGAGCTGGTTTGACATATAATACAAAATTCGGACTGGCGCCTTATTTTAGTTATTCAACATCCTTTGTTCCGCAAGCAGGATCAACAAATTATTTAGGACAGCCATTTTCTCCATTGACGGGAAACCAGCTTGAGGCCGGATTAAAATATAAAATCCCTAACAGAGATGTTCTTTTAACGGCAGCCGCATTTCATATTAACGAAAATCATTATCTTATTAGCGATCTTGAACATTCAGGGTTTAGCACTGACGTTGGTAAAGTAAGATCTCAAGGTTTTGAGGTTGCGGCAAATGCAAATATTACGCGAGATTTTAGGGTCGTTGCATCGTACACGTATACGGACATGCGTTTCGCTAATACTAATGTGACAGCAAAACGTACCGATCCATTGACCGGATCCACGTATGGCAATGCTGTTTCTGAAGAAGGCAAGGTAGTTCCTCAAATGCCACGGAATATGTTTTCTATATTTGCTGATTATACCATTCCTTCAGGATTAGCCAAAGGTCTCGGGATTAATTGGGGTTTGAGGTATATAGGATATTCGTACGCAACGAACGTCGAATCATTTAAGGTCCCGTCATATATTTTATTTGACATCGGAACTCATTACGATCTTGGTCAGGTGTTTCCTGCTTTGAAAGGTTTGAAGGCGCAGCTAGCAGTATCAAATCTTACGAACAAGTATTACGTAACAAGCTGTGGAACATTGTTTTGTTATGTCGGGCAGGGTCGGCGATTTTATGGGAATCTGACCTACAACTGGTGAAATTTTCTTCCCCCAACTCACGCGATTTCTAGCTGAAATTCCAATACTTTGTAACGGACGCCCCTGCCAGACCCGTGAGGTCACACTTTCAACGTGAGAACCCAATTTAGACAGTAACGCGGGGCCACCTGAAAGGCGCGGCATGTCTTGTCGCGCCCGGTCGGTGGCTCCCCAGCCGATAAGGGACGTCTCCCATGCCACTGGACATCTGGCATTCCGAGGCCGATCTGGCCATCCTCAGAACCCTGTCAGCCTCCGCCCTTGCGGGGGCCTTCATGCGCCGCTGGTCCCGCTATGGCGATGACTACCGCGATACCGGCCTGCGGGCAGGGGCGAGCGACAATCCCTCTCTCCTGTGGGCGGCTTTCCGTGACCGTTGGAGGTTGCAGTTTTGTCCACGATCCTGACATCCCCATCACCCGCAAGCCTGTTATCTGGCGCAGGGAAGACACAACCCGCATAATCAGCCTGACAGAGGCCCCGCGCGGCTTTTCCGACTTCCTGTCGCTGAATTTCGAAGCCCTGGGGCGTGTTCTGCTGGATCATGAAGATGATGCCGGTCGCGGCGTGACCGTGGCTGGTCCCTTCGGGACGTTCTCCTTCCTGATGGATAATCCTGACGTCATGAAACGTCCGGCGGTGGCTATCCCGCTCGATCCCCTGTTCAGGAGCCGTTATTACGAGGCGGGACGCTTCATGTTTCGGTATCTCGGGTTCAGTATTCCTCACCGTATTCCGCCGGTCATCACGCCGTTCCGGTCCCTGCATCTGATCCGCTGTCTGCATGCGTTCGATATGGACAGGGCAGGTTTTGGTAAGCGCCAGATCGCGGCCCGTTTGATCAACTCACAGGCGCTGACACTTTCCAATCATGAATGGATCGATCATGGCTGGCGACGGTCCGCCAGAGACTGGACGGCGGAAGGGCTGCGTCTGGTCGAAGGGGGTTATGTTGCTCTCCGTATGGAAGGATGATCAGGGAAAGACGTTTTGTGCTAAAAATAGCCTCTGTGCGGATCAGAGAAGCAGAAAACTGCGCCAGAACCGAAAACCCTGCACACGACCGACCCGACCTGCACACAGAAAGACAAGGCGCGACCGCGCCTCGTCGCCCGACGTGGCAGGTCGTTTTATCTTGCCTTCCTCTTTCTCTGCTTCGTTCTGTCTGCCGAATGCCAGAAACCATCCCGAAAAGATTGCGCCAGGATAGCATGATCCTGCGACCGGGAGCGCTGGAATATGCTCTTTCACGCTCTGGGCGGAAATCGACCGGATCGCGGGCCGAAAAACTGCGCATCGGGCTGCTTTTGGGATGCAAAAGACCACGTCATTTTGTGCTTGTTTTTGTGTTTGTCGAATGCGGGAAAACTGACTCCCGAACAGCGTTCCGTGTGATGGTCGGCGCGCAAAATCCATGTAGGAAGGGTGTTGTTTTTTCACTCCCGAATGTGCGCTTATTATCTGTCTGTTCTGTCTGTCAATCTGCACGGGTTTCGCTTTCCTGGTGCATGAACATTCGTGTCTTTGCACGTTCAATATGTGACGATTACCGCTTGGTCGGCATGCTTCCGATGTGCGAGGTTGGGCACATGGAAACGATGGTTCTGCGGTCCACTCCCTGCGCCGTGAGCCATATGAAGGTGCCCGGTTCCGGTGTCTTATCTGGCTCCGGGCGAGCGCAGCGCGGGAGCGCCGTAGGCCGTCTATAAGACGCCGGAGTAGGGGTTAAAGAGCCACGGAACAAGACAGACAAACAGCAGCGACGGCGTAGCCGACGCCTTCTATTCGCGATGCGGAGTATCGCGTTGGCCCGGCAAAAAATGGATCGGGTGGAAGGTGGATTGTCCAGCTTGCGAAGGGTATCGAATCTGGAAAGCCTAGGCCGAGAAGAGGAAGAATGAGGAGGGCAAGATAAAGGCATCCGGCACTCCTGACGTCGCGGGCCGGATTTTTCTCTGTCTGCACATGGGGTTGGGAGCTTTTCGAGTGGCACCGTGGAAAAGAGGCCCGCGTGCCGCTCTCTTCCAGAGAAGGCGGAAAAGTGCGCCCTCCGTTGGCACCATGCGTCCTGATGCAATGGTTTTTCTGGCGAGGGGGATATGACCGTGCTAATATGACCACTGTAGTCACAGGAGGCTTCAATGCAGGAAATCCAGATCAGGGACGCCAAGGCCAATCTGTCGGCGGTGATCGATCACGCCACGCAGGGAGAACCGTCGATCATTACGCGCCACGGCAAGCCCACAGCGGTCGTGCTGTCCTATGAGGAATATCGCCGGTTGAGCGCCGTGCCCTCGTTCGGGCGGCTGCTGATGTCCCTTCCCGATGAGATCGAGACAGAGCGGGGCGGCGAGGGGCTACGGGACGTGGCGTTCTGACGTGTATCTGCTCGATACGAACGTCATTTCAGAGTCCGCCCCGTCGAAAAAGGCCGCCAGCCCTGAACTGCGCCACTGGATGGATGCGAACAGCGATCGTCTCTTCCTTAGCGTGATTACCGTCGCGGAGATCGTTGCCGGGATCGAGAAGGTAAAACGCGCAGGGCACGAGGCGAAAGCCGGACGACTGGGGGAATGGCTGGCGACGCTTGTGCATCTCTACGCACGGCGGATATTGCCGGTCGATCTGCCTGTGTCGCAGGCGCTGGGAATACTGACCGATCAGGTTCGGGCGCGTGGACATGATCCACAAATGGGCGACCTGACAATCGCCGCGACGGCCCGTGTTCATGGCCTGACCGTCCTGACCCGGAATGTGCGGCACTTCCAGTTGCCTGGACTCGTGGTGGTCAATCCCTTTGAAGAACTGCCGGGCGACCCTCTCCCGTAAACGTGATCGGACCGTCTTTTCTTCGTTTGTTTTCTTTTTGAACGTCACGAATACGCTGCGTATACTTCTAATACCACACACGGTTTTTCTGTATGTTGCAGGAGTTCTTGCGTTAAAGTGGCCGTGGCGTTGAGGTTTGTCCTTTCCAGCGAGGAAAGGGCGCAACCATGACGCAGACGGAACCTGGCGGCATCGTCCCAGTCAACGATAACGGGCCGATCGATCCTGCCGCGAAAGCGCGGTGCGATGGACTGGTGTTCGCCTTGGCGAGCGCGCTGGGCCGCCAGATCGCCCGCGAAGAGTTTGCCCGCCGGAAACACGGACGGGCCGTCAACGACAATCTTCCTCTTCCCGGCCATCGCCCGGACGGGAAGGACAGGCCGGAAAGGGGAGAGTGAATGACCCGCGTAGCTCTTTATGCCCGCTATTCGTCTGACAACCAGAGCGCGGCCTCTATCGAGGACCAGTTGCGCCTGTGCGATGAAATGGCCCGGCGCGAGGGCTGGCCCGTCGTGCAGACCTATCGGGATGCCGCGATTTCCGGGGCCAGCATGATCCTGCGCCCCGGTATTCAGGCGGTGCTTGAGGATGCCCGCGCTGGTATCTTCAACGTGCTGATGGCCGAGGCACTGGACCGTATTTCGCGCGATCAGGCGGACGTGGCGACGCTGTTCAAGCATCTGCGTTTCGCGGGGGTGAAGATCGTCACTCTGGCCGAGGGCGAAATCTCCGAATTGCATGTCGGCCTCAAGGGCACGATGAACGCCCTGTTCCTCAAAGATCTCGCCATGAAAACGCATCGCGGGCTTCGGGGCCGGGTAGAGAAAGGGCGGTCTGGTGGTGGCCTCTGCTACGGTTATCGCGTGGTCAAAAAGCTGGACGCCAACGGCGAGCCGATCCGGGGTGATCGTGAGATCATCCCCGAGGAGGCCGAGATCATCCGTCGTATTTTTCGGGAGTTCGCGGCGGGCAAAGGGCCGAAAAGCATCGCCCGCGACCTGAACGCGGATGGCATCACGGGACCACTGGGCCGGTCATGGGGTGGCACCACCATAAGGGGCCACGCCTCACGCGGGACAGGGATCATCAATAACGAGCTTTACGCGGGTGTGCTGGTCTGGAACCGGCTGCGCTACGTCAAAGACCCCAGCACCGGCAAGCGGGTGTCGCGCGTCAATCCCGAGGACCAATGGATCCGGACGGAAGTGCCGCACCTGCGGATTGTCCCTGATGATCTGTGGCAGGGCGTAAAAATCCAACAGGACAGGATTGCCCGGCTGATGGCGGTGCGTGAGACCGCCAACGATGACGGCAAGGCGCACGCGCGCCGTATCCATGCCGGGAAACGGCCTGTGTCGCTGCTGTCCGGGCTGATGACCTGCGGCATTTGCGGCGGGAAGGTCGGGATCATCGTCAACAGCCGGTTCGGCTGCCTGAACCATCATCGCGGGATGCTCTGCGCCAATAACCGCACCATCAAACGGGACGTGATTGAGGCGCGGGTGCTGGCGGGGCTGACTGAGCGCATGGCGTCGCCCGATGCGGTAGCAAAGGCGGTCAAAGCCTACCATGAGGAAAACAACCGGCTGAACCAGGCGCGCCGCGCGCAGGAACAGGCGGACCGGAAGGCGCTGGACAGGATCGAGCGGTCAATACGGGGCATCATTACCGCCATTGAGGACGGGATGTATCAGCCCGCCATGAAAGCCCGGATGCAGGAGCTTGAGCGCCAGAAGGCGGAGATAGCCGCTCGCATGGCTGACGTCCCGGTGGACCTGCCCGATGTGCATCCCAACGTCTCGAAACTCTACCGGGCCAAGGCCGCGCGTCTTGTCGAAGCAGTCAATGACCCGGAAGGGGGCAGGGAGGTGGCGGAAGCGATCCGCGCCCTGATCGGGGGCGTTGTGCTGACGCCCGGCCCGAACCGGGGTGAGGTTCATGCCAGCCTACGCGGCGAACTGATGGCGATCCTCGATCTGGCGAACGGGAGCGCGGCCCGTCGTGCCCGAGGCGGGAATGGCGCAAAGGCGGAAGGTTCTGCCCTTATGACAAAGGCCATTGCCAGCCCCCGCAACCAAAATCCACAAACAAAATCAATACCTTAAAAGGCCGCGCAAGCGGCCTTTTGGCGTTTAGGAACACACAACTGGAATCATATGGGAAGCAGTCGGCGCGCGCGCTGCGTTCCAGCAGCCCAAAAACTCACTCCCCTCATGAGTTGGATCTTTGTGTTTGGCGTTTTTCGCCAAATCCCTCCAGAATGTAAATGGAAATAAGCGGGGGCTCATCCTCTCTCATACCCTACGATATCATAGTACTAATTTAGGAAGATCGTGACAGTCTCGGTTGCGATCTGGGTCTGTTCTTCAAAGAGCAGGTGTCCTGTGCGGGGCAGGCGCACGAGCGTGGCGTCGCGCAGCAGGTTTTGCCAGGCATTTGCTTGCCCGACGGGACGGATACGATCTTGCTCCCCCCACAGGAGCAAGGTTGGGCAGGTGATCCGGTGACACCAATAATCGAGCTGCGGGTTGCCCTGAACACAGTCAGATGTCAGCCTGAGATAGGCGGACACTTCCCGCTCCAGCCTTGTCGTGAAAACAGGGTCAGGGGTCGATGGGAAAAAGCTGCCGGCTACTGCGGGATTGAAGGTGAGGTAGGCGGGTAGATCCGGTGGTGGAATGGATGTCAGTGCCGGTGCTGGACAATCTGACACGACTAGTCCGGCCGGTGCGGCCAGAACCAGCCGACGCAAACGTGCTGGCTGGCGTATTGCGATTTCCGCCGCCAGCCATCCGCCCAGGGACAACCCGGCCAGGTCACAGTGCTGGACGCCAAGATGATCGAGGTAATCGAGATAGAACAGCACATAATCGTTTATGGTGGCGATCCGCTTCTGCGACCCCGAATCACCGAAATTGGGATGATATGGGATGATGAGCGTGCGATTCCGCGCCAAAGGTAGCAGGGCGTTAAAGCCGGGAAACGTGCCCACCCCGTGAAGGAAAATCAGCGGCGGGCCGGAGCCCGCAGTAAGCCAGACGGTTCTGACTCCGCAGATATCCGCCTCGTGACGTGTAAAATGCTCCATGGTCCAGTCCTGTCTTGCGGGGGGGGGTTATCCGTCTATGCCAAAGACGGCCCAGCGGGCATTTGGTGCTGTCAGCCCCAGCAGGTCGCGACCACATTCCTCGATAACCTGATCGGCCATGAGAATATGCTGCGTGCCGGAATGGATATCGCGATACACGCGTTGCAGCAGGGTCTTGTGCAGGCCCGCCCCGCGTGAAATCCGGTAGCAGAAGGTGCCGACATCGGAAATCATGTCATGAACGTGCCGCAGGGCCAGTTTGGTCTGCGTCACATGCTGGCAGGTGGGGGGCAGGTCCCGGTCACATTGCGTCTGCACATCCTGCCAGACGCTGTAGGCATAGGCGCGGGCCGCACGGTAGGCGGTTTCGGCCTGCGCGTAGCGGTATCGCAGGGTGGCACTGTCGGATGCCTGGCCGAACAGGTCCCGGCGGGCCAGAATGACGGCGCGGGTTTCATCAAGAATGCGCCGCCCCACGCCCAGCGCCCAGCCGGTATGGGCCCACGCGGTATAGCCGGCCAGACCAAGATAGCCCTGTTTGCCGCCGCGCAGCGGGTCGCTGATGTTGAATTCGTAGCAGCGTTCCGCGGGAACGAAGATCTCCTGATTGTTCACGGCGTGGTAGTCGAAACTGCCGGTCGCCCGCAGGCCCAGCACGTCCCAGTTGCCTTGTAGGGTTATGGTGTTTCTGGGGTGATGCGCGATGATAATGCGGGGTTTGCCCTCCGCATCCGTTTCGATCTGGCCGTCTTTTCGGACGAAACAGCCCGAATGGATCCAGTCGGCATGGTAAATGGCGCTGCCATAGGCCCAGTCACCGATGATCATGAAGCCGCCTTCCACTTCCCGCGCATAGCCGCGTGGCACGCCGCTGCCCGCAATGGTGACATGGGGCCCTTGTGCAAAAATGTCGCGCAGTCCGCTTTGGGCAATATAAAGCGCCATGGTGACGCCTTCGGCATTGTTGACGGATGCGCACCACCCGGCGGAGGCATGCGCGTGCGACAGCCGTTCCAGATAATAGAGTCCACGCACGGCGGGAATTTCCGCCCCCCCGACCTCACGCGGGAAAATCATGGAATAGTAGCCGGCGTCCCGCATGGCGGCCACGGCGGTATCTGTCAGATGGCCAAGGTTTTCACCTTCCTGGGCCTGTTCCTCCAGCACGGGCAGTACGGTATGCAGGCTGGCGTCCAGACGGGCGATTGCCTCTCTCGTCGCTGCATCCGGTAGTGATTGAACAGTCATAAGGTTTTCTCCCACGGGTCCAGTGTATGGACATCTCCTTGTGCATGCGGTGATGTTCCGAAGTTTTCCAATGGGGAGGCAACCCCTCCTGATGGAGGGATTGCGGTCCATGTTCCGATATCGTTACGATAGAGGCATGGTATGAAACTTGGGAAAGAGGCAGATAAGCCATGCAAACCGGAATCGTTCACGAAAAGACAGGGCTGAATAATGTGGTGTGGGACGTGCTGGGCCAGACATACTGGCCCGCGGCGTTCTGCGATTCCACCTTCGCTTTCGATACGCTGTTCCCGCATGGCACCTTTGTACCGCCCCATATCCACCCCGATCAGGACGAATTTATCCGTATCCTGGAAGGCGAATTTGAATTCGTGGTCGATGGCGTCATCATGCCGGGCAAGGCGGGCGATCTTATCAGCCTGCCGCGCGGCACCAAGCATGGCATCTTCAACAAGAGCGGTCGCGATACGCGGGCGCTGTTCTGGGTTTCTCCATCCCAGAAGCTGTACGATCTGTTTGCGCAACTCGATGGCCTGAAGGACCCGAAGGAAGTCGTGCGCGTTTCCGCCGAGCATAATATCTTCTTCGATCCACTCACGGACTGAGGTTTTTCATTTTCGCAATCGCCATTTTTGCATGCTCCGGCGCCCCGACGGGGGCAGCTGGACTGCAACGGGGAAAGGTATCATGACAGTCATTATCGCGGGCGCGGGAATTGGCGGGCTGACATTGGCGCTTATGCTGCACCAGCGCGGAATAGCCTCGGCTGTCTATGAAGCCGCGCCGGAGGTCAAACCGCTTGGGGTGGGTATCAACGCGTTGCCTCACGCCATTCGGGAGCTGGAGGGCCTGGGCCTTTTGCCGCAACTGGATGAAATCGCCATCAGGACGCGTAGCCTGACCTACATGACCCACAAAGGCCAGATGATATGGAGCGAGCCCCGGGGACAATATGCGGGACATGACGTGCCGCAATTCTCCATTCATCGCGGATATCTCCAGTCCCTGCTCTGGAACACGGCCATGGAGCGCCTGCCCCCGGGCACACTCAGCCCTGGCCACCGGGT
This sequence comes from Acetobacter garciniae, assembly GCF_017377735.1. GTDB lineage: Bacteria > Pseudomonadota > Alphaproteobacteria > Acetobacterales > Acetobacteraceae > Acetobacter > Acetobacter garciniae. The sequence goes on from NZ_JAFVMH010000003.1 coordinate 52,262, forward strand.
GGTTGATTTTGCGCAGGATGCTGACGGTGTCGATGTTCGCATCGGGACCGAGGCAGATACACAGCACATCCGGGGGGCCTGCCTGGTAGGGGCGGATGGCATTCATTCGACCCTGCGCGCCATCATGCATCCTGATGCACCGGGCATACGCTGGACCGGAATACAGATGTGGCGCGGTGCGCGGGAGTGGGAAAAATTCGACGGCGGAGATGCTATGGTGATCGCGGGCAACGAACGCACGAAAATCGTTCTCTATCCTATCGCCCCGGGCAGTACACCTTCGACCGTACTGATGAACTGGGTCGTCTATTCCCGTGTGGCGGTTCCCGATAGCCTGCTCCCCGAACGTGAAAGTTGGTCCCGCCGGGGCCGTTACGAGGACATAGCACCCCTTATTGCCGATTTTGCGCTCGACTTCATCGATATTCACGCGCTTATCCGGGAAACGTCGGATATTTTCCTCTACCCCATGTGCGACCGCGATCCCTTGCCCTGGTGGTCGCGCGGGCGTGTGACCCTGCTGGGTGACGCCGCACACCCGATGTATCCGGTCGGCTCGAACGGGGCATCGCAGGCTATTGTGGATGGTCGGTGCCTGACCGACCAGCTTGCATCCCAGGATGTGGCGCAGGCTTTTACGTTGTACGAACACGAACGCCTGCCGGTTACGGCCGGTGTTGTCATGTCCAACCGCAAGGGGGGGCCTGAACGGATGGTGGATCTGGTGGCGCAGCGCGCGCCTGATGGGTTCGACCGGTTGGAGGATGTTGTTTCGGTCGAGGAATTGCAGGATATATCAGGTAGTTATTCCAAGCTCGCCGGTTTTCATGTCGGGGCGCCGTCATGAACGACGTGGATGGTCCGGTCTATCAGTATATGACGGGGCAGGCCCAGCCCAGCTATGCGGAACTGCTGCCCGGTTTCGAAGCTCGCAGTGCTGCGGTGCGGGAGGCGGGGCTGGCGAATGGTACGGCTTTTGTGGATATTGCCTACGCATCCGCCCCGCGCTGCCAGTTCGATCTGTTTATAGCCCACACTCCGGCATCTGCCGTACCGTCGGGGGCCGTATTGTATCTGCATGCGGGGTACTGGCAGTCGCGCGATAAAAGCCAGTTCTCCTTTCTTGCGCCGGCTTTCAACGCCATGGGGCAGGATGTGGCAATTGCCAATTATCCGCTTTGCCCCGATGTGACGGTGGCCAATATTTCAGTCGTCTTGCGTCGGGCGGTTGTGGCGGTGCTTTCCCGCCTCGCCCGGATGGGGCGGGGCCAGGACAGGCTGACAATTATCGGACATTCGGCCGGCGCGCATCTGGCGGTGGAACTCGCCCTTGCTGATTGGGACAGGCCACTTCTCGCGGGCGACAGCACGCTACAGGCTGATACGACCTTGCGTGGTCCGGCCTGTCCCGTTCGCGCGATTGTGGGGCTGAGCGGTGTTTACGACCTGCGGCCCCTGCTCCAGACTCCCCTGAACGACAAATTATGTCTCAATGCCGAAACCGCGCGTGTGGCGTCCCCTGTCCTGCGTGTTCATCCGGTTGGAGTGCCCGCGCTGTTTGCCGTGGGGACAAAGGAAACTCAGGCTTTCCATGCGCAGACGGACATCATGGCCCATGCCTGGCGCCAGGCGGGCATGGGGGCGGATACGCTGCATGTAAGCGGCGCGGATCATTTCAGCCTGCTTGATGACATTGCCGGGCAGGGCGCGCTTTTTACCGCTATTCGGCAGGTGGTTGCGTAGCATCGCGCGCGGGCAAGACCTTCGGCTTTCCTTGCGCATCCAAGGCGACCATGGTGAAAATTGCGCTGGCAATACGCTCATGCCTGTCGGGGTTCGCACTGCTGGCCTGCATGACCAGGTCCAGCGTAACCGATGTCCTGCCCCAGCGCAGCAGGCTTGCATAGACAGATATGACCTGCCCCGCCCGGCCAGGTTTGTGGAACACCATTTCCCTAACGGCAACAGTCGTCACCAGCCCCTCTGTCAGGCTTGCGGCGTAAATTCCCGCCGCAATGTCCATCTGCGCCATGATCCACCCCCCGAACACGGTGCCAAGGGCATTCGTGTCGCCATTCAGCGGCATGGTCCGTACTGCCAGAAAGCCTGTCGTCTGCTCAGGCATCGTGCTGCCCCGGGCCGATAACGGCAACGGCCTGGATTTCAATCTGGGCACGGTCTTCCATCAGCCCTTTGACCTCGACAGCCGCCATGGATGGAAAATGGTACCCCATGATCCTGCGATACACAAAGCCGATTTCGCGGCTGTTCTGAAGATAGGCGCGCTTGTCCACCATATACCATGTCATGGAGGTGATATGTTCGGGCAGCCCGCCAGCTTCGGCCAGGACCGCCACCACGTTCTTGAGCGCCTGTTCGCATTGCATGACAAAATCGTCTGTTTCCAGAATAGAATGTTCATTCCAGCCGATCTGGCCGCTGATGAAAACCATTTCACCCGTGGCTTTCACGCCGTTCGCATAACCCAGGGGCTTGGCCCAGCCTGGGGGTTGCAGGATTTCATGCATTGGTGTCGTTCTCCAGGTAAAGCGAAAGACTGGCACGGGCGTTTTTCGGCCAGGTGCAGGATTTTCCAGTCGCGCGGGACATGGCCACAAGCCGGTGTCGCGCCTGCCACAGGGGCGTGCCCCCGGTGCTGATGTCATGCTCAAGGTCAAGCGAACTGCGGCCCAGTTTGCGTACCCGCAGGTTGAAATCGAGCATCGCGCCATAATAGCCCGGATGCATGAAGGTCAGGTCCAGCCGCACTGTGGGTGTGACGATATCGTATTCATCGAGCAGCATTTTCCACGATACGCCCGCATCGATGAAAAAATCCTCCGTCACACCGATCAGGATGTCGAGATAGGAGGGAAAATAGGCAAACCCCGTCGGGTCGCAATCGCCAAAACGCAGCCGCCGTGATGTCTGGTATGCCAAGGTCGTTTCTCCTTTATGCCTGGCTAACCGGCCATGATTTCGCCACCGGCCACCACGATGCACTGCCCCGTCACGGCGGCGGAGGCAGGCTGGGCCAGCCAGAGCACGGTGCTGGCGATTTCGTGCGGTGTCACCAGGCGTTTCTGCGGGCTTGTGGCTTCGAACTGCTGGCGGACGGATGTGATCGTACGTCCGCCGCGCTGGGCGATATCGCGCATGGCCTGTTCCAGCATAGGGGTTTCGGCATAGCCGGGGCAGACGGCGTTCACCGTAAGGCCCGTCGTTGCGTATTCGAGTGCCAGGGCGCGTGTCATGCCCACAACGCCATGCTTGGCGGCGCAATAAGCCGCCACGTAGCGGTAGCCCGCGACACCCGCGGTAGAGGCGATGTTGATAAGCCGCGCGCCGTCTCCGTGTGCCAGAAGATCGGGCAGTATCGCCTGCGTGACCGTGAAGGTACCGCCCAGATTCAAGGCTATGGTCTCGCCCCATGTTGTGGCGTCCAGGCTGAGAAAAGGCTGGCTGGTTGCATGCCCCGCATTGTTGACCAGGATATCGACCGCACCCAGCACCGCACGGGCGCGCGCAACACCGTCTGCCACGGCGGGCGCACAGGTGATGTCGAACCCGCCTATCACCGCGTGGGGACCGCGCATGCGGCTGGCGGTGGCCTCCAGCCCTGGCAGGGAGCGGCCCGCCAGGCTGACATGCGCTCCGGCCTCGCTCAGGGCAATGGCGATGGCCGCACCAATGCCGCTGCCCGCGCCGGTTACGAACGCATGTCGTCCCCCCAGGGGCATGGTTGGTTTTGCGCAGGAAGGATCAGACATTACGCGTTGGTCTTTCGGGTTTGGGCAGCACGGCCTGCGCGCGCCGGATCAGGGATTCGTACTGGTGCCTGCCTGCGTCGTACTGGCGCGGCCAGCCGGGACGCCGGTAGCCGATCTTTGCCGCTTCGTGCAGAACCCAGAATGGATCGGCCAGAAAAGGGCGGCCCAGCGCGCACAAATCTGCCCGGCCGGCCGCCAGGATGGAATTGGCGTGGTCGGCTTCGGTAATGGCCCCCACGGCAATGGTGGGGATACCGACTTCGTTGCGGATCTTGTCTGCAAAAGGGGTCTGGTACATGCGGCCGTAAACGGGTTTCTGCCACGGTACGACCTGCCCGGATGAACAATCTATCATATCCGCGCCAGCATCGCGGAACAGGGCGGCGAACACGGTTGCATCCTCCTCCGTATTCCCGCCGGGGGCCCAGTCGTGGCAGGAAAGGCGCACAGACATGGGCAGGCCCGAAGGCCAGACAGCCCGCATGGCGCGGAACACCGCCAGGGGAAAACGCGCGCGATTGACATGGCTGCCGCCATACGCATCGTCACGCTGGTTTGTCAGGGGCGACAGGAAGCTTGAGAGCAGATAGCCATGCGCGCAGTGCAGTTCCAGCCAGTCGGCGCCGGTTCGTGCGGCCAGTTCGGTCGCGTGGACAAAATCGGCCGTGACACGGGCCATATCCTGCTCGGTCATGGCGCGTGGCACCTGGCTGTTTCCAAGATAGGGCAGGGCCGAAGCGGAAATCAGTTCCCATGCGCCTTCTTCAAGCGGCTGGTCTATTCCATCCCAGCCCAGTTGGGTGGCACCTTTGCGTCCGGCATGGCCAATCTGGATGCCAAAGCGCGCATGACCTGCGTTCCGGACAGCGCCCACCAGGTCTTTCCACGCGGCAAGCTGGCTTTCGTTCCATAGCCCCAGGCAGCCCGGCGTAATGCGTGCATCGGGTGAAACCGCAGTCATTTCAGCGAAAACCAGCCCGGCGGCCCCAAGGGAGCGAGCCGCGAAATGCGTGTGGTGGAACGCGTTGGGCAGGCCGTCCTGGGCGGAATAAACCGCCATGGGGGACATGACAATGCGGTTGGGCACACAAATGGAGCGTATATGCCATGGTGTAAACATGGGGGGCGTAGCGGGGGCGGTATCCGCCTTTTCCGGGCTGATGGGCATGGTACGTGCCCCGTCACCGGCCTGCTGCGCGAACCAGCGTTCGTAGGCTTCCAGCCAGGTTGCATCGCGCAGGCGCAGGTCCTCGTGACTGATACGTTGCGAACGGGTCAGCAGGGAATACATGAACTGTTCGGGCGGCAGGCGGTCGGCGTAACGGCTGCCCACGTTTTCGAACCATTCCATCGCATTGCGCGCGGCATTCTGGATACGCAGGACATCCACCCGGCGGATCGTCTCGTAATCCGCCAGAATGGCATCTAGCCGGGTGCTGTCATGATCATGGAGGTCGTACTGCCGGGCCAGTTCGATGGCGTCGTCAATAGCAAGCTTGGTGCCCGAACCGATGGCGAAATGCGCCGTATGGGCGGCATCGCCCATCAGGACCATATGCCCGCCACGGGCAAGTGGGATGCTCCAGTGCGCGCAGGTCAGGTGGTTGAAGTTCAGCCACGCCGAACCGCGCTGATGCCGCGCATTGGTCAGCAGGGGGGAGCCATCGAGAATATCGGCGAAAAGCCCTTCGCAGAAGGCGATCGCTTCTTCCTGCGACATGCGGTCCAGGCCGTGGGCGAGATAGGTCTGCTCTGTCGTCTCAACGATAAAAGTCGACGTTTCCGAGTCGAAACGATAGATATGCGCCTGGAACCAGCCATGGGGCGTTTTCCTGAAATCGAATGTAAAGACATCGAACGGTTTTTTCGTGCCCAGCCAGATATAGCGATTGGGGCGGGTCACGACATGCGGTTCGAAGCGGTCCGCATGCCGCTGGCGCAGGATGGAGTTGACCCCGTCTGAGGCCACGATCAGGTCCGCGCCCGCGAACTCGTCCTCACTGCGGACATCGCGTTCGAAAATCAGGTTCACACCCAGCGCGCGGCAGCGGTCTTGCAGGATGTTGAGCAGGTGCCGCCGCCCGATGCCGACAAAACCGTGCCCCGTCGTGACCTGCGATCTGCCGTTGATGCGGACTTCGATATCGTCCCAGTGGTTGAAAGCCCCCTGGATTTCTGCAGCACTTTCAGGGTCGCATTCCAGCATGGACACCATGGTTGCGTCCGAAAATACCACCCCCCAGCCGAACGTGTCATACGGGCGGTTGCGTTCGATAACCGAAACCCGATGGACCGGATGCCGCTTCTTGACCAAAAGGGCGAAATACAGGCCGGCGGGGCCGCCTCCAACGCAGACAATATGCATTCTGTTCCCCCCCCTGGTTGCGTCGCGTGGGTGGCACGCGTTGCGAATCCAATATATTTTATCTATGAAATATCCTCTATAACACCGTATGTGGCTGTGCAACCCTTCTTTTTTCCGGGCAAATTATTTCATAACGCCATTATATATAAACAATATTATTGAAATATATTCAATCGAGAAGGTGGGCGGCGGGCTATGTGGTATCCGGTAGGGAAAATAAATTTCGTACTTGATTCAAAATTTATTTTGGAACTAAAATTATACGAAATCGATATGATATAGGCGTGCGGCCGGTTGGTCACTGGCTAAGTCCGGGCAGGCATCGGCAAGGAGCAGAGGCATGAGAAGCGAAAGAACGGCGGTGCTCGGGCCTTCGACGCATCAGGACAGTTTCACGCGTGATGGCCTGCCGCCGCTGGCGGAATGGCCCGAGCTTTTACTGGATGACTATCAGTATCCGGACTATCTCAACGCCGCTGTCGAACTGACCGATCGCCAGGTCGAGCGGGGTTTCGGTGACAAGATCGCCCTTGTGGGGCAGGGGCGGTCGCGCACCTACAAGGAACTTTCGGACTGGTCGAATCGCATCGCCCATGCGCTGGTGCGGGATTGTGGCCTGCGTACGGGCGAGCGGGTGCTGATACGCTCGGCCAATACGCCGGCCATGGTGGCGTGCTGGCTGGCGGTCACCAAAGCGGGCGGGGTGGCGGTCAATACAATGCCCATGCTGCGGGCGGGGGAGCTGGGGCAGATCGTCGACAAGGCGCAAATTCATCTGGCCTTGTGCGATGAACGCCTGATGGACGAACTGACCCGATGCCAGGCTACCCACCCGGTGCTGAAGCAGGTGGTGGCGTTCGATGGAACCATGAGCCATAACGCGGCCCTGGACCGCATGGCGCTGAACAAGCCGGTCATTTTCGACGCCGCCATGACCGGCCGGGACGACGTGGCCCTGCTGGCTTTTACGTCCGGCACTACGGGTGAGCCCAAGGCCACCATGCATTTTCACCGTGATCTGTTGATTATAGCCGATTCCTACGCGCGTGACGTGCTGGACGTGCGCTCTGACGATGTGTTTGTGGGCTCTCCGCCGTTGGCGTTTACCTTCGGCCTGGGTGGGCTGGCCATTTTCCCGCTCCGTTACGGCGCGACGGCCGTTCTGCTCGAACATGCCTCACCGCGCAACATGACGGAAATTATTGCCCGGCACCGCGCCACGATCTGTTTTACCGCCCCCACAGCCTATCGCGCCATGCTGGGTGAAAACGCGGGAAGCAAGTCCCTGGACTCGCTACGGCTGGCCGTGTCGGCGGGGGAAACCCTGCCAGCCCCGATCATGGAGGAATGGCTGCGCCAGACGGGCACGCCCATTCTTGACGGCATTGGGGCGACCGAAATGCTGCATGTTTTCATTTCCAATCGTCCTGACGATTTCGTGCCGGGAACGACTGGCCGACCCGTTCGGGGATATCGCGCCATGATTGTGGATGACGACATGCAGCCTCTGCCCCGTGGCGAGGTCGGGCGGCTGGCGGTGCAGGGCCCCACGGGCTGCCGTTATCTGCGTGACGCGCGCCAGCATGTGTATGTGCGCGACGGCTGGAACCTGACGGGGGACGCGTTCTTGCAGGACACGGATGGGCGTTTCCGGTTTGTGGCCCGGGCCGACGACATGATTGTGTCTTCGGGCTACAATATTTCCGGCCCGGAAGTCGAGGCCGCGCTGCTGACCCATGAAGCGGTGCTGGAATGTGCCGTGGTAGGCGTGCCCGATGAGGCGCGCGGGAATATCGTGGCCGCGCATGTTGTCCTGCGTGACAGTTTCGAAGGGGGGGAGGCCATGCGCAAGGCCCTGCAGGACCACGCCAAGCAGGTTATCGCCCCCTACAAATATCCCCGCGCGATCCATTTTGTTCCCTCTCTTCCCAAAACGGAAAGTGGTAAGATCCAGAGGTTCGTTTTACGAAAAACGTCGGGGTAATAACGCGCACGCTTATTCTGCGCGGTTTCGCCTTACGATATTCCAGAGTTCAACGCACAGGCTGTTTCTTGTTCATGGTTGCCGTCCCAGTCCGCGTCCCACGTGGTCGCCGGGTTCACGCAACGCTTTGGTGAACATTTCGTTTTGTTATCGAAATATTGTCCAGCAACACGGTGACAGGCATTGCCCGCATGCCCGAACCCAGCTTGGGGGCCTTCCCCGGAGAAACGAAAATGGTCTATTGGCACACCTCCTTGCGCTACCGCATTGTCGGCCTGTCGGCGGCCCTGCTGTCGGGGTCCATTATCGGCGGCCTGTCCCCCGCCAGCCCGGCGCGGGCCGCCACGACCCAGCCCGCCGCGCAGGTGCCCACGGTCACAAAAAAGAAAATCCCTGCCACCAAGGGCAAGGAAAATGCTGCACCCCCCAAGGAGAAAGTGGTGCAGCAAGCCACGGCAAAGCCGCGTCCGGGGGCGGCCGACCCCATGCTTGCACAGGGGGAAACCATCATGGTGTCGGCACGCAAGCGTGTCGAACGCCTTGAAAGAACGCCTATTTCCATTACGGCATTTACCGGTCGCCAGTTGGACGAGCGCGGGATTACCTCTCTCGCGCGGTTGCAGGATTTTACCCCGAACATGACGTTCCGCAATATTCCGTCTAATTCCGGCATTGCCAATAACGCGTCCGTCTATATTCGCGGCATCGGGCAGAATGACTTTTCGTTCGGGGTCGATCCGGGTGTGGGAATTTATATCGACGGTGTTTATATCGGCAGCCCTGTCGGCTCAGTTTTCGATCTGATCGATCTGCAGCAGGTTGAAGTGCTCAAGGGGCCGCAGGGCACCCTGTTCGGCCGTAACTCCATCGGTGGTGCGATCAACATCCACACGGTTCAGCCCAGCGAGAAATATTCCGCCAAGGCGGATGTGAAATACGGCACCGCCAATCGTGTCAACGGGCGGGCCATGGTCAATATTCCGTTGAGTAAAACTCTTTTTCTCAAGCTGGCGGCGGGCACGTTCGAGCAGGACGGCTACGTCAACGCGCCCTATCAGAAAAACCAGCGCAAGCTTGGCAACCAGGATACCCGCATGTTTCGCGCCGCCCTGCGCTGGCACCCGGTCGATGCCTTCAATGTGACCATTGCCGGCGATTACATGCGCGACCGCAGCAACGGCGCCCCCATGGTCACGACAGGTATCGACCTTAATGCTCCGGGCAGCATGGTTGCATTGAACAACGCCCTGGCCGGTGGCAGCCTGGCCAACTGCCAGGCGGCGGGGTGCGTGAATTCACGCTATTTCAGCAAGAACACCTATTATGGAACAAGTCCTACTTTTTCCAATAACCAGGCATGGTCGATCAGCGCCACCATGACCTATGATCTGACATCCGCCCTGCAGTTGAAGTCCATTACCGCCTACCGCGCCGTTTCGGGCAAGTTCGGGATCGATACGGACGGAACGCCGCTGAACATCAACCAGGTGTACGACAATTACAAACAGCGCCAGTTTTCGGAGGAGTTTCAGGTTTCAGGTCATGCATTCAATCACCGCCTGGAATATGCAGCCGGCCTTTACTACTATCGCAACCACGGGCAGGACGTAAATCCCATCGACTTTCTGGTCCTGTCGGGGCTGAGTGGGGGGTATTTCAACGAAAACAGCTACGCCGCCTATACGCAGGGCACGTACCATGTCACCAGTAAATTCAGTATCACCGCCGGTGCGCGCTTTACCGAGGATGACAAGTCCTTCGTGCCCAACCAGTATATTACCTCGACCATTGGCGAACCGTTCTATTATGAGCCGCCGGGCACGCCGTTTGTTCCCAAGCAGACCTACCGCAACAACAGCAACAAATGGACGCCCATGGTCAATCTGGCCTATCAGTTCAACCGACAGCTTATGGCGTATGCAACGTTCTCGCAGGGGTTCAAGGGCGGCGGGTTCACGCAGCGTATTGCCGACCCCGCACCCTATCCACCAAGCTTCAAGCCCGAGACCGTGACATCCTACGAAGGGGGGCTGAAATATCTTGGCCTGCATAACCGGTTGAGACTGACTGCCGCCGGTTTCTATACGTTTTACAACAACATGCAGCTTGAGGTGGCGGATTCCCAGCATATTGGGCCGTACTATACCAATGCAGGCCGGGCGCGCATCCCCGGCATGGAACTGGAAGGCGATTATTACATAGGCGATGGCTGGCGTGTGAATGCCGCAGTCGGTCTGACGGATGCCCATTACTCCAAGCTCGATGGCAGCGTGCAGGGGTTGACCCTGGCGTCCAAGCTGGTGCTTGTATCCAAATGGACCGTAACGGGGGGCGTGGAAAAACGTTTCGATCTGCGTGAGAACGGCAATATTTCACCCCGTGTCGACGTGTCGTACCGTTCCGGGTATTTCACGAACTTCAACGGTATCAACTACCCTGAGCTCTATCAGCCCGGCTATGTCACGGTCGATTTCGCCCTGCGTTGGCATAGCGCCAATGGCCATTATTCCGCCATCGCAGGGGCGAGTAACCTGTCAAACTACAAGTTCCGCACATCGGGCGAACTCAATCCCAGCTTCGGCTATATTCGCCAGGCTTTCGATCGTGGTCGGCAGTGGTATGTCCAGGGGGGTGTGACGTTCTGATGGCGCGCACCGACCCGCAGCGGGCATGCAGGTTGCAGCAGCACGGAAAGGGAGCAAAGGCGGCCACAATGGGCATTCCCGCGCATGAAGGCAAGGGGGCATGATGATCGATCCGGTTCTGGAAAGCGAATATGACAACCGGCGTAAAGTGCCCCAAAGTGGCGAAATCATTGCCCGCTGGGCCAGCGATGCCGCGGCATTCCGCCAGCATTGGGCGTGGCAGGAGCCAGATCAGGCCTACGGCGCCACCGCGCGCGAAATGATGGATATCTTCCTGCCGGGTCCCGATCGGGATGTGCCGATGGTCCTGTTTTTCCATGGAGGTTATTGGCGGGCCCTTGATCGCAGGATCAATAGCCATTTCGCAAGGGGCTTGCTGGCGCACGGGGTTGGAGTGGCCATGGCCTCATACGATCTGTGCCCTTCGGTGTCGCTTGCCACCCTTGTCGCCCAGGCACAAGGTGCTGCAGGCTGGCTCGCCCGGCGTCAGGGGCGGCGCATTCTCGCCAGTGGCCATTCGGCCGGGGGGCATCTGGCCGCCATGACCGCCCTCCATGATGGCAGCAGGGTGCATCCTGTCGCGGCGTGCGTGGCGTTCAGCGGACTGTTTGACCTGGTGCCCCTTGTATCGACCAGCATCAACGCAGATCTGGGGCTGGATAGGGCGACGGCCATGCAGCTTTCCCCCATGCGGCTGCCCGCGCCGGACCTACCTTTTCTGGGGGTGTTTGGTGCGGAGGAAGGGCGCGAATATGCAAGGCAGAGCAACGACATGGCGCGGGTCTGGGGCGGGCGCAGCCTGGCTGTCGCGCAGGCCAATCATTTCACGGTTCTCGACGGGCTGACCGATCCAACGTCCGGGCCGACCCAGGCCATGGCCGCCATGGCTTGTGAACTTTCCCGGGCTTGAGCGGCAAAAAACGCCGTCAGTCCGTATGTTCCAGCGCCAAGGCCGATGCCTTGAGCCGCCCCAGCAGCCCGAGCAACAGGGTTTGTTCATCCGTATCGAGCGTGCCGACGATTTTTGTAATCCAGTGCTGGTGCCTGGCGGCCATGCGCGCGAAAAGTTTTTCGCCCTTGCGGGTCAGGCAGACCAGAATGCTCCGCCCATCCTCCGGATGGGGTGAACGCGAGACCAGACCGTCCTTGAGCATGGTGTCGACAAGCCCCGTAACATTTCCCCCCGTTACCATCAGGCGCTTGGAAAGCACCTGCATGGTCAGCGGCGACTGCGCGGAATGAAGCTGCGCCATCACATCGAACCGGGCCAGGGTGGTCTTGAATTCCTCCCGGAACTGCACGCGAATGTCGCGTTGGATGATTTGCGTACAGGACAGCAACCGCAACCAGACGCGCAGGCTCAGTTTATCGGAACTGTTCTCGGTAATGTCCTCGTCGATCTTGTCCAAAGCCATGGTAGAATAATCACTGTTCCCTGTCGCGAATGGCGGGAACCAGGGCCCGCACCGGATATGGGTACAGGAAGTGCTTGACCTTTACAAGAACGCCCGCATCCACTTTTTCGCCAGTTTCGGGGGGAATAATGGGGCCCGCTGGCAGATGCGGGCCCAGTACACGACAATTTCGTTAACGCAATAGTTTTGTCATGATATAGTTTGGTCTCCTGTCATGACCCTCCCGTGTCGGGCGGCCTGTTTCTCAAGTTGAGGAGACTGTCATGCCCATTCAAGCAGCCCCCGACGATATGCGCCTGGCCAATCAGATGCTGTGTATCGGCGAAAGTTCGTGCGTGGCGGATCTGGCGAAAAGCCTGCGCGTATCGCTGGCGGAAACCACATGGTCCTCCGCCCTGGGGTTATACATGTTCAACGGCTCCGACCTGCAGAACCTGTTATGCCTTGGCGTGCCAGAAGGGTTTGTTGCCGAATACCGTGACCTTATCGGCTCAAGCGATCCTTTGCTGCAAAATGTGCTTGCACATCGTAGCCCCGTGGACGGGCGGGCCCTCCTTGGGGCAAAGTCATGGAGTGGCAGTTCCATAGGGGCCCTTTTGCTGCGGTGGAATTTGCACCATCACATGTGCGGCCCCATTTTTTTCGATGGGCAGGTAAAAGGTATTATCTATACCGCAAGCATACATCCGACACGCCCCTATACAGCCAGTTCTGTCGCGTTCATGGACTGTCTGTGCCGTGCCGCATCTCTGGCAATGGCGCGTCTTAACGGGTGTTCAGCGGGGCCTGCCCCGCATCAGAAACGGCCGGTTCTTGCCGGGCGGGCGAGGGATGTTTCGCTCTTGTTATGCAAGGGAGCCACGAACAAGGAAATTGCCCGCTGCCTGGATATTTCCGCCGTCACGGTCAAGGAACACGTCCAGGTGCTTTTTCGCAAATTCGGCTGTCGCAACAGGACGGAACTGGTAAGTGTTCTGTCACGATCATATGCCAGCGAACTGGATTTTTAAGGGTTCGAATATGATTTTCTTTCTGAAAACAGCCTGCTATAAAAGATAATAAAGGAAGCACCGTATCATGTCGTCGCACGTCACGCCGTTACCGTCGTTCAAGCCCCGATGCCTGTTTGTCATGATCAAGTGTCAGTTGGGGAAAGCGTATTCCGTGGCGGAATTCATTGTGGATAATATCCCGCAATGCCGCGAAATTTATTCAATCTCGGGCGATTACGATGTCATGGTCCAGTGTTTTCTCGACCCGTCGCAAGATCCCGGCCTTTTTGTTACACAGACGCTCCAGAGCGTAAAGGGGATTGCAGATACCAAGACAATATTGGCGTTCAACGCCTTTACGCCGCGTGAGCATCCAGCATGACCGTTCCCGCCATGCCCATCCGGGAGCAATGGACCATAGCCTTCCTGCTACCTGAATAAAAAACCGCCCGTCAGAACGCCCTGCGTGAATTCTGTGATTTTCTGTTTGGCGTTGAGGGAAACAAGCTCTTTCAGCCTGACCGTTGCATCTGATTCGGTTTTCCATTTCGGGACCACAAATCCGTAGGGAAGCGTAATTGTCGGCATGAATTTTTTCATGACTAGATCGCGGCCGCCACTGGTCAGCGCCACAAAAGGGTCGGCCAGCGTCAAGCCCAGCCCCATTGCGCAAAGCTGGCAGGCTGTCGTGCCGTTTGTTGCTTCAAAAGAAAATTCGAAGTTGCGGTCCATGTTTTCGAACAATCTCTGAAGATGCATCCGTAGTATGGAACGTGAATGTGTAACAATCAGCGGTTCATCGACAAGGTCGCTGAATGTGATTTGAGCTTTGTCAGCCAGCTGGTGGTCGTTCTTCATGATGACCATGGCTTCCACCCGGCAGAACTCAGTCACGGAAACCGCTGGATGTGACAGGGGAAGGGTGGTTATCCCCAGATCGAAGTTTTCATTACCGACCCAGTTCTCGATATCGATCCTGTCTCTGACTTCAACCGATACGCTGAAAGCTTTTCTTTCCGAGCGCATGATGGAGAGCGCATCGCCAAGAATGGCGCGCAGTATCAGGGGTGAGATCATTATTTTCAGATGATTGCGGCGTGGATCGGCGCGGAGTTCCGCAGTAAGGCTTTCCAATCCTTCCATGCTGGCCAGAACGCGTTCGACCTGCCGATAGTAGCGCCAGCCATTATCGGTGGGGGACAGGCGTTTGTTGGAGCGGTTGAACAGCGTAATGCCCGCCTCCTGTTCCAATGATACCAGAAGCCGGCCCGTTTGCGGCTGTGTTCGCCCGATACGTTTGGCGGCAGCGGACACCGATCCTGTTTCCATAAAGCCCTTGAAGGCACGCAGCGCACCGATATTAGGCATAGGGCATCCCCTTTATATGCGAATCACGTATGTTTCGCTCACTATTACGCATTTGATTTTATTGTCCAGCAGTTTACGTTATCGAAACAATATGCAGGGTTCGATCAAAAATGGTGTGATGAAGACGTGGTAATTGCCTTTGTGTGGCAATGACTGCAAACGGGAAAAAATAATATGAGAAGGATTTCTCTCTATAAAAATAATATTTGAGAAATTTTATAACAAATTATAACACTATAAGACGTTTGATCTGCGTTTGTTGTAAATTTTATATTATATGAAGTGCTTTTAAGGCATCACCAAGAATAACAATGACTTAAATGAACACGCGCATGAGTACGCACGCAGGGAGGGCTGCATTGTTATGTCATTTCTCAAGTCGGGAGCGTCGCTATGACTTATAACGGGACTTCTTATGTTCTTGGTTTTACGGCAGTAAGCGTCGCGCTTTTCGCGGGGTTGCCATCTGCTCGCGCGGCTCAGTCGCAGCAACTTTCCAACGAAGCCAGCTATAGTTCACAGAAAAATGCGCATTTGCGAGATGCGCGTCATCCGACCGATCGGGCCCGTCCGCCAGCAAAAGCGCCGCGCAGCGCAGCGCAGGCGAAAGATCCGGAATATATTCAGGTCAACGGTCAGCAGCGATCGCCGTTCGGAAACAGCGCACGTCAATTGGTCGGGGTTTCTGAAACCCATATCGACGAACAAACCATTGCGCTCCACCATGTCGTGAGCGTGCGCGATCTGCAATCGCTCGCACCAAATCTGAGCATCCAGCCGCAGGGTTCAACGACAAACGTGAATTTCTATTTGCGGGGCGTCGGCTTTAAGGATTTCACATCCAATAATACGCCTTCGGTCATGCCCTATATTGACGGCGTTGCCGTTCCTTTGGGGTATATGGCAGGTGCATCGATTTTTGACGTGCAGGGCGTGGATGTGGTGCCAGGGCCTGCGGGGTACACCCACGGGCAGACTGTCACGGGTGGTGAGGTCAATATCGTTACAAACGCCCCGACAAGCACGTTTCATGCCGGCGCCAGCCAGGATATCGCCAGTTATAACAGGCTTATTTCAACGGCGTATCTGTCAGGGCCGATTTCGTCTACGTTGAGTTATCGCATTGCGGGAACCACGCAGCATGGTGGCGGGTTCCAGATCAATCGGTATGGCGGCGCAGATTTCGGTAACGCGGATAAAGGCGCGTTAAGAGGTAAACTGTTGTGGCGGCCAGATGAGAGGACGGACATTACCTTTACTGGATCGTGGTCGCAGGACAATTCAGAGGGGCTGGGGACTTACAACATCGAGGATCTGGTCAGCCCGATCCTGCCGCCCGATCGTAATAATCTTATGACAGGCTGGGGATTCCGCAAGGAATTCACGCAGTTGATCGGGGTGCGGAACGGGTCGAAGCCCTTTAATAATGACACGGTATGGAGCGCGAATATCACCGCGAACCGGGATTTCGGCTGGGCCAAGCTGACATCCATCACCGCGTTCCAGCAGATGTATATTCATAACCTGAATGACGATGACTCATCCAATTCAGCGTCGTACGATTTTTATTACACAAATAACTCGAATGTTTTTTCGCATGAAATGCGCTTGAGTTCGACAAATAAAAATTCGCCCCTGGATTGGGTGGTCGGCATGTATTACGATAAAACGACCACAAAAGCGTCTTTGTACAACGATTTTTCGGCCAGTCCGACACGTCCTTACATATCGGACACACGCTATAGCCAGAACCAGGAGGCCTTTAGCCAGTTCGCGCATGCAGGTTATTTTGTGCTCAAGAATCTGAAACTGACCGCGGGCGTGAGTCATGAGTCCGATGACCGCGAACTGCTGAATATGACAACGCAACATTATGGTTACAGCGATAATAATTACGGAAATCATGGTGCGCTGACGAACGAATTCGCTGGTATGGGAGGCATTGAATACCGCCCGCTACGCCATCTGTTGCTGTTCGGCAATATTCGTAAAGGGTTCAAGCCAGGTGGCTTTACGGCCAATAATACGGTTATCGCGGCGCAGCTTACGCCTATAAAACCCGAATCCCTGCTGGCTTATGAAGCCGGTCTTAAGACCGATTTTTTCAGGAACCGGTTACGCTTCAACTGGACGGGTTTCTGGTACGATTATCACGGACAGCAGATCAAGGGGCAGGAAGTCGTCGCCGGCTATGGTATTGTCGGACAATATATTAACGTGCCCAAATCGACGATCTGGGGAACCGAGGTCGAAATCGACGCCAATCCTATCCCCGGCCTGATACTCAGCCAGCATGTGGGATATGAAAGGGGTAACTATCACGGGCTGCGCTTTATCGATTCTGCTGCGACATACGCGACTTTTGCCAAGACGGGCGTTTATACTGCAAGTTATGATTCCCTCAATCGCGTCGATGCGGGCATACCGAAGCTGACACTGAACGGAAGTGCGTCGTACAAGATTAACATTTTCCGGGGCTGGAACCTCACGCCGGAAGTGGATTACAGCTACAGGGGTTCCGAACTGGATTATCCGGGGAACAATATCTATCGGCTTCCCGCCTATTTCCTGATGAATGCGTCTTTGACCATGGCCAGCAATTCCGGAAGGTGGTTGGTTTCGGCTTATGCGTCCAATATTCTTGACAGACATTACGATCTGTCGCGCGAAACGGGCGCGGATTCTTTCTATGGGGTTCCGGGGGCGCCCCGCTTCATTGGGGGGAGAATGGCGTTTAACTACTAATAAAAATATGCGCCTGAGCGCACAATAATCCGAACTTTGGCGTAAGGTGAATGGCTTGAAAAGGCGAGAGATACTCAATATCGGCGTGGCCTGTCTTGCAGGGGCACCGTTTGTAAGGCGACAGGCATGTGCGGCAGTGCCCGCAGGCGGGCTGGAGCTTGCAACCTGGGGCGGTTTGTGGGGGGCTGCCATGGCGCGCTACGTGGACCAGCCTTTCAGCCAGCAGACGGGTGCGAGCGTAACGGATGATTTCAGTTCAACGCCGGTGGAACGTATCCAGAAAATAAAGATGAGCCAAGGCGACCAGGTTTATGATGTCGTGCAATTGCATGATGGCATAGTGCCGCTGGCCGAAGCGGAGGGTGTGCTCGAACCGTTGGATGAGACGTGGCCGGAGTTGTCCAATATGAAGGACATTCCCCAACGCTACAAGCGTCTTGGATGGGTCGGGATGGCCTATTCTGCCCTAGGAATTGCCTATAATCCGAAACTTGTCGGCAAGCCACCCCGGAGTTTCGCAGACCTGTGGAGCAATACCTATCGCGGTATGATCGTGTTGCCGGAAGTCAGCCATTCCCTCGGGCTTTATATCGTTCCGATCGGCGCGCTGGCCGCAGGAAGGCCTGTTGAGGATACCGAGGCAGGTTTCAAAATGCTGGAGCGGATGGTTGCGCTGGATCCGATCTGGGCGCGCGATACGGATTCGATCATGAACGCCCTGGCATCTGAAGAGGCCGTAATCGGGCTGCTGTATAAATCCCAGGTTGAAACGCTGAAACAGAAGGGAAAAAACATAGAATGGATCATGCCACAAGAAGGTGGGATTTCTTATGTTACGGGCACGGGCATCGCAAAAAACAGTAAAAATATTCGGTTGGCAGCCAGATATCTCAACATGACGATCACCGCCGAATATCAGCGTTTTGTTTCCGAAATATTCAGTTACGAGGGTACAAATCCCGGCGTTGCCTCTCTTCTGACGCCCGAAGTCCGGCAGCGATGCGGATTTTCCGCTGATGAGCGTTCCAAAATAATAGACCTGGACCAGGAATGGATGGCCCACAATCGCGTCGCATGGGCGGATCGTTGGAATCGTGTTGTTTCAGGAGGGTAACGCCCCTGCAAACCCTTATGTCGCTGCTGCGTAGTGTTTCAAAGGAGAGCGGTCATGCCTGTTATTGAAATAGGCACCTATAATGCCTGGAATTTACACGATCTGGTGCTGCTGAATCGGTGCAGGAAAAAGGGTGTTGCCTATGTTAATCATGGTAACGACATGCGACGGGAAGAGCCCCCGGCGCAGGAGGCCGGATTTTCTCAAAGCGGGAACCCAAATAACTCCGATGGGCGCGATGACACGCATCCTCGCATAGCTTTGTATTGCGGTCAGGCGGTGGGGTATCCGTACTGGGCCTATTATTCACATGCGCTGCTTAGTATCGGGCTCGTGCACAAGCCCGTTCATCCTCAGGAAATCATCGCGAACGCGCTGGATGATTTTGATGTCTTGATCATGCCCGGCGGGTTTGCGACATGGGGCCTTGATCGGGCGGAAGGCATGGTGGGGGTGGATGCGACTATCAGTCGCTTCATAGCGCAAGGAGGGCGGTTTCTCGGGTCCTGTGGCGGTGCGTTTTATATGGCGACCGGCCGTCCCGGCTGGCTTGGCATTCTTGACGCCATGCCAATGTACACTCAGGAATACCTGCTGACAGGGGCAGGGATGGTGAGTATCCGGATTGAGGACGCCCGTCTTGGGTATCGGCTGCCCGAGGGTCTGGAAATGCCGTACTATCATGGGCCGGTTTTCGATAACAGTCCACGATCGGCGAGAACATTGGGAACGTTCCGTTCATTTATCGTACCCAGTCGGCTTTTTATAGACAACCCTTTGAAACCGGCATTATTCCAAACGGAAATGCAGGGAACTCCCGCGATTGTGCATGGAACCCATGGCGCGGGTCAGGTCGTGGCTTTTTCATCCCACCCGGAGATGGGCGAACTGGTCCGTCGTGCGATCGCGATGAAAGGCTATGTATCGCAGTTCCTGCCAATCCGTGGGCTGGAGATCATGAAGCAGACTCTTGCCTTCTATATGTCTGACGATTGCGCGGGCTTTCTGCTTATCCATAACGCCCTGGACTATCTAAATGCTTTTTCCGCCACGTCGGATTGCCGGGACGCCGGGAACGATGAATGTGAAAACGGCGGTTTTGCCGAGAGTATCGCATCGCTTGATAATAGTATCACACAGGGGCTGTCGCGTCTTTTGAGCGATATATCGTGCGGACATCCCGATATGGAAACGTTAAGGGATATCGAAATCAAACGCCTTGAAGCGGAATGGGGCCGCGTGATGGACAGGGTTGACGAAAAAGGGACATGGGGCGTGATAAGCGGCGAACTGAATGCTATTTTCTCGCAGTTGAAGTCGGATGTGACCGTGGCGCTTCGGCCTGACATGCCTTGGGAAGAGCGTCTCGTGCTTGTGGAATTACCCATTCGTATTGCGACCGCCACGCTCCGTATCATGGCGTGTGACGAGCAGTTGCGGAACCTGGCATGAAACAGCAGCATTCTCCAATCGACGGGTCGCAGGCCGATGTCGTTCTTGCCGGCGTTGAAAAGCGCTATGGAAACACAATTGCTTTGCGTTCCATGGACCTGAGTATAGAGCGCGGGGAATTGTTCGCCCTGCTTGGCCCAAGCGGGTGCGGGAAGTCGACCACGCTGCGCCTGATTGCAGGCTTTGAGCAACCCAGTGCCGGGCGTGTCTTCGTGCGTGGGAACGACGTTACGCGTATTCCGTCCTCGAAAAGAAATTTCGGGATAGTTTTCCAGGGTTTCGCGCTGTTTCCGCATATGACTGTCGCGCAGAATGTCGGCTTCGGCCTAAGAATGCGTAAATTGCAGAAATCCGAGATGAAGCAACGTGTCATGTCTGCGCTGGAACTGGTCGGGCTCGACCATCTGGCGGATCGGTATCCACGGCAATTGTCAGGCGGGCAGCAACAGCGTGCGGCGCTGGCCCGGGCCATTGTGATCGAGCCGGATGTTCTTGTGCTGGACGAACCCATGAGTGCGCTGGACAAGATCCTGCGGGACCGCATGCAGGTCGAGATCAGGCGGATCCAGCAGCGGTTGAAAATGACGACAATCCTGGTGACACACGATCAGGAAGAAGCATTGGGCATGGCCGATCGTGTGGGTGTGCTGAATGGTGGGCGGATTGAGCAGGTCGGCACACCCCGTTCGATTTATGAGACTCCGAGAACCACCTTTGTCGCTACGTTTCTGGGCGCCAGTAACCTGCTGACCGGCAAAGTGGAAGGATATGACGGCGCGCAGGCCGCCATCAGCGTGGCAGGCCGTGTGATATCCATACCCCGCGGGGGATTGGAGCGGGGTGCTACGGTCCCCTTGTCGCTTCGTCCCGAGAAAATCCGCCTCTGCGCTCACAGTCCGTTTATGGGGAAGGTGAAGGAGATGACCTATAAAGGGTCCACGACCTATGTCGAGGTGGACGTGAACGGGGTCTCCTTTGCGATTTCAGGCGACAGCGCGCAGATACGTGGCCAGCATTGCGAGGTCGGGAATCTGGTCGGCCTTGAATGGGACGCGCGCGATGTGGTTGTGCTGGAGGATGTGGCGTCATGATCCCCGCATATTACAAGGCGCCACGAACGCTTCTGGCCATATTGCCCCTTTGTTTTCTGGCACTTTTTTTTCTGGTGCCTGTCGGTTATTTATTTATCCTGAGCTTTGTTGAAGGCAACGCCTTTGGTGGTGCCCATTGGACATTCACCACCGCAAATTATACCGGCATGTTAGGAGACAGGTTCTATATCGTTATCGCTGTCAGGACGATATCCATATCCCTTATAGCGTGCGTTCTTAATGTAATACTGGCGTTTCCTGTTGCACTGTTCGCGGCCCGTCTTCAGTCGGTATGGAAATCTGTTTTCCTGACGATTGCCACAGTGCCCCTGATGGTCAGCAATATCGTGCGCGCATTCGGGTGGGTGGTGATATTGGGGCGAAGGGGTATCCTGAATTCGGTCCTACAGTTTTTTGCACCGCAAATGGTTTTAAGGCAGCATCTGTTTTCTATCCAGGCAATCTGCTTCGGCCTGCTGACCATTACGCTGCCGTTCACCATCATGTTTCTGACGAACGCCGTATCCGGCATCGATCGAAAAAATATCGAAGCGGCGGAATCGCTCGGGGCAACCCGCTGGGGTGTCTTTTATCATATCATACTTCCGCTTACCAAATCGGCACTTGCTTCGGGTTTGATGGTCGTTTTCTTTCTGACGTTGAGCGCCTATGTCACCGTCACGCTGCTGGGCGGCCCGCGCTACAAGACGCTTGTCGGATTTATCTATGATTATTCAGCCACTCTTCGGTGGCCACAGGCGGCGGCACTGTCATTTGTGCTGTTGGGTATAGGGCTGGCGTTTGCCGGAATCGTTCAGCTCCTGGTTTCGGAGCGCAAGAAATGAGGCGCATGGTTCTGTATTCCGCTGTTGGAATATCCGCGTTTTTGACATTGGTTCCGATATTTCTGGTGCTTGTCCAGGCATTTAGCGCGGGCGAAATGCTGACATTTCCGCTACCCGGGCTTTCCGTGAAGTGGTTTGTCCGCGCATATACGGTGCCGGAAATCAGGGAATCCTTTTTGTTCAGCGTTATCCTGGCTGTTGTTTCATCCGTTTTTTCAGTCATGCTTGCATTGTGCGGTGCCTTGTATGTGTCTCGCAATGGCGGGGTGCTTTCCAGGCTTGTCACTATTCTTGCGTTGGTGCCACTGGTCTTTCCCGCGTTCATACTGGGGCTGGCCTTGCTGTTTTTCTTCAAGGCTGGCGGGGTCAATGCAAAACTGGGCTTGCTGATCGCGCATATCGTCATCTCAATCCCCTATGCGTTTCGTCCGCTGGTGGAGGCGCTGAAGGAAACACCGCTCTCCCTGGAGGAAGCGGCGCAGAGTTTGGGTGCAGGACCGTTGTCATCCTTTGTGTTGGTAACATTTCCTCAAATTGCGGCAGGCGTTGGTACAGCGTGGGTTTTTTGTTTTGTTGTGTCGTTTAGCGAATTGAGCGCAACCCTGTTCCTGGCCGGTCCCGGTGCGATGACGCTTCCCGTGGAGCTGTTCAGTTATCTGGAATTCCAAGGGGATCAGCTTGTCGTCGCGGCGGCATCCACCGCTCAGGTCCTGTTGACGTTGGGAATGGTTTTTCTGGGCAACAGGGTTTTCCGTCGCAGGTAAACGGGACGACCGTGAAGAGGCCCCGATATTTGGCATGTTGCCCGTAATAACCGGCGCAACAGGACGGTTACTGTGTTGTCGAACATTTTTTGCAATTCGTGCTCTTCATGCTCCCCGGTGGGGCAGGCGTATCTTCTGTTCAAAAGGCAAATCGATGAAAAATTTTACGACCAGGCCGGAGTTAAGCGGTACTTTCGGTGCGATCAGCGCCACGCACTGGTTGGGGGCCGCGGTTGGAAGTTCGGTTCTGGAAAGGGGAGGCAATGCGTTTGATGCCGCTGTCGCATGCGGCTTTGTGCTGCAGATTGTCGAACCGCACCTGAACGGACCGGGCGGCGATGTGGTCATGATTGTCAAGGCAGCCGGGGAAGACGCCCCTGTTGTTATCTGTGGGCAGGGTGTTGCGCCGCAGGCCGCGACAATGCAGGCGTTCGACGCCTTGAATCTCAAGATGATTCCGGGCACAGGCCTGCTGCCTGCCGTGGTGCCCGGGGCGTTCGATGCGTGGATGCTGCTTTTGCGCGATTACGGGACTTGGACGGTGGAGGATGTTCTCGCCTATGCCATCAGTTATGCGGAAAAAGGCTTTCCGCTTTTGTCGCGGGCCGTGGCCTCCATCGTGCCGGTTGCGGATCTGTTTCGTGAGGAATGGCCGTCATCCGCCGAAATCTGGTTGCCGGGAAATGCGCTGCCACGCCCGCGTGAGATCATGTTTACGCCCGCGATCGCGAACACGTACAAGCGGATCATTCACGAAGCCAAGTCCAGAAGTGCTGACCGGATCGAACAAATCGAGGCAGCACGGGCGGCCTTTTATAGCGGCTTTGTGGCCGAAGCCATTGATTCGTTTTATCGTAAGGCGGAACTGTTCGATACGACCGGACGCCGAAATGGCGGGCTGTTGCGTGGAAGCGACATGGCAAACTGGCGCGCAACCAAGGAAAAATCTGTTTCACTGGAATTTCGCGGGCTACGTGTCCATAAAGCTGGGCCGTGGAGCCAGGGACCGGTTTTTTTGCAGCAACTCAGCCTGTTGCAGCAATTTGACCTAGAGCGTCTTGTTGCCGTGGGGGGCGATCAGTTCATCCATATGGTGGTGGAATGCGCAAAGCTCGCCTTCGCCGATCGCGAAGCGTTCTATGGTGACCCCGCCGCGACCGATATTCCAATAGAGACATTGCTTTCCGATGAATATGCGCGGGAAAGAGCAAAGCTTGTCGGTCCCAACGCCTCGCTTGAATGGAACGCAAGTTATTTGCAGAATGCCGCTGAACGTCTGGGCGTTATTGCCGGACTTGCGGGAAGCGAGGTTCCTGCCGGGCCGGGCGGGGGCGAGGTCACATTCGCAGCCGTGCCGGAAATTGAAGGCGATACGGTACATCTCGATATCGCGGACAGATTTGGTAATGTGATTTCCGCAACACCAAGTGGCGGCTGGCTCCAAAGCTCCCCCGCCGTGCCGGGGCTTGGTTTCTCCTTGTCCACACGCGGGCAGATGTTCTGGCTGGATGAGAGATTGCCGTCCTGTCTCAGGCCCGGCACGCGGCCGAGAACGACATTGACCCCCACGCTTGTAACCCGCGAAGCAGAGGGCATGTTGGCTTTTGGCACACCCGGTGGCGATCAGCAGGATCAATGGCCGCTGACGGTCTTTTTGCGCCATGTGCTGGGCGGGCAGGGATTGCAGGAAGCCATTGATGGCCCGATGTTCCACAGCAAGCATTGGCCAAGTTCCTTTTATCCGCGTGATTACGAGTTGGGGCGTATTTTGATCGAGGATCGATTCGGCACGGACGTGGCAGCGCGCCTGAGCGAGCGAGGCCATAAGGTTTCCGTTGATGGAAGCTGGTCTTTAGGTCGTATTTGCGCGGTTGAACGGCGGGCAGGATTGCTGTTTGCGGGGGCCACGCCACGACATATGCAAAGTTATGCGATCGTCAGGTGATTGACCGCCCAAAATGGTGTAACTGTCCCACGATACAGGGTGCCTGCCGCCCGGCGTGGGATGCACGACCCGCCCCGCCGACAGCGCAAGCCCGTTCGGCGTTAACGGAGTGCCATGACGAACAAACTTGCCCCCCGGCATCTGACCATGATCGCGTTTGGCGGCCTGATCGGGATGGGGCTTCTGGTCGGGTGCGGCAACGCCATCCACCGCGCCGGGCCCGCCATTGTGCTGAGCATCCTGTATGCAGGCCTGTTGACCTATTGCGCCATGCGCACCCTGTCGGATTACATGGAGCTTGACCCTGACCGGGGCTCGTTTCTCGCCTATCTGGGAACGTCGCGCCGGTCGGCGGAGGAATTTGTCTGCGGCTGGCTTTACTGTGGCTACTGGACCTGCGTGATCGCGGCGGAAGGGCTGGGGGGCGGCATGTTGCTGCATCAGTATCTGCCATTACCAGTCCTGCCGACATCGCTGGCGCTTATCGCCGCAGCCTGTGTGCTGAACCTGCAATCGGTCAGGCTTTTCGGGCAGGTCGAGTTCTGGCTGACCATGATCAAGCTTGTCGCCATCATAGCCTTCTGCGCGATCTGCCTGGGTGCCGTCCTGGTGACGCTGTACCACGATGGCGGGCAGATCCTGCATGGAACAAGCCTGGCCACGCTGGCGCCCTACGGTATTGGTGCTGCTTTTTACAGTGTGCCGACCATCATGTTCACCATGGCGGGGGCGGAGATCATCACCATAGCCCACCGCGAAACCGAGGCATCCAGCCGCACGCTGTCCGGTCTGGCCCGGCTGGTGACATTGCGCATGGTCGCGTTCTATCTTGTGCCCGTCATCCTTATCCTGCTTATTCTGCCGCTGTCTTCCGTCCGGCCCGGGTTTTCGCCCTTTGCCGATACGCTGGCTTTCCTGCATGTGCCCCACGGCAAGCTGGTGTTTGACGGCGTCATTCTGGTGACATTGCTGTCATGCATCAATTCCAGCACTTATATCGCATCGCGCGTGCTGAACGAACTCCTGACCGAGGACTGGCCACAGGGCGGCGGTCACGGTTCATCCGCACCGTTTGCATCGCGGATCCTGGCTGTGTCGGTCGCGGGCGCACTGCTTTGCCTGGGGGCCACGCTGTTCAGTGCTGCGGCCTTTTCCCTGCTGCTGGATGTCAGCGGTTATATCACCATTGTCGTTTATGGCGTGATCAGCCTGTCCTTTATCCGTTTTACGGCGGGCAAGACCTTGTCACCCATGACCCGGATACGGGCGTTCGCGGCCCTGTTGCTCAGTGCCGGCGTCATGTCCGCCATTATCGGCGGGGACGCACGGCGCGATGGCATAGAGTGCTTTCTGGTTCTGCTCGTTCTTCTTTCGGCCTGCCGGATAGGGCTGGCCCGGTCTCTGCGCTGAAAGGGCGGGGGGCCTGATCACGGGCTGGCGGCTATGGTACGGTTTGCGGGGAGCGGTCTGTTCGACCGCGTTCCCATGGGAGAGAGAGTCCCCATAAAGGTTGCAAGCTGGCTCTGGCTGTTGACATTGAGCTTGCGGAATATCTCCTTCAGCAGGGTTCTTGCGTATTGCTCGGATATGCCAATAAATTCCGCCGCTATTTTCGGGGGAGTGCCAGCGCCGATATATCTTGCAAGACGCACTTCCGATTGTGTCAGCCCCCAGATGCGGAGTGCGTTGGATACGTCAGCAGGCGTATCGCCCGGGCGATTGGTCAAAAGGAGAACGGCGGATTGTCGGTTGATCGAAGAGCCGCGTGATCCAATATGGGGTAATTTCAGTATTTTTAGAAGAGTTTTTGTATTTGTCGTGCAGTTGACACAGATGATGCCGTCATCTGGCATTTCGCTGTCCGCAAGCAGAACGCTGGTGATGAGAGAGTGCAGGGAGGACGTATTGTGCCGGTTTGCAAAAGACAGTCGGCCATCTGTGTAAGTAAAGGCGTCACCGATAAGGGATTTGAATTTGTCATTCATCATCAGGACTTTTGTATCGTTCCTGAGCAATGCGGCACCGCATGTCAAATTCTGGCACAGGCCGGCAAAACCATCTTCTATCAGGGACGCCTGGCGGTTGCCGACGGAAAGGGTGAGCGAACGGCAGATATGGCGGGAAAGAATATTGCGGATCTGGCGTTCTTCTTCGGTTTCGTTTCTTTTGCCGAAATGTCTTTGGGTGGATATTTTAACGGCGACTGAAAAAGGGTCTTGATGGATAAAGACATTCGTGCGGCCCCACTCGTATTTTTTAAGAAATTCCTGGTAAAAGGTCGATCGGGCGACCTCGGCATCGCTTACGAAATCAGCATCGCAGAAATCACCGACCACATTGATTTTATTCTCAAAGAATTCGTTATAAGGGTCCAGCCTGCAATAGGGGTCTGCGGTGTGGAAATAGTCATGAAACATTGCCACATGCCAGTTCGTGTCGAGTGAACTGATCGACAGTTCCTGTTCCTTCGGGTTGGTCGGGACAATAACGGTTGCCGAAATTCCAAGAAGCTTAGAGCATTCCTTCAAGGTTGCGGACCATGTGCTTTCGTCAACAGCGCAGTTATATATTCCTTCAATAAGCGCATTAAGTTTCAGCATGACGTTAAAATCTTTTCCAGTTGCGCAGTCCGTCAGGTGTCGGGGGACGAGCTTCCTGCTTACGACAATAACACTCCTTAACTGTAACACGGGATTGTGATATTGACACCCCTCCCATATGGAAGGGGTCTTTTCTCATGAGAGCTTGCATGAATACTCAATAATTTATCTGAATTATAACCTGCTGGAACGGGTCTCGCGGGCAAATGCTTGCGTGGCATTGCGTGCCAGGTCTTGCGATCGCAAATTTTCTTCCTCTGCCCTCTCATATGGGAGCTTAGCCAACAGAGTGATGTGTGCGATGCAAAGCCACTCGAATTTTAAGGTCGACACGAAGGTGGCTGGTGAAAAGTAATTTTACGCCGATATTCGAGAGGAGAAACGCACCCTTTGAAAGCTGGTACCTGCGATGCAGGTTGGAAGGCTGGTGCTGCACGGTATGGTGGCGTACCGCCATGCGTTCGGGCTGATCACGCCATTTCCGTTTTAAATTCTGATCCCGATATAAAAGGAGCCAGAGGGGCCGTTCGGCTATGGCGGGCGGGCCCTGTGTCTGGTACATTTCGAACATGAACACAAAAGCAGTGATGATTGCAGCGTTGGCAGGCCTTGTCGCCGTCGTGGGATATGGCTCGCATGCCGGGCTTTCCATGCTGCGGGCCTTTGCGTCCGCAGCACAGGCGGCTGCCGTTGCACCCAGGCAGGACAGCGTTGCCGGCACATTGCCCGACGGCGCATCGACCCTGACCGAAACCTACCAGGCGTGGCAGGTCGTGTGCCAGCCCGGCCCGAAGGGTGAGACATGCGTGGTTTCCCAGCGGGTGGCCGACAGCAAGACGCATAAGCGCATCATGGCAATCCAGTTTCATCCCGATGGCAAGGCGGTTGCGGGCATTGTCGCCCTGCCTCTTGGTGTCAGATTGACGGATGGTGTCGCCATCCGCGTGGATGGCAAGGCCGTGGGAAAATCCTTTGCCTTCACCACCTGTATTCCCGAAGGCTGCATAGCCTCCCTGACATTGGACGAATCCCAACTGGCCTTGCTGGAATCCGCCAAGAAGGCGGAGTTCAGTTTTTTCACCGCGGCAGGACATCATGTCGATCTTCCCATAACGGTTACGGGGCTGGATCACGCAATCACGCGGGTGCGGGCCCTTTCCCGCTAAATCGGGCGCTGGGGCAAACCCTGCGTCCAATGGGTTCGACATCAATGGGCGGCGTGCCGGCATTTTCTGGTATCGGCAACTCCCGCGCCATCGGTGTGTGGCTGATTTTCGGACTGCTCCGTGGCAACAGGCTTGCCGCAGCGCAGCGCGCAGCACCGGATTGGCGCGGTCGGGCCCGCGTGGAAAATTGTTGCAAAATCATGTGAAAACTATCTAATTGCTCGGCAGCAGAGTGCGGAGCACCATGGATACCCAGCGCAAAAGCCTTTTCAGCGCCATGATCGGCAATATGGTCGAATGGTACGATTTCGCGCTCTATACCGCCGCGACACCGCTGGTTTTCGCCCCGCTGTTTTTCCCACCCGGTCAGTCCTCCTTCGCAAACCAGTTTGCAGCCATTGTCGTTTTTGCCTCGGGCCATGTCATGCGGCCCGCCGGTGGGGTCCTGTTCGGGCATATGGGCGATTGCCGGGGGCACCTGAACGCCCTGCGCTGGACCCTGCTGCTGATCGGGACTGTCACGGTGCTGATCGGGCTGTTGCCCACCTATGCGCAGGCGGGCGTGCTGGCCCCTGTCTGCCTGCTGGTCATGCGGCTGGTGCAGGGGCTGGCCGCAGGCGGTGAATGGGCAGGCAGTGTGCTGGTGATCGGGGGTGCCGCACCAGACGGGCGGGCGCGCCATGTCATGATGGCGCTAAGCCAGAGCGGGGTGGCGCTGGGCATGGTGCTGGGCACGGCCGCCCTGTGGCTGGCGCAGTCTCTGCCTGCCACCGCCTTTACAAGCTGGGGCTGGCGCGTGCCGTTCCTGATCACGCTGCCTGCCGTCATCATGGGGGTGTGGCTGCGCGCCGGGCTTGCGGTCCCCAACGCGACCACCATGGCTGCCCCTGGGGCCGCCCCTGGGGCCGGGCCGGGGCGGGCGGCAGGCTTTCCCTTCTGGCGGCTTGTGCGCACCAGCCCCGGCCCCGTTCTGTGCGGAATCGGCCTGCGGCTGGCCGAGAATGGCGGCGTTTACCTGATCACCGTGTTCGGCCTGGTTTACGGGCGCGAACAGGGCGTGCCCGACAGGCTGCTGCTCGCGGGGCTGACGGCGGGGCTTATTGCCGATGGCTGCGCCATGCCGCTTTTTGCCCGTCTGGTCGCGCGGTGGGGGGCTGCGCGCATCTATCTGGGCGGGCTGGTGGCCCTGGCTGTCCTGTCCGTGCCGTTTTTCGCGCTCATCCGTTCCGGCACGGGCTGGGGTGTGGTGGCGGCCTTTGTCCTGGCCCTCGGGCTGGGCCACGCCCCCACCATCGCGGTGGAGCCGCTGCTGCTCGAACGCCTGTTTCCCCCCACCGTGCGTTATACCGGGGTTGCGGTGGCGCATGAAGGCGGGGCTGTGCTGGCGGGCGGCGTCTCGCCCGTGGTGGCGGCGGCCCTTTATCACCTGGCGGGAAATGTGAACGCCGTTGCCTTCTATCTTGTCGGGCTTGTGGCCTGTTCGGGGCTGGCCCTGCTGGCATGCCGCGCCCCCCTGCAAGAATGACCCTTTCCGCCGCCGGGCAGATCGGCTAGTCCTGCCTTTTTGGAACCGGTGGTCCATCAGGCCATCCGGTCACGCAGGGCGAGTCGCCGCCCGGGGGTGCCGAGGTCGGGCAATCTGGCCGCGCCGCCTGCCTGGCAGTACGCTCCCGAGCCGAGGACTGGTTTTTTGAGACGAGGCAAGATCTGGCGTCAGGCCAACCCGACCAATGCGGCTTTTTCGCCTGATGCATCGCCCTTCTTCCATCTGTCGCGGCTGACGGGGCTGTACCATCTGCGCATGGATGCCCATCTCAAGCCCATCGGCATGGACGTGCCGCGCTGGCGGGTGCTCAATATCCTGTCCGAACGCGATTACGCGACCATCAGCACCATTGCCGACCTTGCGGTGATCAGGGTGCCGACCATGACCAAGCTGATCTACCGGATGGAAGCCGAAGACCTGGTCAGCACCCAGGTTTCCGCCCGGGACGGGCGCGTGACAGAAGTCAGCCTGACCGAGAAGGGCCGCGCCGCAGTCGAGCAGGTGCGCGCCAAGGCGGGGCTGATTTTCGAGCGCGCCTTCCATGACGTGGAAGATGCCGAGATCGACGCATTCATGAAAACCCTGCGAAAAATCTACGACAATATCTACTGATCACTCCACCGCGAAAACTTAATAAATAAGTGGAAATGTCTACCATTCCGCTGTAGTATCGTTCTCGTTCGCCAGGCATGGCGGGGGATGACGGAGTGCGGCGGCCATGATTATTTCCGCGAACGAACGCAGGCGGGTGGCCCGAAACAGGCTGCCCCGCTGGCTGTTCGACTATATTGACGGCGGTGCCGGGGCCGAGACCACGCTACGCCGCAACACGGCTGCGCTGGATCGGATCGGTTTTGTCCCGTTCGCCCTGCGCGGCGCGGCTGAACCTTCGCTCAAGGCCCGTGTGCTGGGTCTCGATATGGATTTTCCGGTCGCCCTCGCCCCTGTGGGCATGGCGGGGCTGGTCTCCCCGGTGGGGGAGATCGCCGCCGCCAGGGCCGCGGTCGGGGCGGGCAGTGCGATGTGCGTGTCCAGCTTCTCGCTTGCGGGGATCGAGCAGATCGCAGCCAGCGTCGACCCCGCGCGGCTGATGTTCCAGCTCTATGTCTTCCGCGACCGTGCGGTCACGCAGGATATGCTGTGCCGGGTCTGGGCTGCGGGCATACGCACGCTGGTCGTCACGGTCGATACCCCCATAACCCCCATGCGCGAGCGTGATGCCCGCAACGGTTTTCGCAGTGCGACCGGTGTTTCGCCCCGTCTGGCGGGGCAGATGCTGGTCCGTCCGCGCTGGCTGTATGGCGCCCTGCGCCGGTCCGACCGGCTGATCGGCAATCTGGTGCCCTACGGCATGGGCACGAACCTGTTTGCCCAGGCCGCCGCCATCAGCCGCGCCATGGACCCCGGCCTGGATTGGGATGACATGGCCCGCCTGCGCGCGCAGTGGAAAGGCCGGCTGGTGATCAAGGGCGTGCTGCACCCGCAGGATACGGCGCGTGCCGCAGCCCTGGGGGTGGACGGGGTTGTGCTGTCCAACCATGGCGGCCGCCAGCTTGACGGCGCCATTTCCGCGATCGAAGCGCTGCCCGCCAGCCTGGATGCGGCACAGGGCCGGGTGGAGGTCTGCGTGGATGGCGGCTTTCGCTCGGGCGGCGACATCATCAAGGCACTGGCCCTGGGGGCGTCGGCCGTGTGGATCGGGCGGCCCTGGGTCTACGGACTTGCCACGGCGGGCGGGCAGGGCGTGGCCGATGTGCTGGCCAGCCTGCGCGATGGCATGCGCAGCACCATGACCCTGCTGGGTGCGGCCGATCTTGCAACCCTGCGCGCGTCGCGGGCCCAATGTCTTCAAACAGAGTCCATTCAAACGGGCGAAGGTGGCGCGGTTGTGCCCTTTCCCCGCATGGCAGAGGCAACAGCATGACTGAAACACCCATCCTGCCCGCAGTTCGGGATTTTCTGGACCGGCGGCACCAGCTTTATATCGGCGGCCGGTGGGTGGAGGCCGAAGGCAACGCCCGGCTGAATGTCTACAACCCGGCCACGGGTGCCATAATCAGTTCCGTGCCCGATGCCACGGCGCGTGATGCCGCGCGTGCGGTCGATGCGGCGCGGGAGAGTTTTCGCGTCGGTGTCTGGGCGTCCCTCGCCCCCGGCATGCGCGAGCGCGTGCTGCTGCGCCTTGCGGACCTGGTCGAGCGTGATGCGGAAATCCTGGCCCAGCTCGAAACGCTGGAACAGGGAAAATCCCTTGTCCTGTCGCGTATTCTCGAAGCCGGTGGCGCGCAGTCCTGGATCCGCTATGTGGCGGGGCTGGCCACCAAGATCACGGGGCAGAGCCTGGACGTGTCCATCGCCCTGCCGCCAGGTGCACGCTATACCAGCTTTACCCGCAAGGAACCCGTGGGCGTGGTGGCGGGGATCGTGCCATGGAACTTCCCGCTGGTGATCGGGGTGTGGAAAGTGCTGCCCGCCCTGGCGGCGGGGTGTTCGGTGGTGGCCAAACCGGCCGATACCACACCGCTGACCCTGCTGTACCTGGCCCAGCTCGCGACCGAGGCCGGCGTGCCCGATGGTGTGTTCAATGTCGTGACCGGGCGGGGTGCCGTGGCGGGGGATACGCTGGTGCGCCA
Source organism: Acetobacter garciniae (assembly GCF_017377735.1). Lineage (GTDB taxonomy): Bacteria > Pseudomonadota > Alphaproteobacteria > Acetobacterales > Acetobacteraceae > Acetobacter > Acetobacter garciniae. Next base: position 84,702 of record NZ_JAFVMH010000003.1, read on the forward strand.
CGCGGATGTGGCCAAGGTCAGCTTTACCGGTTCCACCCCCGTGGGCAAGCGCATTGCCCAGATCTGTGCCGGGCGGCTGGCCCCGGTCTCGCTCGAACTGGGGGGCAAGAACCCCGCCATCGTGCTGGCGGATGCGGATGTGGAACAGGTGGTGGGCGGGCTGGCACTGGCCGGGTTCCTCAACCAGGGTCAGGTCTGTGCGGCCTGTTCGCGCGTTTACGTGCAGGCCCCACTGTTCGACAAGGTGGCGGCCGGGCTGCACGCGGCCCTGTCTTCCATGCGGATCGGACCGGGCATGGATGAGACGACGCAGGTCAACCCCGTGGCCTCGGCCGTGCAGCAGGACAAGGTATCGGGCTACCTGCAGAACGCGATGGAGCAGGGGGCCGAAATCCTGTGGGGCCAGAACCTGCCGGGCAATGCGGGGGCGGGCTATTACGTGCGCCCCGCGCTGGTGCTGAACCCCGATGATACCCTTGCCCTCACGCGGGAGGAAGTGTTCGGCCCCGTCATGGCGCTGACACGGGTCGACAGCGTGGAAGACGCGCTGGCCCGCGCCAATGACAGCAGCTTCGGTCTGGCCGCCAGCGTGTGGACCAGCAGCCTGGCCCAGGCCATGGACCTGCCCCCGCGCATGCAGGCCGGTACGGTCTGGGTGAACAGCCATGTCATGATCGACCCGAATCTGCCGTTCGGCGGCATGAAGGATTCCGGCCTGGGCCGCGATTTCGGCACGGACTGGCTGGACGCGTTCACCGAACTCAAAGCTGTCTGTATCCGGCACTGATGGGGGGCAGGCGGCACATGCACCCGGCGCTGAAAAACGCCCCCGCATATCGGCGGATTTTTGCAGAAATGGCGGGCAGGGGGCGTGCGCTGCCCCCGGCCGGTCTTGCAGCCTTTCTCGCGCTGGTTGCGATGGGCGCACCGCCGGTGTCCCATGCCGCACCGGCCATGGTTCCGGCCAGCCAAGGCGCTGCCAATGTTCTGCCCGGCCCGCATGACGGGGCCGATACGCACCCCCCTGCTCCGCAGGGTGCGCTTGGCAGCACGCAGGCCGTGGCAGCCGCCCTTGCTTCGGGCGGCATGGCCGTGCCCGACCGGGACTGGCCGCAGCATGGGCGCACGACGGCCGAGCAGCGCTACAGCCCGCTGACACAGATCGACACCCACACCGTGGGGCGCCTTGGCCTGGCCTGGTATCAGGATTTCGATACATTTCGCGGGCAGGAAGGCACGCCGCTGGTGGTGGATGGTGTCATGTATGTCACCACGAACTGGAGCAAGGTCGAAGCGCTGAATGCCGCGACCGGGGCCGTGCTGTGGCGTTATGACCCGCGCGTGCCCGGCAATGTGGCGGCCAAGGGCTGTTGCGATACGGTCAATCGCGGTGCGGCCTATTGGGAAGGTCGTGTCTATATCGGCACGTTTGACGGGCGGCTGATCGCGCTGGATGCCAGGACCGGCCACCAGTTGTGGAGCGTGAACACCATCCCGGCCGAGGCCAGCTTGGGCGGCATCCGTTCCTACACCATCGATGGCGCGCCGCGCGTGGCCAAGGGTGTGGTGATGATCGGCAATGGCGGGGCCGAATTCGGGGCGCGCGGCTTTGTCTCGGGTTTCGACGGGCGGACCGGCGCGCTCAAATGGCGTTTTTATACCGTGCCTGCCCCGGGCAACCGCCCCGACGGCGCTGCGTCCGACACCGTGCTGGCCCAGAAGGCGTACCGCACCTGGAGCCCCACCGGCGCGTGGACCCGTTCGGGCGGGGGCGGCACGGTGTGGGATTCCATCGTCTACGACCCGCAGACCGATCTTGTCTTCCTGGGCGTGGGCAATGGTTCGCCCTGGAGCTACAAGGTCCGCTCGAACGGGGTGGGCAGCAACCTCTTTTTGGGTAGCATCGTAGCCATCCGCCCAGAAACGGGCGAGTATGTCTGGCATTTTCAGGAAACCCCCATGGACCAGTGGGACTTTACAGCCTCACAACCCATGATGGTGCTGGACCTGACGATTGGCGGCGTGCGCCGCCACCTGCTGGCCCAGGCCCCCAAGAACGGCTTTTTCTACCTGCTCGATGCCGCAAGCGGGGAATTCGTTTCCGCCATACCCTACACATTTCTCAACTGGGCCGATGGTGTGGACCCGCTGACCGGCCGCCCGCGTGTCGTGCCCGATGCGTTGTGGTCGCTCACCGGGCAGACCTGGATGGGGATCCCCGGCTCGCTGGGCGGGCATAACTGGGCGCCCATGGCCTACAGCCCCCGAACGGGATATGTCTATATTCCCGCCCAGCAATTGCCGGAACCCTTCAAGTCGGAAAAAGATTTCCATCTCCATGCCATGGGGGTCAATCTCGGCATCGACATGGCGGGCCTGCCCGATGTACCCGCCGTTATTGCCGCCGTGACAAGCGGTGTCAAAGGCTGGCTGGAAGCCTGGGACCCCGTGGCGGGCAAGGTGGCGTTCAGGGTGGAACACGACACGGCATGGAATGGCGGCGTGCTGGCGACGGCGGGCGATCTGGTATTCCAGGGCCTGGCAACTGGCGGTTTCGAAGCTTATAATGCCCGCACGGGGGCGGTGCTGTACCATTTCGATGCCCATACCGGCATTGTGGCCCCCCCGATCTCCTACGCGGTGGACGGGCGGCAATATGTGGCGGTGGAAGCCGGATGGGGCGGGGTTTTCCCGCTTATGGGCGGCGCACTGGCACGGTACCGCAATCCAGGCATCAACCATTCACGCCTGCTGGTTTTCGCACTTGACGGTCATGCCCGGCTTCCGGCTGAAACACGCACCGGGCAGTTGCCCACGCCCATAACGCAGACAGCCGACCAGGCGCAGGTGCCTGCCGGGTACGATCTGTACCAGCATTACTGCCTGGCATGCCATGGCGATAACGCCGTGGGGGGTGGCGTGCTGCCCGATCTGCGGTTTTCGGGGGCTTTGGCGTCGAGCGATGCGTTTAACGCCGTCGTGGCGCGCGGGGCCCTGACAGCCTATGGCATGGTGGGTTTTTCCAGCGTGCTGGCGGCGCAGGATGTTGAAAAGATAAGGCAGTTTCTGATCAGCCGCGCCGTGGCGCGCCAGGCGGCGGAAACAGGAAAAAAATAGTACAGAATCGAAACGAAACTGCTGGACATATCAGTTTCTTTTTCACATAATATTTTATGTTTACGGGCAATCTCGGTCCTTTTCCGCAAAAAGGGACCGGCGGGGCGGCGCGCCATTGCCTGATCGTATCGATTGATGCCCGCCGGGCGGTCGGCGGGCCAGTGAGGAAACAAGAAAGATGTGGATAAATCGGACGAGGAAGGGTGTGCTTCCTGCGGTGCTCCCTTCTATGGTTACCCTCAGAACTCCGGTGCTGAAGTCCGGCTGCTCGGTGCTGGCGCTGGCTTTTGCTTTCGACGCTGCTTCTGCTGCGACACATGCGGTTTCGGGTACCAAAGGGGGTAAGGCCACCACGGCGTCGGTTCAGAAAACCAGTGCGACCAGTGGCACGACCGGCAATGCGAAAGTGGCGTCCACATCCGCCACGAAAACGGGGGCATCCACCCGTGCCGCGGCGGTCGGGCAAAAGCCCAAAAACACCGCCGCATTGCGCAGCACCGGGCTTGAGGACGTGATGGTGCATGCCCGCCGGCGTAGCGAACGCCTCGAACGCACGCCCATTTCCATGACCACCATGTCCGGCCAGCAATTTACCGAGCGTGGCATTACCTCGCTCGACAAGATCCAGAATTTCGCGCCCAATATCTCATTCGGCAACGTGGCCTCCAACTCCGGTGTCGCCAACGCCGCGGCCGTGTTCATCCGCGGCATCGGCCAGACCGACTTCTCCTTCGGGGTCGATCCGGGTGTGGGCATGTATGTCGATGGCGTGTATGTCGGCAGCGCCGTGGGCTCGGTGCTGAGCATGGTCGACATTGCCGACGTTTCGGTGCTGCGCGGCCCGCAGGGCACGCTGTTCGGGCGTAACACCATCGGTGGTGCGGTCTCGGTGTCCTCCCTCACCCCGAACGAGACGCTTTCGGCCAAGGCCGATGTCAAATACGGCACGGCCAACCGCATCAACGTGCGGGCCTTCGTCAACACGCCGGTTGCCAAAAACCTTTATGCCAACTTCTCTGTCGGCAGCTTCATGCAGGACGGCTACGTCAACGCGCCGTACCAGAAGAACGCGCGTTCGCTGGGCAACCAGGACAGCCGTGTGTTCAAGGGCGCGCTGCGCTGGAACCCGATCGAAAAGCTCGATATCGTCCTGCGTGGCGACTGGTCGCGTGACCGCAGCAACGGCGCACCTTTTGTCACCACCGGTGTGATGTCGCCCGCGACCATGATCACGATCAACAACGCCAATGCCGGCGGTACGCTGAACAACTGTTCGGGCTCGGGCTGCTACAATTCGCGCTATTTCAGCAAGAACACCAACTACGGCACCAGCCCCGACTTTTCCAACCTGACAAGCTGGTCCACCTCGGGCACGATCGACTACCACCTGACAGACTATATCGACCTCAAATCCATTACCGCCTACCGCAAAAGCCTTGGCAAGTTCGCGCAGGATCGTGACGCATCGCCGATCGGCATCAACGCCGTGTACGACAACTACGCGGAAAAGCAGTTTTCCGAAGAATTCCAGATCAATGGCCGTGTCCTGCACAACCGGCTGCATTATGCGGCAGGTGTGTATTACTTCAGCCAGTCCGGCCAGGACCTGAACCCCACGAACTTCTACCTGCTGAGCCTGCAAAGCGGTGGGTATTTCCACGACACCAACTATGCCGCCTACGCGCAGGCGACGTATGACGTCACCTCCAAGCTGCATATCACGGCGGGCGTGCGCTACACGGAAGACAACAAGAGCTTCACGCCCAACCAGTATTACACCTCGGGTCGTGCGCCCTATGTCACCATTCCGCCGGGCACGCGTATCGTTCCTTACCAGACCTATCACAACAACAATGCGCGCTGGACGCCCATGGTCAACGTGGCCTACCAGGTCACGCATGAACTGATGGCCTATGCCACGTTCTCGCAGGGGTTCAAGGGCGGCGGCTTTACGCAGCGCCTGACCAACATTGCCGCGGCCCCGCCGTCTTTCCGGCCCGAAACCGTGAATTCGTTCGAAGGCGGGCTGAAATTCTACGGGCTCAATCACAGGCTGCGTATCAGTGCGGCCGGTTTTTACACATTCTATAACGACGTGCAGCTTCTGGTGGCCGACGACACCAATATCGGTCCGTACTATACCAATGCGGGCAAGGCGCGTATTCCCGGTTTCGAGCTTGAAAGCCAATACGCGATCGGCGATGGCTGGACCGCCATCGGCTCCATCGGCATGACGGATGCGCATTACACCAAGCTGAACGGCGGCGTGCAGGGCCTGACCCTGAGCAGCCCGTTCGTTCTCGTCTCCAAATGGACGGCCAATCTCGGCCTGGCCAAAAAGATCGACCTGGGCAAGGCCGGCACCCTGACCCCGCGTGTGGATGCCACCTACCGTTCGCGCTATAACGCCAACCTGAACGCGATCCCCTATGCGCAGCTCATGCAGCCCAAATACATTACCGTGAACATGAGCGCGCGCTGGGTCAGCGAGAGCGGGCGCTACAACTTCATGGTCGGGCTGGACAACGCCACGAACGAGAAGTTCATGGCCTGGGGTAGCTATTCGGGCAGCTTCGGCAATATTCAGAAATCCTTTGATCGCGGCCGCCAGTGGTACATTCAGGGCGGTGTTTCCTTCTGATGACGGGGGTGTGTGCAACACCCCAGAAAGATAAAAAGTTACTTGAAAAGGAAACAAATTGTCGGTACATCAGGACATGGCCGCCACACGGGTCGCGAGTGGCGCGCCGCATGGAACGAAAGGGTACGGCGGCTTGCCGTACCCGGAGCAAGGCAGGCACGATACAATGCTTAACGACACTCTTGCGGCTCCACACGCCCTTCAGACCGGTGATGCATTGGAGGGGCTGCTTGCCACCATCCGTGCCGAAGCCCTGGAATTTCGCGCGCTGCGGCGTATTCCCCAGCCTGTCGTAGAACAGTTCCGGTCGGTGGGCGTCTACCGTGCCCTGGTGGCGCGGCGTTTTGGCGGGCTTGAAGTCTCGCCCATGACTTTTCTCGACCTGATCGAAACCATCGCCCATGCGGATGCCTCCGCCGGGTGGGTGGCAAGCTTCGGGGTTTCGGCCACCTATCTGGCGGCCCTGCCCATTCCCACGCTGGAAAAGCTCTATGCGCATGGGCCCGACGTGGTGTTTGCCGGGGCTATCTTTCCCCCGCAGAAGGCGCGCCCGGTGGATGGCGGCTTCATGGTCAGCGGGCGCTGGCCCTATGCCAGCGGTTGCCCCGGCGCTTCGCTGATCGGGGTGGGGATCGCGGTCGAAGGCGAAACCGGCGGCCTGCCGCGCACCGCCGTGCTGCCGCGTTCGTCCGTGCAGATCGATGAAACCTGGGACACGATCGGCCTTGCGGGCACCGGCAGCCACGACGTGGTGGTGGAAGACGTGTTCGTCCCGCATGAATGGACCTTCATTCGCGGCGGCGCGCCCAGCCTGGATGCGCCGATCTATGCCTATCCCTCGCTCGGGCTGGCCGCACAGGTGCTGACGGTCGTGGGGCTGGGCTGTGCCCGCCGTGCAATTGACGAGGCGCGGACCATGGCCGGGCGCGGTTCCATTACCGGCGCCCCCGTCATGGGGGACAGGCCGTTCGTCCAGGGCGTGCTGGGCCAGGCCGAGGCGAAGCTGAGTGCGGCGCGCGCCTTTTTCTACGACATCACGCGCGAAGTCTGGGGCCAGCTCTGCGCGGGTGAGACCATATCGGACAAGCAGGCCAACAAGGTGCGCCTGGCCGCCACCCATGGCGCGCAGACCGCCTTTGATGTGGCGCGCGACTGTTTCAGCCTTGGCGGGATCGCCGCCGTGCGTTCGGACAATATCCTGGGCCGCTGCTTCCAGGATTGCGCGGTGGTGGCGCAGCACGCCTTCATGGCGCGCGGCAATTACGAAGCCGCCGGGCGCGTCATGCTCGGGCGTGGCGACAGGCCGGGCTACCCGTAAGGGCCGCAGGGTGGCGACTGGCCTGCCAGCCCGCCGAGGATAAAGGTTTTCCTGCAAACGATGCGGCCCGCCCGCGTGGTTCAGGACCATGAAGAGCTAAGGACGACAACCCATGACGACTCTCCCCGACCCAAGGAGCCTTGTCAACGCGGACTACGCGGACGGTTCCATCTACTCCAACCCTGACCTGTACGACATGGAAATGGACCGCATTTTCATGCATAACTGGATCTGGGTCGCCCATCGCAGCGACATTCCCGAGGCGGGCAGTTTCATCACCACCTTTGTCGGCCCGCATCCGGTTGTCGTCACCCGCGACCGCAAGGGGGATGTGCATGTCATGCTCAACCGCTGCCGCCATCGCGGGGCGACCGTGTGCGAAAACAAGCGCGGCAAGGCAGCAAGCTTTGTCTGCCCCTATCATGGCTGGGCCTACGGGCTTGACGGCGCATTGCGCGGCGTACCTTTCCAGGACGGGTATTCGGGCCAGCTCGACAAGGCGAAGTATCCGCTCGTCTCGCTCAGGGTGGAAGAATATAACGGCCTGATCTTCGCGACCTTCGATGCCGACATCATGCCGCTGGATGCCTGGCTGGGCCGTGCGAAACCGTGGATCGACCTGTTCATGAAGCAGGGTGCCGGCTGGCCGGTCAAGACCATGGGCGAGCACAAGTTCACCTTTCCGGGCAACTGGAAGATCCAGCTCGAAAACACGACCGACGCCTATCATTTCCCCATCGTTCACAAATCCTTCCTGGACTCGGTGGACGGGGAGACACAGAACACCTTCGACTTTGTCGAGGGCGAAGGCTATGTGGAAGATCTGGGCCACGGCCACTCCGTCATGGTCATGATCCCCGAACTGGTCGATCTGGAAGCCGACCTGGACGCGCCCATTCCCGAACGCTTCCAGGAACTGGCGGAAGGCCTGTCCAAGGATTACCCGCCCGAACAGGTGCGCCGGATCGTGCGCGCGGTAGGCGGGTCGGGGTTCAATCTCAACCTTTTCCCCAACCTTGCGTGTTCCATGGCGTTCTTCCGCGTCCTGCGCCCGCTCAGCGTGACCGAGACCGAAATCCGCCATATCGCCATCGGCATGGATGGCGGGCCCAAGCTGGGCAACGACATGCGCCTGCGCCTGCACGAACATTTCCAGGGGCCCATGGGCTTCGGCTCCCCCGACGATGCGGAGGCCTGGGACCGCGTGCAGCGCGGTTCGCTGGCGGGGCGCGATATCGCCATCCTGCTCAATCGCGGCCTGGGGCATGAAGCCCGGCGCGAAGACGGCAACCTGTTCAGCGATGTCAGCGCCGAAACCGGCATGCGCGCGGCCTACCGGCAATGGCTGGCGGCCATGACGGATGTGACCGCCGCATGCAGCAAGAACGAAGAGGAGAGCATGGCATGAGCATCACGCTGAACGAGGCTGTCGAGCTTGTCACGCTCGAGGCCGACCTGCTCGACCATGGCGATTTCACGCAATGGCTTTCCCTCTATACGGAGGATGGGCTGTATATCGTGCCCATCGACCCGGATACGGAAGATTTCGAGGATATTCTCAACTACGCCTACGACAATGCCGAAATGCGCGCCAAGCGCGTGCAGCGCCTGCTGGGCGGGCGCGCCATTTCGGCGGCCCCCCCGGCCCGCACGATCCGCCTGCTTGCGCGCTACCGCATGCTCGACACGGACGAGACCACCTGCACCCTGCGCTGCGCGCAGATGCTGACCGAACTGCGCCAGGGGCGTGAACGCTACTACGCCGCCAATGTCACCTTCGATCTCGTGCGCACCGAAACGGGGCTGAAGATCGGGCGCAAGGTCGTGCGGCTCCTGACCTCGACCGAGGCGCTGACAGCCGTGAGCTACATCCTGTGACCGGCGCGCCCGCTTCCGCCGGGGGTGCTCCCTCGGGCGCACCCGTGGCCATGGTAACGGGCGGTGCGAACGGGCTTGGCGCCTGTATCGCGGCCCATCTGGTGGCGTGCGGGTATCGGGTCGCGGTGGCCGATGTGGATGAAGCGGCAGCCCAGGCCACGGCCGGGGCGCTGGGGCCGCAGGCCATGGCCGTGGTGGTGGACGTGACCTGCGAACGCTCGGTCGAGGCCGGGCTGGACAGTGTGGAAGCCACATTCGGCCTGCCCTGGCTGCTGGTGAACAACGCCGCCGTCATGAAGGCGGAGAAAGTGCTCGAAATCGGGATCGACACGTTCGACGCCATTGTCGCGGTCAACCTGCGCGGCACGTTCCTGGGCTGCCAGCGCTTTGCCCGGCGGCTGCGCGCGGCCGGTGCGGGTGGGCGGATCGTCAATATGGGCTCGCTCGCGGGGGAAAACGGCGGCACGGCCACGGGGGCGCATTACGCGGCCTCAAAGGGTGGGGTGCATACGCTCACCAAGGTGTTTGCCCGTGACCTGGCCCCGTATGGCATTACGGTCAACGCCATCGCACCCGGCCCGCTGGACCTGCCTTCGGTCGCGGCCACGATCGGTGCTGAAAACGCCGCGCGGGTGCTGTCCAGCCTGCCCACAGGCCAGCCCGGCAGCCCCCAGACCGTGGCGCGCATGGTGGCCGAACTGGCCCGGCCGGATGCGGGCTCCATCACCGGCTCGATTATCGACATCAACAGCGGGCTTTACATGCGATGACCCAGCCTTCGATCACCCAACCCCGCCCCGCCGACGCCGCCATCCTGCCCGGCCAGAGCCTGGAGGTGGAAGTCACCGCCGCCGAACGCCGGGGCGAAGTGCTGCTGTTCAGCCTGGGCCTGCCCGGCGGGGGCGACCTGCCGGTATGGGAGGCCGGGGCGCATATCGACCTCGTGCTGGGGGATGGGCTGGTCCGCCAGTATTCCCTGTGCGGCGATCCGGCGGATCGGTCGTGCTACCGTCTGGCCGTCCTGCGTGACCCGGCTTCGCGCGGGGGGTCGGCCGCCGTGCATGAGCAGGTGTCCGTGGGGCGCAGGCTGACCATCGGTGCGCCGCGCAACCTGTTCGCGCTCGATACGGGGGCCGCCTGTTCCGTGCTGGTGGGCGGGGGCATTGGCGTGACCCCGCTGATTGCCATGGCGTATGAACTGCATGACCGCGGGCAGCCCTTCACGCTGCATTACGTCGCACGCGACCCGGTTTTCGCGCAGGTGCTGGCAGAAACACCGTTCGCCGCCAGCGTTGTCGTGCATGACCGTAGCCAGCCGGGGGCGCTGCGTTTCGACCCCGGCCAGGCGTTATGCGCGCAGGCCCTGCCGCAGGGGGCCGCCCTTGCGGGCACGCATGTCTATACCTGCGGGCCGATCGGGCTGATGGATGCGGTGTTCGAAGCCGGGCTGGCCCTGGGCTATGCCAGGCCCAGCCTGCACCGCGAAGCCTTTTCCGCCCAGCCCGTGGTGGGGGGCGAGGGCTTCAGCGTGCTGGCCGCGCGTTCTGGCGTGCGGGTTGAAGTCGGGCCGGAAGACACCATAGCCGGCGCCCTGGGCAAGGCGGGGGTCAAAGTCACGCTAAGCTGCGAGCAGGGGATCTGCGGCACCTGCGTTGTCAGCGTGCTGGAAGGCGAGCCCGACCACCGTGACGAATACCTGACCGAAGACGAACGCACCGACCAGATCGCCCTGTGCTGTTCGCGCGCGCGCAGCCCGCTTCTGGTTGTGGATATCTGATGTCCGGCGGCCCGAGTGTCTGCGTGGCGGGGATCGGGGCCGTGGGCGGCACGGTCGCCGCCATGCTGGCCCGTGCGGGGGCCGATGTTTCCGTGGTGGCGCGCGGGGCGACACTGGCTGCATTGCGGGCCGACGGGCTGACCCTGCGCGAAGGGGGGGCTTCCTTCACATGCAGGCCCCGGGCCGCCGAACAGGCCAGCGGGCCTGCGCGCGATCTTGTCATCCTGGCGGTCAAGTCGCACCAGCTTGGCGCGGTCCTGCCCGCCGTGGCCCCGGTCATCGGGCCCGATACGCTGGTGCTGCCCATTGTCAACGGCGTGCCATGGTGGATGACCCTGCCCGGCCCCGATGGCGTGAAATCAGCCTACCCCGGTGCTGCCAACCTCAGTGCTGCCAACCCCTGCATAGCCAACCCCTGTGCGGCGGCAGGCCCCATTGTCGACCCCGGGGGCGTTCTGGCCGGGGGCATTGCCCCTTCCGCCATTCTGGGCTGTGTGGCCTATGTGTTTTCCACCATGCCCCAGCCGGGTGTGGCCCTGTGCGCGCGCCAGCCCCGCCTTGTGCTGGGCGTGGCCGAGGCGGGTGCCAGTGCGGGATATAGTACGGGGCCGGCCATGGCGGCGGTCATGGATCTGCTGCGCGCGGCCGGTATCCTGGTCGAACACAGTGCCGATATCCGCAGCGCGGTATGGGACAAGGTGGTGGCCAATCTTGCGACCAATCCACTTTCCGTCGTGTGCGAGGCACCGCTGGGCCAGCTTGGCACGGACGAGCAGACCCGCGCCCTGATCGCCGCCGTCGCGCGTGAAGGCCAGCAGGTGGGGGCCGCCTGCGGCCTGCACCCAGCCCTGGCACCCGAACACCTGCTGGACATGGTGGCCGCAGCCGGCGGGCACGATACCTCGATGCTTCAGGATTACAGGGGGCGTCGCCCCCTGGAACTGGCCGCGATAGGCGATAGTGTGATCGCCCTGGCCAGGGTTCACGGCATTGCCGTTCCCGTAACCCAAACGCTCGTGCGGCTGGCGCGCTTCAAAAGCACCGCCGACAGGGAGAAATAAGCCATGACCGATGTCAGCTCAGACGAATGGCGCCTGCGTGTGCGCCTTGCCGAATGTTACCATCTGGTCGATTATTTTGGCTGGACGGAGATGATCTTCAACCATATCTCGGTCCGCCTGCCGGGCGAGACACGACGCTATCTCGTCAACGCCTTCGGCCTGAACTACGACGAAATCTCGCCCGAGAACCTGCTTGTGGTCAATGCCGATGGCAAGCTGGAGGGCGATCCGGCCGACAAGCCCAACCCTGCGGGTTTCGCGCTGCACGGGGCCATCCACGCTGCGCGTGATGATGTGCACTGCATCATCCACACCCATACGAGCGAGGTCAGCGCCGTTGCCGTCAAGCAGGGCGGTTTCAGCCACGACAACTTCTACGGTGCGCAGCTTTTCGGCCGGGTGGGCTACCACGCGTTCGAGGGCATTACCCTGTATGAGGAAGAACGCCCCCGCATGCTCGAAAGCCTGGGCGACAAGCACGTGCTGGTGCTGCGCAACCACGGCGTGGCGGTGGGCGAGAGCGATATCGCCCGCGCGTTCTTCCTGCTCTGGACCGTGCAGCGCGCGGCGGAAATCCAGTGCCATGCGGGCATGATCCCCGGCCCCGACACGCCGATCAGCGACAAGATCCGGGCCGCCTGTGCGCGTGACGCCGCATGGGTGATTTCCTCCACCAATGCCGCCGACAAGATGTTCGATGCCGCCGTGCGCAAGATGCGGCGCGAACGCGGCCCGCTCTGGCACGGTGACAATGCGTGACATACGGCGCGTGATGGCGGCCGGGGCTATGGGCCTGTTCCACACCCCCCGGCCCGTGCCCCGGATACCGCCCGTAACGTCCGCCCTGATGCGAGCCAGTAATACAGGCCAGTAATACAAGCCCGTGATACCGGCCATTGATACCGTCCCGTGATGCAGGCCCGCGATACAGGCCGTATCGCCCATGCTGACGCCGGAATTCGTCCATCCCTGCCATGCCCGCCATGCCGAAAGCCAAGGAGGTGACCCGATGAGTGAAGACAGATTGCGCCATGCCGCAGCCCTCATCCAGCGTATCGAAACGAGCGAACCCGTCCTGCGTGCGTTCACCGCCTATGACCCGGTGCGTATCCGTGCTGAAGCGCTGGGCGCACCCCAGGGCCCGCTGAGCGGGCTGAGCGTGGGCGTGAAGGATATTATCGACACCGCCGATTACGCCACGGGCCACGGTTCCCCCATTTACGACGGCTGGCACCCCCGTTCGGATGCATCCTGCGTGACATTGCTGCGGGCTGCGGGCGCTGTCTGCGTGGGCAAGACCGTCACCACCGAATTCGCGTTCTTCCGCGCCGGGGCCACGGTCAATCCGTACGACCATGCGCGCACGCCCGGCGGGTCTTCCTCCGGTTCGGCCACGGCGGTGGCGGCGGGCATGATCGATATCGGCCTGGCATCTCAGACGGCGGCCTCGCTCACGCGTCCGGCGTCCTATTGCGGCATTGTCGGCTTCAAGCCCAGCTACGGGCGCTATGCGTCCGCCGGGATCAAGAGCCTGGCCCCCTCCTTCGACACATTGGGCACCATGACGCGCGATGTCGCGACCGCCGCCCTGGCCGATGGCGTGCTCAAGGGCCCGGTGGCCGCCCCCACGCCGCTGGTGGCGCAGGCCCCCAAGCGGATCGGCCTGTGCCGTACCCCGCACTGGGCCGAGGCCGGCCCCGCAACACAGGCGGCGCTGGAGCAGGCCGCCGGCCTGTTCGGCGCGCAGGTGGAGGTGGCCGAGATCGACCTGTCCGCCTTTGCCGATGCCGCCGACCTGCACATTACCATCATGAGCTACGAGGCCGTGCAGGCCCTGGCGTGGGAATATACCCACCGGCGCGACATGCTCAGCCCGCAGATCTCGGCGCTGCTCGAAGCCGGGCGGGGTATTTCCTACGCCACCTACCGCACCGCCCTGGCCCGCGCACAGGACCTGCGCGCGCGCATGGCGGAACTGACACCGCCGGGCACGGTGCTGCTGGCCCCCGCCGCCCCTGACGTGGCCCCGCTGCTGAGCGAAGGCACGGGCAGCCCGCTGTTCAGCCGCCTGTGGACGCTTTTGCGCCTGCCCACCATCACCCTGCCCGGGCTGGTCAGTGCGACCGGCCTGCCCGTGGGCGTGCAGCTTCTGGGCCCGTTCGGGGAGGACGAAGCCCTGCTGGCCCACGCCGCCTGGGCCGAGACAGTGCTGCCCGCCCGCCCCGTGCCCCCCGCGGTTTCGCTGGGCTGACGGGACGGTGCCCCGGTATGGCACCCATTTCCAAGGAGAGTGACCCCATGGCCGATGATACATCCCCATCCGCAAGCCTTGTCGCCACGCTGAGTGCCAACCTGGCGGCCCTGACCCGCCGGGTGGAGGACCTGGAAGCCGAAGCGGCGATCCGCCGCATTCAGGCGCGCTACATGTTCCTGTGCGACACGCCCTGCCCCGAAGCCGGGGTGGAGGACGACGCCACGCGGATCGATCGGATCATGGAACTGTATACAGAAGACGCAGTGTGGGAAGGGGTGGGGGAATACTACACCAACCAGTTCGGCCAGTGTGTGGGCAAGGCGGCCATTCGCAGGCATTTCGAAGGGTTCTGGGGCCTCAAGCGCGACCCGGCTCTGGTGCTGAACGTGCATTACCTGACATCCGAACAGATCCATGTGCATGGCGATACGGCAGATGGGCAATGGGTGCATTGCCAGCCCTGGATTTTCAGCGATGGCAGTTCGCTGCTGCGTTCGAGCCGCCTGAACAACCTGTTCCGCCGCGAAGACGGTGTGTGGAAAATTGCCCGCACCCGCACGGAAAATGTCTTCATCGCCCCGCTGGCCACCGGCTGGGCGCAAAGCATCCCCACCCGCTCGGTGCTGATGCAGCCCTAAAGGCCGCAATCGGCCGGACGCTATAAAAACAGACGTATAAAAAGGACTTTTCCGATGGATGATCTCAAGGTCGCAACACAGGAAATCGTGGACCTGCACGTGCTGCTCCAGGCATGGTTCCGGGGCGAGGGGTCTGAAAACCCGCAGGATATCCTGGCCCATTTCGCACCGGGTTATGAAATGGTAGGGGCCGCGGGCCGCCGCATCGGGCTGGACGCCTTTGCGGGTGCGCTGCCCGTGCTGCGCGGCTCACGCCCCGGCCTGGTGATGGAGATCGAGGACGTGGCCATCCACACCCGCCTGGGCGAAGCCCTGCTGGCCACCTACCGGGAAGTGCAGACCCAGGGCGAAAGCCGCACCGAACGCTGGTCGAGTGCGCTGTTCGTGCCCGGCAACACCGCAACCGGCCTGGCCTGGAGCTTTTTGCAGGAAACCTTCCTGCCCTGAAAAACCCGGCACGGCGTCACCCCGTATCGCCACGCGGGGTGGCGCGGGGCATGATCCATGGGCCGCGCGCATGGACAGGGCGGGTAATTATTATAGTGTTACGATACCGATACAATTAAGGGGCAGGCCATGAAAGCGCGTTCCGTGATTACCCTGTTCGCGACAGCCTATGTCCTGTCCTTTGTGGACCGGCAGATTCTTGCGTTGCTGATCGGCCCGGTCAAGGCCGATCTGGGCCTGTCCGACTTCCAGTTCGCGCTGCTCAACGGTCTTGCCTTCGCGCTGTTCTATTCCGTGCTGGGCCTGCCGGTGGCGGCTTTGGCCGATCGCATGCCACGCCCGCCCATTCTGGCGAGTGGCGTGGCGTTATGGAGTGTAGCGACAATCGGCTGCGGTTTTTCCTCGAACTTCTGGCAGCTTTTTGCCTGTCGCACCTGCGTGGGCATTGGGGAGGCAGCTCTTGTGCCCGCCGTCTATTCCTTCCTGGCCGATATCGTTCCCCCCGCACGGCTGGGCCGCACGCTGGCACTGTTCTCGCTCGGCTCCTTCGTGGGGGCGGGGCTGGCCTTCCTGTGCGGCGGCATGGTGCTGGCCGCGCTGCATGACGCCACATCCTGGCACGGTATTGCGGGGTGGAAACTGTGTTTCATGGCCGTGGGCCTGCCCGGCCTGCCCCTGGCGCTGAGCATTGCGCTGGGCGTGCGCGAACCCGCCGGGCGGGTTTATGCGCAAACCGGGCACGCGGCGGGCCCGAACCCGTCCGCCTGGGCGGCCCCGCGCTACATGGCCCGGCATTGGAAGTTCTTTACGCTGCATTTTCTGGGCTATTCCTGCACGGCCATCATCCTGTTCTCGCTCATGAGCTGGACGCCGGCGCTGCTGGGGCGCGGGCGGCATTTTTCGCACCAGGATGTGGGGCTGGTCATGGGCCTGATCGCCATCGTGTGCGGGTGCGGCGGGGTTTATACCAGCGGGCGGCTGATCGACCTGCTGGCCAGCCGTGGCCATGCCGATGCACCGGCCCGGGTCGGGCTGACGGGGGCTGTCGCGGCCCCGCTCTTTCTGCTTGCGGCGCTGTCCATGTCCGCGAACGTGGCGTTTGTGCTGCTGCTGGCGGTGGCGTTCTTTTTCGCGTCCTTCCCCATGCCGCCTTCGGCACTGGTGGTGCAGCAGCGGGTGCCCAAAGCCCTGCGCGCGCAGTTTTCAGCCACATTGCTGCTGTGCAACGCCATGATAGGCCTGTCCGGCGGGTCCATGCTGATCGGCTATCTGGATGACCACGTGTTCCGCACGGCGGGTGGTGTTGCGTCCTCCCTGGGGTGGGTGGTGGCGGGGGCGGCGGTTGTCTCTGCCCTGTGCATTGCCGCAACCCGGCCGTATCTGCGCAATCCCGAACCAGCCAACGGATAAAAGTTTTTGGTGACGCTTTTTTAAAAAAGCTTCAAAAAACGTCACCTTTTGAAAAAATGCGACACCCATAACCTTTTAAGGAATATTGTGTCGGCAGCTTATACGCCCCGGCTCGGCGTCCGCTCGTGCCGTCAGTGAAAATCGGCGCGGAATTTATCCACTGCGGCCTGGGCGCAGGCCTCGTCCTTGTCCCCGCCCGATGCGCCTGAAACACCAATGCCGCCCAGCACCGTGCCGTCGGCCTTGCGCAACGTCACGCCCCCGGCAATGAAAATGACCTCAGGCACTGTTGCCAGTGACCCGTCGGCCGGGCCTGTCAGTTTGGCGGCGACAAGTTCACTGGTCGAATTCTTGTTAAAGGCCATGCCGTAGGAATAGGCAGTATAGGCCTTGCGGTAGGACACCGACAAAGATTGCAGGGGCACGGTATCGCCCTTGATGACAACCTGCTGGTGGCCGGACGGGTCCACCACTGTCGCCGTGACAGAAAAACCGCGCGCCGCACAGACACGAACAGCCTCCGCCGCCAGTTTTTCGGCCGTCATCCAGTCGAGCTTCTGCGTGGTGATTAGGTTCGTGCCCGCAGCCCGCGCCTGCGGGGCCATTGCCCCGCCCGCAAGGCTTCCCGCGCAAAGCATGAAAGCCCCCGCAAGGACCGCTGAAGGGCCGCCCCGAAGTGTTCTGGCAAGAACACCCCCAAGCCCCGAAAGGGTCTGCCCAAGCCCCGCCGGAATAGCCCCCTCAGCAGCTTTGCCGGCAGCTTTCCTGCCAGCCCTTGCGGTGTGGCGCATGGGTCAGAATTCCTCGTAAGTGGCCGGGTCCTGGCCGAAGGTGCGCCCGTCGGGCCGGGCGAGGGTTGCGATCTGTTCCATGTCCTGCGGGCTCAGTTCGAAATCGAACACGCTGAGGTTTTCGGTCTGGCGCGGTGCGGCCGTGGCCTTGGGCAGCGGCACGGCACCAAGCTGGACATGCCAGCGCAGGATGACCTGGGCAATCGTCTTGCCCACCCGTGTGGCCACGGTCTTGAGTACGGGGTCTTGCAGCATGTGGCTGGCCCGGCCCAGCGGGCTCCACGACTGGGTGAGAATACCATGCGCCTTATCGAAGGCGCGCTGTTCCGCCTGGGGAAAATAGGGGTGCAGTTCCACCTGGTTCACGGCGGGGGTGACACCGGTTTCGGCAATGATCTTTTCAAGGTGTTCGGGCAGGAAGTTGCACACGCCAATGGAACGGATCAGGCCTTTTTTCTGTGCCTCGATCAATGCGGTCCAGGCTTCGACATACAGGCCCTTGCTGGGGTTCGGCCAGTGGATGAGATACTGGTCGTAATAGTCGAGCTGCGCGCGATAGAGCGATTCCTCGACCGTGGCGATGGCTTCCTTGAAATGCTGGTGGCGGCCCGGCAGCTTGGAGGTCACGCGCAGTTCCGCACGCGGAATGCCAGACTGGCGGATGGCTTCGCCCACGGCCCCTTCATTTTCGTAATTGAAGGCGGAATCGAGCAGGCGGTAGCCGACCTTGATCGCGCTGACCATGTCGCCAACGCCGGCCGAGCCGTTCAGCAGATAGGTTCCAAACCCGATGGCGGGCTGGGTCGCCCCGTCGTTCAGGGTCCGTGTCGGGATTGTCGGTGCGGTCATGGGCATAAGCTCCTTGTTCTGATCCCGGCCGTGCCATCGTCACCAAGACAGGCCGGAATGCGCGGGGGTGTCGCGGGCGACACCAGGAATGCTGTCGCGGCACGATGGCGGCGAACAGCCCCCGCGCGGGGAAAGTCTGGCGTTTGTCGGCCGCTCTGGTGCCGGGACAAACGCATGGATTCAGCAACCGAAGGGAGGAGGCATGTCTTCGCAGGTGACGGGGACGTGCATGGTTATGTGTCTCCCAAATGCTTGAACGCGCGTGACCCCGGCTTGTGCCAGGGGCAGGCTATGGGTGCGTGGCCGGCCATGAGAGAGCATGAAATGCGTCGCGTCAACGCGTATCAATGGCCAGCTTGCCGGTTGCGGGGCATGACAGCGCGTGGCGATAGCACGCCTGCGTGTCATGGTATCCGTGAATTCACTATAAAAAAAGCGATATCGTTTGGCAAGGTCGGGTGCAAAAGCGGGTGCCATCCGCCTGCTGTGCGTATCGCTCGTCAGGCTCTATAATGTCACGCTGCGGGAATGCAGGGCAACGGGGCAGGAAGGCCATGGCGCAGAATTTTCACGTTGGTGAGCGGGTGTGGTGGAATTCCGAAGCGGGGCGTGTGGGCGGCACCATTATCGCGGTGCACACGCAGGATTTCCCGGTCAATGGCTATACCCACCATGCCAGCGCGCAGGACCCGCAATATGAAATCCGCAGTCTCAAGACCGATCATATCGCCTTCCACAAGGGGGCGGCCCTGACACGGGAATAACCCGCCGGGCAAGACCGTGCAGGATGAACGACCCGGCCTGATACGCCCGTTCTGTGGCGTGACCGCGCAGCCGCGCCTGTCCGGACACGACAATGCCGGCTGCGGAGTCTCCAGGCGCGGCCGTGCCTGCGGGGGGAACGGCCCGGTGCGCGCGCGGACATGGCACGCCCGTTCAGCATGTTTCATGACAGGGACTGTTTTGTCTCCCGTCAGGCAAAAGCCGCCCTGCATGGGGGGAGAACTGGCATAACGCGCGCATCATGGGCCGGCGGCAGGGACGGCCATGGTTATTCTGGCGGGTGTTCGCAACTATGCGGCGTTTCTTCACGGCCCTGTACCGCGCAATAGGGGAGGGCGGGAAATCTGTAGGAATTTGTACCTCTCTCGTTCCAAGAGTATAAATTTTTACATTTATTATAAAAAGAACGCAATTCAGCGAATCAATACAAATAAAGTTCACAGATTGCGGTTAATTAATTATTAAATTAAGTTTGACTAATTTCAAGATGATGTGATTTCGTAAGTCCACCGCAGGCACAGGGCCCGCAGTCCCGCCCCGCTTCCCTGCGGGTGTGGATACGATGGACCCGACTGCTTTCCTGCTAGAAAAATGTTGTATGTCAGGAGGTTGACATGCTGAAACCACGCAATACAGGCCCGATGCTTGCCATGGCATTGGCCGGATCGCTGCTTGCATCCGTCTGTATGCCCGCCCTTGCCCAGCAGACGCAGGACGCCCGGCGCGAAGCCGCGCGCGTGCCGCCCCGCCCGGGCATGATGCCGCATGCAGGCCGCATGTTCCCGGGCAGTTCGCTGTCCGGCGTGCCGGGCTTTGCCCTTCCCTCTGTCCATACCCAGCAGGCTTACGCGCCCGATGGCACGTTTACCGCCCGCTGGACGCGTGCGGATGCGTTGCAGATCAAGGCGCATTCCTCCACCTCGGTCCCGGCGGGGCAGAATTCCCTGCCCGCGCAGTTGATCATGCCCGATATTCCCGCAGATTTTCCAAGCATCAACCCGGATGTATGGGTATGGGACACCTGGACCTTGATCGACAAGCACGCCAACCAGTACAGCTATAACGGGTGGGAGGTCATTTTCTGCCTCACTGCCGATAAAAACGCCGGATATGGCTTCGACGATCGGCACACCCATGCGCGGATCGGCTATTTTTACCGGCGCGCGGGCGTGCCTGCCAGCAGGCGTCCGGCCAATGGGGGGTGGATCTATGGCGGGCTGATCATTCCCGAAGGCGCGCAGGAACAGGTTTTCGCGGGCACGACCTACACGATCACGGCGGAATGGTCCGGGTCCATGCGGCTGCTGAACACGAACGGGAACGATGTCTCGCTGTTCTATACCGACATGGCGTTCAACCGTAATGCGGCGGGTGAGGACATAACCCCCTCGCAGGCGGTCATTACGCAAAGCCTGGGCAAGATCCATGCGGATTTCAACCATGTATGGTTCACGGGCTTTACCACCCATACGGCCCTGCTGCGGCCCGATGGCGTGCTGTACCAGAATGGCGCGCAGAATCCGTACTACAACTTCCGCGATCCGTTCACGTTCGAAGATCCCAAACACCCCGGCACGAACTACATGGTTTTCGAAGGCAATACGGCAGGCCAGCGTGAGACGCCCCGCTGCACGGATGCCGATCTGGGCTACCGCCCGAACGACCCGCAGGCCGAAACATTGCAACAGGTGCTGGACAGCGGGGCCTATTACCAGATGGCCGCCATAGGCCTGGCGCGGGCCACGGATTCATCCCTGTCGAAATGGACGTTCCTTTCGCCGCTGATTACGGCGAACTGCGTGAACGACCAGACCGAACGCCCGCAGATGTATATCGATAACGGCAAATACTATATCTTTACCATCAGCCACCGCACGACCTTTGCCGCGGGGGTGGACGGGCCGGATGGCGTGTACGGTTTTGTGGGCAACGGCATCCGCAGCGATTTCCAGCCCATGAACTATGGCAGCGGGCTGGTGCTGGGCAACCCGACCGACCTGAATACACCCGCAGGCACGGATTACGACCCCGACCCGCAGCAGAACCCGCGGGCGTTCCAGTCCTATTCGCATTACGTCATGCCCGGCGGGCTGGTGGAATCCTTTATCGACACGATCGAAACCCGGCGCGGCGGCACGCTGGCCCCTACGGTGAAAGTCCGGATCGGGGGGGCTGCTTCGGCTGTCGATACGCATTATGGCAATGGCGGGCTGGGCGGCTATGGCGATATTCCGGCCAACCGGGTGGATATCAACATTCTCGCCTTCATCGCGGACCTGGCAAGCCAGAACGCGCAGGTGGGCCGGAACGTGACAGGGCAGATCAACGCGTTTCTCAATAGCGGGCATTAGGCGCATAGACGGCCTGTAAAGTGCGGGAATGCCCGAGCGCAAAGTGCCTATGCAAAGCCCGGCTCCATTCCACCCCGGTTGGAAACAGGCGGGGGAGGGGGCCGGGTAACTTTGCATGCGACAGAGGGGGAAAGGGCGCATGGCATGGCGGGGCCGGATACTGGGCGTGGGGTGGGGCAGGCTGGCGGCGCGCGCCGGGTGCCGGGGCGCTGCGGCAGGGCTTGCGCTGCTGCTGTCCTGCCCGGTGCCGGGGCTGGGGGCGGACACACCGCAATGGCGACCGGCCCTGCATTTTTCCCCCGCCGCGCATTGGATGAACGACCCCAACGGCCCGATCCTGCTCGATGGCGTCTATCATCTTTTTTATCAGTATAATCCCGGCGGCATGGTCTGGGGGCCCATGTCCTGGGGGCACGCCACCAGTCCTGACCTGCTGCACTGGCACGAACAGGCCATAGCCCTACGCGCAAAACCCGGGGAGGACATGTTTTCGGGCACAGTCATCCTCGATCGCGATAACCGTTCTGGGTTGGGGAATGTCCAGCACCCGGCGCTGCTGGCTTTCTATACCTCGGTTTTTACCGACCACCCGGATCATCCCGACGGCACGCAGGCGCAATCGCTTGCCTATAGTCTGGATAATGGCGCGACCTGGCAGGCTTATGCCCATAACCCGATCCTGACTCTGCAACCCGATTCCAGGCAGTTCCGCGACCCGTCCCTGACCTGGTACGCGGCCGGGCAATGCTGGATCATGGCAACGGTGGTGGGGGATGCGCAGGTCATCAAGCTCTATCGTTCGACCGATCTCCTGCACTGGTCGTTCCTGAGCGACTTTCAGCCCTCGGGGTATCGCAAGCCGGGTATGGCGTGGGAAATGCCGCTGCTGGTCCCGCTTCCGCTTGACGGCAATCCGCAGGACATGCGCTGGGTGATGCTTGTCAGCGTCAATCCGTGGAGCATCGCTGGCGGGTCGGGGGTGCAGTATTTTATCGGCCGGTTCGACGGTGTGCACTTCACCCCCGATGCGCTGCCGCCGGTGGGGGCCGATCCGTCCGCCTATGGCTGGCTCGATCACGGGGCCGATCATTACGCAACGGCGCGCATCGCCAATACTGGAACTGGCCCGCCCACGCTGATCGGTTGGATGAACAACTGGGACTACGCGCAAGACGTTCCCACCGCACCGTGGCGGGGGCAGATGACCCTGCCTGCCGAACTTGCGCTGAAAACGCTGGACGGCCACCCCACGCTGGTGCAGGCACCCGCCCAGCCATATCGGGACTGGCTGGCGCGGCAGGGCATGCGGACCTACCCCGACCGCATGGTGGGGCGTGACCGGCCGTGGCGCGCGCCGTTCAGGGGCGATGTGCTGGATATCCGCCTGACCCTGCGCCGGGGGGATGGTACACGCGCAGGGCTTGTGGTGCGCCAAACCCCCGATGGTAAAACCGGCACGGTCATCAGCTACGATTTCACCACCGCCGATCTGATCGTGGATCGCGGCCATTCGGGCGATGTCGGGTTTTCCCCCAAATTCAGCCCGGTTCACATCGCCCATCTGGCCGCACCCGGTGGCGTGGTGTCGCTGCATGTGGTGATCGACCGCTGTTCCGTCGAGGTTTTTGCCAATGATGGCGTGCTGCGCATGACCGATCTGGTCTTTCCGCCCGCCGATGGCACGAATGTGTCGTTATTTTCCACAGCCGGAAGCACCCGTTTCAGTGCCCTGCGCGTTACGGTGCTGAACCGGTGATTCCTCCGGAGGTGTCCAATGTCGGTACCAATGGGGGCGCTACTACGGGGGGCAGTGCCGGTGCCAGCACCTGCGGCGTGGCGCGCGCGGGTGGTTGCGCGAACAGGGCGCGGGCGCGGGCCAGCACCAGTGCCTGGTAGGACTGGTTGAAAAGGGTGGTGTGGGAATGATAATCGCCGACAGCACGCATCAGGTTGCCCCCCGCCCCCAGCAGGTTGAGCCGCATGATCGCCCCTGCCGCGCTGATATTGTAGCAAGGCTGGCTCAGCAAGTTGCGGTAGACGGTCTGCGGCGCGGTATGGGTATACCGGGCGATGGGGCCGACCCATATGGTGTTCACCTGCATCACGCCCAGATCCTCCGTCCCGTTCGTGTTGCGATGGATCAGGCCGTTGCGCCCGCCTTCCACAAGCTGGATCACCGGCAGGACACGCGGCGGCAGGTGGTAGAGGGATGCGGCCAGCACCATGCAGCCCAGATAGACAATGGCCATGACGGATATCCTTTTCGTTCTGGCTCTTCTGGCTCTTGCGCCGCCTCTTGTGCCCATGGGGTTCGCAGCCGGTCTTTTTCACGCCCGGCGCGGCATGTTTCCCCCTCAAAAGGGTTTTTCCCGCCCCCGGGTTTCGCGGGAGCGGGCGTTTTTCGTGGCGCGGCAGGCCGGGCAGGCGCGTGCCCGGGCGGCACTTTTTTGTACCCTTCCCGTCATGCCCTTGGGGTTTCATAACGCAGGAGGTCCATTTCCATGCCAAGATCCGTGCGATTATCCGTCCCGCCCCGCCACCTGGCGGCAAGGCGGGAGCAGGGTTTCACGCTGCTGGAACTGCTGGTGGTCATTGCCATTCTCGGCCTGCTGATCGGGCTGGTGGCCCCCGCGGCTTTGCGGCAACTGGGCGGGGCCCGCAATTCCGTGGCGCGGCAGTCGATCCAGCGGCTGGGGCAGGTGCTCGACCTCTACCGGCTGGACATGGGCAGCTACCCCAGCACGCAGGAGGGGCTGCGCGCGCTCGTCACCCGCCCCGACGGGGCGGAGAACTGGAACGGCCCCTATGTGCGCGAAGGGGCCGAACCGCTGGACCCCTGGCGGCACCCCTATATTTACCGCAATCCGTCCGAACGGCCGGGCCATGATTATGACCTGTGTTCGGCGGGGTCCACCGGCAATGCCGCCAATACGGCAGCCCTTATCTGCAATCCCTGAGCCCGATCCCGATGCTGAACACGCCCTGGCTCGTGCTGCTGCTGGCCCCTTTCGTGGGTTCGTTCCTGGGCGTGCTGGCCTGCCGCCTGCCCAGGGGCGAGCGCGTGCTGATCGCGCGTTCCGCCTGCGCGGGGTGTGGGGCAGTGCTGGGCCCGCACGAACTGGTGCCGCTGGTCAGCTACCTGATCCAGAACGGGCGGTGCCGGAGCTGTGGCGCGCGGATCGATGCCGAACACCCTGCCATGGAGCTTATGGCCCTGGGGATTGCGGTCCTGGCGCTTCTGGCATGCTGGCAGGGCGTGAAAACGGGCGTATATGGCGCGTCTTTTCCCATGCAGGTGGTGTGGCAGGGCTGCGTGCTGGGGTGGTGGCTGCTCGTTCTGGCCATGATCGATTTCAGGACGTATCGCCTGCCCGACGTGCTGACCCTCCCCCTTGTGGCTCTGGGGCTGGCGCTGGCGGCAGGGGGCGGGTGGCGCGCTGTAATGGTTCGTGGCGTGGGGGCAGGGCTGGGTTACGCGGCCTTTGCGGGCATGGCGGCCCTGTATCGTCGCGTGCGCGGGCAGGATGGGCTGGGGCTGGGCGATGCAAAATTGCTGGCCGCCGCCGGGGCCTGGCTGGGCCCGGCCGTGCTGCCCCGGCTTGTCTGTGCGGCGGCGGTGCTGACACTGGGCGGGGCTTGGCTTGCCACACGCGGCGGGCTGGCGCGCGGGCAAAGGGTGCCGTTCGGGCCCGGCCTTGCCGTGGCGATATGGGGCGCATGGCTGTGCCGGGCCGCCGGCCTGCCCGGCCCATGAACGCGAAAGGCCGCCACCATGGACGATGACACCCGCCCCGACAATGCGCCCGGCCCCTCCGCCGCCCCCAACGCCCATGCGGATGCGCCGCCATGGCCTGTTGCCCCGCCTGCCACCCCCGAAACGCTGCCACCCGACCCCGCCAGCGCGCCGAACACCAATGCGGATGCCCTGTGGCCTATCGACCCGCTGGTCGTGCCGGAAACCCCGCCCATGGACCTCGACACCGGCCCCGGTTCCGATGGCGGCGCGAACGGGGGGCCGGGTGCGATCCCCGCCAAACCCTTCGACCCACCTGCTTCGGGGCTGGCCGATACGCCCCGTGTGGAGGAACTGGCGGCCCTGCTGGTGGCGCAGGGGCGGTGCGAACCCCGGGCCATAGAGCGCGCCCGCCGCGCGGCGGAACAGAGCGGGCGGCGGCTCGACCAGATCCTGCTGCAACTGGGTCTGGTCTCCGAACGCGACATGGCGCACGCCTATGCGGACCTGCTGGGCATTCCCCTTGCCACCCCGGCCGATTATCCGGACGAGCCCGTGCTGGCCGATGTGCTGGGCGCGCGGTTCCTGCGCGATGCCCATGCCCTGCCCCTGGGGGTGGCGGGGCATGTCCTGTCTGTCGCCCTGCGCGACCCGCTTGATGGCTTCACCCCCGCAGCCCTTGCCGCCGTAACGGGGCTGGAGGTCGCACCCCGCGTAGCCACGCCCATCGAGCTTGAAAGCGCGCTGGACCGCCTGTACCCCCGCCCGCAGGATGAGGAGACAGCCCCGGCGGAGGAAGACACAGGCCAGGAAAACGACGCCGAACGGCTGAAGGACCTGGCGTCGGAAGCGCCGGTCATCCGCCTGGTCAACCAGATCATCAGCCGCGCGGTGGAAACCCATGCGTCGGACATCCATCTCGAACCGTTCGAGGACCGGCTGCGCGTGCGCTACCGTTACGACGGCGTGCTGCATGAAATGGACAGCCAGGTCGCCCAGCTTGTTCCGGCCATTATCTCGCGCATCAAGATCATGGCGCGGCTGGACATTGCCGAGCGCCGCCTGCCGCAGGACGGGCGCATCAAGCTGGCGGTGCGCGGGCACGAGGTGGATTTCCGCGTCTCCACCATTCCCTCCCTGTATGGGGAAACAGTGGTGCTGCGCGTGCTCGACCGCTCCACCATGCGCTTCGATTACGCAACCCTTGGCCTGGCGCCCGATATTGTCACCCGCCTGCGCGCACTCCTTGCCCTGCCCAACGGCATCGTGCTGGTGACCGGGCCCACGGGTTCGGGCAAGACCACCACCTTGTATACGGGGCTTGCCGATCTCAATGCCGTCACCCGCAAGGTGGTGACCATAGAAGACCCCGTGGAATACCAGCTTGGCGGCATAAGCCAGGTGCAGGTCAAACCCCAGATCGGGCTGAGTTTCGCGGCCCTGCTGCGGGCCATCCTGCGCCAGGACCCCGACGTGATCATGGTGGGCGAAATCCGCGATATCGAAACCGCCCAGATCGCCGTGCAGGCGGCACTGACCGGGCATCTGGTCCTGTCCACGCTGCATACCAATTCCGCCGCCGCCGCCATTATCCGCCTGCGCGACATGGGGGTGGAGGACTACCTGCTGACCGCCGTGCTGCGGGGCGTGCTGGCCCAAAGGCTGGTGCGCCGCCTGTGTGATGTCTGCAAGGTGCCCTACACCGCCCCGCCGGAACTGGTGGAGCGCCTGCACCTGCGCGGGCTGGGGCACGACGGGCCGGTCAGCCTGTTCCACGCCACGGGCTGCGCACAATGCCGCCACACCGGCTATAACGGCCGTCAGGCCATTGCCGAGCTTCTGGAACCCGATGACGCCATAGAGCGGCTGATCTTCGCACGCGCCGATCATATCGCCATAGAACGCGCAGCCATTGCCGCGGGCATGGTGCCGATGTTCACCGCAGGGCTTGCAGCCGCCCTGAGGGGTGAGACCACGATAGAGGAAGTCATGCGCTCCATCCGCGAGGATGGATGATGAGGGCGCCCGCCCATGGCTGAATTCCGCTACACGGCCGTAAACGCCCAGGGGGTTCTGGTGCGCGGGATGATCGAAGCCCCGGGCAGGGCCGAAGCCGCGACCGCGCTGCGCGCCCAGGGCCATATTCCCATGCGGATCGCACCCCCTGGCCCCTTCGCCTTCGTGGCGGGGCTGGGGGCCGGTGGGGCCGGGTTGCGCCGGGGTGGGCTGCGCCGGGCGGAACTTGCTTCCATGACGCGCGAACTCGCGGTCATGCTGGGGGCCGGGCAGGATATCGACCGCGCACTGCGCTTTGTGGCCGATAGCAGCAGGCGTGCGCGCGTGCGCGCCCTTCTGGCGCAGATCCGCGCGGCGGTGCGCGACGGCAGCACCCTGCATGCGGCCATGGCCCGCTATCCGCGCAGCTTTCCACGCCTGTATACCGGCATGGTCCGCGCGGCGGAGGGCAGCGGCACGCTGGCCGCCACCATGGAACACCTGGCCACCTTGCTGGAGCGCGAACGCGCGCTGAGTGCGACCGTCCAGTCGGCCATGATCTACCCGGCCGTGCTGACAGTGGCCGCCATGGGGTCGGTCTATCTGCTGCTGACCCAGGTATTGCCGCAGTTCACGCCCCTGTTTGCCAGCAATGGGGTGGCCCTGCCTGCCTCCACGCAGTTCATGGTGGGGCTGGGCGACTGGCTGGGCCGCTACGGGCTGGCGCTGCCGGTGGCGGCACTGGGGCTGGGGCTTGGCGCGCGCGCGTTGCTGAAGCGCCCGGCCATCAGGCTATGGGCGGATACATGGGTGCTGCGGCTGCCGGTGGCGGGGTCGTTGCTGCGCGAAATCCTGGCCGCCCGGTTCGCGCGCATGCTGGGAACCCTGCTTGAAAACGGCGTGCCCATCCTGTCCTGCCTTGCGATCACGCGCACGGCCCTGGCCAATCGCGCAGCCCTTGCCGCGATAGAGGATGCCATACGCAGTGCCAAGGCCGGTCGCGGCGTGGCCGGCGCACTGGACCGCGCGGGCGTGTTTCCGCCCCGCATGGTGCACCTGCTGCGCCTGGGCGAGGAAACGGCCCGGCTGGGGGCCATGGCGTTGCAGGCAGCCAATATTCACGAGGAACAGACCCGGCTTGCAACCCAGCGTCTGGTTGCGTTGTTGGTACCTGCGATCACCATTGTCATGGGGTTGCTGGTGGCGGGAATTGTCTCCTCCCTGCTGCTGGCCATGCTGAGCCTGAACGACCTTGCGCAATAGAGCCAGCCCGGCGGATGCAGACGGCTTCACCCTGATCGAAATGATCGTGGTGCTGCTGGTTCTGGGGCTGATCGGCGCGTTGGGGCTGGCGCGCGGCCCGTTCCATTCCCCCGCACTGGACCTGCGCGGGGCCGGGCAACTGCTTGCCTCCGCCTTGCGGGAAACCCGGTTGCAGGCCATTGGGGCGGGGAGTACGCGCATGTTCACGATCGGAACAGGGCCCGCAGGGGTCTGGTATGGCGGCCCGCCCGGGCCGGGCACGGTGCTTCCCACCCTGCCACGCAAGGTCGCCCTGGCAAGCGGGCCCGCGCGCATCGTCTTCTTTCCCGACGGCAGCGCCCTGGGTGCCCCCATCGTGCTGGCGGAAGGCGGGCGGCGGGTGGTGCTGCGCGTGAACTGGCTGAGCGGGGCCATTACGCTGGAGGGGCCATGACAGCCCAACCCCGCCCTGCGCGCGCCTGCCCCCGCCCCCGAGCAGGCCCCCCAACAGGGCCCGGAGCACGTCTGGCGGCAGGCCCAGGGGCAGGCCATGGCGCAGCCCGTGAAGCAGCCCAGCAGGGCTTTACCCTGATCGAGGTACTGGTGGCGTTCGTGATCGTGATCATGGCGTTCTCGGTCGTCTATCGCGGCATGGTGGACGGCGTTGCGGCAAGTCAGGTTGCAATCCGCGCGCAGCAGGCCATCTCCCGCGCGCAGTCGCATCTGGCGGCGGTGGGCCACGGCATGCGCGTGGGCGTTCTGGAACAGGACGGGGACGACGGCAGCGGCTTTCACTGGCATGTGCGCATCCTGCCCGAACAGACGGAACAGACCGCTCTGGGCGGGCTGGGCCTGTACCGTGTGGAGGTCAGCGAATCCTGGCCCGACCCGCAGACCGCTACAGGCCGGCGCATGCTGGTGCTGCACACAAGGCGGCTCGGCCCCGCGGGGGAGGCACCATGAACGAGCAGGCACCCCCGCGGGGGCGGGTGGCGCAGGGGGGCTTTACCCTGCTGGAACTGCTGGTGGCGCTGGTCGTGTTCTCGCTGGTCCTGCTGGTGCTTGAACAGGGGTTCCGCGCCGCAACCATGCTGTTCGAACGCCAGCGCAGCCTGCTGGATGGGCAGGCCGAACTGGGCGCGTTCGACCGGGTGTTGCGCGGGCTGATCGCGCAGGCCGATCCCGGGAGTGGGCCCGGTGGCACCAGCGGCCCCGTTGCCAGTCTGGATTCCGCAGCCGGAGGTGAGCCCACTGGCGGCCTTTCCGCCAGCCCCACCAGTTCCATCGGGGCGGGTGGGGGCAGCGGCCTGTTTTTTGTCGGGCAGGCGCATGGGCTGGCCTTGCGCACGGTGCTGCCGCAGGCGTTGCGGGCGGCGGCGGGGATGGGGGCGGACGGGCAGGCCGATATCCGCCTGGGGGTGGACGGCGCGCACCGGCTGATACTCGGCTGGGTCGCCTACCGGCATGTCATCGCCCCGGCCATGCCCGTGCGGCAGCAGGTTCTGCTGGCCGGCGTGCAGGACATGGAATGCGCCTATTTCTCCAACGGAAACTGGAAAAAGACATGGTACGGCGACAGGCTTCCCGAACTGGTGCGGATCGGCATCCGCTTTGTGCCCCGCGATGGCAGGCACTGGCCCGATATCGTCGCAGCCCCCCTGCGCGACCCCATGCCCTGACAGAACCTGCGGGCCCCACAGATGCCAAGGCCGGGGCACTGCCGGGCGCGCAACACCGGACGAATACGCGCCTTCCCGCACGGACAGGGGCCACGACAGATCCGTGCGGTCTGGCAGGTGCGGGCCATGCGGCACGTGAAAAGACCCCGACAGGCCAGCAGGTTTTGACAAATGAGCGGACGGCAGGCCGGGCGTGCGGGCTCCCCCCATGGCTCCCCCGTTGGCTCTTCCAAGGGGCCAGGCAACGCTTCACCGGTCGGCCCCCTTGCGGGCGCGATTACAGGCTTGCGTGATGATCGTCAGCGCCTTTCTCGACTGGTGGTGGCGGCAGATGCGCGGCCTGGTGCCACGCCGGTTGCGGCTTGTGCGTTTTTCGTCCCGGCCGGTGCTGGTCGCGTTGTGGGATGGCGCGACCCTGACCCTGTGCGTGGAAGGGCCGGGCGGGCGGGTGACGCTGGGCACGCTGGCCACTTCCGCCCCCCCTGACGATACCCTGCGCGCCGCGTGCGATGCGGTGTTGAAGGCCCGCCCGGCCCCCGCTGCGATCGTGCTGCGGCTGGGGGCCGGGCGGATCATCCGCCGCGCGGTCAGCCTGCCTGCCGCGACCGAGGCCGATCTGGGCGGCGCCCTGGCCTTCGAGATGGACCGGCTGACCCCCTTTGCGGCTGATGCGGTTGTCTACCGTTACGATATCGTGCGGCGCGATCCGGAACTGAACCAGATCCAGCTTGTACTATCCGTGGTGCCGCGCGCCTTTATCGAACCCGCCCTGCACATGCTGGCCACATTGGGCGTGCGCCCCGCCTGGGTGGAGGATACGGGGGGCGCGGGGCGTATCGCCCTCGGGGCGGGGCGTGCGGGCCGATGGGGGCGTGGGCCGGGCGTGCTGCGCGGTGCCGCGCTGGCGGGGGTTTTGTGCCTGCCGGTGCTGGCGGTGGCGGCGCTGTTTTCGCACCAGTCGGCCCAGCAGGCGCGCCTTGCGGCCCGGATTGCGGCCCTGCAACCCGCCCTGCACCAGGCGATGCTGCTACGCCGCACTGTGGAAGACCGGCAGGCGGGGGCCACCGTCATTGCCCGCGCGCGCCAGCAATGGGGCGACCCCATGGCCGTTCTGGCCGCCACCACGCAGGTCCTGCCCGATAACAGTTTCCTGACCGATCTGGTCCTGCGGCAGGGGCAGTTGATCATGATCGGCCAGTCGCCCGAGCCCACAGCCCTTATTCAGGCGTTAAGCACGAACACGCTGTTCCACGATCCTGCCTTCGCGGCCCCGGTCACGCGCGCGCAGGGGCAGGGGGCAAGCGCGTTTTCCATCCGGGTCGATGTCGGCACCAAGGGGGGCGGGCCGTAACCATGCCTCAGGGGAACCATGGCGCAAGGGAAAGGGGAGGGGTGATGTCCGTCGCAGCACTGATACGCCGCCTGCCCGAAGGGCGTGCGGGCCGCGCGCTGGCCCTTTTGCTGCTGGGCTGCGTGCTGGGGCTGGCCTGGCTGTCCGTGCTGGGCCCGGTATGGAGCCGCTATGCCGAGCGCGCGCAGGGGCTGGCCCTCCAGCGCGCGACACTGGCGCGCATGCAGCGGCTGGTGGCAACCCTGCCCGCCCTGCGCCACGCGGCAGCAGTTGCGGCCCCCGGCCCGTCCCCCCTGATCGAAGGGGCGACCGACGCCGTGGCCGGCGCCAACCTGCAGGACAGGCTTCAGCAGGTGGCGACCGCGCTGGGGGCCAGTATCGTCAGCACCGAAAACGTGCCCTCCGTGCTGGTGGGGCATTACCGGCGGATCGGGCTGCATGTCAGCATCAGCGCCTCGTTCCCGACCGTGATCGGCTTTATCGCCCGGCTTGAAGCGGGAACACCGGCCAGCGTGATCGACGCACTGCACCTGCGCGTAGCAGAAGAAGGCGGTGCCGCCGCCAACATGGACTGCGACATGATCGTCTACGCATTCCGCCACGCGGACGGCGCCCCCAACGCACCCCCTGCATCCGCCCCGGCCCCTGTGGAGGGTTCGGCATTTGCCCCCATAACGGCTTCCACTGTGGCCCCCGCTGGGGCGCCCGCGGGTGGGCCGACATCCCCGCAATCGTCCCCGGATTCGCCTGCCGGGTCGGCCCCGGCCATCGTGGGGGACCCCGCATCTCCCGCACCCTCCCCGCCATCGCTCCCGCCTGCGGGGGACGCGCCATGACCCGTTCTGGCCCGTATCCCGGCGCGCCGGTTCTGCTGGTGGCGACGGTCCTGCTGGGCAGTGGGGTGGCGGGGGCTGCCCATCGGGGCCTTACGCCGGTGAGCCCGCATTCCGCCCCCGCGCAGGTTCCGCTGACACCCCCCAAAGGCCCGCACCACGGAGCGACACGCCCCGATGGCACGCATTCCGAAGTGACAAGCCCCAACGTGACGTATCCCGGTGGCACGCATCCGGAAGTGATTCATCATGAGGTGACGCATCGCAAAGTCACGGATGCGGGGGCTGCGCCGCCGTCGGCTGTGCGTGCGGCAACGACCGTTGCGGGGGGCGGTCAAGGCGCGCCGTCGCGTGTTCTCGACGCTGCGCCCCGACTTATGGCCGGGGCTGCGCCGTTGCGTGTGGCGGTGGAGGCGACGGGGCGTGTGCCGGGGCCGCAGCCCCTGCCCGATGCGGCGGGGATCGAAGCCGCGCGGCAGGTCATTCTGGCCCGCCCGCTGTTCAGCCCCGCAAGGCGACCTGCCGCAGGGGTTGCCGCGGGCAATGGCCTGCCGCGCCTGACGGCGATCGTGGTCAGCAGCGGGCGGCGGCGGGCCCTGTTCATGGTCGCGGGGCAGGGGCGTGGGCAGGTGGTCGATGTGGGCGGGGTTGTCGGGCCGTGGACCGTTACCGCCATAGACACTGGCGTGGTGCATGTGCGCGGGCCGTCGGGCGAACAGGTTCTGCGCCCCGATCGCGATCGCAGCGCCGAGCATCCGGTGCCCGGCCCCGCTTCTGGCCCACCCTCTGGCCCAGTTTCTGGCCCGGCCCGGAACCCGGCCCCGCCCGTGGGGCCGGGCAATGGCTCTCCCCCGTCTTCCTCCGCTCATGTGACAGGCCCCACGCCATGACCGCTTATGCCCGTGCCTCCGATAGCCTGATGGTCTGCCTGCCCCTGCGGTGCGCGGGGCTTGTCCTGTGCCTGTGGGTCGGGGGGTGCGAGCATGGGCCGCCGCATGTGCGCCCGCTGGGGGTGTTGCCCCTGCCCGGCCCCCCCGCGGATACAACGCAGGGGCGGCTGGGCCCGGCGGACCAGACGGGCCGGGTGGAATACAGTTTTGGGCGGACGGTAACACCCGGCATCGTGCAGGGTGGCGCGGGGGGCGGGGGCGATATCGCGCTGAATTTTGCCGATACCGATGTGCGCGATGCCGTGGCGCAGATCCTGACCGATATCCTGCATGTCAACTACGCCATCGATCCGGCGGTGCGCGGGCAGGTCACGCTGCATACCTCTGCCCCCCTGACGGTGGCCCAGGTCCTGCCCGCACTGGAGATCATGCTGGCCCAGGTGCACGCCGTGCTGCTGCGCGGTGACGGGCTGTACCGTATCGTGCCCGGCCAGGCCGAAGCGGGTACCGCCGCCGGTGCCAGTGCCGGCGCTGTGGGCGATGCGGCGTCCCTTGGCAGTGCCATCATGGTGCCGCTGCGCTATGCGGAGGCCACGTCCCTTGCGCGCGCGTTGCAGCCTTTCGTGCAGTCCGGGGCGCGGGTGGTGGCGGTGGACAGCGCGAATGCGATCCTTGTCGGGGGCGACCCCACGGTGCGCAACGCGCTGGTGGAGGTGATCGCGGCCTTCGACGTGGACTGGCTGAGCAGCCAGTCCTATGCGCTGCTGCCCGTGGAATCGGGCAATGCCAAGGATATGGCAGCCGCCTTGCAGACCGCCCTGCATGGCAGCGGCGGCTCGCTGGCACAGGTGGTGCAGGTCCTCCCGCTCAGCCGTGTCAACGCTGTGCTGATCGTTGCACGCAGCGCACGCTATATCGACGATGCCCGCCGCCTGTTCGCGCTGATCGCGCGCAATCGCCGGGCCAGCGTGCGGTCATGGCATATTTTCTATGTGCAGAATTCCTCCGTCAACGACATCGCCTATACGCTGCAACAGGCGTTCACCCCCGATAATGTCACGGCCCTGCCGCCGGGCAATGCAGGTGCGGCGTCGCAACTGGGGCAGACAGGCTTTACCGGCGGCATGGCCAATGCGCTGGGTGGGGGCACAATGGGCGGCGGTACAGCCGGCGGCACGACTGGGGGTGCGATCGGGGGCACCACCGGCGGCACGCTGGGTGGGGGCCTGGGCGGTGGCACGGCGGAAACCGGGCTGGGGGCGGCATCGCAAACAGGGGCGCAAGCCGGCACATCAGGGAACACACAGGGGGGCACGCAAGCCGGTGCGGGCCAGCAGGCGGCGGCCTTCAACAACCCGCTGCTGGGCGGGCTGGACAGCACCGCCCAGGCAGAACCCCACCCACAGGGCATGCGGATCATCTACAACACGCAGCATAACGCCATTCTGGTCTACGCCACGGACCAGGAAAGCGACACGCTCGAACAGATGATGCGCCGGATCGATGTCATGCCCCTGCAGGTGCGCATAGATGCCGTGGTGGCGGAAGTGCAGTTGAACGACGCGCTGCAATACGGCACGCAGTTCTTCTTCAAGTCCGGCGGGATCAATGGCGTGCTGAGCAACAACAGCCAGACCATTACCGTCAACACCCTGGCGTCCGCCGCGTTCAGCCATACGCTGCCGGGCTTTATCATTGGCGGGGCCAGCGGGGGCGGGGCCCCTTTCGCGATCGATGCGCTGCAGAACGTCACGACCGTGCATGTGCTGTCATCGCCGCAGTTGATGGTGCAGGACAACCGGCCTGCCCGCCTGCAGGTGGGCCAGCTTGTGCCGGTCCAGATCGGATCGCAGTCCAGCACCATCGGCACCTCGATCTACAACCAGTTCACCTACCAGCCCACGGGCGTGATCATGGAGGTCACGCCCCATGTCAGCCAGAACGGGCTGGTGACACTCGATATCGCGCAGGAAGTCAGTTCCATCAGCAATACCTCCCCCGTCACCACGACCAGCACCAGCACGAACCCCACCTTCAACGACCGTTCGGTCAGTTCGCGCGTGGTGGTGCAGGACGGGCAGACCGTGGGGCTGGCGGGGCTGATTACCGAAAGTTCCTCGCGCGCCAATAGCGGTATTCCATGGCTGAAGGATATTCCCATACTCGGCTTCCTGGCGGGGACGCAGAACAACAACCGCCTGCGCACCGAACTGGTGATCCTGATCACGCCCCATGTCATTCACGACCAGCGCGACGCCGTAAGCCTGATGGAAGACCTGCGCGACACCCACCCCAACGCCGCCAACGTGCCCGACGAACTTGGCCCCATGCACCGCACCGGCAGTTCGGACCCCCAGCAATGGCTGCGCCGCAAGGTCCGGCTGGACCGGTGATCGGCAGGGCCCCATGGCGGCACAACCGGGCAGGAAAGGGGGTAACGCGCGTGGGCAGGGCGGCTTTGCCCTGCTGATCGTGTTGTGGACACTGGTGGGGCTGTCGCTGCTGGTATCGGTGGTGCTGGCCGTGGCGGGGTCGGCCCTGCGCGGCACGTCGGCCCTGCGGGGTGCGGCCCAGGTGCAGGCCCTGGCGGAAGGCGAGATCTGGGATGCGGTGTTTCACGCGCTGGACCGCTCCCCCGCCCGCTGGGCCATGGATGGCAGGGCCTACACCCCCGGCATGCAGGGGGCCGCCATGACGGTGCGCCTGTTCGATGAGGCCGGGCTGGTCAACCCCAACACCGCCCCAAGGGCGTTGCTGGTTGCCCTGCTGCACGGTTGTGGCGCCACCCCGGCACAGGCGGCGGACATTGCCGCGAACATGGCGCAATGGCGCAGCAGTGCTGCGGGGAACGCGGCGGCTACGCGCCAGCGCTACCTTGTTGCGGGGCGTGGCTACAGCCCGCCGTATGGCGCGTTCCAGAGCGTGGAAGAACTAGGGCTGGTGCTGGGCATGACGCCACGGCTGTTGCAGGCCCTGCGGCCGCATCTGTCCCTGACCCAGCCCAATGATCCCGATATCGGCCTGGCCGACCCCGTGGTGCGCCAGGCCCTGCGCGAGGCAGGCCTGTTTATGCCGCACCAGCCTTTGCCGGGCGAGGTCAGGCCACGGAGTTTCGTGGTCCTTGTCGATGTTCGCGACACCCAGGGCTACCGGGCGATGCGGGAGGCGACAATCCTGCTCACCCCGGCTGCGGGCACACTGGCCGATGGCGTGCATGTGGTGCGGATACGCACGCCGGACGGGCCATGAGCGCAGGCACGGTTTGACGCAGGTTTCTGGTCTTTCATGGATGTGCGAGCACTGCCGGGTATTTTTCAGGTTTATGAAAAATCTTTCCGTAATGTAAGGATTTGTCTGGTCGTGTTTCGCTGCGGCGTGGTGTTCGGGTCGTGCGCAATCCGGTGTTTTGGGAAAAATCTTCTGTTTCAGGCGGGAGATGTCTTGCGCATGATGCGGCGCAGCAGGCTGTGTGCGTGCGGATTGCCGTAATGGAACAGGGCGGTTGCCCGTATTTTATCATGATCGCAGGGTTCATTGGCGTGAACGACCCGATAGCCCCAGAAGAAATAGATGTTCCCCGGTTTCATCGAGACTTTTATGGTTTTTATCCTGCCGGAAAGCACGTGTTTTTTCAGGAATTTCTGGGTAACCCTGTTGTCGAGCAGAACCTTGTCGAGCAGATTGCCCAGGTATGTTCTGCGAATTTTACGCATGCGCGGGAGCATGATCAAATCGCCCAACTGGCCCTGCGTTGGCATGATGACGGGCATCAACGCCGTCAGCACAAAGGAATCGTAGTGGAACAGGAACGCATGATCCGCCCCGGTTTTACCGCTCAGGCAGCGCAGGACCTGGTAAAAGGCGGCATGCGGTAGCGGGTGTCTTGTGCCGGCCTCATAAAGTGCCCTGCATGCGGCCATGAATTCGGGCGTGCCCGACAGCACGTGCAGGAAGGTATCGCGCAGGGCTTCGGCACCGGTGAAAGAGATATATTCGCCCCCTGCCTGCGCGACGGCGTGTTCGATGAACGCGGCCAGGGGAGCCAGGTCTTCGGGGCGGATGCAATCCTGCGCGACACCATAGCCCCGATGGTTCATGTCATGAACGATCTGCCTGAGTGCCGGGGCAGAGAGAACCGGAAAGGCCGGCTGGGGTGGGGCTGCAACGTCTTCAGACATTTTCAGTAACATCTGGGCCTCCCGGAATGATCGCGGATGGTGATCGTCGTTTGAAGACCCGCCATGATTCGGCACTGAATGGGCATTGATAACGCGTGGTTTGCAAGGCGCCGGGCGGGCGGCATTTCGCAAACGCCGGCGAATGTATTTTGTTCCATACAGCCATGGCCCGGCACGGTGGGGAATGAATGCCCCGGAACCGCAACCTGCCGGGCCGGCCGCCTGCTGGGTTCGCCCGGCGGCATTTCTCATGTCTTTGGGGCCGTGCCTGTCCGACAGGCCCGCTCTACCACGCGTGCCAGTCCAGGTCCCGCGACAGGGCACGCCGGGCAATGGCCTTGCTGGTGGTGGCGACATGCCATGCCAGCGAACGACCGTTGATTTCGGGCCGGGCGATGGGCGGGCACCCGAAGCTGGAGACCATTTTGGCGGTTTCCACGGAATGATAGCTGTCAAAGTCGAATATCAGGTTTCTGGCATGGGCTATTTCTATGCATTTCCATAACAGCAGCAGGTTGGCGCCGCAGATCCCGCTTTGCCGGTCGCGGGTGGACTGCCAGAAATAGGCCGTGTGGCTTCCCCAGACCATGATAACGGAGGCGACACATTTCCTGCCGTCCCATGCGCTGAGCGTAGTACCCTGCCCGCGCCGCGCGCATTGTTCGAATATCCGTTCCAGCACCGTGAACTGGTGCGTATTGCCCGATGCCCCGCGCTCCACCCGTGAAAGGGCGATAAAGTTGGAAAGCCCGATATCCTGCGTTACCTCCAGCCTGCGCCCGGCCGAGCGGATAAGATTGCGACTTTTCTGGTCACAGTCACGCAATGTGCGATCAAGGCTGAAGCCCGCGGCAAGACGGAAGGTGAATTTCTGGCGGATCTGCAGCCCGGCCAGGGAAAACCCGAAGGGCGTTTCATCCTCCGGGTCAAGCAGAAGGCGCAGGTTGTCGTATTGGGGCAGGCGTTCGACCAGTTCCCCCACCAGCATGCGGATATTGCGCCGCCGCTTGAACGGACCCGATGGCGGCAGCGTGAGATCGGGCCGGAGCGTGCGGGTATAGGGCGGCATAGCAATGGTCATGAGCCCGTGTTTTTTCAATTTGTATACAGGCAGGGCAAGGCGCATGTTGCCATCGCGCCGGACCTCTATCATGTCGTACCGCCCGCGTGTTGCCGCATCCCACCACCAGCTTTCGCTGAACGGGTCCGGCTTTGACGGTGCGCTATCATGGGGGACGAGCTGCGTCGGGCCGCAAACGGGCCCGGGGGCAAGCAGGGGAAGGCTGCGTGCAAAGACAGAGTTATCCATGCCATACGTTCCTGATGATGAGATCGGCAAACCGCAGGAACCGGCTCTATCCCACTTCGTGCATAAGCTGGGACGGGTCCGGTTTCACGGGAGTACAGGGGGGTATCGGCGCAAGCGATAGCTGGGCCACCAGGGCGGGTGGGCGCATCGCGGCCGCCATTTTTCGCAACAGGCCGATCCGCGCGATGGCTGCGATCAGCAGGGCGATCAACAGGTAGAAATCGAGATATTCCAACGTGGGGCTGGAAAGACACGCCGCGATCAGCCCGCCGATCAGGGCGGGCAGCACGCCTTCGATCACCATGCGTTCGGGCCCCGGCGGCATGGACCGGCGGGCCTTTATGGCCGCGCGCAGCAGCGTCATGTTGAAGATCATCAGTCCGACCCCGCCCACAAGCCCGGTATTGGACAATATCCCCGGCAGCAGGCTGGAGGCGCGATTGCTGCCCCAGCCCACGCCCAGCCCATAGGTCTGCCCTACCAGTTCGAGGGAATCGCGATCCACCTGCGAGCGATCCTGGTAGGACTGGCTTTCCTTTTTTTCAGCCGTGGACTGGTAGACGAACTGCACGGCGGGCACGACCGAGGGCGCCAGGGTGACCACCACCAGCACCCCGAACCCGATTACCACCGCACCGCCCAGCATCAGGCGCATGATATTGCCCAAAAGCCTGTTCGCCCCACTTGCCAGTGCCGCCAGGGGCAGCAGGCACAACCCGGCGGCAACGGTAATGAAGCCGGTGGTGGAGGTCGTGCAGGCAAGGGCCAGGGCAGAGGCGGGAATAAGCCATTTGGCCTGCGCCACCCTGTAGCCTTGCAGCACGATCCATACGCTGGAGAACAGCACCTCGCTCAAAAACGTGGCGCAGGCGGCCGGTTCCGAGAAGGAGGCGTTGATGCGCGGCATGGGCCCTGCCGTCTGGGTCTTGAGAACCGACCAGCCGGGGTTGGAATAGAAAAAAATGTCAGGGTAGGGAACGCCGGCCAGCCGGTGGGCAAGCTGCCACAGGCAGATGGCGACCACGCACCACCCGCCGATCAGGAAGGTGCGGTACAGCCGCTCGATACGGATATCGCTGCGGGTCAGGAACCGTGCGGCAACCACTAGGAAGCTGGCGTTCACGGCCAGATAGATATCTTGCGAGATATTGCCGAAACTGGGGGCCAGCAAAACGCGCCCGCCGACGGAATCCCCCTTCTGCGGCCAGACCATGACCTGGTTCATGAACAGGCGCGGCATGATGATCGAACCCAGCAGGGTCCATGTCACGACAAGAAGAAAGGGCAGGCACAGCGCCATCACTGGCCTGTCGCCGGGGTAGCGCACGCCCATGGCGAATTGCAGCAGCACATAGCTCATGAACGCCATGGCGGGCACCATGGTGGGCTGCACGCCAAGCCCGCCCAGTACAAGGGCCGCCGCCGCAGGCAGGATACCGGCGAGCATCAGCACCTGGAGTATTCTGAAAGGACGTGTCCACAACACCAGGCAGAGCGGAAACAAGATCATCCCGACTATTGGAACCGTCATCGCGCGTAACCCCTGGCGTTGCTGTGATATCCCCTGTGCTGGTGTTGTCTAGGCGTCGCAGCTTGCCTCCACCCCGAACGGGCGCAGGTCGTGCATGGCCTGTTCGACCACGCGCAGCATGGACTGGCGGAAGGCTGGCTGTGAAAAACGCTGGGCATTGGCGCGGCAGGCCTGCGGGGTGATCCGCGCCTCCATGCTCTCGAACTCCGCCACGGCGGCCATGATGGCGTCACAACTCTGGTGGTTGAAGAAAACGCCGGTCGGGCCGCCGCTTTCCCCGTCCTCGCGCACGATGTCGCGCGCCCCCCCGCGCCCCAGGACGATCAGCGGCGTGCCGCAGGCCTGCGCCTCCACCATCGCGATGCCGAAATCCTCTTCCGCCCCGAACACGAAGGCGCGGGCCTGCTGCATCAGGTGCAGCACTTCCGTATCGGTTATGCGGCCGTGCAAAACGATATTGGGGGCGTTGCCCGCAAGGGCTGCGATCCGTTCGCGTTCCGGCCCGTCACCCGCCACGTGCAGAACCTTGCCCGGCATGCGCAGGAAGG
Source organism: Acetobacter garciniae (assembly GCF_017377735.1). Lineage (GTDB taxonomy): Bacteria > Pseudomonadota > Alphaproteobacteria > Acetobacterales > Acetobacteraceae > Acetobacter > Acetobacter garciniae. Next base: position 125,306 of record NZ_JAFVMH010000003.1, read on the forward strand.
CCTCCACCACCAGGTCCACACGTTTGTAGGGAACCAGGCGCGAGATCACGGCGTAATCCTTGCGTGGGTGGTCCGTGGCGTCAAAGCGCTGCGTGTCCACCGGCGGATAGACCACGACCGCTTCGCGCCGGTAGACTTTCCTGATCCTGCGCGCAATATAGCTGGAATTGGCGACAAACACGTCCACCCCGGCGGCGGAGCGTACATCCCAGTTGCGCAGGCGGTGCAGCAGCCAGCGTGCATACAGCCCGCGCACGCCGCGCTGCATGCCGCCCTGGCGCAGATAGGCGGCCTGCATGTCCCATGCGTAGCGCATGGGCGAATGAACGTAGCAGATATGGATCTGGTCGGGTCCGGTTATCACGCCCTTGGCGCAGGCATGGTTGCTGGAAATCACCAGGTCGAACCCCGCTAGGTCGAGCTGTTCGACGGCAAGTGGCATCAGGCCCAGATAGTTGCGAAAATGCCCGCGTGCGAAGGGAAGCTTCTGGATGAACGTAGTATGCACCGCCCGTCCGCCCAGCATGGCGCGTTCGGCAGTAGGCATGAAATCGACAATGGCGAACAGTTCGGCCTGGGGGAAGAGGATCAGCAACTGTTCCACCACCCGTTCGGAGCCGGCATAATGTTCGAGCCATTCATGCACGATGGCGACACGCATGGCCTTGGGGCCCTGTTCCGCCGGACGGACGACATTCATGGGCTGCCTCTCTGCTTGGTGGCATCCGCGTGGGCGGCGTGGGCACATGCCGCGTGCGTTACAGGTTAAGAGACTGGACGTTACCGATATTTTCAGGCATCAGCAGGACTCCGGCGTGCCATACACAGGACATCGACCTTTGGCTCTGAAAACCCAGCAGGACACATCGACCGACACTCCCACTCCCCGGACGCGCCCTACCCCGCCAGACCGGCTGAAAAGCGCGCGCGGTATCGTCATAGGGCTTTTCCTGGGTCTGGTACTCTGGGGCCTGCTGATCGCGGGTTTCCTGTTGTTCAGGTAAACGCCTGAATCCTTTAAAAGTGCCGTTCGTAAATCTTGATAACGTCACCAGGCTTCACATAATCGTAAGGCTTGAGATACCCCACGACCGTATGGTCCCCTTCCTGGCGGGCGACATAGGCGCGGCTTTCCAGGGCGCGATAGGTGAACCCGCCCCCCGCCGCCACCGCCGTCAGCAGGGTCATGCCCGGCTGGTAGGGATACTGCCCGGGCTTTGCCACTTCCCCCAGCACGGAGACCAGGCGGTAGGCCGTGATCTCGACCGAGACACTGGGCGTGCGCAGCATATGGGCGGCCTGCAGGGCCTTGCTGACCTGTTCTGCGAATTCCTCGGTCGTGAGACCCGCCGCCTGCAGGCTGCCCGCGACCGGAAAGGCCACCTTGCCAGCGCTATCGACCCGGAAGTCCGAGGTGAACTGGTCCTGTTCATACGTCATGACGCGAATTTCATCATCGACGCCCAGCCGGTACTGGTTGGGATCATAGGGGGGGACGGGCTTGAGCCCCGACCCGGGCGCGCAGCCCGCAAGCAGGCCGCCAAGGGCACCCATCATCACCGAACGCCGCAGAATGGCGGAGCGGCTGGTTCCTGAACAGGTCGTCGGCATACGTCGTATCCTCCTGTCATGGTCTTTTACAAGAACGCGAACCAGATCGCCCAAGGCGTGGGGCGGTTACAGGGCCAGATGCAGCCTGACCATGACGGTGTTGACCGGGAACGACCCGCTGCCCACCGTGTTCTGGCTGCTGAAGTCATAATTGGCCGACAGGCTCATGTGCCGGTTGATGCGCCATTCGGCACCGGCACCCACGCCATAGAAAGTCTGGTTGTTACGTGCCTGATAAAGAGTTGTGTTTTCTAGAAAGCTCGGAGCGGCGGGATAGTTCGCTTTCTGGATCTGCCCGTAGGCAGAAAAAATGATATTGCGCTGATAGGCGTGCCTGACGCCGATCCGCGCACCGGTAAAGGTGTACCCCACCACGTTTTCGAACGCGCTGTCCTCGATCCCGTGGCGAACGCTTGCCGTGACGGTTGTCAGCCGCGTGGGCAGCCAGCTCAGCTCGCCCTCCGCGATCGGGGAATTGATGACACTATAGGCCCCGGCCCGGTAACGCCGTGTCTGGTACCCTACCAGGGCGCGAAAACGCAGCGGCCCGCGCTGGCCGAAATCATACCCTGCCAGAATGGCCGCGCCGTTGGAATCGCGCGAAGGGGCGTTGTCGAGCTGGTTCTGGTAGCGGATTTCCGTGCCCTGCAACACCAGCAGGATATGGCTGTCCTGGCGCAGTTCGTACTGCGCCGTCACCCCTTGCGAAATCAGCACGCGGTCGCGGTAGCTTTGCGTGGGCTGCAGGGCGGAAGGGGTAAAGTAATCGAAATGGTAACGCTGGATGCCACCTTGGGGAATGAAGCTCAGCCGCCCGTGGGTGGTGGCGGTGTAGCTGGCCCGTATGTCGTCCACCTGGTAGGGCACGGGGCGACCCAGGACCAGCGCACCCAGGTCGGTCGGCGTCTGGACGAGGGAGAGATGCGTATAGGCCGCGCCGATCGTATCGTGCCCGAAATCATGCACCCCGCCCAGATTGGCCGTCCAGTTCGTGCGGTTCTGGATACTGCGTGACGGGTAGCGGGTATCGTCAACGCCGATGGCGCCATGCACCTGGTCGCGCTGGCCCCAGCGGGCCACGGCGCTCAGATTGGCCTGGGTCGAAACCACGGCACTGGAATGCCCGCCCACAAGGCGGTCCACGTTGGTGTCATAGCCTTCCGCCTCGGACGCGTCGGCATCGATGCGCAGGGGCCCGATGCGTTTGCCCAGCGGGGTATAGGCCTCTGTCGCGCGGATCTGGGCGGGTTCTTGCTCCAGGTCGCCCGCACCGCTGCCAATGGCGGGAAAATAGGTGTCGATAACCTGAGCAAATGCGCCGTGGGCCAAAAAAAACTGGGCAGGAGCAGTCAGGCTCAGCCCGATGACCATGAATTTGCGCACCGGATATCCTACCAATCACTCATCACGGAATGGATGAAAAAAGCAGTTGTCTTGTAAAAACTGCCCAATATGCATTTTTCTTTTTCATTGCCGTGGAGAACGGCCGTCATGCCCGCCCGGTTGCATGGCCTTTGGTCGACCTTTCCCCAACGTGGGCGATATTTGCATGCTTCCCTGACGGCCAGGATGTCACGTTTACGTTATCTCTGAAAAAACTTTTTTTTAACTATCGCACGAAACTCGGATCAACGCTGCCACGTATAGGGCCTGTCATGGCCAGACGGACGGGCAGGACCCGCGGTCCCCCCTGTTATGGACAGGCAAGGTAAAATTCCCACCGCATCACAGACTCTGTCCCTGCCTTTACGTCATCATACGGGAGCATATCATGGGTGCCCAGGTTTCTCAGGCGGCAGTCGGGCCGACGACTACGACCCTCTCCTACGACGGCGCCCCCCTGCGCGATGGCGATGATATCGCTTTTCCCGCAAAACAGCTTTGGCATATCCATCTTTCCTGCGTGACGGGGCTGGTCGCGGCGGACTGCATTGCCGCCATCCTTTCCATGGGGGCGGAAGGCACGGTGCTGCAGGCCAATATTCATGACATCGAACGGGGCGTTTTTACCTATTCCGTCCTGTTTCTTTTCATGATCGGGTATTTCCTTTACCAGCGCCATTATACGGATCGTCCGCCCTTCTGGCAGGAATCGGCCCAGGTAATCGGTGCGGCCATGGTGGCGGCCTGCGTGTTCGCGGGGCTGAACTGGCCCGCGCCGCCAACACTTGCAGCCCTTATGCCGTTCATTCTCTTTCCCATCATCGATCTGACATTGCGGCAGGCGACCAAGAGGTTTCTGCATCGCTTCGGCTTGTGGCGCATTCCCGTGCTGCTGGCGGGGGAGCCTGAAGCCTGTGCCCGCGCCATAGAAATTTTCTCCTCCGAGCGCTTTCCGGGCCTGCGTTCGGCGGGGTGCGTGTCATCCTCGCGCCTGCTGGGCATGTCGGCCGAAGCCCTGCGCGGCATGCTGGTGGCACGGCAGGGGGCTGCGCGCCTGCTGCTGGTGATCGACAGCCACGACTATCACGGCCAGGCGGTGATAGAGCATATCGCGCGCACACGCGTGCCATTTTCGCTTATGCCGCCGCTGGGCGGGCTGCCGCTGGACCACGGGTGCCAGTCCTATTTCAGCCATGACGGCATGGTCATGTCCTTTCGCAGCAAGCTCGACCGCCCGCTGTACCAGGGTGCGAAAATCGCGCTGGACCTGTTCGCGGCGTCGCTGATCCTGCTGGCCATCCTGCCGGTCCTGGCCATTGTCTATATCCTGGTGCGCCTGGACGGCGGGCCGGCGGTGTTCGGGCATATGCGCGTGGGCCGCAACGGGCGGGCGTTCCGTTGCCTGAAGTTCCGTACCATGGCGGTCGATGCGGATGCCGCTTTGGCCGAACTGCTGGCAAACGATGCCACGGCGGCGGCGGAATGGGCGGCCACCCGCAAGCTGACATCCGACCCGCGCGTAACCCCCATCGGCCGCGTCCTGCGCAAGACCAGCCTGGACGAATTGCCCCAGGTCTTCAATGTCCTGCGCCTGGAAATGAGCCTGGTGGGCCCGCGCCCGATCGTGGCGGCGGAGGAAGTCCATTACGGCAAGGACATGGCGTACTACACCGCGACCCGCCCGGGCATTACGGGGCTGTGGCAGGTCAGCGGGCGGAGCGACACGTCCTATGTGCGGCGCGTGCAGCTCGACAACTGGTATGTCCGCAACTGGAGCCTGTGGCGCGATATCGTGATCTTGGTGAAAACCGTTCCCGCAGTCCTGGCGCAAAAAGGCGCGCGGTAAAAAAAACCGCCACGCGCCAGCCCTTTTTCGGAGGACGCATGTGATGACGACGCTTCAACTGCCATCATCCTATACCAATGCCCCGCCGGACCCGATGGCGGGGCAACACGTATCGCCGCTGCATGCCTTCACCATCATGAACCGCCACCGGCTGGCCCTGGGGGCGGTGGCGCTGGCCATTGCCATACCGGCGGGGATCGGGATCTTCTCGCTCAAGCCCTATTACAATGCGTCCTCGATCCTGATCGTGGGCACGCGGCAGGCCCCTTTTCGCGATCTTCAGGCCACCGTGTCCCAGCCCGAGATCGACACCGTGGCGGTCAATAGTGAGGTCAGCATCCTGCGCAGCCCCGCCATTGCCAGCGCGGTCGTGCGCAAGCTGGACCTGACCCATGACCCCGTGGTCCGCGCGGCCATGGAAAGCGTGCCCCTGCCCAGGCGGATCATCAACGCCGTCACGGGGTTTTTCGTCCGCCCCGCCCCCGTGCCCCCCCTGACGGAGGAAGAGCGCGTGCAGGCCGTGGGCGGCATGCTGGATCACTGGGTGACCATCCTCAATGACGGGCGGTCCTATATCATCACCATTACCGCCAGCACGGGGGATGCACGCACCAGTGCGCGGATCGCCAACGCCTATGCCGATGTCTATCTGGACTTCAAGCGCCACATGAAGGTGTCGGCCACCTGGCAGGCCAACGCGCTGCTGGACGAACAGATCGCCCCGCTGCGTGAACGCCTGCGCAAGGCCGAACAGGCGGTGCAGGCCTTCCGCGAGAAGAACGGCCTGATCGCCGCCGAACTGGAACGCTCCCCCATGGGCAATGCCGCCAATGGCGATGGCGGGGGCGGCACGGTTACAGACCAGCAACTGACCCAGATGAACCACGAACTGATCCTGGCCCGGGCGGACCTTGAAGTACGCCGCGCACGGTATGACGAGGTACGCAACGCCGTGCGCACCGGCAGCCTGGACAGCATTCCCGATGCCGTGTCTTCCCCCCTTATCCAGCAGCTTCAGGCACAGGAAGCCCAGATCAGCAGCAAGGCGGCAAGCCTTGGCCAGGTGATGATGGATGGCAACCCCACCTTGCAGTCCACCCGGGCGGCGGCAGCCCAGGTCCGTAGCCGGATCGCTGCCGAAGTCCACCATATCGCCAGCAGTGCCGCCAAGGAACTTGCAAGTGCCGAAGCGCGCGTGAAGGCCCTTTCCGCCGCCGTGGACAAGTTGCAGGAACAGGTGACCGCCGAGAACGAAGCCGACGTGACCCTGCGCCAGCTCCAGAGCGAGGCCACGGCGGCGCGCACCGTCTACCAGGATTATCTGGGCCGCTTTGCCCAGACCTCCACCCAGGCGGAACTCCAGGTGGCGGAGGCCGAACTGATCTCGCGCGCGGCCCCGCCGCTGGATGCATCCGGCCCGCCGCGCAAGCAGTATATGGCCATTGCCGTGCTGTTCGCGCTGATGGTGGGGGCAGGCACCACCCTTGTCATCGACCGCACCCGCAAGGGTGTGCGCTCCACGGCGGAACTGGACGCCATTCCCGGGCTGTTCGCGCTCGGGCTGGTGCCCGCCTTTACCGGCCCGCTGGTGCGCCAGTACACCGGGCGGCACCGTTCGGTGTATCTGGAAACCGTGGAATCCATTCGCAGCGTGCTGTCCTTCGGGCATAGCCGTTTCCGCGCCAAGGTGGTGCTGGTGACATCGGCCGAACATGCCGAAGGCAAGACCACCTTCGCCCTGTCACTGGCCGCCAATACCGGGCGGGGCGGGCAACGCGCGCTGGTGATCGACTGCGATATCCGTAACCCTTCGGCCATGCGCGTCATGGGTGCGCTCAGCGTGCCGCATGACAGCCAGGTGCCCGTGGACCCGCTGCTGGTAGGACTGGAACGCGACGTGCTGCCGGGCGTGGATATCCTGACCCCTGCGGGCATGGCCCAGCGCGAAGGCCGGGCCATGCTCTCGCCCGAGGAAGTCAGGCGCATTCTCGCCCAGGTCAGTTCGCAATACGACCTGATCCTGCTCGACACGCCGCCCGCACTGGCATTCCCCGACGCGGCAGTGCTGTCGCGGCTGACCGATGGCGTGGTGATGGTGGTCAAATGGGGCCACACCTCTGCTGCAACGCTGGTGCAGGCCATGCGCACGCTGCACAGCTACGATGCCCGCACCCTGGGGGCCGTGCTGACCCAGGCCCCACCCGAAGGGCTGGATGAGGCCGAGAAACATCCTTTCCGTATCTACAACCATTATGGATTGCTGCCACGGGGCTGACACATATGCTTGAAAACAGCGTTCTGGCGGAACCGGTCATTTACGTCAACGGCCGCTTCATGACCCAGCCGCTCAGCGGCGTGCAGCGTTTCGCCCTTGAAATCAGCCAGGCGCTGGCCCGCATAAGCCGGGCCGACGGCCAGCCCGCCCCCATCATGCTGACCCCCGCCGCCCCCTGCGAACAGGCCATGGCGGAGGACCAGCCCCGGCGTGCGGTCGGCCGCCGCAAGGGCCAGATGTGGGAACAGTTCGAACTGCCTCGCGCCGCGCGGCAGGGCGTGCTGCTGAACCTGGGCAATACCGGCCCGCTATGGGGTGGCCCCCGGATCGTGATTATCCATGATGCGGGGGTTTTCAGCCAGCCGGGTTCGTATTCGTGGAAATTCCGCCTGTGGTACAGGTTTTTGCATACGGTGCTGCGCTACACCCATGCGCGCCTGGTTACGGTTTCAAGGTTTTCGCGCATGGAACTGGCGAAATACCTGCGCATTCCCGCCGAACGGATCACGGTTATCAGCGAAGGGGCGGAACATATCGCAGGCGTTGCGGCCGATCCGGCCATTCTGGCCCGCTTTGGCCTGCATCCGCAGCGTTTCGTGCTGGCGGTGGGCAACCTTGCCCCGCACAAGAACCTGGCCCGGCTGGACGCGCTGGCCCGGGCCCTGGGGGCGCGCGGCATTCCCCTTGTCATCAGCGGCAGCGTGAATGCCGCCGTCTTCAACGCAAAGGCCGGGCAGGCTCTGCCCAACCCCGCCATTTACGTCGGGCGCGTGACCGATCGCGAACTGCGCGCGTTGTACGAGGCGGCGGCCTGTTTCGTGTTCCCCTCGCTTTACGAAGGCTTTGGCCTGCCCCCGCTGGAGGCCATGGCCTGCGGCTGCCCCGTTGTCGCGGCCGATATCGCCGTTCTGCACGAAATCTGCGGCACAGCGGCCCTTTATGCCGACCCGACCGACCCCGACGCCATAGCCAAGGCGGTGCTGGATGTGCTCGACACCCCATCCAGCGCGCGGGACATGCGTGCGGCGGGCAAGGTGCGGGCCGCGAGTTTCACCTGGGACCGGGCCGCGCGGTCCCTGCTGGATGTGGCAAGGAGCCTGACCCCATGACCCGCCTGCTCTGGACACGCTGGGCGCACGCCCACGAACCCGCTTTCTATCCGGTCCGACGCCTTGCCCCCTGGGGCATGCACGGTCGCGTGCCCTCGAACGCCCGCAGCCGTACATTCTGGCCCGCCGACCTGCGCCGGGGCACGGACACCGGTGGGCCGGCCAACGGAGCAGCAGCGTATGCGGATGGCGGCCCCAACGGGCATGCGGACGGGCATACGAACGGGCAGGCGGATCGGCATGCCGGGGCAGAGGAAGATGGCGGCACGGGCCGGTGCGCAGGCTGGTGCGCGGACCCTGGCATGAACGCCAACAGCTATGCCGGCAAGGAAGCCGATGGCGATGCCGATCCTGAAACCGACCGGCGCACCAACCGCGAAACCGACTGGGGCACGGAATGGGATAGCGACTGGAACGCCGATTGGCGGGCCCAATGGCAGGCCCAGTGGCATGGCCAATGGCGGGCCGAGCGGTGGGACGCCGAAAGCCGCACAGACTGGCGGACAGGGCGGGACCGGGCACGCAGGGACGGCTACCCGGACCGGGGCAGGATGCAGGACACCGATGGGGGTTCGGAATGCCGATGGGACGGACAATGGGACGGACAATGGGACGGGCATTCGGGCGGGCACGCGAACGGGCCGGCAGACTGGCCGGCAGACTGGCGGGCGGAATGGCGCGCGGATAATCAGGCCGACTGGCGCGGCCGCTGGCTGGCGGCCCGTCATCCCCCGTGGGGCAGGAACTTTCTCATGGCCTGTATCGGGCTGTGCCTTTGCCTGGGGTTGTGCCTGGCCCTGTGCCTGCTGCTGATGGTCCCCCCCGCCCATGCGGATGATGATCCCGACAATCCACCCCGTTCGGTGTGGTGCAGCATAGGGGATGCAGGTAGCCAGAGGCTGTTCATCAGCACGCCTTCGCGCCTGCCACGCACATCGCGCATGGCGGTCTATACCTATGGCGGCCGCTTTGCCCGCACGGTCAACATGCGCTTTGGCATGCATGTCGGCATAGAAGGCAGTTACTGCCACGCATACGCCACGCCACGCCGCGCCGCCATGGCGCATGCCGCCCTGATCGCGCGCATGGCGGACCAGAATTTCAAGATCGTCTCGGTCGGTATTTTCTGACCTTCGGCAGGGAGCCATTCATGTTGGAGCAGTATTCCGCCCCTTTGCGTGTTTTTGTGCAACTCAGCTATGGATACGGTGCCACGAACTGGCACGCCCGATGGGCCAGGGGCGAAATACCCGGCATTAACGAACCCTATGCCTATGGATATTACCGCGCCGCCGGGCCCGATACGGTTATCGTACAATCCGAAGACCAGCCCGAAAATTTTTTCTCCCGCATGCTGCGCTATGGCGTACGGCTGGTGGTGGGCTTCGATTTCGTGCAGGCCTGGCGCAACCGCGATGGCATTCTTTCGGCCGATGTGGTCTGGACCCATACCGAAGCCCAGGCCCTGGCCGTGCTTGCCCTCTACCGCCTGACACCCTGGGCGGCCCACCCGCCCCTGATCGCGCAAAGCGTGTGGCTGATGGATCGCTGGCCGCATGAACCCGTATGGCGGCGCCTGCTCATGCAGCACCTGCTGTCGGGGGCGGACCTGCTGACCTTTCTCTCGCCCGAAAACCTTAAGCAGGCGCGCAGTGTTTTCCCGGGCAAAAGGCTGGAATGGGTGGCCTTCGGTATCTGTGCCGATACCATGCCCCCGCGCATACGGGCCGAAAAACCCGCGGGCAGTCCCATACAGGTGCTGTCCGTGGGCAATGACCGGCACCGCGACTGGACAACCCTGATCGCCGCAACCGCCAACCTGCCCGACGGGGCCACCTGCGCGCTGACCGTCGCCACCGCACGGCCCATCCCCACCCCGGCGCATGTCACCCGCGTTGCCGTCACCCATAACGACGACCTGTTCGCCCTGTACGACCGGGCCGATCTGGTGGTGGTGCCGCTGGGTGAGAACCTGCATGCTTCGGGCATTACCGTGATAGAGGAGGCAACGGTGCGCGGGCTGCCGGTCATTGCCACCGATACCGGCGGGCTGCGTCATTACTTTGACGATGACTGCGTGATGTATGTGCCCGTGGGCGATGTGGCCGCCCTGGGCAGCGCTATCGTGACCCTGGCGCGCGATCCCGACTTGTGTGCGGCCATGGTGGAGCGCGCGCGGGCCCGCATGCGCACGGAACTGAATTCCCAGGCCTATGCGCTGCGCCATCTTGCCCTGTCGCATGAACTGCTGGCCCAGCAGGCGCAGGGGCTGGTGGTGGATAGCGGCACGGTCACGCAACGCGCGCGCGCCATGAAGATCACGGTGGGCATTGCCACAAGCGGTCGCCCCGCCATCCTGCGCGAGACGGTGGCCGAACTGCAACGCCAGACCCACCCGCCCACCCGGATCATTGTCTGCGCGCCCACGCCCCAGGATGTAGCGGACCTGCCCCCAGCCCCCAACCTGACCATCGTGCAGGGGGCGCGGGGGCTGGCCCACCAGCGCAATGTCATTCTCGACCAGGCAGGGGATGCGGATCTTGTCGTGTTTTTCGATGACGATTTCATTCCCGACCGGGCCTACCTTGCCCAGTGCGCCAACGCGTTCGCGGGCAATCCCGATATCGTGGTGGCCACCGGCCGCGTTCTGGCGGACGGGGCCAAGGGGCCGGGGCTGAGCGTGGAAGACGCACGCGCCCTGCTGGCCGACCCGGCCACGAACCCGGTGGCGGGCCTGCCCATGGTGCAGCCGACCTGGAGCGCTTATGGCTGCAACATGGCTTATCGCCTGTCCACAATCCGTGACGCGGGCCTGCGTTTTGACGAACGCCTGCCCCTTTACGGCTGGTACGAGGATATCGATTTTTCCCGACGGGCGGGGGCTTTAGGGCTTATCGCCTGTGTCAACGGGGCCAAGGGCGTGCATCTGGGCAGCAAGCTGGGGCGCACGCCGGGGCGAAAGCTGGGGTATTCGCAGGTCGCCAATCCGCTCTATCTGGCGCGCAAGGGGTCTTACCCGCTCGATCATGCGCTGCGCAGCATTGCGCGCAATATCGCCATGAACACGCTGCGCAGCCTGTGGTCCGAACCCTATATCGACCGGCGCGGGCGGGTGGTGGGCAACTGGCTTGGCCTGCGCGATGCGGTGCTGGGCCGTATCGCGCCTGAAAACATCCTGAGCATGTAGGCCATGGCCCCCAAACCGTTCTGGAGCGGGCATCTCAAGCTCTCCCTCGTGACCTGTGCCGTGTCCATGACACCGGCCACCACGCAGAATGCGCGCATCGGTTTTCATACGATCAACCGCAAGACAGGCCACCGTGTGGTGTCCAGCTATATCGACGCGCAAACCCATGCGGCGGTCGCGGATGACGCGCTGATAAAGGGGTACGAGCGCGCGAACGGCCAGCCCGTCATGCTTGAAGATGCGGAGCTTGAAGCCGTAGCCCTTGAAAGCACGCATGTGATCGAGATCGAAAAATTCGTGGCCAGCAATGATATCGGCTGGATCTGGTACGACACGCCCCATTACCTCATGCCTGATGACGCAATCGGGGCCGAAGCCTTCGCGGTCATTCGCGAGGCCATGCACAGGACCGGCACGGTGGGGATTGCAAGGCTGGTGCTTTACCGGCGCGAACATGCGGTGCTGCTCAAACCGCGCGAGAACGGCATTGTCGTATGGACCCTGCGCTACGGCGAGGATATCCGCCCGCCCCGGAACTATGTGCCACCTGACAATAATACCGACCCCGACACGCGCGACGCCCGGAGGTTGAAAACCCTGATCAGGCAGGAGCTTCAGCCCTGGAACCGCGCCATGGTCGAAGACCCCGTCCAGGAACGCCTGAAGGAAATGATTGCTGCGGAGGAAAAGAAGGGGAAAGGCCGGAAAAAAGGAAAAACCAGGGGGCCGGAAGGGGAGCCGCCCGAAGACAGGCCCAGGGATCGCCCCGAGGATCAGGCCAGGGGAGAGCCAAGAGCGCAGTCCGGCACCAAGGCTCGTGCGAAAGCAGGCACGAAGGTCAATGCGAAGGCTAACGTGAAGGCAAGTGCGACGGTCAGCACAAAAGCCCGGACGGGGGGAAAGAACAGGCCCGCGACACAGGCGGGTGGTCCGGCTGTCGTTCCCATTACAACGGCACTGCGCGCCCGGCTCAAGGCGGCGCGCAAGGAGCGGGGGGATTAACAGACTGCTCAAGAAAACACCCAGTCAACAGATAAAAGTTTTTGGTGAAGCTTTTTTCAAAAAACTTCAGGGACTGTCACTTTTTTGAAAAAAGCGATGCCCGAAAACGTTTATACGTTGCTGGTTGTCTCGAAAGCCGCCTCTTAAGAATCATCTGCGGCGGCAGGGGCTGCAAGCACGCGGCGGGCGGTGTTGAAATCCGCCCAGGGATCGGCAGCTGAGGTCATGCGGGCAGGAGCGTTGCGCAATGTGAATTCGGCCGGGCCGGTCAGGGTTTTCAGTTCATCCCAGTCCAGCGGCATGGAAACAGGGGCACCCGGGCGCGCACGGGTCGAATAGGGGGCGACGGATGTCGCACCGCGCTGGTTGCGTAGATAATCCAGCAAAATCCTGCCCTGTCGCTTGGCCTTGCTGATCGTGGCTACATAGAGCGCGGGCGTGTCGGCTGCCATGCCCTGGGCCAGGGTCTTGCAAAAAGCCTTGGTGGCGTCCCACCCCGCATGGGGTTTGAGCGGGGCCACCACATGCAGCCCCTTGCCGCCGGAGGTTTTGACAAAAGCGTGCAGCCCTGCCGCTTCAAGCCGTTCGCGCACCTCCTGTGCTGCCGCCAGAACCTGCGCCCAGGCCACGCCCTCCCCCGGGTCCAGATCCATGACCAGTTCATCGGGTTTTTCCAGATCCGCGCAGGGGGCTTCCCACGGGTGGATTTCCAGTGCCGCGGACTGCACAAGGCCCAGAAGCCCGTCAAGATCGTGAACGCCGATCAGTTTTTTATCTTCCTTCTCCATCGGGTCCTGAATGGACAGGATATGCGCGTTCATGCCTTTCCAGGTATTTTTCTGGAAAAAGCGCGGTCCTGACAGGCCATCGGGGCAACGCAGGATGGCCAGTGGCCTGTCCACGATAAAGGGCCCCATACGGGACCAGGCCGCCATGTAATAGGCGGCAAGATCCTTTTTTGTAATTCCGGCATCCGGCCAGTAGACCCGATCGGGATGGGTGAATGCGATATCGGGCGGCGCAGGGCCGCGCCTGTTTTTCGGGGTGGGATCGGCCTGGGTCTCTTGCACGGTTTTCACAGCGTTCTCCACCATGGCGGGCTGGGGTGTTTCGCGTATGATCTCGGCCGCGGGCTTGTCGTCGCGCAGGCCGCGATAGGAAGCATGGCGCAGGCGACCATCCGCCGTCCAGGCCCGAAATTCCACTTCTGCCACGCATTGGGGGCGGGTGTAGCGGACATTGCGTGCCTCCTGCGTGGAAAGGCGTGTGGCAAAAGGGCTTTTGTCGATCCTGATCGCATCCAGCATGGTGAACAATGTGCTGGCAACCGCCATGGTAAAGCCGGTGCCCACCCGCCCGACATAGCGCAGCCCGCCGCTTTTGTCGTACACGCCCAGAACCAGCGCGCCCACGCTTTTGCGCCCGGTGGTGGAGGGCACATAGCCCCCGATCACGAATTCCTGCCGGGCCGAACATTTGGATTTAAGCCAGCTTCGCCCCCGCCCGGACTGATACGGGGCCTGAACCTGTTTGGACACGACCCCTTCCAGCCCCAGATCGCAGGCATGGCGCAGGACCAGAGCGCCGTCATCCTCAAAGCTCTCGCTCAGCCGCAGGATGGCGCTGGCCTGGGGCAGAATGGCGCGTAGCGCCTGCCTGCGTGCCTTCAGGGGCGCGTTGCGCAGATACTGCCCGTTCACAAACAGCAGGTCGAACGCATAGAACACGAAACGATCCGTCCGTCCTTCGCTCAGATCGGCTTGCAGGGCAGAAAAACTGCTGATCCCCTCATGGGGTTCCACGACCAGTTCCCCATCGATCAGGGCATTTTTCACCGCCAACCCTGCCAGTGCGTCGTGCAGGGCGGGGCCGAATTTGGCAGTCCAGTCCAGGCCGTTGCGGGTCAGCAGGGTGAGCGAGCCATTTTCTATGCGGGCTTGCAGGCGATAGCCGTCAAACTTGATTTCATGCTCCCAGCCTTTGCCCACAGGCGGATGGGCGACAAGTGTTGCCAGCGCGGGCGGCACGAAGGCGGGCAGGGCATCGGGTGCCGCGCCCTGTCCTGTGGCCTGTGCCGTGGCCGGGGCAAGGGGAGGTGCAGCCGGATCTGCCGAAGGGGCGGGGTCTGAAGCGGGGTCGGGGGGAGTGCGCGCCCGCCGACCTGCGGGGGTGGGGCTATCGGGCGTATCGGCCTTCTTTTCCGTTTTCTCCTCGGCTTTTCCACGGGTTTTTCCGCCGGCTTTCCCACCGGCCTTGCTGCTGGCCCTGTGGGCGGCTGTGTCGTCGGCCTTGATCAGCAGCCAGTTATCGTGCCTGTCATCCGGCTTGCCCTTCATGCGCACCAGATTCCAGTGGCCGTGCAGTTTTTCGCCGTGCAGTTCGAAGTCCAGATGGCCCTTGGCCAGTCCTTCATGCGCGTCATGCAGGGGGGTCCAGGTGCCGTGGTCCCATATTTCCACCGTGCCTGCGCCGTACTGGCCTTGGGGGATCGTGCCTTCGAACGTGCCGTAATCCAGCGGGTGGTCTTCCACCTGTACCGCCAGGCGTTTTTCCCCCACGATCGGGCTGGGGCCCTTGGGCACGGCCCAGCTTTTGAGAACGCCATCCAGTTCCAGGCGAAAATCGTAATGCAGGTGGCGGGCTGCATGTTTTTGCACGACAAAGGCAAGCGTGCCGCCTTTGGCCGCCCCCGCTGGCGCGCCTTCGCCCGAAGGCTCGGTCGTGGTCCTGAAATCGCGCTTCCTGCGATAGGTTTCCAGCGCCATGACTTATCCCGCCTTGCGACGGCCGCGCGGGGCGCCGGCCCGGCTGGGCGTGTTTGTGGCTGGGCCGGTGGCCCCCTTTGCGCCGCCCTTGCGGGCCGAACCGCGTGGGGTGGGGGCGCCCTTGTCCGCCATGGCCGCGCTTTCGCGCAGGGCTTCGAACAGGGGAATGACATTGGCCGCAGGCAGGGGGTGGGGCTTGGGCAGCGGCTTGCCCTCGCTTTTTGCCTGCACCAGTGCGGCCAGCGCGGCCTCGTACCGGTCTTCGAAGGTGGCGGGATCGAAGGTGCCACGTTTCATGGCGATAATCCGCTCCGCCAGCTCCAGCATGTCCCTGGGTAGCGCATGGTCGGGGATGGTGCTGAACGCTTCCTGTGCGGGGCGAAGCTGGTAGTCGTAATTCAGCGTTGTCGCGACCAGCGTGCCCTGATAGGCGCGAACAAGCAGCGTGCGCACCCTGCGGAACAGCACCGCCTGCGCGACGGCTGCGACCTGCTCCGCCGCCAGGCTGTCATGGATCGCGCGGAACAGGCCCGCGGCATCCGGTGCTGCGGGCATGAGGTAATAGGGCCGGTCCAGGTAAAGCTCGTCAATATCGGCACAGCGCACGAAGGCCGATACACGCAGGGTCTTGTCGCTTTCGGGGGTGGCTGCGGCAATATCCGCGCGTTCGAGCAGAACAAGCTCGCCCTTTGGTGTTTCATACCCCTTGACCTGATCGCCCGGGGCGACGTCTTCCCCCGTTTCGCTGTCGATGAAGTGGCGCTGCACCCGGTGGCCCGTCGCACGGTTGATGACATGCAGCGCAATGCGCCCCGGTGGCGCGACCGCCATGTACAGGGCCACGGGGCATGTCATATCCCCGATCGTGATCGCCCCTTTCCAATTCGCGCGCACGGCCATCGTGTTCCTCCGTTCCGGCAGCGGGTCATGATGTATGTCCGATCAACGTCGCATGCGGGCCCGGCGTTGCCAGCGGGGCCTGGTTGCAGGTCAGGTGCGGCGCCACTGCAAGGCTGCGCCGGGAACGGGCCGGGCGGAGGATCAGCTTCGCAGGGCCTTGCGCCAGAACCGCTTGAGGAACTCCATCGCGCTCAGCACCACAGCCGCCGCCCCCACGCACAGGCCCAGATCCCACAGGGCAAGCGGCCCCAGCCGCAGCACGCCCCGCAGCGGCGTGGGCAGCAGGACAATGACCAGCAGCAGGGTATCGAGCGCGAGAATAAGCCCCAATATCCAGTTCGGCCGCACGAAGGCGCGCAACAGCGACGTGCTGAAGGACCGGTTGATCAGGATCAGCGCGATATCGCAGCAGACAAGGGTTACGAACACCAGGGAGCGGGCGTCGGGTTCCGTCATGCCGCGCCGGACGGACAGCGCCAGCACGCAGGCGGCGGCGGCAAGGACCGCACCCCCCTGCACCACGCTCCACGCGATCAGCGCGCGGGAGAACAGCGGTGACCGGGGGTTGCGCGGCGGCCGGGTCATGAGGTCGTGTTCCTCGGGCTCGGCCTCGAAGGCGATGGAGCAGGCCGGATCGATGATGATTTCGAGAAAGGCGATATGCAGCGGCATCAGAACCAATGGCAGGCCGGTCAGCAGCGGCAGGATGGCCAGCCCTGCTATGGGCACATGGACCGCCAGCACAAAGCCCAGCGCCTTGTGGATATTGTCGTAAATCCGCCGCCCCAGCCGGATGGTCTGGACAATGGAGCCAAAATCGTCCCGCAGGAGCACAAGGGCGCTGGCTTCCCGCGCGACATCGCTGCCGCGCCCGCCCATGGCAATGCCGATATCCGCCGCCTTCAGCGCGGGCGCGTCGTTCACGCCATCGCCTGTCATGGCCACCACATCCCCATTGCGGCGCAGGGCCCGCACGATCCGTAGTTTCTGCTCGGGGCGGATGCGGGCAAAAACGCTTGTGCCGCGCACCTGGGCGGCCAGCGTGTCCTCATCCATGGTCTCCAGCATGTCGCCACTCAGGATCGTGCCGGTCTCGATCCCGGCTTCAACGGCTATGGCGCGGGCGGTGGCGGGGTAATCGCCCGTTATCATCACCACGCGAATACCCGCCGCCCGGCATTCACGCACGGCGGCGGGCACGGTCTCACGCAGCGGGTCCGACAGCCCCACAAGCCCCAGAAAATCCAGGCCCAGATCCTGCTGGCTGGCGGGCAGGCTGCCCGGTGGGCGGGTGGCCTGTGCCACGCCCAGAACGCGCATGCCGCGTGCGGCCATGTCGTCCGTGGCGGCACGCACGGCCGCATGGGCTGCGGGGTCCAGCCCGCATAGCCCGGCTATGGTTTCCGGCGCGCCTTTGGTGGCGATCAGCATTGTGCCATCGGGCATGCGCCACAGATTGGACATGGCCAGCAGGGCGGGGCTGAGCGGGTAGGTGTGGACCAGGACCGGGGGCTGGGGTTCGGACGGGGGTGATTTCTCGCCCAGATGCTGGCGGGCGAGGTCGTGAAAGGCTTTTTCCATGGGGTCGAACGGATCGGGCGGGCAGGCAAGCTGGCCGATCTCGATCAGCCGACGGGCGGTGCCATCGGGCACCGGGGTATCGCCGCGCAGGGGCAGGGCGGCAAGTTGCAGGCCCGTGCGCAGTTCCACGATGGTCATCTGGTTCTGTGTCAGGGTGCCGGTCTTGTCCGTGCACAGCACGCTGGCAGCCCCCAGACTTTCTATGGCGGCTGCGCGGCGCGTCAGCACCCCGGCGCGCGTAATGCGCCACGCGCCCATGACAAGGAATACGGTCAGCACCAAAGGCAGTTCTTCGGGCAGGAGCGACATGCTCAGCGCCACGCCGCCCAGAAGGGCTTCCAGCCAGGCACCGCGCAGCATGCCGTCCAGCAGCGTGAAGGCGGCGCTGACACCCAGCCCGATCATCGCCAGAACCCGCGCCAGACGGCTTGTCTGCTGGGCCAGGTGGGGGGCTTCGCGCCTGATCCCTTCCAGGCTTTTGCCGATCTTGCCGATCTCGCTGCGGGTGCCGGTGGCGATGACCTCAGTCATGCCCTGCCCGCGCACCACCAGCGTGCCTGCGAACACCAGGCCCGCCTGCGCATCTGTTTTCACGCCCTCCGCCATTGCCCCTTCGGCCTGGGTTCCCTTTGCCGGTGCCTCCGCCGCCGTTCCTCCCTCGGTCAACGCCGCGCCGGGGGTTTCATCATGGCGTTCCCCTTTCTCGGCTTCCGTTCCTTCCGCCGTGCCGGGCGGTGCTGAAGGGGGTTCCGCATAGTGTTTGGGCACCGGCACGGATTCACCGGTCAGGAGCGATTCATCCGTTTCGAACACCTGGGCGGCCAGCACGCGGGCATCGGCTGGAACGCGGTCGCCTTCGGCCAGCACCACCACATCGCCCTGCACCACCTGGCTGCCCGCAATACGCTGGCGTTGCCCGTCGCGAATGACAAGCGCGCGCGGGCTTGTGAGGTCACGCAGCGCGTCCAGCACGCGTTCGCTACGGATTTCCTGCACCACGGTAATGACGATGGAGACCGAGGCAAGCGCCACGATCAGCAGGGCCTCCCCCCGCGACCCCAGGGCCAGATAAAGGCCGCCTGCGGCCAGCAGCATGAGGAACATCGGCTCCTTCAGCACCTCGCGCGCGATACGCCAGGGCGTGTTGTGGCCGCCATGGGGCAGTTCGTTCGGGCCATGCGCCTTCAGCCGTTGCGCGGCCTGCGCACTGCTCAGCCCCGGGGGCTGCGTGTCCATTCACGCGGGCCTGTCTTGCGCGGGTGGGGGGCGGTGCGGGGGCATGGCGGGCTCAACCCTTGGGGGGCGGGGCAAGCCCCAGCCAATGGGGCCGGCGGCGTTCCACCCAGCGCAGAAGCCGATAGCTCAGGCGGCGCAGCGGGGGCAGGTCTTCTGCCAGAAGCAGCAGGCCCACCGGCAGCATCCACACGCCAAAAACAGGCAGCAGGGCAAAGGCGCTGCCCGCAACCAGCAGCACCCCCATGGGAATACGCGCCCAGCGTGCGGTGGGCTGGCGCAACCACCGTGCGGCCACGCGCCCTTTGGCGGGTAGGCGTTGCAGGGCAAGTTCGATCAGTTCCTCCCTCTGCCGGGGTGCCCGTTGCGGGGATGGGCCGCCCGGGGCGGGGGCAGGACCGTCGCTGCGTGTCTCGGCCATGGTCTGGTCTCCATAGGCGGGGGCGTTCGTGGCTGCGGTGCAAGGCGTGCCGGGTGGCCATGTGCGGGCGGGCCCGTACGTGCGCCCTGTGCGGAGCCATGCCTCGCTTTGGCATGCCCCATGACTGCCAACGTCCGGCCCGGGGTTCGGGTAGCAGTGCTGGGCGAATTTATGCGCGCCAACCGGCGGACCATGCACCGGCTGCGGCGGCAGGCAAATGCGGCGGCATAATTTGTGCCCCCTCGTGACAGTTGTTCCGGAACGTCCGGGGGCCATGCAAGTTAAACCAGGGATATCAGGGGGAAAGCCCCGCTCAGCATGAAGAGAAAGAGAACAATGCCGGTTTCCGACCTCAATTCCAGGCAGTTCGGGTCCTTCTGGTACGGCGGGCGGTTGAGTGCGCTGGAACAGGCCTGCGCCAACTCGTTCGTATCGCGCGGCTATGGGCTGACGATCTTTTCCTACGAACCGCTCGAAGGCGTGCCCGAGGGCGTGGATGTGGCCCCGGCGGCGGATATCGTGCCCCAGGACATGACGCGGCGGTTCCTGTTCGGGGGCAAGCCGCATCTGGGGCATTTTTCCGACCTGTTCCGCTACCGCATGATCCAGAAGAAAGACCTGATCTGGGTCGATCTGGACATGCTCATGCTGGCAAGGCCGCCCCACCCCCTTGCGGGCGATATCGTGGTGAAGGAGGAACAGGGCGGCGTGAACGGGGCTATTCTCTACCTGTCCGAACCCGACCTGATCGAGCAGTTGATTGCCGATGTCACCACCAGGATGGACCGCAACCTGCGCTGGGGAGAAACCGGGCCGCTGGCCCTTGGCAAGCTGGTTGCCAGAAATCCGGGCAGGATCGCCCTGTCCGCGCCCACCTTGTTCTACCCGCTCGAGCATTACGATATCTTCAAGGTCTTCCTGCCCGAATACCGTGCCGAATGCCGCGAAAAATGCGCAGGCGCCAGCATGCTGCATCTTTTCAACAATATCCTGGTCAAGATGGGGTACTGGAAGGACATGGCCCCGCCCGTAGGCAGCGCGCTGTACGATGCCATCGCCCAGACGGACGGGCTTAAATTCTTCAAGGATATCTATCCCGCCGATGTCATGCGCAATGTCATCACCAATTACCGCCTTCGCCTCAATGGGGGCGATCTGGGGATCAAGGGCGTTATCCGCCAGGCCATTCCCAGCATCAGGCGCACCTACCTGACCTATCGCCCCGCCTGAACGGCGGCGGCCCGTGGGGCGCATACGGTCCTGCGGACCGGACGAAGTGTGTTGTCATGCCACCCCCTTTGCGGCATGAGGGGGCCTATCGGTCATTCACCCTTTGTTTGTCGGCAGGTTATCCTATGTCAGAGCATACCCCCATCGGTCTCGGGAATGGGACGGCCCCTGTCCGGGCATTGACCCATTCGGGGAATTTCCACCTTGATGAGACATTGGGTTATGTCATCCTCCATTACGCGCTGGCCCCCAGGGGCGATCTGCGCGGCAGGGTTCTGGGCACGGCCCCGGCCGACCGGCTGGCTTTCGTGCGCAGCAGGAACCCCGAACAGATCAAGGCGGCCGATATCGTCTTTGACGTAGGCGGCACCTACGCGCCGGCCGACGGGCGTTACGACCACCACATGAAGGACAAGCCCCTGCGCGAGGACGGCCAGCCCTATAGTGCGGCGGGCCTGCTGTGGAAGGATTACGGGATCGCGGCCCTGGGCAATATCCTCAAAGTGCCGGTGGATGCGGATACGCTGGCCGCCATCTGGCAGAGCCTCGACAAGTCGCTGGTCCTGCCCATCGACCTCGATGACAACGGCGTTGCCAAGATGGGCAAGCTGTCCCTGTCCGATATCGTCTCGGCCTGCGGTCCGGCCTGGGATACGGCCGAACTTTACGGCGCGGAAGAAGCCAAGTTGCGTGAGACACTGGGCTTTGCCAACGCCGCCAGCGCGGTTGCCGCCCATCTGCTCAATATGGCCGATCGCGTGCGCGCCAGTTTCAAGGCCGCGAACCGGGTGCTGGAAGCGTATGAAAAAGCCGAGGACAAGCGCATTCTCCTGATGGAAACGGGCATGCCCACCGAGAAGGTGATTTTCGAGCATGACCTGCCGGTGGTCTATGTGGTGTCCCCCGCCGCACCCGGGCGCTGGAACGTCAAGGCCGTGCCGCCGACGCGGGGCGATTTCGGCCAGCGCGTGTCCCTGCCCGAAGCCTGGCGCGGCTTGGATGGGGAGGCCCTGGCCGCCGTATCCGGCGTGGCGGATGCGGTGTTCGCCCACCCCGCGCGGTTCATCTGCGGTGCGGGCAGCCGCGAAGGTGCGTTGCAAATGGCCCGCCTGGCGCTGGAAATCGACGCGGCCGAGAAAGCCGCCAAGGCCCAATCCTGACGCCATCCACAAGCGCTGCTTCACGCTCCGCCATAAGCCCCGCCCCCAGCCGCCGACTTTCGAACAGCCCCTAACGCCTGGGTGTGGCAAGGGTGCGCTTGCGTCATAAAACTTTCACACGCGGCCGGGCGGGCTTTGCATCATAGTCCGGGCTCTGGCGATTCTGGGGCGTGGATTGTTGACGTGACGGATGAATGGATGACCCGGCAGCGGGACTGGCGGCGTCTGCTGCGCAAGGTGCGCGGTGCAACCCGTGATGACGAAGCGGACGATCATCTGCAGAACGCCTTGGTCAGTTACCTGGAACGCCCGGCCGATACCGTCAGGAATCCCGAAAGCTACGTGACGCGTAGCGCCATAAACTCCATTATCAATACGTTCAGGCGCCAGCAGCGCGTGCAGTTCGTGTCCGTGCATGAAACCGGTGTCGAAACCAGCGTGCCCGATCAGGGCCCCACGCCCGAGGCGGCGTATACGACTGTGCAGCGTTTGCAGAAATATTGCGAACGCCTGCCCCCCAGAACACGAACCATTTTCCTGCTGCACCGTTCCGGGCATCTGACCTACCGCGAAATCGCGGCCCGGGCGGGTGTGAGCGAAAGCGCTGTGGAAAAGCATATTGCAAAAGCGTTGGTGCTGTTGCGGAACTGGATGGATGAATGACGCAGCCGCCCGACCTGTGGGAGACAGCGGCGCTCTGGATCGCCCGTCTTCATGCTGAAAACTGTTCAGAATCTGACCGCAACGCGTTCCGGTGCTGGCTTGCGCTGGACGAACGCCACGGCATGGCCATTGAACGGCTGAGCGAATACTGGGACTGGGCTGGCGGTGTTCCCGTATCCGCGCCATCGGCCCCGGCGGTGCGTTCTTTGCCGCAAGCCCCGCCCATGGGCCAGCCTGCGGGGGTGCATGCCCTGCCGCGCAGGCATGTGCTGGCCGTTGCGGCAATGGGTGGCCTTGCGGTGCTGCTGCCGCGCAGGCAGGCGGGGGCGGTGGCGTTCATCGGCACGCGCGCGGGTGAAATCCGCAGTGTTACACTGGGGCCGGGGCATTACTGCGAACTGGATACGGAAAGCTGCATTGCCCTGTCGCCCCGCCGGCCGACCGTGCGCCTTGTGGCGGGCCAGACCCTGTTCAGCAATCGCGGGGCCGATCCCATGCGGATCTCGACCGGCAATGCGGTTCTGAGCGTGCCCGCGAAAGCCTCGGTCGATATCCGCCTTTATAAAACTGCTACGGATATCACCGCCATTGCGGGCGAGAGTACCGTGCACGGTATTCGCCAGTCCCGCATCAGGCAGGTTCTGCCCAGCGGGCGTCGGCTGCGGATCAGGGCCGACGGCACCACGGAGCAGGACAATCCCTCGCTCGATGAACTGACAGCCTGGACCCGGCACGAACTGCTTTTTCGCAACGTGAGCCTGGGCACGGTGGTTGCGGAAATGAACCGCTACACGACCACGCCCATCCGCATGGACGCGCCGCGCGCCAGCCGCCGCGCACTCAGCGCTGTCTACCATATCGGGCAGGAAGCCGGTTTCCTGGACGGGCTGGCCCATCTTCTGCCCGTGCGGCTGAATGTCTCGGCCCGTGGCTACGACATTTACGACCTGTGACAGTTTGATGAAATGCGCCGAGCCAGGCTGAGGTTATTGCCACGGCGTTTGTCATAACGGGTGAGCCCTTCCTCTCCGTGATGACAAGACAGGTAACAGATGCGTTTTTCCCGGCTTTCCCACCGTCGCACCACCATGCTTGTGGTCTGCGTCTCGACTGCCCTGACCCGCCCTGCCTGGGCTGCAACGCCTGCCAGCCCCGTGGGGGGCGTGCCTGTCCATATCGCCGCCCAGCCGCTTGAACAGGCCTTGGAACAACTGGGCCAGCAGACCGGCCGCAATGTCATGTTCACCCCCGATCCGCGCCTGCGTGCGATTACGGTCAAGCCGCTGAACGCAACCCTGCCGCCAGAGGAAGCGGTGGCACGCCTGCTGGCCGGTACGGGCTTTACGGCAGAAAACCTGCCCGGCGGGGGCATTACCATCCATGGCGGAAAACCGCAGCCTTTGAAAAACCTCCGTAAAAAAGCCGCCCTTCGCAGTAATGCGGGGGAAGATATTGTGACCACCGGGCACCATACGCGTTCGGTCATGAGCATGGATGGCCAGGAAATACAGGCCCTCATGCCCGGGCAGAACCCCATGCAGGCCCTCGATTTCCTGCCCGGCGTCACTTTCACCAACGTGGACCCGTGGGGCAATAACGAACAGAATTCCAGCATTTACGTGCATGGTTTCAACCAGAACCAGCTTGGCTACACGCTTGATGGCGTGCCGCTGGGGGCGGGGGCGTACGGCAATTACAACGGCCTGTCGCCCCAGCGCGCGGCGATCAGCGAAGATATCGCCAGTACCTCCCTGTCATCGGGGGCGGGGGCATTGGGCACTGCATCAACCAGCAACCTGGGCGGGACGATCGCATTCACCACCAGCGATCCAAAGAAAAAGGCCGGGGCCACCATTCGCCAGACCTTTGGCGAATATTCCACCTTCCGCACTTTCGCGCGGGTCGATACCGGCACGTTCGGCAACAACAACGCCGCCTACTTCGCCTTTGCACGGCAGGATGCGCGACCGTGGAACCTGGGGCCGGGCAACAGCCAGGGCGGGTACCAGGTGAACGCCAAATTCACCCACAAGGGTGAAAAGACGGATGTCACCGCCTATTTCGACTGGCAGAACAAGGCCGAACCCAACACGCAGGGCCTGACCGCCCCCACCAGCCTGTATGCCCGTGGCGCCTTCTACCCCAATCTGAGTGCCGCCATGGCCAATTACCCGGTCATGACATCGACCAAGGCCTCCCCCGCGACCCCCAATAACCAGTATTATTTTTCCGCCGCCCGCCGGACGGATTACCTGTCCTATATCAACGTGTCTCACCGTTTTAACGATCATGTGTCATGGGACAACAATCTTTACTTTCACTACGATGACGGGGCGGGCATTGTCGCCACTTCCGTGCGCACGGTTGCGATCCTGACCGAGCTTGGCCCCTATCTGGACCCCGGGGCAACAAATTACATCAAGAACGGCCAGTTCACCTACAGCCTGCACGGTGTTGATCCTGTCGTGTGGAACAAGACGGGTGGCACCGGCTTTGTCGTGCGCACCACGGAATATCGTGATTACCGGGGCGGGCTGACCAGCACGCTGCATTACAAGGTCGGGCACCATAATATCGAAGTGGGCGGCTGGTACGAACGCAACAACAACGTGCAGGCCCGGCGCTGGTACCCCCTGACCGCCACCAACACGCTGACCCCGTACGACATGCCGCGCGACCCGCTGTTCACCCAATGGGCCAACGCCTTCTATACCAATACTTTCGTCACCCATCTTCAGGATACGTGGAAAGTCACGCCGCGCCTGACGCTCATGGGCGGCTTCAAGTCCGAAATGGTGTACACCAACGGCACCTTGCCGGTGGCGGCCCTGCCGCAATCGCTGGCGTCAGCCGTTTCGGGTGCGAAAACCATTGTCGATACCAGCACCAATACGGTGGCCGGCGGCACGATCCCGTCCTTCAAGGCGTTCCTGCCGGCTTTTGGCGCCTTGTGGCGGTTCACCGATCATGAACAGCTTTTCGCCAATATCCAGGAAAACATGGATTCCTTTGCCGAGACCGGCTACGGCTCGACCTCACCCTGGGCCGTGACAAGCCAGGCCGATTTCGAGGCGTTCAAGAAACACGGCAAACCCGAAACATCCTGGACGTATGAGATAGGTTTGCGGACCAGCCGCGCGCTCAAATTCGGACCGCTGACCGGTATCGGCGGCCAGCTTGAATACTATCATGTCAATTTCTACAACCGGCTTGGCACGATCAGCCCGCCCAACCAGGGTATTTCGGGCGTGGGCAGCACGGTGGCCAATCTGGGCAGTGTCAGCACGAACGGCATGGACCTGGCCTTTACGCTGCATTTCGGCAACCATTTCTCGGTCTATAACGCGCTGTCCTATGTCGATAGCGTCTATGGCAACGACTTCATGGACGGGGCCACGCTCTACCACACCCGCGGCATGAAGGTGCCCGCCATCCCCGCCTGGTCCGACAAGTTCGTGCTCAGCTACCATTATGGCAATTTCAGAACGCAGTTCAGCGGCACCTATATGGGCGAGCGCCCTGCCACCATTACCAATTCGGTCTATACCCCGTCGCGCGTGATGCTGGGGTTCAGTGCCGGGTATCATTTCGACATGATCCCGCATGTGCGGGGGCTTGATCTGCAGCTCAATATCAGCAACCTGAACAACGTGCGGACCTGGTCCTCGATCACATCGGGGGATGCGTCAACCTATACGGGCTACCCGACCGCGCCACGGATGTTCTTCGGCACCGTCGGGGTGGAGTTCTGATCCACCGCCCGGCCCCAGAGTTCCATGTCTGAACGTGCTTGCGCACCAGGAGAATCCATGACCACACGCCGCGATTTTCTCAAATACGCCCTGCTGTCGGGCACGGCGGGGCTTGCGGGCAGCCTGCCGGACTCCATCCGCCGGGCCCATGCCATCGCCTCCGAGCCGGGCAGCACGTTCATGGATGCCGAGCACGTGGTGATCCTGATGCAGGAGAACCGGTCGTTCGACCATATGTTCGGAACGCTCCAGGGTGTGCGCGGTTTCAACGACCCGCGCGCCCTGACGCTGGCCAACGGCAACCCGGTCTTTCTGCAAAGCGGCAAGGCGGGGGAAACCTACGGCCCATGGCGGCTGAACATGCATGATAGCTGCATTACCTGGATGGGCTCCATCCCGCATTCGCGCGACAGCCAGGTCGATGCCTGGAACGAAGGGCGGCATGACCGCTGGGTGGATGTCAAGCGGTCGCACCACAAGGCGTTCGCCCATTTCCCGCTGACCATGGGCTACCACACGCGCGAAGACCTGCCGTTTTACTATGCGCTGGCCGATGCGTTCACCATCTGCGACCAGAATTACTGCGGGGCCATGACCAGCACCACGCCGAACCGGCTGATTTTCTGGAGCGGCACCGTGCGTGACAGGCAGGAACCGGGGTCGGCCGTCTACATGCGCAACCCTGAAATTCTTCAGGGTGGCATGACCTGGACCAGTTTCCCCCAGCGGCTGAGCCAGGCCGGCATATCGTGGAAATTCTACCAGAACGAACTGAGCCAGACCGGTGGCCTGGGGGGTGAGGAACGAGCCTGGCTGTCCAACTTTGCGTGCAATGTTCTGGAATGTTTCGATGCGTATAACGTATCGGACAATCCCGGCTACGGGCTGTGGGTGGATGAATGCATTGCCGCTTGCCTGAAAAATATTGAAAAGCTCGAACGCAGCGAAATGCTGGTGTCCGAACGCCGGGACGAGGAACTGGCCGAAGCCCAGGCCCTGCTTGCCGTCTTGCAGGAACGCCGCACGCGCGCCAGCCGCGAAACACCGCTTTCCCCCGCCGAGCGGGACCTGTTCGAGCGCGCCTTCGTCACCAACAAGGGCGATCCGGATTATCGCCACCTTGAAGTGCTGGAATTCAGCGATGGCGATCGCGCCACAAGCATGAAGGCCCCCAAGGGCGACATGCTGTACCAGTTCCGCAAGGACGTGCGTGAAGGCAGCCTGCCGACTGTTTCCTGGCTGGCGGCCCCGGAGCGTTTTTCCGCCCATCCGACATCGCCATGGTACGGGGCGTGGTACGTCTCCGAAATCATGGATATCCTGACCGAAAATCCCGAGGTGTGGAAAAAGACCATCTTCATTCTCACCTATGATGAAAATGACGGCTTTTTCGACCATGGCTGCTCCTACGTGGCCCCCGATCCGACCCGCCCCGAAACCGGCGGCAGTTCGGCCTCCATCCGCAATGCGGGGCTGGAATACACCACCGCCGCTGATGAGGAAGCGCGTGGCGTGCCCGGGCATCTTGCCCGCAGCGGGCCGGTCGGGCTGGGCTTTCGCGTGCCGATGATCGTGGCTTCTCCATGGAGCCGGGGCGGGTGGGTGAATTCACAGGTCTTCGATCATTCATCCTCCTTGCAGTTCCTGGAAGTTTTCCTGTCCCGCAAATTCGCAAAGCCGGTGGCCGAGCCCAATATCTCGGACTGGCGGCGCGCGGTCAGCGGCGACCTGACATCGTGCTTCCGCCCGTTCGAGGCCACGCCGCCGCATCTGGCCTTTCTCGACCGCGACCAGCATATCGAGGAAATCCAGCGCGCGAAAAGCCGCCCCTACCCCAAGGGCTACCACGCCTTCACTGCCGATGAGGTCGCGGCCCTGCGCAAGGAAGGGGCGGCCCTGCGTTCCATCGCCTGGCAGGAACCGGGCACACGCCCGTCCTGCGCGCTGCCGTACGAACTGGCCTGTGACATGCAGCCCGCACCGGGTGGCGCATCGGTCGTGCTGCAACTGGCGGCCTCGCGCACGCTGCATGGGGCAAAGGCAGCGGGTGCGCCGTTCAACGTCTATCGGCGCGGCCTGCGTGACACGGCGGTGCAGGACGGTTTTTCCGCCGCCACATGGGCGGTGGCCGCCGGGGATCACATGCGGCTGAGCTATCCTTCGGCCGATTTTACCGATGGTCTTTACAATATCGAGGTGCACGGCCCCAACGGGTTCTACCGGCATTACCGGGGCCAGCTTGCCACCCGGGCAGTGGCTGTCGCCTGTCATTACCAGAAAGGACAGGATGCCCGGCACGCAGGCCTTGCCCTTGTCCTAGCCAATCATGGGCATGAGCAGGCGGTACTCAGCCTGTCCGGCCGCACAGGCGGGGACCGCCAGATCACCCTGTCCCCCGGCCAGACCCGCACCGTTACCATAGACCTTGCAGCCAGCGCCAACTGGTATGACGTGATCCTGACCGCCCGGAATGACAGCACGTTCTTCTGCCATGTGGCCGGCCGGGTGGAAACAGGCCTGCCCGGCCTGACGGACCCCGCCATGGGGGGCACGGTCTAGCCCCCTGGCAGTATGTCCGGAGCCAAACGAGAGGGCATTTAAAACAACGCAGTGATAAAGAGTTATAAAAGTTTCTGGTGTCGCCTTTTTTCCAAAAAGGTGACGGTCTTTGAAGCTTTTTGGAAAAAGCTTCACCAAAAACTTTTATTCTGCGGACATTTCGGCTTTTGAGGTGGTCTCTTTGTGCCCGATCACGGGGGGAACGCAGGGGCTTGCCCGCCCGTTAGGTCAGGCGGGGGCTGGGCGGCCTGCGGTGGTGCACCCCCGGGCCGCGCCTTTCGGGTCATGGGGCCCGGTCCCGTATGGCGCCTGTCCCGCCCGGACAGGTGCGCGGATATGCGGCAAGGGGACAGCCGAATGAAATATTGCCTGGTTCTGAGCATTCTGGGGCTTGCCGTTCCCATGGCGGCGCTGGCTGATGACAGTCCTGCCCTGCAAGCCCTGCTGGATGGGTGTTATGCAGGCACACGCGGCTGCGACATCGATTTGCAGGGGGCGACAAAAACGCTGGGCAAACCGCTCAGGATCAACCCCGATCTGGTCAGCCTGCGCAATGCCACGTTTGACTGCCGCATGACCTCGGGCACCTGCCTTTATGTGTCGCAGGACGGTTTTCCCCACCGGGACAAGACAACCCTCAACCGGCTGGAAGGCATTACCCTGCGGGGCAGCAAGGCCATTGACGGCATTACCATGAACTATACCGATAACGGCAACCACAATATCAATGCGGCCATGACGCTGATCAGCGTGTCCATCCAGGGGTTCAATCGCGGTCTTTCCCTGGGGCATAATGTCTGGGGTGTGGATATGTTCAATGTGCTGATCGGCAATGGCAATATCGGCATCTACACGCAGCCGGGCACGCATAATGCGGGCGAGCGTTCGACCTTCGCGGGCGGGACGATCTATAACAACGCCGTCGTGGGTCTGGACGAAGAATCCTGCTGGGAATTCGATTTCGAAGGCACCAGCTTCGACTTCAACACCCAGCAGATGATCCTGCGCGGCCCGACCGCCTTTACGGGGCATATCGAAAACAACGATACCGGCAAGCCGGAAATCGTGCTCGATGCGCTGGAGGGTGTGCCCGCGGGTGCGCTTTACATGAGTGCGGGTTCAAGCATTACCGTCGATGGCTGGGATGCCAAAAACCCCAGGCAGCCCTGTTATGTCGAAACGCATCTGCCTTACAACAATACCAAACTGCCTGCGGCCCTCTACGGTTTTGGGGGAACGCAGGGGGCGGTATGCGGGCCGGGCAAGGTCGTGATGTGGGACGGGCAACCATTCACCGGCAAATAACGCCGCCCGTCAAACCCGTTCCGAGGGTTCCAGAACCACCCAGTCCAATGAAGAAAAGTTTTTGGTGAAGATTTTTCCAAAAAGCTTCAAAGATCATAATATTTTTGAATTTTTTATCATTCCTGATCAAAGGGGCGGCCTTACCAGTGCAACGCCTGTCGGCCCATGGTCCAGACCCGGGCAAGGCTCAGGCGCAGGCTGGTCCTGTCCGCGTCAGTCAGGGCGTAGCTCCACAGGATGAGGTAAAACGCGCCAAGACCCGCCGTGCCGATAACCGTGCTGGTAAAATGCGTGGTGTCGGGAATAGCCAGCAGCATGGCCAAGAGCCCCGCCAGCCCAGCGGGAACAAGATGGCGCACGACCTCTGTCAGTGCAGGATAGAGGCGAATGCCCAGGGAAATGCGAACCAGGCAGTCCGCCATGCTGCGTACCGCCCAGGCATAGGCAGCGCCATTGACCCCGAACCAGTGCAGGAACACCAGAAGCAACGGCACATAAAGGGCGACCTCGACCACGGACAGGATCGCGTTGATCTCCGCCCGGCCAATCCCGTCGAGAAAACCCGCAGCCACCGCATCCATGCCGAAAAAGAACACGCCGATACTCAGCCATTTCATGATCGCGGTACTGTGCAGCGCGAAATCCGGCCCCACCCACAACAGCAGGATATCGTGGCTGAACAGGGAGCCCAGCAGGCAGAAGGGAAAGAGCAGCCCCACCACGGTCAGGATGCTGTTGCGGTAAAGTGTGGTGGTGGCAGCGGGGTTTTTGCGCCAGGATGCCGCCATGGCCGGATAGGCCGTGCTGGTGACGGCCATGGTAATCATGGACAGCCGCGCCACCACGTCGAATGCGGTGGTGTAATAGCCCGTTATGGCGGCCGACAGAACGGTCGCGATCATGAAGCGGTCCATATAGGACAGCACGGGAAACATCAGGTTGGATACGGTCATCCATCCGCCAATGCGAAACAGCGGGCGCAGTTCACGCCATGCAGGGCGGGCATGCCGCAGCGATGGCATGATCCGCAGGCACACCAACCCATAGCCCACCGTCATGGCCAGGCGGCACAAGGCCAGCATCAGCATGACGCCAACAAGGCTGTCCCATACTTGCAGGATCAGCAACGGGCCCAGGTAATACATGACCGAAATGGGCACGTTGAGCAGGTTGGCGGTGCGGAACGCCTGATACGCCGACATGACGCCCCACATGGCAGCGTTGATCATGACCAGCGGGGCCGTGGCGCATAACACCCACATGGCCACCACGGTCTGGTGCTGCAACGCGCTGGGAATTTTCAGGCCATGATACACCCAAAGCTTGACACCCAGGGCCGCACACCCGCCCCCCACCAGCCCGAACAGGCCCAGCACCAGGATGCCCGTCAGGGTAAGGGTGGCACTTTCGTGCTCCCGGCCATCGGCTATGTGTTCGGCCACGGCGCGGGTCAGCGCGCGGCCCAGCCCGAAATCGAAAATGCCGAACGTACCCACCAGGCTGAGCGCAATGGTCAGCACCCCCCACCGGTCCAGCCCCAGCCGCATGATCAGGAAAGGGGTGACGATCAGGGCTACGGCAACCGGCCCGATCCGGCCAAGCATGTTCCACCCGGCATTGAACAGAACTGTCTGCATGCGGGTCAGGCGCGCATGGTCGGTGGATGTCATGGAGAATGATCCTGCGCGTTCGGCGTTATTCTTGTCTCAGGCGATGAAAGACAGCATCATGGAAAGGGAAAAACCACCAGCGTCATCAGGCAGTATCGCTACGGGCTGATACAATGGCGCGTTGAAAATCATGCAAGCGGCCCCATCTCGCCTGCGTCGTCAGGCAAGGGGCGGCCCGGATAGGCCAGGCCCGCAAGCGGATCAGGTGGCACCGGGGCCGCGTCCGTTCCCGCCTGGTCTCCATTCGGCCCCGTCGGCGCGAAGGCCATGTGTCCGTGTTTGTTGAACACCGCGATAAAACGCCCCACATCGCCCAGGCCGAGTACCACCGGCGTGCCGACACCACCGGCCGGTCCTGTAGCAAGGTAATGCACCATCACATGCCTCCTGCCTGATTGGGTGGTGAAACGGCATGCCGGATCCCGTCTGGCTGCTTTGGGCGAACGGTGCAGAAGCCATCAGGGTTGCACGCTCACGCGCCTGCGCTGTGAATTTTGTGCGGTGGGGCAAATATTTTCGCCCCCGTAGACAACCTTTTGCTCTCCTGCCCTGTTTCATACGCAGGCCGTCGGGCCGTGTGCGGTCAGGTGTGGCGCGGGGGCCGGTATTGCCGATGAACAGCGATATTTTATTCTCGATCATCATAGCGAACTACAATTATGGCCGTTACGTGGGGGATGCGATAGACAGCGCGCTGGCGCAGGACTGGCCGCATGTGGAGGTGATTGTCGTCGATGATGGATCGACCGATGATTCGGCCGATGTCATCGCGCGCTATGGCGATCGGATCAGGGCGGTTTTCACGAAAAACCGGGGCCAGCGGGAGGCCAATAATACCGGATTTGAGATAAGCCGCGGCGATGCCGTTATTTTTCTCGACTCGGACGATGTCCTGCTGCCCGGCCTGCTGCGCGAAATCGCCTCCGTCTGGCGCGAAGGGCTGAGCAAGGTCCAAGTGATGATGCAGCGTGTCGATACGCAAAAACGACCCAATGGCGGCACGGTTCCCAAAATGGCCCTTGCCCCGCCCCCCGCACAGATCCGCCAATGGGTGGACGCCACGTTCGAATACCCCACCCCGCCATCTTCGGCCAATGCGTGGTCGCGCAGGTTCCTGAACGCCATTTTCCCGCTCGACGGCACGCATGATGCGGCGACGGATTCAACCTGTATCGCCATGGCGCCCTATATGGGCGATGTTATCACCATACCAAAGCCGCTGGTGCTGTACCGCATGCATGGTGCCAATGACAGCACCATGACCGCGCGCGACACCAATTACAGCCGCGAAGTCACCCGCGGGATGAAACGCCTGCAGGCCGCACAGAATGCCTGCCGGATCAGGGGCGTGCCCCCACCCACGACCGATATCCTGTTTTTCGGCGGTAATCTTTTGCAGTTCCGGGTCGCATCCCTGCGGCTGACCCCCAAGGCCCACCCTCTGCCCGGTGACAGCAGGCCGCGCGCCTTGTTCGATGCGCTGCTGCTGCCATTCCGGCCCAGCTTCCAGCGCCTGTCCACCCGCCTGATGATCGTGGGCTGGTCGGTCCTGACCCTGCTGGTTCCCGAACGCTTCGCGCGCTTCCTGATTACGAAACGCTATAGCTGACCCCAAGGCCGCGTATGATGCCCGGACCAGGGCAGGGCCCATCGCCCTTGCCCGTGGATCGTGGTTGAGCCGTAGCCGGGCCGCGTGTCCGGGCCGTTCGGCAGGGACCTTTCGGTGCCGCCCGCAATGACGGAATCGCCCCCCTGGCGCGCAGGATGGCGGCCCCAGGATTGTGTGGCCGGCACTGGAGCAGGGCCGGGCGTCACGCCTGCGTGGTGTGGTGCGCAAAAAGGTTGCGGGTTATTTGTCAGTATGCTGACATTATGGCATCGTAATGGTACGAGGCCGCGTTGCAAGATGCAGCCCTCCACCCCCAGTCGGTCCAACCCCAGTCGGTGCGTCGTCTCGCTCGCACCCGGGCCGCCAGGACAAAACGGAAGACTGCATGACCCAGAGCGATGTTTCCTATCTGGAACACGACACGATCTACCCTATCCCGCCTGAACGCAGGCATGGCACGGCGGGCCATCTGTTTGCGCTGTGGTTCGGGGCCAATGTCCGGCTGCTTACGCTGGTGACGGGCTCGCTCGCCACCACGTCGTTCCATCTGGGCTTTGTGTCCGCCGCCTGCGCGCTGGTGCTGGGCAATGTGGTGGGGGCTGTCTTCATGGCGGCCCATGCGGCCCAGGGGCCACGGCTGGGCGTGCCGCAGATGATCCAGAGCCGGGGCCAGTTCGGCACCTATGGCTCGGCCCTGGTCACGGTCGTGGTGGTCATGATGTATACCGGCTACACCGCTTCCAACGCAGCCGTTGCGGGCCGGTCCATCCACGGGGCTTTTCCTTCGGTGGCCACACCCGCCATCATCGCGTTGGTGGGGGCGGTGGCACTGGCCATCGCCATCATGGGGCATGACATCATCCATCGCTGCGGGCGGGTGACGACCGTGGTGGCGGCGGCAACATTGGTGCTGTGTTTTGGCGTGCTGGTCGCCCGTCATGCCCTGCCGGGCGATATCCTCATGCATGGGACATATTCGACCCAGGGCTTTCTGGGCGCGCTGTCGGTCGCGGCTTTGTGGCAGATTTCCTATGCACCCTATGTGTCCGATTATTCGCGTTACCTGCCCCAGCGCACGGGGGCGGCCCCGGCGTTCTGGGGCACGTGGGGCGGGGTGGTGGCAGGGGCCGTGCCGTTGATGCTGCTGGGCGCGTTGATGGGCGTGCTGGCGGCCGATGGGGATGTAGTGGGTGCGCTGACCCGCAGCCTTGGCGCGTTTGCCGCCCCCGCCATCGTGCTGCTGACCGTAACCCTGGCCTGCTGCGGGGCTATCGATATCTATGGCGGCATGCTGGCCAGCATCACGCTGCTGCAGACCTTTGCCCCGGACTGGCGGCCGGGCCTGCGTGCGCGGGTGGGGTTCTGCATTTTCATTGCCGTGCTGGGGATCGGCATGGCCATAGGGGCGCAGGCCGATTTCCTGCACAGTTACATGAACTTCCTGTTCCTGCTGTTATGCGTGCTCATTCCGTGGACCGCGATCAACCTGGTGGATTACTACCTGATCCATCACGGCGAATACGATGTCGCCTCCTTCTTCAAGCGTGATGGCGGCATTTACGGGCGGATCAACATCACGGCCCTGATCGCCTATGTGGTGGGCGTTGCGGTGCAGATGCCCTTTGTCGCGACCGATCTTTACACAGGCCCCATCGCCCGCGCCCTTGGGGGGGCCGACCTGTCATGGATCGTGGGGCTGGTCGTGGTCTCGCCTCTTTATTACGGGCTGTGCAGGCTGGAACAGGCAAGAAGCGGCCACCAGCCGGGCTGAAGCCGCCCCGCCACCCCCGGTGTGCGGCCCGCGTTCAGGCCGCCGGCGGGGCGTCCACCGCGCGGGGCTGGCCGTTATCGTCCAGCGCCACGAAGGTGAAGCGCCCCTGCGTGACCTTCTGGCGGGTGGTGGTGCGGCGCACACGGCGCACTGCCTCGACCTCGATGGTCATGGAGGTGCGCCCGATTCTGAGGATACGGGTATAGACATTCAGCTCGTCCCCCACCGTCATGGGGCGATGAAAGACCAGCCCGTCCACCGCGACCGTGGCACATTTGCAGCCGGCCCTGTCCTCGGCCGTGGTGCTGGCCGCCAGATCCATATGGGCCGCCACCCAGCCGCCGAAAATATCGCCCGCGGCATTGGTGTCCGTGGGCATTGCCACGACACGGACCATAAGATTGCCCTCGGTCAGCCAGTCGCTCTGCTCGGTCTCTTGCACTGAAAATGCTCCCACCCAAACCTGTCGCCCCAGATTAGCCGGATCGAAATCCCAAAGCCAGTAACCCGGTTACGCCTTTTTGCCCCGGCGGGATGACAGTTGCGGCATCGCCCGGGCCGGGGTGGTGGGGCCAGATGCCACCGGCAGGGCCAGGGGATGGCCCACAGGGTGCGCAGCGGGTCTGATGCGAAAAGGACAGGGCAGGGGGGACGCGGGTTTTCAACCCGCTAGCAGGGATGCCACGCGCGTAAGTTCGCCCCCCGGCGTGCCCAGCGTGTCGAGGATGCTGAAATGCTCCGCCCCGGCCACGGGCACCAGCAGGCCGGGCCGGTGGGCTGCGGCCCGTAGGCGGTGCAGGCTGCGGCTGTCATGGCACAGGGCAGGCAGTTCGCGCGTGCCGTAGGCAATGGCCAGCGGCTTGGGGGAGGGCGGGCGGCGCAGGGCGGAGAAGCTCTCTATTTCTCCGTCGTCCAGGGCCAGGGCCTCGTTCAGCTTCGTGTCCCGCAGGGGGCCAAGCTCGTAAATGCCTGAAAGGGCCAGCCCTGCCACAACCGCCGGGTGGTCCAGTGCCAGTGTCGCCAGCATGCCCCCGGCCGACCAGCCGGACACGACAAGCGGGCCCGCAATGCCGTGCGTCGCACCCTGGGCCGCCAGCCAGTCCAGCGCGCCGTCGATCTCGGCCACGATGGCGCGCAGCGATGCCTGCGGGGCCAGCGTATGGCCGGGCATGGCCACGGACCAGCCCTGTGCCGCCATCCCTTCGGCCAGGCAGGCAAAGTGTTCGGGGTCGTTCCACTGCCAGTAGCCGCCGTGGATGAACACGAGGCAGGGGGCATGGGGGTCCGCTGCGGGATACAGGTTCCAGCGCTGCCGGGGCTGCGTGCCCCAGACGATATCGCGCGTGGTTGCGGCGTGGCGCGCGCGGTATGCGGCCGAGCGCGCGCGCAGGGCCGCCATCCAGTCCCGGCTGCCGGGAACGGCGGCCACATTGTCATAGGCGGCGTCGCGGGCGGCGTGGCTCATGCTGCCCCAGGGCAGGGAAGAATGCGGCCCCGGCGCGCTCATGCGGCCTGCAAGTCCAGCGGCGGCACTAGCGGGCTGGTGGCGTCATAGCGCACGCCCGCGCGCAGGCAGAAATCGGGCGTGATCATTTCCGATGCAGTGACACTGACACCGCTATTGTCGATCATGCCGAAATGCCCCTTATGCAGGGTCAGCACCGAAATATCGGCCTCGCGCCCGACCTGGAGCGAACCCAGCGTGTCCTCCATGCGGATCATGCGCGCGGGATTGGCCGTGACCGTGGCGAGGACCTGATCGAGCGGCATGCCCAGATACAGCAGCTTGGACATGGCATGGGTCAGGTTGAAGGGGGCCACCCCGGCAAAGGGGTTCAGCTTGCGGTCCGCGGTGTCGGTGGCCGATGGCACTTTCACGTTATAGCCATGCATGTCCGCACCCAGCGTGTAGGGGACAATGCCCGCATCCATGACCTTGCGCGCCATGTCGAAGGAAAAATGCGAGCCATGGCCGACATCGACCGTCACCCCGCGTTCCAGTGCCGCCCAGATGACGGGATGCACCTCCCCCGTCTCGACCGAGATGAACCCGCCCGGATGCCGCGTGAACGGGTGGGCCAGCACGTCGCCTTCCTCCATGATGGGCAGGAGTTCGCGCACCAGTTCATCGGCGTCGATATCGGGGTTGTCTTCCGCCGTGGGCCAGAGCTGGCCCAGATGGATATAAAGCGGAATACCCGCCTCACGCGCGATCTGCTTGCCAATGCGCATCACATCCAGCCCCCAGCGCGACACGCCGCCCAGTTCGGCATGGCCTTTGACGCCGCGCACCAGATCGGCATTTTCACGCGCGGCGCGCACGCTGTGGGCCACGTTGGTCTGGGCCGGGCCATAGAGTTCGGGGTAGAGATGGCCTTCCAGCCCGCCCACCAGATAGGCCGACAGGAACGCCAGCACACGGGTCCTGGCAGGGGCTGCGATAAAGTTGCGGAAGCCGCCGATGGTCATGCAGCTTGGCCCGCCCTGGTCGATAATGGTGGTGACACCCGAATACACGCCCACCAGGTCCGGGTTCAGCCCGAATCGGCCCGTGACGTGTTCGTAGATATGACCATGTGTATCGATCATTCCCGCCGTTACGATCTTGCCCGACACGTCGGTGTTCTCGCGTGCAAGGGCAGGGTCCAGCGTGGGGGCGATGGCTTTGATCCGCCCATCGGCAATGGCGATGTCACAGACCTCGTGGCGGTTGGTCATGGGGTCGATGACGGTGCCAGCGTGAAGGATCAGGTCGAAAACAGGGTTCATGGGTGCCTCCGGGCTCACTAAAAGTCAGTATACTGACGATTTGGGGCGATGCAAGAACTCGTCTCGTCCCCGATACGACAAATTCCCTTCCGGTCGCCCGATGGATCATGCCTGCCCTGGCAGGCGGTGGCGCCGCATTTACGCAAATGCCGGATTTGGCAGGCGCTGCGGCGGCTGGTATCAAGGGGCATGAGCGATAAACCAGCCGCAGACTCCGTGGATGACGCCGCCCCCTTGCCCCCCGGCGCGGCCGGCACCGCCCCCGTGTTGGAGGATTCCACGGCCGAGAAGTCCGTATCGGAGGACCCGTCGGGCTGGGCTACCGAATGGGCGGCGGGCCTGCCCGGGCGGCCGGGATTTTTGATCCGGCGGCTGCACCAGATCCATGTCGCCCTGTTTGCCGAGGAATGTGGCGGCTTCAACGTCACCCCCGTGCAGTACAGTATCATGAGTGCGGCGGCCCTTCAGCCCGGGCTGGACCAGAACGAACTGGCCGTGGCGGTCGGGGTCGATCGCACCACGCTGGCCAATGTCGCCGCCCGGCTTGAAGCGCGCGGCCTGGTCCGGCGCGAGCGCACGCCCAAGGACCGGCGGCTCAAGCGCGTGT
Source organism: Acetobacter garciniae (assembly GCF_017377735.1). GTDB lineage: Bacteria > Pseudomonadota > Alphaproteobacteria > Acetobacterales > Acetobacteraceae > Acetobacter > Acetobacter garciniae. Next base: position 163,714 of record NZ_JAFVMH010000003.1, read on the forward strand.
TCCTTACCCCCGAAGGACAGGCCCTGCTGGAAAGCATGGCGCGGCCCGCCGCCCGGGCGCACCAGCGCACGATAGAAGCGCTCTCGGGTGCCGAACGCCAGGCGTTCCTGGACAGCCTGACCCGGCTGGTCCTGGCCGGAAACGCCTATGGCCGGGCCCCCCTGCGCATGGGGTAGGCAAAGGGCCCACCCGTGATGGACGGCCCCGCCAGACCACGCGCCGGGCCTTTTTTCGCAAGGAAAACACAGCCCGTGCCCCCTGCCCGGGTGGTCGTTGGCGGCCGGTGGGCCGGGCAAGATCGTGCGCCTGGGCATTGAACCGGGATCGTAACGACGGGGTTGTGAGCGTAAGAGAGCGCCAGGCAGTAAAATACGGGAGGTCAAACCGGTAACCTGTTCTATAAAGGACATATTCGAGAAGGGGGATCTGCATGAAGATGGTCTTTGGCTGCATCGTCCATGAACATAATTTGTGGTTGGTGCTGGCTGCCGGGTTGCTTTGCATTGGAGGTTCCTGGGTTACCGCCCGGTTGTTTTTGCGCACCATCGAGACGACCGGTCTGCAGAAATATGGCTGGTATTTCCTGACATCCCTGACTGCGGCGGTCGCGATCTGGTGCACGCATTTCATTGCCATATTAGGATACGACCCGGGCGTGCCCGTGGCGTTCGACCCGGTTCTGACCATTGCATCCCTGCTGATTGCGGTGGTGGGCAGCACGATCGGCTTTGTCCTGGCGGGTAGCCGGCTGGCGCGGTTTACCCCTGCCCTGGGGGGCGGGGTTATCGGGCTGGCGATCGCGGCCATGCATTATGCGGGCATGATGGCGTACCGGGTCGCGGGCGTTGTTTCATGGGACATGCGCTATCTTGCCGCCTCCATCGTGCTGTCGGTCGTCCTTTCGGCCGCGGCCATGCAGGTTGCCATGCGCGGGGGGCCACAGGCGGGCAACGCCATGGCCGCTATCCTTGGCCTGGCGATCGTGTCCCTGCATTTCACGGGCATGGCGGCGCTGCACGTCACGCCGGTGGCCGCCAGCGGCGCGTTCTCCAACCCCGAAGCCCTGCACGCCCTGGCCCTGGCCGTGATCGGCACGGCGCTGGTCATTGTCGGCGCGGGTTTTGCCAGCTACCTGATCGATGACAGCGTGCGCGCGGAATCCGTGGCGCGGCTGCACCGCATGGCCATGAGCGATACGCTGACCGGCCTGCCCAACCGCGCCAGTTTCAACGACCGTCTGGATTTCGAGAAGGAGCTTGCCCATGAACGCAAGGGCAAGTTCGCGCTGGTGGGCATCGACCTCAACCGTTTCAAGGAAATCAACGACCTGCGCGGCCATGCGGCGGGGGACGAGGTGCTGCGTATTCTGGGCCGCCGTTTCAAGGGCCTGCTGCATGAGGGCGAATTTGTCGCCCGCACCGGGGGTGACGAATTCGCGGCCCTTTACCGGATGGATGACCGGGGCGGCATTTCCGAATTTCTCGCCCGCCTGGAAACGGCCCTGTTCAAGCCCATCCGCCTTGACGGGTTCGAGGTGCCGTCGGGTGCCAGCCTTGGTGTCGCCATCTGGCCGGATGATGCGCGGGACAAGGAAACCCTCATCAACAATGCCGACCTGGCCATGTATCGCGCCAAGGCGGACCCGATCCGCAAGATCTGCTTTTACGAACCCGCGATGGATGAAATGCTGCGCGCCCGCCGCGCCCTTGCGGCCGACCTGCGTGACGCGCTGATCCGCGACCAGCTTTCCCTGCATTATCAGGTGCAGACCGTGATCGGCACGGGGCAGATCACGGGGTACGAGGCGCTGCTGCGCTGGCACCACCCGCAGGTGGGGGATATTCCCCCCGCCGAGTTCATTCCCCTGGCCGAGGAAAACGGCCTGATCATTCCCATTGGCGAATGGGTGCTGCGCACCGCCTGCCAGAAGGCGGCGGCATGGGACCCGCCCTACAAGGTGGCGGTCAATCTCTCGGCCGTGCAGTTCCTGCATGCCGACCTGCCCAAGCTGGTCATGGAAGTGCTGGCCGATACGGGCCTGCCGCCCGGCCAGCTTGAACTGGAACTGACGGAATCCACCATTTTCGCGGATCGTGAACGGGCCCTGCGCATGTTGCGCCAGATCAAGGCCCTGGGTGTCAGCGTTGCGCTAGATGACTTCGGAACCGGCTATTCCTCGCTCGATACGCTGCGGTCCTTTCCGTTCGACCGGATCAAGATCGATCGTTCGTTTTGCAGTAACGCGGTGTCCAGCCCGCAGACACTTGCCATTATCCGCGCCGTGCTGGGGCTGGGGCGCTCTTTCGGCATTCCCGTCCTGGCTGAAGGGATCGAGACCTATGACCAGTTGTCCATGCTGGGCAATGAAGGCTGTGACGAAGGCCAGGGGTTTCTGCTTGGTCGGCCTGTCCCCCTTGATCAGATTATCGAGAGCGGGCAAATCACGTGCGACCATGACGATACTGCTCCCATCCTCCCAACGGACGTTTCCCTGTCCGGCGCGCAAGCCATGACCGTGGCGACCCACACCGATCCCGGCCTGAAGCCAGGCCCTGCCGGCAGCCATGCCGGGGGCGATTCTTCCGTGATCCTGACCCAGCTTGCGGTTTCCGTCAGCACGCAGGGCGTTCAGGCGCCGCCAGAAGGGCCCGTGGGGCCGGTGGCGGGCGGCGGAAACGGGCAATGATGGTGCAGCAGGTCCTGTCGCGGTTTATCGCCTTCATATCCGTGCGTTCCGAAAACCCGGAACTGCTGCGGGCGCAGTTTTCCGCCCTGTCGCGGTTGATGCCGCTTCTGTATTTCGTTCTGCTGGCCAATGCCTGGGTGCTGGCCCTGGCATTCATCCATCAGGCACCGCTGGCCCTGACCGTCTACGGCCCGCTGCTGCTGACAGGCATATGCCTGTTCCGCCTGGTGCTCTGGTGGCGCAAGAGGAATGTCGCGGCCACCCGCGAACGCGTGATGAGCGAATTGCGGCGCGCGAACGTGCTGGCGGGCGTGCTGGGGGCCATGTTCTCGGCCTGGGCGCTGTCGCTGTTCCCCTATGGGGATGCGTATGAGCAGAGCTACGTCGCCTTCGTGCTGATTGTGGGCGCCCTGGGCACCATGTTCTGCCTGGTCCATCTGTGCTCCGCCGCGCTGGCCGTGGCGGCTGTGGGGGGCGGGTTCTTCGTCTGTTTTTTCGTGGCGACGGAAAATCCCATTTTCGTCGCGATGACGATCAACGTCATGCTCGTGATCGGCGTGTCGGTCGTGGTCATCCTGTTCCAGCATCGTGACTTTGTCCGCATGGTCAACGCCTCGACCGAGGCCCTTTCGCGCGAAAAGGCGCAAAGCCGATTGCTGCGCATGATCGATGACATGCCCGTGGCGGTGATGACGGTCGAGCCCGATACCCTGAACATCAATTACGTCAACGAGACCTCCAAACGCCTGATCCGGCGCATCGAGCACCTGCTGCCGCTGACGGCCGACGACCTGCTGGGCACCTGTATCGACGTGTTTCACAAGCACCCGCAGCATCAGCGCCGCATTCTGGCCGACCCCGCCAACCTGCCGCATAACGCGCGGATCAAGCTGGGGCCGGAGGTGCTGGACCTCAAGGTTTCGGCAGTCACGGATAATGACGGCGCGTATATCGGCCCCATGCTGACCTGGGCGCTGGTGACCAAGGAAGTGGAATCCGAACAGCGCATCCTGCAAATGGCGCATTACGATACGCTGACCGGCCTGCCCAACCGCGCCACCTTTTACGAGGAACTGGACCGCCGCCTGGCGACACCGGGCAACCGCGTGGGCTTGCTGTTCGTCGATCTGGACGGGTTCAAGCTGGTCAACGACACGCGCGGCCACCGCATTGGCGACACGTTGCTCAACCAGGTGGCCAGCCGCCTGCGCAGTATCTGCAACGCCCCCGCAACCCTTGTCGGCCGGCTGGGCGGGGATGAATTCGCCGTTCTCGTCCCCCACCACAATGCGGAGGAGGCCGAGGCCCTGGCCCGGCGGATTATTACGGCGGTGGGCGTTCCGTACGACCTCGATTACGACCGGTCCATCCAGATCGGTGCGTCCATCGGCATAGCGCTTGCCCCCCAGCACGGGGAAACGGGAGAAGCGCTGCTCAGCCGCGCGGACATGGCCCTGTATGCCGCCAAGGCGGCGGGCAAGGGGGTCTCGCGCATGTTCCAGCCGGAAATGGAAGCCCGTATCCAGGAACGCGTGCGGCTTGAAGCCAAGCTGCGTGACGCGCTGCAAAAGCGCGAAGGCCTGTTTGTCTTCTATCAGCCGATTGTCGCCATCGACACAGGTGCCGTCATCGCGCGTGAAGCCCTGGTGCGTTGGTACCATCCCCAGCGCGGCTGGGTTTCTCCGGGCGAGTTCGTGCCGGTGGCCGAACAGAGCGGGCTGATCGACGAGCTGGGCGATTTCGTGTTGAACGCCGCCTGCCGCGAAGCCGTGGGCTGGGCCGATGGCGCGCGGGTGGCGGTCAATGTCTCGGCCAGCCAGTTTGGTGAGGGAACGCTTGTCAGCGCCGTTCAGCGTGCCTTGGCGGAAACGGGCCTGCCGCCAGACCGGCTGGAAGTCGAGGTGACGGAAACCGCCCTTCTGGGTGACGAGCAGGATGTCATGGCGGAACTGCGCAGCCTGCGCGCCTTCGGGGTGCGCGTGGCGCTGGACGATTTCGGCACCGGGTATTCCTCGCTCGCGCATTTGCGGGCTTTCCCGTTCGACAAGATCAAGATTGACGGCACCTTCGTGCGCGATGCGGTGGAACGGCCCGATTGCGCCGCCGTGGTGCAGGCGGTGGCCACGCTGGGCAGGCGCCTGGGCGTGAGCACGGTGGCTGAAGGGGTGGAAACCCAGGCCCATCTCGATCGCGTGCGTGAGGAAGGCTGTAGCGAGGTACAGGGCTACCTGTTCAGCCGCCCCCTGCCCAACGAACACGATGCCCCGATCGTGGAGGAACTGAACCGGGTCGAAGCCCTGAAACGCCAGGCCGCGCAAGGCGCGCAGCCCCCCGCCGTGCCAGCACAGACGCCGTAAGTGCCGGCTGTGAAATAGCGCAGCACCCGATAAAAGTTTTTGGTGAAGCTTTTTTCAAAAAGCTTCAGAAAACCGCGCCGTAAAAGTCTTTAAAAGCCCCCGGGGAGCACGCCCCCGGGGGTAATTGCAAGGGGCGTGCATGTCGTGCGCTGCACACGCCCCCAGGGGCCGGCCGGTTACAGGCCTGCGGGCACCTTGCCGCCGTTTTCGGACAGTTTCTGGCGGACTTCCTTGATAAGCCAGATGTTCATGCTGGCGGAATCGTTCGTATCCCCCGTATAGCCCAGCTCGGCCGCCAGCTTCTTGCGGGAGTCCAGGGAGCTGTCGAGGCCGAGCAGTTTCAGCAGATCGACAATGGATTCCTTCCAGTTCAGGTTCTGGCCGTTTTTGGCGGCCATGTCGCTCAGCACCGCATCCACATTGACGGGGGCTGCGGGGGCCGCTGCCGGCGTGCTGGCCACAGCGGCAGCGGCTGCCGCCGCCGGGGCACCGGCTGGCGCGGCGGGGGTGGCGGCATTGGCCGGTGTGGGTGCGGCATGGTGGAAAATGGCGGAGAGAATGGAGCCGAAAATGCTCATGCTGAAGTCCCTTTCGGAAAAAATGGTCAGGCAGACGCCAAGCAACAGGGGCCCGACAACCTGCCCACGATACCGGCAAGCATACAACAGCATGAAAGGTTGCATAGAGCGCAGCCATGTCACCGGGCCAAAAACGCTCCCGCGCTGCGTGCCACACCGGGCGGGTGGCGTGCGGGCTGCCGCCAGGGTCGCCCTCTTTGCCCCCCCTCTGTGTCCCTCGCGGATAGCCACACGCGCGGCCGCGCGCACAGCCGCTGATACCCACGGGGCAACCGTGGGAAGGACAGCGCTGCGGGCAGCTAAGGGCATGCGGAATATTTCCCCCAGGGCCCATGAAACCCGACCGGCGGCATTGTCTTTACATTCTGCACCACAATACGCACCCTTGCGGCACGAACGGTTCCGGTCGGCCGTGGCGCCGTTCGCGCTGATTTTTCCTGCCTTGGCGGATCATTCCCGGGAATCGAGGTCATGATGGCAGAACCACCCGACAGGCCCGCGACCAGGGTGCCCTTTTTCACGCCCGGGCCCCGCGTGCTGATGCGACTGGCCCTGATCGGTGCGGTTCTGGCAATTCTATGCAGCGCTTTTGCCTGGACCGCCGGTTGGCTGCCGCCCCGCAGGCTGACCCAGACCGGCATGATCGACGCCCTGCGCGCGGTCGATGGGCGCCACCGGGGTTTTCGCAGCAATCATGCCAAAGGCGTATGCGTGACGGGCTGGTTCGAAGGCAACGGGCAGGCCAGCCGGTTGTCCACGGCGTCGGTCCTGCGGGCCGGGCGCAGTCCGGTGGTGGGGCGCTTCGCCCTGGCGGGTGGCATGCCGTTCCAGGCGGATGCCCCGGCCAAAGTCCGCAGCATGGCCTTGCGTATCATGCCGCCCGATGGCCAGGAATGGCGCATGGGGCTGAATGACATTCCGGTTTTTGTCGCCCGCACCGCGCAGGAATTTCACGATCTGCTGCTGGCCACCCGCCCCGATCCCACAACCGGCAAGCCCGACCCCGCCCGCGTTGGGCCGTTCATGGCAACGCATCCCAACACGGCACGGGCGGCGGCCCAGGTTGCAAAACGGAGCATAACCAGCGGCTTTGCGGACGACACCTATCGCAGCCTCGACGCCTTCCGCTTTATCGATGCCGATGGCGTGGTGGTGCCCGTGCGCTGGGCGATGGTTCCCCTTGCGCCCGTTCAGGCCCCCGCAGCCCGGATCGAGGCCAACACCCTGTTCGATGGCCTGATCGCGGCATTGCGGCAGGGGCCCCTGCAATGGCGGCTGATGATAAGCATCGGCACGGTGTCCGATCCCACTTCCGATCCGACCGTCGCCTGGCCCGCCGACCGGGACCAGGTCGATGCCGGAACGCTGACACTGAACCGGGCCGAGAGCGAGGATAACGGTCCGTGCACCGGTATCACCTACGATCCGACGATCCTGCCTGTGGGAATCGCCGCATCGGACGACCCGATTCTGCCCGCCCGCTCGTCAGCCTATATGCGCTCTTTCGTCATCCGCTCGGGCGAGACCAAACCCCCCAGCGCCGTCAGCCCGGCAAGTATCGGGCCCGGAGGCCAGCCATGACCGTGCCAGCCACGATGCCCGTTATCCGTTTTTCCGTGCTGGCCAGGGTGTTGCACTGGCTGATGGCCATCATGATCCTGGGCATGCTCTTTATTGGCGTGTTCATGGCCGCAACCGTGGGGCCTGCCTATAACACCCTGCTCTCGCTCCACCGCCCCATGGGTATCCTGATCCTGGCACTGGCCCTTGTGCGGCTGGGCAACCGCCTGCTTGTGCCCCCGCCCCCCCTGCCGGACAGCCTGCCTGCCCTCCAGCGCGCGGCGGCGCTGGGTTCGCACATCCTGCTCTATGCGTTGATGATCGCAATGCCGCTGGTGGGGTGGGGCATGCTGTCCGCCGGGGGCTATCCTGTCGTGTTCTGCAAGGGCGTGCATCTGCCGCCCATCCTGCCGCACGATCCCGCCCTGTTCGCCCTGCTGCGGCATGTGCACACATGGCTGGGGCTGACGCTGTTCGCGGTTATCGTGATCCATCTTGGCGCGGCACTGCTTCACGCGCTGATCCTGCGTGACGGCGTGTTCCCCGCCATGGCATCGGCCCGTGCGGGGCGGCGCGATCCCGAACCCGTGCAGGGTGACAATAGGCACTGAGTGACAGATTGTGGTGCGTGAAAACCCGCAGGATTCACCACAACTGTATTATTCTGGCATCACTCCATGATTATATTCGCCCATATATAGGATTATGCACGCAGATATATGGACAACGGCGCATCGGGCTTGGCAGAAGGAGGACACATCATGTTCTTTATTCATAGTCTGGACCCATCGGATTTATGCACGATCGTTTTCATACCGTTTTCGTCGCCGGGACATTTAGCGCCCTGCTGCTGACAGGCTCGGCACTGGCAGCCCCCCTTGCCGCCACCCAGCAGGGCAAGACCGGCAGGCAGCCCGCCGTAAAAACGGCCACCACCAGAATACCGGCCTCCACACCCGCCAGCGCAGCCACCCAGACAACCCCTGCCAGCACAGCGCCTGCCACGGCCCCCGGTCGGGCCCCGCTTGCACGGGCGCGGGTTACCACGGCGCAGGCCACCACAGGCCCCATTGCCGGTATTCTCGATGGCTCCAATGGTGAGACGGTGAATGTCCATGGCCACCACGCGGCCGACGGCACCGGCGCCAAATACATGAACAAGATCGTCTATCTGGGCCCGCTGGGGAATAGGGACACGCTGGATACGCCCTATTCCGTCATGGGTGTGCCGCACGATGTCGTGGTCAACCAGCAGATCCGCAATATCAACGACATGGCGGAATATTTGCCTTCCGTGCAGCTTGAAATCCGTGGCGATCCCAACACGTCGCGCCCGCAGTCACGCGGGTTCGAGGCCGATGTGGTCTCCAACTCCCGCCTGGACGGGCTGAACGTGGTGTCCACCACCCCCTACCCGGCGGAATGGGTGGATAACCTGCAGGTTCTCAACGGCCTGGCGGGGGCCATGTACGGGCCTGAAAACCCCGCTGGCGTGTTCGAATATACGCTCAAGCGCCCGACCGACCGACGGACCGAACGGCTTTCGGTGGGGGTGGATTCCATCGGCACGCCCACGGTCAATGGCGATATTTCCGGTCGTGTCGGCCGCAATGGCTGGTTCGGCTACCGCCTGAACATGCTGCATGCCAATGGCACGGCCTACGCGCCGGATAGCTGGATCCGGCGTGAAATGGTCAGTGCCGATTTCGATATCCATCTGGACGACAAGACGGTCATCGAACTCGACGCCAGCCATTATACCTATGCCGAACGCGGCACCGCACCCGCCTTCGGGATTCCTGCCGCGGGCGTAGGCGGCAGCCTGCCCGAGGCACCGGACCTGAGCAGGCGTCTCGCCCCGGGCTGGAGCGGCTACAACATGGAAACCAACACCTTCCTGGGCAAGATCAAGCACCAGATCAACGATGACTGGAGCTTCACGCTGGGCGGGCTTTACCAGGACGCCATGCGCCAGTCCTTTGGCGTAACCGACACGCTGAGTGCAACCGAAGGGACGAAGGGATTTTATTCCGCGTCGACCAAAGCGGCCACTTCGGCAAACGATTTCCGCGTCGGCAGCAACATGGCGTATTTTAACGGTCGGGTTTACACCGGGCCGGTCAGGCACGACCTGGTTATTGGCACCAACGGCTACATGATGGGGAATTTCAATCCCGTCGGTGTGGCAGGGGCAGTCCCAAGCACCGGGCTGGCGATGGGAACGTACAATTTGTACGGGGCCGCGCCCACCAATGGCCAGCAGGCTTATTATAGCCAAAGGAATTTCAAATCCAGCAGTGTCATGAGCCAGTCCTTTATCGTCGGCGACACGCTGCGGATTGACAAGCACTGGTCGATCATGGGCACGCTGGCCTGGAGCTGGATCAACCAGAAAAGTCGTTCGACTGCTGCAAGTGCCGTGCGTCAGCTTCCGCCAACCAATGCGGCTTTCAGCCCGACGGCCAGCCTGCTCTATAAACCCACCGAAAACCAGACCCTCTATTTCACCTATGGCCGGTCGGTCGAAGCGGGTCCCGTCGCCACGAACAGCGCCAATATTTCCAACCCGAACGCCGCATTGCCTGTTGGACATTCCGAGGAATATGAAGTCGGATACAAGCTCCGTTACCAGAAAATGCAATTCAACGTTTCGGGTTTCCGCATGAGCTCACAATATGCCATGCCCGCCCCCGCCGCGAATTCCTCCTGTTCGGCCGGCAGTAACTGTCTGGCCTACGGATATTATGGAACGCAGCGCAATTACGGTGTGGAAACCCAGATTTCGGGCGAGGTTCTGCCCAACCTGTCTGTTCTTGCCGGCTTTACCTGGCTGGATGCGGAACTGGTGGGCAGCCGCATAGCCGCCTATAATCACAAGGAGATTGTGGGTGCAGCCCCCTTGCAGGCCAATCTTTTGCTGGATTACCGGCTGCCTGCCTCGCTTGGATCCTTCGCCGCTGGCTGGGCGTTCAACGCCAATGTCCATTACATGGCGAACCGTGCGGCAAATATCCAGAACACGCTGCATACCGGATCGTACACGACGCTGGACCTGGGCACGCGCTATGCCTTCCATGTCGCCCGCTTTCCCTGGGTGGTGCGTTTTGGGGTGAGCAACGCCACGAACGAACGGTACTGGGCTTCGGTCTATACAGGTGCGCCGGCGGGCACGTCGGGTGCGGCATCCAGCCTGTATGCAGGACTGCCCCGTATCTACCACTTCACCTTCTCTTCCGAGTTCTGATCTGCTTTTTCGAAAAACCGTCTAGGGAAAAGGGTTTTGCTGCGCGGGCTCGCAGCAAAACCCTGATTTGGCGCGAAGCCGGGCTTGTCTGCCGCGGCTTCGTATCAATCGATATGCTGACCGTATCCAAAAATTTCCGGGTGTCGCCTTTTTTCATGGGTGACGCTCCCTGACGCTTTTTGAAAAAAGCGCCACCAAAAACTTTTACCTTTATTTCTTAAGGCGTTGTTCGGTCCGGGGCTTGGGGGCGGCCCGCCGCGCGGTGGTGCGTGCTGTTTCTGCTTTCTCCCGGTCGATCGATACGGCAGGTGCCTGTCTGCGTCATGGCGGGGCCGCATGGGCATGCCTACAGGCTGTGGAGCGTTGCGCGTAAGGTGGCGCGCAAACAGTCGTGGAGAAGTAGAATGCCGGACACCGTCCTTTACACGCCCCAACAGGTTCAGGACCTCCTGTCCCGGGGGGAGGTCGTGTTGATCGATGTGCGCGACCGCAAGGATTTTGATGCGGGCCATCTGCCGGGCGCTCTCAACATGCCCGATATTTTTACCTATCTGGCGGAAACGACGCCCGAGGGGCTGAAAACACTCCAGACCACGTTTGCCGACCTGTTTTCCGGTTACGGGCTCGACGGTCAAAAGCTCGCCATTATTTATGAGGACGCCCTGCATACCCGCTATGGCGGGTCCTGCCGGGGCTACTGGATCCTGCGTTATCTGGGGTACCCCAGGGTCGGTGTGCTTGATGGGGGCCTGCAAGCCTGGAAACAGGCCGGCGGCACCCTGACAACCCAGGCCGCAGCCCCGGTCCGCACCGCCTTTCCCTTGAAGATCTGCTCCGAACTGATGGCGACCTATGAAGACGTGCGTTTGGCGCTGGATAACCCGCAGGTCAAGCTGCTGGACAATCGCGACCGGGTCGAATGGCTGGCCGAAAGCTCATCCCCCTATGGCGTGGATTTTGCCCCGCGCAAGGGGCGTATTCCCGGTGCTGTCTGGATCGAATGGTACGATTTCATGAAGGTCACCGATGCGCAGGCGTCCTTCCGTTCGAAGGAGGAAATCCGGGCCCTTGCGGCCTCCCGCGGGCTGGAGCCGGATGACGATATCATCATCTACTGTTTCAAGGGCGCTAGGGCGGCCAATACCTATCTTGCCTTGTCCGAAGCGGGTTTTCACAAACTGCGCATCTACATGGGGTCCTGGAACGAATGGTCGCGCAACCCGAACCTGCCTATTGAAGGCGGTATTCCCAAGGCCGCGGCACCCCTGCCCAGGCACTGAGCGGCAAAAACGGAGCAGGGGCATAGCGGCCCCCTGCCATAGCCGAACGGGCCCGGCAGGGCGTGGATAGCCGTATTGATCGACGATCCCGGTTTTGCAAAAAGCCCTGTCGCCTTATTTGAAGCGGCAGGGCTGGTCCACCGTCGGGGTTTCGTCGGTCTGGACCACCATCAGCTCCACCGGGCCATCCCCCACATTCCCCGCAAAATGCCCCACGCGTTTCTGCGCGTCCATGCGGCTGAGCTGGTCTTCCCCCAGCGAGACCTCGCCCGGGCCCATTATCACCTTCGTTCCGTCCATGGCGGTGACATACCACGCACCTTTGAGCGGAATAATCCACTGCACGACGGGGTCGGGGTGCCACAGCCCGTTCCAATGTGCGGGCTGGACGGTAAAAATGACCTGGGCGTGGCCAGCCTTCAGCCGGTCCTGCCATTGCGGGCCAGCGGGTCTGGACATGCTCTTGAGGTCGAAATTGCGCAACGGGCAGCGCGTCATGTGGCTGATGCCGTCATGGCTGGTCCAGTTGTGCCAGTACCACAGGGTGGGCGGCTGCGGGGTGCCGGTGCCGCCAACGTCGCCCGCGTCATGGCCGGTACTGCCCGCAGCCATTGCGGTTGCCTGCTGGCCCGGCGTGCCGGCGTGCGCCGCCCCGGCAGGGCCCTGAAGGCCCGCCACCCCCCCCAGCCCGGCAATGGCACAGGCGCGCAGGGCACGAAGCGTGGTGTAAGACAGAAGCCTGCGCATGGGTGTTGTCTCCCTGTCAGGGTAAAAATGGCACCGCCTGATGGGGGGCTGGCGGTGGTGGCAGGGCAGGATACACCGGTTTTGCCCCCCATGGGTATTGGCCGGTCGTGGATGTTCGCATGGCAGGGCGCTTCGCCGGGCAGGGGGTCATTGGCCCGGCAAGGTCTTCGCCCCATATGGGTGGGTGCGTTATTGCACCATGTGTTCCATTACCACTTCACGCTGGGCGTCTTCGGCCGGGGTGGTTCCGGTCCGGGGTGCGTGGGGCGTGCGGATCAGGAACACCAGCCCGGCGGAGATCGCGGCCACGGCGGCGAACAGCCACATGACCGGCCCTGCGTCATGGAAGCGCGTCAGGGCGGCCCCCATCAGCGACGTGGCGAAAAACCCGGCAAGATTGGCGAAGGAACACGCAACCGCCAGCCCCGCCGCCGCCGCCCGCCCGTGCAGGAAGGTGGACGGAATGGTCCACAGCGTGGGCAGCGCCCCCAAAAGCCCGGCATTGGCAATGGCGCCGAACACCACCAGCCATACAACGCCGTGCCCGGGCATGCCGCACAGGCCAAGGGCCAGGGCGCCGATCACCACGGGAATGAACAGGTGCCAGCGCCGTTCGCCCCTGCGGTCGGAACTGCGGCCCAGCACGATCATGCTGACGGCCGCGGCAATATGGGGAATGGCGACAATCAGCCCCAGCCGCCCGTAATCCCCCGCCATGCGGGCATGCAGGAAGGTGGGGAACCAGAACGCCACCGTATACAGCCCCAGCAGGATCGCCCCGTCGATGATGCCGAGCATCCACACCCGTATATCCGTGAAGGCAGCCGACAGTTCCCCCCGGCGGTGCCCGGCACTGCCTTCCTCGGCCAGTTCGCGCGCCAGGTGCTCGCGCTGGGCGGGGCTGAGCCATGTGGCGTCATGCAACCGGTCGGGCAGGAAGAACCACGCCCACACACCCAGCACAACAGGGGGCAGGCCTTCGATCAGGAACAGCCAGCGCCAGCCGGCAAACCCCGCACTGCCCGAAAGATGGGCCAGGATCCACCCCGATACGGGAGAGCCCAGCACGCTGGCCAGGGGAATACCCAGCATGAACAGCGCGATCACGCGCGCACGGCGTGCGGCAGGCACCCACTGGCCAAGGTAGAACAGTGCCCCGGGCATGAACCCCGCTTCGGAAACACCCAGTGCAAAGCGCGAGAGATGGAACAGCCAGGGCGTGTGGATAAACCCGCTCAGGGTCGAGATCAGCCCCCAGGTCACCAGAATGCGCGCAAGCCATGGGCGCGGTCCCACGCGTTCGAGAATGATGTTGCTGGGCACTTCGCATAGCACATAGCCCAGGAAGAACAGCCCGGCCCCAAGCCCGAAGGCGGCGTCGTCCATGTTCAGGTCATGGAGCATCTGCAACTTGGCAAAGCCGACATTCACCCGGTCGATATAGGCGGCCAGAAAGCCCAGCGTCAGGAACGGCACGATACGAAGGCATACGGAACGATGCAGTTGCGCAACGTCATGTGCAGCGGATTCGTGCGAAGGCGTGGTGCGGCTTGACCCCGAAGGCATGCGTGTTCTCTCCATATGCCGCGTATACGTCTTATCTGGCCATGCAGCATACCACGAAAAACCGGATGGGGAAAAGACGCGAACGGGGCGGCATTTTCCGTCCCCCCACAGGCACCGGCGTTTCCGGCACATGGCCTGTGTTATGCATGTGTCGGCGGGATTGTGCGTGGGGCGTAATAAATTTCTTGACGCGGGCGATCCGTTCCGGTCATAGGCATGTATAGCGTATACGCTATTAAATCTGTTTCCCATGCAGAATGAAAGGCCGCAAGTCATGTCAGAGGGTAAGCGCGTTGGTGTTGTCGGTGCCGGAATGGGGGGTATCGCGGCTGCGGCCCTGATGCAGCGGGCAGGCTTCGATGTCGTCCTGTACGATCAGGCGCCCAGCTTCATGCGCCTTGGCGCGGGTATCCAGTTCGGGCCCAATGTCATGAAGATCCTGCGCCGCCTGGACCTGGAAGCCCCGCTGGAAGCCGTGTCCTGCCTGCCGGACTACTGGACCAGCCGCAACTGGGATGACGGGGCAATTCTGGCCAATATTCCGCTCAATGCCGAGCGCGAACGCTACAAGGCGGCCTATATCACCATCCACCGGGGTGATCTGCAGCAGACCATGCTCAACGCCGTGGACCCCGCGCGCGTGCAGTTCGGCAAGCAGTTGACCCGGTTCGAGGATAACGGCAAGACCGTGCGGCTCGACTTTGCCGACGGCACGTCCGATACGGTGGATATCCTGGTGGCCGCGGACGGGATCAATTCGCGCATCCGCGAACAGATTTTCGGGCTCGATGCGGCTGTCTACACCGGTTGGGTCGCCCATCGCGCCATTATCCCGGGTGCGGCCGCCAAGGCCGTGGGGGCGGATGTGAACGCCAAGTGGTGGAGTGCCGACCGGCATATCGTGTGCTATTACCTAGACCGCAACGAGGATGAATTCTACCTCGTCACCGGTGAGCCCGATGAATGGACGAGTGCATCCGGCCAGTTGCCCAGCACGCGTGAAGCGCTTCGCAAGTCGTTCGAGGGCTACCACCCCATGGTGCAGGCCTATATCGACGCGACGACCGAGGTCACGAAATGGCCGCTGAAAACCCGCAACCCGCTGCCGCACTGGCATCAGGGCCGCGTTGTCCTGCTGGGCGATGCCTGCCACCCCATGAAGCCCCATATGGCCCAGGGTGCGGCCATGGCGGTGGAAGACGCCGCCGTGCTGACCCGCTGCCTGGCCGAACTGGGCACGCAGGATCTTGAACGCAGCTTCCGCACCTATTTTGCCTGCCGCAAGGACCGCGCCACCAAGGTGCAGCGTATTTCCAACGCCAACACATGGCTGCGCCAGCCCGAAGACCCGTTCTGGTGCTACGGGGATGATGTCTACCAGATGGACCTGCGCGCGGTCGAAGCCACGGTCTGATCCCCGGCCATTCACCCCCCGCCCGGCCCTGTGTCTGCGCAGGTGCCCGGTGGGGAAGGCAAGGCGGGGGGGCAACGCGGGCGCTAGGGGGCGATCTTGTCCTGCGTCCGGGTTTCGAAATCCCCGGCGTCATGGCGTTCGTGCAACTGGCTTGCGGGTTCGCCATTCACGCGGTTGACCATGCGCCCGCGCTGCACGGCGGGCCGGGCTGAAAGCCTGTCCGCCCAGGCTTTGACATGGGTGTAATCCTGCACGCTCAGGAACTCGGCGGCATTGTACAGCCAGCCTTCGACCAGCCCGCCATACCACGGGAAAATGGCCATGTCGGCAATGGTATATTCATCCCCCGCAACGTAAGGGCATTCGGCCAGCCTGCGGTCCAGCACGTCCAATTGGCGCTTGGCCTCCATCGCGAAGCGGTTGATCGCATATTCGATCTTTTGCGGCGCATAGGCATAGAAATGCCCGAAGCCGCCGCCGATATAGGGCGCGCTGCCCACCTGCCAGAACAGCCAGTTCAGGCATTCGGTCCGCCCGGCGATATCCTTGGGCAGGAACGCCCCGAATTTTTCAGCCAGGTACAGCAGGATCGACCCGGATTCGAACACCCGTAATGGCGTGGCTCCGCTATGGTCCACCATGGCGGGGATCTTGGAATTGGGGTTGATGGCGACAAAGCCCGAGCCGAACTGATCGCCCTCCCCAATGCGGATCAGCCAGGCGTCGTATTCCGCCCCGGCATGACCGGCCGCCAGCAGTTCCTCCAGCATGATGGTCACTTTCACGCCGTTGGGCGTGCCGAGCGAGTAAAGCTGGATCGGGTGGCGGCCCACGGGCAGCGGCTTGTCATGGGTCGGCCCCGCGACGGGGCGGTTGATATTGGCAAAACGCCCGCCGCTTGCGGCCTGCCATTCCCACACGCGGGGCGGCACATATTCTGGGGTGTCGGTCATTGGCGGAGTCTCCGGAAACAGGGGTTCTCCAAACTATGGCGACTGGCGCGAAAAAAAACAGACCGCTTTACGCTTTACGCCATGCCCCATCCGCGTTGCGTACCGCCTGGCCACGGGTTTGCAGGGCCTCCAGCGTTGCCCCCAGCACCTCGGTCGCGGCAGGGCGCAGGGGGGCGGCCAGGTTCTTGTAAATCCGTTCCAGCAGGGTGGCTTCGCTCTGCCAGTCGGGCCCCAGCATGGCGTGAATCTGTGCAAGCCGGCGCTGGCGGGCCCGGATCAGCCCTTCTATAAACGGGTGTGGCTCGGTAATCGGCGGGCCGTGGCCGCTCAGCACCAGGGCGTAGTGCTTTTCGTGGATGGTCTTCAGGCTGGTCAGGTAGGCATCCATGCTGCCATGGGGCGCGCGCATGACGACGGAGCTGGACCACCCCATGATATGATCGCCCGCGATCAGCCGGTTTTCACCAATATCGAGGCAGATATGGTCCATGGTGTGGCCGGGTGTTGCGATCACGCGCAGGCCGCATACCGTGCTCTGGTCCACCAGGGCGGGGCCGTGGCTGCCACCCAGAATGGGGGCGTCTGCCAGCCGGGCCAGGGCAGGGGCGCCGCGTTCATGGTCGGCATGGCCGTGGGTGACGACAATGGCGCGCACCTGCCCACCTGCTCCCGCCAGCACGGCGCGCTGGTGCGCGGGATCGTCCGGGCCGGGGTCGATCACCACACAGCCTTCATCGGTTTCAACCAGCCAGGTATTGGTGCCGTGATAGGTCATGGGCCCGGGATTGGGGGCCACGATCCGCGCAACGCCGCGGGATTCGCGCAAAAGGCGCCCGTATTCGGGTGCGTCCTCCGTATAGCGTCTTGCGCGTGTGTTCAGCTCGCTCACCTGGGCCCCATCTGCTTGTTGGCGCAAAACTATCGGACTGCCGCGCTACGTGCCAGCAAATGTTGCCCCGCCGCCGGCCCGCCCATGGCCCGCCCCGCCCGACATACCCCCCGCACGGCAGGGCATTGGGTGCGTGATGGAGCGTTCAGATAACCCCTTGCCGCAACGCGGCGTTGGCGCGCAGGCGCTGCCAGCCAGGCCGGGTCAGCTTTCTTGCGCAGGATGGTGCCTTCCATGCCTGCTTATCCGGCGCGCAGGTTCTGGCAGCGTCTGGCGGCCCGGTTCATGCGCGAACACATTTGCGTGGCAGGCATGCGGCCGATCCATGCCGGGGTCACAGATGCCTGCATGATCGTCTCCTTCACGCCGCAGTCTGAAGGGGGGAGGAAGGTGGTTCTTTCGGGCTCAGGACGCCAGCGCGATCGGGGGTGTTGGCGCGCGCCGTGCAAGCCATGCATCGATTTCGTCTGTCTCAAGCGGTCTGGAAAAGTAAAAACCCTGGATAACGTCGCATTCGGTGCGCCGTAACATGCGCCATTGCTGTTCGGTCTCGATCCCTTCGGCAACAACCGTCATGCCCAGGTTTTTGCCGATCTGGATAATCGCCCTGACAACTTTGCGGAGTTTTTCGTCCCGTTCAATCCCGTTCATGAAGCTTCTGTCGATCTTGACTTCATTGACCGGAAGGCTGGCCAGGTTGGACAGGCTGGAAAAACCGGTGCCGAAATCGTCCATCGACATGCCAACGCCGAACTGCCGCAACGTGCGGGCCGTGCGGATGGTCTGTTCATGATTGTCGATCATGGTGGATTCCGTGATTTCGATAATCAGCGATTCTGGCGGAATGCCGGTTTCATCCAGAATTCTGAAGATCAGATCAGGCAGTTCCGGATTATGGAAATGGATTGCCGACAGGTTGACCGAAACCGTATGGATGGGGCTGCCACTTGCAATCCATCTGGCCATCTGCTGGCAGGCCGTGCGCAGGGACCATTCGCCCAGTTGCCCGATCAGGTTGGCGTCTTCCGCCAGGGGAATGAAGCGGGCGGGAGAGATCGCCCCGAATTTCGGGTCCGTCCAGCGGGCCAGGGCCTCCATGCCTTGCAGGCGCGTATCCTGGACACGGATCTGGGGCTGGTAAACCAGGCGCAATCGGTTATTGGCAATGGCATCGCCCAAGGCCTGTACAAGAAAGAAACGCTCTTCCGCTTTCTGGTTCATTTCCGGGCTGAAAAACCGGTAATGGCTTTTATCGCGCTCCATTTGCGCATTTGAAAGCGCGGACTGCACGTGCTGGAGCAATGTTTCGACATCGTCGCCTTTTTCAGGCCCTGTGCAGATGCCGATATGCACGTTCGGGTTGATTGTAATGCCGTGCAGGCAAATGGGGGCGGACAGGCCGAAAATAAATCTGTTGCCGATACTTTCAGGGTCTTCCAGATGCCGTGTTGCCACGACTGCGAATGTGTCGCTGTCCATGCGGCAGACAGTGCCCCGGGTGCCGATCATCTCCTTTAACCGGTTGGCAAATTCCACCTTGATATCGTCGGTCGATGACTGGCCGAGGGCTTCGGCAATGCCTTCGACCGGATCGAGATGGATCAGGACGAGCGTCAGGTTTTTCCATACCGGCTGCCCGACCATTTTTTGCAGACTGCTTTTCAGCCACGCCAGATTGGGCAGCCCGGTCAGCGCGTCGTAACGGGCAAGCCGGGCAATGTGGCGTCGCGCATTTTCGCGTTCCAGCCCCAGCGTGCCCAGATGACAGCACTGGTCATGGATACGCCGCTCCCACTCCGTCGGCCCTCTTTGTGTGCGGAAATAAAACGCCATGGCCCCGGCCACCGTCCCGTCGCTCAGGATCAGGGGGGCGGACCAGCAGGCCACCAGGCCCAGCGGCAGGACAAAATCCTTCCACATGGCCCAGCGCGGGTCGTGGGCGATATCGGTTACGCTCACTTCCTCCCCGGTGAAAATGGCGGTCCCGCAGGAACCTGCCTGCGGGCCGACACTGCACCGGTCGGTCGCTTCCGCAAGCGCGGGCGGCAGGCTTGCCCGGCCCACCATCTGAAGGCGGTTCTCGTCATTCACCGCCACGACCGAGGCGACGACATCGGGGGCTATCAATTCGATCTGACGGCACATGAAATCTGCGATCTCATGGAACGGCAGGCTGGTTGTCAGGGCGCAGACAACGCTTCTTTGCAGGTTTTGCAGCTCTTTTTCATAAGTGATATCGCTCAGGATCATGATGACAGCCGTGATCTGGCCGTCCTTGTCCGTGACGGGCGTGACCGCCGCCGATATCCAGATATCCTTCCCATCCTGCTGGCGGGCACGGAATTCCATTTCCGACCTGACGCGCTCGGTGACAATGGTCGGAAGTGTTTGCAGGGTCGCGCTGTCGTCATCATGTCCCGACAGGACGTGGGCAAAATCGCCCTGGTCATCGGGTGAAAGAGTTTTACCAAAAACTTCTTCGGCTTTAGGGTTTGAAAATATAATATGATAATTCTGATCAAGCACAAGTACACCCCGGTCTGTCAGCCGGACGATATCTTCATAAATTGTTTTATGTTTCGATATCTTTACATTCATGCTTGTACTCAGCGCCCTTAATTTATTTACAAATTCTGCTCTGGGTCGACAGGGCTACGGGACATTGCTGAGCCGGGGCGGCTTGTCATTGATATAAGTCAATCCGCGGGCAATCCCGCGTGCCACGCATTCGGCGCTGCGGATCACACTATTGCGGGGCAGGGGATGCGTGCAGCCGCAATATGGGGGCGTTTGTGTTCCCCCAAGGCCTGGCGGCATTGTGGTGCGGGGTGGCACGGGTGGTAGGGCAGGGTTGTGAAAAACGCCCGGCGATAATCCGCCGATTCTGCGTGCAGCCGCACGATCCGCCGCGTTTGTCTGGGCGTTGCGGCAGGTAAGAGACCGTTTCGAAACAAACGATTGGTAAAAAGAATAAAAGTTTTGGGTGAAGCTTTTTCCAAAAAGCTTCAAAGAACCTCACCCTCCGCACCGGTCATGGGGGCAGAAGCCGAAGGCCCCCATGGTGCTGGCTGTCCGGGTGTCAGAACCACACGTCGGAAATGATATGCCCTTCGGGGTAGGGGTCCGTGGGGTCCAGCCCGTACTGGCCCATGCTGGTAATCCAGGCCTGTCCGGCAATGGTGGGAATGACCGCGTCGCGCCCGGCCACGGTGGTGGTGGACTGCACCCGTCCGATAAAGACCGTATCGGCAATGGAGACATGCTTGAAGCGTTCGCCCACGCCGATCTGGCCCTTGGCGTGCATGACGGCCAGCCGGCCCGACGTGCCCGTGCCGCAGGGGGAGCGGTCAAGCCTGCCATGCAGCACCACCGTGCCGCTGCGGCCTTCGACCCCTTCGGGCGTGCGGGTCAGCGGGCCTTCGAAAATCACGTTGGAGACGCCGAATATCTTGCTGTTTTCGGGGTGGACGGTGGCAAGCTGCTCGTTCACCGCCGCCTTGATCTTCTGCCCCGTCAGGCACATGTCGCGCGCTTCGTCCGGGGTGACGGCAAAGCCCAGCGCATGGGCGTTGACATGGGCGTAGGTCATGCCGCCATAAGACGTATCGACCCGCACGGTGCCCAGCCCCGGAACCTCGATATCCCTGTCCAGGTCATAGACAAAAGCCGGGCGGTTGGTGAACTCCACCTGTTCGACCTTGCCGTCCTTGCAGGTGCAGCGGCATTCGATCAGCCCGCCGGGGGCTTCCATCGTCAGGACCGTCAGCGGTTCGCGCATGGGAACAATGCCGGTTTCCAGAACCACCGTGGCCACGCAGATCGTGTTGGACCCCGACATGGGCGGGTATTCCGTGCTTTCGAGAATGACATAGCCGATCTCGGCCGCCGGGTCGCAGGCGGGCAGAAGCAGGTTGGCGTTCACATACGGCGCACCGCGTGGTTCGAACAGTACCAGTTTACGAATATCGTCGCAATTCGCCTGGAGGTATTCCATTTTTTCGAACATCGTCTGGCCGGGCACGTCGCGCACGCCCCCGGTTATCACGTTCCCGACCTCTCCGGCCGCGTGACAGCCGACAACCGTAAAACTTCTACTCCAGCGCATGAATTTTCCCTTGTTATGGTCCCATGACGTTCAGATGGCTGCGTTCTTGCAAGGCCCCTCGCCTGTGCGGGTTTTGGCCACGCTGCAAACCCATCGAAAGGCCGTCCGTGATGCCGATCGTTCTACAAACGCAAGAGTGTTGTATCCGATTGGCAGGGCCGTCAAGTAGAGGGAGCGCGCCCGCGCGATGCTCCGTAGGGTCCATGCCCAGCCTGTGGGCGGCCCGGTTTTTGCACGCAGGGCAGGGATGCCTGCCCTGCGCCCTCTCTCGCGGCGGCAGGGGGGACCCGCGCCTTCCCTCATCATCCCGTTGTCACCGAATGCTGGGGGAGATCGATGCCGGGCGTGGTGGGCCGGTTTACAAACGTCCCTGCCGGCGGATGGCGGGTTTTGCCTGCCGGGGGCCCGGCAGGATTGCCAGCCCCACGGCCGTAAGAAGGCTACAGGTCGAGAGCAGCATGATCCATAATGGCCAGCCTGAATCCGGCCGCCACATCAGGCTTGCCCACAACGCCAGCCCGGCTGCCAGCGCAGCCCCCGCGCGCAGGGCGTGGCGATGGCTGGGTGAAGGGGGTGCTGTCCCCAGTTTCTGGCGCGGCCAGGCCAGGGTAGCGGCCCAGAGCAGGCAGGCCGTCTGGGCCATGGCTGCGGCCAGCCATACCGCCCCGGTCATGGCCCGGCCTTCTTGTGCGACGCTTCGGCTGGCGCAGGCGCGTGGCCCTGGCGGTTCTTGCCGTGGCGCGCGCGGCCCAGGCGCGGGCCGTAAACGGCAATGGCCCCGGCCACAATGCCAGCAAGCATGCATAGCCCGTCCACCCCCGCGAACAGGCCGAAGGAGGTGGAAAATTCCGCGCGGGCATCTGGCGCAGTTGCCATATCCAGCACCGGCGTTGCCAAGCCCATAAGGGCAATGCCCGCCAGGATGGCGCGCCAGCCCTGGCGGGGGGCGACAAGGCTGCTCAGCACCACGCAGCCCAGCCAGGTGGCGAAAAACCCGCCAACCTCCACGTTGGGCCATGCGGGCCCTGCGGGCGGGGCCAGCCGGTTGAGGTACAGATAAACCAGGCAGGCGCAGGGCAGGCCGGTCAGCACGCCCGCATTCAGCCGCTCAAACACCACTGCGGGGCCCGATGCCGCGCTGGCCCGGCGGCGCGCGGTGTAGAACAGCAGCCCGGTGGCGACCATGGCGGTGGAGGCAAGCCCGCCCACGAACCAGAACCAGCGCAGGGTTGGCTCCATCGTGCGGCCCATATGCAGCCCATGCGCCAGGGCGGTGGCCTGTTGCGCCAGATCCGGGCGGGGGGCACCCGGCCCGGCTGGGGGGCCAAGAACGCGCCCGGTGGTAGCGTCGAACGGGATGGAAACCCGGTCCAGCGCCAGGCTGCCCGGCCGTGTGGCAAAGACCGCGACCTGCCCTGGCGAAAAGCGCAGGTGTTCGGGTTCATGCCCGCTCAGGGCGCGTGTCTGCTCCAGCAGCGGGGCAAGGGGGGTTGTGGGGGCCCAATGCGCCGCCACGGTTGGCCGCGGGGGTGGTGTCTCCCCCGCCCGGCCCAGTACAGGCAGCGCGTTCCCTGCCGCCAGGATCAGCCCTGTATAGGTGACCATGACATGGAACGGCAGCACGGCCGTGCCCGTCAGCACATGTACATCCAGCAGGAACCGGGGCAGGGCGGCGCGCAGCCTGAGCGTGAAGTAATCGGGAATGACCCGGGCCAGATGGATCAGGATTCCGCCCAGCAGTTCGATGGCGAACACGAAGGTAAAGGCCGCGACCAGGCGCTGGCCCCACGGGCGGGGCACGCGCAGGGAATAATGGAGGTCGAAGAAAAACGTGCCCCCTTCGGTGCGGGGGGCGGTGATCACATGCCCGTCACGCGGGTCCAGCACCGGGCCGGAAAAGGCATGCCCGTCAAACCGTTCGATCCGCAAGGTGGGGTCGCGCGGGCCGGGCAGGCGCAGGAATGCCGGGGGCAGGCCATTGGCATCGTCTTGGGCAAGCATCTGGCGCGCCTGTTCCAATGCCGCGGGCGTTGCCATGCTGCGGGCGGGGACCGTGGCGGTCTGGGGCTGCATCCAGCGGGTCAGTTCCGTGTCGAATACGGCCAGCGTTCCGGTCAGGGTCATGGTGTAGATCGCCCAGCTTGAAACCAGGCCGGCCCAGCGATGCAGCCAGGACAGGCGCGCGCGGGTTTCAGGCGTCACGGCGCTGTGGCCCCGCGCGGGGGCGGGGCATCCGGGCCGGGAACGGCCGATGGAGTCTGCGCCGGGGTGGGCAGGGGCACGACAAGAGCCATGGGGGCGGGTTTTACACGCGCCCCGGCGGCAGGGGGCAAGGCCTGGGTCATGGCCAGTACCGCTGCCCCGCCCAGCATGGCGCCCAGCGGCAGCCAGAACGCCAGCCGCCGGCTGCGCACAAGGAAAGGCCACATCATGAACGGGGCTGCCGCCGCCGTTACGCACAGGCGGTAGATCTGCGCACTTTCACGCAGGGGCAGGGTGGTCAGGGAACTGTAGAAATCGATCGCGTCCGAGCCCCATAGCACCAGGGCCGCCCACAGGCACAGGGCCCCGGCCAGCCGTGGCGCATGGGCCCGCAGTTCGCTCACAGATCGGCCGAGAGGGAAAGCTTGAACGTGCGGGGCTGGCCTTCAAGCAGGTAGCCGTTGAAGGCGGAGGCCCAGAAGCGCGTATTGGCCAGGTTGTCCACCCCGAAACGCGCGGTCAGCGGCTTGGACCCGACGCTGAACGTATAGCGGGCCGCAAGGTCGAAACGGGTCCATACCGGCAGGTGCTGCGTGTTGGCGACATTCACCCACTGCTTGCCGGTGTTCACCACGCGCCCGATCAGCGTTGCCCCTTTCAGGAACGGCAGGTCGTATTCGATATTGCCGTTGACCGTGTAGTTGGGAATGCCAATGGCCGTATGCCCGTTATCCAGCCCGCCCTGGGTGTGCACCAGTGCCGCATCGATCAGGGTGAACCCGCCGTTGAAGCGCAGGCCCCGGATGATCTCGCCATTGACGGTCAGTTCCATGCCGCGGTTTCTCTGCAAGCCGTTTTCACGAAAGATAAGCTGCCCGTTATTGCCGTAGGGTTCCGTATACGCGTTGGGCTGCGAAATCTGGTAGAACGCCAGCGCAGTGCTGAACCGCCCTGTATCGTATTTCGCGCCCACTTCGTATTGCACGCTCTGATAGGGTGCAAAGACCTGGCCGAGATTGACCACATTGGCCCCCGTCGCCGTCGGCCCCTGCGACAGGCCTTCGATCCGGTTGAAATACAGCGCCGTGTTATGCGTGGGGTGGATCACCAGGCCCACCACGGGCGTGAACGCGCCCTTGTTGTAATGGGTGCTCAGGCTGTCGTCGGATGCGTAATTATAGCCGTTTTGCAGGATGTTCTGGTACCGGAAGCCCCCCGTCAGCGCGATGCGGCCTTCCCAGAAGGTCATGGTGTCCGACAGGTACAGGCTGTACAGCTTTGTCCAGTTCGACCGCAGCGGGTCGTTCAGGTTGCCGCCTACCCAGTTCTGCGCGGGGGCTGCGATCTGGCGCGTGTTGTACAGATTGGTCGCAAGTGGGGCGGTGGGCTGGTAATACATGGCGTAGGCGGTGCTTGCGTCTTCCCACAAGGCGGAACCGCCGGCATTGATCTCATGCGCGATGGGGCCGGTATTCACATGGGCGCGAACGCCCGCGCGCGTGCTTTCGTTCATCTCGTTATAGGGCACGAACATGCTGCCTATCGTGCCATCGCCCGTGGCCGCGTTCGAGACCGTGACGGAGGAATAGGTGCCTTTTTCCTGCCCGCTCATGGCGCCGAAAGCCCCGTAGACGGTAATGTGTTTTCCAAAATCATGTTCGACGTTCAGCATACCGAACAGATAGTTCAGGTTGTTATAGGTCCAGGCCTGGCTGAAATTGTGCGACGGGGCCGCGGGCCGGGGCACGCTTGTCAGTGTGGAACCCAGGAACACGCCGCCCCGGCCCCAGTTCACGGCCTGGTTCTGGTACGCCATGTCGAGCGAAATGCGGGTGTTGTCGTCATGCCAGTCGAAATCGCCGCCCACGGCTGCATCGTGCCGGCGTTCGTGGTCGATGGAGGTTTCGCCGTCCATGCCCGCCGCGTTCAGGCGGAAGCCGAACGCCTTGTTGGCGCCGAACCGGCGGCCGAAATCAAGGGCCCCACCACCCTGGCCGCTGCTGGTATAATCGGCGGTGATCCGGTTCAATGCCTCGGCTTCGGCATGCTTGAACAGAAGGTTGATATTGCCGCCAATGGCCGAACCGCTGGGGGCGGCCCCGTTCAGGAAGGCGCTGGCCCCGTTGAGCACCTGCACCTGGTCGTAAAGCTGGGGCGAGACAAGCTGGCGCGGCACGATGCCATACAGGCCGTTGAGCGAGATATCATCCCCATCCACGGGGAAACCGCGAATGACGAACATTTCCGAAAAATTGCCATACCCCATGGTGGTGCGGACCGATGGGTCGTTCTCCAGCACCTGGCCCAGGGTCTGGGACTGCTGGTTGAGAATAAGGCTGGAATTGTAGCTGCGGATATTGAAGGGAACATCCAGCCCCTTCTTGGTACCCAATGCCCCAAGCTGGCCGCCGCTGGTTACCTCCATGCGGTTGTTGCGTGCCGCACGCACCACAATATCCTCGGCCTGCGCGGTCGGGCTGGCGGGCTTGCTGGCGGGCGTGGCAGCCGGCGCGGGTGCGCGCGCCACGGTGCCGGCGGCCCCTTGGGTGGCAATCTGCCCAGTCCCTTGCCCGGCACCCTGCCGCCCGCCCTGCGGCGTTGCCTGCGCAATGCGGGTGGTGTGGGCGTGGGCGGCCTGCCCCGTGGTCTGTGCCGTCGCCTGGCCCAGGGCGGGCGTGGCCGCGGGTTGCGGGGCAGCGGCGCGGGCGCCGGGCAGCCCACCCGCAAGCAGAAAACCGGTGGCCCAGGCTGCGGCACGGGCGGTGGGGAAAGGTCTGGACATTGGGCGGGACTCTTTGGTTCGCGGGCCTGTGAGGTGCACCGTGATAATGCGAGTTATTATCAATATCAAGGTGCCTGACGCTGGGCAGGTGCGGTTTTTCAGCATGGAGGGCCATGGGCTGGTCCCGCTACCCAATGGCGGCCGCACCACGGCCTCCGCGCAAAATTGGCCTTATCGGCCCGGCTGCTGATAGACTTGGCCCATGGTTTCCACAAGGCCCCGGCACAAAGCCGCCCTGCATGACGCGCAAGGCCCCAGGCACGCGGCTTTTGCCCCGGCCCCCAACAACAGGTGTGTAAAGACATGACAGACACAGCAACCGCGCCATCCCGCACCGGTGCCCCGGCCACGCCCCCGTCTCGCATCGCGCTGGTAACCGGGGCTTCCGCCGGGTTCGGTGCCGCCATTACCCGCCGCCTGGTGCAGGACGGCTTTGGCGTGATCGCCACCGCCCGGCGGCAGAACCGGCTGGACGCCCTGGCCCGGGAACTGGGCAGTGCCGTCCTGCCGCTGGAACTGGACGTGACCGATCATGCCGCCATACGCGCTTTGCCCGCCAGCCTGCCCGAAGCCTGGCGCGCGGTGGATGTGCTGGTGAATAATGCCGGGCTTGCACTCGGGCTGGACAAGGCCTGGCAGGCCGACAGCGACGATTGGGAGACCATGATCGCCACCAATGTCAGCGGTGTGGTGGAAATGACGCGCGCGCTCCTGCCCGGCATGGTCGAACGCAATCGCGGGCATATTGTCATGCTGGGCAGCACGGCGGGGCGCTATGCCTATCCGGGCGCGAATGTGTACGGGGCCACCAAGGCGTTTGTCGCCCAGTTTTCGCAAAACCTGCGCAGCGACCTGCTGGGGCGCGCCGTCAGGGTGACCAACGTGGCCCCCGGCCTGTGCGGCGGGAGCGAGTTCAGTCTGGTGCGCCTGCGCGATGCTGCAAAGGCCGAGGCCGTCTACGACAAGACCAAGCCGCTCCTGCCCGAGGATATAGCCGAAACCGTATCCTGGGTGGTGAACCTGCCGGCCCATGTCAACATCAACATGGTCGAGATGATGCCGATCTGCCAGGCATCGGCCGGGCTGGCGGTCGACCGCACGATGGGCTGAACGCCCCGGCCCTGCCAGGACGGGGGCAGGCCTATGCCCCCTTTTGGTAGCGCCAGATCACGGCAGGTAGGGTCATGTCGCCCCTGCCGTCGCAAATTAATGGCGAATAAAAATCGTATAATATATGGGGCTGCTGCTGCGCAGGATTCGCCGGGAAACCGGCAGTTTTACACGCTGGCATGCGCCTGCGTGGCCGGAACGCGGGACAGTGCCTTTAAAGCACGTGCAGGAAAACGATTATACACAGTATAGGGGCATATAGTCGTTTTCAGATCGGATAATATTGACATACCAAAATTCAACGATCATATATCGTTTACA
The DNA here is from genome assembly GCF_017377735.1 of Acetobacter garciniae. Classification (GTDB taxonomy): domain Bacteria; phylum Pseudomonadota; class Alphaproteobacteria; order Acetobacterales; family Acetobacteraceae; genus Acetobacter; species Acetobacter garciniae. Next base: position 191,508 of record NZ_JAFVMH010000003.1, read on the forward strand.
AGCGCATCCATAATGCGTTCATATATGTGGAATTAGAGAACCACCTGTCCATGGGTTGAAAAGCCTGCCCAGCGTGGTGGCAGAGGCTCCCGCAGCCAGACAGGTGGAGAACGGAGGGAACAACGCATGGCGATTTATATGCGCGAAGGGGCTGCGGCCTGCGTGGTCGCAGGGGTTGCGTTGCTGGCGGTCTGCCTGGGTGACCCCCATGGGCTGAGCCTGTCCGCCCTGTCGGATGCCGCATCCTGCCTGTTCCGGTACTGAGCCATACGGCGCAATCTCTGGCAGGGGTAGCCAGGGCGGGCATGCCTGATCGGCGCCGGCCTGTCGTTTTGGGGCGGCCCGGGCTTGATTTTGCCGGGGCGGCTGCACATCCTTTCTGAAAGGAAAAACCACCAGCAGCGGGAGTACGACCCCATGCCATGGACCCCGGACGATGCGCCCAAGCATACGCACAAGGCCGATACGCAGGAACTGAAGCAGCTCTGGGCCAAGGTCGCCAACGAAACGCTGGATCGCACCGGCAATGAGGGCCGCGCGATCCGCGAGGCCAATGCCGTGGTGGGTCGGCAGGCGGAATAGCCCGGTCTGCGGTGGTCCGTTTCCGGCGGGCTTTTGCGCGGCGCGTTTGTGTCAGGCTTTGAGCAGGCGTTCGATCCGGGCAGCCAGGTGGAACAACGCGGTATCCCCCCCGTTGCGGCCCATCAGCATCAGCCCCACCGGGGCCTCTCCCGGTATGTGGATGGGCAGGCTGATGGCGCACAGGTCCAGAAAATTCGCGATAGCCGTATTGCGCAGCAGCAGCAGGTTGATGGCGGCGTAATGCGCGTCATCCGCAAGGCTGTCGATCGTCGGGGCGATGATCGGCACGGTGGGCAGGATCACCGCATCGTAGTGCTGCATGATATCCGCGGCCTGGCGGATCAGCCGCGTACGTGTGGCCAGCAGGGTAATATAATCCGTCGCACTCTGCTCACGGCCCCGCAGGATACGCCGCAGCACAAAGGGGTCGTACTGCTGTTCATGCGCTTGCAGCAAAGGCAGGTGCCATGCCAGCGATTCCGCCGCCGTAAACCCACCCTTGCCATTGGCCGTGGCGATATCGGTCACCGGCGGGCACGCAAATTCCTCCAGACCCACGCCCTTGGCCGACAGGGTGCGCAGGCAGGTCTCCCACGTGCGGGCGACGGTGTCGTCCATGCCGTCCAGCACCAGCGTATTCAAGATCCCCAGCCTTGGGGTGCCGCCGTCGCGCCCGCTTGGGGCATCTGGCAGGTTCAGGGTGCCGGTGGCCATCAGGCTGTCGGCGGCCCAGCAGCAGGCCACGCTGCGGCCCAGGCTGCCGACGGAATCCAGCGTGGTGGAAAGCGGCACCGTGCCGTCGGTGGAAATACGCGCAGCCGTTGGCTTGTAGCCCACCAGCCCCGTCAGGGCGGCGGGAATACGACATGACCCCCCCGTATCGCTGCCAATGCCGACAAAGGCCATGCCGTCGGTCACGGATATGGCCGCCCCGGATGACGACCCGCCGGGAATACGCCTGTCCTCGCGCCGCCAGGGGTTGGCGGGCGTGCCGTAATGCGGGTTGATCCCCACGCCGGAAAAGGCAAATTCGGTCATGGTCGTCCGGCCCATGCCCAGCAGGCCAGCGGCTTTCAGGCGGGCAATGGCGGGGGCGTCCGTGGCGGCGGCTGGGGCATCGGCCAGCACGGTGGAGCCCGCGCGGGTCACATTTCCTGCTTCATCGAACAGGTCCTTGACCGAAACCGGCACCCCGGCCACGGCAGAAGGTGCACGCCCGGCCTTGCGCTGGGTGTCCACAGTGTCGGCCTGCGCACGCACCTGTTCGGCATGCACGCTCATGAACGTGCGCGCGCCTTCGCCCTGCGGGTCGGCAATACGGGCCAGCGCAGCTTCCACCAGGGTGCGGCTGCTTACGCGGCCAGAAGCCAGGGCTTGTGCGGCCTGGAGCAATGTCATGGGGGAAGAAGGCTGCATGGTGCGAAATTCCGTATCGTTGGCGGAGCGAGGCGGCACCCCGCCCCATTCCTTTTTCATACATCCCACGCCCTATCAATACGCCGCATGGTCGCGGGCCGATCAAATCGGCCGGGACGGGCCCCCCACAGGATGGGGCTGGTATCATGGTCCGGGCATTTTGCTCCATGCGTCAAGACATCGGGAAAGGGTTTTGAAAGGGGTGCGCTCCGTCAAGGCACGAACCACCAGGCAGCGGTTTGGGGAGTGTTGCGTCAAAAAATCGGTAAAAATGCTCCTGCGCCGAGTTTGTTGTTGCCAAATACCGGCCTGTTGTCACTCTTTTTCAAAGAAGCAATCTTTCACGAGGAGTATCCGGTATGGCGATCAATCTCCTGTTCAACCAGACCATCGATTATTCCGTATCGGACCTGCTCAATCTTGCCGTTGGCGGCAATATCCTGATTACGAAGGACGCAGGCACCCCGGCGGGCGATCCGGTCGTAGTCAATCTCAGCGACCTGGCCGATGCGCAGGCGCTCAGCAAGATCGTGGTCGAAAACGGCGCGACTGCAGTGGTCGGGGGCGGGCTTGCCTCGCTCAAGGCCTTGTCCGGTGTCATTGTGGATGGCGGCACGCTGGAACTGTCCTCCAACATCGCCAATATCGATGCGCTCAACAGTATCTCGATCGGGCCTGATGGCGGGACCATCAAGGTGGATTCCTCCCTCCTGGGGCTTGGCGTCCTGTCTTTTCCCGTCAATTTCGTTGACCAGAACGGCAACACCACCACGACCGCGCCGTCCAATTTCACGGTCGATTTTCCCGATTCAACCATCACCTACGGTCACTACGATCCGCTTACGAACCAGACGACAATCGGGCTGGACCTCAATCTTATCGGGCTGATCAATGTCAGCCTGGGCCCAAGCCTGGTGATCAGCGGCAACCCGTTCGGCCTGGACCCCACGGGCCTGACATTCACGACCTGGACCAGCACGTCCAACCCCGACGGCAGCGGCGGTATCCTGATCTGCTACCTGACGGGCTCCATGATCCACACCCCATCGGGCGATGTCGCGGTGGAGGATCTGCGCATAGGCGACAGGCTTGTCGCGTACGTGGACGGGGCGGAGGACATACGCCCCGTCACATGGGTGGGCACGGCGCGGGCGACGGTCCGCCCCCACCTGCCCGATGACGAGGCAGGCTATCCCGTGCGTATCCTGCGCGATGCGATCGCGGATGGCGTGCCGTACAAGGACATGCTGATAACACCGGAACACTGCCTGTTCCTGAACGGAACATTCGTGCCCGTTCGGATGCTGGTCAATGGCCGCTCCATTTTTTACGACCGTTCCCTGACATCCTACACGTATTATCATGTCGAAACCCAGGCGCATTCTGTCATCCGGGCCGACGGCGTGCTCAGCGAAAGCTATCTCGACACCGGCAATCGCAAGGCGTTCCGTCAGACCGGGGCTGTGGTCAGCATTGGCGGGCGTGTGCGCAACTGGTCGCAGGATGCCGCAGCCCCGCTGAACGTCAGCCGCGAGCATGTGGAACCCCTGTTCCGCAAACTGCAAGCCCGCGCCGGGGTGCTTGGCTATGCCGCGCAGACCGCGCCGCCGGCCCTGAATGCCCATTCCGACCTGCATCTTGTGACGGATCGCGGGCAGAGCATTCACCCCACCCGCATGGTGCATGGTCATGCCCTGTTCATGCTGCCCAGCGGGGTCGGGTCGGTCAGGCTTGTCTCACGAACCGCAAAACCATCCCGGATTATCGGGCCTTTTGTCGATGATAGGCGCAACCTTGGCGTTCTGGTCGGGGAAGTCACCCTGCACAAGGCCAATACCACCTGCCCGATCGACAGCCACCTGACCACGGCGGACCTGCCCGGCTGGGCCGAGTCCGAAACTGCCCCGTTCCGCTGGACCACAGGCAACGCGACCCTGCCACTGGGCGATGGCCTTGCGCAGGCAGGTGCGATGCTGAGCATCCAGCTCATGGCAGGTGGGCCCTATATCGTCGAAGCCGATGCACCCCTGGCCGAAGCCCGATCCGCCTGAACCGTTCCGCCGAGAAAGTTCAGTTTCCGCCCTTGGTACAAAGCGACCGCGGCAGGTCCGTACGGGTGAAAACCCCGTAAGGCCGGGCTGTCGCGCTCAGCCCCGTTGACCGCAAGGCCGTTCCCTGCTGCACGAATATTCAAGAATGCATAACGTGGTGTCACGTCATCATGTCTTCGATACGTCTATCTGATAGGATAAGACGGTTTTTGAAGATATCCGGCGGATTTGAGCGCGAACAGGGGAAGTGGCGTGAGCTGTTTGAGGCAGGGACGAATCTTTCTTTTTCTGATTTCATGCTTTGTATTCATAAAGATATCTCATCTGGCGTCCGCTGCGTCCCCGCAGGACGACGAGGGCTGGATGACGTACGGGAACCCAGTAACCATTATGCAATTTGTTATCCGTCCCGGCTTCTAAAGGGACAGGCGACGCGTGATTTTGCGGATGAACAACGATTTTCAGCCTCCGATGGAGGTGCACTGTCAATATTCGAGCGGAGTTATTTTCGGCTGGAACACGGCAAGGAAACGGTGAAATCGTCCCTGCCGGAACTCGTGAACGATGAAAGTTCATATATGAAAGGTCGAAAAGGAAAAATAACCTATGACGTCATACGAAAAAATTGGGCCGTATTTTCGGGAAATGACGGCATAGCAAAAGAATTTTACGAAAAAATAATAAGGCAGGATTATCAGTTCGTTGTTTTTGAAATAGAATATCCCATTAGCGAGAGAGATAAATACAAGCCCATTGTCGAGCGTGTTGCGAGGTGTTTTTCAAATACGCCGCCAGATGAATGATCGTGTTCGTCTCATCCGGCGCAGGTTTAAAATACCCCGTTGATAAAAAGGATAAAGTTTTGGGGCCTGCTTTCTTCAAAAAAGCGACGGTCCCTCAAGCTTTTTGAAAAAGCTTCATAGAAAACTTTTATGAATTTGCGTGTTATTGCCCAGCATGGTGCGCAAGACGATGTTTACGCCTGCTTTTATAAGCATCAAGGAGCGGTGGCATGCGGGTAAGAGCGCGTCAACGCTGGTATCGTCTGAACACGAAGGGGCTCTGCTCGTCTACCGTTCCGGCAGGCGCATACTATATGACAGATCGCGATGTTCAGATTGTTGCCAGCATAATCACTCACTGAAAGTGAGTGGTGTCCCGTACGGGATTCGAACCCGTGTTGCCGCCGTGAAAGGGCAGTGTCCTAGGCCTCTAGACGAACGGGACAGAGGCGTTGTTGACGCTTCGTTTAGAGAGGTTTCTCGGGAGCGTCAAGCGTCAAGAAACTCTTTTTTGCAGTTTTTTCAAAGACCCGCATAACGGGCTGCGCGGCGCGCCCCGGCGCTTCAAACACGGGCGTGGTCACGGGGCGTGGTCACCGGGTGGGGGCGGCGGTCGTCCGCGCGGATGGCGGTCTGAACCGGTCTTGGCGCGTTCAGGCCATTCAGCGCCGTTCTGCGCTCGGGCGGCAGGCCTTCACGCTTTTCCCTTGGCCGTGCCTGATCCAGGCGTGCCTACAGGCCCAGTTGGGTCAGTGCTTTGAGCAGGGGCGTGGGCAGGGGGGCCGTCGTGGGGGCGTGGGTCAGGTCCGGCGGCGCGTCGGCGGCGTTGAGATAGCGCCAGCCCTGGAACGGGCGCATGGGGCGGGGCTCCACCGGGATGATGCGGGGGGACAGCAGCAGCAGCGTGCCGTTTGTTCCATCCTCGCGCGTTTCGGTGCGGATGTCGCGCAGTTCCTGCCGGCACAGGATCAGCCCGCCGATCACGCGGTAGAGCGAACCACCGGCCAGCAGGGTTTCGGCCTGGCGGGGGAAGGCGCGCGTATGCACCACGGGCAGCCGTTCGGCGTGGCCGTCGATCTGGCGGGTATTGTGCGCAAGTTTCTGCCGCGCCACCAGGTCTTCCAGCGATGCAACGCCGACAACAAGCTTGATAAGGTTCAGCATGGCCCCAGCATAGGCGCAGTCCGTGTCGCGGCAAAGGGTGGAAGGATGCGACGCAGGCCCAAGTATATGCCCGACACGGGCCGACCCCTGCGAGGCTACAGGACCAGTGCTCCCAGCAGGGCTTCCAGCCGCAGCCGCCCCTGTGGCGTGGCCCGCAGGGTTTGCGCGGGTTGGACGGTGCAGGTGGGATCGGCTGGGACGTTCGTATCCGCGCTATCCAGCGTCAGGTAGCCTTCTTCCAGGGCGGCGGCCAGAATGGTGGGGTCTACCGCCTGGTCCAGTCTCAGGCCCGTGCGCGCGCTGAAGCGGTCCAGCTTTATGCCTTCGAGCACGCGCAGGCCCATCAGCAGCATTTCGCGCGCGCGTTCGGTGGGGCTTAGTGCTTCCTGCGTGGTCTGCCCGGTGCCGGTGCGTTCCACCCGCTCGGCCCAGGGTTCGGGCGCGCGGTGGCGGCGGGTGGCGTATAGCGCACCGTCAAGGCTCAGCCGGCCGTGGGCGCCGGGGCCCAGGCCCAGATAGTCGCCATACCGCCAATAGGTCAGGTTATGGCGGCTTTCATGTCCCGGGCGGGCATAGTTGGACACTTCATAGGCTTCCAGCCCATGGGCCTGGGTAATCTCGGCCGTGGCGTCGTACAGGGCGGCGGCGGTGTCGTCATCGGGCAGGGTGAAGGTATTGGCGCGATACAGTGCCTCGAACTTGGTGCCGGGTTCGATCGTCAACTGGTAGAGCGAGACATGGTCCGCCACCAGTTCCAGTGCGGTGCGCAGTTCCTGCCGCCAGGCGGCCAGGCTCTGGCCGGGGCGGGCGTAGATCAGGTCGAAGGTCACGCGGGGGAACAAAGCGCGCGCCGTCTCCAGTGCGGCCAGGGCCTGTGGGGCGGAATGTTCGCGGCCCAGAAAACGCAGTGCCGCATCGTCCAGTGCCTGCACACCCAGGGAGACACGGTTGACCCCCGCCTGCGCAAAGCCGTGCAGGCGGCCTGCCTCCACGCTGGTAGGGTTGGCCTCCAGCGTGATTTCAAGCCCGGGGGCGGGGTCGAACAGGGTGGTGGCGTCCTGGATCAGGGCGGCCACGGTATCGGGCGCCATGAGCGATGGCGTGCCGCCGCCAAAGAAAATGGAGGTCAGCCGCCGCCTGCCAAGCCGTGCGGCTTCATGCGCCAGTTCGGCGCGCAGGGCGGCGGCGAATCGCGCCTGGGGAATAACCTCGCGCACATGCGAATTGAAGTCGCAATACGGGCATTTGGCCAGGCAGAACGGCCAGTGGATGTAAAGGGCGAGAGGCTCGTCCGCCCCGCCGGGACGTTCCGTAATCAGATTGCGACCTTCACGCCCAGTTCCACCACGCGGTCCGGCGGAATGCGGAAGAATTCCATGGAGGAGGTGGAGTTGCGGAACATGAACATGAAAATGGACATGCGCCAGCGCGACATGCGCGGCACGGAGGACCGGGTGATCAATTCGCGTGAGGTGAAGTAGGACGCCTGGAGCGCGTCGAAGTTCACGCCATTGGCGCGCAGTTCTTCAAGGGCGCGGGGGATGTTGGGCATTTCCATGAACCCGTAGCGCAGGATCACGCGGTAGATGTCGGGGGCCAGTTCCTCCACCGTGACACGGTGGCCGCGTTCGGCTTCGGGCTGGTCCAGGTTCTGCACGGTCACGAACAGGACGTGGTCATGCAGGATCTTGTTGTGGCGCAGGTTATGCAAAAGGCAGGGCGGCACGAAGTCGGGCGTGCTGGTCATGAACACGGCCATGCCGGGCACGCGGATGGTGCGCGACTGCGGCAGCCGGGCGATAAAGCTGCCCATGGGCAGGCTGTCCTGGCGCTGGCGGGCGATAATAAGGCCGCGCCCTTTTTTCCAGGTCGTCATCATCAGCGTAAGCGTGCAGCCCAGCAGCACGGGCACCCAGCCGCCATCGGGGATCTTGAGCGCATTGGCGGTGAAGAACGTGCCGTCCAGCAGCATGAAGCCGCCGAAAACCGCCCCCACCTGCCAGGCCGGCCAGTTGAAATGCCGCCGGAAGACCACAATCGCTAGGATGGAGGTGCAGATGAACGTGCCCGTCACCGCAATGCCATAGGCCGAAGCCAGGGCATCGGAACTGCGGAAGGCCAGCACCAGCAGCACCGCACCCACGGCCAGGAAGCGGTTGAAGTCGGGCAGGTAGATCTGGCCTTCCTCTTCCGCGTTGGTGTGGGTAATGCGCAGGCGCGGCATGTAGCCAAGCTGGATAAGCTGGCGGCACATCGAAAACCCGCCCGAAATACCGGCCTGGCTGGCAATGACCGTGGCCAGCGTGGACAGCACCACCATGGGCCCCTGCATCCAGTGCGGGCAGAGCAGGAAGAACGGATTGGCCAGCGCCTTGGGGTCGGCGATGACAAGGGCCGCCTGGCCGAAATAGTTGAGCACCAGCATGGGCAGCACGAAGAACAGCCACGCCCAGCGAATGGGCGCGCGGCCGAAATGCCCCATATCGGCGTAAAGCGCTTCCGCCCCGGTTACGCACAGCACGACCGAACCCAGCGCCAGGAAGGACAGCCTGCCGTGATAGAACACGAATTCCATCGCATAGGTGGGGGACAGGGCCAGCAGGATATGCGGGTGGTGCAGGATTTCGACAATGCCGACCCCGCCCAGCGTTCCGAACCACAGCAGCATGATGGGGCCGAATATGGTGCCGACCCGCCCCGTGCCCAGCCACTGTACGCTGAACAGGCTGATAATGACCAGAACGGCCACGGGTATGACCAGGTCATGGGCGGCGGGAATGCTGATCTCCACCCCCTCGACCGCTGAAAGAACCGAAATGGCGGGGGTGATGATCCCGTCGCCGAAGAACAGGCAGGTGCCGACAATGCCCACCATGGCCAGCACCAGTCGCGTTCGCGCGCTGGAGGACACACGCTGGGCCAGCGACATGATGGCCAGGATCCCGCCTTCGCCATTATGGTCGGCGCGCATGATCAGCAGCACGTATTTGACGGTCACGACCAGGATCAGCGTCCAGAAGATCAGGCTGGCAACGCCCATGATCTCCCACGGGGCGACCTGATGATGGCCCGAAATCACCTCTACCGTGGAGCGGAACGCATAAAGCGGGCTGGTGCCGATATCGCCATACACCACGCCCAGCACGCTCAGCAGGGCGGCAAAGCCGACCGGGGCCGTGGTGTGCTGGGGCTGGTCGGCGTCGAATTCCGCTACCCGCCGGGGCTCGCCTGCCGCGCCATCGGGCTTGTGGCCGTCAGCGGCTCCCGCTTTGCCGCCCGTGGCACTGGCCGCGGGCGATGGGGCGGCTGAAGCGGCATTTGCAGCGGAGGGCGCGCCAGTTGCACCACCTGTGCCCGTTACGGCGGGGCTGCTGCCAGCCGTGCCCGTGCTCCCTGTGCCGGCCGCAGCCCCCGGTGTGCCCGCGCTGCCGTTCCCCGCGCTGCCTGTGGCGGCCCCGGTGGAGGTATTCGCGCCGGGCCCTGCCGGGGGTGTGTTTGCAGAAGCGCCCGCCGAAGCACGTCCGGCGGAACCAGGTGTCGCGGGTCCGTTGGGTGTACCGTTGGGCGGAGTGGCGGGGTCTGTCATGAGGCCTCGGGCTTTACGTCAAAAATAGGGCGGGTCCGGTTTGTCCTGCATAAGCGGCCCACAGGCACGAGGCAAGGCATACCGGCTGCCCGCCCATGCCGCCCGGCCTGATGCCGGCCCTGAGGCTGGGGTGTTGCCTAGGCCCCTGGCTGTGTCGCCGGGGGTTCCGTTGCCGGGCGGGGCCCGAATATGGCGCTGCCGACCCGCACAAGGGTCGCCCCCTGAGCGATGGCCTGCTCGAAATCGGCCGACATGCCCATGGACAGCACGGACAGGCTATGTTCGTGGGCCATGGCGCGCAAAAGCTGGAAATGCGGCACCGGGTCCTGCCCCGCGGGCGGAATGCACATCAGCCCGCGCAGGGATGCGCCAAAGCGTTGGCGGCAGGTGCGGATAAAGCTGTCCGCCTGCTCACGGGGCACACCGAATTTCTGCGGCTCGTCCCCGGTGTTCACTTCCACCAGCAGGTCGGGCAGGCGGCCTTCGGCCTGGGCCGCGCGGTCCAGTGCGTCGGCCAGAACCGGGCGGTCCAGGCTTTCGATCATGTCCGCGATCCGGACTGCCTCACGCGCCTTGTTGGTCTGTAGCCCGCCGATCAGGTGCAGGCGCAGCGCCGGTGTGGCCGCGCGCAGGGCGGGGAACTTGGCTGCGGCTTCCTGCACGCGGTTTTCACCGAACACATGCTGGCCCGCCGCAATGGCCTGGCGCACCGCTTCTGCCGGATGGAATTTAGAGACCGCAACCAGCGCTACGCTGGCCGGGTCACGGCCTGCCGCGCGGGCGGCGTTGTCCATGCGGGCACGAATGGCCAGCAGGCGCTGGCCCACATCGGACGGGGCGGGTGGGGCTGGAACACTCATCGCCGTCCAGAATCCGTGAAGACGCGCGCGCGGTCAAGCCCGCGGCGCGTGTTCACGGCGGTGGTCAGGCCGGCGCGTTCAGCCTGCCACGTCCAGCATGATCTTCCCGCTATGCCCGCCATCTTCCATGCATTTATGGGCGGCGGCGGCATCGTCCAGCTTGAACACCGCATGGACCAGCGGCTTGACCGTTCCGGCCTCCAGCAAGGGCCAGACATGGGTGTGCAGGTCGCGCGCGATGCGGGCCTTGCTGCCACTGTCGCGCGGGCGCAGGTTGCTGCCGGTCACCACCAGCCGCCGGGTCATGATCCGCACCAGATCCGCCTGTTCGGCCTTGGCCCCGCCCTGCAGGGCGATAATGACCAGCCGCCCGTCCATGGACAGGGATTTGAGGTTGCGGTTGAAATACGCCCCCCCGATCATGTCCAGGATGACATTCACCCCTTCGCCCTTGGTCAGTTCGGTAATGCGGGCCTGGAAATCTTCCTCGCGGTAGTTGATGGCCGTGGCCCCCAGCGTTTCGCACAGGGCGCATTTTTCCGCCGAACCCGCCGTGGTGAAAGCCTGCCCGCCAAAAGCGCGCACAAGCTGGATGGCGGTGGTGCCGATCCCGCTCGTGCCGCCGTGGATCAGCACGCGCGTGCCCGCAGGGGGGATTGCGGGCATGAACAGGTTGGACCAGACGGTAAAATAGGTCTCGGGCAGGGCTGCGGCCTGGAGCGCGTCAAACCCCTTGGGCCAGGGCAGGCATTGCCCGGCAGGCACCAGGCAGTATTCGGCATACCCCCCGCCATTGGCCAGCGCACATACGCGGGTGCCGATTGCGGGCATGGGCGTGCCTTCCTGCGGCAGGCCACAGGCCACGACCTCCCCTGCGATTTCCAGCCCCAGCCGGGGGCAGGCACCGGGCGGGGGCGGATACAGGCCCTTGCGCTGCATGATATCGGGGCGATTCACGCCCGCGGCCATGACGCGTACCAGCACCTCGCCCCGGCCGGGCTGGGGCACGGCTATGGTTTCGGTATGCAGCACGCTGGCCTCGCCCGGTTCGGCGAAGCAGACGGCTTTCATGGTGGAGGGAACGGCAGGATTCTGGGTCATGGCGGGGCCGGATATGAAGGAAAACGAGTTACGAAGTATGGGGCCGCCCAGCCCGGTATGAAAGGGGTGGGGCTGTTCACGTCCCTGCTACAGGCCCACCCGTGCCCTTGTGGGTGGCACGGCGTTGGGGGTTTCCGGGCGTTCCCTGCCTTGTGACGATGCGGGGCTGGTGGCATTGCGGGCGTCCCAGGCGTCCCAGGCGTCCCAGGCGTCCCAGGCGTCCCAGGCGTTCGGGTTTTGGGGGGTGGGGGTACCGCGCTAGCGGGCGTATTTTTCGCCCGCCAGGTCGCGGCGGGTGCGTTCGAGTTCCTCGGCATAGCGGCGCAGCACGTAGCGCTCGCTCAGCAGGCCCACGACCTGGCCCTGCGGCCCCACCACGGCCAGGGCGGGGTAGCTCGTGCGTTCGAACGTGGCCACGGCTTCGGCCACGCAGGACTGCGGGGTCAGCACTTCATGCGTGGCTTCGGCCAGGTCCGAAAGCGGCTGCTCGGCCCGTGTGTCCAGCGTTACGATCCGTGTGCCTTCCACTAGCCCGGCATAACGTCCATCCGCGTCCAGCAGCACGACATAGCGCGGCATGCGCCCGGCAAAACTGGTGCGGGCGGTGGCGATGGGCATGTCGGCGGGCAGGCTGTCCACGATCGGGCGCATCATGCGTGCCACCGTAAGCGAGCGCATCCACCCCACGTCCACGCCGGAGCGAATGTTCTCCCCCCGCAGATGGAAGCGCCAGGTGGCAAAGGTGTAGCCGAAAATGCGCCGCACCGTCAGCGATGCGACAATGGCGGTCAGGGCCACGGCGGCTGTCATGCCCGGGCTGTGGGTGGTCTCCAGTGCCAGCAGGATCATGGTCAGCGGGCCGCCGATAATGGTGGTGGCCAGCGCGCACATGCCCGCCACCGTGCATAAGGTCACGGGCAGGGGCATGAAGGGGGCCGTCACGCTGGCGAAGGCCGCCCCCGCCAGCACGCCCAGGTAGAGTGAGGCAAAAAACAGCCCGCCGCGGAACCCCGCCCCCACCGAAATGGAGGAGGCCACGGCCTTGAGCAGCAAAAGCCACAGCGCAAGGGACAGCCCCGGCGCATGGACCAGCCCCGCCCGCATGGCCATATGCCCCGATGACAGGACCGAGGGCGACAGCAGGGCCAAAAGCCCCACCAGCAGCCCGCCCACGGCCGGGCGCAGCCAGTCGGGCCTGACAAGGCGGCGCAGCAGGGCTTCGGTCGCGGCCACACTTTTCATCAGCGCCACGCCGATCAGCGCGGCCGCCACGCCAAGGACGGCCAGCAGTGGGTAGGCCGGCGGGGCCACGGTGGTGGGGGTGTCAATGACCATGGCGGGCAGTGTCGCCCCGGTCAGGTGCACCACCGCCAGCGCGCATAAGGTGGCGCTGGCAATGGGGGCCAGCAGCGGATAGGCGTAGGAGCCGATAATCAGTTCGAATGCATAGAAAGCTCCTGCCAGCGGGGCGTCGAACGCGGCCCCGATGGCCCCGGCCGTGCCCGCCCCCACCAGCAGGCGCACATCCGCACGGTGCAGGCGCAGGTTTCGCCCGATGCGTGAGCCAAAGGCCCCGCCGATCTGGCTGAATCCGGCCTCCAGCCCCAGCGATGCCCCGCACCCGTTCGAAAGGATGGTCTGCCCCGTCACCACAAGGCTGTCCCGCAGCGACATGCGCCCCCCATGCAGGGCGTTGGCCTCGATCGGGTCAACCGGGCGGGGGGGGCGACCGTGGCGGTTGGCGCGGTAATGCCACAGCCCCAGCAGCAGCCCTCCCAGCGTGGGAATGCCCAGTGCGCGCCACGGTGTCAGGCTTGCCAGCCCCGAAAGCCGCCCGTGCCCGGGGGCCAGCAGATGGTGCGCGAACAGGGTGGTATAGGTAATGACCGTGACGGCAAGCCCCGCCAGCGTGCCGGTTATGCAGGCCAGGAACACCAGCCACAGCGAATCCGTCCTGACCAGTGCGCGCAGGGCGACAAGCAGGCGCGTGGGCGTGCGGTGGGTACGCAGGTGCTCCAGCAGGGCGGTCATGCTTCAGCCATATCAGCATGACACTCGGCCACGCAACACGGACATCGAACCGTCACACGCCGGGGCGGGGCCTGCTGCGTTGCGTGGGCGGTTAGGCGGATCGCCTGCCCCCTGTACCGGATTTTTACGCCTGATCCCGGGTGTGTTCCCGTGTCTGGGCGGCGCTTGCCGCGAACAGGGTGGGCAGCCAGAAGATATACCACATCAGGCTCGGGCCCTTGATCACCTGGCTGAAATCGGTCATCGCGCTCAGCCCCACCTGCACCAGCAGGGCCACGTTGAGCGCGCGGTCCGCCCGGTTGGCGGTACCCAGCGCGCGCCGTGTCACCAGCACCGCGTACAGGCCCAGCAGCCCCACCCCGATTATGCCGCCATACAGCCAGGTGGACAGCAGCAGGTTATGGGGGAAGGATTCCGAATGCGGGCCTGCCAGCAGGTAGCCCGGACCATGGCCGAACCACGGCTTCTGGCAGATATCGTGCCAGGACCGCGCCCATATGGCCAGGCGGTGCGAATCCCCGCGCGCCACATGCCCCGCCACCAGATGGTGCAGCAGGGGCCAGTCCAGGCAGGCGAACAGGCCCAGGGCCAGCAGGGTCGCCAGGCCGATGACCAGAATAAGCCGCGGGCGTGTCAGGCCCAGCAGCACGCTGGCCGAAACACAGATCGCCCCTTCCGGCCCACGGCTGCCGGTCAGGACAATAAAGACAAGCCCCGCAAGGGCGGCCAGCCAGTAATACCACCCGCCCACGCGCAAAGCGCGGTCCAGCGCCATGAGCACCACAATGCCGATGACGATTGCCCCCATGATCGGGTGGCGCGTTTCCGCCCAGCCATTCATGCGCAGCACGTCGCCCGCCCACGCCATTGCAGGGTGCAGGCCCAGCCGGGCGAAGCTGATGGCCATGTTGGCCAGCCCCGCCAGCGCCATCACACGCGTGATCCGGGGGCGGAATGTGGCATCCGTTTCCAGGGCGTCGGCCAGGGCATGGATATAGATCAGCGTGCAAAACACGTTCCACAGCCACAGGGCCAGCTTGCCCGGCTGGGCCAGGGTGGGCGGGTCCCACAACAATGTGGTGGCCAGCCACAGGATCAGCACGCTGCCCGCCAGCAGGACGGGCGACATGCGCCGCAGGTCCAGGCCCGCGCGGGCCCGCCAGGCCAGCGAAAGGGCAAGAGGCAGCACCAGAACGTAAAAGAAATCCGACCAGACGGGTTCGGGCGAAAGCAGGAACCCCGCCCCAATGACCGCCAGGATCTGTTCGTGCAGCAGGGTTCTGCGGTCAGTCCGCCACAGGGTGAGCCAGCGTCTATATCCGGCCCTGAGCAGGCTTGCAGGCCGGCTTGCCGCCAGGCTTACCATGGCATGTCTTCAGGCGGGCGGGTGCCGGTCAGCACCGCGAGCATATGGGCCGCCACGGCGCGTTCGTTGAACCGCTCCATGTAGCGCGCCCGCCCGGCCGTTCCCATGCGCATGCGTGCGTCGCGGTCCTGCGCCAGGTAAGCGAGTTTTTCGCACAGTTCATCCACGGTCGAGAAGAACAGCATTTCATCGTCGCTGAAATACGCATTGTATCCGGTGGCGCGTTCCATGGCCACGACACAGCCATTGCCCACGATCTGTGCCAGCCGGTCCGAACTGTACAGCGGAAAATCCGCCCGGCGCGAAATGTTCAGCCCGATCGCACTCTGCTCTAGTGCTTGCTGGTAGGCCGCGGCCTTGAGATGGGGCGCGTTGTTGATGCCCGGCAGCTTCATGCGCAGGCTGGGCAGGCGGGTGGCCAGCATGTTGCAAAAATCGTTCATGTTCCACGTCCTGCCGCAGATTTCGCGCGGGGGCACGCCGGGGTTGCCGCAGGCGTAGAACAGGTCGAACGGTGCGTCGCGCAGCAGGTCCGCGCGGCCTTTTTCTATGGACGCATCCACCGGGTTGGGCATGAAGCTCATGGCGTGCCCGCCCGCGCGCAGGGCGGCAAGGGGTGCGCCCGCCGTGGTAATGAAGGTGACATCCACCACGTCGAACTTGCTGCGCAGGCGGCGGATGTTATCGGGTTCGAACAGGGGGTCGGCATTCCACTGGCCCACGCGCAGGGGTTTGATCTCCGCCCGGATGGCGGCCACCGTTTCGGCACCGATCATGTCCGCATGGCCCAGCAGCAGGATATCGGGCCGGTGGTGGCGGCAGAAGGCGAGCAGGGCCGCATTGACGGCACGGCGGCCGAACTTGCGGCTGCCGGTCCAGGACTTGGCGCGGGCAACGTCGCGGTCCGAGAAATTGAGAACGAGGTGGCCAAGCCGTGTCAGGCCGTTCGACAGCTTCAACTGGATGGAATGCGCAGGCGAGAGGCGTATGCCGGTCGGCATGTCACCGACATGAACGATGGTCAGGGGGGAAAAGGTCATCCTGTCTCTCTGTCACATGGCGCGGCACGGCGTGTCGCAGGAGGCTGGCCCGGGATGACGTACCATGCTGGCCCGACCCGGAGAGTGAATGGGGGTCTTTTATCCGGTCCTTTTTAAAAAAGACATCGCCAATAGCCTGATCCCGCACGGTTTATGCCCGGTACACGGCTGTGCGACCCTGCGGGGCAATCCGTTCCGCATCGAGAATAGGGTCAAACGCGCCGCCTGCCAATCCGGCGTGGCGGGGCCGGGGTATTGCCCCAAGCCCCGTGCGGTTACGGCCCGGGTGCGCAGCCACAAGCCCCTTGATGGCTCCGCCCCCGCGGGATGGGAGTGGTATGCTGGCTGCCGGTCCGTGGTCAAAGTCCCGGGCCTGCCCGTCCTTCAGGCGGGTGGGGGCAGGGCGTGCAGAATGCGCGTCGTTTCGTCGGCACTCAGGGCGTAGTGGAAGAACGTCTGATAAAAATCCCTTGTGGCGGCGGCAATGTCCAGGTCGGTGAACAGGGTGGGGTGCAGGTGCTGTGCGGCCCATTGCAGTTGCAGCAGTACCTCGGCCCCGTAGCGGTCCCAGGCGAACACGCCGCGGGGGCTGCGCCACCAGTGGCCGTTGCGATACGCCGCCAGCGCGCGCAGCGGGGAGGTTGCGGGAATGTCGGCCACACCCGCATCCACGATCACCGCATCGGGGTTCCATGCCGCGATCTGCTCGAACGTGACGGGGCGGTGGTTGCCGCTGACGGTTGCTGCGTTGCGCCCGCCTGCCGCCTGGATCCAGGCATCGATCAGCGTGTCGGTGCCATCGATCTGCAAGGGTTCAAGCCGTGCGATATGCAGCACGCGCGGCTTCTCGTTCTCGGCCAGATGGGCCAGGCGCTGGCTCAGCAGCGTGGTGATGGCATCCATTTTCTGGCGGTAAAGCCGGGCGGTGCCGGCGGCCTGGTCCGTGCCCAGGGCCTGGGCTGTCATGTCCAGCGAACGCAGCATGTTCGGCAGGGTCATGTATTCCGCCGCCAAGGCGGGCAGGCCGGTGCGGCGCAGGTCTTCCGCCTTGGCGCGGGAGGGGACGAAAACCAGCCCCACATGGCGGGCCAGAAGGTCCTCCGCACTTGCACTGTCGGGTTTGATACCGGTTTCAGCCCGCAGCAGGACGGGGGCTACGCGAAACAGCCAGGGCCGGTCCCTGGGGTTTTCGGCTGAAACCACGATGCGATCGGCCGCCCCCAGCATGACGGTAATTTCGTTATGGGCAAACCACAGATCGGCAATGGGCGTGGGGCCGGGCCTGATCGTGACGGCAGCCCCCGCCATGTCGGTGACTGTTCGCTCCGCCGCAGGTGCGGGGCTGGCCGCCCCGGCGGGCGCTGCGCCCAGTGCAAGAACAAGGGAAAGCGGGACAAGACAGGTGCCGGCCCGACGCAGCACCAGCCCCCCGCCCGGGCCCGCAGCCCCGCGTGTTACACTCCACCCTGTGGCACCGGACGGAGGAAGGGGCGTCCGCCCACGGCCCCGCGGCACAAGGCAGGCCGAAAGAAGGCGCGCGGGCGCAAGGCGGGCTGATCGGGCAAGGTGGGAAAGCATGGTGTCGCCTATCCTGTTTTATATACGCTAGGATATGGACAGGGGGCTTGCAAGACCAGCTCCCTGATCCGCGCATTGCGGTTCCCTGCCAGCCTGCGCGGCGCCCCCACATGCCCTGTCTGGTCTCTTGCGGCCTGCGGCGGCCTCAGACGGTTACGGTGCGGTTGCGCCGCCAGGTGTCTTCCAGTGCGGTGGCGGGGTCCGGGGCGGGGTCGCTCCACGCACCGTCCTGCCCGGGGGCCTGGGCCAGTGCGCGCCATGTGGCCTCCCCCGCGCGGCGTTCCACCACCACCGACCATGACGGCGGAATACGCTCGAGCAGGCGTTCCATTTTCTGCGCCGTGGTCAGCGGCCTGGCGTAATTATGCCCCATGATACGTTACTCCCGCGCGTTCAGGTGGGGTGGAAAACCGTGCGTATCAGTCCTGCGGCCTGCTTGCGGGATCCCTGAGCTTGCTGAGGATCTGCGCAATGGTTTCGGCAGGTTGATACAGGGTGGAAAAGGACCAGGCGTCTTCATCCGGTGCGGGGGGTTCCAGCGTTTCAAGCTGGCTGGGCAGCAGGCTTGCCGGCATGAAATGACCGCCCCGTGCTTCCAGCCGGGTGTTGAGCACCTGAACATCGGCATGCAGGTAGATGAACAGCGGGTTCAGCCCGTTGCGGCGCAGCTTGTCGCGATACGCCCGCTTGAGCGCCGAACACGCCAGAATACCCCCGTTGCCCTGCGCCGCGCAGTGTTCCAGCCAGGCATGGCACTGGTTCAGCCAGTCCTGCCGGTCCTGATCGACCAGGGGCACGCCCGCCGCCATTTTGGCGCGGTTCTGCGGGCTGTGCAGCACATCCGCATCCTGCCAGGGCCAGCCCAGTTCATTGTGCAGCCCTTCGGCCACGGTGGACTTGCCCGAACCGCATACCCCCATGATGACAATCAGCCGTGGCGCAATCCCGCGCGCCGCGGGCTGGGGTGCGTGCGGGGGCGTGGACATCGCGGCAGTTTGGGCCGTCGCCGTCGCTGCCGGTCCCGCTTCGGGGGTCAGGATTTTTATCCCCTCCGGTCCGGCCGTAATGGTTTGTGTGGCCATGTGCAGGAACAGTCCGTGTTCGACCACGCCCACAATGTCGGTAATGGCCTTCGCGGTGTCTTCAGGCTGCGTCATGGGGCCGAAGACGCAGTCCAGGATCAGGTTTTTCTCATCCGTGAGGAAAAAGGACCCGTCGCGCAGGCGGCGCGGGGTCACGCGCGCGCCCAGTTCGCCCAGCTTGCGGGCGGTGTTTTCCCAGCCGAAGGGAATGACCTCGACCGGCAGCGGGCAGCGCGCACCCAGGTGATCGACATATTTGCTGGCATCGGCCACCACCACGAACTGCCTTGCCGCGGCCGCCACGATCTTTTCCCACAACAGCGCGCCACCCAGCCCCTTGATGAGGTTGAGCGTGCGCGGTTCGATCTCGTCAGCTCCGTCTATGGCAATGTCCAGTTCGGGCTGTTCGCCGAAGGTGGTCAGGGCAATGCCTTCCTCGCGCGCCTGCTTTTCGGTCACGACGGATGTGGGAATGGCGCGGATACGCAAGCCTTCCTCCCGCACGCGGCGGCCCAGCTCCGCCACCACGAACTTGGCGGTGGACCCGGTGCCAAGGCCTACGGCCATGCCGTCACGGACCAGGGCGGCGGCGGCAATGGCGGCCTGCTGCTTGAAGGCGGCCGCGGGATCGGGCGGGGGGCTGCTCATGGATGTATCCTTGTACTGTGGTTGGCGGTGCGGGTTCGATGCGTGTCGGCGGCTGCTGCGGCTGCTCCGGCTGCTCGGGCAGGCCGGGGGCATGCGGTCATTGGGCGCGTGTTTATCCCGATGCGGCAAGCTGGTCCACAAACCAGGTGACATCGCCCATGGCGGTTATGGCCGCGGCCGGGCAGGCGGTGTCACCCGCGCGCACGCGGGCCAGGACCGGGGCCTTGGCCGCCCCTTCGGCCAGGAAGATCACATGCCGGCTGGCATGCAGGCACGGGTACGTCAGGGTCAGGCGCGTATGCGGGGCGGTGGCGGGCGTGCAGGTGCCCACCCAGGCACGGCGTTCGTCCAGCACCGCCTGGCCGGGAAAGAGCGAGGCAGTATGCCCGTCCGTGCCCAGCCCCAGCAGGTTCACATCGAACAGCGGTTTGCCGGGCAGCAGGTCGGCCCCGCCGTAGAGCCTGCGCAATGTCGCTTCATACGTGCGGGCCGCATCCTCGGCCGCGCCGCTGTCGGGCATGAGGAAGATATTGTCCCCGGGCACGGGCACATGCGCGAAGAGCAGGCGGGTGAACATGCCCGCATTGCTGTCGGCATGGTCGTGGGGGACAAACCGGTCATCGCCCACGAAAAACTGCATGCGCTGCCAGGGAAAGCGCTGGGCGTAAGGGGGGCTTGCCATCAGCGTATACAGGCGCTGCGGCGTGGACCCGCCGCTTAGCGCCATGCGAAAAGGCCTGTCCGACGGTTCAAGGGCCAGGGCCAGCAGGTGGTCCGCCAGCGCTTCGATCAACGCCTTTCCCGTGGGGAAGACCCGCATCTCACCCGTAACGGCACTGGCGGAGGCCGCGCCGCTTTCAGCCGGAGAAGTGCCGGGCTGCGCTGCGATGGATGGGGTGTCAGCGGGGTGCTGGGGCATGGGGTCAGCCTTGTCCTGCATGGGTGGGGGGCGTGGCATGGCGTTTGGCTGGCGGCTGCCGGGGCGGGGGCACGCAGCGCGGCAGGACCAGGTCTTCCATCGCGCGGGCCCAGCCATCTTCGGTGTTGGGGGCGGTGGTGTAATGCGCTTTCGCCCGCACATCGGGCAGGGCCTGCCCCATGGCGATGGACAGCCCTGCAATGGACAGCATGGGCACGTCATTCACCATATCGCCAATACAGGCGACGTTTTCCACCCCCACGCCATACAGGGCGGCCAGATGGCGTACCGCGTGGCCCTTGGTGGCCTGCGGGGGCGTAATATCCAGAAACCACCGGCTGCACCGTGCCACACTGGCGCGCCCGGCCAGCAGGCGGCCCATTTCGACCTCCTGCCGCGCGATGGCCTCGAAATCGGTGGAGGAACCGGTAATCTTGCCCACATCATGTACATGCGCCGCAAGGTCGGGCACCACGGTTGGGGTCATGCGCACGGCATTGCTTTCGGCCTGCACGTAATCGCCCAGCCGGTTATCCACCAGCCAGCCATGGCCCTTGAACAGCCATGCTTCCAGCGAACGGCTTTGCAGAATGCGCAATGCCTCGCGCACCGCATGCGGGTCCAGCACCAGGCTGGAGCGGATGGTGCCGTCGGCATTGAAAATGGTGCCGCCGTTCAGCGCGCCATAGGGTGTGTCTATTCCCAACTGGTCGAAATACATCTCCATCCCGCCGGGCGGGCGGCTGCTGACCAGGCAGAGCGGCACGCCCGCCGCCCGCAGCGCGCGTGCTGCGGCCTGCGCGCGCGGGGTCACCTGCTTTTGCGGGGTCAGCAACGTGCCATCCATGTCCGACACGACAAGGCTTATGCGCGCACTCGGCCCCACACGCCCGGGCACCTGCACACAGGGCCCGGCGGGGGCAGAGGGGGTATGGGTCTGCGCAATGTCCCCGCCCGGCGGGTGCCGGGGCGTTGTCGTGTGGTCCGGGGCCTGCGTATGGGTTGTCATGCTGCCTTCCCCCGCCATGGCGGGCTGTGCGTTCACATCCGTTTTGGGGGTAGCATGAACGGTGCGCCCCTAGTTCTTGCTTTCGACATGGCCGCCAAAGCCAAACCGCATGGCGGACAGCACTTTTTCGGCAAAGGTATTGCCGCTGCGCGAGCGAAAACGCGTGAACAGTGCGGCCGTCATGACGGGTACGGGCACGGCTTCCTCGATCGCGGCTTCGATCGTCCAGCGGCCTTCGCCGGAATCGCTGACTTCCCCGCTGAAGGTCGAAAGATCGCCATTGCGGGCCAGGGCCTCGGCCGTCAGGTCCAACAGCCAGGAGGAAACAACGCTGCCCCGCCGCCAGACCTCGGCAATATCGGCCATGTTCAGCGAAAAGCGTTCCCCTTCGGCCACAAGGGGCGAATCCTTGCGGTACATGACATCGAACCCTTCCGCGAAGGCCTGCATCATGCCGTATTCGATTCCGTTATGCACCATTTTGACAAAATGCCCCGCCCCCGCCGGGCCACAATACAGGTAGCCCTGCTCGGCCCTTGGGTCCAACCCGTCACGATCGCGCTGGGGCGTGCGCGCAATATCGCCCATGCCCGGGGCCAGAGCCGCCAGGATGGGGTCGATATGTTCGGCTGCTTCACGCGCGCCGCCGTACATCATGCAGTAGCCGCGCTCCAGCCCCCACACGCCGCCGGACGTGCCGATGTCCAGATAATCAATGCCCTTTTCGGCCAGAACCTGGGCCCGGCGGATATCATCCTTGTAATAGGTGTTGCCCCCGTCGATGACGATATCGCCCGGCCCCATCAGCCCGCCCAGCGTGGTGACGGTCTCTTCCGTAATGGCGCCGGCGGGCAGCATGGACCACACGATCCGGCGCGGGCCGTTGAGCTTGTCCACCACATCGGCCAGGCTGGCAGCCCCCGTCGCGCGGCCCCCTTCGGCCCGTGCGACCGTTTTTTCCACCGCTGCCGTATCGCGGTCGTAAACAACCACGTCATGTCCGTAGCGGGTCAGGCGCACGGCGATATTACCGCCCATACGGCCCAGTCCGACAATGCCGATCTGCATCTATTTCTCTTTCGTCAAATTCAAATCATGTGGCGTGGCTCAAAGCGCCGCGTGCAGCGCCTTGGCCAGCGCTGCGAGCCCGTCCTTGAGACTGCCGCGAATATGCACGCGTAAGGCACGTCGGCCCCGTTCGGCCAGCACGTCGAAATCGCCGCGCGCCTGGGCCGCCTTGACCACGCCGAACGTGTAGTTCGAGCCGGGTACGGGCAGGTCGCGCGCATCGTCAGCGGTAATCTGCAGGAACACGCCCGTGTTCGGCCCGCCCTTGTAGGCCTGGCCGGTGGAGTGCAGGAAGCGCGGCCCGAATTCCGCCGCCGTGGCCACGGTCTTGGCGTCGCGCACATGCAGGCGGGTGTGCTGGATCCATTCCAGCGTGTCGCGGTTGCGCTCGATATAGGCCAGAAGCCCCACGTAATCGCCCGGCTTCACCCGGTCGAAATGGGCCTTGAGCACCGCAGCCGCATCGCTGCCCGCACCTTTAAGGGCCGCGGCATTGGCCGCATCCGCGAAAAAGGCCAGCGGGCCGCATTGCGCGAAAGGCGTTTCGGGAGGGAGTGCTCCCGTTTTCTCGTATGCTTCGGTCAGCTTGCGGGTTTCGACCTTGCTGGCCTCCACATCGGGCTGGTCGAACGGGTCTATGCCCAGGATCGCGCCCGCGACGGCGGTCGCCATTTCCCAGCGGAAGAATTCCTGCGCGATCTGGCGCTTGGAATGCAGCGTGATGGTCACGACCGGGTGGCCGGCATCGATCAGCGTCGCAATGGCCTCGTCCTGCTCGTGGCGGTGTTCGGTGGCCAGGCGCAGGTAGATGAACAGCCGGTCCTGCCCGTAGCGACGGGGCCCGCCCAGTGTTTCATCATCGATGGGGATAATGCCACGGCCCAGCTTGCCGGTGGATTCCGCCACAAGCTGTTCCAGCCAGGCACCGAAATCCATGATCTGGGGGGTGGCGATAATGCTCAGCTTGTCGCGGCCGAACTGTTTGGCCGCGACCCCCATGATGATCCCCAGCCGCACGCCGGGGTTGATGGCGGGCGGCACGCTGGCATCGCACAGGCGCACGCCGCGCAGGGCGTCATCTATGAACAGGCGCAGCGGTATGCCGCTGGCGGCGGCGGGCACAAGCCCGAAATTGGACAGCACGGAATACCGCCCGCCAATTTTCGGGTCGCCTGAAAAGATTTTCCAGAATCCTTCCTGCTTCGCATGGGCTTCCAGCTTGGAGCCAGGGTCGGTAATGGCCACGAAATGCGAGGCCGCCCGGTCCTTGAGCGCGCGTTTCGCCAGGTCCTGGAAATAGGCCAGCATGATATTGGGCTCAAGCGTGCTGCCCGACTTGGACGCCACGATGAACAGCGCGTGGTGGGGGTCGATCTTTTTCTCGAACGCAGCGACCTGCTGCGGGTCGGTGCTGTCCAGCACGTAAAGATGGCCAAAGCCTTCATGCTTGCCAAAGGTCATGGCCAGCACTTCCGGCCCCAGGCTGGAGCCCCCCATGCCCATCAGCAGCACCTGGCGGAAGCCACGGGCCTTGACCTCGGCCTGGAAGGCTTCAAGCTCGGCCAGGTTGGCGCGGCGTTCATCCACCACGTCCAGCCAGTTCAGCCAGTTCGCTTCGGGGCCGCCGGTCCATACCGTGGCGTCCTTGGCCCAGATGCGGCGCAGCGTGCCGGCATGGCGCCAGTCTTCCATCCCGCTATCCACCGCCTTGGCAAGTTCATCGGGCAGGTGGGCTTTCAGGCTGGTCAGTTTCTCGCCCATCAGGGTGGCCTGCTTGGCCGCGACCGAGCCCAGAAGGGCATCGAACGCATCCGCGAAGGAGCGCACGCCTTCATCGAGCAGGGTTGCGGTCACGCCCTCAAGGTTCAGGCCAAGCTGTTCGGCCTGATCCATGACCGTGCGTGCGTCGTTTACGCCGGTGGTCAGGGTTTCATGCACGCGGCCATGGTCGCGGAAGGCATCCATGGTGGCGGGCGGCAGGGTGTTGACGGTCTGCGGGCCGATCAGGCTGTCTACA
The DNA here is from genome assembly GCF_017377735.1 of Acetobacter garciniae. Lineage (GTDB taxonomy): Bacteria > Pseudomonadota > Alphaproteobacteria > Acetobacterales > Acetobacteraceae > Acetobacter > Acetobacter garciniae. Next base: position 215,808 of record NZ_JAFVMH010000003.1, read on the forward strand.
TACAGGACGTCGCTATAGGCCTTGTCCTTGGTGCCGGTGGACGCCCAGAGCAGGCGCTGGGTCTGGGCCCCCGCCGCTTCCAGCGCTTTCCAGCGCGGGGTCTGCATGATTTCCTGCCAGTAGACATAGGCCATCTTGGCATTGGCTATGGCCACCTTGCCGCGCAGGGCCGCAAGGGCCGGGGCCTGCTTGTCGCCCGCCTTGATCCGGCGGTCGATCTCGGCATCGATCTTTGCATCGATCCGGCTGACGAAAAACGACGCGACCGAGGCCACGCGGGAGATATCGCCACCCTTGGCCTTGAGTTCTTCCAGCCCGCACAGCCAGGCTTCCACCACGTCGCGGTAGGCGGCCAGCGAGAAAATGAGCGTGACATTGACGTTGATCCCCGCCGCGATGCTCTGGCGTATGGCGGGCACGCCCTGCGGGGTCGCGGGAATTTTCACCATCAGGTTGGGGCGCGCGACATCGGCCCACAGCCTTGCGGCCTCATGCGTCGTGCCATGCGTGTCCCGCGCCAGATAGGGGGACACCTCAAGGCTGACAAAGCCGTCACGGCCCTTGCTGTCTTCATAGACCGGGGCCAGGGCTGCGGCTGCGGCCTGGATATCGGTCACTGCCAGTTTTTCGTACAATGCCCCGGGCGAAAGTATGCTCGTGGACAGCACGTCGCGCATCTGGGCGTCGTATTCCGTGCCTTCGCCCATGGCTTTCTGGAAAATGGCGGGGTTGGAGGTGACACCGCGAATATCGCCTTCGCGCACCAGTTTCGCCAGCGTGCCATCGAGCACGAAGGAGCGGCGGATAAAGTCCAGCCACGGGGATTGATGGAGCGTGGCCAGGGCCTGCAACGGATTGGCGACAGTGGTGGCGTTGGCTGTCATGTGCGGTATCCTTGTTCCCGGCCCGGCTGCCCCGTTGCGCAGTCTGGATGCTGCTGGGGCCGGGCGTTTGTCGTGTAACGCAGGGGGTGGTGGCGGGCTCCCGAAAGTGCCCACCATCCCGCTGGTTCCATGTCTGGCTGGCTATATGGCCGATTTTGTGGCCAGGCCCGCCTTATTTCCGTGCCGAACCCACCTGCCTGCGCGCGGCGTCCAGCACGGCCTGGGGTGTAAAGCCGAAATGTTCCACCAGCTTTTCCGCCGGGGCCGACGCGCCAAAGCTGCGCATGGCGATAATGGTGCCGCGCGGTCCGGCGTAGCGGTCCCAGCCGATGGGCGAACCCGCTTCCACCACCACGCGGGCGGTCACGTCGGGGGGCAGCACGCTGTCGCGGTAGTCCTGCGGCTGGGCTTCGAACAGTTCCCAACTGGGCATGGACACCACGCGGGCTGCGATCCCTTCGGCCACCAGGGCCTCATACGCGCTGACCACCAGCCCGACTTCCGACCCCGTAGCGATCAGGATCACCTGCGGCGTGGTCTCGCTGCTGGCCAGCACGTAGGCCCCGCGCGCAAGCCCCGTGGCTGGTGCGTAGCGCGTGCGGTCCAGCGTGGGCAGGTTCTGGCGGCTCAGCGCCAGGGCGATGGGGCCCGTGCGGTGGGTCATCAGGTAGCGCCAGGCTTCGGCCACCTCGTTCGCATCGGCCGGGCGCAGCGTGGTCATGCCCGGGGTCGCGCGGAGCTGCGCCAGTTGTTCGATCGGCTGGTGGGTCGGCCCGTCCTCGCCCACGCCGATGGAATCATGCGTGAAGATATAGGTCACCGGCAGCCCCATGATGGATGACAGCCGGATGGGCGCTTTCATGTAGTCCGAGAAGATCAGGAAGCCCGCGGCAAAGGCGCGCAACCCATACAGCGCCATGCCGTTGACGATGGCCCCCATGGCATGTTCGCGCACGCCGAAATGGAAGTTCCGCCCCGCATAGCTTCCGCCCCATTTGGCGGGCTGGAAGCTTTCCTGCCCCTTGAGCAGCGTCTTGGTGGAAGGCGCAAGATCGGCCGAGCCACCCAGCAGCCAGGGCACGCGGGCGGCCACGGCGTTCAGCACCTCGCCCGAGCTTGCGCGGGAGGCCACACCTTTTTCGCTGGCGGGGTAGAGCGGAATATCCGCGTCCCATCCGTCGGGCAGGGTGCCGTTGAAGATGCCTTCAAGCTCGGCCGCACTTTCGGGGTGGGCCTTCGTGTACTCCGCGAGCAGTTTTTTCCACGCGCTGGAGGCCGCAGCCCCGCGCGCGCCAAGCCCCGCACTGATATGGGGCATGACTTCGTCGGGCACGAGAAAGCTGCTGTCTTCTGGCCAGCCGAGCACCTTCTTGGTTTCGCGCACTTCTTCCGCACCCAGCGGCTCGCCATGGGCGGAGGCCTTGCCCGCCTTGTTGGGCGCCCCCCAGGCAATGACGGAATGGGCGATGATCAGGCTCGGGCGCGCGGTCTCCGCCTTTGCCTTGGCCAGCAGCGTGCAGAATGTGGCGGTGTCGTTCGCATCCGCCAGTTCGAGCACCTGCCAGCCATAGGCAGCAAAGCGTTCGGCCACGTTTTCGGTAAAGGCGACCTCGGTCGAGCCTTCGATGGAAATGCGATTGGAATCGTAGATCCAGGTCAGGTTGCCAAGCTGGAGATGCCCGGCCAGGGATGCCGCCTCGCTGCTCACACCTTCCATCATGTCGCCATCGCCGCACAGCGTGTACACATGGTGGTTGAACAGATCGAAGCCGGGCTTGTTGTAGCGCGCGGCCAGCCATTTTTCCGCAATGGCCATGCCCACGGAATTGCCGCAGCCGGCGCCCAGCGGGCCTGTCGTGGTTTCAACCCCCGTGGTGTGCCCGTGCTCGGGGTGGCCGGGGGTCCTGGAGCCGAACTGGCGGAACTGCGCGAGGTCGGCCACCGTCAGCGCGGGCTCGTTCGTGACGCGGCCATTGCGCACCTGCCGCACACCGCTGAGATGGATCAGCGTGTAAAGCAGCATGGACGCATGGCCGATGGACAGCACGAAGCGGTCCCGATTGGGCCAGAGCGGGTCCGCCGGGTCGTAGTTCAGCACGTTCTGCCACAGCGTATAGGCGACAGGCGCCATGGACATGGCAGCACCGGGATGCCCGGAATTGGCTTTTTGCACAGCGTCCATGACCAGCGTGCGGATTGTATCGATGCACAGCATGTCGGTGCCGGTCGCACCGGCCTTTGCTGGCCCACCGGCCTCGGCCCCCGCGGGAGCACATACAGGGGTGGGATAAGAAACGCGCATGCAAACCTGTCCTTCTACCGGGCTTTCATCCTGGAAAAGCCCATGAGCTTATAAACCCAAACCATCAGACCACGCCCACGCTCCTGCCGGGGGGATCACGCCCGGGGCCCTATGCTGCCCTGAACATGATCGGCACATTTCCACGGTTCCGGGTTTTTCGGCAAGGCTTCAGCTTGCGCGCGAAGGAACGCGGCGGTTCAGCCGTCTGGTTCTTTTGGCGCGAGCATAACAGATTATCCCTCCCTCCGCGCCGTTTTTTTCGGCTCTTTTCCGCGCTCGGGCGCAGCTTGCGCGGCAGGGCAGCGTGCGGGTCCGCGGCAGGGGGCGTTGGCTGCATGCCGGGCCCGCATTCCGGGCCAGCACAGCAGGCAGTCACAGCAGCCAGTACAGGGGGCAGCACACGGGTGCAGCATATGGCCAACGCAGCGGGGCAGGGCCACAGGCAGGGGGCAGGGCGTTTGCGGTCCGTGCCGATGCACGATATGCTTGCCGGCAATCGGCCGTGGCGGCACCTGTAGGGCCAGCGGTTCTGGCCGTGCAGCCTGTAGTGTCGTTTTTGCGGAGATCACCAATGACAGACGAGTCCATGCAGACTCCGGCAGGACAAGGGGCGGCCTCTACCGGCTTTACCCGCGACCAGGTGGACGCCCTGTTCCTGAACGCCGCGCGCGAAGGCCAGACAGACCTGCTGGCCCGTTTTCTCGATGCGGGGATGGACCCCAACCTGCGGGCGGAAAAAGGCTACACGCCGCTGATTCTGGCCACGTATAACGGCCATCTGGATGCCGCACGCCTGCTGCTGGCCAAAGGGGCCGCCCCCGACCAGCAGGATGAAAAAGGGGCTACGGCCCTGGCGGGTGTCGCGTTCAAGGGGGACATGCCCCTTGCGCGCCTGCTGCTGGAAAACGGGGCTACGGTCGATATTCCCAATGCCGTGGGCCGCACGCCGCTGATGTTCGCCGTCATGTTCGGGCGCGAGGACATGGCCCGCCTGCTGTTGCAGGCCGGTGCCAGCCCCAGCCTGCGCGACGGGGAAGGGCAGAACGCCGTGGACCTGGCCCTGCGCCAGGGCTACACCGTGCTGGCCCAGGATCTCAGGAAAGCTGATACCGCCAGCGCATAAATCCCCACCGCACGGACCGGGGGCGGAGCAGCCGGCGTAGCTGCGGCGCATATCTTGCGGGCCGTGTTCTCGAACTGCGCGCCGGCGCTCATCCCCATCGGCTCCGCGCCGGGCTTGATCCATAAGGCTTGCCCCAGGGGGTTCACCTGATGGAGCTTGGCTCAGCGAGCCTGCTTCAGACGCGCCTTGGCGGGGGTGGTCAGTCATGTGGTTTTGCGTAAAGGTGCCCCGCCCGCTTTTGATTTTGGACCCGCTTTGATTTGGAACCGTCAGCCATGAGCCGCTTCTGGAGCCCTCTCGTCCACACGCTTACGCCCTACGTGCCGGGGGAACAGCCCCGGCTGGCCGATCTGGTCAAGCTGAACACCAATGAATCGCCCTATGGCCCATCGCCCCGCGCCCTTGCGGCCATGCACGCGGCGGTCGATGACAGCCTCCGCCTGTATCCCGACCCGCAGGCGCTGGACCTGCGCACCGCCCTGGGCAAGCGCGTGGGGCTGTCCGCCGAATGCGTGTTCGTGGGCAATGGTTCGGACGAGGTGCTGGCCCATGCGTTCCAGGCGTTTTTCGCCCATGGCGCGCCGGTGCTGTTCGCGGATGTCACCTACAGTTTCTACACGGTCTATTGCGGCCTGTACGGCCTGCCCTATCGCCAGGTCCCGCTGGATGGCGCCATGCGCGTGGTGGTGGAGGATTACGCAGGCCCGTGCAGCGGCGTGGTTCTGGCCAACCCGAATGCGCCCACCGGCATAGCCCTGGGGCTTGATGATATCCGCCGCCTGCTTGCCCTCCAGCCCGATCGCGTGGTGCTGGTGGATGAAGCCTATGTCGATTTCGGGGCGCAGAGTGCAGCAAGCCTGGTGGCCGAATACCCCAACCTGCTGGTGGTGCAGACTTTCTCCAAGTCGCGGGCGCTGGCGGGGCTGCGCGTGGGCTTCGCCTTCGGCCAGCCCGAACTGATCGAGGCCCTGACCCGTGTGAAGGACAGCTTCAACTCCTATCCGCTGGACCGCCTGGCCCTTGTGGGAGCCACCGCCGCGGCCGAGGATGAGGAATGGCTGACCCTGAGCGTGGGCCGCGTCATCCACAGCCGCGCGACGCTGACAGAGGGGCTGGAATCGCTGGGGTTCGAGGTCTTGCCGTCCGCTGCGAATTTTGTTTACATGCGCCACCCCGACCGGGATGCGGCGGATATCGCGGCCCGGTTGCGAGAGCAGGCGATTATCGTCCGCCATCTCAAGGGTGAGCGCACGGCCGCGTGGCTACGGGTCACGATCGGCACGGACGCGCAATGCCAGACATTGCTGGCCGCATTGCGGGATATTCTGCACCGCAACACATAAGACGGTCCCGCTCACGGGCGCTGTCCTGCCGCGCATGCGGCGGGCTGGCGGCTTCTGCGCGGCATGGGGCCAATGCAGTTTTTTTTTGACGTTCGCCGCACGGGCGCAAGGGTCGCGTGCGGGTCATGATGATGGAGCAAGTCATGCGTTCATTCCAGGGGCAGTTGTCCGACAACCAGCCCATCCGCCGGTCCCTGCCGGAAAAGCAGAAGCAGTTGCGCGAACTGAAGGAAACCCTGGCGGGCATGAAGGCGCATACCTCGGCCTCCCTCAAGGAAAGCGTGCGCAAGCGTATTGCCCAGCTCGAGGCCGAACTGGCGGCGGCCCCCGTGCTCAAGGCCAGCGGCCGCAGGCAGGGTGACGCGGCCCCCCGTGGCGCGGGCCGCGCAGGTGCGCGCAGTGGCGGCGCGCGTGAAGGGGCCCGTGAAGGCGGCAGGGACAGCACGCGGGCAGGCGGGCGGATGCGCCAGCCCCTGGGCTGAGGGGGCGCTGGCTGGTTTTTTGCATCACGGGGCCATCGCGTGATAAGGAGCACCAGCCAGTCTTTCAGGTGCCATAGGGGCGTGGCCCGGCATGACGCCGCCATGCCCGAATTTTCAAAGCAGGGAGAGCCGTGATGGCCGGAACCCCCTCTTCCTCCTTGCCGGAACCGCTCTCCGAAGGCGGAACCCATCTGCATGACGGCCTGGTGTGGGCCATTTTCTGCCGTTTCGGGCACGAACCGGTCGAACTCCCGCGTGATGTGGTGGCCCAGCGCCTGACAACCGGCCGTTTCCCGCCCGAATTCGCCGGCCCCGATGGCTGGGCGTGGTTCCATTTCGATATCGTCCATACGCTCTCCCGCGCGCAGATCGAGAGCATTCCTTCCCTGCCCGAAGACGCGCGCCAGGTGCTGACCAACCCCGAACGCAGCACCCGGCTGGACAGCGAGGGCGATATCGTGTTCGGCGCCCTGCCGGCGTTCGACGATACCGGCATGGATGACGACCGCAATGTCAGCACATGGCGCTTCTCGCTCGAACCCGACCTGCTGCTGACAACCCGCCGCCACCCCATCCCGGCTTTGGGGGTGGTGTACCACGAATTATGGCGCGGGCTGGCCCCGCGTTCGCCCGCCAAGGTGGTGGACCGTGCGCTTTTGGAATTCGCCGATACGGTGCGGCGCGACTTCGCCCGGCTGGACGACCAGCTCGACCGTGCGGAAGACGTGCTGCTGATGCTTGACCGCGATACCGATCTGGGCCGGGTCAGCGGTTTGCTGGGCGTGGTGCGCCGCCGCTCCACCGAACTGCGCCGCGTCCTGGCCCCGGTGGACCGCCTGTTCCGTGACGAGGAACTGGAACTGCCCGACTGGGCGGAGGACGACCTGCGCGATCGGTCGCACCGCCAGGTTCACGCGGCCCTGGACGATCTTCTGGCGTTGCAGGACCGCGCGCGCTCCCTGCAGGACGAACTGGCGTCAAACCAGGCGGAAGAAACCAACCGGCGGCTGTATATCGTCTCCGTCGGCACCACCCTGATGCTGCCTGCAACCTTCGTGACCGGGTTTTTCGGCATGAATACGGGGGGCATGTTCCTGACGACCGGCAACTGGGGCACGGTCGAAGCCGGCGGGTTCTGTTTCCTCATCATGCTCGGCACATGGTTGATGCTGAAAATGACTAAGCTGCTCTAGGACGTGGTTTCGACAGTCGGCGGCTAGGGGATGGCCGGGGCGTCCTGCGCATCTCCGTGGACCTGGGCGCGGTAGGCGGCCAGCACAGCCGGGGGGGCGCCATCCATGCGAATGCGCCCGCCTTCCATCCAGATCAGCCGGTTGCACCATTTTTCCAGCACGCCAAGATTGTGGGAGGTCATGACCAGGATATCCGTGGCATTTACCATGGCGGTCAGCCGTCGTTCGGCCCGTTCCTGAAAATGCCGGTCGCCGGCCATGAACCATTCATCCATCAGCAGGATCTGCGGGGCGGTGGCGGTGGCAAGGCCAAAGCCCAGGCGTACGCTCATGCCGCTCGAATACAGCCGCACCGGCAGGTCCAGGAACGCGCCCAGTTCGGCAAAGGCTTCCACATCCGTTTCCAACTGGCGGATGCGCGGGGTGCTCAGGCCTTTTTGTCGCCCGAACAGGGTAATGTTTTCCCGCCCGGTCAATTCCGCGTTCATGCCCGAATGCAGGTCCAGCAGGGCGGAAACGCTGCCGTGAATATCCAGCCTGCGGGCACCGGGATGGTAAATGCCGCCCATCACGCGCAGCAGGGTGGACTTGCCCGCGCCATTATGGCCGAGCAGCCCCACGCGCTCCCCCGCCCCGATATGCAGCGAGATATCGCGCAGGGCCTGCACGTGAACGATCTTGCTGTGAGGATTGTGACCCAGGGTGATATCGCCCCCCACGCGCGGCCCGCGCGCGGTCCGCAGCAGGTTCTTGCCCTGGCTGAACAGCAGTTTCTTGAGCGAGCGCGACCCGCTGCGAAAAATCGGGAAATCGAGGTTGACGTGCTCGAGCGTGATGGAGGCCGCATCGTCGTTCATGCGCGCGTCTGCGGCCACGCCGGTGGGGGCCGTGGGCATGTCGGCAGAGGCCTGGGCGGCCGGAGCCATGTCGGACGCGGCCATGTCGGGGGGGATGGTCATATCCAGAAGGCCAGTCGGCGCCGCGCGCGGGAAAAGACAAGCAGGGCCGCAGCCCACAGGGCCACGCTGAAACCGCTGGCGACCAGCCACAGGCTGGGGGCTGCGGCATGGCCCAGCAGCGGGCTGCGCACGATTTCAAGCAGGGAATAGAACGGGTTGAACAGCAACCAGCGCGCCGCATTCTTGAGCTGGTGCGCATCCCATATGACGGGTGTGACGTAAAAGGCGATCTGCATCACGCTGCCGATAATGGGTGGAATGTCGCGAAAGCGCGCGCACAGGCTGCCCAGCAGCAGGCACAGGGCCACGCCATCAAGCATCCAGACCGCGATGGCGGGGAGGGCCAGGAATGCGATCGTGCCGGGCCACGCCCCCATGAGCACGAACACCGCGACAGGGGCGATGATGTTATAGCCGAACACGACACCGCAGCGCACAAGGGTACGGAACGCCTGGACCGAATAAGGCATGTTGACCGAGCGGATGGTATGCGCCGCATTGGTAAAGGTGGTGCAGCTTTCCTGCATGAGGGCGGATATGCCCGCCTGCCACAGAATAAGCGAAATTGCGAGATAGGGCAGGTATTCCCGCAGCACCAGATGGAAGATCTGCGCGTAGATCCAGCCCATGGAGCCGATCATGATCCCGGTTGTCAGCGTCAGCCAGAAAGGTCCGATCCGCGACCCGTTGAACTGCATGCGGATATCGAGCCAGCCCAGTGCGACGGCCAGACGCCACAGGCTGAGCCCTTCCCCGATATCGCGGCAGGCCAGCAACAGGCGCGAGCGTGTGGGTTCGGGGCGTCGGCCCGGTGTTCTTGCTGGGGTTTCGGGCGCACCGGACGGGGGCGAAGGTGCCTGCCCAAGGGGGGAAGTGGCCCGTTCGTCAGCCATTCCACCTGGTGCTTGGGGCACCGCCTGGTCCCGGTCCGTTTCCGGGTCCCGGGTTGCGGGAAAAATCTGCGTGGAAGATCCAGACGTGCCCATCATGCTGTATCGCCTATCCGATCCCCTGGCGTTCCGCAACCATGGGCTGCCCGGTCGTGGGGATCATGCACGCGTTTTCTTGCATGCGCGTAAGGCGGAGTATACATATTTCGCGGGTCTGTTGGGGGCCGCCCGGCTTTCGTGCCGGGGTTTCGGGCCGGATTGTTACAGGGGGCTGCGGGTTGCAGGCCGTGCCCCGTCATACGCAAAGGATGGAACGGCAGCATGACAGCCAGGCAACCACGCCAGCATGCAGCCCATGGGCGCACCCCTGGCACCGCCCATGGAGCCGCCCACGGGGTCACGACGCCGGACCCGTTTGCGACAGGAAATACCCCCGAAAACGCGCGCGTTGGCACGCCCCTGCCGCACGGCGCGCCAGGGGTAATGCGCATTGCGCGCGGCGCCGTGCTGTTGGGAATGCTGGCAAGCCTGGCCGCCTGCGCCAATGGACCGGGCGGTGACAATGTAAGCATGCCGGTCGAGGAAGAAGCCGCCTATTACCGCGCCCATGCCCGTGGGTATTACGCACCCCCCGGCCCCCCCAGCGATCCGTGGGGTCCCTATATACAAGAAGCGTCGCAGCGTTTCGACGTGCCCGAGGAATGGGTGCGCGCGGTGATCGACCAGGAATCGGGCGGCAAGCTGTATCATAACGGCCAGCTTGTGACCTCCGGCCCCGGGGCCATGGGGCTGATGCAGCTTATGCCGCCGACCTATGACGACATGCGCACCACCTATAATCTGGGTGGGGATGCGTACGAACCGCATGACAACATCATGGCCGGTACGGCCTATCTGCGCCAGCTCTACGATATTTACGGCTCCCCGGGCTTTCTGGCCGCGTACAACGCAGGTCCCGGCCGGCTGGAGGATTTCATAACCCGCAACCGCGTTCTCCCGCGTGAGACACGTAATTACGTGGCCGCCATCGGGCGGCGTATTGTCGGCATCTCGCCCGCCAACCGTTCCCAGGCCGACCTGCTGGTGGCCAGCCACGATACGCTGACCCAGTCGGCCCAGCCGCGCGTCAGCGGGGAAATGAGCGCGGTCCGCACCGCCTGGGCCAACAAGCGCGCATCCGAACAGCCCGTGCAGGTGGCCGAGGCCATCGGTTCGGATAGCGGGCAGGACGATACACAGGCCGATAACGCGCCCGACACGCAGGATAGCCAGGCGAATACCCCCTCCACCTACGGGCAGGACTGGCACGCCCTTGCCCGCCCGACCCGGGTGGCGGACGGTGCTGAAAGCCCCGATGCGGTGCGCGCAGCCTGGGCCCGGCGGCTCAGCAATTCCGAACAGTCCGTGGCCAATACCCCGCTCCAGGTGGCGCAGGCAGCCGATACCGCGGATACCGACAGCACCCAGCCCGGCCAGCAGGACGGGGCCGGGCAGGCTTCGGCGGACGGGCAGGCAGCCCAGGGCACGGACACGCAGGCCGTGGCGCAGGCCGATGCCAACGCCCAGGGCCCCGCTGCGCAGGCCAGCCAGGCCGATACCTCGGCGGAGTCCCCATCCGATAATACCTGGGTGGTGGCGCAGGCGGATACCCAGCCCAACACGCCTGATGAGCCTGCGCGCAACGGTTCGTTATCATCCGGAATGGGGCTTTTCCCCGCAGCCCATGCAGAGCCCGTACCCTTGCTGACCCATAAGGCCCGCGCGCCCGAACCGCGTAACTGGGCCATTCAGGTGGGGGCGTTCGGTTCCGCCGCCATGGCGCAACAGGCGGCGGGTCAGGCGCGGCACAAGGCGACGGCTTTGGGGGCGGCCCGTCCGTCGGTCGCTGCCGTGCAGGTTCGGCAAGGGCGGCTTTACCGGGCAAGGCTTGTGAACCTGTCGCACAGCCAGGCGCTGGATGCCTGCCGCAAGCTGAGCGGCTGTGTCGTGATCTCTCCCGATTCCCGCTCCTAGCCACACGGCATCAGCGGGATTTCAAGCCGCCCCGATCGCTTGCCGCCTTCAGGCTGGCGGAGCGGGTGCCGGGGTTGCTGCTGGCGTGGCGGCGGGCGCGCCTGCTGTGGGCAGCGGCGCATTGTCGCGGCCGGAATAGCGGCCGATAATCTGGCGGACCCCCCCTGCGGCTTCCTGTGCCGCCGCAACCGCGACATCGCCCCAATAGCCGTCGAGCGAATGGGCGGCGATATCGTGCAGCTGGGTGGCGGCCCCTGCTTCCTTGCCGGCCTTGTCCTGCACGCGCCAGACAATTTCGATATGCTGCTGCGGGTGGCCGGTCGTGCCTGCCGGGCCGTCCGTGATTTTGACCGTGCAGGTTACGGTGAAGTCGGCATTTTCGGCCGAATTCTGGATGGTATCCGCCCCGTCGCGGAAAGAGGCCGCAAAGGCCTGGGCCAGGGCCGTATTGCCATCGCCGGGTGCTCCGCTCACCCCGCTGAAATAGACCCGTGCCGCCCGGTGCTTGAGACTATGGGGGTCTTTTTCCATGTCGTCGGCCTGGATACCTGTCAGCACCGAGGCAATGCGCGGGGCCGCATCCTGTGCTGCGGCGGACAGGACCGGCTCCTGCGCGCCGGACCACAGGGCGGCGGGCACAGGGGCCCCTTCCTGCGTGGCGCGCACCTGGTTCTTGGGGGTCATGACCTGGTAGATGGGAACGACCTGCCCGTCGCGCAGTTCGGCGCGCATGCTCAGCCACCAGTCACCCGGCCGGGTGGGCTGGGCCATGGCGGGAATGGTCTGGCCCAGCAATGCGGTGGCGGTGTTCCAGGCCCATTGCCGTGCCCCTGCCTCGGGCAGGAGCGACTCGGTCGGGGTGGGAATGTCCAGGCGCGAGGGCGGGGCATTGTGCGCCAGGGCGGATGCATCCCGCCCGGGGTTGGAGAACGGGCCGGGCATGCTGAGGCAGCCGCCCAGCAGCAAAAGGGCCGCCAGCGGCAGGGCGGCCAGGGCCCGGGTGGTTTGGTCTGGTGCGGTTCGGGCCCGCGGGGGCGGGGATGTACGGGGCAGGGCAGAGAGGGGCGAGGCGGAAGCAGGTGGGCGAAGTCTCATACGGGGCGGGGTCCTGTGGCTATGACGGAAATCTGGTGGCCGATCGGGCCACCACCGGCCAATGTGCGCCGCCGGTGGCTGAAAAAACGACGTTCGTCGGATAATGTGTCCATCCCCAGGGCGGCGGCACGGCCAATGCCTGCACGCTGGAGACGAAAGACGCACCAGCCCGCCAGGTCGAACTGGTAATGGCCGGGCCGCAGGCCGGGGGCGAAGAAAATGGCCGCCTGCCGGTCGCCCGCCAGAATGGTGGCGCGCATGTCGGCACCCGTTTCATAACTTTCCTGGGCAATACAGGGGCCGACCACGGCCTTGATATCCGTTGCCGTGGCCCCCAGGTGGCCCATGGCCGCCAGTGTCGCTTCCAGCACCCCGGCCAGTGCGCCCCGCCAGCCCGCATGGGCGGCCCCCACCACCGTGCCATCGCTGGTGCTGAACAGGACGGGCGCGCAATCGGCCGTGATAACGCCAAGGGCAAGGTCGGGCCGGGTCGTGACCAGCGCATCCGCCTGCGCCCCGGCACCCGGTGCCCAAGGCTGTTCGGCGGTAATGACATTGGCCCCATGCACCTGGGTCACGCCCAGCAGGTGGGCGGGGGCAACGCCCATATGGGCCGCCACGCGCTGGCGGTTTTCCGCCAGGTTTTCCGGCGTGTCCCCCGAACGGGTGGAACAGTTCAGGCTGGCATAGGGCCCGGTGGACACACCCCCCTCACGCGTGAAAAACCCGTGTCGCGCCTGGCCCAGCAACGGGCTTGTCAGCGGGGAAAGCCGGAAGGAAGACCCTGAAGGTGCCACATCGAGTGTCATGCGGCTGGTCCTTTCGTAAAGCCAGGCGGTGGGGGGAGTGATGCTGACTGTAACGCCATGACACGGAACAGATGACCCATTTTTTCCGGCGCGGCCAGCCGTTCGGCCCCGCTGCGCAGGGCGGCGGCGTTATCGGGTGTGGTCGCACGGGCCAGTTGTTCGGTGCGTTCCATCAGGCCCAGCCCCAGAAGGAACGCGCCCTGGGTCTGCGCCCCGTACACGGTGGCCCCGGCCTGTCGGGCGGCGGCCCCAAAGGCGGTAAAGTCGACATGGGCTGTCAGGTCGGCCTCGCCCGCAGCTTCCAGCGGGGGGGCCTGGCGGGCATGGCGCAGGGCTTGCAGCGAATCCCCCGTCAGGGTCGAGGCATGGCCGTAATCGAGGAACAGGGCGGCCCCGGGAGTGTGCGCCAGCCGATGGCCCAGCAGGCGGGCGATCTCCAGTGCGGGTTCGCACAGTTCGACCACGGCCCCTTCCTCCAGCGTGCGGCCATCGGGCAGGATGGGGGCGGGGCAGAGGATCAGGTGAAAAACGCCATCGGCCACATGGCGTTCGTGCCAGCCGCCTTCTGCCTGCACGAACTGGCGGATGGGCAGGGCGTCGAGAAATTCATTCCCCAGCAGGATCAGCGGGCCCGGCGGCAGGTCCGCCACGCTGTCATGCCACACAGGCTGGGCGTAGGGCCGCAGGGCCTGTGCCTGTGCCGCGCGCATGAGGGGGGATGTTTCGACCAGATGCACGCGCATGGCCCGTGCCATGGCGGGCACCTGCCGGCTTATCAGCCGCAGCGCATCGGCCATGAGCGTGCCCCGGCCCGGCCCCGCTTCGGCCAGTATGAACGGGTCGGGCCGGCCCATGCCCTGCCAGACCATGGCCGCCCAGCCCCCCAGCAATTCGCCGAAAACCTGGCTGATTTCGGGGGCGGTAATAAAGTCGCTCAGCAACGGTGTGGTGGCGTAGTACTGCGCGTTGGCCTGCGCCATGAACCGGTCCAGCCGCAGCGCGTGGGGTGGGGGGGCGGTCATGCGGCGGTCAGGACCCGGGCGGGGGCTGGTCCGCGGCAGGGGCGGGCAGGCCCGCATAGGCGGGGTGGCGGCGGGCGTAGACCATCAGCGCAAGGCCCGCGGCCAGCATGGGCAGGCACAGGATCTGGCCCATGGTCAGCCCCCCGGCCAGGTAGCCCAGGAAGGAATCCGGTTCGCGGAAAAATTCGCAGAACGAGCGTGCGCAGGCATAGCCTGCCAGGAACATGCCCGCCAGAAAGCCCGGACGTTCGCGTATTGCCAGCCGGCGGGACGCAACGAACAGCACCACGAACAGCAAAAGCCCTTCGGTCAGCGATTCGTAAAGCTGCGAGGGATGGCGCGGGATCGGCCCGCCATCGGGGAAAATCATGGCCCAGGGCAGGCTGGCCGGGGCTTCGCGCCCCCATAGTTCCCCGTTGATGAAATTGGCCACGCGCCCCAGTCCCAGCCCGATGGGCACGGCCACCGTCACCCGGTCCGCGAAGGCCAGGAAATTCAGCTTGTACCGCCAGGTGAACAGCACCATGGCGATGACAACCCCAAGCGCCCCGCCATGGAAGGACATGCCGCCATGCCAGACTTCCAGCATGGAGAGCGGATGGCGCAGGTAGTAGCCCGGCTGGTAGAACAGCACATAGCCCAGCCGCCCGCCCAGGAGCACGCCCAGCGTCACCCATGTCAGGAAGTCGTCCGCCAGTTCGGGCGTTGCCACGCGCGGGGCAAGTGCCACCAGGCGGCGGAGCAGCATGATCCCAAGGACAATGCCCAGGATATAGGACAGCGCGTACCAGCGCACGGCCAGCGGGCCGACATGGACCAGAACGGGGTTGAACTGCGGAAACATCAAAACAGGAAGCATGCGGGTGTCCGGTGCCAGAAATGCCCCGTCGGGGGCACAGGGAATAAAGCAGACTGTAGGCCTTAAAGGTAAAGGCGGCCGTTTGTCAGGTACTCTTGCACATAACGCGTGACACCTTCTTCAAGCGGTGTGAACTCTCCCTTGTACCCCGCCGCGCGCAGGCGGGTCAGGTCGGCCTGCGTGTAGCTCTGGTATTGGCCGCGCAATGAGGGCGGCATGTCAACAAATTCCACGTCCCGCGCCACGCCCAGCGCGTCGCACACGGCATAGGCCACGTCCAGATACCTGCGGGCCCTGCCGGTGCCGCAGTTGAACAGCCCGCTGACCGAAGGCGTGTCGAACAGCCAGAGCAGCATGTTCACCACATCCCCCACCCAGATGAAGTCGCGCGCCTGCATGCCGTCGGAAAGGCCCGGCTTGTCCGAACGGAACAGCCGTACGGGCCCGCCTGCGCGCAGTTCGTCGTATTTGACCTTGACCACCGAAATCATCTTGCCCTTGTGGTATTCGTTCGGGCCAAAGACGTTAAAGAACTTCAGTCCCGCCCATTGTGGGGGGCAGGGCGCGCCCGCCTGGGCCGTATTGACGGCATAGCGGTCGAAAACATGCTTGGACCAGCCATACAGGTTCAGCGGCACCAGCGTATCCAGCCGGGCCGGATCGTCGCTGAACAGTTCGGGACGGTCCGCCCCGCCATAGGTCGCGGCGGACGAGGCATAGATAAAGCGTGTCTGCGTACGCGCGCACCACTGCCACAGATCCTGCGACAGGGCGACATTGGTGCGCCAGACCAGATCGCCGTCGCGTGCGGTGGTTTCGCTGATCGCCCCCATGTGGAACACGGCCTGTGCGCCGGGCAGGGATTCCAGGAAGGCGGGCAGTTCGTCGGGGGTGACCAGCCGTGTGGGCGGATGTGCCGCGATGTTGCGCCATTTCCCCTCTGTGCCCAGCCAGTCGACAATGACAGTGTCCAGCCCCCGGGCGGCCAGTGCCGCCTGAAGGCAGGAGCCGATAAAACCGGCCCCGCCTGTGATGATGATCATGAAGGCGCACTATAGGGGCAGGTCGTCATCCCTCCAAGTCGGCAAATCCATGGGCTGACCCCGAAAAAGTGCCGGCTTGTGCGCCAGCCCCCTTGCGTGCTGGCCCCTGGCACCCTGCCTGCGCCGGTTCCGGTGTGCCTGCCCCCGCGCCCCAAACTTCTCGCGCGTCCGTTGCCGCCGGGTGGGCTGCCGCCTTTAAAATTCGACGCGCATATAGCCAGGCGGGGCGCAGTTTTCTAGCATGGCCGGTGGTGATGAACACACACTGAACCGTACAGGACGTGAATCGTATGAGTGATGAAATTTCAGTTGTCGCTATTCTGAAGGCCAAGCCGGGGTGCGAGGCCGCCGTGGCAGCGGCTATGGTGGCGGGCATTGCCCCCTCCCGCGCAGAGGCGGGGAACAGGTCCTACGTGCCCACCCGTGACCAGGACGACCCGCACACGCTGATGTTCGTGGAACGCTGGGCCAGCCGCCAGGCCTTTGCCGAACATCTGGAAACACCGCATTTCAAGCTTCTGGCGGCAACGCTCGAAAGCCTGCTGAGCGAGCCCCCCAAGATCCACATGCTCGAAGCCCTGCCCACCTGAACCGCAGGTCACGCACCCGGTCAGGCACTGCGGTTTCCTGACCGGGTGCAAGAGCCCTTAATCCATTGGAGAGGGGCCGCTGGGGATACGCGGCTCGCGGCTGGCTGACCGGTTACAGGACCAGTGCCCTGTGGCGGGGCGCAGGTTTGCACGCCCATATGGCCCCACCTGCCCGACAGGAAAAAGGGATGCCCAAGGCCGCATTGCCCAAGTTCGCCCTGCACGCGCGGAGTGTCCGCCTATGCACGGTGTCAGGTGTAAAATTTTCAGGAAGAAAAAGTGGTGCACCCGAAAGGACTCGAACCTCTAACCCCCAGATTCGTAGTCTGGTGCTCTATCCAATTGAGCTACGGGTGCGCCGTGAGGGGGTGTTTAGCCGAGCGGCCCTGTCTGGGCAAGCCCCAAAAATCCAGTTTTGCGTTTTTTTTCGCTTATCGGCTTTTTTGCTTTGTTTTCCTTCGCTTGGTTGGCAGCCACACTCAGCCCCTGCCACGTCAGCGGCCCAGAAAATTGTGCAGCGCGTGCGAGGTGGGGCGGCGCAGCGTGACATGGGCGCGGCATTCGGGCGTGCCGTAGACGCCTTCGAACGTATCGCCCACGGGCCGGGCCTCGAACACCAGGGGCAGGGTCTGGTTCTTGGCGTCTTTCATGACAAGCTGGGCATGGTAATGCTGCTTGGCCTTGTCAGGCACGCCCCGCAGGATCAGCGAGCCTGTCTCGGGCACGAAAATCATCTTGTGGGTTTCGATCTGCATCAGCGACGTGCCGTTGACCGGGCAGTCCGTGCCCATGTCCTGCACCAATGTGCCCACCCAGTCCCCGTAGGGATCGTCCGCCGCCGACGCATCAGCCGCATAGGCGGCACTTCCCGGGGCGGGAAAGGCTGCAAGGCCGCAAGGCAGGACCATGCCGCAAAGCAGGGCCAGCAGCATGTGGCGGGTACGGGCCCCAGACCGGTGGCGGGGTGGGAACATGCGAATCTCCTGCATGGGCATGGTGTTGGAACTGAGAGATCTGTCGCGCACGCGAACTCTGGCCGGGTGCCGTGTTGCATGCAAGCCATCGCGGCTGGTGGCGGAGGCGCGCCGTGGTTTTAGAGGGTGACGATACGCCGCCATGGCATTATATCCGCTTGACATGACCACGTCCCCCGGTCGGCCATTCTGTTTACAGGACAGCCTGCCCGGCGCTGCCCAGAAAGACCAGTAGTCCATGTCCGTTAACGCCACATCGCCTGTATCCCCTGACACGCTGGATGAAACCCTGCACCAGGACCGTATCCTGATCCTGGATTTTGGCAGCCAGGTCACGCAGTTGATCGCCCGCCGGGTGCGCGAAAGTGGCGTTTACTGCGAAATCTGGCCCTATACCGCCACTGCCGAGCGGATACAGGGTTTTTCCCCGCGCGGGATCATTCTGTCCGGCGGTCCGCGCAGCGTCAACGACCCCGATGCACCGCGCATTCCCGCCGAAGTGTTCGACCTGGGTGTTCCGGTCCTTGGTATCTGCTACGGCCAGCAGGCCATGTGCAAGCAGCTTGGCGGGCAGGTTGAAGGCGGAGACCACCGGGAATTCGGCCGCGCCTTTGTCGATATCGTGGAAGACTGCTCCCTGTTCCGTGGCGCGTGGTCGCGCGGCGGCCGCGAACAGGTCTGGATGAGCCATGGCGACCGTGTGGTGGAACTGCCCCCCGGTTTTCGTACCGTCGCGGTCAGCGAGGGCGCGCCCTTTGCCGTCATCGCGGATGAAGGGCGGCGGCTTTACGGCGTGCAGTTCCATCCCGAAGTGGTGCACACCCCCCATGGCGCGGCCTTGCTGAAAAACTTCACCCACGATGTGGCGGGCTGTTCGGGTGGCTGGACCATGGCCGGTTTCCGCGACATGGAAATTGCCCGTATCCGCGAACAGGTGGGCACGGGGCGGGTGATCTGCGGCCTCTCCGGCGGGGTGGATTCCTCCGTTGCCGCCGTGCTGATCCACGAAGCCATCGGGGACCAGCTCACCTGCATTTTCGTCGATCACGGCATGCTCCGCGCAGGCGAGGCGGATGAGGTGATCCGCACCTTCCAGGGCCGGTTCAACATCCAGCTTGTCCACCGCGATGCATCCGACCTGTTCCTGGCCGCCCTGGACGGCGTGACGGACCCCGAAATCAAGCGCAAGACCATTGGCCGCCTGTTCGTCGAAGTGTTCGAGGAGGAAGCGACCAAGCTGGGTGGCGCGCAGTTCCTGGCGCAGGGCACGCTGTACCCAGATGTGATCGAGAGCGTGAGCTTTACGGGTGGCCCGTCCGTTACCATCAAGTCGCACCACAATGTGGGCGGCCTGCCCGAACGCATGAACATGAAACTGGTCGAACCGCTGCGCGAATTGTTCAAGGACGAAGTGCGCGACCTGGGGCGTGAACTGGATATTCCCGAAAGCATCGTCGGCCGCCATCCGTTCCCCGGGCCGGGGCTTGCCATCCGCATTCCCGGCGCCATCACGGTTGAAAAACTGGACCTGCTGCGCAAGGTCGATACCGTTTTCCTTGAAGAAATCCGCGCGGCCGGCCTGTACGATGCCATCTGGCAGGCCTTCGCGGTTCTCCTGCCCGTGCGCACCGTGGGTGTGATGGGCGACGGCCGCACCTACGACCAGGCCTGCGCCCTGCGCGCCGTCACCAGCACCGACGGCATGACAGCAGATGTCTACCCCTTCGACATGAGCTTCCTGACCCGTGTCGCAGGCCGCATCGTCAACGAAGTCCGCGGTATCAACCGCGTGACTTACGACATCACCTCCAAACCCCCGGGCACGATCGAGTGGGAATAAGGGCTGTGTCCTAACAGATGTTTCCCTGATAGATTTGGGCATAACAGAGGGCAGTAGGGTATGAGGGGCGGCGCTACATGAGTGTGCTGTTGCGGTCCGATCCCTAAAAGACCTTTTTAAAACAAGCTATTGATCAATAATGATAAAAGTTTTTGGGTGTCGCCTTTTTCCAAAAAGGCGACGTTTTCTGAAGCTTTTTGGAAAAAGCTTCACCAAAGACTTTTGTCTATTGATGCGATATTGCGGGGACAAGCTTTTGAAATGGCCCCTAAACCCGCGTCGGGCGTGAGTTATGCACCGCCGTCCTGTGCCCCGATCAGGTAAAGCGTGCCGCCGGGGGAGCATGCGGTAATAATTGCCAGAATGGCAGGCATGCCGGGGGCGCTTTCCCTGTTTTCTGTCGTGACGCTAAGACTATGCGCACAGGTCGGTGTCGATGAGGAAGCGTCATGAGTGTCACATGGGGGGATTTTCAGGCCATTATTCAGCTTTCAGCGGGCTTGAATGTCGCCATTTTAAGCTTTGTGGATATCAGTATTCCCGCCATCAAGGAGCGGCGACGGGTTTTTACCAAGGCGCGGCAGGAACTCGATATCTACCGCAAGAATCCGCATAAGACGACGGAAGAAGACAAGCAGCACCATAGCAATATGGTCGGGGAAATCGACAAGCAGCTTTTCGACCTGTGGCGGGAGACCAATGATTTTGAAAGCGTGGAAGATTCCATGATCAAGGTCACCGGCGTGTGCGGTTTTATCGGCGCTGTGCTGAGCATCGGCCTGCTCTGGATTTCGGGCCTGCACTATGACGATCCCATAGGGCTGAAGGGCGAATGTCTTGCGGTCCTGTCCTTTTTCTCTCTGGCCGCCGCCTTTACGTTGAACTACATAACGGCATCCAAGGCATCGCATTATACATCGCGCTGCAACACGCTGCGCCATCAGATGCAGCAGAAGCTCTGACAGCCGGCAACGGGTTCTGAGCGGCTACCCCTTCTGTCTTTTTGCGGTCTGGTCCGCTGTCGGGCACTTTTTTGCCGCGCCGTGCGGGGGATTTTACGCGGGCTGAAATTTACGTCATGCTCGGCTTCCCTGTAAGGAGAGGCAGAGATGATGAAACTTTATTATCTGGCAGGGGCCTGCTCCCTGGCCCCGCATATCGTCCTGGCCGAAATTGGCGTGCCCTACACGCTTGAAGCGGTCGATCTGGCCACCCGCAAGACGGAAACCGGGGCGGATTACCTGACAATCAACCCGCGTGGGGCCGTTCCCGCGCTCGAAATCGAACCGGGTGTGATCCTGACGCAGAATGCCGCCATTTTGCAATATCTGGGCGATCATTCCGACATTGCAGCGTTCAAGCCAGCCTATGGGTCCATGGCGCGGGCGCGCCTGCAGGAAGCGCTCGGGTTTTGCGGCGATTTTCATAAGACGTTTTCCGCCCTCTTCGCGCCCGACTTGACGGAGGAAGGGCGGGAAAGCGTCAAGCATGACATTCATCGTCGCATGCTCCAGTTTGAAGCCATGCTGGATGCGACCGGCCCCTATTGGCTGGGTGCGGAATTTACGCAGGCCGATGCCTATGCCGCCGTGGTCATGAGCTGGGCCGCCGTCAAGAACGTGGATATTTCCCACCACAAGAAGGCATGGGCGCTCAAGGAACGTGTCATGGCCCGGCCTGCCGCGTTAAAAGCCCTGAAGGAAGAAGGGCTGATCTGAAAAACGCATTCACTCTTCCACGCGGGCGCCGCCATCCGGCGTGCCTTCGCGCCAGTAACCCGCCGCCCGGACCTGCTCGCGCGCAAGCCCTTTTTCCACCATAAGGCAATCGCGCAGGGTGCGGGCGGTCCTGATTTCAGCGCCAACCCAGGCATGGATATCCGAACCGGGCAGGGTTGTCTGCCGCAGCGTGTTGACCAGCACGTCGGACTGGCCCGCAGGGGTGCCATTGCGCGGCAGCCACTGGATGGTGGCGTCGGCCTGCGTGTCGAGCACACGTTTTTCCGCCATGTCGGCAACCTCGATCAGGGCAAGGACCTTGCTGCCCGCGGGCAGTTCCTCCAGCCGTCGGGCTATGGCGGGCAGGGCGGTTTCATCCCCCATCAGCAGGGAGGCGGCATAGGTGTCGGGCACCAGGAACGATCCGCGTGGCCCACCCATGCCCAGCCACTGGCCGAGTTGCGCCTGGGCTGCCCAACTGGTCGCCGGACCATCGCCATGCAGGACGAATTCTATGGCAAGTTCACGCGTCTGCGGGTTGAAGGCGCGCGGTGTGTAGTCGCGCATGATCGCAGGGGCCGCCGGATCGCGCACCGGCTTGCCATCCGCGATTGCGGGCAGGACGGGTCTGTCTGTGCCCGGCAGCGGAAAGAACAGCTTGACGTGATCGTCCGCCGCCCCGGTGGTGAAACCCTCCAGATCGTCGCCGGTAAAAATGATCCGGCGCATGCGGGGGGACAGGGGTTCGATCCGCGCGACCTGGATCATGCGCAGCCGCAGGGGATAGCGCACACGCATTGCCGTGTGGCGAGGGAGTGAGGTCATGACAGGTTCCGAATTCAGGCTTCAGTGCGATGGGCCAAGGATTTCGCGGGCCGCACGGTTCAGGATTTCCGCTATGCGGCGGGCTTCCTCCACCGAACAGCCGCGCTTGCTCATGAGAGCCTGCTTGATCGTGCGCCGGGCCTGGTGGATTTCATCCGCCGCCTGCGGGTCGGATGCGTCCACACCGGCAAATGCTTCACGCACCTCGGACATACGGCTGCCGATCCGTGCCAGCGTGTCCAGAATGGCGTCCACCCGGGGGCGGTTCGCTTCAAGATGCGTGCGGCCTGCCTCCGTCAGCGTATACAGCTTGCGGTTGCCCTCGGGCGTTGCAGCAGCCTGGCCGATTTCGTCCAGATAGGTCAGGGCCGGGTAGATCATACCCGGGCTGGGGGCATAGAAACCGCCCGATTTTTCTTCCAACTGGCGGATCAGTTCGTAGCCATGGGCCGGGCGTTCGGCCAGTAGGGCGAGCAGGAGAAGCTGAAGCTCCTCCGAACTGAACTTGCGGCTGGCCGGAAAATCCCCCCCACCGAACCGGCGGCCGAAGCTGCCGCCAAAGCCATGCCCCCCGCCTGGGCCCCCTTTCTGGCGGCCCACGAACTGGAAGGGTGCATGATGATGATGTCTGGTTTTCTGTGTTCTGATCATGTCGTAAGATATACATATCGTAAGATATAACGCAAGACCTGTTTTTCATCGCCTTGCGGACCGCATGCCGGCCGGCGGCGTAATGGCCCCCACAGCGTTACGTTTTTGAAGGAAGTGCGGTTCCCGCCCGCCTGCGTCATGCGTGTGGGTCAGGTTCGGGTGGCGATGAGGCCGGGCAGGGACGCTGATGCCTCGGGCGGGGCCTGTCTTGCGGAGGGGATTCTATCAGGGCGGGGCGTGCGCCCTGCGCGGCAACGCTATTCCGTCCTGTTGGCCGGGGCGGAAAAATCCGCGATCCATTTTGGCAGGTCGGCGGGGGGCATGGGCTTGCTGAACAGGTAGCCCTGCATGACATCGCAGCCCATGGCGCGCAGCCGTGTTTCCTGGCAGATTTCCTCCACCCCTTCGGTCACGACCTTCACGCCCAGGCGCTTGCCGATATTGATCGCGGCTTCCGTCACGATCAGCGCGCTGACATCGCGTTCGAAATTCATGACAAAGCTGCGGTCGATCTTGATCTCGGTCAGGGGCATATGGGCTAAGCGCGACAGGGACGAAAACCCGGTGCCGAAATCGTCCAGCGACAGGCCCACCCCGATTTCGCGAATGGCGGTCATGGCATCCGTATGGTTCTGCATCATGACGCTTTCGGTAATTTCTATTGTCAGGCGGGTTGCATCCAGTTCGTAGCGGTGCAGCAGGCTCTTGATATGGCCTGCCAGATCGGTGCCGTAAAAATGGGCGGCCGAGATATTGACGCTGACAACAGGCACGTTGATGCCCGCCTTGTCCCATTTGACAATCTGGCGGCATGCTTCTTCCAGCGACCATCTGCCTATGGCGATGATCTGTCCGGTTTCCTCCGCAATGGGAATGAACCGTGATGGTGGCACTGCGCCAAGGGTGGGGTGGAACCAGCGTGCAAGGGCTTCGACCCCGTAAAGCCGGCCTGTCATGGTGCAGATCTGGGGCTGGTAGAATAATTGCAGCCCCGAATGCCGGATCGCCTTGCGCAGGGCCGAGCCGATGATCAGCCGCGACTTGATTTCGTCATTGGCGACGCCGCTGAGCAGGCGGAAACTGCCGCGCGCGGTTTTCTTGGCTTCGCGCATGGCCACGTCGGCATGGTTGAGGATCTGCTCGATTTCTATCCCGTCATGCGGATACAGGCTTATGCCGATACTGAAGGAAATGATCAGTTCCTGCCCGTTGATTTCTATGGGCTCGCTCATGGCGGTGGTGAAGTTTTCGGCAAATGTCCTTGTGGTTTCGGCGTTTCCGCCGGGAATGATCACCACGAAGTCATCACCACCCAGCCGCCCGAGAACGAAATTGCCCCGGCATTGCAGGGCAAGTCGCCTGGCCACGATCTGCAGCAGCGCGTCGCCCTGGTCGTAGCCCATGACATTGTTGATGTCCTGGAACAGGTCCAGGTCGAGAACCAGAAGGGCAAAGGGCGATGGTGACGCCTGGGTCGTCATTTCCTTGAGGATCGCGGTAATGGAGGCGCGGTTCAGCAGCCCGGTCAGCGCGTCGTAATGGTTCAGCCGTGTCAGGTGCTGGCGGGTGCGGCCCTGTTTGATAATGGCGGCACAGGACGGCACGCAGCCGGCAACGATTTTCTGGGGCCAGTCGGTAATCTTGTCGCGGTTGCGCGAATACAGGGCAAAAATGCCGATCAGTTCGCCCGTATTGCTGAAAACGGCGGAAGCCCAGCAGTCGCGCAGTTCGATTTCCTGCCCGTCGGTCGTTCGGGTGTGCCAGACGATGGCGCGTGCGTCTTCGGGGTTGGCGTGCAGGGCCGCCACGTCGTCTTCGGTCAGGATCACGTTTGTCAGTGCGGCGATCCTACGCCACGGCAGCCCTTCGCCCGAAAGGATTTCCAGCTCCCTGTTCGGCGTGACCTGAAGCAGCACGGCCACGCTGTTGGGCACCATGCGCTCGGCTTCGGCGCAAAGCAGGCCGGCAATGTCCTTTTCGGTCATCTCCCCGGCAAGCTGTGTGAAAACATGGTTCTGCAGATCAAGGATTTTCCGGCGGTGGCTTTCCTCCGTAACGCCCTTGATGAACGCCATGTAGTAGCGTTCGCGCTGGGGGCCAAGCAACGCGCTGGAGATCGACATCTCGGCCGCGACATAGTCCCCGTTGCTGCGGATAAAGGTTATTTCCCGCGATTTGCCGACAATGCGGTTATGGCCCGTGTCACGGTTCTGGGCAATGTAGCCGTCATGGGTGGCCTTGTGTTCGATCGGAACAAGGCAGTTCACGTTCTGCCCCATGACCTGGGCTGCCGGATACCCCCATAGCCGTTCGGCGGCGGTGTTGAAAAAGACAATACGGTTGCTGCTGTCGATAATGACGACACCGTCGGCGGCCTGCTCAAGCATGTCGAAATACAGGGACATATTCTCAACGACATGGGGCAGGGCTGAGGATGCAGACATTGACCGACCTTGATGAAACAAAAGCATGGAACCCGGATTGCAGAGGCCGGGCCTTCAATGAATGTCACCCTATCGCGGGTATCCGGCGGGGGGATACGCGAACCGACAGGACCATTCCACCAAGATACTGTTCCGGAAATAGCTTTGCCGGATAAAAAGATGTCAGGACAGGGTTGCCAGGCCGGGGCGCGGGGCCAGGCGGTAATGACGTTGCGGCTTGTGTAATCATTGTCATTGACTCCCCATGAGAAAGACGCGTGCAGGCGACCATGATCTCGGCAGCGCCATAATCAGGACAGCTGGGTAGATTACCCAAAAATAAAAACACGGTTCCCAAATATCGCATGAAATTGTGCTGCTCTGCGGCGGGCGACCCGCACGGACATTTTCAGGACCCTGGTCGCACCGACCCTGCTCCGCGTAATGGATTTTCAAAAACCGCAGCCCCGCAGATCTTGCGATCAGACGTCTTGCGAACCGGCACACAGGTGTGATTCGTCAGCCAGGTCATCTATCGCGAAACAATTGGGGGCCATGCGGCAGTAAAACAGAAGCGAGGAAATAGATTCAGGCAATAAAAGTGGAACCGAAACCACTATGGCAAAACCTGGGTTTTATGCAACAGGTTTCACAGAAACAAAACGTGATATCGATTTTTCCGGCAAGGATATGATTTGTTAATAATTTTATGGCGTGCCACGGGCCGCCTTGGGCATATACGTCGGATAATCGCAAAAAAAGGTTTACCGGATCTTAACATAATGGGGAGTGCATTCATTTGTCGGCAGGCAGGGGGTATCGGCTATATTTATCCGCAATAAATCCGTGCTGATCGTATTTGAAACGATAACCAGACCGTAGGGTCTCTATTATTTATACGCATGATGCGGATATCTGATAACGAAATTAACCTGAATGTATTAATTTCAGGCATTTCTCCCGTGACGGGCCTGCAATCCGCCTGATAGATTGGGTTCACCGCAACCCGCATCCAGGGAAAGGAAAAAGTCCATGCCAAGGACGCCTTTGGTGCGACCGGTCGTTGCAATCGTGTTTTTATTTGACTTGACAGTCAGGTGCGACACGGCGGTAACAGCTTGCAATTTGATGTAACGTGGCGGCAGCGCGACCAGATACCGCACCATTTCCCGCCAGAGCATGAGTCAAGAATAGGTATCCGTGTGAGCACTTCTCCCCCCCTTCTGGGCTCGTCTCAAAGACTGCGGGCCCGGTTGAGATCCCTGCTGCCCTATGCCCTGCCTGTGTTGACGGTCGTGTCATGTGGGGCCGCGATCGAAGTGCATGATTATTATCACGCAACGAGCGAGGTGACGGAGGAAGCCCTGCGGGACAGCCAGGCCTATGCCAGCCTGATCGCGGACCGGCTGAACACGCGCTTCACCGAACTGGATGTCGCCTCGGCGGAACTTCTTGTCCCGCACGGCAACCCCGCAGCCCCCCCTCCCGAGGTGGAAGAATCGCTGCGCCGTTACCTGCTGTCGCGTCCGTCATCCTATATGTTCAATGTTCTCTCCCCCGATGGGGAGACAATCCAGTGGTCCACCGCCCCGCTGGGCCACCGCACGGCGTCGAAGATCCAGGATTTTTCCTCCCTTCCCCACAGTGCCGATCACCTGCTGGGCCGAGTCCATTTGCGTGACGGAACGAAAGAGCCCGTGCTGCCCCTGCGCGTGCATGGCGATACGGACGATCATGCCGGCTATTTCCTGGCGTCGCCCTATCCGCTCAGCCGCCTGCTCGACACCCAGGAACTGCCTGCCGACTATCGCCAGGGCTGGTCGTTCACCCTGGTGGACAACCGCGACGGCACGTCCATCAGCCGCTGGCTGGACCCGCACGGGACATCCGCCTCCCCGCCCCCGCAGGACGGGACTACGGTGGTTTCGGTCCCGGTGGGGGAATATCCCTTCACGGTGCAGGTCGAGGTGCCGCCCGAGCGCGTGCGCCAGACCTATGACAGGCAGGCCCCTTCCCGCTGGGGGGTGGAGGCCCTGGCCTTCGCGGTGTTGCTGAGCGCTGGCGTGGTGGTGATCCGCCGGCGTGAGCGTGAGCAGATGCAGCATCTGACGCGGCTGACCGAATTCAACAGCTTCATGGCGCAGATCAACCAGTGCGTGAGCCAGGCGGTGGATGAAGAAACCCTGCTGCGCGAAATCTGCGACATGGCCATTCATTACGCCCATCTCAAGATCGCCTTCATCGGCCGCCCCGACGAGAACAGGAAACTCGATATCCTGGCCATCGGGGGCCCACCCGACTGCATGAAAGGGGTCATGATCTCCACCGACCCCAACCTGCCCGAGGGGCGGGGTGCCGTGGGGCAGGTCTGGCGGGGCGGCCAGCCGATTTTCAACGGCTCCTTCGCCACCACGGACTATACGCTGCCCTGGCAGGACTGGGCGGTGCGGCAGGGGGTGCGCTCCAACGCCGTGCTGCCGATTTATCGCGACAGGCGCATCTGGGCGGTGCTCAGCGTCTATCACGAGCAGGCCCATGTGTTCGACAGCCAGTTGCAGGCCCTGCTGCGCGAAATTTCGGCCGATATCTCCAACGGGCTGGAACAGCTTTATAACCGACGCCTGCAAAAGGCCCTGCTGGACAATTCGGTGGTGGGGATCCTGCTGGTGCGGGACCGTATCATCCAGATGACCAATACCCGTGTCGCGCAGATGCTGGGCGTGACACCCGATTCGTTCCTCAACCAGTCGGCGGAGATGCTCTATGCCGACAAGAACGAATTCGACCGCGTAGGCGGCATTTACGACCAGCTTCACGCCCAGGGCGAGGTCCGGGTGACCAGCGTGCGGCTGTCCCGGCCGGACGGGCGGATCATGATCGCCGATTTTTCGGGCGTGCAGCTTCGGGACCTGAACGGCAATGTCTCGGTCTGGACGATAGAGGACGTGACCAGCCGTGACGTGGCGCAACGCCTGTATCATGCGCTGATCAACACCGCCGATGCCGTGCTCCAGGCGTCCAGCGATACGGAAATGTGCGACCGGGCCTGTGCCGACCTGGTGCAGGATACCCTGTTCAACGCGGTCTGGATCGGGCAGGTGACCTCAGCCGACCGCGTGCATGTCGTGGCCCACGCGGGTGACGGCACGGACGGCATAGAACAGCTCGATATTCGCGTCAGTGCCGCCGACAGTTCCTCCCTCGTGGGGGCGCGGGCCTGGCGGCAGCAGACCCTGGCCTACAGCAATGACGAACTGGGCGACCATGTCGCGGCCCCGTGGTACGACTTTCTCAGCAAGAACCAGTGGCGCGCCGTGCTGGCCACCCCCATCTGGCGTGGCGGCTCGCTCTGGGCGGTCATCAGCTTCGTGTCGCCCCAGGCCATGGTTTTCGACGCGCAGAGCATTGCCCTGTGCCAGCGCGTTGCCCAGTTGCTCGGGCATGCGCTCGACACGCTGGATGCCAAGCAGCGTGTGGAAAAACTCCAGGTCGAGGAATCGCTACGCGCCCGCCATGACCTGCTGACCGGCCTGCCCAACCGCCTGGCGCTGGAGGAATACATGCCCCAGGCCCTGGCCCGCGCACGCAGGCGCGGCACGGCGGTGGGCGTGTGCATGCTCGACCTGGACGACTTCAAGCTGGTCAATGACAGTTACGGCCACGAAGCGGGTGACCGGCTGTTGCAGGAACTGGCGGCCCGCGTACAGCTTGGCCTGCGCCAGACCGATTACGTGGCCCGCCTGGGCGGGGATGAGTTCGTCGTCATTCTCGAAGATCTCGACGCCCTGCTGCCGGTGACACAGGCTACGACCGTGCTGAACCAGTTGCATGTGGCGGTTGAAAGCCCGTTCCAGGTCCGCGCGGAGGCCTTCGCCACAGTGGGCATGACGCTGGGGATTGCGTTCTTCCCCCTGGATGGAGAGGACCCGGACAGTCTGCTCCGCCGTGCGGATGCCGCCATGTACCAGGCCAAGGAAACCAAGGCCACCCGCAAGACGTGGTGGTGCCTGGCCAGTGCCACGTCCAAGCCGCATGCGGCGGACAGCACGCCCGAACCCATGACGTTCAACGCCTACGGGCCGGAAGCCGCGGAACTGCTGACCCGTGCCAAGACGTTCCTGACCCAGATACGCCAGGATTTTGTCGAGCGTTTTTACGAAATCGTGTGGGAAATGAGCGAGGGCAAGCGCATCCTGTCCTCCCTCTCGCCTGAAAAGCTTGCCCGCCTCAAGCAACGGCAGCTTGCCCATCTGGGCTTTCTGCTGGCCCCGGAAACCACCCAGGCGGAAATCGTGGACGTTGCCGAAAGGCTGGGCGCGGTGCATGCCCTTTCGGGCATGGGGGCAGCGCTGCTCAGTGAATCGTACAGTATTTACCGGCGCCTGCTCATAGACAGTCTCGATAATGCGATGCTCCGGGCCTATGACCGCTATCATATCCTGCTGACGACCGAAATCCGCCTTCAGGATGACAAGGGCACGCAGCTTGAAGCCGGGCAGGTGATCGAGCAGACCTATTTCTCCCTGCTTTCGGACCCCCTGCCGCCGATCGACAGCGTCTGGCCCGATGCCAGCGCGCGCAGCATGGAAAACCTGGCCGACCTGCCGGGTATTCAGGCTGTGCTTCTGTTCCGCATGAACCCGTCGGGGCAACTGGTGGTGGAAGGCAGCGCGGGCCCGCAGGCGCCCGGCCTGATGGAAGCCCTGAAGGATTCCATGGGGGATACGGTTTTCGAAACCCAGACGGCGTTCGGGCAGTCGGTCACGGCCATGGCCTGGCGGACCCGCCAGCGGCAGAGCTGCGCATCCTACGCGCTGGACCCGCGCGTGGCCGCCTGGAGCGAGGTCATGGAGCGGCTGGGCATTTCCTCCTCCATCAGTATTCCGGTCAAGCAGGAGGAAGAACAGGTGGCTGCCGTGCTGACCCTGTTCGGCACCTATCCCAGCCAGTTCGAATCGCTGATGATGCAGCAATTCGCCCGCGGGTTGCAGCGCCGGTGGGAACAGGTCTGGCAGCGCTGCTATTCCCGCAGCGTCCCGGCCGTGACCGAAGAACGGTCGTGCCAGTTGCGCGAACGTCTTTTCTCGGGCGGGCTGCGCATGTACGTGCAGCCGGTCGTGAACCTGAGAACCGGCGCCCTGCTGGAGGTGGAAGCCCTTGCACGGTTGCAGGACGAGAACGGGGATATTATTTCCCCCGCCATATTCCTTCCGCTTCTGGGCCGCAACGAACTGGACCGGCTGTTCCATCTGGGGCTGGAGCAGATCCTCTCCCGCGTGCGGGAATGGGATGCCGAAGGCCTGGGCGTCAGCCTGGCGATCAACATGCCGCCGACCTATCTGCTCAATGCCGAAGGCCCGCGCTGGGTGGGCGATACGCTCAAGGCCTATGGCATGTCGCCGCACCGGCTGACCATCGAACTGCTGGAAACCCAGAGCATAGACCCGGCCCTGCAAAGTGCCGTCATCCAGCGTTTCAAGGCGCTGGGGGTGCGTGTGGCCATTGACGACCTGGGCTCGGGCTATAGCAGCCTGCTGCGTCTTTCATCGCTGCCGTTCGATATCATCAAGATCGATCAGGGGCTTTTGAACCATATCCGCCAGACGCCCTTGCAGACCTTCAGCATGGTCAAGTCGGTGTTGGATATGGGGGCGGATTTCCGCGATATCGTGGTGGCGGAAGGGCTGGAAGATGCCGAGGTGATCGAGGCCATCTGCCATCTGGGGGGCAGTTACGGCCAGGGCTACGGCATTGCCCGCCCCATGCCCAGTGCCGATTTCCCGGCATGGTGCCGGGCGTACAAGGCCGAACTGTCCAGCCATGTGGCGCCTGCGAACGAGGTCCGATGTGCCCTGGGTGCCCTGGCCTATCACTGGATGGCAACGCGCGGCGGCCAGGATCTGACTGAAAAGGCGGTTGATGACTGCCCGATCACTCGGTGGCTGACGGCGTCCGGCCTGGCGGGCAGCCAGGCAGCGCAGTGGCATGAACAATGCCACCGTGGCCCCGCACCGCTTGAGGCTTCGCGCAGGTTTACTGACTGGCTGCTCGATCAGGTGGTGATGCCATCCGAAAAGAAATACCCCGCCATCATGGGCACCTGAAAGACCGGCCAGAACAACGAACCGATCAATAAAAACAAAAGCTTCAGGGACAGTCACCTTTGTGGAAAAAGGTGACACCCGAAAACTTTTACAGAGGGACAGGATATTTCGTAAAAGCCCAAGCCGCGCATTACTGGATATGCAAAGCGGCCTTGAGCGCGGCAGCACTGTCTTGCAGTTCGAAGCCCTTATGGCCGGGCTGGTACTGGAGGGAGGAGGCAAGGTTGCCCGTTACCACCGGATCAAGCCCAGCCGCCTGTGCCAGCGTCACCACGGTCTTGACGGCAGTTGGGTCGTCCCCCGCGATGGGCACGGCCATCAGCGGTGGCGGGCGGTGGGCTTGCGCTCGGATCGCGCTCATATCCAGCGAATTGAAGCCGCGCACCACCCGCGCATCGGGAAAATAGCGCTGCGTGGTTGCCCCCGCCCCGTCGCGGGCCGCCGTTGCGGCAATGGCCCCGTCGCGAAAGGCAAAGGGGTTGGTCGCATCCAGCAGGATCTTGCCTTTAAGGCCGGGGTTAAGCTGCGGGCCCAGGGTGGGAATGGCGTAATAGGGCACGGCCAGCAGGACCACATCGCCAAAATCGACGGCCTGCCGGGGTGTTCCGGCCGAAGCCAGTGGGCCCAGGCTTTTGGCCAGGTCCTGCGCATTGCCCAGTGTGCGGGCCGAAAACATGACCTGATAGCCCGCCTTGACCCACAGCCCGCCCAGCGTGCTGCCGACCTTGCCCGAACCGATGATCCCGATCCGCAAGGGTGGGGCTGCCGCCTGCCCGGGCAGCGGGGCGATTGCGCAGGCGGTCGCCATGGCGGCCAGAAGGTGGCGTCGGGTCAATCCATTCATGAATAATGCCATTCCTTGGTAACAGGTCCGCCCATGCCCGCAACCGGGTCCGAGGCGGGAAAGGGAAGGGTCAGCAGGCGTGCGCGCTGCACGCCGTCGGGTGCCTGGCGGACGATGTCGAATTCCTGCCCCGGCGGGTAGGCGCCGACAACGGCGAAATCGGCATCCGCCTCCAGTTTCTTATGGCCCGTGCCCGCTGGCAGAAGAACGATATCGCCCGCCTTGATGCTGACCTCCCGCCCGCCGGGACCGCCCAGCATCAGCCGGGCCGATCCACCGTAAAAGCCCAGCACTTCATGCCCGAGCGTGTGATAATGGTGGAACGGATATACGCCATTGCGCCATTGCGGCGGCCAGCCATTGCGCTCGAACAGGTCCTCGAACGCGGATCCCGGGTCATCGCCCGCAACCGGCAGCGCGTTGCGATAGACGATTACCGGCAGTTTCTGGTTGTTGGGCACCCAGTCATTGGCAGCAAGAAGAAAAGTCTGGACATTGGCCGGGGTGGCGGCCCCCTGCGCGCGAACATGGCCGCCGCCCAGGGCCAGGCCAAGTCCGGCCAGTGTTGCGTTGAATGTACGACGTTCCATGTGGCCGTATCCTCCATGAGTGCGTCGGGAGGAGGTATTTGCTGCCCCCTCATTCTGGCGTGAAATAATCAGCCAGACCGGTCCGATCGGGTTTCGATGCAGCCTTCACGCCCGATGTCACTCCATCCGCCACGGGTTTTCAACAGTTTTTCACCAAAGGTTGAAAAGGGTCGCCCACTTCTTCTCCCCTCAGCACAATCCGCGGCCAGGTGCGTGGCGCTCAATGCGACAATCCCCATTCCTGTGAATGAATACTGATCCAGCCTGCCCAGAAACAGCAATGAGGCGGGGAGAGCAAAATTTCTATAGTCGTTCCAGTCATTCCTGAACGCTTCCACCAACAGCGTTGCGACAGGCGCATTTTCTGGTTCATTGCCTGATGAGACGGCATTTTCTACTAAAGATAGTGTCCCTTTTTCCTTGTCATCAAGAGTATAAATAAAGTCCTGTACGCATGTCGTCGCGTATCTGCAAGCGCCACGGCGTGGTAGTCAGAGCCGTGTTCCTGAAGAAATGGGCCTGCTGCGTCGGAAACGGATCGGGTTTTCAGGACATGTCCCTGATCTCCTTTGCTTTGCCCTGTCGCGTTGAATGGCTTTTGCGCGGCTCTTTTGCCGGTTGGAAGAGTATGCGCATGTGCCTTTGACAGCCCGGCGGATATTGCCCCTTTGCGTTGCGCTGTGGGAGCAGGGCGGGCATGCCGTACGGGCCGATTATCGTGTTGTGACGTGTCTTGCATTCCGGAATGGTTTTTACTAGATCGGGCGCTGGGCGAAGGCGGGTCCGGCGATCGACCGGGCGGAGAGCAAGCAGTATGGCAAGCAGCGTGCAGGAAAGCCTGGCTGACACAAAAGCTGTCGTGACAGGGTTGAGGGAGAGGCGCCTTTACGGCGTCGTGCTGATTACGCTGTCGACGGTCATGTGGAGCACGGCCGGTTTTTTCGTGCGCGAACTGCACATGGATGTGTGGAGCACAGTCGCCTGGCGCTCGCTCTTCGGCTTTATCCTGCTGTTTCCGCTGGCTTTCATCCTGCGCGGCAGCGCCCTGTTCCGCGTGCGTGAAAGTGTGGGGGTGGGCGGGTTGATGAGCATTCCGCTCATGGCCATGTCCGTGTTCGGTTATGTTCAGGCATTGCAGTTGACCAGTGTCGCCAATGTCATGGTGGTCTACGCCACCGTGCCCTTCCTTGCTGCGGGCCTGGCTTTTGTCGTACTGGGCGAACGGCCCGGCCTGCGTTCGCTCTGCGCCGCGGGCGTTGCCATTACCGGTGTGGTCATCATGGCGGGTTCGGCCACCAGCATGTCAGATCTGGCGGGGAATTTCTTTGCCTTTATCATGACATTGGGGTTTGCCGCGTCCATAGTCATCGCCCGGCGCTGGACCGATTACGACGCCACGCTGGTCACTGCCTTGTCCAGCGCCTTCGGGGCGATCATCTGCTTTGGCGCGGCCCTTGTCATGCTGCCGGTCGTGCCCATGCCCAACATGACGCAGCTTGCCCTGCTTTTTGTGTTCAGCCTGGCAACACAAAGTGTCAGCTACCTTTTCTTCCTCGAAGGCAGCCGCCACGTTCCTTCGTCCGAGGCCGGGCTGATCACCCTGCTCGACGTAGTGCTGGGCCCGTTATGGGTCTGGCTGGTATTTGGTGAAAAACCGGGCACGCCGGCGCTGATCGGCGGTGCGCTGGTGCTGCTGGCCGTGGTGGGCTACCTGGCCGCGCCGCGCGGGCGCTCGGCCTGAACAGACGGGTTTGACGCCTTGAACAGGGCGAAAAACCAGCGCATTCAGGCCCGACAAAACCCGCCCGCCCGATTTTTGAAAGGGTAGGCTCTAACACAAACGCAAAGGTTGCGCCTGCGCGGCCTGTCCTTGCCGCGGGGCATGGGAACGCCCCTTTTCCCCGACGACAGGCCATGCTGTGGGCGGCTTACGCCAGCCAGGGGGCGACGGGCAGGTCCTTGGCGCGCAGGAATTCGGGGTTGAACAGCTTGGATTCATACCGCGCGCCGCCATCGGCCAGGATGGTGACAATCCGGTGCCCCGGCCCCAGCTTGCGGGCGGTGCGAATGGCGGCCGCCACGTTGATGCCCGATGACCCGCCGACCGAAAGCCCTTCCTCACCCAGCAGGCTGTAGATGATCTCCAGCGCCTCGGGGTCGGGAATGCGCTCGGCATCGTCTATGGGCGCACCCTCGAGGTTGGCCGTCACACGGGACTGGCCAATGCCCTCGGTAATGGATGAGCCTTCAATGGACAGGTCGCCCGACTTGACCCAGCCGTACAGGCCAGACCCTTCCGGGTCGGCCAGCACGATGCGGGGCGGGGTAACACCACTGCGGGCAGCCGCGTCGTGCAGGCCCAGCGCTGTGCCCGCCAGCGTTCCACCCGTGCCGCATGCGCAGGTAAACGCGTCCACCCGCCCGCCGGCCTGCTGCCAGATTTCGGGTGCCGTGGTGGCGCGGTGGCCTTCGCGGTTGGCAAGGTTGTCGAACTGGTTGGCCCAGACCCAGCCGTTTTCTTCGGCCAGGCGGCGCGAGACATGGACGTAATTGCCCGGATCGCGATACGGCTTGGCGGGAACCAGCCGCAGATCGGCCCCGATCATGCGCAAGAAGCCGATTTTCTCGCGGCTTTGCGTTTCAGGCATGACAATGACGCAGCGATAGCCGCGTGCATTGGCCACCAGTGTCAGCCCGATGCCGGTATTGCCCGCCGTACCTTCGACCAGCGTGCCACCGGGTTTGAGAACGCCGCGGCGTTCGGCGTCATCGATAATGGCCAGGGCCGCGCGGTCCTTGACCGAACCGCCGGGGTTCATGAACTCGGCCTTGCCGTAAATCTCGCACCCCGTGGCGGCCGACGCCTTGCGCAGCAGGATAAGGGGTGTGCCCCCAACTGCCGCGGGCATGTCGGCGGACGTGGCGGTCCAGCCGGGGTGGGGGACAGGAACGGCGTTCTGGGTCATGGGATCTGCCTTGATGACTATGGGCCAAAGTGACGCGACGGAGGGCGGGACAGGCTTTTTGCCGGCTCCGCCCGGTCGTGCGCGCACGGCAACCGGGAGGAAAAGCACGGGGTGGAGTTTTGTGCCCTGACCTTACCTTGCGTGCGTCGGGGGCACGGTGCCGGTGTTCCTACTGACCGGCATCGGGCTCCGCCTCGGCGTCGTATAACACTTCCAGCACGGCGCACCAAGGATAGCGCGGATCGTAGCTGGCCCCATCGGCCGAGGCCAGGCGGCCCTGCGTGTCGGTGGGGACATGGGTCAGGGCCACGGCATCGTCGATATTGCCGCCGATAATGCTGATCTGGTGGCCAAAGGGCGGCCCGTTCTGGCCCGTGGTCACCACGTAGCCGCAATGGGCGGGAAAGCCGTAGCTGGTGGGCAGGTTGGCAAAGCGGATGGTCTGCTTGCTGCTGCCGCGCGCGACACAGATCAGGTCCCCCGCCTTGGGCGTATAGGCGGCAGGGTCGTGGGCGCGCAGAATGGGCGACTGCCCGGCCGCCGCCGCGTTGATATAGGTGGCGTGGTTGGGGGAATAGGGAAAGCGCTCATTCGCCCCGGCCACGCGCATGACGTAGGAAATAAAGGCGGCCGACCATGCATAGGTGCTGTCATGCACGAAATCCGTCACCTGGCCATTGGCGTCGTGCTTGCCGCTCCAGGAGGTTTCGGTCATGCTCGGGTCCATGCCGATCCACCAGTATTCGCCCACGCGCTGCCACAGGCCGGGGGCGCGTTCGGGCTTGAGAGCCGCAAACTGGGGTTCGGGGCGCTGTTCGGGGTCGTCGTCATTGACCGGGCTGCCGAACAGCCGCCATTCGCGCATGGCAATGGCCACGACATCCTGACGGTTGAAGGGTTCGAAGTTCCGCGCCGCGAAATCGGGCACATGGCCCCCATTGGCACTTATGTCGCCCTGGTTCCGGGCCCACCACGCGGTGGACGGACGGGACGTGCCGGAAGGTTGGGGTGTGCAGGCCGCAAGGCCCAGTGTTGCCAGCAGGATGGCGGCAAACGGACGTGACATGTCGTCTCCATACCAGAACGGCCCCCCGGCCGGGCCGGAGCGGTGGCGGCCAAGGGCCGCCTGCTCCACGAATAAGCGCCGTGCCCGCAGGGTGGAAGGGGCTTTCTAGGGTGGCCGCGGTCGCTGGTTTCCTCTTTACCGCAGCAAACCCCGTTTTGCCCAGACCGGGGTTTTGTCAGCCCAGCCTTGCCTGCCGGATTGCCCCGGCCTGTCAGGCGTCTGCATCCGTCGTTACATCCGCCACGCGCGCCTGCACGCAGGCCAGGGCATCGGCGGGGGCCAGGGCCACCACAAGCCCGCGCCCGCCGCCGTTGATATAAAGCCTGTCCAGCGCGTTCAGGCTTGCGTCGAACACGACCGGCACGCTCGTGCGCGCGCCGAACGGGCTGATCCCGCCCACCTTGAAACCGGTCAGGGCCTCGGCCTTTTCGGCTCCCAGCATGCGCGCATTGCGCCCGCCGAACAGGGCCGCCACCTTCTTGAGATCCATTTTCAGGTGCACGGGCAGGGCGACGCACACCACCTTCGCCTTGTCGATTTCGACCATCAGGGTCTTGAATACCTTGTCGCGTTCAACGCCGATCCCGTCGGCCGCGTGCAACCCGATCCTGCCCGGGTCGGAAACGTAATCGTAGTCATGGACCACAAAGGCAATGCCGTGGGCGGCAAGAAAACGCGTGGTCGGGGTGTCGGCTGTTTCTGACATGGCCTGCCTCTTTCCGGTCGTTCCGGCTTTTGCCCCCGGGTGCGGGGCAGAAGCCGGGATTGAAGACTGTATGCGTTGTGGCACCCGCCAGGGGGCCGGCCTAGCCCCCCTTTTCGGGAAAGAGGCAAAGCAGGCCGGCCTGTGTCGCGGGGCAGCAGCCTTTTTCGGTAATCAGCCCGGTGACAAGGCGGGCGGGGGTGACATCGAATGCCGGGTTGGCGGCGGTGCTGCCATCGGGCGTTACCTGCACGCGCGCGATCTGGCCTGCATCATCCCGGCCCGCGACATGGGTGATCTCGGCTGCCGCGCGTTCCTCGATGGGAATTTCCGTGATTCCATCGGCAACCGTCCAGTCGATGGTGGTGGACGGCAGGGCCACCCAGAACGGTACGGCGTTGTCACGCGCCGCCAGCGCCTTGAGATACGTGCCGATCTTGTTGGCGACATCGCCCGTGCGGGTGACGCGGTCCGTGCCGACAATGACGATATCGACTTCTCCGTGCTGCATCAGATGCCCGCCTGCATTATCCGCAATGACGGTATGCGCGACACCATGGCTGCCCAGTTCCCACGCGGTCAGGGCCGCACCCTGGTTGCGGGGGCGCGTTTCATCGACCCAGACATGCACGTTCAGCCCTTCGTCATGGGCCATGTAGATGGGGGCAAGGGCGGTGCCCCAGTCGACCGTGGCGATCCAGCCCGCATTGCAATGCGTCAGGATATTGATCCGTTTTTGCGGCCCGTGCTTTGCCGCCAGCGCGCGCAGCAGTTCCAGCCCGTGGCGGCCAATGGCTTCGTTCTGGGCCACGTCTTCATCGCAGATCGCTGCGGCCTGGGCGTAGGCGGCCTGCGCGCGTGCGGCCGGTGGCAGGGGGCGCAGGTGGTTCAGCATTCTTTCAATCGCCCAGCGCAGGTTTATGGCGGTGGGGCGGGTGGCGGCCAGCATGGCGGCGGCGTCTTCCAGCGTTGCGTCATCTGCATTGACGCGCAGGGCCAGTGCCAGCCCATAGGCCGCGACAGCCCCGATCAGCGGCGCGCCGCGCACCTGCATGGTCTTGATGGCGTGGGCGACCTCATCGGCGGTGACAAGGGTCAGTACATCCAGCGCGAAGGGTAGGCGGGTCTGGTCAAAAATATGGACGGACCAGCCGTCTTTTTCATCGATCCATACGCTGCGGTACGGCGTTCCGTTGATTTTCATCGTGGGGCTCTTGCACAAAAAAGGAGAAAGACTGCCTGATAATATGGCGAGTTCCCGGCAACGGGCAACAGGGGGAACCCGCATGGATTGCGCAAGGAGCGCCCCCGGCGCACAAAAAGCCCCGTCGTCCCGTCTGCCGGCCCGCAATCGCAAAACAAGAACAGTAAGAGAACATAAGCGACCCGTCCTGCCCGGAGCGGGGGTTTATTTGTGAAACAGGCCTAGTATTTTTTGCATTTCCACCAATTTTTGTTATGTAGTGTGAGAAATGGTCAGGTATCTGTTATGACAGGTACACCTCCAGAATAAGGTCCTGCCGCATCGGGATTTTAAAATTCTGTTATATTTCCATCTTCTTTCAAAGAAGGCCTCGTAAGGACAAGACGCATGAGCGAGACAAAAAAACGCCGCAAGACGGTTGAAGCCGCCCCGGCCCCCGCCGCTGACACCGCCCGCCCCGCCCCCAGAAAACGTACCCCCCGGGCAAAAACAGCCGTGGTGGAAGAAATTTTTGAAGTGGACGTGGTGCCGGTGGATATGGTGGCTGAAACCGCTGCCACCCCGGCCCCTGCACGCAAGGCAGGCCGCGCGGAAAAAGCCGTGAAAGCCGCACCGGCTTCCCGCAGGAAGGCCGCAGCACCCGCTGCCCCCAAAACGGCCAAGGCCGAAAAGCCCGCGCGCGCAGCCCGCGCGACCAAGGCGACGAAAGAGGTCGTCAAGGACAGCGCGCCGGCAGCCAAGGCGGCACCCGCCCGCAAGACCACCAAGCCGAAAGACAGTGTGGAGACAAAGCCTGTTGCAGCCCCGCGTGGCCGCAAGGCCGCCAAGGCTGAAACGGCCAAGCCCGCCCCCAAGGCCGCGACGACCCCTGCCAAGTCCGGCCGGTCCGCCGCCAAGCCCGTAGCCAAATCCGCCGGGGCCAAGAGCGTTTCTGCAAAAGCGACGCAGGCCAAGTCGGTTTCCACCAAGGCGGCACCTGCGGCCAAGACCAAGGCGGTCAAGGCGAAGACGGCAAAAGCCCCGGTTGCTGCAACCACCAAGGCAACCCCCGCTACGCGCCGGCGCGCCGCTGCTGCGGATACGGAACAGGGTACCAAGCATCTTTCCGCCGTGGACAAACTGCGCCATGTCCAGGAACGCCGTCGCCGCAAGCGCTATGAACGCCTGGCAGCGGAAGCAGCGGCTGTGGAACCGGAAAAGGCAGCGCCTGCCCGCAAGCGCAAAGCTGCACCCGCCAAGCGTACCCGTACTGCCAAGGCCTGATGAAACCACCCGTTATCTGGCCCTGCGGGGTGCCAGGTAACGGGGGCACGACCTGACAAGCTCATGCGTTTCGGTCGTGGAAAGGCCCCACCTTGTAAGAGGCGGGGCCTTTTTTGTGTCCCCCGAACGGGCTTGGAATATGGCTGATATTTGAAGCTGTTTTCCATTAATGCGACATGGTGCGCTTTTTGAAAACGGTAGCGGGTTTTAATGGCTGTTTCAAAAGTCAGGCGGCGCAGGGCTGGCGAGGGATTTTTGGCCCCAAAAGGCGGACTTGAAGCCCCTATGCGGGGTACCGGGGCAAGAAGCCAATGCATTCAGGCTAGAAAAGATCCGCGCAGACCGACCCGGCTGGCTTTCGAAACAGTTTCTTGATGCTGTTTCCTGTTCCGCCCTGTCGGATGGCGGCAGGTGCCGGCCAGTTTGTCGGCACCGCCTTGCCGTTGTTTTACTTTCGGGGTGGCCCGCCGGGCCTGTTCAGTTCGCCTGGGCGGGCAGGTGTGCGCCGGCCAGTTCGGCAGCCGCGCGTAGTTCGCCCACGATCTGGCCGTTCCAGTTTTTCAATGTCCGGCGCATGAAATGTTGGATGTTGGGGCTGTCGAGTTTGCCGAACCGGGCGATCAGGGCGGCGGCGGCGGCTTCGGCCGCGCGAATGCCGCCGTCGCGGCATTTGATGGCAATGCCCAGGCCCTGTGTGGGCAGGGCCACGGTCATGACGCCTTCGGCCCCCATCTTGGTCAGGGCATGGGGTGCCACATCCTGCATGACCAGCGTGTCGAACTGCCCGCTGCCCGCGACCATGAACGGGTTGGTGGCAATGGCCGTGCGCAGGCGGGTGGCCGCAGCCGCGTGTTCGGCATCCAGCCCCACACCCGTGCCAAAGCGTGCAAAGCCCAGGGCCAGTGCGGAAAGCGGAATGGCCCAGGTGGGAATGGCGCAACCATCCACCCCACGGTTTTCTTCCGTGTGGGGGGCGCCGGTCACCGCGGTCAGGGTGCGGGCCATGGTTTGCATGATCGGGTGTTCTGGCCGGGTATAATGTTCGGGGTTCACCCCTGTTGCGCAGGCCAGGCAGATAAACCCGGCATGCTTGCCCGAACAGCAATTATGCAGGGCACAGGCTTCTTCCCCCGTGGCGGCCAGTGCGCGGGCACTTGCAGTGTCCAGCGGCCAGTGCGTGCCGCATTCCAGCGCCGTATAATCCCGCCCGGTGCGGCCCAGCATGTCGGTTGCGACCGCCACATGCGCAGGTTCCCCCTGGTGGGAGGCACAGGCCAGGGCCAGGGCCGCGTCAGGCAGGGCGTATTTGTCGGCAGCCCCCTGCGCGACCAGCGGCAGGGCCATGAACGCCTTGACCGTGGAGCGCGGAAAGACCGGACTTGTCACATCCCCTGCCGCAAAAACCACGCCGCCCTGGGCGTCCACCACCACTGCCGCACCATAATGGCGGGATTCGACCCGTCCACCGCGCGTTGTCTCGGCCAAAAGCACATCATCTGCCATGAAAGCGATCCCGTTCTGGTGGCGCGGTCAGTTTCCGCTCAGCAGGTAGCACCGCGCCGCAAATTCCGCCGAATGATCCGGCTCGGGCTCCAGCGCCTGGGCAACCATGGCGCGCCGCAAGCGAAGGACCACGTTGGGGCATAGGGGTTCGTCTGTCACGTTTTCCGCCAGTTTGGCAAGCCAGGGGCCTATGCCGTCGCGTTCGGTCAGCATGATGGGGGCGGTGCGGCTCAGCTTCAGGCCATCGGCAAGAAAGGCGGACGCGTTCTCGGCCGTGGTGACAAGGTAAAGGCAGGAATCCCCATCGCCCTGCATGCCGGTCTGGCTTTTCCCTGCCCTGGAGGTATGGCCCTGGCCCATCGGCAGGGCGGAGGTGGGCACGGGGGCCAGCCGCAGTTCATCGGGGGCGAAATGGGTGCGCGGCAGGTCCTGCAGCGGCAGGGAAAACAGGTCCGTCTGGGCTGCCTGCGCAGGCAGGGGCAGGTTGCCGGGAGTGATCGGGTGGTCGTTGTGGGGGGCAAGGTCGCCCATCCCGGCATGTCCACCTTGCCGCATGCCCAGCCTGCTTGCCGGTATGGTATCCTGCCGGGTCGCGGTATCCGGCCTGTTATTTTCTGCCTGCCCATTCGGGCCGGGTCCGGGATTAGGGCTGCGACACGCACGGGGCCGGGCCGCGCGGGGTGTTTTGGGTGGCGTTTTATAGTCGCGGGCACGGGATCTGCCTGCGCGCAGCCGGGCTTGCGGGTGTGCTGGTCCCAGGTCGCGCCCCGCACCGATAGCCGCAGCCGGACCAGGACCCGGACTGGCATCCCGACCTGTATCCAGGCTGGCATCCAAACCAGGAAAGCATGGCTGTGACCAGGAATGCGCGCGCGCCATGCGGGCCCTACCGTTCGGGTTCTTTCGCCGCATCATGCGGGGCGGTGTTGCGCAAATTCGCGGCACATTGCGCGCACAGGCCTTCCACCTCGACCGAGGCGCTGTGCATTGTAAAACTGTTGTCCTGGCAGATGGTTCTCAGCAGGTCCAATATGGCCGTGGCATTGGCGATTTCCGTTACCGCGCCGCAGCCACTGCATATCAGGAACTGCGCCGTATGCATGGCGGCCGCCTGCGCGGGGTCGGTGGGCTGTGGGGCGTGCTGGCAAAGCCCGGCATGGCTGTGGCCCGTGTTTTCATGGTCGCAGCATTCGGTCGCGTTGTCGGGGGCATCGTGCAGCAGATGCGTGCAGGGCACAAAGGCCGACAGGCGTTCAATCCGGTGGATCAGCCCGTGTTCGAGCAGAAAGTCCAGGGCCCGGTAGACGGTGGGCGGGGCCGGGCGGCCGCTGGCATGCTTGAGCTGTTCCAGCAGGTCATATGCGCCCACGGGGGTGGTGGCGCGCAGGATCAGGCCCAGCACATCGCGCCGTTGCGGGGTCATGCGGCCCCCCTGGTTGGCGCATAGCCGGGCGGCGTAGTCCAGTTGCTGGCGCGTGCGGGCTGAAAAACCGTAAACGTCCGCGCCGGGGGGGGCGTGCTGCGATGTGCTGGCCATGTTCGTCTTCCGTTCTCATTTTCTCTCTAGCGTAACCAAGCCGTGGGGGGAAGGCCAGATACGCGCGCAGGGGAGGTGACGGGCGGAAAAATTTAATGTAACACTATTACATAACGTAGGAGTGTTCAGGACAGACATGGCTTCAAGGACGCGCCATAGGCTTGCCGTGTGGCCGCGCGCCATGGCTGAAGGGGCAGCATGCGCCATCACGCGGGCGCTGGCTGCCATGCTTGCGGCCGTCTTGCTGGCATCCTTGCCCGGTCCGGCGGGCGGCGCGCGGGCGGCAACGCGTCCCTCGATCGTGGCGGCGGAAAACAGCTGGGGCGACCTGGCGGCCCAGGTCGCGGGGCCGGACATGGCTGTCACCACGCTGCTGGCCTCCCCCATTGCGGATCCGCATGTCTACGAACCCACCCCCGATGATGCCCGCCACATTGCCGATGCAACGCTGGTCGTGGCCAATGGCGCGGGATATGACGGATGGGTGGACAGGCTGGTCGCCGCGGCCGGCTTGCCCGCGGTGCGCTACGTGCGGGCGGATTCGTGGCCCGGCTGGCGGGACGGGGGCAACCCGCATCTATGGTTCGACCTGGACGCGGCGGCAGCCTTCGTGCGCCACGTCGCCACGGCCTGCCAGCAGGCCGACCCTGCCCATGCCAGTGCCTATGCCACGCGGGCGGCGGATGTGCTGGCCAGCATCGACACACTTGCGCAGACGCTCCAGGCCCTGCGTGCGCGGGTGGGTGGCCAGCATATTGCCGCGACCGAACCGCTTTTTGCCCCGCTGGCCGAACGGATGGGGCTGGTGATGGAAGAAAATGCCTATCAACTCGCGATCATGAACGGGGTTGAACCGGCCCCGGCCGCCATCGCCGCGTTCGAAACCGATCTTGCAGCCCGTAAACTGCGCCTTGTCGCGTATAACCAGCAGGTGGTCGAACCCTCGGTGGAGCGCATACTCGATCGGGCGCGCGCGGCGCATGTGCCCCTGCTGCCGCTGACCGAGACAATGCCCGCCGGCCAGCACTGGCAGGGCTGGGTGCGCACAACGGTGG
This sequence comes from Acetobacter garciniae, assembly GCF_017377735.1. GTDB lineage: Bacteria > Pseudomonadota > Alphaproteobacteria > Acetobacterales > Acetobacteraceae > Acetobacter > Acetobacter garciniae. The sequence continues at coordinate 259,681 of NZ_JAFVMH010000003.1, forward strand.
AGCAGGCCGCCCACCTGCTGGAAACCGCCCCATGACCCAACCTCCCGCCCTGCAGGCCAGCGGGCTGAGTGTTATGCGCCAGGGCCGCCTGGTGCTGGACTCGGTCAGTTTTAGCGTCCCTGCGGGCAGTTTTGTGGGTGTGCTGGGGGGCAATGGTGCGGGCAAGACAACCCTGTTCCGCGCCATTCTGGGGCTTGAGGCCGCAAGCCACGGCACGATCTGCATAGAAGGCCACCCCGCCGGGCAGAAGGGGGGGCATGCCGGGCGGGCGGGCATTGGCTACATGCCGCAACTGCGCAGGCTGGTCGCGGGGCAGTTGAGCGGGTGGCACATGGTGGCCGCCGCCCTTGGTGGGGGCAGGCCGGGCCTGCCGTGGTACGGGCGCGCGGCCCGGGCGCGGGTGGATGCGGCGTTGGACGCGGTGGATGCGCGGGGCCTTGCGCACCGTCCGCTGGCCGCCCTGTCAGGCGGGGAACGCCAGCGCCTGCTGCTGGCCCAGGCCCTTCTGGACGATCCGCGCATTCTGCTGCTGGACGAACCCCTGGCCAGCCTGGACCCTGCGCGCATGCGCGAGACCGCACGGCGCATTTACGATCTGGCGCGGGCCCGGGGGCTGACGGTGCTGATGTCCACGCATGACATCAATCCTTTGCAGGGTTTCATGGACCACGTGCTGTACCTTGCACACGGCAAGGCGTTGCTCGGCCCGGTGGAGGAGGTGATGACCACATCGGCCCTTAGCGCGCTGTATGGGGCGCCGGTCGAGGTCATTCATGCCCAGGGCCGGGTGTTCGTGGTGGCCGAAGGCGGCGGGGACACGTTGCATTCATGCGATTGCGCGGGGCATATGGCCTGATGTTCGCCTATGACTTCATGCGTTCGGCCTTCATGGCGGCCTTTTTCGTCTCGGCCGTATGCGGGCCTGTCGGCTGGTTCCTGGTCCTGCGCGGTCAGGGCTTTGCCAGCCATGCGCTGTCCCATGTGGGTTTTGCGGGGGCTGCGGCGGCATTGCTGGTGGGGCAGCCCGCCTTTACGGGTTTTGGCGCCAGTGCGGTGCTGAGCGGCGTTGCCATGGGGCTGGCGGGCGAACGGCTGATGGGGCGGGACGTGACAATCGGCCTCGTGCTCTCACTGGCCATGGGGCTGGGGGCTCTATGCCTGCATTTCCTCACCCGTTCGGCCGGGGCCGCCACATCGTTGTTGTTCGGCGATATTCTGGGTATCGCGCACGCGACCCTGTGGTGGCTGGCCGGGCTTACGGCCGTCTGCCTTGCGGCACTGGGGCTGATGGCGCGGCCCTTGCTGTTTGCCTCCCTCCAGCCCGACGTGGCGGAGGCCAAGGGCGTGTCGCTGCGTGTGCTCGATATCCTATTTCTGGCACTCGTAGCCCTGGCCACGGCCGAATGCGCGCAGATTACCGGGGCGTTGCTGGTCTTTACGCTGATGATCGCCCCGGCGGCGGCCGCGCTGCGGCTGGGGCTGGCGCCGGTTGCGGGCATGGCGGCGGCGGCGGGGCTGGCATTGGTGGAATCGTGGGCGGGGCTGGCCCTGTCGTGGCAGAGCGGCTTTCCCGCCGTGTTCTGGATCGCGGCTTTGGGCTGCGGGGCCTGTGCGGCGGCCTTCGGGCTGGCCCGCGCCCTGGGGCGCTAAATCGAATCATTGATAAAGGTTTTTGGTGAAGCTTTTTTCAAAAAGCTTCAAAGACCGTCACCTTTTTGAAAAAAGGCGACTAAAGGCCCGAATGGAACCCGGTGGCTCGCCTAGCGGGGGATGGACCAGCCCAGCCAGGCCCAGAGCCCGATAAAGGCCAGCAATGCGCCCTGCATGACAAGGAGGACCCGCCCGGTCAGCACCGGCACATGCACGCCGTCGTCCCCCGCCGCCGCACCGGCCTGCGGTGCGCCATGGCCCTTCTGCCCGCCCGGCGTATTCCCCGGCAGCCGGAGTGCAGCGGCGGGAAAGGGAGCGGCGGGTGCGGGGCGGGTCATGGGCGGAACCTTTCTGGCTGGCGCGCGCCTGTGGCGGGGCGATGACCCCGGCCGCAGGCACCTTTACGGCCCGATCAGGCCGTGGCTGCGGGCAGGGTGTGGTAGGAGCGGTTGAAATACATCAGCCCGCCATGGGTTTCATGGCTGCGCAGGGCCGCCACCACGCCGAACATCACGCTATGGGTGCCGACTTCGACAATCTGGCTGATACGGCAGTCGAATGTCGCCACGGCCTCGTTCAGGACGGGCGCACCTGTAACCATGCTGCTCCAGTGGCCACGGGCGAAGCGCTCTTCCATGGTCAGCGGGCTGGCGAAATGCCCGGCCAGGTCCTGCTGCGGGGCGGCCAGCACGTTCACGCACAGGGCACTGCCTTCGTGGAAGGCGGCGCGTGCGCGGCTGTTACGGTTCAGGCAGACAAGCAGGGTTGGTGGCGTATCCGTGACCGAACATACGGCGGACGCCGTAAACCCGACCGGGGCTTCGAGCGTTCCTGTTGTAATAATGTTCACAGCTGCGCCAAGTTTGGCCATGGTATCGCGATAGGCGCTGGTCTCGGGGGCCAACATCTGCTCTCCTTTTTTTATACGAATGTGGAATTGTTTTTGTGCATGAAATGAAGAGGAAAGCAATGACGGAAGATGCCCTTTCCGCCACCCCCAGCGTGCGGACCAAGTGTGAAGGGCATTTGGGGCGGATCATCCTGGACCGTCCCGCCAAGCTGAACGCCCTGGATGCCGATACGGCGGCGGGAATCAGCCGCGTGCTGGCGGCCTGGGCGAATGAAGGCGGGGTGCGGCAGATCCTGCTGGAAAGCAGCAGCCCGCGGGCCTTCTGCGCGGGCGGCGATCTCAAGACCATTCGCGAGGTGCTGCTGAATGCCGGCCCCGATGAAGGCTTCGCCCGCATGGACCGCGCCTATGACACCATGCTGCAACTGGCGCGCTATACCAAGCCGGTCGTGTCCTTTCTGGACGGGATCGTCATGGGTGGGGGAGTGGGCATCGGCTGCCATGTGGGCTACCGCGTGGTGACGGAGCGCTCGGTCCTGGCCATGCCCGAAACCGCCATCGGGCTGGTGACGGATGCGGGCGGGTCGTGGCTGCTGTCCCGCGCGGCGGGGCATGAAGGGCTGCGCCTTGCCCTGACAGGCCAGCGCATGAGCGGGCAGGACGCGGTGCGCCTGGGCCTGGCCGACCGGCTTGTGCCTGCCGAAAGCCTGGAGTCCCTGCGTGACAGCCTGGCCCTTGAAGATGTGGAGGAGGTGTTCGCAAACCTGCCTACCGGCCCGGCCACGCTGGTCGGGGCTGACGCGGAACCGGGCTATGCGCTTGAAAGCTGCTACGCGGCCCCCGACCTGCCGAGTGCTATGGAGCGCCTGCGCGCAAGCCCGCTGGAATCCGCCCACCAGGATATGGACGAACTGTCACGCGCCTGCCCGTTTTCACTTTATGCGGCGTGGCACGCCTGGCACCGGGCGCGCAAGGCCCGCTCATTGGAGGAGGCATTCGACATCGAACGCCGTCTGGTGCGGTGCGTGCTGGGCCGTGCGGATATTGTGGAAGGGGTGCGCGCACGCCTTGTGGACCGTGACAATGCGCCTGTCTGGCAGCCTGCAAGCCTGCAAGCCATGACTCCGGCGGAATTGCAGGAAATCCAGGCAGCCTGAAAATGCAGCAAGGGGGAGGACCAAATGGTCCTCCCCCCTGCTGGAAAGTGGTCTGCCACGCCTTCGGACATCCAATATCGGTCGGGTAAAGTCGGTCGGCGCGGTTTTGAAGGGAGCTTTTGCAGGCCCGGATGCGGGCCGGCTTTTTCCTGCCGATCAGGCAGCAGACTGGCGCAGGGTAGCGCCAGTCTGGCGGGTGTTTCAGGCCGCGACGGGAACGGAAAAAGTCATGGGAGCGCGGGTGGCCCGGCCCACGGGCAGGACATCATGGCCGAACTGGGCTTCAAGAATTTCGGCGGCGGCCAGGTAGACAGCCGACAGGCCACAGAACAGCCCTTCATACCCGCCGATTACGGCCAGGGCCGGCATGTCCATCAGGTCCGCAAGGCCCAGCAGCGCGAACAGCACGGTCAGGGACGAGAAAATAATCTGGTGCGCGCGGGTTGCGCGCAGCGTGCCAAAGAACATGATGAGCGTGAAAAGACCCCACAGCAGAAGGTAGCTGCCCACCATGGCGGGCGTGCTGGCGGGCACCACGCCGGTATGCGGCATGGCGACCAGTACTACCAGCGAAATCCAGAATGCCCCGTAGGAGATAAAGGCTGTCAGCCCGAAGGTGTTGCCGGTGCCAAATTCGAGCATTCCGGCCAGAATCTGGGCCAGTCCGCCAAAAACCAGCCCCATGGCCAGAATGGCCGAGCCCATGGGCAGAAGACCGGCGTTATGCAGGTTGAGCAAAATGGTGGTGAGCCCGAACGCGACAAGTCCCAGAGGGGCCGGATTGGCCTTGGGCCGCGGGGCGGTGAGCTCGGAGGAGCCTATATGTGCCATGGTACGTCTTCTTAATAATTGTTTGTATGACACTTATATAAAAGATGAAGAGCGTTCTGGTTCGTTAAAAACGCCTTTAAGCTGGTAAAATAAAGTTCATTGAAAAGTCTTTTATGCATATGGAACTTTCACGCTCCAGCCTGCCCCCGCATTCCCGCAGCAGGGTGCCAGGCCGCCGGGCGCAAGGGTTGGGCGGCCTGGCCAGTTGCCCGGTCTCCATGGTCCAGTCCCCATGATTCAGTCCCATGGCCTGGTCCTGTGGTCTAGCCCAGCCGCAGGCCGGGCTGTTCGGGCATGGTGGAAACGGGCTCTGCCGCCCGGCGGGCCTGCATCGGGTGCTGGATGGGGCCGTTGTGGTGGAAAAATCCGGGCACGGCCATGATGATGTTGGCCGCCTGTTCCAGGCATGACACCGTGCGTTCGCGCGTCAAGGCCAGCCCCTGTTCCTCATGCGGGATGGAGCGGATCGCAAAGGATGCCTTGCGCAGCGTGTCGGCGGTGGCGGCGGGGTCCTGGCGCAGGGTGGAAAAAGACTCCAGCGCCGCATCCAGCGTCCTGCGCGCCAGCGGGTCCAGGCTGGCATGGGTGGCGTTCCAGCGCAGCCTGACGATCAGCCTGCCAAGGGACAGCGCGGCAAAGGCCGCATCCGTATAACCCTGCCGGTCCAGCCCGGTGGGAATAAAGGAAAGCCGCATCATCAGCCGCGAAATTTTCTGTAGTTGCAGCCCTTCCCACGCAACCCACTGCATGGCGCGGTCATGGGGTGCGCGGGCAAGCTTCTGCACCCCGCGCGAAAGCGAGGTGACAAGGCGTGCCGCATCAAGCCGGTGGTCGGCGGGCAGGATCACACGGAACACAATGGCCAGTAGCGCGCAGGCGGCCAGCATGGTCATCCAGTTATTGGTCAGTTCCAGGTCGTTATAGGTGATGGGGTTGTTGATCGAGAGCATCATCAGGAAGAACACCACATAACCGAAGGCGGGCAGGCCCAATTTGGGGTGAAACTGCAGCCACACGCCGGGCAGCAGGAACACGCACAGGCTCAGCCATAAAAGCGGGTAGCCGTCTATGCGCGGCAGGGCGAGCGTGTGGCACAGGAAGCCTGCCGGCACGCCAAGGGCTGTGCCTGCCGCCATCATCGGGCTGGCCTTGGCGGCTGATGGCAGGGTGGCCAGCAGGCTGGATGCGGCCACCACATACAGGATCAGCAGCGGGCCGGTGCTCCAGTGGAACACATACCACAACATGCCCGCCAGCATGGCGATGGCGGCCCCGCGCGCACCGTTGCGCAGGGCCATGGGCCATTCCAGATAGGGCACGATGGCCGCACGCGCCTTTTCGCGCCGCAGGCTGGTCAGGTTGTACAGGGCCAGGTCCATCTGCACCAGGGCGTCGCGCGTATTGTCCAGGGCCGCCAGCATGGCCGGGGCCAGCGGGGTGGCCGGGTCGCGTGTCAGGTGTTCCAGCGCCTTGAGCGCATCGTGCAGGCAGGCTGAAAGCGGGGCGGGGTTTTCAAGCCAGGCCGGTGTTTCGGTCATGTCCAGTATACGGGCCAGCGTATCGGCCATCAGCGCATGTACGCCGTGCGTTTCGTCCCCCGCTTCGGCCAGGGTCAGCCAGTAGGGATGGTAGCTGACGATCAGCCCGGTCAGGCGGCTCAGCCCCAGGCGCAGGTTGCCGATGCGCGCGAGCATGTCCGGGTCGTCGGCGGCTGCATATTCTATGGCCGGGGCCAGCCCCGCCATATGGGCCAGCAGCTTCGCGCGGCTGTCATAGACCGGCTGGGGCAGGTTGCGAAAGCTCGGCGCGGTTTCAGCCTCTTCGCGCTTTTCCAGCAGTTCCAGCACGGCCTCATCCCCCGTGGGGGCGTTGGTGGCGTGGGTCGTGGTGCGCTCGCTTTCCGCGATATGGAAGATCCAGGCATGGCGGATCGTGTCGCGAAAGGCGTCCCCCAGCTTGGCCAGCACCCCGCTTGGCTTTCGGGGCGATGTGGCCATGAACACGAACGCCGTCACCACCACACCCACCACCACGGCGGACAGGCGGCTCATGGCCGAGAGAAAGATGTTCTCGGGCTCGGCAAAGGCGGGGGCCGCGATAATGACGATGGTATAGCCCACCAGCACCGCCGCGTAGGAGCGGAAGAACCGCAAGAATGTGGCGACAGCGCAGGCAATGCCCACAAAGACCGACAGGGCGGCAAAATACAGCACGGGGGCCTGCACGAAAACCGCCATGACCCCCACGGCAATCGTGGCCCCGATAATGGTGCCCACCACGCGCCACAGGCTTTTGGACACCATGGCCCCGACCGTGGGGTTGGCCACGATCAGCACCGTGGTGGCCGCACTCAGCGGGGATTGGAGTTGGAACATGAAGGCGCAGAACACCGCAATGCCAATGGCCAGCAGCGTGCGCGCCGTATACGCACCCGTGCGCAGGAAGGCAGCCCAGCGTGCATCGTCCGCGAAGGGGGTGGCGTTGAGCACGCCTTGTAGCGCGGCCCGCAGCGGCAGCACCCAGTGGGTGCGCGGTTCAACCTGCGTGGACATTGCGGGCCTGGGGCAGGGGGTGGGCAGGGGGGCGGGCACTGGATCGGGCATTGCCGGACGGACCGTCCGGCTGCGCGTTCAGGCCCGGCTGGGACTGGGCGTTGTGGGAGACAAGCAGCGTGCTCAGCCCCTCTATCAGATCCTTGATGGTAGCGGGTGCCAGGCTTTCGCAGCTTTCACGTTCCAGTTCTGCGGCAATACTGTGGAACAGCGCGCAGCGGGCGTGCCCGGCTTCCGTCAGCACCAGCCTTTTGGCCCGGCGATCCTGCCTGTCGGGCCGGCGTGAGACAAAGCCCTGTTTTTGCAAAAGGTCGAGCACGCGCACCAGGGCCGAACAGTCCACATTCATGGCGGCGGCCAATTCGCTCTGTGTCGCACCTTCGGGCAGCATGGTCAGGTAGGCGAGCGGGCGCATCAGCGCCAGTGTCATGTCATGCGGGCGCAGGGCCCGGTCCAGCCGTGTGCGCCATAATGTTGCCAGCCGTGCCACGCGCAGGGTCAGCGCCATGCCGGGAAAGCGGGTTTCATCCAACGCGGGGGAGACGCGCAGGTCAGTCATGGAGGTCTCTTTTGTTAGTATGAGTATATTTGATATGGCAAATTTATGCCAAGATATTAGCATGCTGGGCATTGCGGTCAATCATGCCCGAACACACGGTGTTGAGACCGCCCCCGCACTGCGTCATCCACCGCCTGCATCAAGCCGCGCCCGGCCTGGATACCGGCCCCCCATATGGGCTTTTTGCAGGGCCGGGCCTTTGGCGCGCGATGGCGCGGGGCGGGTTGTTCGCGCAAGGGTGAGCGGCCATGTCACGCAATGGGTTGCGCTGGCGGGGCGGGGCTGGTTGGCTGGTTCCGACGCAATGATAAAAGGTGGAGCATGCGCCTATTTCCGGTAATGCTGGTCAGGCACGCGGCGGTGGCTGTACCTGAAGGGGTCTGTTACGGCCGCACGGATGTCGCACTGCAACCGGGGTGGGAGAGCATTGCATCCGGCCTGTCGGTGCTGGCCAAGGGTGTTCTGTGCCGGGTCCTGTATACCTCTCCCGCGCGGCGTTGCCGGGATATGGCGCGGTTTGTCGCCCATGCCACGGGTATGGAGATCAGGGTGGACCAGCGCCTGGCGGAGCTGGATTTCGGCGGGTGGGAAGGCCGGAAATGGCAGGACATAGACCGCGCCGCACTTGATGCCTGGGCGGCCGATCCCGCAGGCTTTGCCCCCCCGGGCGGTGAAAGCGGCCAGGCGCTGCGCCAGCGTGCCCAGGCGTTCTGGCAGGATATGCGCGCAGGCGGGCAAAATGCCTGCGTGCTTTCCCATGGCGGGCCGTTGCGCATTCTCTCGGCCCTGGCCCGCGGGGTGGAACCGCATCTGCTGGCTTCGTCCATGCCGCAGGGATTTGCACGCGTCATCATGGTGCCGCAGCACGCCCCACAGCCCGCCTACAGCCACGAGTCGCCCTGACGCCGCACCGCTCCACGCCAGAAGGCGGGGATGCGTCACCGGGCTGGCGTATATGCGCCCCCTCAGCCGCCTTCAGGCCTGCCCGATCCGGCGTGGCAATGCGCGGTTGCGGGGTGGCGGTTCAGCGGTGCAGCCAGCGGCGGCGGGCGGGGTTGCGCCGTTCCCAGCCCCGGCGTTCGAGTTCGGGCGTGTCCGAAGGGTCTGCGGGGTAGCCCACACACAGATAGGCCAGGAACTGCCAGTGCGGGTTGATGCTCAACTCGGCGATAGCGGCATCGGGGTCCAGGATGGACACCCACCCCACCCCTATGCCGCGCGCGGTCGCCGCCAGCCAGAACGTGTGAATGGCCATGACGGCGGACCATGTGGTGGTCTGCGGCATGGTGGACCGCCCCAGCCCCCGGCCCTGTTCGGGGTTGGTGTCGCAGAAGACGGCAATATGGTGCGGCGCGTCGTCCAGCCCCGCGAGCTTGAGCGTTGCGTAGCGCTGGGCGTCTTCCCCGCTGCGGCCTTCCAGCGCGCGGGCGTTGCAGTGCAGGAAGTTCTGCCGGATGGCGGCGCGGCGCTGCGGGTTGTCCACCCGCACGAAGCGCCAAGGTTCGCTCAGCCCCACGGACGGGGCCAGGCAGGCCGTGCGCAGCAGGTGGTCCAGCACCGCTTCGGGCAGAGGTTCGGTATGGAAATGGCGGACATCGCGCCGCCAGACAAAAAGCTGGTCCAGTTCCTCCTGCCAGTGGGCGGAAAACGTGACGGGAAAAGGATCGGGGGCGGAGGTCATGGGCGTATCATGCTGGCAAGTGCTTTCCTGGGCAAGACGCTGGGTGATATCGCGCCGTTCTCATGCGGCCAGTGCGGCGAAGGTTGCCAGCACCAGGCATTCCACAACCACCACGCACGCCCCCAGCACATCACCCGTATAGCCCCCCAGCAGGCGGCGCGCGGCCCATGCCATGCCAATCACCCCCAGGCAGGCAGCGATAATCGGTGCCAGGGTAAGGCTTAACGCCGTGGGGTGCGTGCCGGTCGCCCACTCTTTGGTCCAGTTTTCTCCCCACAGGGTCATGAGCCACAGCGTCAATGCGCCGGCACTGGCCAGGGCCACCCCAAGGGGCGCGCGTGGCAGGGGCGAAAGGGCACGGGCCAGCCCGTCTGTCCGGGCGGGTGGCAGGCGGGCAGGCAGGACCAGCATGGCCGCACGGCCCAGCACCCCCGCCAGAATGCAGGAGATCATGCCCACTTTACCCGGCTGCACGGCAAGGGCCGCCAAGGCTGCAACACGAATGCCAAAGGCCAGGCACAAGGCGCTTGTGCCAAAACTGCCGATATGGCTGTCGCGCATGATTTCAAGCCTGCGTTCGCGCGTGCGGCCCCCCGCGGCGTCGGCCATGTCGGCCAGGCCATCCTCATGCAATGCGCCACTCAGCAGGGTTTGCGCGGCCAGCGCCATGCAGGCCGCGACCAGCGGCGGCATATGGACCCGGTGTAAAAGAACCAGCACACAGCCGGTCACCGCGCCAACGCCACCCCCGATCAGCGGCCAGCACCAGATGGAGCGGCCCAGCGGCCACGGAGGCGGCGGCTGGGTGTCGGCGCCACCTCGGTAGCTGGCGGGCAGAAGCCAGTCCACGGGCAGGCGGGTCAGCAGTGCGAGCCCGCATGCCAGGTGCAGGCGCAGCACGGCCAGGGCGGGAAGGACGGCACGGCGCGTCATGTCTGGCGCAGGATCGCGGCCTGTTCGAACGTGGCCATGCCCGTATGGCAGGCAAGGGCCGCCCGCAGCAGCGGCACCGCCAGGGTAGCGCCCGAGCCTTCACCGAGTCGTAGCCCCAGCCCCAGCAGGGGCTCCATGCCCAGGAAATCCGCCAGCCTGCGGGTCTGCCCCGTCTGTGTCGCGCAATGCGACAGGCAGGCATGGGCCAGCCCGCCCGGGGCCAGCAAGGTCAGCGGCGCCGTGGCGGCAAGGCACACAAAACCATCCAGCAGCACGGGAATGTTGCGGTGCCGGGCGGCCAGCGTGGCCCCCAGCAGGGCGGCCAGTTCGTATCCGCCCAAGCGCCTTGCGGCCTCCAACGGGTCGGGCGTGGATCTGGCCGATGTGGGGGAAAGCCCGTCTGCTACCGGCTGGTTCACCGCGTGCTCCAGCCCCACTTTCAGCCCCAGTGCCGGGCCATGGCAGGCCAGGGCGGCATCGATCATCCGCGCCTTGTGGGACAGTCCGGCATCATCCAGCCCGGTGCCACGTCCGGCCCAGTTCTGGCCGGGTGTGAGCGTCATGTCCGGAGCACCGTTTGCACTCAAGGCCGCCGCCAGGGCCGAAGCCGCCGTGGTGTTGCCGATCCCCATCTCCCCCAGGCAGAGCAGGTCGCATTGTGCAGGTACGCTGTTGAAGCCCGTGGCCACGGCGGCCACAAAAGCGGCCTCGGTCATGGCGGGTCGGGTGGTGAAATCCGCCGTCGGAGCCAGTGCGTGAACGGGCACCGCCTTGAGTTCCGCCCCCACGCTGCGGGCGATCTGGTTGATGGCGGCCCTACCTTGCGCAAACGTGGCCAGCATCTGCGCCGTGACCTCAGTCGGCCAGGGTGACACCCCACGCGCCGCAACCCCGTGGTTGCCTGCAAAAATCAGCACATGCACGTGCTCCAGCCGGGGTGTGGCGCGTCTTTGCCACCCGCCCAGCCAGCGTGTCAGGTCTTCCAGCCGCCCCAGGCTGCCCGCGGGTTTGCACAGCGTGGCCTCCCGCGCGGCAATGGCGTCTTGCGCGTTGGTGTCCGCCTGGGGGAGCGCCACGCATAAAGCGCGCAGTTCCTCCATGCATATGGGGGCCGCGGGCAGGGTATGGGGGTGCTGGGCGGTGCTGTGGGTATCCATCAAGGCGGTCACACGGGCTTTCATAAAAGGCGGCATGGGCGCGAGTTTTGTGCTTTTATGCGCTGTCATGCAACGGAAATGAAAGCAGGCATTGGCCATGGGCAACACGGCGCTTTCCCCCACCGATACGGGCCTGCGGGGCACGGTCCTTGTGCTGGGGGGTGCGCGTTCGGGCAAGAGCCGCCTGTCCGAAGCCATGCTGACGGCCCTGCCCGCACCGTGGGTGTACCTGGCTACCGGCCGCGCATGGGATGAGGAAATGCACGAGCGTATTCTCCACCATCGGGCCGAACGCGGCAGCACGGGCTGGCTGACGGTGGAAGAACCGTTGGAGGTGCAGACCGTCATGCGCGAGCACGCCCATACCCCCCTGCTGCTGGATTGCCTGACCCTGTGGCTGTCCAACCTGCTGCTGGAGGAGCGCGACGTGCAGGCCGCCACAGCTGATTTCATGGCCTGCCTTGCCGCGCGCCGGGCCCCCACCGTTCTGGTCGGCAACGAGGTGGGGCTGGGCATTGTGCCCGAAAACCGACTGGCCCGCCGTTTCCGGGACGAGGCAGGCCGCCTGCACCAGCGTATCGCGCGCGACGTGCCCCGGGTGCTGTTTGTCGCAGCCGGGCTGCCGCTTACACTCAAGAACGAAGTGCCGCACTGAAAGCGTCAGCCCCGGCGATGAGCGACAACGACCACCGCTGGCTTTTGCTTCCACCACTTCTGTGTCAGGTTACTGCCCACGAAACCACGGCGCGCAGGACGTGTTCAACGCCGCAGGCCCGGACTGCTTGCAGGCTCAGCCAGGCAGGAAATGCGGCATGTTCCGTTTTGCGCCCACCGCGATATTAGGTGAGAGAAACAGATGTCGGATCATGCAGTAAACACGCAACTTCTGATCGGGGGGCAGTGGCGCAACGCTGCGGATGGCCGCACCATTGCCGTGCTGGACCCCGCGACGGCGGAGCTTATCGGCCATGTCGCCCATGCGGGCAAGGCTGATCTGGAACAGGTTGTGGCGGGTGCTGCCACGGGCTTTGCGGCCTGGCGCGCCCTGACCGCGTGGGACCGGTTCGTGATCATGCGCAAGGCCGCCAACCTGCTGCGTGAACGTGCCGAGACGATCGGCCGGATCATGAGCCGCGAACAGGGCAAGCCGCTGGCCCAGGCGGTGATGGAAATCAACGGTGCCGCCGGGATCATCGAATATTTCGGTGAGGAAGGCCGCCGCCTGAATGACGAGCTTATTCCCGCCCGCGTGCCCAATGTCGAACAGCGCGTGCTGCGCCGCCCGGTGGGCGTTGTGGCGGCCTTCACACCGTGGAATTTCCCCGTCAACCAGATCGCCCGCAAGCTGGGTGCCGCCCTTGGGGCGGGCTGCGCGGTTATCGTCAAGGCCCCGGAAGATACACCGGCATCCCCCGCCGAATTGATCCGCTGCTTTTGCGATGCGGGCATTCCCGCCGGCGCGGTCTCGCTCGTTTATGGCGAGCCCGCCGAAATTTCGGAATACCTGATCGCCCATCCCGTGGTGCGCAAGATCTCCTTTACCGGCTCCACCCCCGTGGGCAAGCATCTTGCGGCCCTGGCCGGCGCGCAGATGAAGCCTGTCACCATGGAACTGGGCGGGCACGGTCCGGTCATTGTCTGCCCCGATGCCGATCTGGACGTGGCGGCAGAACGCCTGGCCGCAGCCAAGTTCCGCAATGCCGGGCAGGTCTGCATTGCCCCCACGCGCTTTTTGCTGCACCGCGACATTGCCCCGGCTTTCGTGGAAAAATTCAAGGCCCAGATGAGCGCGCTCAAGGTCGGCAACGGCCTGCAGGACGGTGTGACCATGGGCCCGGTGGTGAGCGAACGCCGTCTCAAGGCCCTGACCGAACTGGTGGAGGACGCCCGGCAGAAAGGGGCGGAACTGTGGCAGCCCGAGATCGCCCTGCCCAACAAGGGCTTTTTCTTCCCGCCCACCATGGTGTGCAAGCCCACGCTGGAAATGCGCCTTTTGAACGAGGAACCCTTCGGCCCCATCGCCATCATGGACGAATATTCCGAACTGGAGAGTGCGGTGCGTGAAGCCAACCGGCTTCCCTACGGTCTGGCGGCCTATGTCTATACCCGCAACGAACGCACCGAACGCCTGCTGGGCGAGGCATTGGAAGCGGGCATGGTGGCCGTCAACCACCACGGCCTGGGCGCGCCGGAAGTCCCGTTCGGCGGCATGAAGGATTCCGGTTACGGCACGGAGGGCGGGCCCGAAGCCCTGCGCGCCCATACCATCATCCGTCTTGTCTGCAGCCAGCACGACCGCCCCGATTTCTGATCGGGCGCCCTATCCCCGGCGCCCCCGATCCGCGCCGGGGGGATGCGACCTTTCCTTCTTCACGCTCTTTCAACCCCCCACGGTTTGCCCGTGGGGCGGCCTCTCACGGGCTTTCATGCCTAGTAATAGGACTTGTGCCGGGCGCTGTTTTCCCGTAGGAAGCGCCCATGTCCGCGCCTGTCCCATTCGTCTAGAGGCCTAGGACGCCGCCCTCTCACGGCGGCAACACGGGTTCGAATCCCGTATGGGACACCATTGATTTTCCTGGATATTATTCATTTTCTAGGCCATGGTTTGTGGTTCAGTTGGACCATTAAATCTCAAAATCATCGACGATGCTCCCAAGATAAGATGAATCGAATTTCAGGCAGACATGCCGGAGCGTTGTCGGGTCTGTCGCTAGCCAGTCTGCGGCCTGATCGATCGGCACGCCGTCCATCGCAAACCATGATGCAACGGAATGCTTGAGATGGTGGGGGGCGGCTTCTGTGTCAGGCTGGCACCGGGCACGCCCCGGCAAATGACCACCGGGCCTGTAGGCCGGCCTTCCTATGCCACTGGATCACAACCGGGCATGGGCTCGGTGTTGCGTCCGTTCTATCTCTGCGTACGAGGTAGTCGATGACCGTCCGCTCCAGCAAATCTTCTTGATTGTCGGTTTGAGGCTGGCTCAATGAGACCGCAGTCAAGGTAGGATTTGGGCTGTTCACGAATACAGACACATTCGACAGGATGAGCATGGATGAATAACGCGATATCTGAAAGTTGGCGGGATCGGGCAGGCCTGTCTCATTATGAGGCTTTTTGGTATTGTTATATTATAACGTAACATATAGATTTGGCGGATCTCAACCGAATGAATGGTGTCCGTCATGCGCGAAAGACTTCCGGTAACGGTTCTGTCCGGCTTTCTGGGAGCGGGAAAAACGACACTACTCAACCACGTGCTCAATAACCGCGAGGGCCGGAAAGTCGCGGTTATCGTCAATGACATGAGCGACGTGAACATTGACGCGGATCTGGTGCGCGACGGCAGCGATCTGTCTCGCACGAACGAAACGCTTGTGGAGATGAGTAATGGCTGCATCTGCTGCACGTTGCGTGACGATCTGCTGCACGAAGTGCGGCGGCTTGCCGACGCGGGGCGCTTCGATTACCTCCTGATTGAATCGACAGGGATCGCGGAGCCCCTGCCGGTTGCGGCGACTTTCGAGTTTCGGGACGAGACGGGCGAAAGCCTGTCCGACATCGCGCGGCTGGATACGATGGTAACGGTGGTGGATGCCGTCAATCTGTTGAAAGACTACGCGTCAACCGATTTTCTGCGCGACCGGGGCGAGACAGCGGGCGAAGGGGATGACAGGGCGCTGGTTGACCTGCTGGTCGAGCAGATCGAGTTCGCGGATGTCGTGGTGCTGAACAAGGTTTCGACCGCAACAGCCGCGCAGCGCGAGGCCGCCCGGCAGGTTGTTCAGGCCCTTAATGCCGATGCGGATATTATCGAAACGGATCAGGGCATAGTGCCCTGTGCGCGTATTCTGGACACATATCGGTTCGATTATGACCGTGCTCATAAACATCCCCTATGGTACAAGGAACTGTTCGAATTTCATAACCATGTTCCCGAGACCGAGGAATACGGCATCCACACCTTTGTCTGGCGTGCACGCCGTCCCCTGGTGCCGGACCGGTTCAAAGCCTTTATCGATGCCGCATGGCCGGGAGTGATCCGGGCGAAGGGCCATTTCTGGCTGGCGACCCGTCCGCAATGGGTGGGCGAACTGGGGCAGGCAGGCGCATTGGTCCGCACACAGGCAACGGGACACTGGTGGGTGACGATTCCCAAAAACCATTGGCCAGACAGCGATGAATGGCGGGATCTGATTCTGTCCAGATGGGACCGGGTTTATGGTGACCGTCGGCAGGAAATTGTGTTTATCGGCACGACAGCAATGGATGACGCCGCCCTTGGCGCGGCCCTGAATGCCTGCCTTGTGCCGGAGTTCGACACGCAGCCGTTCGATCCATTGCTGTTCGCGCATCTACCTGATCCATTCCCTGTCTGGGGAAACGGAGAAATGGCGGATGCGTAGGGCCGAGGCGGATAACGAGCGGACATTGCGGAACGAGATGTGGCGACGGTATGCAGGCGATGACTGGGCAGCCTTCGACACGCTTCCCGGCACGATCCGCAAACGGGTGGCAGTGCATGCCTACGATGCCTGGTCGGTCAATGTGATGATGCTCTGGCAGCATTATAAACGGCTCTATGGGCGCACGGCGCGCGCCGAGCGGGCTCTGATCCGCTATCTCGATTATTGCGAGCGGCTGGAGCGGGAGGCTTTTGCTTCACGCTACAGCGAGGTTTACGGCATCGCTCTGCCTCATGATGCAGCGCGCGTTACGGTCCTGAGATGACGTTGACACCTGCACCGTACATCTGCCGCGCAGCCCTGGTCATGTTCTGGTTATGAGCCCTGAGCCTACGCGATCTGAGTAGACTGGACGTGATCTCGCCGCGAACGTGCCCTAAGTTTTGAGTCAGGGTCTGTGGGTTTCTATATGCCGCTTTGGCGTGCTGAACGAAAGCCTCTGGCATCATACCATTGAACCTGCTGCCGGCGCCCGTGGCGCCGACCCATCGGTTGTGACGCTTTGCACGATTGTCGCCCGCCATGCGCTCTTACTGGAATGGCCATTCTGCCAGGTGGTTCGGCAGGTTCAGCCAGCCTGTCGTTGTATGCAGGAGGTAGGCGATATCATATGGAAAGACAGACCATTTGGGGCGGCCCATCCAGACCCAACTCAAAGGCATGAGGCTCCATGCGGTCAGGAGCAATGAGGCTTCGCGCCGGGATATTGTCTCCAGGAAATCGGGATTCGAAAGCCAGTAAACATACAATAAGGGAAAGGTTACGATCGCAAGAACCCGGGTCTGGTCTTCGACAATGGCAAGTAAAGGGCATAAAAACGACAGGGCGACAAAAAAAGGAATGGATTTTTTTCCGTAATCGGAAAATTTCAGGGCGACCATCCATCCAAGGCCCAGAACGGACCACAGGATATATTGGAAGTGGAAGCAGAATTCATTAATGATCCTATCAAAGCTCTTTGATAAATAATAGACTCTTCCAGAATTGACGGTGATGTGATGGGCGTGGAATATCCCTAAAAGGATTATTTTTCCACAAATGACGCCGAGAAAAAAGACGAGGCAGAATGATTGTGAGAATTTCAGTTTAACATTGAATTTTTTATTCAATGTCGTGGCCAGTACCAGGCCCAGAGTTGCAAAAAAACCTTGTTCGAAATGCTGCATGCCCAGAAGGGTGCCGCTGATAAACGTAACAGGCAGCGTTTCTGGGAATGCGAGAGTAAGCATCATAAGGAATAACGTGATTGAATCCGTGCTTATCCAGAAATAAGCCGTTGCGGATACAGGTAAAATGCTAAAAACAACAATCGCAATTCGCGCGGTCCCGTTCGGAAAATGCGCAAAGGCCGTCCTTATGAAAAGAAATGTAAAAGCGAAGGAAAAAAAGAGATGGAACAGTAAAAAACCCGCGGCATGGTTTGCACCAATCGTCCAGGCTACGAAAGGGCCAAGCCAGTTCCAGAACAGGTACTGTGCATTGGGATCGGTAAACGGATTGACGAAAGGGTTCTGGGCAATGAGGCGCGATGCCTTCAAGTTGGGAATATACCACAGGCCAGTCTTGAATAATTCCAGGAACCCGATGGAAAAAAGAAACTTCCACAACGATGTCTCGAATATAAATTTTTCGATTTTATCCATAGTCGGCAAGTAATCTGGTCCTGTTAAATATAGCTTGAATTTTAAAATGGGAAAGAGCGATCGGGTATGGGGTTTTACCTGACTCGGTGGAAAAAGGCCGAATGGGCGGGGGTGCTTTTTCGGTGCCGTTTCATGGGCTCGAAACCGTATTGGGCGAAAAGCATGTTCAGGTTGGTTTCATTGAACCATTGCAGATGTTCGGGGGGGCAGATATCCGACCATTCCGCAATATTGGCCGGGGTCGTGTGGTGGCCTGCATCGGGGGCGGACAGGTAGACGACCGAACCTGGTCGTGTAATGGCGTGAACCGTTGTCATGAATTCGTCCGGGCTGCGTAAATGCTCAAGCAGTTCCGATGAAAAGACAAAATCGAACTGGCGGCCGCGGCCTGCGAACGCTGACAGGCCTTCAGCATAAAATGTCTGGCGCGGAAAATGCTTTTTTGCAAAGGCGATGCTGTTCGCGCTGACATCCACCCCCACGCCGCTGCGTGCGAACCGGCACAGGGCTGCAAGCATATGCCCGCCCCCGCAGCCCAGATCCACGATATCGCGGTTGAAGATATAGGGAATGAAAGGCAGGCTCCGCCAGAAGGCCCGCCAGCGGCGCGAACGGTCCTTGGGGTAGAAATCCGCATTGGCCGCGCGATAGTTGGTGGCATAATATTCCACGATCTGGGCATCCGAAGGCATGGGATGCACGAACAGGAAGTCGCATTTCGTACACTGGACGATCGGATAACCATCCTTTTCGAAACACTTATGGCTCGGTGCGTGGCAGATCGGGCATGGCGTGGGCGTGGGCTCGGGCTCGGCGGCGGATGGCGGGGTCGCGTTTGCGGAAAGCTCGGTGGGCAGCACGTCTTGGACCATGGTATCGCCTTGTCTTGTCGCCTTGCAGCCGGGGCCACCGGCCGCGTGCTGTGCTGATTGCCCTCAGTCTACCCGGCAGGGCGGTTTGTTGCGCACTCAAACTGTTATGATAGACTATGCCATGATTAGCACATGAACCGGCCGCGACCAAATCCGTGCCGGCCATGGGTGGGCGTCCGGCGGGCGGGTTTGTGGCCGTGACGTCGGGCGTCCGCATGCAACATGGGGAAGGAAAAGCCATGCAGTTGGATGCGCAGAGCCCGGAATGGTACCGGGCCCGGTACGAGCAGATGCGCGAACGCGCACGGCAGGCGGACAGGCAGCCCCGCCCGGCCCACCGGCCCGTTCCCATGGACGAGACGGCCGTGCTGGCGCGCGAGAATGTTGCGGGCGGGTGGTACTGGAGCACCTATCTGCCCCGTGGACAGGCTTTGCGGCTGGTCAACACGGCGGGCAATCACGGTGTTGCCGTGATGCTATGGAACGCGAATGACGTCAGCGAGCGTTACAACCCCGCCGATACGATCAAGCAGCAATGGACC
Organism: Acetobacter garciniae; assembly: GCF_017377735.1. GTDB lineage: Bacteria > Pseudomonadota > Alphaproteobacteria > Acetobacterales > Acetobacteraceae > Acetobacter > Acetobacter garciniae. The sequence goes on from NZ_JAFVMH010000003.1 coordinate 278,572, forward strand.
ACGCGCATTACGGCGGGGCATGTGCTGTTATCGGACATGGAGCGTGTTCTGGCCTCGGTCCTGAACGATAGCTGCGGGCATTGCGACACGCTGGTGGGGGGCAGTTCGCCGGACAGCAATGCCCGCAACTTCGGGGATGCACGCCTGCGCAACACGCGCGATAACATGCGCCTGATCGTGGGCAAGCACGGGATGGATGTGCGGGATATTCCCGTCTGTATCTCGTTCTTCTCGCATGTGCAGGTGGATGGGGACGGACGTTTTTCCTGGGTGGAAGGTGGTGTCCGCGCAGGCGATCATGTCGATCTGCGGGCGGAAATGAACCTGCTGGTGGGTGTGTCCAACTGCCCGCATCCGTTCAGTTCCCACACCACCTACAACCCCGGCCCGATCGAGGTGGTGCGCTGGCAGGCTCCGCCACCCGGCGCGGGCGATCCACGCGCCCTGGCGGGCGAGGAAATGCGCCGTGCCTTCGATGCGACAGATGCCCTGTTCGCCTGATACGGGAGAGTACGAAAAATGACCGATATATCAGGCAGGATCGTTCTTGATGCTGTTATTCCGGCCCGGGCACCCTGGTCCGCCGTGGTCAGGCAGGGGCAGGTGCTGCGCATTATCGATACGCACGGCCAGCAGGCGGTGGATGCGCTGTTCTACAACGCCCATGCCTATCACGAACGGTACAGCGTGCAGGAAACGCTGATCAACCAGGGTTCGGCCTATATCGGGCTGGGAACGGCACTGTATTCGAGCGAAAGCCGCGTGCTCATGTCCGTGGTGGCGGATACCTGCGGGCGGCACGATACGGTGGCCGGCGCATGCAGTTGCGAAGGCAATGCCGTGCGCTTTGGCCCCCAGACCCGCTACATGCATGCCTGCCGCGAGAATTTTCTGCTCGAACTGGCGCGGTACGGCATGAGCAAGCGCGATATCGTCAGCAACGTCAATTTCTTCATGAACGTGCCGATCCTGCAAAACGGTGAACTGGCGATCGATGACGGTATTTCCGAACCCGGCGGCTATGTGGACCTGCTGGCCCATATGGACACGCTGGTCGTGCTGTCCAACTGCCCGCAGGTGAACAATCCGTGCAATGGCTTCACCCCCACGCCCATTCGCGTCATCATCAGCGAGGGGCCGCGATCCTGAGCCCTGCGTCATGTCGTGATTTTTGCTTGGCGGTCGTCCGCGCTACCATGCGCCTGACCGTCCGGGAACTGACGTGGCGGGGAGTGTAAGGAACGCAGCGGCATGACACAGCACAAGGGGTGGGAAAAAGGGCCGGACCCCATGGAACAGCGCGCCCGTTACACGGCCCATGCGGCGGATATCTCGGCTCCGGCTGGTGGGGGAGGTGGCCCGGGTGCGCATGACCGGCAGGCCCCGAAGGCGGACGACCCCGCAGCCACCGCACACCGGGAGGATGCCGAGAGCCTGCACGCCTTTACCCGGCTGATCGCCCGTGCGTCGAACGGGGCAGGCGCATCGGCAGCGCCCCCTGCCATGGCGGTGGTCTGGCCGTGCGAACAGCATGCGCTGGAAGCGGCGGTGGATGCCGCGCGGGCGGGTATTGCAACGCCCGTCCTGGTGGGTTGTGCGCGTACGATCGGGGCTGTGGCCCGGCATGCGGGGCTGGACCTGCATGGCTGCGCGATCGAGGACACATCCACCCCCCAGGCCGCGGCGGAGACAGCGGTGGCCATGGTGCATGCGGGCCGTGCGCACGCGCTCATGAAAGGCAGCCTGCATACGGACAATCTGATGCACGCCATCGTCGCACCCCAAACGGGGTTGTGTACGCAAAGGCGGGTCAGCCACGTCTTTATCATCGCCACCGCCCGGTATGATGAGCTGCTTTTCGTGACCGATGCCGCCATCAACATCGCCCCGGACCTGATGGCCAAGCGCGATATCGTGCAAAACGCCATCGACCTGCATGTGGGGCTGGGCCTTGGCACGCCGCGCGTGGCGCTTCTTTCGGCGGTGGAAACGCTCAACCCCCGTATCCAGGGCACGATCGATGCCGCCTGCCTGTGCAAGATGGCCGAACGCGGGCAGATTACCGGCGGCTTGCTGGACGGCCCGCTGGCCATGGACAACGCGGTGGACCCCCAGGCCGCACGGATCAAGGGCATTGTCTCCCCCGTGGCGGGGCGGGCCCAGATTCTCGTCGCCCCGGATCTGGAGGCCGGCAACATGCTGGCCAAGAACCTGATCTACATGACGCAGGCGGATTCGGCGGGGCTGGTGCTGGGGGCCAAGGTGCCCGTGGTGCTGACCAGCCGGGCCGACAGCGTGCGCGCCCGCATGGCCTCCATCGCCATGGGGGCGGTTTACGCGCGCTACCTGGCCACGCGGGCGGATGGGGGGCAGGGCCACACATCCGCCCGCGACCCGGCCCGTTCGCGGACCGGCGGCTGAGTACGGCAGGCACGGATATGGTCCAGCTTGTCATGGCCCTGAACGCGGGGTCTTCGAGCGTGAAGTTTTCCGTCTGCCGGGCTGGCGAAGGCGTGCGGGCCCAGGCCGTGGGGCCGGTGGAGACCGTGCTGGCGGGCCAGGTCGAACGGATCGGCATTGCCCCGCGGCTGAGCCTGCATGACGGGGCGGGCACGGTACTCGCGGAGCGGAGATGGGCCGAAGCGGACGTGCCTTTCGCAACTCTGCTGGCGGAAATCCTGGCCCAGCTCGACCGTACCCTGGGCGGGCAGGCCATAACCGCCCTTGGCCACCGCGTGGTGCATGGCGGCCCCGATCACGCAGCCCCGCAGCGTGTCACGCCCGAACTGATCGCAGCACTTGAAGCCCTGACACCGCTGGCCCCGTTGCACATGCCCCATAACCTGGCCCCCATGCGGGCCATGGCCGCCCTGCGCCCCGATCTGCCGCAGGTGGCGTGTTTCGATACGGCGTTTCACCACGACCTGCCCTTATGTGCCCGGCGCTTCGCACTGCCGCAGTGTTACGAGGCCGACGGGATCAGGCGGTACGGCTTTCATGGCCTGTCCTATGACTATGTGGCGCGCTACCTGCGGCATGCCCTGCCGCATCTGGCGCAAGGGCGTGTGGTCGTGGCCCATCTGGGCAGCGGGGCCAGCCTGTGCGCGCTATCGGGCGGGCGCAGCATGGATACGACCATGGGGTTCTCGCCGCTGGACGGGCTGATCATGGGCACGCGCTGCGGCGCGCTGGACCCGGCTATCGTGCTCTACCTGCAGGAGCATTACGGCCTGGGCATCGAGGCTATACGAACCCTGCTGTACCAGAAATCGGGCCTGCTGGCGTTATCGGGCGGGTTGTCGAGTGACATGCATGTCCTGCTGGGCGATCCGTCCCCACTGGCGGCGCAGGCGGTGGAACAGTTCGTCTACCGGCTGGCCCAGGATGCCGCGGCCATGGTCAGCGCGCTGGGCGGGGTGGACGGCTTCGTGTTCACCGCCGGTATCGGCGAGCACGAACCCCCCATTCGCGCCCGTCTTGCCCAAAGCCTGGCCTGGCTGGGCATGCGGATCGATGCGGGTGCCAATGCGCGCAATAGCGGGCTGATCAGCACGGCGGACAGCGCCATGGAGGTGCATGTACTCCCCACGGATGAGGACGCCATGATCGTCCTGCATACGACCGAGCTTTTATCCGCGCAGGGTGGGCCTGCGGCCTGACGGGCAAGGCCGGAACATATGGGCCGGCCTTGCGTTGTCTGCTGTGGCCATGCACCCTCATGCCCGCGCGGTTGCCCGGCCCTTGCAGCAAAGGGGGGCGTGCCGTGCGGTCTATCGGTCAAGCTTGAGGCGGGCAGGAATAGGCTTTATGGATCAAAGTGATATGTGCCGTTTTTATTCTGGTGGATATGATTTGACATGACAGACAAGAGTGTTCCCGCCAGTCAAGGCGGTGTTTCCTATTCCGGCACGGTGGTGCCTGTTATTCTTTCCGGCGGGTCGGGCAGCAGGTTGTGGCCGGTATCGCGCAAGAGCTACCCCAAGCAGTTCTGGCCCCTGCTGGGCGAGAAAACCCTTTTGCAGGAAACCGCCCTGCGCGGACAAAAGGCCGGGCTGGGCGCACCCGTCATTGTCAGCAATGCCGAACATCGCTTCGTTATTGCCGAGCAACTGCGTGAAGCCGGGGTGCATGACGCGCGAATCCTGCTTGAACCGGTCGGTCGCAATTCCGCCCCGGCCATTGCGGCGGCGGCCTTCACCATTGCCGAACAGGACCCCGATGCCGTGCTGTGGGTCATGGCGGCGGATGCGGCCATTTCCGATCATGGGAGCCTTAAATCCGGCCTCGATGCGGCGGTGGCGGCGGCCCGCAAGGGGTATATCGTCACCTTCGGCATAAAGCCCACCCGGCCCGAGACCGGGTACGGCTATATCGAACAGGGCACCGCGCTCGACGGCGTGGACGGCGTCTATGCCGTGGCCCGCTTTGTGGAAAAACCCGATGCCGCCACGGCGGAACATCTGGCGGGGCAGGGCAATTACCTGTGGAATTCGGGCATGTTCGTTGCCAGCGCCGCCACGTTCCTGAGCGAGATCGAAAAGTTCGAGCCCGCCTTGTACGCCTGCGTGCAGCAGGCCGTGGCACAACGCAAGACCGACATGGATTTCGAACGCCTGGATCCGGAAAGCTTCAAGAAAGCGCCTGATATTTCGGTGGACTACGCGGTGGCGGAACGCACGACGCGCGCAGCAGTCGTCCCGGCCGGCTTTGGCTGGTCCGATATCGGCAGTTGGGACGCCCTGTGGGAACTGGGCGACAAGGATGCAAGCGGCAATGTCGCGGTGGGCGATGTGCTTTTGCAGGATGTGCGCAATTCCTATGTCCGCACGAACGGGGTGCTGACCGTGGCCCTGGGGGTGGAAAACCTGATCGTGGTCGTAACGCAGGATGCCGTGCTGGTTGCCGACAAGGCCCATGCGCAGGATGTGAAGACCGTTGTGCAGCGCCTGAAGGATACGGGCCGGCCCGAAGCGGAGAACCATCGCCTGATCTACCGGCCCTGGGGTTTTTACGAAGGGCTGATCGAAGGGCGGCGTTTCCAGGTCAAGCGGATCGTGGTCAATCCGGGGCAGAAACTGTCCCTGCAAAAGCACTTTCACCGGTCGGAACACTGGGTCGTGGTCGGTGGCACGGCGATCGTGACCCGTGGGGAGGAGGAAATTCTCCTGCATGAGAACGAAAGCGTCTACCTGCCGCTGGGCATCATGCACCGGCTGGAAAACCCCGGCCGCATTCCCCTGACCCTGATCGAGGTGCAGTCCGGCGCGTATCTGGGCGAAGACGATATCGTCCGGGTGGAAGATATCTACAGCCGCCCCTGATCCTGCCGTCTGCGGTCCTGTAGCCCCTGCCTGTCGCTCCCCCGCCCTTCAGCCCGGCGTGGGGGCGGCCAGGGCAAGGGCCGCGGCGGTGGCTACATCCTGGCGCAGCTTCACCACCGATGCCTTGCCGTCGGGGTGGACACGGTTGGTCAGGATCAGGACAAAGCCGCGGGTTTCGGGCACCAGCCACAGCGACGTGCCCGTAAAGCCCGTATGCCCGAACGAGGTAGGCGGAAAATACGCCCCGCGCGGTGTGGAATAATGGGTGGCGATATCCCAGCCCAGCCCGCGCAGGTCGGGTTTGCCTGCCGGTTGCTGGGGGGTGGACATCAGCACGACCGTATCGGTTCGTAAGGGAAAAGGGCTAGGCAGGCCTACACGTTTGTCCAGCAGGGCCTGGGCATAGCGGATCATGTCATCGGCGCAGGAAAACAGCCCGGCATGGCCCGCCACCCCGCCCATGCGCCGCGCGGTGGGATCATGCACGACACCGCGCAGAAGGTGGCCATTTTCGTCATATTGCGTGGGGGCAATGCGGGCGATCAGGCCCGCCTGCGGGTTGAAGACGGACTGCTTCAGGCCCAGCGGTGCAAGAATATGGCGGCTGGCATACTGCGCCAGGGGCTGGCCAGTCAGTTTTTCGACAATCAGCCCAAGGGTTATGAAATTGATATCGCTATACACGAAGCGTTCCCCTGGCAGGTTGACCGGGCGGGTTTCCGTGACAAGCTGAATAGCCCGCGCGCGCCCCTGCCATCGCGTGTCGAGCGGGAGGTCGGGGGCCAGGCCGGAATAATGGGTCAACAGCAGGCGGATGGTAATGTCCTGCTTGCCGTTTGCTGCGAACCACGGCAGGTAACGGGCTGCGGGCGTATCCAGCCCGACCAGCCCGCGTTCGAAAAGCTGCATGATGGCGGGCGCGGTTATCAGAACCTTGGTCAGGGACGCCATGTCGAACAGCGTGTCCCATGTCATGGGCTCGGGCGTGGGGGTCAGGGCACGCTGGCCGAACACGCCTTTCCACAACACGCGCCCTTCATGGCCAATGGCGGCGACCGCGCCGGGTGTCTTGCCCGTGGCAATGGCGTTATGAAAAATCTCTTCCACCTGCGTGAAGCGTTCATCGCCCACCGGCGGGGCCGGCACGGTGTGCTGCGCTGTGGCTAACGGGTCGGCCCCCACGCCGGGCCCCACGTCAGCCCCGGCTGACGTGACAGGTGGGCCCGATGTCGGCCCTGCCATGGCCGCGCGGGGCCGGGTGGCCAGAACGCCAGAAACCAGCAGGGACTGCACAAGGCCGGATCGCACAAGGCCGCGCCGGGTCCACAGGAACGGGGGAGACATAGCCGGGATCGAGCCTTTCGGTTTGCGTTGACCTGCCAGACGGTTTTGCGCGCACAAAGGGACAGCACAGCCCATGGACCGCAGAACAATTCACCAAGCCCGGGGGGGGCATGGGCCTTACCCTGCGGCGCGCGCAACGTATCTGAGCGTGATATTGTAGCGCAGTTCGCCCGTCAGGGGGTGGGTTTCATGGCCAAGGGGTTTGATGCCGTGAAAAAAAAGCCGTGCGGGCCCACCCCAGACCACGGCATCGCCGTGGTGGAGCACAATGCTGCGCACGGCATCCGTCCGCCTGGCCCCGCCCCACTGGAAAACGGCCGACCGGCCCAGCGAGAAGGAGACAACCGGCTGGCTGGTCTCGCCTTCGTCGCGGTCCTGGTGCAGGCCCATCCGGCTGCCGGGGCCATACCGGTTCAGCAGGGCCGTGTTGGGGGTAAAATCCGCAAAACCGGCCTGGCGTGCCGCCTGTTCGCCCAGGCTCCGCAGCAGGGGCGGCAAGGCGGGCCATGGCTGGCCGCTGCGCGGGTCGTGGGTGGTGTAGCGATAGCCCGAACGATCCGTTACCCACACCGCCGCACCGCAGCCGGTCATGGCGGCGGACATAAGGCCACCGCCCGGTGTTTCCATCTGTCGGAACGGCGCAATGGTTGCCACCTGTTCGATCAGCCGCAACAGATGTGCCCCCTCCTTGCTGACAAAGCCGGGCAGCAGAACTGCCCCTTCGTCCAGCGCCATGCTGGGCGGTCGCGTATCGGGCAGGCCAAGAACCATCTGCCCTTGCGACGGGGATATTAGGGGGGAAGGCGGGCTGGATCGCCGGGCGGATGGCGGGCGGCGCGATGGCGGTTTCATGGTACAATGGCCTCCCTTGCTTTCGGGTGTTAGGGGAATGGTAGCCGGCCAGCGTGTGTGCAAGCAGGCGGTGCAACAGGCCAGCGTCCGGCCGGTCATGTTATGCGCCAGCCTTATCCCCGGCCGGCAACGCCCGGCGCGGGAAGGTGCCGGGGCCCTGCGTGGTTCGGCCCGCCGGTTTGGCCTCGGGCCCGTTATCCTGCTGCGTGTTATTCTCCGCTACGTTCCACTGGCGCGGTATGGCCCGTACAGTGTAGCATCGGTGCTGTTTTCGTAGCCAGCCCGCAAGGATCTCTCTCATTTCCATGCTTTTGCCCGTTCAGGACATCATGCTTATCGGCGGCGTGCCTGCTGCTGTCACCGTAAACGCGTCGGGCCGCCTGATGCGCGGCGTGTTCATGGGGCTGAATGCCGATGTGGATTTCTACGCCCCTACTCAAAGCGAACTGGCAAGCCAGGGCACCACGGCGCTGGTCGATTTTTTTGCCGTCTGCCGCCGCACGAACCGCTCGCCCCTCAAGCCCCGTGGGAATGGCCAGCCCGGCTATGTGGTGGAAGATCTGTACAAGGCGCTGGAAGAACCCGCCCGCAGGCGTGGTATAGACCTGTACCGTGTTGTCACGGAGCAGGCCCGTGCACTGGACCATGAGCCCACGCCGGGCAGCCGCGACTGGGTGAAGCCGGTGGATGCCGCCCCCATCCTGATCAGCCTGTAGGGCCCCCCGACACACAGCGTATGACAATCGCGCATGAAAAAAGGGGCGGCCTTGCGGCTGCCCCTTTTTTTTGCTTGGCCGGGGAAGGGCAGGTGTTACGCCGCTTCCTTGAACAGTTCCGGCTTGGCGGTGCTGGTGCTGCGGGCGGGCCACAGCAGGGAGACCACCAGAACCACCACGATATTGACCACCAGAGACAGCAGACCGGTGGACACATTGCCCGAGATCAGGCCGAAATGGACCGGGTGAATGGGCTTGAGCCCGTCCATCCAGCACAGCCCCAGCCCGAAGACGGAACCGACAAGCCAGCCCGCCAGCATGCCGGGGGATGACAGGCGCAGGGGGGTCAGGCCAAGGATCAGGGCGGGGAAGGTCTGCAGGATGATGACACCGCCCAGAAGTTGCAGGTCGATCGCGAACTTGGCGTTCAGGAACAGCACGCAAAGCAGTGCGCCGACCTTGACCACGAAAGCCGTGATACGGCTGGCCCGCACCGGGTTTTTCTGGGGCGGCAGCAGGTTGCTGGTCACCAGGTTGGCCGCACCAATGGCCATGACGGCGGCAGGCACCAGTGCCCCCACGGCAATGGATGCCAGGCAGAACCCGGCGAACCATGACGGAAACACCGCCTGGAACAGCAAGGGCACGACAAGCGTGTTGTTGGTGGTGGTAATCCCCGCCGCATGCGCCATGAAGCCCAGCATGGCGATCAGCCCCAGCACGATCGTGTAGACCGGCAGGTACACCGCGTTCTGGCGGATGGTATCGGCCGAACGTGACGCCAGGATACCGGTCAGCGTATGGGGGTAAAGGAACGCCGCCAGGGCGGAGGACAGCGCGAGTGTCGCATAGGGCATGCCCTGGCCGGGTTGCAGCACGGCCTGCGGGTGATCGGCCGTGACCGATGCGAACAGCGCCGCGTAGCCGCCGGTATGCATGGGAATGACCGTAATCGCCACCAGCACGGCGATATAGATCATGATATCCTTGATGAACGCCGTCAGTGCGGGGGCGTGCAGCCCGCCCATCCACGTATAGGCGGCCAGCGAGATGAAGGCGATGATCAGCGGCAGGTCGCCCGGCAGGCCCAGCGCCTGCACCACCGTGCGGATGCCGATAAGCTGGAGCGCGATATACGGCATGACCGCGACAAGCCCGGTCAGCGCCACCACGATCTCAAGCGTGCGGCTGTTGAAGCGCCCGCGAATGATATCGGCCGAGGTGGAATAGCCGTTGGCATGCGCTATTTTCCACAGCTTGGGCATGACGACGAAAATGAACGGGTAGACGATGATGGTGTAGGGTAGGGCAAAGAAGCCGTAAGCCCCCACGGCATAGACCAGCGCCGGCACGGCAATGACCGTGTAGGCAGTGTAAAAATCGCCACCCACCAGGAACCACGTGACCCAGGGGCCGAATTCACGCCCGCCCAGTCCCCATTCTTCCTGCGCGTTGGCGTTTTTGCCGTGACCGCGTGTCAGCCGGCGAATCCACTGGATGGATGAGCCGATGACAATGGTGGTTGCGAAAAAGAAGATGAAGACGCCAAGCGCCCACGGATCGATGGTCTTCATGCGTCACGTCCCTTTTTCCAGACAATCCAGATCAACGCCGAGGTCACCGGAACCCAGGCGAACTGATACCAGTAGAAAAAAGGGAAGCCGAGCAGGACAGGATCGTGCCGGTCGTACAGGGGCATCCATAACAAGCCCAAAAAGGGCAGCAGCAGCAGGAGATTGAGATATTTCATTGCGGAAAACCGCCTCTTTTTGTTCTTTTTATGCTTGACGGACAGAGATGACGATGGAATCCGCCGCATGTCAATTACACAATGCGAAATTTACGCAAATGAAAAGGTGGGAGTTGCTTGGGACGGGGTAGTATTTTCTGTTATAACGATGTTGTTACAACAATAACCATGTAACGGGCAGGTAGTCCGCGGTTGACCGCCCGCATTCGGGGACCACGGGCCTCCCGCCCCTTTCGGCCAACCCTGCATGTTCGCGGTGCGGTTGGCGGGCCAGGACCAAGGCCGAGGCCAGGGAACAGGCTGGGTGCAGGTTTCGGGGCGGGATTGGCAGCAGTCCTGCAACGCTGCCGGGGCCGCCGGGGCTACCGGAGCACGGCTATGCCATACGCCGCCGCCTGGCACGGTGGGCGGTTGCAGGGGCGTAGGGCCAAGCGTGCCTGACCGGCCGGCCCGATAGGCGGTAGGGCAGGCCCTGCCGCTAGCGGGCTATGCTGCGGCGGTGGTGTTGCAGCAGGTCGTTCAATTTATCGCTGTACTGGCGGTAGCTGCCTTCGGGAACGCAGCCCAGTTCTTCCAGCGCCTCCAGATCCGCACCGTGGTTGATCCACTGGTTCGCCTGCCCCGGATCGATGCTCGCGGGCAGGGCATGGGCCTGGAAAACGACGGGCTCATCCCCGTCTTCCTGCGCGCCGAAGGGCATGAAGCTGTCATCGGCAGGCCTTGCGGTGGGGTCCAGGCTGATCTGGCCGCACAGAACCTGCTTCTTGTCGGCATTGGTATGGGTGCTCAACTGGCGGAACGTGGCCGTACCGCCAAAATGCGCCACCAGGGATTTCAGCGTGGCCCGACCAAAGGGGGACGCCGCGGCCTGGCCACTGCCATCCACCACGGTCTGCCCTGGCCCGTTCTGGGTGGCACCCTGGCTTGCCCGGCCGCCATGCGGCCCGGCGGCAGAGGCCGCATGCCCGTAGCCCAGCGGGGCCCCGAGTCCAGGCAGGATGAAACAAAGAGCCAAAAAGCGTTTCATGAGGCAGTTCTTTCCTGTCTTCGTTCACAGTCTTGCTAGCGCGTGCTGGCAGCGTCGTAAATGGTCCCGAAAAGGGAGTTTTGCAGGGGGCGGCCTAGAGAATGCGCCCGCCTTCGCGCATGCCCCACGGGGTAATGCCCGCACAGGTCAGCTGTCCGCCCCGCAACGGGGTGGGCACGCCGGTGGTGGCGGGCAGGGACAAAGGCAGGCCGCGCAGGCTGCGAACCGCCAGAAAGCCAAAACATTCGGCCTCCAGCGCGTCACCCTTCCAGCCCAGGTCTTCCACCGGCCGCACAGGCCCCGCCAGGCGCTGGGCAAGGGCTGCCATAATGGCCGGATTATGCCGCCCGCCCCCGCAGACATACCAGGCCCCGGGCTGTTCGGGCAGGGGTGTTCGGGCCACGGCTTCGGCCGTGAAGGCGGCAAGGGTGGCTGCCCCGTCAGCGGCATCCAGCCGGGCAATCTGTTCCAACCCTGCATGAAAGCTGAGCCGGTCGAGCGATTTGGGGGGTGGTGCGGCAAAGAACGGGTGCGCCATCAGGGCTGCCAGGCTGGGGCCGTGCACCGTGCCGCGGGCGGCCAGCGCGCCGTCCCTGTCGTAGGGCTGGCCGGTATGGCGCTGTGTCCAGTCATCGAGCAGGGCGTTGCCCGGCCCGGTATCGCAGGCCCAGACATGCCCCGTCGCCCCCAGCAGTGTCAGATTGGCCACCCCGCCGATATTGAGAACCGCGACCGGCCCCGGCCGGCCTTGCAGCAACGCCGCGTGATATAGCGGGGCCAGCGGCGCGCCTTGCCCCCCGGCCTGCACATCCGCACTGCGGAAGTCATGCACCACAGGCAGGCCCGTGGAGGCGGACAGCCGGGCGGCATCGCCAATCTGCCACGTGCGGCCATGCTGCCCCATGGGCGGTTCGTCCTGCCGGGCGGCGCAGGGCGTAGCAGGCGACTGCTCCCGCGCAGACTCGCATGCATGGGCCCCATCACGCCCCCCTTCGGGCCGGGCCGCTGGGCCGGGGGCGTGCAGGATGGTCTGGCCATGAAAACCTACGACATCCGCCACCATGTCGGGTGCTGCCGCGCGGATCAGCCTGACCGCCTGGGCGTGGATATCGGTTACCTCCCGCTCGATCTCCAGAACCTGCGCCGATTGCGCGGTCAGGTGCGGGGCCTCGTCCAGCAGGGCGCGCAGGCGGGTGCGCAAGCCGGGCGGGTAGGGCACGGTCAGCGACGGGCCGTGCGCGAACACGCAAGCCCCATCCGTTCGCACCAGGGCCGCATCCACACCGTCAAGCGATGTGCCGCTCATCAGCCCTATGGCGTTCATCCGGGCGTGGGGTTGAATGTCCAACGCGGGCCTCAGGGTGCGGCCGGGGCGTCCAGCCCGGTCCAGACCTGCCCGCTTGTTGCATCCCACAGGACCAGCCTGTCGCCACGCGGGCCGCCGATATGCAGGGCCAGCACATTGTCACGCACGCGGGTGGTGCTGAGCACGCGCTCCCCCGTGCCAAGGGACAGATGAGCGGCAGCCGGGGGAACCTCAGCCCTGGATGGCTCCATGCGGGGGGTATCCACCAGCGGCACGGTGGCAGTCGTGGGGGCGTGCGGGGCGTTCATGCGGTGAAGGATCACGCCGACCAGCCCGGCCGTGCCCAGCACGATCAGCACGCCCATGCCAATGACGGCCGCCATCAGCGCCTTGGGGGTTTTATATTCCTGCTGTTCCATGTCAGGCCGCACCGTGGGCGATGCGGCGTTGCATTTCCGCGATAACGGCGGGCAGCCCGTCAAAAATGGCCTGCCCGATCAGGAAATGCCCGATATTGAGTTCCCGGACTTCCGGCACGGCGGCAATGGGGCCCACGTTTTCGAAAGTCAGCCCGTGTCCGGCATGCACCTCCAGCCCCAGTGCAGCGGCCTGGGTGGCACCTGCACGCAGCCTTGCCAGTTCGTTCAAGCGCCCTTCGGCATAAGCACCGGTGTGCAGTTCCACCACCTGCGCGCCCGTTTGCGCGGCGGCGGTAATCTGCGTGGGATCGGCATCGATAAACAGTGAGACGCGAATACCCGCCCCCGCCAGCGCTTTCACCCTGGGGGTCAGGGAGAGCATCTGCCCCGCCGCGTCCAGCCCGCCTTCGGTCGTCAGTTCCGCCCGGCGTTCGGGCACGATGCAGCAGGCATGGGGGGCCAGGCCCAGGGCAATGCCCACCATTTCGTCCGTTGCGGCCATTTCCATGTTCAGGGGGGCGGCGATTTCGGCCTTCAGGCGGTGCAGGTCCGCATCGCGGATATGGCGGCGGTCTTCGCGCAGATGCGCGGTAATGCCATCCGCCCCGGCCTGTATGGCCAGCAGCGCGGCGGCCACGGGGTCGGGGTGCTGGCCGCCCCGCGCGTTGCGCAGGGTTGCGACGTGGTCGATATTCACGCCAAGCCTGATAGGCGGTCTCATGCAGGGGTCCTTATGCTGGCGGTCTTATCAAAGGGACGGTTTCGCGGGGTGCGGCGCAGGGTGCGGGCAGCACCTTACGCAGCTTTCTATACCGGGTGGGCCGTACTGGCCGCCCGCCTGTTGTCGGCCAGTCTGGCGGCCAGATGCAAGGCCGCGCACAGGCTGGACGGGTCGGCCTTGCCCTGCCCCGCGATATCGAAGGCCGTGCCATGATCGGGCGACGTGCGGATAATGGGCAGCCCCAGCGTGACATTCACCCCCTCATCCATTTCCAGCGTCTTGATCGGGATCAGCGCCTGGTCATGGTACATGCACAAGGCGGCGTCGTACCGGCTGCGGGCCTGGGGCGTGAACAGGGTATCGGCGGGCAGGGGGCCTGTTACGTCCAGCCCTTCGGCGCGCAGGATCTCGATGGCGGGGATAATGATATCCAGCTCCTCCCGCCCCATCAGCCCGCCTTCCCCCGCATGGGGGTTCAAACCCGCCACCGTCAGGCGGGGCGGGGCCAGCAGCCCGAAATCGCGCGCAAGCCCACGGGCCACGGTGCGCGCGGTGCGTACGATCAGCTCGGTATTAAGCTGGTCCAGCGCCTTGCGCAGGGCCACGTGTACCGTCACCGGCACCACCCGCAGGGACGGGCCCGCCAGCATCATCACATCCTGGCCCGGCACGCCGCACAGTTCCGCCAGGAAACTGGTATGGCCAGGATGGGTGAAATCCGCACTTTGCACCACATCCTTGCTGATGGGGTTGGTGACGACGGCACTGGCCTGCCCGCGCAATGCCAGGTCCACCCCCATGCGGATACTGTCCAGAATGGCCGGCCCGTTCCGCCGGTCCGGCTTGCCGGGAATGGCGGGGGCAACCAGTGGCAACGGCAGGACGGGCACCGCATGGCCGAACACCGCACCGGCCTGCGCCAGGTCGTGTATGGGCTGCACGGGGGCGTGGGCAGCCAGCAGGCCGGGGTCTCCGATCCAGGCAAAGGCCGGGCCCCCCTTATGCAGGGCATGCCAGCTCTTGCCCGTAATTTCGGGGCCGATGCCCGAAGGATCGCCCTGGGTCAGGACCAGCATGCCGCATCTCCACATCAGGTGCCCCATCTTCGGGGTAGGACGGGCAAGAAAACCTCAGAAAAAGGCTGGCGTAAAGGTGCCCGGGAACGGGTGCGCCAGATTGGGCCACGCCGGGCCGGACCATCTGCACCGCCCGGAGCGCAGGGCCTGACCGGTTTGCGGCTATGAAGCAGGCATGGCGGCGGCCCATCGCGTGCGGGATCATGCAGCGGGCTGCGGGTAAATTCTCTACAGGCCTGTTTTTTCATGCGTTCGGGGCGCAGGGTCGGTATGATGCAGCGGCGGCGATCCGCCTTGTTCTTTAAGACCGATAAGGCTACGAGTGTGGCATGATCAGGCTTGTTATTGTTGTTCCGTTCCTGCTGGCGCTTGTTGTTTTCAGCGCCAGTAATCAGGACCCGCTGGATATGTGGCTGCTGACCTATAGCTGGAAAAGCTCGGCCGGGGTTCTGGCGCTGCTGGTGGCGGCCCTGGCCTTCCTGCTTGGGGCGTTCTGCCTGTGGGTGGTGGAACTGCGCCAGCGCCGCCGCGCGCGCAAGGCGGAACAGCAGGTCCGGGAATTGCAGGCCCAGCTTGCCCAGGTCCAGGCCCAGTTGCAGGCACAACTGCAAGCGCAGATGCAGACCTTCGCACCACCGGGCCCCCAAGGGGCCGACGGGCAGCCTTTGTCTTCGGCACCCGTGATCACGCCAGGTGGAAGCGTGACCCATGACTGACGGCGTTCAGACTGATGGCGCACGCCGCACGGGGCTGATTGTCGCACTCGATACGCAAAGCCCCGCGCAGGCCCGGCAATGGGCGACGCAGGTTGGCGCGGCCGCAGGAATGCTCAAGCTGGGTATGGAATTCGCCTATGCCGCGGGCTTTGGTGCCGTGGCCGAGGTGGCGGCGGCGCGCCCGATCTTTCTTGACCTCAAGCTGCACGATATTCCCAACACAGTGGCCTCTGCCATCAAGGCGCTGTCCTATCTGCGGCCGCGCATGCTCACCCTGCATGCCAGCGGCGGCCAGGCGATGATGGAGGCTGCCCGCAAGGCCTGTGACGAGGCATTTCCCCAAGGCGCGCGACCCGTGCTGTTGGCGGTGACGGTGCTGACCAGCATGGATGACCAGGGCCTGGCGGCGATAGGTGTCGCTGACGGCACGGCGGCTCAGGTCGGGCGGCTGGGCAGGATCGCTGTGCGTTCGGGCATGGATGGGCTGGTCTGTTCCGCACAGGAACTGACCCTGCTGCGTGATGCGTTGGGGGAGACGCCGGTTCTCGTCACCCCCGGTATTCGCCCCGCCGGGGCCAGCAAGGGCGATCAGAAACGGGTCATGACCCCGGCACAGGCGCGTGCCGCCGGGGCGGACTGGATCGTGGTGGGCCGGCCCATTACCCAGGCGGCCGATCCGGGCGCTGCTGCTGCTGCCATTGCGGCTGAACTGGCTGGCTGAGCATGACCGCCGCGGCTGACCCGGTATCGGGCGTTAAAATCTGCGGCTTGACGGAACCCGCGGGGTTCGACGCCTGTGTGGAGCACGGGGCGGATTGGGTTGGCTTCGTGTTTTTCCAGCGCTCTCCCCGTTTCGTCACGCCAGCACAGGCGGGGCTGCTTTCTGCCCGCACAAAAGGGGGGCCGGGCCGCGTGGGGCTGTTTGTCCAGCCTGATGAGCAGGCCATAGCCGACACATTGCGCCATGTCGCACTCGATGTCCTTCAGGTCTATGGCGTGGACGACCAGCAGGCCCACGCCATTGCCCAGCGCTTTGGCCTGCCGGTATGGCTGTCCCGCCCGGTTGCCACGCGCGCCGATCTGCCCGTCACCACCCTGGCGCAACGCGTGCTGGTCGAACCCCGTCCCCCCGCTTCCGCCACGCGGCCGGGGGGTAATGCGCAGCAGCTCGACTGGGCGTTGCTGGCAGGCTGGCAGCCGGATTTCCGCTGGATGCTGGCAGGTGGGCTGACCCCGCAAAACGTGGCCACGGCCATAGGCCAGACAGGAGCCCCCGCGGTCGATACGTCATCCGGGGTGGAAAGTGCGCCCGGCATCAAGGACGGCTCTGCCATCGCAGCATTCATCCGCAATGCCCGGGCCGCGTTGCGCGGCTGAAAACCCCCGTGCGACCTGCACCAAAACGCAATGGTGCATGAAGGGTGCCGACAGGCAAAAAAGCACACGCGCATACGCTTTCCCTCTTGCCTGATCCGATAATCTTGCTATTACCTCTCTCGCGCTGGAGAGATGGCCGAGCGGCTTAAGGCGCACGCTTGGAAAGCGTGTGTACGTTAATAGCGTACCGAGGGTTCGAATCCCTCTCTCTCCGCCAGATATCATTCCCATGAATATCCAGAACTTCCCGCAGGCCTTGATTTCCTAAGGTTTTTGCGCTTTCTGTATTCCCACGTGTTCCCGTTTTATTCCGTATAAGCCCGGCAGTTTGTGGGTAACGCGTGGGTAAAATTTCCGGGCATGTGGGTAACGAAGCACATGCTGACAGATACCAAGATCAAGACTGCCAAGGCGCAGGAAAAGGCCTACAGGCTCGCAGATAGCGAAGGCCTGTTCATTCATGTGATGCCGACTGGCAAGAAGTTCTGGCGCATGCGCTACCGGGCGTCCAGCGGGAAAGAGCAGACCCTGACGTTTGGGCCGTATCCGGCTGTGTCCCTACGTGATGCGCGTGCCATGCGTGACAGTGCCAAGGACATGATGCGGCACGGGATCGATCCAAGTCAGGCGGGTAAGCTTTCACCAGTTCTGGCTGCGTCCAGGGAGGAAGACAGTTTCGAGACCGTGGCCCGGGAATGGTACGCCCTGCGACGCGATCTGTGGCGCCCGCGGCATGCTCATGACGTGATCCATAGTCTTGAGCGCGATGTGTTCCCGTTGATCGGCAAGTTGCCGCCTGCCCAGATCAATGCACGGGTGGTACTTCATGTGCTCAACCAGATCGAGGAACGCGGGGCTATCGAAACAGCGCACCGGGTCCGGCAGCGGATGAGTGACGTCTTTGTCCACGCCATTGCGACTGGACGCGCGGATAACGACCCTGCAACCGTTGTGAAGGCCGCTCTTCGGCCTGTCCAGCACGGCCGCCAGCCCGCGATTACGGATTTGGCGCAGGCCCGGGAGATGATAGCGAAGGTCGAAGGCAGCCCAGCCCACCCGGTGACGTTGCTGGCGCTGCGTCTGTTGTATCTGACGGCCGTCAGGCCGGGGGAAATTAGGGGGGCATTGTGGGAGGAGTTCCATGACCTGGACGGCCCCGAACCACTATGGATCATTCCGGCCGAACGCATGAAGATGGGCCGTGACCACATTGTGCCGTTGAGCCCCCAGGCAGTCGAGGTTGTGCAGGCCGTGCGCCCGTTTTCAGAACGCTGGGCGCATCTATTCCCAAATGCCAGGCGCCCGAGGGTTCCAATGTGCGAGAATGCTCTCGGCTACCTATTGAACCGGGCTGGCTATCATGGACGGCATGTGCCGCATGGCTTTCGGTCTACGTTCTCCAGCGTGATGAATGAGCGGCACCCGCAGGACCATGCGGTGATTGAGCTGATGCTCGCTCATGTTTCGAGAGACAAGGTGGCTGGGGCCTACAACCGGGCGCTGCATCTCTCTCGCAGGAGAGAGTTATCCCGAATCTGGATGGAACTGATTTTAGAGGGCCAAGTCGATACAAAAACCTTGGTCAGCGGAAGGCGCAAACCTATGGCTGGCTGATTAATCGTTCTCTTGCCGTGCCTGGATCGGCACGTTTGTGGGCAGTTCCGGAATGCTCACGCCCTGCCGCAACGGGTCCACGGCGTCTGCGGCTGCGACGGCTGCGACAATGGCCCGTCTGAATTCCTCTGCGGCATAGGAAGAAACATCCTTCCATTGCTCAAAGGTCTGCCCGTTTTCATGCTGGGTTGTGTGTTGCCACGCGGCTTTGAGAGCTGCCTCAATGCGTGGGTCAGTCATGGATTGCCTACTCCGTTATCTTCACCACTTCAGCCGTTGCTGCGCCGGTCCACTTCTTGGGTGGCGATTTTTCCCGCTCTGCCAATTCCAGGGCCTTCCCAACGGCGCCAAAAGTGTCAGAGGGGAAAATTCCTCTATCGCAGTGCGGGCAGGTTGGTACGGTTCCCCGCCTGCGCCATGCCGTCTCGATAGTTTGGGCGGCTTTGAGCCGCAGGGTCTTTGTTTCGCGTTTCCTTTGTAAGGCCTGCATCCTGCGCAGCTTTTCATATTCGCGTCGATATTGGGTTATGAGCATTCCAAGAGCCCAATATGCGGATACCTGCTTTTTACAATCGTCGCATGTGCAGGTGTGTCCGTTGTCATCCATGACAAGGCTTCGGTGCGGACAATCTTTGCCGATCGCAATGCCATCATACCCCGATTTCGTGCGCTCTATGCGGTAGTCGCCAATGTTGACGACGTTATGAGGCATTTCTTTCAGGTCATCCGAGTTGGCTTCATCCTCTGTCATTGTCGAACTCCCGCGCCGCGTCGATGGCTTTTGTCGCTGCCTGCTCTGCTTCTGCGCGCGTAGAATATTCGTGAATTTCTCCATCCTTATCTTGGAACGCAAAGAAGATACGAATATCAGCAGCCTCAGCAGTTTCTATGATTTCAAAAGGCTTTGTCTCGCAAAGCATGTCAGCCATATCGGCATGACCGCTTTCAGGGTCATCAACCATGTAAAACCATGTATGCCGCTTGGCGATCTCCGCCCGCACGCGCTGCTCTGCCCGACGCTCGGCTTCGAGGATGTATTTCCGGGCAAGTTTAATACATTCATCAATATCGGCGTACTGGTTAAACAGTGCGACCGATAAATGAGAAATCTGCTCCTCTCTCGTCCTCATGCCACTTTCCTTTCTGCCGGAACAAACTGTCTCCGCCGAACTCGGCCGGTATACCCGCACTCGCGGCATCCACTTCCGCGCTCTGGCACCGTGGTCATTTCTGGGTATTCATTGCATCCAGTGCAGTGTTGGGACCACGATATCATCTCGCACAGGTCGATTCCGTCCCGTTCTGTTTCGATAAAAGCCCATGCCTTACGCCGGTCCAGACGAAACCCTGCAAGTGCGTCTCCCTGTTTGAAGGTGAGAGGCGTATCGGTTCCATTCTTCCTTGCTATGACGCTGCCGGTCAAGGTGCGTCTCCTAGGTTCCGGATTTCTCGGGCAGCCTTGCGATACGCCCAAAGAACGTCATGCGCCTCTTCTCCGTAGACTTGATTTTCTTCCTCAATGAGACCGGAGATTGCCTTCGCGCACCGCCCCCTTTCCCCCGCCAGCATCTCGGTTATTTGCGTGGGGGTGAGGATGGGGCCAACATACACCCACCCGATAAGATCATATCCTTCAAGCGCATCTTCAGGGCCTTCATGATCGTATTCGACCCAGACTTGATGTTCTGATTTCCAGTAATAGACAAGATTTCCATCGCCTTCAGGATCAGTGCAGAGAACATGGCCGCCATCCCGCTCAGGGAACATCGGCACACCGGGCCGCTCGGGGTTGGGCCAGTTTGTGGGGGTTGTCATATCGAAGATTCCCTGTCTAGGCGCTCGATTTCAGCGATTATAAGTGCGGCAGCTTTAATGAGGTTTCTACGTGGCGTAGTGGGTTTCCACCACACCTTACCCCATGGCCAGCCAGAAGGAGACAGATTACCAGACGTCACCATCCGGCCATACGCACCCGGAGCAGACGCTAGCGCGTAGTAACCGGCAGCACGGGCTAGTTCGCCTTTCACATACTCGTCGTCCTCCGCGACGCTGAATCTTTCTCTGGTGGTTTGTCGCTTACGTTCTTCCAGAATTTCCTCAGCGACTGACTCGCCGACAGATTTAAGTCGCAGCGACATCACTTCTCTCCTGCGCGGGTGTTCCATGCGGTGATGCCCTGTTCTTTGGTTTCCGCATAAGGCCCTTCGCCCCAACATTGCCGGCAGGTTACCCAATCTGCATGCTCGTGGAGCACGACGTCATTGCTCCCACAAAACGGGTAGCTCTTCAGTTCCTCGCTCATGCTGCACTGCCTTCCAGGGCCGAGCTGATGTAATCCACCAGTGTTTCACCTGGGCCAGCCCAGACGGTGCAAACGATGCTGCTCTTGTTTTCGTCTGAAGTTATGGCTTCCCGCGCATGCGAAAGAGCCTCTCGTAAGCGTGCATTCTCAGCCTGCAAAGCGGCAATCGCGGCTTGGGCGTCGGAATGGCGGACGAGGGGGACTGTGCTTGTCTCGTCTGGCTTTGCGTTAATATCCGCAGTCCAGTTTGTCGGGCCCCCGTCCTCTAGCGGCAAGCCTACTGCGTCTGCATATCCAAACACCTCCAACTTCCCGCCCGTGACAGGGGTGCCGATGGGGCTCAGGCGCTCATTAAGGGTTCCTATGGGGGCGAGTAGCTTCCCGATCTGCTCATTACTCAACGGCAACCGCACGAACACGCCTGTGGGTTTCTGGTCGGTCATTGTGCTGCGTTCTCCGCGAGTTCGTTCCAGCCTTCATGTGCTAATGCCTCGGTATCTTCCAACGGGCCTTCTTCGCCGCAGACCTGGCAGAAGCATTCGAAACCGTGGTACCCGAAGAACTCGCTTGGCCTGGTGCCAATGGTTTGGCTTGCGCAGGTCGGGCAGTTTTTTAATTCGCTGCTCATGCTGCGGCCTCTGCGTGCTTATCCACCCAGTTGCGGACGTCGCTTTCGCGCCACCGCACGCAGCGCGTGGTGAAGCGGATGGGGGAGGGGAATGTGCCTTCCTGCATCCAGCGGTAGATGGTCGTGCATTTGATGTTGACCATCTGCTCGACCTCTTTGCGGGTCATCATCCGATCAGTGTTTGTCATGACCCTGCTCCCAGGTATCGGGTTTCACGGATCTGGCTTTTTTTATCGGCCTGGACGCCAGCATGCAGGCGGGTCTTTTGGCCGTCTCTGATGCCGTCCCGCCAGGCGTCACTGGAATCGCTGGCACTCAGGCCGGATCCGCGTTGCTCCATGGTGCCTAGGCGGGGGAATTTCTGGCTCGTGAAAAGCGTCGTCAGGCGCTTTTCCTTTTCAGAAAGCTTTTCCTCAACAATGTTTTTGCTGACGCCATGCACCCAGCCTTCGCAGTAGGTGTCCGCCTTGGCCGCACGCCGCCCAGGGTTTCGTTCCTGCAATATGGCGGTAAAGATGTATTCGGCACGCCTGGTCTTGAGCAGACGGGCCAGAACGCTCCAACTGTACGCGGAAATCTGCGCCTTGGAGTTTGGCCCCAGCCACAGCACTGTTGCATCGGAGAAAATGGCTTTGCATCCGAAAGCCTTTTCAACGACATTGGCAAGCATTCCGCCGTAAATTGGCAGCTTGTGCCCAGGCTTTATGAGAATGATCAAGCTTTCGACCGTGGTGTAGTCTGCCAGGTCGAGGTCATCTTCCGTGATGGCGAGTTCACGCATCATTTCCTGGGCTTTTGCCAGGGCGGCCGCGGCCTCGTGCTCGTTTGCGCTACGGCTGAGTGCGAGTAGCCTTTTCAGCCGCTCCATCATTTTTTTCTTTTGATCTTCGGTCATTTTTACATACCCAAAGCACGTCGGTAGACATCGAGCAGGGTTTCCTGCTCCTCTACCTCTGATGGATCCTGTTTGCGGATACGGATAAGCTGGCGGATGATTTTCACATCGAACCCGGCTGACTTCGCTTCCGAGAAAATGTCCTTGATGTCGCTGGACAGGTTTTTGCGTTCTTCTTCCAGCCGCTCCACACGCTCGACAATGCTGCGCAGGCGGTCTGCGGATATTCCGGCAACAGAGCGATCAGGATCGTTCTGGCCGTCGAATTCATCCTCGGTCATGGTTCACGTTCCTTACGGCTCTTTTGCGAATGCTCTGACGCTTCGAAAAACCATGTCAGGGGCACATCCAAAGCGCTGGCGAGCTTGGGCAGGACAGAGGCCTTTACGGCGTTCCGCCCACTTTCGTATTTCTGAATCTGCTGATAGGTGACCCCCAGGGCTTCCCCCAGTTTCCCCATGCTCCACCCCAGCTCGCGGCGTCGCCTGCGGATGCGCTGACCGATTGCCTGATCCACGTTCTGGCGGCCGCTGGTTGGTGCCGTGGGCTGTTGACCCAAAGTGCCCAGCAGCTGCTCGATGTCGATCTGGGTTGCCGGGCTGGCCATGGTCAGTGCCGCGTCTGTGCGCATGGCACGCCCCCAGCCGAACCTTGTGGGGAGGACGGCGTTTCCAGCCCGGCACCCAAAAGCAGGGCCTGCGCAAACGCACCGACATACTGCGTTACCGTATGCGGCGGTGCTTCCTTGAGGGCTGTCATTGCTATGCAGGCGCCAGCGGTCAGGTTGTGTTCCAACTGGCCATGCACCAGCCCGAACGTGTCCATCTGCCACCCGCCGGGCGGCAGTATGCCCACCCCCGACACGACCGAAAACGCGGCATCGTCATCCGCTGCCATGATTTCGGCCTGCACCTGCCGGTACTGTTCGTCCAGCGCCGTCAGGGCATCGCTTTTACCGGTCATGACGTGCATGTCGCTTCCCCCAGAATGAACCGGCGCAGGGTGCTGCGGCGTGCTGCATGCTGGGCGCACAGGCGGTTGTTGGTAATGGCCTGTTCCTGCGCCATGGCGTCGCCCATCTGGCGCACGTGGTGCAGCATGGCTATGGCCACACGGTCACTTGGCGCGTGGGCATGGATCATCTGTTCCAGCACGGCGCGGCTGGTTTCAAACTGCTGGTTCATCGGGCGTGTTCCTGCAGCCGGTCCGCCCGCCGCACATATTCGTGCGCCTCGTTCCGGGTGTGGTTGGCCAGGCGCTGCCATGTGGCCGCGCCATCGGGGTTGTTGCTGGCAGCGCATGCCTTGCGCCACTGTTCCATTTGGTCAGCATTGGCGAACAGGGTGTCCGCCATGGCCCGGAACAGGTCGATCTTGCGGCGGTTTGCAGCATTATGCTGGCGGCCTGCCAGATGGGCGGGGCACAGGGTCAGCGGCGCAAATGATTTCGAGACTCGGGCAGCTTCACGCCTTGCGGAAGCTTGCTCGCTGGTTTCGCCCTTTCTGGGGCGTCCTCTGACAGCGGATATCTCCGGCATTGGTGGCGGATTGGGCCGGGGTGGCGCGGGTGCGCAGGCCATGGGGTTTCTCCATCACGGGTTGTGATGGATGTATATGTGCATAAATGCAAACGTGCACGCAAGGAGAAATTTGCAAAAACGCAAATATCACGCAAAAAAAAGATATTAGCTCTGATTAATTTGTTTAGATGTAACAAAATTTCCTATGATAAAATAATCGAATAAGATTTTAAAATATGGAGACTATAATGCTAAAAAAAATTGTGATTTGTTGCGCATTTTTTATTTCAACTACAGCTTCGGCTCAATCATATAGCGACAAAGAAAAGGAAAATGCTCAGGCTTTATTGTCTGATATAGAGCATACATATTCTTATATGCAGGAAAAACATATTGATGAAATGGCAAACTTGTTCGCATGCACAAGAGTAAATGCCCAACGTTTGAACGTTGTCGGCGATATTACTGCTGCCGGAACGTTGAATAAACTTTGTGCCGAGCAAAGGCATTCTTATGTGAGTGCCTGCCAAGCAAGTAGCACATTAAAAACAGATAGAATATTGAAGATGTGCGACGGCGCAGCAGGGCTTGTCATGGCATCTGGTTTATTGCCAGACCAAGAAAAATAAATATCCTTCTAAATGCGTTTTCGGTTTCTTCTGTCTACGAAAGTAATGGGAGAAACCCATTCTATTTCTCTACTGAAAATAGGAGCAGCATTATAGCTTGATAGTATAAATTCCCCTGAGTTTCTTCCCTGTTGAATTTGCTTTACATATGCTTCGCCGGTTCGAAGGTAAGCAACGCATTCCATAAATAGGCAATCTTCGGGTCTCATGCGTTTTTCAGAATCAAAAAAAACGATATCGCCGTCCCAATAGGCAGGAAACATGCTGTCGCCCTTCACAATGAGAGCTGTTGTCCCGTCTTCAGCCCAAATTGGCGCATCTGCGCTGTCGATGACACATCCATCATCAGGCGGTATCACTCTTTCACCTGCTCCGACATAACCAAATACCGGGACGAATTTTGATGGTATTTTCCCGTTTTCTGCAAGCGGGTTCGGGATTCCGGCAAAATCTGATATTTTGAGGATGGTCCTGGCACTTAAAGTGGTGGTGGCCGTGCCATTGAGAAGACGCGTAAGCGTTGACGGTGCGACTTTAGATTGTCGCGCCAAGTTGGTCGCGTCCAAGCCAGTCTTTTCCATCGCAGTTTTGATAAATTCTACCGTCTTCTTCTGAGTATCATCCATAGATTGCATTTTTGCACGCAACGGAAAATATGTCCGTTTGCGATTGCGCACTTGATCTGTTTGCGTAAATGCAATTATGGTCTGTCCATGCATGACCTGATGACCCCAAGGCAGATTGAAGAGATGGCAAGGCGGAACGGCCTGTCGATGCAACAGGTGTGTCAGACAGCTGGCATAGCTTTCTCGACATTTACGCGCTGGAGGCAACAGAAAACGGAGCCTCGAATCGGTATATATAGCCGCCTTGTCAGTGCTGCATCTGCGCCTAAAAGCATGGACCCGTTGGTATCATGACAATCTCTCATGACCCCCACCATGCCGCCGGTCCTGCGGCGTGTCAGCCGGATGTGGTTCGGGCGGTGATGGTTGGATGCGCTACGGCGTTGACGATCGGGCTGGCCAATCTGTGGATGCGCGAACGGGAGTACGAGTTAGAAGTTTCGCGGATTGCCTTGTCTTACGCAGTCGCTATCAATGAGTGTGTTGAGAAGGATAATCGGGAAGATAGTGGCGAAAATTTTGAGAATCTTCGCACCCTGACAAAGATAGTGGGCCGTAGCCTGCGCCAAAATCCGCGACGCAGGCTGTGGCTTTCAGCCTGCTATTTTCGCAGAACGTTTTCTGATTACTTCAGGCGATGCCTTGGGGATTTTTTTCTTTGTCGGCACGCGTGCGCCATCCACGGCCTGGGCAATCTCGGAGATAAGATCAAGCGCCTGCTCCTTGGTGTCGGCACCGGCGCAGAACGCGTTGTAGAGCCGCGCAATCAATCCTTCGCGCGTGATCTGATCTTCAAGTTTTTGAAGAGACATACAGGTTCATCCTTTGTGAGTCGTGACAGATCAACAATGGATGAAGCAGGCGGCAGTGGCAACGCTGCCGCCTGCACGGACACCATGCAGGGGGGCAGCCTATGACGGTCTCTCATCGCCCCTACCATGTCGCCGGGCCGACGGCATGTCAGCCGGATGTGGTTCGGGTGTTCTCAGGCATTCTCACGGGGAATTACGTCTGCAAGGAAAAACCGGGACATGTCGTCGATGCCGGCTTCGTGGTCGGCAATCCATACCTGTTGGATTCGCTCGGCCTTGAAGCGCTGGCGTTCGGTCTTTCCTTCCATCATCCCGTCGACAAACAGCAGCGTCCAGTTGCGGTGGTCACCATTGCTTTCTTCAGAATATCCTATGACCTCCGGCTTGACGGTGACCCGTTTGAAGGTGGGGGCACGGAACTGGTACTCGAGTATGACGGGCGGCAGATCAACAGTGTGCAGGATCGCTGTCTTTCGCTCGAACGCGACTGTCTGCGGGGCGGAGAGCAGGACGGACATGAGGTCGGACACGCCTTCTCCCGTATTGGCTATGGCGCATTCCAGTATTCGGTCGGCGCGGAAGTTACGCTTTGCCTTCCGCAACTCGCAAAATGCCTCCAGGTTATAAGGCACGACTTCCCCGTCTGGCGTTGCCGCCGTGGAAAAAGCCATTACGTCGATAATGCGGGAAGTCACGTCTTCTTTGGCATCCGCATAAGCTATGACCAGGCGGCAGAACATCTCGGACCTGCCGCCGGCTGCCAATGTCAGCGCATCGCCGTATGCGCCGGCGGTGTAGCGGCCCAGCCGCATGCCATTGCCGTAGTCAATCCGCTGGGGCCGCGGGGCAACAGCCTGTTTTCTGCTGCCCGCCACGGTGACTTTGACGTCGTGGTCTTTCTCAAAAAGGGCGGAAAATACGGCGTAGAGGATCATCCCTACCCACGAAATGGCCGCCACGCCGATCAGGACGATAATGGCGACGACGATCGTATAAAGCATTCTCAAATTCTCACGATGGTTAGGTCTAGCAACCCCATCGTGAGGGCCACGGGCCGGTCTGGCAACACTCCGGCCCGTGTTGCATCCATGCAGGGAGCACGCCCATGATATCCCCCTTTTCGGCGGCCTTTGTGCCTGCCCTTAAAACTGCGACCAAGCGGGCTGTGGCCCATGTGGGCGGTATAGATGCTGCGGCCGTTGTCAGCCGGGTCGGGCGCACGCAGTTTTCCGACTATTCCAACCGCCAGCGTGATGCGGTGATTCCGCTGGACGTGGCGCTGGATCTGGACCATTGCGCGGAACACCCGTTCATTCTGCACGCCATGGCGCATGCGCTGGGTTTTCTGATGCTGCCTCTGCATGTCGGCCCGGGCGATTTCGGGCAGGACATGAGCGAATATGCCCAGGCATCGGGCGATATCCTGGCTACCG
Source organism: Acetobacter garciniae (assembly GCF_017377735.1). Taxonomy (GTDB): domain Bacteria; phylum Pseudomonadota; class Alphaproteobacteria; order Acetobacterales; family Acetobacteraceae; genus Acetobacter; species Acetobacter garciniae. The sequence continues at coordinate 305,655 of NZ_JAFVMH010000003.1, forward strand.
CCGTGCGGATTCTGGAAGACGGCGTGGTCGACCTGGATGAGGCGAACGAGATCGCCCCCAAGCTGACACGCGCCAAGCAGCTGCTTGAGCGTGCGTTGGCCCATGTGCATTCCGTGCAGGTCCAGAACAGGCCGCGCGTTGTTACCGGCCGGGACGCCGCCAATGGCTGACGATCTTATGACATTGGAACAGGTGTTTTCAGAACTGAATACACAGGTTGCAAAGGCGGGCGGCAACAATGCTTTTGCCCGCCGACACGGTCGGAACAAGTCCACCATATCGAACTGGGCGAACTGCAATAGGGAGGTCAGTGACGCCTGTCTGGATGCCCTAGGGCTGGAACGGGTTGAAATGTTCCGCCGTAAGCAGCCAACCGCAACAGGAGGTGCCCGGAATGGCTAGTGGTGTGCTGCGCCCGAGTGTTGCTGAATTCGACCACACTGCGGTGACCCCGTTTAAGATGCTGCGCTCCATGCCCGCGGAAATGCGGGGGGTTGTGGTCAACCTGCGCGATGCGCTGAAGGAACTGCGGGGTACGGTTTTTCGTGCGGGGCAGATGGTCCTGACGGATGAACAGGTTGCCGTGCAGGCGTGGCTGCGGGCCGATATTCTGGCCAGTACGCTGCCCGCCATCATCCAGGCAGGCTTCATGGCGCGGGATGATGAGGGGGCACTGTTCAGCCCACAGCTTTATGCCGCGCAACTGCGGCGTGAGGAGCGGCAGGAACGCGCCGCCGCAGCCCAGGCCTACTGGGAGAGCGTTCAGGACGGTGCAGCGCTGCCCCCAGGTATGACGCGCAAGCAGCATACCGCGCAGGCCAATGGCGGCCGTGGCGGCCGACCGCGCAAGGGCGAAACGGCAGAGCAGGCCTATGAACGCCGCCTGCGCGAACAGGCAGCCGGGCAAAGCCAGCGGGAAATGCGTTTGCTGGGCACGATTGCGGGTGGCCGCGCAGAAAACCGAAACCGAAACGAGAAAACCAATCCGGTTTCGGTTTCTGTCAATTCCGGGTTTTCCGGTTCCGCAGAAGAAGAGAGAGAATATATTAACCTAAACCAAAATACCTATCTTGGTTCTTCCTCTTCTTCTGCCCAAACCGGAAACCCGGAAAGTGGAAAACCCGAACCTGACCAAGCGCTGGTCAACAGCGTAGCCCGTGCCGTTCTGGATGCGGCCGGTATGGGGCAGGAACAGGCCATCCATGCGCTTCAGGCAGTTCCGCATTGGCTGAGTGCCGGAGCGGACGAGGCGCTGATTGTCTCGGCCATTGGCAGCCACATGCAGAAAATGGCCGCCAACGGTCAGAAACCCCGGCATTTTGGTGTTTTCAAGGCCCCGGTTGCACGCGCTATAGCAGCGGCCCGCGCTACGCAGGCTGTTGCGTCCGCAGGATCGGCACCGCCAGTTGCCGTGGCAATGACGGAAACCGAAAAACTCGCTCATGATGCCTGGACCCGCGCCGCGCCGATATTCGCGCGGATGATGGGCGAAAAGGGCTGCCTGAGCACAGTGCAACGGGAATGGCCTGCCGTGGCGGTAGAGCACGGGTTACCCCCATGCGCTCCCCGCCGGGACGCTTACCTGGAGTTTTATCAAACCCACGCTGAAACCGGAGAGGCTGCATGAAGGCCAGCGGTTTCGTCCGGCAGGCTGACGACTGGTATGTCGAGCCCGCTTGGTGCGTGGATGCACTTGTCCGAGCAGAAAGACCCTTCGTGGGGTCGGTACTGGACCCATGTTGCGGCGGCGGCAATATCGTCGGCAGGTTGGAAGCCGCAGGAGTTGCCGCGATCGGCAGTGATCTGCGAGATCGGACTGAGGGTTCTTTTCCTGTTATCGGGTTTGATGACGCATTGCCGTTATTCAGGCCTGCCAGTGTGGTGAGCAACCCGCCGTACGGGCGGGCACAAGACATGATCGACCGATCGTTGGAATGCACGCAGGACAGAGTTTGCGTGCTGTTACGCTTGGCTTTTCTGGAAGGGCAGAAACGTCGTGATTGGTTTGAGAATGTTCCGTTGGCACGTGTGTGGGTTTGCAGCCGCCGTGTTTCCATGCCGCCCGGCGGGACAGAGGTGAAACCTTCTGGTGGCGCAATAGCCTATGCTTGGTTCGTGTTTGAGCACGGCTGGCGCGGGCAGCCTGTTGTTGGCTTTTTGGCAGATGGGGAAACCACATAAATGGGCTTCGCGCTTCTGCTCAGAAACCTGAGATTGAAGGCGCAGGGCAGACCAAACGCTATCGACGCGATGGCGGCCCTGAAACATGAGCTGATGAAGGAAAGAAAACGGCGGGCAGAGGCGGAATTGGAAGCCAGCACCCTGCGCCGCCGTTTGTCACGTCTTGAGAAACCCCGTGACCCACAGGGACGGTACACGACAACACGCGGGGCAGCAACATGCGAGACATTCAGCCAACAGCCGAACGGCTGGCCAAAGGCGACGTAACGGAAACCCTGATTGAGGATCCGTGCAGCAGGATCTCGGTCAAGCGGTCCCGTTCATCCGGCGCACTCTATGCCTTGCGGCGGGCAGGCACCCTTACCGATGCCCATGTGACCGCCGCCGAACATTGGGCGCGGGATTACGAAACAGGCATTCTGGGCGGCAGAGACCCCGAGGCTTCGCGCCAGTGTGGATGCGCCGATGCTGAATATGCTCTCCTTTCTCGGATAGGAGCGGCTGACCGCTGTCGGTATGTTAAAAATCGCGTGGGTTCTGCCGGCGAAAAGCTGTTGATCTGCCTTATGATTGACGGCTTGAGCATAAGCATCATGTCGAACGATTCAGGAAAACCACGTGCTCGTCTGACTGGCTCAATCGAACTGTTGTTAGAGCAGCTTTCAGAAATTTATACGAATTTACCGCCTGGTCTTTTGTCTGACTGGTCTTCTATTCCAGCAGCAAAGAGCTTGCGATCATAGGGACAACTTCATTCTCTGCGGGCCAAATTGCCATTTGGCTTGACCTGTTACAGAAAAGTCTCCTAAGAAGGTAAAATCTTCGAAGTCGTGTGCCCAAATCGGGCCACGGCTTTTTTTGTATCCATCCACACAAATGGAATCGGCATGGGCGAAGGGCAGGAGTTCTGCCGTGGGTCCATCGCGCTTCACGGGCAAAAACCTGTTCTTATTCTGGTTGCAGGCCAGGCGGACTGTTTGGTGGTCCGGCTGATCCACTCACGTTTTCCCCGGCATCGGTCCGATGTCGATCTGGAAGAACAGCTTCCTCTTTTACGCAACACCATTGCGCGGGCTGCACATTGTGCCCGCGTGGCGCGTGACACCCTGCGGCCCATGGCTGGCGGGGCGTTTCGTGTTGCAGAGGATGCTGTCGCACGTGTCGAGGCCTCGGCCCGGCGCGAGGGAGAGAGCCAGGCGATGGAACAGTTGCCTGCGGGCGTGGTGCGCTCCACCTGGCGTGGCCCCAGATGGGGCAGCAACGGGCGGAAAGTCGGCGGTGTTCCGTCCGAATAATCCGCGACGATAACCCGGAGTTATCACGCAGGCATGTAGGGCGCGGGCGCAAGATAACCCGCACGCACCCCCGGAAACCCGCAAGATAAGTGCAGTTATCACGCGGATTTCGACCGGCCAAAATGAGCATGTAATGTAGGAAATTCAAATGGTTAGCGGAGATCGTGCAAGATCGCCCGCGCCAGAGGCCAAAAAGGCCGCGCCTGTTACGGCTGATGATCTGCTGTTGCGGACGTGGCTGCACAATCGCAGCGAGAACACCCGCCGCGCCTACGAACGCGATGTGCGTGACCTGCTGGCGTATGTTGGCAGACCGCTGGTCGAGATCGGTCTGGCAGACCTGCAGGGATGGTTCGACAGCATGGCGGGCGCGTCTGACGCCACGCGGCGGCGCAAGCTTTCCGCTGCAAAGTCGCTGCTCGCCTACGCGGCGGGGACCGGCGCTCTCACACAGAATGCCGGCGCGGCCTTTCGCCTGGAGCGCGGGCGCGACACGCTGAATGAGCGCATTCTCTCTCGCGAGCAGGTTCTTGCCATGATCGAGGGCGAGGGCGAGCCGCGCCGGAAAGCGCTGCTGGACGTGCTCTACCGCATGGGGCTGCGCATTTCAGAGGCCTGCGCGCTCCGCTGGCGGGACGTTACGCGTCGCCAGCAGGGCGGCGTTGCCTCCGTGTTCGGCAAGGGCAACAAGACGCGGGCCGTCCAGGTGCCCGCCAAACTGTTCAAGCAGCTCGTGGCGCTGCGGGTTGAAAACGGGCCGGACGCGCCCGTGGTCCCCGGCCACGATGGCCGCCCGCTTTCGCATGATGCGGCCCATCGCATCGTCAAGCGGGCGGCGCGGCGTGCCGGATTGTCAGGGGCGGTTTCCGCGCACTGGCTCCGGCACGCCCATGCATCGCACGCGCTGGACAACAACGCGCCAGTGCATGTGGTCCAGGCCACGCTTGGGCATGCATCGCTTGCAACCACGACACGATACAGCCACGTCCGCGAAGGCGATGGCTCCGCCAACTATCTGGACTGACGCCGCCATGACGAACGAAGCCAATCCCGTGCCGGAAGGCTACATGAAGGATGCAAAGGGGCGCCTGGTTCCGATTGAATCCGTCAAGCCGGAACACCTGCTGGAAGACGAGGTGGTGCGTCGCCTGCATGAGAGCGGCCGGCAGCTTTCGGAGGCGCTGTCGGCGTTCAAACGGGAAGGGTTTGGCGAGGTCTCTGCACTGCAGGCAATCCTGCACGAAAAACATGGCGCCACCGTCGGCGGCGAAAAAGGCAACGTGACGCTGAGCACATACGACGGCTGCCTGCGGGCGACCGTCGCCATGGGCGACAGTATTTCGTTCGGCCCGGAACTGCAGGTCGCCAAAAATCTGCTGGATATCCTTTTCGAGCGGTGGACCGAAGGCGCCAACGCCAATCTGCGCGTGGTGGTCATGGACGCGTTCGACGTGGGCAAGGAGGGCAAGCTCCAGGCGAGCAAGATCCTCGCGTTGCGGCGTCTGAACGTGCCCGACCCTGAATGGAAACGCGCCATGGACGCGATCGCGGACAGCATCCGGATCGACAGCACGAAATCCTATCTGCGGCTGCACACCCGGAACACACCTGACCAGCAGTGGCAGATGGTGCCGCTTGATCTCGCCAAAGCATGAGGCGGTGGCTCACCGACGTGCTTTCGGGTCGTCGCGACAACTTTAGGCTCAGGCAGGAGTTGGGGCACCAAAAGAGGCTTCTGGCGCATTCCAAAATCGAAATTCGGAAATATCAACTTCTTCTGCGCGGGGTTGAAAAGTATCTGGAGAAGACCGCATGCAGCAGCGAGACAATTCACCCCCCGGGCGTTGGCTGAAGCTTAAACAACGGTCGCGCGGCAGCAACTTGCCATCTGATTATGATGTGTGGTGCAGAGCAGCCCGCCACTATAGCAGGCTGAGCCAGAATGATCGTCGGCCGGGCATTCGTATCTGGGCAACAGGACGGGCTGCTGAATGTTCGGCCAAGGCAAATGCTGTTCTGAATGGCTGATTTCAGTATCAAGATCGACAGTAAAGCCGTCCAGAAGCAGCTTTCTGACATGTCGCGCCAGATACCGTTCGCGCTGGCGACTGCAGTTAACGACCTGGCATTCAGGGTGATGCGGGCAGAAAATGAGGAGATGGTTGATCTTTTCGCAAGCCCCAGACCATTCACCCAGAAAGCAACACAGGTAGAGAAGCGGGCCAGCAAAACAGACCTGCTTGCGGTCGTATCGTTGCGGCCTGCCCAAGAGCGTTACCTGCTGCCCTATGAGACGGGCGGAGAACACGCTGTCATTGGTAATGGCGGCAAGCTGTTGGTTCCTGTCGATGGTCCCGTTGATCGGTATGGTCAGATACCAAAGGGAATGCTGGCCAAGCTGCTGGCGCGGCCTGACGTCTTCGCGGGAACGGTCAAGGGGATTGCTGGTATCTGGCAGCGCTCTGCGAAGGGTGGTCGTCGCGATGGAAGCCGCGGGACAAAGGGCGCCCTGAATAAGCTGGGTAGCAAGAGAACCAGTCTGAAGCTTTTGTATGTCTGGAAGCCGAACACCGACGTCACCAAACGTCTCGGCTTTGTCGAGCGAGCCAGGCAGGTGGTCGCCACCGAGGGGCCTGACGCAATAGCAGCAGCCGTCCAGCGCGCCATCCGAACGGCCCGGTGACCGATGGCGGCAGGGCAGGGGGGGGTGTTTTGGGTCCTTCCTGGCCGATTTTAAACGCGGGTATTGCGCGAGCCCGTTTGATCCCTAGCTATGGCGAAATTTTCGGGTTGCAGTTGCAGGTGATGTATTGACGACGATCAGCCAGAGCGAAGCGGCCCGTCGCGCAGGCCTCAGCCGGGCTGCAATCCAGAAAAACATAGCAACAGGCAAGATCAAGGCGGACAACGGGAAAGTCGACCTTGCGTCGTTTGATGAATGGCTGGCACTCCGCCAGGAGATGCAACCAGACCTGCAACCGGTGGCACCCCAGGTTGCAACTGGTGGCAGGGCAGTTGCGGATGCCGGAGATCACGGGCCGTCCAATAGGGATGAGCAAATCCCGCTCGAAGCAATGTCCCGCGCCGAAGCAGCCCGGCTGCGCGAGGTTTACAAAGCACAGACCGCCCGCCTCGAATACGATCAGAAGGCCAGCAGGGTTGTCGAAGTCGAGCTGATTGCCCGCGCCGTGGGCGATGAATACGCCCGGGTGCGCGCCAGCCTGCTGGCTATTCCTGCCGAACATGCCCCGACATTGGCCCGTTGCAAGGGGGCTGCTGAACTGCGTGAACGTCTGGAGACGTTGATTGCGCACGCGTTGGAAAAGCTCACACTGGATGGAGAAGACGCCGCAAGCCGCTTACAGGGCCGGGTATGAATTCTTCGTCATAAGGCTGGATCAGGCGCGCAGGGAGAACCTGAAGCCGCCTCCCAAACTGACCTTGAGCCAATGGGCCGCGCTCTATGCGGTGCTCTCGAAAGAGACCAGTGCGCAGACCGGCCGGTTCGAAGCTTATGCCTACCAGCCCGGCATCATGGACGCGGTCACGGATCCGACGGTCGAGAAAGTCTCGGTCATGAAGTCGGCACGTGTCGGCTACACCAAGATCATCGATCACGCGATCGGCTATTATCTGGAGCGAGATCCGTCGCCAGTCCTGGTGGTGCAGCCACGCGAGACCGACGCCGAGGACTACAGCAAGGACGAAATCGCGCCCATGCTGCGCGACACCCCCGTCCTTGCCGCCATCGCGCCCGATGCCAAGGCCAAGAGTGGCGAGAACACGCTGCTCAGCAAGACCATGCGCAACGGGGCGTCACTCAAGCTGGTCGGGGCCAACAGCCCCGGCGGCTTCCGTCGCATCACGGTGCGCGTGGTGATTTTCGACGAGGTGGACGGCTACCCTGTCGGGGGCGCAGGCGCGGAAGGTGACCAGATATCGCTCGGGACCAAGCGTTCCGAGACCTTCTGGAACCGTAAGGTCATCGCCGGGTCTACGCCCACAGTGGCGGGCCTGAGCCGCATCGAAAAGCTGTTCGAGGAGGGCGATTGTCGGCGGTTCCACGTGCCATGCCCGCAGTGCGGGGAAAAGCAGGTTCTGGAATGGGGGGAACGGGAATCTCCCTACGGGATAAAGTGGGACAAGGATGAAAACGGCAAACCGCTGCCTGAGACCGCCTATTACGTCTGCCGCCATAATGGCTGCATCATTACCGAGACGGACAAGCCGGACATGGTGGCGGCGGGCGAGTGGATCGCTTCCAAGCCGTTCAAGGGGCACGCCTCATTCCATATCTGGTCGGGCTATTCCCTCTCGCCCAACACGACATGGGCCAAACTGGTTGAGGAATGGCTGGAGGTCCACAAGGATCCTCTGCGGCGCCAGACCTTCATCAACACCACGCTGGGTCTGCCGTTCGAGGACAAGGGTGACGGCGCCCTCAATGAGCTGTCCCTTGCTGCCCGGGTCGAGAACTGGGAGGGCGAAGTCCCTGCCGGCGTCGTCATCCTGACTGCAGGCGCGGACACGCAGGATGACCGGATAGAAATCGAGATCGTCGGATGGGGCCGGAATGAGGAACGCTGGTCGATCGCGTATCTGGTCATCGAGGGCGATCCGGAAATGCCACAGACCTGGGACCGGGTGGATGCGGCCCTGCAGCGCACGTGGTACCGGGCCGATGGGCGGCCGTTCACCCTTATGGCCGCGTGTATCGATTCCGGCGGTCATCACACCCAGCAGGTGTATGAGTTCTGCCGGTCCCGCCTGGGGCGGCGCATCTGGGCAATCAAGGGTGAATCGGCTCGGGGTGGCGCGCGCTCCCCGGTCTGGCCCAACAAGCGGCCCAGTGCCCGCAACAAGGCGTCGTTCCGGCCTGTCATTATTGGCGTGAACGCAGCCAAGGATGTGATCCGTGCCCGGCTGCACCTCAAACAGCCCGAAGCGGGCGAGGCCGCCCCCGGCTACATGCACTTCCCGTCTGATCGGGATGTCAACTATTTCGCCCAGCTGCTGGCCGAACGGTCGGTCAGGCAGAGCATACGGGGTAGCATCGTCCGGGTTTGGGAGGTGCTGCCCGGACGCCGGAACGAAGCGCTTGACCTCGCGGTCTACAGCTATGCGGCTCTGTGCGGGCTGATTTACCGGGGGTTGTCGCTCAACCGCAGGGCAGACGCGATGGAAAAGGAAGTCGCGTCCTACCCGCCACCGCCGCCTCCCGAAACGTCGGGGGATGGTCTTTCCAACCCGTCAGATGAGACCGACGAGGTCGAAGCGGAGCGCAAGCGCGCTGCGCGCCTGACACGGCGTATGGCCCGACTGGCCTGATCGGACGTTTCAATGCGTAACGGATACCCTGGCTTTGGCCTGCCGCAGGCCCGCTTCAACCCTGCCAGCAGCCTGCTTGCCGGGTTGAGCACCGACCAGCTTCAGGCAGCCTTGACCAGCTGTCAGCTGGCGCTGATCGGCCTGCAGTCCGGCCAGAGTGTTGCCTCTGTCACCTATGCCCAGGGCGATGGCAGCAAAACAGTCACATACCGGCAGGCCAACGTGGCAGATCTTTCAGCCATGATCCGTACGCTCCAGCGCCAGCTTGGCGTGCCGGGCACGCGGCGCCGTGCGCTCCGGCCGGTGTTCTAATGGGGGTGCGCGAGTCTCTGGTGCGTATGCTCGGGGGTGTTCCCGCGGGTCCACGCCCGCCACGGCGCGAACCCAATGCCCTGACAGGCTGGCCCGGACAGGCTTTTGACGCGGCTGATATTTCCGGTCAGCGCATGCAGGGCTGGATGCCGCCCCTGTTCTCGGCCGACACCGAGCGCAGCCCGTATCGTAACCGCATTGTCAGCCGGGTGCGCGATCTTGTGCGCAATGACGGCTGGGCTGCGGGTGCCGTCACCCGGGTGCTGGACAATGCCGTTGGCGTCATGCTGCGCCCGGTCAGCAAGCCGGACTACCGATATCTGGCGCATCTGAGCGGAAATTCCGCGTTCGATGCCCAGTGGGCGCATGAATTTGCCCGAGCACTCGACAGCTGGTGGCGGTCCTGGGCGGATGATCCGGGGCGTTACAACGATGCCGAACGCATGCTGACCTTCTCGCAGCAGATGCATCTTGGCTTTCGGCATCTCATTGTCGATGGCGATGCTCTGGCCTACCTGCCGTGGCTTGAAGACAATATCGGCATGGGGCGCGCGCGCTATGCAACGGCCGTCCAGATCATAGACCCTGACCGGTTGAGCAACCCGCAGAACCAGTACGACCTCAAGAACCTGCGGAACGGCGTGGAGATCACGGATGCCGGGGTTCCCATCGCCTATCACATCCGCCGGGCCCACCAGGCGGACTGGTACAGCATGGGCGATACCGTCATCTGGGACCGCATCGAGCGCGAAACATCGTGGGGCCGTCCACAGGTTGTGCATTTCTTCGAGCATCATCGGGGCGGCCAGCACGTGGGCGGTACCGGTATGCTCACGCCGGTGCTCCAGCGCCTGAAAATGCTCATCAAATATGATGGGTCGGAACTGGATGCAGCCATCATCAATGCCATTTTCGCGGCCTATGTCGAAAGCCCATATGATCACGGCATTACCGAGGAGGCGATCGAGGGTGGAGACGACAGCCTGGGCGTCTACCAGGACATGCGAACCCAGTTCCATGAAAGTCGCAATATCTCGCTCAATGGCGCGCGGATGCCCATCCTGTTCCCGGGCGAGAAAATCAACACGGTCTCGGCCGCGCGTCCGGCGGGCAACTTCCGGGAGTTCGAACGTGCTGTGCTGAACAACGTTGCCAGCGGTGCAGGCATGGCGCCCATGCAGGTCAGCAACGACTGGTCTGACGTGAACTATTCGTCTGCCAGGGGCGCGTTGCTGGAAGCATGGAAGACCATGAAACGGCGGCGCGAGGATTTTTCCATCGGGTTCGCGTCCCCCATCCGCATCGCCCTGCTCGAAGAGATCATGGAGGCGGAGAAACTGCCGTTACCCCGCAACGCCCCGAAATTTCTCGAAGCACGGCATGCCTATGCGCGCTGCCGCTGGCTGGGGCCGGGCCGTGGCTGGATCGACCCGGTGGCCGAACGCGAGGGCGCGATACTCGGCATGCAGGGCGGGCTGTCCACCCTGGAAGACGAATGCGCAGAGAGCGAAGGCCGCGACTGGGAAGAAACGCTCGACCAGCGCGAAGTCGAACTGAGCGCGTTCCGAGACCGTGGCCTGCCGCCGCCGGAATGGATCGGCAATCGCAATCAGGGGGGCAACATGCCGCCCAGAGAGGACGCATGAAGCAATATGCCCTGATCTCGCGCCTGCTGGACGCGCCGGTCGCCCTTAACCGCAACAGGCAGGCGATCGTGCAGCGGCTTCTGGCCGCGCAGGCAGATGACATGATGATCTTTGGCCCCGCCACCCAGGACGAACGCTGGGGGGCGGAGGCCATCACGTCGAATGTCAGCGGTGTTGCCGTCATCACCATTTCGGGGATCCTCCTGCCGGGTTCGTCCGATGGCTGGTGGTGGCAGACAGCCACATTTTATGACGACATCACCGCCGCCATAGACATGGCCGTGGCGGACGAAACGGTGCGGGCCATCGTCCTGCATATCAACAGCCCGGGCGGCACCGTCGCGGGGTGTTTCGATACTGCGGACCGCATCCGCGCGGCCCACGCCCAGAAGCCCGTCGTGGCCATTGTGGACGAAATGGCCTGCTCGGCCGCCTATGCGCTGGCCTGCTCGGCCCAGAGCATCGTGCTGCCCCGTACGGGGGAGGTCGGATCGATTGGTGTCGTCTGGCTGCATGCCGACATCACGGGCATGCTGGCCGATGCCGGGATCAAGGTCACGACCTTCCAGACCGGTGAACACAAGACCGACGGCTACCCGACCACACCGTTGACGGAACAGGCCACAGCCCTGATCCAGGCGGATATCGACAGCCTCGGGCAGCTTTTTTTTGACACGGTAGCACGGAACCGGGGCCTGACCCCCGATGCCGTCAAAGGCATGCAGGCCACCGTGTTCCGGGGTGAAGGCGCGGTCCAGGCAGGTCTGGCCGATGCCGTCATGCCCCGTGATGCCGCCTTCCTCGACCTGCTGGCGCATCTCTGACCTTTCAACACAACCGGAGCGAGAACCATGGCCAAACGCGCCATCAGCCCCTTTGCGCACCTTGCCGGTGGCGTACGGGCCGCGACTGACGATACGAATGAAGACCCCAAAGACAAGGACAAGACCTCGGGTGAAGACGGCGGCGACGGGGAGGGCGAGGAGCCCGAAGACGACGCAAAGCGCGGCAAGAAGGGCAAAAACGGGAAGACCGCCGAAGGCGACAGCCCCGAGGATGATGCCGACAACGGCGAAAACGCCGAAGGCACCGACGACGACGACGAGGATGACGAGGCCGATCCCAAGGCCCGCGCCATCCGCATGCGTGAGCGCGGTCGTTGCGCGGCAATTTTCCGCTCGGCCGCTGCCGGTCGTAACCCGGCCGCTGCAGCCGAACTGGCGTTCGGTACCAGCCTGCCGCGCAGTCAGGCCGTTCGTGTGCTGCGCGCCACGGCCCCTGCTGCCGATGCTGGGCAGCCTGCCCAGGCCGATACCGGCTACACGGCCCTGCGCACCCGCATGGGGGTGGAAGGACGCGGCGCGCTCTCGCAGCCCGCGGGTGAGCCCGAAAACCGAGCTGGCGCACGCCTGGCCCGTATCGCCAACGCCAAACGCTGAGGTCCAGCCATGAGCTATGGTATCAATCCCATGTCCCAGCAGGTGGTCTTTGTTCCTGACCAGCTGATTGCGGGCAATCTGAAACTCGTGACATCGACCGTCACCTTCGCCTCGGGCAACACGCTTGTGCGCGGGCAGGTGGTCGGCAGGGTCACGGCCTCGGGTGACTATATCCCGTCTGTTGCCACCGCGACCGATGGCTCGCAGGTCCCTTGCGGCATCGTGGTCGATACGGTCGACGCCTCTGCCGCTGCCGCCCAGGGCGCGATCTACGAAATGGGTGAGTTCAATTCGAACTATATGACGTTCGACGCCAGTTGGACGCTCGCTGCCCTGACCCAGGCACTCCGCCAGTTCTCCATTTTCGTGAAAACCGGCCTCTCCAACGCCATCGTCTGACGGCGGCTTTCCAAAGGATTTCTGAATGTCCGGATCCCTGACCGGCAATGCGGGAGTGACCCAGGCACTCCTGCCCATGCTCGGTGCGTATGATACCGCCGAACTGGTCTATTTCGTGCGCAACCTCAAGCTCGCGCAAACATTCCTGCTCGACAACTTCTTTCCCAATATCGTGGAATCCGATGCTGTCGAGGTCGCGATCGACGTCGATGTCGGTAAGCGCCGCATGGCGCCATTCTGCTCGCCCCTCGTTGAAGGCAAGCTGGTGGAAAGCCGTATGTGGGAAACCAACCTGTTCAAGCCGGCCTATATCAAGGACCTGCGCAACCCCGATCTGCTCAAGCCGGTCCGGCGTAACATCGGCGAGCGGCTGATGGGGGGCATGAGCCCGGCTGAGCGGCTGGAGGCCAATCTCGCATGGGAAATGGCCGATCAGGTCGACATGATCAATCGCCGGCTGGAATGGATGGCCGCATCCGCTCTGGTGAGCGGCAGCGTCACCATCAAAGGTGAGGGCTATCCCACGACCGTCGTGGACTTCCGGCGTGACCCGGCATTGACCGTCGCCCTGACTGGCACGGCCCAGTGGGGGCAGGCTGGCGTGTATCCGTCCGACTACCTGACCGAATGGGCAGCGCTGGTCGTGCAGAAATCGGGTGCGGCACCGCTGGATATCATCTTCACCAACTCCCCTTGGAACGCCTTCAAAAGCGATATCAAGGTGCTCAATGCCATTATCTGGCCGGGCAAGGTCGGCGGGTCCGACGTGCAGCTCGGCGGCAAGATGGATCGCGGTGCGATCTTCATGGGCACGTGGGGGCAGTTCCGTCTGTGGCTCTATAACGACTGGTATGTGGATCCGGATACCGACACGGAAGAGCCCATGATCCCGGACGGCACTGTCGTCATGACCGGGCCGGATATGGAAGGCGTGCGTGGTTTCGGTCTCATTCTCGACCCGGCTTTCGCCTATGGCGCTTTGGCCTACGCGCCCAAGCTCTGGTACAAGGAAAATCCGGCCATGATCAACCTGCTGACACAGTCGGCCCCGATCGTGATTCCGTCACGGGTCAACGCGTCTTTTGCTGCAACTGTCATGGCGGCCGGGGCTGATGTCCCCGGGCCGACGGGGACCTGATCCATGGCTGAAGAAACCACAAGCGTAATCACCAAGCGCCCGATCTACGACCAGATCGGGCGCATGCCCAAGCCGGTGGGCACGCTGCTCAAGGTGTCCCCGGCGCTTGCCGCCTTCTGGATCAAGCGCGGCATTGCCCGCGCGGCTGAACCGGGGGAAAAGGGCAATCCCGATACCCTGTCCCTGGCTACCATGCGTCCGGCGCCGGATATGACGGCTCCGCCCGCAACGCCGTCCTGACCATGACCGGCCCCATGGACTGGGACCGCCTGGTGCTGGGGCCGTGCCAGGCCGTGTTTGGTGAAAGCGTGCAGTGGCTGCAGGGCGGGAGTTCAGCAGCCATCACGCTCACCGGCATTTTCGACAATGGGTGGAAACCCATGGATGTCGAAATCGTGGATGGCATCACCCCATCCCATGTCGTCAGCGCCGACGCCCGGCTGGGCGTGCAGCTCTCGCAGTTCGCAACTCAGCCTGCCCAGGGCGATATTTTCATCATTCGTGGTTCCAGATGGATCGTGCGCGAAGTCATGGATGACAGCCATGGCGGCGCGGATATCCTGCTGAACAAGGCTGACAAGATCAATGACCCTCTACCGGGCTCAACTGCGCGACAAAGTGGCTGGTCTGCTCCGCCTGACTACTGAAGCCCAGGACAATGTTTTCACCTGTGCTGACTACCCGCTGACGCCGGATAAACTCCCCGCCATTTTTGTAACCGTTCCGTCCGAACAGGCACAAAGCAACGGGCGAGGCACGCCGGACTATACGCGGACTGTTGATCTCGAAGTGACTGCCAAAGTCAGCGGCGGCAACCCGGAGGTCGTCCAGGGCCAGCTCGACCGGATAGCCGAGCAGATCGAAATGTCCGTCATGTGCAGTGCTGATATCATGTCCATGGTTCAGCAGGTTTCGCGCATCGACACCGAACAGCAGATGAAGGCGGACAGCGCCGACTATCTGGGCGCGTTGCGACTGACCTTTGGCATGGAATACACGCAGGAATATCCCATTTCCGGCGTGCCGCTTACCCAGATCTCTGGCGATCTCACCGGCACCATCGCAGCCGGGTTCGTAGCCAACCTCTCCCAGGAATAATCTCATGTTTGTCAAACCAGCGTCGGGCCGTTCGGTCCGGTGGCCGGGGACGCTGCGCCTGCTGGATACAGCCGGGGCCACCGTTCCCGCGACCGCATTCTGGCTGCGCGCCCTGTCCCGCGGCGATGTTCTCGAAGTCAGCCCGCCACAGGCCTTGTCCCCGGCGGCTGAAAAATTCACGGCCCCGGAAGGGAAAAGCGCATGAGCGGCAGCATTACCGTCCCGGGCTATTCCGACAGCAACCGGGTCCCGGGTTTTTACCTCAACCTCGATAACAGCGCCGCCAACACCGCCAGTGCCGCGCGGCGGATCCTGATTGTCGGGCAGATGCTCGCGAAAGGGACCGCAACGGCCGGGGTCGCTACAATCTCCGGTGGCGTAAGCGATGCCATTGCCAAATACGGGGCAGGTTCGCAGTGTGCCCGCATGGTGCAGGACTACCGCACCATCGACAGCACGGGTGAGGTCTGGGTGCTCCCCCTGGCTGATGATGCCGCAGCTGCTGCAGCATCGGGCACCTTTACCCTGACTGGCACCGCCACAGCCGCTGGCACGCTGCCCCTCTACGTGGGCGACCAGCTTGTGCCTGTCGGCGTCTCTGTGGGCGATACCGCCAGCGTGGTCGCCGCCAACGTTGTTCTGGCGGCCCAGAACCTGAGCATGCTGCTCGTGGGCGTTACAGCTGCCGAAGGTGTCGTGACCGTCACCGCCCTCAACAAAGGGCTTGCCGGGAACGATATCCAGCTTGGTGTTGCCCTGCTGGGCACGGCGGGTGGCCAGGCGGTCCCCAGCGGCCTGACTGTGGCAGTCGCCCAGATGAAAGGCGGCACACAGAACCCGACCGCTCTGCCCACGGCTTTGGCCAATCTGGGCACGCGCGTGTACGACCTGTACGCCCATCCCTATACCGATACGGCAAGCCTGACCGCGTTCAAGAACCTGTTCGACAACACGATCGGCAACTGGTCGCCCATGATCCAGCGATACGGGCACCACATCACGGCCTTCCGTGGCACGTATGGGGCTGCGACCACCTTCGGCCTGGCGCAGAACGACCCGCACGGGACCGTCATGCCCATTTCCGACAGTCCCTCCTGCCCCATGACCTGGGCAGCCCAGCTTGCGGCGGTCACAGCCGTGTCAATGCGGACCAACCCCGCACTGCCGGTGCGTGGCCTGGCGCTGACCGTTCTGCCCCCGACCGATGCGGGCCGCTTCGAGTTCGATGAACGCAACAGCTTCCTGCATGACGGCCTGTCCACCTTTACGGTCGATGACAGCGATACGGTGCTGACCGAACGGCTGGTTACGACCTACCAGACCAACACCGCCGGCGTGGCCGATGACAGCTATCTGGACATCGAAACCCTGCTGACGGCCCAGGTCTGCATGCAGGACATGCTGACCTATCTCGCCTCCCAGTATCCGCGCACCATTCTGGTGGCCGATGGCAGCAAGATCCCGGCCGGGGCGCAGGCGACAACGGCCCAGCTTGTCGGAAAGTCGGCCGTGGCACGGTACCGCTGGCAGGCGACCCAGCTCTGGGTCCAGAACCCCGATACGTTCGCGGCCAACATCGTGGCCGAAAACGCCGGCAATGGCGTCGTCAAGCTGCTGCTGCCCTACGACTTCGCCAACCAGCTCTGGGTGATTGCGGGCAACGTCCTGTTCACCAAGTCCTGACGGAGGATAACACATGTCAACATATCGTGGTCCTCTGGCAGGCACCGCCTCCCTTACCATCAATGGGGAGGCATGGAGCGTGGTGGGCGAACTACAGTGGCAGGCAGCAGGCGACGTCAACGAAACCCTCAAAGGCCAGAGCACGGTCGAGGGGTTCCAGTCCATGCCGGGCCAGGGCTTCATACAGGTCAGCCTGCGTGACCGGCGCGACAAGAAGGTCAGCGACTTTCAGGGGGCGTCCGGCCTGACGATTATTGCCGTTCTGGCGAATGGGAAGATCATCACCGTGGTTGATGGCTGGCAGGTCGAACAGATCAATACCAACACCCAGGAAGGCACGTTCGAACTCAAGGTTGAGAGCGACACAGTCACAGAGGATACGGCATCGTGAATACCCTGAGCGATTCTGATGTCCTCGCGGCCGTATCCGAGCCCGAAACCGGCGAGCAGCCGGCAGAGGGTGTCTTCACCCTTGATACGCCCATCACGACCAAGGATGGCCGCGAGTGGCAGACCCTGAGCCTGCGCGAACCGTGTGTGTTCCATTGCCTGCAGGCCGCCAAGGTCATTGGAAAAAAGCCCAGCCTGGAAAGCGTGTATGACAGCCAGATCGATATGGTTATCCGTATCTCGGGCTGGCCCAAGGTCGCGGTCGATCAGCTGGGCACCACCATTCTCGATTCCGCCGTCGCCTATGTGAGCGCGTTCGAGGATGAGGCCCGGCGCAACCCCGATGATGAGCCTGAATGCCCGCCATCGCTTGTGCTGGTGCTCAGTCCCCCGGTGGAAGCAGTCAACTCGACCTTTGCCGATATGACCCTGCGCGAGCCGGTTGTGGCAGAGCGCCGACGCTTCAAGGCGACCGAGGGGCGCGGCAGTGTCGCGGATTTCCTGCAGGCCGAAATCGATCTCGTCTGCGCTGTCAGCACATGGCCGCTGGCTGCCGTGCTCAAGATGCCGATCAGCCGGTTCGCAAAGGCGGCCGATTACCTGACCGGTTTTTTTACGACTGGCCGTCGAACTGGGAGCCCCTTCCAGCCGACCTGATGGCCTTTTTCTCAGGCTGGTCGCTGTCCGAGGTCGAAAACCTCAACGGACAGCAGCTGCTCTACTGGGTCGCACAGGCGAACCGGATAGCGGAACGAAAACGCAGGGACGCCAAAAATGGCCGCAGCGGTTAAAATCCCGATTACCGCGATCGACCGCGCCAGCATGACGCTGGACAAGGTCAACGGCCGCATTGCGTCCCTGCAGGCACTTATTCGTAACGCGGGTCGGTCGCTTTCCCGGTTTTTCAACCTGACGGGCGTGTCATCCATGCGTAAAGGCATGGGCGACCTTTCCAGGACCACGCTGGACACGTTCCGTTCGGTCGGCCGACTTGTGCCAGAAATGGGGGCGCTGACCAGCGCTGCCTCGGTCGCCGGGGTCTATCGGCTGGCAAGTGCATGGGCACATGTCGGTACCAACCTGCGCACGTCGTCGCGCAGTATCGGCATGGATGTCGGCCGACATATGGCCCTGCGCAACGCGGCAGAACTGTCCGGCGGATCCGCCGATGCCATGAGTGGGGCGTTGAGCCAGCTTTCCGCTTTGAAGTGGGAAATTCCCAATGGATATGCACCCGAAGCGGCTGCGCAATTTCAGGCGCTTGGGATCAGCATGGAAGAGCTGAAAAAATCTTCTCCAGAGCAATTGTTTGAGCATCTCGCCCAGAAAATTCGAGGCATTAAAAATCCTGCTGCGCAGACAATCGCATCTATGAAAATTTTTGAGCAAAATGGGCAAGGGCTGATTACCATTTTCCAGCAGTCCGCACAGGAGTTTCAGAACAACATCCGCCTGGCCCAGCGCTACGGGGTGATGAACGACAAGGGCGCAGATGCCGCAGCCCGCATGCAGAATGCCCAGCGCCAGCTTACCCTGGCTGTTGAGGGCTTCGGCTACAGCGTGGCGGAGGCGGTTGAGCCCGCTATTACCCCGGTTCTTCAGCAGATGGCTGAATGGATCGCGGCCAACCGGGAATGGATCGCGCAGGATATCGCAGGGTATGTGCGCCAGCTCGCAGGATGGCTGAGAAACGGCGGGTGGGAGAAAATCAAACGCGCTGTCCTGGGAATCGGTGACAGCATCAGCGAGGTTGTGGATAAGCTGGGCGGGTGGCAATCAGCAGCGAAAGATGCCGTCATAGCCTTGGGTGTGCTATGGGCAGCTCCAGTTCTAGCTGGTGTGGCCTCTCTTGCTGGAGGGCTCGTCGGAATTGGTAGGGCAATCGGCGTGATCGCGGCAAGTCGGTCCAGATTGAGCACTGTCCTGGCTCTCTTTTCTGCCTATCAGGCCCTCAAGAATGCCAATGAGAACGGTGTTTCGCCTCAGCAGCAGAAACAAAACCGTGACTGGATCATGGATCTTCCAGGCATGAAAACGCTGGCAGCTCCTTATGCGTGGGCTTATCGAACACTTTACGGGCAGGACCCAGATGATCTGATAACGCCACAGCAGGATATGCAGCGCGGTTCCACCCTGATGGCTGGCTTGAGGCGTGACAATACGCTGGGTCTTAACGAAAATGCCATCCGGGGCGTGACCGCAGCGGGTATAGCAGAATCCCATCTCTACCAGTCAGCTAAAAATCCATTCTCTTCGGCGCGGGGCGCATACCAGTTTATTCGTTCCACACGTGATCAGATCATGGCGGAACAAGGTGTGGATGTCTGGCAGGCGGATGTCGATGGGCAAACCAAGGCGGCTCTTCGGTATTATCAGCAGCATAACCCTGCGCAGTTTTCGCGCTTCGCCAGAGCCTCTTCCCCAGATGCAGCAATGGCGATGTTCACACGGGATTTCCTGCGACCTGGGGATGGGGAGGACGGTGATCTCAAGCGGGGGGGTGCTTTTCTGAGAAACTATGACCAGACATCAGCCCCGGCAGCAATTATGCCCGCATCCATGCCCGCCCAGTCCGACGCTGAGCCTGGTCGTATGCAACTGGACGTGCATGTCCGCACCCAGGGGCCCCCTGGCACATCGGTCAAGACAGCCAGTGCCAGCCCTAACCTCAAGGTGGCGTCTGTCACCCAGCACCGGGCCATGGATCCGGCCAATACTGCGATAGGGAACTGAACCACATGTCCGGAGCGCTGCTGAACACGGCCCTGGAGTATCTGCAGTGCTCGTTCCGGGGTGTGCCCTTTGTCGTATTGGGCAGCGGGGGTGAGAACGGCCGTAAGCAGGCCATTCATCGTTACGCATATCGTGACGGTGTCTGGGTGGAGGACATGGGCAAGCGCGAGCGGATTTACCATATCCGGGGCTTTGTGTCCGGGCCTACAGCGGCAATCCAGCGCGATCAGTTGGTCAATGCCACTGAAACCGCGGGGCCTGGCTTGCTGATCCACCCCACAATCGGGGCGATCCGAGCGGCATGTGTCAATTTTTCCTGGGCCGAGCCCGATGGTATTACCGGCCGCATCGATGTCACGTTCGACTTTATCGAGCAGAAAGACCTGCTCGGCACAGTGGTCAAGCTGGCGCTCGATGCGGCTGTTGCGGCTGCGGGCGTCGTGGTGCAGGAACTGGCGGGGACCAGCTATTCCAGCACGGCAACAAGTGCGTTGGCTGCGGGCGAGCCTGCCGTGGCCGCCGCCCAGGCGGTGGCGACCACTTGGGGCGACCTGGCTTATTCTGCGATCCGGTCGCCGCGGGTCATGGCGTCCGCCATCGCCACCTTGCCTGGGAACAACGGCCGCTACGCGGCGGGCAATTCGGGTAGTGTTGACGAAACTTCTACCGTTTCCTCGGTGCTTATAGCCTTGTCTGCCGCGCGTGCCGGGGTGGACGCCGCCATAACTGATCTTGGGACGGGCACCAGCACTTCTGCCATAGCAGACGCAGTCCTGCAGGTTCCTGAACTGTTGCGCACCGCTGTGGTGGACCCCGGGGCTCAAATCGCGGTTCTGCTACCGCTGGTGGCGTTTTCGGTCGATAGCAGTAGCACACTGGCCCCGATCGGCGCCGATATTTCGACAGCCCAATCGGCAACGGCGGCGATGTGCCGCCAGATGGCACTGGCCTCCCTCTCCATGGCTTGCGCAGACTGGCAGCCTACCTCATCGCAGGAGGCCGAGGCGCTACGCATGACCATGGCGGGTCTGCTGGATACTGCTGCGACACAGGCGGCCGACGCCGGTCTGTCCGATATCTGGAAGGCCCTGCGCGATCTGCGCTTTCAGGTCACGGCCGATCTTGCGGCCCGCGCCAGTCAGTTGCCGGCGCAGATTACCATCCAGCGTAACGCCCCCCTGCCTGCGCTTCTGCTGGGGCAGCAGCTCTATGCAGACGGGTCGAGGGCCGATGACCTGATCCGCCGCGCCGATCCAATCCATCCGGCGTTCATGCCCGTCAGTTTCGAGGCCCTGTCCTCCTGATCTGAACTGGAACAATCTTGAGCATCATCAGCACGCTGTCCCAGGCCTTGGGCTATGATGGGACCACGGCTGAATCCGCCACGATCTATGTCGGTGGTTTCAGCATTACAGGGTGGGAGCGCATATCCATCCGCATCGGGGTCGAGATCATGCCCTGGGCGGCCATGTTCGAAACCACGAAATGGCAGCCAACAACCACGGATGGCTACACGATTTCGATCAACCCGGGGGACAGTTGCCGGATCCAGATCGGCTCCGACCAGGTTCTGACCGGCTACGTGCAGAGCATCAGCGAGGAGGTCGGGCCTGACGAACATATCCTGCGTGTGGTCGTCACGTCCAAATCGATCGACGCCACGGAATGTTCGGCCGAATTCTCGACCTACCAGATGAACAACACGACGGTTCTGGCGATTGCGCAGCAGGTTTGCAAACCGTTCGGCATTACCGTCAATTCAGTGGGTGGGGCGGGCAGTACGCCCATTCAACAGTTCTCGGTTATTCTGACCGAGACTGCCTACGAGGTGATCGAGCGCGCCACGCGCCTGGCAGGCTGCCTGTTCTACGACCAGCCAGACGGCTCCATTCTGCTGGCGCCAGTCAGCACGGTGTCGGTAGGGGCTCTGATACAGGGCCAGAACGTGGAGCGCGCCCGTTTCATGCGCTCCATGAACGGTCGGTTTTCCTCCATACAGGCCATTTTGCAGACGACTGCCGTGCTGTTCGAGGCGCCCCAGGACGGAAACAAACAGGCGCAGGAAATGCAGGCCCTGACAGCACCGGGGCAGGCCAGTGCGAGCGACCCGGGCGTTACGCGCCACCGTCCCTTGCTGGTGCCCGTGGAAACGGGCGATGCGGACTACAAAATTGCTGCCCAGCGCGTGCAATGGGAGGTAGCCCGGCGCTATGGCCGGTCGATGCCGCTGGAACTGACCTGCGATAGCTGGCGCGACAGCAATGGCAGGCTTTGGCAGCCCAACACGCTCAGCGCGACGTATCTGCCCAAGCTTGGTGTCACACTCACCTTGCTGATCGCGGAAGTCGAGTTCGTGCAAGGCATGGACGGCACGCACGCCAATATCATCGCCATGCCGCCCGAAGCATTCAAGCCACAACCTCTCGTGCTGCCTATGGCGCAGAACGAGGGCGTGGCGGCCGCCACCCGGAATAGCTGATGACATCATCCTTGCAACGTCTTGGCAGGCGCATGGCTATGGCTTTGGGACTGGGCCGGCAGACAGCAGACACGGTAGAGACCGCCTCTACCCCCACGGTTCAAATTGCCCTGGCGGACGGGGAAATCCGCAGCGACGTACCTGTGCTGCAACTGGCGGGCTTCCGCAGCCGGTCTCTGCCCGGGTCTGATATCGCTGTGCTGTTCCAAGGGGGAGACCGCACCCGCGCCGTCGCGATCGCCACGGGCGACCAGCGCAGTTACCCGCGCGACCTGCAACCGGGTGATGTCTGTCTTTACCACCTGGTGACCGGGGCGCGTATCTGGCTGAAGGCTGACGGAAGCATAACTCTCTCTACCGCCGGTAAACTGACAGTTTCCGCCCAGGAGGCGGCATTTGAGTGCCCAATTACCTGCACCAGCACGATCACCGCGCAGGGTGATGTGAAGGCAGGAAATATCAGCCTTGAGCAGCACCGCCACAATGTGCCGGCAGCGCCTGGCACATCTGACGCACCGGAATAACCCATCATGGACATTGCGATCACGTGGAACGTCGCTCAGGCCCGGGGGGACTGGACCTTTAGCAACGGCGATCTCGTGTTGGACAGCGCGCTGCGTTCCGCCGTGCTGGTCAGCCTGTTCACCGACCGGGTCGCGCCGGAGACCATCACAACGCTAGATGGCGCAGTCGGGTTTGCCCCGGCCCCCGGTGCATCCGGGTCGGAATTGAACGACAGACGCGGCTGGTGGGCCGACGCGTGGGCTGACACGCCCATAGGTTCGCGTCTCTGGCAACTGGCCCGCGCGGTCAAGGCGGGGCAGAGCAGCATTCCGCGTGAGGTGGAGGCAATCTGTCAGGAGGCCTTGCAATGGCTGGTCGATGACGGTGTCGCGGCCTCTGTCACGGTCAACGCTTGGTGGAGCACGGTGAACCGCCAGGCCGTCGAATTCCGCGTAACCGTTCTCGAACCCGGGCAGACGGTCCCGCAAACTTTCCTGTTTTCATGGGCGTGGGAGGGGATTTGAATGCCATATGCAAGACCTACCCTGACGGAGCTGCGCCAGCAGGCGTTGCAGGACGTGCTCGACGGGGGCATTTCCAACGTATCGGCAGTGCTGCGCTTTTCGGTTCTAACGGTCCTGTCCTACGTGCTGGCAGGCCTTGCCTACCTGCATTACGCATATCTGGACTGGATATCCAAGCAGGCTGTGCCCTGGAGCGCGACAGACGAATATCTGGAAAGTTGGGGCGCGCTCAAGAACGTGCTGCGCAAGACCGCTACATCTGCGTCCGGGTCTGTAGCATTTACGGCGACCGGTAGCGCAGTAATCCCGGCTGGAACCGGTATAGCGCTGGCGGGCGGTCTGTTGGCCACCACAACGGCTGATAGCACGCTGAACGGCAGCACGGTCACGGCACCGGCTACCTGCACGGTCTCAGGCTCTGCCGGCAATATGGCGGCGGGAACTCTGGCGACATTGTCCAGTCCGGTTCCGGGAATCCAGACGGTGGGTCAGGTGGCCAGCGCATTTACAGGGGGCGCGGACACAGAACTGGACGACGCTTTTCGTTCCCGCGTGCTGCTCGCATGGCAGGGGGACGCCGCGAACGGGCGCAAGCAGGACTATATCGACTGGGCGCTGGCGGTACCGGGTGTCACCCGGGCCTGGTGCAATCCGCTGGGCTTTGGTGCGGGCACGATCGTGGTCTACCCCATGCTGGACGATGCGGAATCGGCCTCTGGCGGGTTCCCGCAGGGCACGAATGGCGCCAGCAGTTCGGACAGCCGTTATGCGACCGCCACGGGTGACCAACTGACCGTGGCCAATGCCCTCTATCAATCGCAGCCGGTCGATGCGCTGGTCATCGTATGCGCTCCAGAGCCTCAGCCCACCAATTTCGTGGTGGCAGATCTGGGTACAGGCAACACCGTCGCGAACCAGACCCTGATCAAGGCCGCACTACAGGACATGTTCCTGCGCCTTTCCGCGCCGGGTGGCACGCTCCACCCGAACGATTGGGATGAGGCTATTGCCGCCATCGGGCTGTCGAGTTTTAGCGTCACGCAGCCCACAGCCCCCGTTACTGGCGCTACGGCGGCCGCAATGCCCACGCTGGGAACGATAGCGTTCGAGAATTGATATGCCCCCACCCATTTTCAGTCAGGACATGTTCCGCGCAGCCCTGCTGCGGTTGCTGCCTTCTGGCCCAGTGTGGCCCAAAGCGGCGGGAAGCGGTCCTTATCGGCTGGCGGATATCTGGTCCAACACCTTCGCCCGCAGTTCCGCCCGGGCAGCCAACCTGTTGGTGGATGCATTCCCGTCCAGCGCCACGGAATTGCTGCCCGAGTGGGAGGCTACGCTCGGTCTCCCAGACCCCTGCGCTGGTACCAACCCCAGCATTACCCAGCGTCGTGCGCAGGTTGTAGCGCGCATTACCGATACAGGCGGGTGCTCAGTTGCCTACTTTATCGCGTTTGCCAAAGCGCTTGGCTACGACATCACCATTACGCAATTCGCTCCCGGGCGGTTTGGTCGCCGGTTTGGCACGCCTTTCGGGGGGGAAGCCTGGGCCTATGCATGGCAGGTCAACGCGCCCCAGTTCACGATTTCTAGGCGCAAATTCGGGGACAGTTTCGGGCAGGCCTGGGCCACATGGGGCAACACCGTCCTTCAGTGCGAAATAAAGGCCCGCGCGCCCGCACATACCATCGTTCTCTTCAGCTACGGAACCTGACATGGATCTTCTGATTTCCGCCAACACTGTTGCGCAGGCGCAGGCTGATACTGCCCCCGCGACAGGCACACCCGGATGGGCGACAGATGGTGACCCGGCACAAGGGATTATCGCCACAGATAGTCCTGCTTGGCACTACAATATGATGATGGCCGAGCTGATCGCCTTCGTAAAAGCAGCCGGCATTACACCCAGTAATTCCGACTGGTCGCAGACTCTCAAAGCAGCCCAGATCCTGTTCGCCCCGGCGCAGCGCGGGGTAGCACCCTATAACGCCGCGCTGGCCACGCTTATCGGGGGTTACCCGAAATTCGCTGTCGTGGTCGATGCAGCGGGCGCGTTCTGGGTGTCCACGGCCGACGCGAACATGACTGTTCCGGGCGCAACGGGGGCAAATTGGACGAGCCTCTTTGCAAGCTATACCACCACGACTGATGGGGATTATCGTTACGCCAGGACGGGCGGCGCGGGGGACCTCCAGACTGGCCACAAAATATACATCGGCTTCAACGGCACTCGCATGGTCGGTATCGTGGACACGACCGAATTCGGGAATATCGCATTTTCCAATCAGTTTGTGTCAGCAAGCAGTAAAGTCTTTTTTGCAGCAACGTCCGACCAAAGCTCCACAACCCTCACCTACACAGCCCCCGTTTCGGGTACCTTTCTTATTACTGCGAACGCCAACGTGGGCGTGGCAGCAAACCAAACTCAACCAGATGTAGCCGAGTTTGGTATTTTTCTCGATGGCAATCCAACTGCGATAACTAGCGACACAACCTCTATTTCAATGTCCCATTGCATCGCGGTACCAGTTGGCGCGGGAGCGCACACGATATCGGCTGTCTACGCCCCAACGTCTCAAGTTGCTAACTGGCATTCCAGAAGTATTGCGCTCACCTATCTATTTATTCCAAGCTAAAGGCGCACCTATGATTTATACGATCCTCACCAACTCGGCGGGAACGATCATTGGCGCAGGC
>NZ_JAFVMH010000030.1 GCF_017377735.1 Acetobacter garciniae
GCCCTCTGACTCTAAAAGCTCCGGACACGCCCAAAATCCGCAGCCTTTTCCCGGCAGGAAACGACAGCAATGGCGAATGTCTGGAATTGAGAAGAAATCAGAGAAACCGGGCAATGTAAAAGAAAAGCACGACCAGGTTTTAATTATGGATTTCGAAACAAATACTTAAACGACCAAAGAAGGTAAAGCAGCGAATTCGATAAAATCCTGCAGATATCGAACCTCTTCATCAGTTTCGCGGTAACCAAGAAATATCTGCTTTGCAATGCCCTTTTTACCAAGCTTGACCGGGTAAAGGTCAAAGCGTGGTGTATACTCTTCCACAAGCCAGCGTGGAAGTGCTGCAACGCCCCTTCCATGTGCCACCATCACCAGCATGATATCCGTAGTTTCAATCTGTTTCTGCTGCCGCGGACCAATACCGGCAGGCTGCAGAAACTGCGTATAGATATCCAGCCGCTCGGACAGAACGGGATAGGTGATCAATGTTTCGCCAGCAAGCTGTTCCGGCAGGACGAACTTCTCATTCCGCAGAGGGTGTTCAGGGCCAACGGCCAGAACGAGTTCATAATCGAATACCGGTGTGAATTTCAGGCCGGGTTTGTAAAGCGGATCAGGGGTGACCACGATGTCAATCTCATTGCTGAACAACGCGCCAATACCGCCAAACTGGAACTTCTGCCGTACATCCACGTCAACTTTGGGCCATCGCTCCAGATACGGAGAGACGACTTTCAGAAGCCATTGATAGCAGGGATGACACTCCATGCCGATGCGGAGTGTACCACGTCCGCCATTTGCGAACTGTTCAAGGCGGCTTTCCGCCAGCTCGAATTGAGGAAGCAGGCGGTTCGCCAGAGCAAGCAGCCATTCGCCTGCCTGATTGAGCACAAGGGAGCGTCCCTCCCGCCGCCATATCTTTACGCCAAGCTGCTGTTCAATCTTGCGGATGGCGTGACTGAGCGCCGGCTGGGTCAGGTTCAGACGCATCCCTGCGGCCGTCAATGAGCCTTCTCGCGCGACTTCCCGAATAATTGTCAGATGATTGCGCTCCAGAACACCCATGGCTTACCTCTCGTAATGCACCAAATTTATATAATCATAAAAATATATCATTTCAGTTCACTTCCATAAATTTTTATCATGATGGCTTACATGATTCTTTCGGATAGTTTTCCATGATCCCGACCGATAATCGTGGCCTCCTGTGCTTTGACTCTGAATACAAATTCGATCTCCTGCATAAGACATGCACGGAAAGAGCCGTTTCCCTGCAACTGACATGACAGACAGACTGAACGGATTGGTGTCGGAACAACGGATCGGTAACCTGCTGTCGTGCAGCCGCGACATGCCGACACCTGCGCTTTCCTTTGAATTCATCCCGCCAAGAACAGAACCTATGGAGCAGCGGTTATGGCAGTGCATCCGGCGCCTTGCACCGCTTTCGCCCCACTTTGTGTCCGTGACCTATGGTGCGGGCGGAAGCACTCAGGCCAGCACTTATGCTACGGTGTTGCGCCTCAGGCGTGAGACTGACCTCGTACCGGCTGCCCATCTGACATGTGTCGGCGCGACGCGGGAGGAAGTCGATGCTGTCGCCCGCAGGTATTGGGAAGCAGGGGTGAAGCACATCGTGGCACTGCGCGGCGATCCGCCTGCCGGCGCGGTCGGCTACACGCCCCATCCGGGTGGTTACGCCTATGCCAGCGATCTTGTCCCAGGGCTGCGTCGCATCGCCGATTTTGACATCTCCGTCGCTGCCTACCCGGAAACGCATCCGGCGGCCCTGAGCCCTGAAGCCGATCTCGACAACCTCAAACGCAAGCTCGATGCGGGGGCAACACGCGCCATCACGCAGTATTTCTTTGATGCTTCGACCTGTCTGCGCTTCCTTGAGCGGTGTCAGTCCGCTGGTATCACCGCGCCCATCATTCCGGGCATCATGCCGGTCTCGAATTACGAGCATGTGGCACGCTTCTCGACGCTCTGCGGGGTCACGGTGCCGGTCTGGCTCACGCGTCTTTTTGAAGACACCGACGGAAACCTGGAACTCCGGCGCATTGTCGCCAGTATCGTGGCGGTGGAACAGATCCGGACCTTGCAAACCAACGGTATCAACGAATTTCATATCTCCACGCTGAATCGCGCGGACCCGACTTTTGCAATCGCCCATATCCTCGGACTGCGGACGACCGGCCGTTGCATGTCGGATAATGTGGCAGATTATTCGGAACAGGAAGAGACAACCGATGAACGAGAAGCCGAGACAGAGTCTGACACCCCCGGACGGGCAGAAGAAGGTGCTTCTCCATTCATGCTGCGCACCATGTTCGGGTGAGGTGATGGAGGCGATGATAGCATCGGGCATCGACTACACGATCTTCTTCTACACCCCGAACATCCACCCCGAGCGGGAGTATCTCCTCCGGAAGGACGAGAATATCCGCTTTGCC
>NZ_JAFVMH010000031.1 GCF_017377735.1 Acetobacter garciniae
TGCGCTCGGTTGAACTATGCCCCCAGTGTGGACGTGCGGGCGGTGCATCCACGCAAGGGAGAGGACGGTACAGAGGCCATTCAGAAAGCGGCGGCGGAAACCCTGAAATACGCGGTGAAGCCTGCCGACATGACCACCGACCCGGAATGGTTCATGGAGTTGACCAGGCAAGTCCATAAGCTCCGGTTTGTAGCAACGGGCGGGGCGCTCAAGAATGTGCTCAAGGAAGGGCAGGAGAGCGACGAGGAACTTGCTCTGACCGATGGAGACGGGGAACAGGACGATGGGGGGCGTGTCGGGTTTAATTGGCGTCCTGCTGACCGGAAATATCGCCGTTACCGTCAGGCCGATGCGGAACCGTCAGCCCTCATTCATGACCCCAGACAGATCGACATTGAGGACGGGTGAGACGCACGCAAACAGAGTTTGCCTAAGTGCGCCCTTTACTTCGTTCGGTTTGAGCCTTGGTGCGTGATGTCTGCTGCATTGCGGCCCATTTTTTTACGCCAGAAAGTGACCGAGTTTATGCAGAGTTTTGCACTCTGATATGTCCGAGTTTTGCCCGAGATTTGCACGAGCATGTAACCATCTTTGGCGTCAAAATATCTTGTAAAAGTTGGGCAGGACAGGTGGTGTGACCCTACACCACACGTCCTGCCTTATTCGCCTGTGGCTCAACGGGCGGGGCAGTTACCACCCCTTTTTTGTTTGCAGCGCGTGCAAGAGCAATGACCCGTTGAGCGTGTTTTAATGCTTCCGGGTTGTTGTCGGCTTTTGCCATTTTGAGCAGTTCTTTTTGCACGTCTGGACTTCGAGCCGCTGTTACTGCGTCGAACGTGATGAGTGTTTCTTTTCGCGTTGTCATGTCGCTTCTCTGTTCCGTCGATTACGACAAAAATGGTCAAACCCAGAAAGGGCGCACTTATACAAACTCTCGTTTGCCCCCCTTTTGGGGTGTGCGGCCAAGGGTTCCCCTTAGCGATCTTGAGGCTTCCCGGACGGCCCCACGGGGCCGGGCTACGCCGCTCCCGCTCTGCGCTCGCTCCGGGCTGTCATGGGGTGCCTGCTGGCCCGTCTGGACGGCTTAGGGAGGGGGAAGAATGTTCGGGCCATTACCACCCCCTGCCCCATTCCGTGACGTGTCACGTTTGGCCTCTGCCCCTTCCAGTTCGCTCCCGCCCCTTGAGCAAGCAGACGGGCACAGCACAAAGCCGGTGCAGCACCAGAGCGAGCGCAGAGCGGGAGCGCCGTAGGCCGCCGGTAGGCGTCTGGTGGGGGGTGGTGATTGCCCGCACATTCCCCCGATGCGTGACATATAACCACGCAAAACCTGTCCCGAATTTGAGACCGCAAGAATGGGCATGGAGAGGGGGAGCAGTAGCGCCGCACCGCGAGCCCCGGAGCCGTGCGAGGACGTGCGCGGGGCGGCGAAAATGCGGTTTTCGCACCTTGTATTTATACTTAAGGGATAATTGCAGGTCGTAGTTTTGGGGTCTAGCCCTAGAGCGACTGCGGTTTTTTGAGGAATTGACTAGTCAAAGAAAAACCCTGTACCTTGGGAGTTGCGACACAACCAAAATAACAGGGGTTTTTCCGTGCATTTCTGCACTTGCAAGGAACATAACACAGGTCGTTTACGACACCAAGACAGTTCCCTTTCCGATTTATCGCCACGGGATAAGCCGTGGGAAGTCCACCGGGCGCAGGCTCAGGACGTGCAGGCCATCTATGGCGAGGCGCGGGAGTTTGAGCGGCTGGCGGAGCGGATTGGCAAGTGTTCGGGGGTTCTGCGGTTCAGTGAAGCTCATGACCCCGAAACCGGCGAGGCCCGGTTAAAACTCAAGGAAGCGCAGTTCTGCCGGGTGCGTCATTGCCCGGTGTGTCAGTGGAGGCGTTCGCTCATGTGGCAGGCCCGTTTCTACCAAGCCCTTCCCGGCCTCATAGAAGCCCATACAGGGGCGCGGTGGCTCTTTCTGACCCTCACGGTGCGGAATTGCCCTGTGGGCGATCTACGGGCCACCCTGAAGGCTATGAACGATAGTTGGCGCCGTATGGTGCTTCGGCCAGAGTTCAAGCTTGTGAAGGGTTGGATACGGACAACCGAGGTGACGCGGGGTAAGGACGGTTCAGCACATCCGCACTTCCATGCGCTTCTGATGGTGCCGCCTTCGTATTTCCGGGGGCAGAGTTACGTCAAACAGGCCCGCTGGGTGGAGGTGTGGCAGTCC
>NZ_JAFVMH010000032.1 GCF_017377735.1 Acetobacter garciniae
CGGCGGCACGGACACAACCAGCACGGCATTGCCCACGGCCCCGGCCTCGTAACGGCCCTCTATCTGAGCGCTACCCGCCGCCCTGTGAGGCGGTTTTTTATGTCTGGAATCTAAATGCTTGACGAACGGTGCGCGGCAGAAGGCGGCGCGGCTGAGGATGACCTGCGTGCCGTTGTAGACGGCCATTCGCAGGAAATTGCGCAAATCAATGGCCGTCTGGACGGTCTGGAAAAGGGGCAGGACGGGCTCATGCGGGAGGTGGTTGCTATTCGCGCCGAGGGGCAGGCCCGCGCGCAGGCGGCGGGCACCGCGATGACCGATCTGCGCAATGGCCTGTACGACCTGACCCGCCAGCTTGCCGAACACACTGGCGCGCAGAAACGGCAGGCCGAAATCGCGCAGCAGGCGCTGGTCGTGGCCCAGACGCGCGAGGCCCGGATCAAATACTGGGGCGGCGTCTGCGCGATCGTATTCTGCGTGGCGGGCGCGGTAGGCGGGACGCTGTTTTCCAGCGCCACGGTCGATGATTACGTGTTCGGCGACGTGCGCTGGCTGCACCGGCACCACCTTGTGGATACAGGGGGCGGCAATGCTGACGCTCCCGCTCACTGACCCAACGCAAGCAGCAGCCCGAACAGCCTGGGGTGAGGCGAGGGGCGAAGGCGCGCGCGGCATGCTGGCGGTGCTTGGGGTGATCGGAAACCGTGCCGCCCGGCCCGCGTGGTGGGGCCACGACATTGCGGGCGTGTGCATGGCGCGCTGGCAGTTCTCCTGCTGGAACCCGAGTGATCCGAACCGGGCGCAGGCACTGACCGTCACCGATTCAGACCCGCAGTTCAAAAAGGCGCAGCAAATGGCCGCCCTGCTTGTCTCTGGCGCGCTCCCAGACATCACAAACGGGGCAGACAGCTACTATGACACGCGCATGCCGCGCCCGCCTGCGTGGGCTGCTCCTCAATTCTACCGCTGCACGATTGGCCGCCATGCGTTTTTCCGCATGGGGCCTTTTGGAGAAGGATAATCCAATGGCCGACACACCCAAGAAAGCCACGGTCGTTCAGACGGCCAAGGCCGGGGGCGTTGCCAGCACGCTGATTCTGGCCCTGACGCAACTGCCTGATCCGTATTCCGCATGGGTGGGCTACGCGCTGATCGCCGTGGGCGCGATTGGCCTGGTCTGCACCCAGATCCCCGCGCCGCCGGACGGGTCGAAGCTCTGGCCGCTCTATCGCGCGCTCAGCTTTGTCGCTGCGAACTGGGGGCAGGCGGTCAACGCCGGGATGCTCCTGCGCAAGAGCGCCGGCCCGTCCGCTCCGCCCCTGGCCGGTCCCGGCTCCGTTGTCACCATCTTCAAGGATACCACGAAATGAAATCCCTCTCTCGCCGCAATTTCATGCGTTCGTCAGCACTCGGCCTGTCCGCCGCCGTGCTGGCGGCCTGCACGGTCGCCACTACCAATGGCGTCACCACAATCACGCTGGACGTGGCCAAGGTGAAAAATTACGGGCAGGCCGGGCTGAACGCCGCCGCCACCGTCACCAGCTACCTGTCGTCGTTCCCGGCGATGGCACCCTATGCACTGGCCATCACGGCGGCTGAAACGGCGCTGTCTGGGGCGCTTGGCGCGTTCTCCACCGCCGCCGGGTCCACGCTGACGATCAGCTATGACGACGCGACGTGGAAGACGCGCGTGGACAGCATTCTGACCGATCTGGATACGCTGGCCGCCGCCATCGAAAACGCGATTGCCGGGGCGGGCTCGATCTTGTCCGCATCCGTCATTGCTGACGCCAAGACGGCTTACAATGCGCTGGCCACCGTCATCAGCGTGTTTAAGGCGCTGCTCGGCGTGTCGGACTCTCGTTCCCCTGTCGGCAC
>NZ_JAFVMH010000033.1 GCF_017377735.1 Acetobacter garciniae
ATGCCGACAGGGGAACGAGAGTCCGACACGCCGAGCAGCGCCTTAAACACGCTGATGACGGTGGCCAGCGCATTGTAAGCCGTCTTGGCGTCAGCGATGACGGATGCGGACAAGATCGAGCCCGACCCGGCAATCGCGTTTTCGATGGCGGCGGCCAGCGTATCCAGATCGGTCAGAATGCTGTCCACGCGCGTCTTCCACGTCGCGTCGTCGTAGCTGATCGTCAGCGTGGATCCGGCCGCTGTCGAGAACGCCGTCAGCGCGCCGGACAGGGCTGTATCCGCAAGGGTGACAGCGGCCATATAGGGGGCGAGCGCGGGATAGGCTGACAGGAACGAGGCCACCGTGGCAGCGGCATTCAGCCCGGCCTGGCCATAGTTCTTGACCTTGGTCACGTCCAGCGTGATCGTGGTGACGCCGTTCGTCGTGACGGTGGAGCAGGCCGCCAGCGCCAGAGCGCCTGCCAGGAATGAGGAATTGCGCAGAAAATTGCGACGGGAAGTGACCATGATGGCCTCCAAAAAAACAACCGCCTCAGAGGGCGGCATGGGTGTCAGGATTTCGGCGCGTCGGGCGGCGATATGCCCGTGCCCGGTCCAGGCGGGGTAGCCCTGCTGGTCGATGCCTCGCGGAACAGCACCGCGGCATTGGCCGCCTTGCCCCAGTTCAGGGCGAGGAAATTGAGCACGCGATAGAGCGGCCACAGCCGGGACGTGTCGTTTTGGGGGATCGGGATCTGTGTCGCGGCTGCACCTGCGGCGGCAAACACAATGCAGATCCACATGACCCAGACGTTGTAAGGCTGGGGCAGCAGGGCCGCCAGCGCAGGCAGCGAGATACCGGCCGTGGTCGCGGTTACTGTCCGCGCCACGAGAGCCGTTTTGGGCGTATCCATTGAACTGTCCTTTTGTAAAATGCGCCAGGCAACCTGCCGCAGGCGGATCAGCCTGGCAGTGACGCGGAAAATCATGCGTTGATCGCCTGCTGGAACAGGGCGACGTTGCGGCCGGCATCGGCAGCGCCCAAAGGCGTGTTGTAATGCTGCTTGTGATAGGCGCTGAGCCCGGCCGCATCATTCGCGGCGGGCAGTGGCGGGAGCGCCCGGTAATATTTCACGCGCGCCATGGCACAGGCATAGGCTAGGTTGGAAGCCATCAGCCCGGCGTCTGGCGTGCTCCGCCCAGCCACGCGGCGAAGGGCATCCGCCAGCACCGGCTGTCCGGGCAGGAAAGTCTTCCAGCAGTCGTCATGCGTGGCAGGTTCCATCTGGAACAGACCCAATGCAGGCCCGCAAATTTGCGCCAGCCACACCAGGCCGCTTTCGGCCAATGCGGTTCCTGTCAGCAGGTTGACCGCAGCGTCCGTGCCGAGGCCGATCTGGGTTACGACCGGACGCACGACCAAATGCTTGAATTGCGAAATATTCAGACCGGACATAATCATTGCCCGTGCCAGTGAGTTACAAAGAGGGCGGCGCGCACTAGGCCGTCAATACCGATCAGACCGACAGCCGCATAAATCAGGCGAATGCCGTTCTTCGCAAAATCGATAATGCGCAGCAGCCCGTTTACCGAGTTCTCCAGTCGTTCGACGGTTCGTTCCAGTGAATCGACCCGCCCCTCCAGTCGGCCGATCTCCCGGTCCAGGTTGGATGGTGCGCGCGCAGCATCATCAGTTGCGGGGAGGCCCTGTTCTGTCATCAAATTATCCAGGCATAAAAAAACCGCCTCGGAAGGCGGCCAAAAGAGTCCGTACGGGGGCGCCGTCTACGACGCTGGAGCCGCAGGCAGCGCGGTGCTGGTCGTGTCCGTGCCGCCT
>NZ_JAFVMH010000034.1 GCF_017377735.1 Acetobacter garciniae
CTTGGGGTAATCGAACTGACGGTGGCCCTGCACGCGGTGTTCGACACCCCCGATGACCGCGTGATCTGGGACGTGGGCCACCAGGCCTACCCCCACAAGATCCTGACCGGCCGGCGCGATCGCATCCGCACCCTGCGCCAGCCCGGCGGGCTGTCGGGCTTCACCCGTCGGTCCGAAAGCGCATACGACCCGTTCGGGGCGGCGCATTCCTCCACCTCCATTTCCGCCGGGCTGGGCATGGCCGTGGCCCACCACCTGCGTGCGGAGGAAGACCCCAGCTACCGCGAACGCAACGTGATCGCGGTCATCGGGGATGGCTCCATTTCCGCGGGCATGGCGTATGAGGCCATGAACAACGCCGCCGTGGCCGGCCCCGGCGCCGAGCGGCTGATCGTCATCCTCAACGACAACGAGATGTCCATCGCCCCCCCTGTGGGCGCGATGTCGAACTACCTGTCGCGGCTGATGTCCTCGCGCAAGTTCATGGGCCTGCGCGAACTGGCGGGCAAGGTGGTCAAGAAACTGCCCGCCCCGGTCGAACGCACCGCCCGCAAGGCCGACGAATACGCCCGCGGCATGATTACGGGCGGCACGCTGTTCGAAGAGCTGGGCCTGTATTATGTCGGCCCGGTGGACGGGCATGACCTGCCCCAGCTCGTCGCCATCCTGCGCAACCTGCGCGATACGGATAACGGCCCCATCCTGCTGCATGTGATCACCGAGAAGGGCCACGGCTACCGCCCGGCGGAAAACGCGGGCGACAAGTATCACGCCGTGGCCAAGTTCAACGTGGTGACGGGTGAGCAGACCAAGGGGCCGGCCGGCCCGCCCAGCTATACCTCGGTCTTCTCGCGCGAACTGGTGCGCCGGGCCGCGACCGACAACCGCATTGCCGCCATTACAGCCGCCATGCCCTCGGGCACCGGGCTGGACGCCTTCGCCAAGGCCTATCCCGAACGGTTCTTCGACGTGGGCATTGCCGAACAGCATGCCGTGACCTTTGCCGCCGGCATGGCCAGCGAGGGGCTGCGGCCGTTCTGCGCCATCTATTCCACCTTCCTGCAACGCGCCTATGACCAGGTGATGCATGACGTGGTGCTGCAGAAGCTGCCCGTGCGCTTCGGCATCGACCGCGCGGGGCTGGTGGGTGCTGATGGCGCGACCCATGCCGGCGCGTTCGACATCGCGTATCTGGGCTGCCTGCCGGGCATGACCATCATGGCCCCCTCGGACGAGGTGGAACTGCTGCACATGACGGCCACGGCCGTGGAATTCGACGAAGGGCCGATCGCCCTGCGTTATCCGCGCGGCAACGGGCTGGGGCTGGACCTGCCCGCGGCGGGCACCGTGCTGGAGATCGGGCGCGGGCGGATCATCCGTGAAATGGGCCGCCAGGCCGGGGCGGAGAAAGGGGGGATTGCCATCCTCTCGCTCGGGCCGAGGCTTGGGGAATGCCTGAAGGCGGCGGATATCCTGGCTGCGCAGGGCCTGCCCCCCACGGTGGCCGATGCGCGCTTCGCCAAGCCGTTCGACACCGCGCTGGTGGAAAACCTGGCCCGCAACCATGCGGTGCTGATCACCATCGAGGAAGGATCCGAAGGCGGCTTCGGCTCGCTGGTCTGCCATCACCTGGCCCGCACAGGCCTGCTCGATCAGGTCCGCTTCCG
>NZ_JAFVMH010000035.1 GCF_017377735.1 Acetobacter garciniae
TGTCCGTCGTCGCAAGATTTGGGACTATGGATGGTGTGAAATAACGGAGGGTCTGGCCCATCTGATTATGATGTTTAGGCGGCGCGCTGCTGATGAAGCAAGCGTCGTTTCTGGATGGTAGCTCTTTTGATGCGCTCACGTTCGAGCAGGATTGTCTGCCCCCGTCCGAACCAGACATCGGCCGGCGTGAGATTGTTGAGGCTCTCGTGATAGCGGCGCTGATTATAGTTTTCGACGAATGCCTCGATCTGGCTTTCGAGATCTCCAGGCAGATAATAATGCTCAAGAAGCACGCGGTTCTTGAGCGTCTGGTGCCAACGCTCGATCTTCCCTTGTGTCTGGGGATGGTTGGGAGCGCCACGCACATGATCCATGCTGTTCTGATTTAGCCATTTCGCGAGTTCGTCAGCAACATAACAGGGGCCGTTATCGGAGAGCAGTCGCGGGCGGTGTCTGACCGTGGCTTGATGAAGCCCTGATGCCTGCAAGGCGAGTTCCAGCGTTTGCGTCACATCGGATGCGGCCATGGTCGTGCACAACTTCCAGGCGATGATGTAGCGTGAGAAATCATCAAGGATGGTCGACAGATAGAACCATCCCCATCCGATAACCTTGAGATAGGTGAAATCCGTCTGCCAGAGCTGGTTCGGCGCTGTTGTTTTTGTATGGAAGCTCTCCGCCGCCTTGATGACGATGAATTTCGGACTGGTGATCAGGTCATGGGCCTTGAGCAGGCGATAGACCGAGGCTTCCGAGACGAAATAGCCCTGCTCGTCGGTGAACCGCACGGCAATTTCACGAGGCGACAGTTCCGGCGTCTCCAGCGCCAGATCAATGATCTGTGCACGGATATCGTCCGCGATGCGGTTCCATATCCGATTGGGTCCAGAGGGCTTGTCAGCCAGGGCTTCCGGTCCGCCCGTCCGATATAGATCGCACCAGCGGTGAAAGGTTGAACGCGGGATACCAATCTTGCCGAGAACCTGCCGAACCGGCAGGGCTGATTGCTCGACAAGGCGGATGATCTCGAGCTTTTCCGAAGCCATATATCTCATGCGGGGTCTCCCCCATCCCCGATCATGCTTTTTTTAAGCAGGCGCAGTTCCAGTGCCTGCTCGGCCACGACCTCTTTCAGGGCCCGCGCCTCGTCACGCAGATGACGGACTTCACTGGTCGTGGCGTTACGCGCCGTATCGCCCGCAAGTCGTTTCTTCCCGGCCTCAAGAAACTCCTTCGACCAGGAATAATACAGGCTTTCGGCAATACCTTCACGGCGGCACAGCTCAGCTATGCTGCTCTCGCCCCGCAGGCCATCAAGCACAATGCGGATCTTCTCTTCCGCCGAATACTGCCGGCGCGTCGCCCGGCGGATATCGCGGATCAACCGCTCCCCCGATGTCGTCTCCGGCAAGGATTTCTGGCTCATACTTCACTCCTTCGTCGTTACGATGAGCCAGAAATCCTCCATTATTCAATTCACCAATTTCGTCCCATAGATCCTGACGGCGGACAGT
>NZ_JAFVMH010000036.1 GCF_017377735.1 Acetobacter garciniae
CGGGTGTAGATGGGGAACCTGGCACAGAGTTCGCGCACGCGGGCATGGACGGCGTTTTCGACCACGCTGTCGCCTTCCCCGCCTGATGCGGCCAGGGCGGTCAGCACCTCGTCGATCATCTCGCCCACCTGGCGGAATTCCGCCTCGCGGAAGCCGCGCGCCGTCGCCGCCGGGCTGCCCAGGCGCACGCCAGAGGTCACGGCCGGCTTTTCCGGATCGAACGGAATGGCGTTCTTGTTCGCCGTGATCCCCGCACGCTCCAGCGCCGCTTCCGCCGCCTTGCCCGTCACCTTCTTGGGACGCAGGTCCACCAGCAGCAGGTGGGAATCCGTGCCGCCGGTCACGATGTCGAACCCGCGCTCGACCAGCACTTCGGCCAGAACCTGCGCGTTCTTCTGAACCGCCTTCTGGTATTCCTTGAATTCGGGGCGCAGGGCCTCGCCGAACGCCACGGCCTTGCCCGCGATCACATGCATGAGCGGGCCACCCTGCAGGCCGGGGAACACGGCGGAGTTGATCTTCCTGGCCAGGGCCTCGTCATTCGTCAGGATCAGCCCACCGCGCGGGCCGCGCAGCGTCTTGTGCGTGGTGGAGGTCACGATATGCGCGTGCTCCACCGGGCTGGGATACAGGCCAGCGGCCACCAAACCCGCGAAATGCGCCATGTCCACCATCAGGAACGCGCCGACCTCATCCGCAATGCGGCGAAAGCGCGCGAAATCGATAATGCGCGGATAGGCGGAGCCACCGGCCACGATAATGGCGGGCTTGTGCTCGCGGGCCAGGCGTTCCATTTCCTCGTAATCCAGCACGCCGTCCTGCTGGCGCACGCCATACTGCACGGCGTTGAACCACTTGCCCGAATAATTGGGGGCCGCACCATGGGTCAGGTGCCCGCCAGCTGCCAGGCTCATGCCCAGCACCGTGTCACCCGGCTTGCCCATGGCCATGAACGCCGCCTGGTTGGCGTTGGCCCCCGAATGCGGCTGCACATTGGCAAAGCCCGCGCCGAACAGGGTTTTCACGCGTTCGATGGCCAGGGTCTCGACCTTGTCCACTTCCGAACAGCCACCGTAATAGCGACGGCCGGGATAACCTTCGGCGTATTTATTCGTCAGCACGCTGCCCTGGGCCTGAAGCACCGCTTCGGACACCATGTTCTCGCTCGCGATCAGTTCAATGCCTTCGCGCTGGCGCGTCAGCTCTCCGCTCAGCGCCGCAAAAACCTCGGGGTCCGTCTGGGAAACAGGCGCGCGAAAAAAAAGCTCCAGATCGGTGTGGCTCA
>NZ_JAFVMH010000037.1 GCF_017377735.1 Acetobacter garciniae
GACTGTCACGCGCGCGGGTTGCGAGCGACCTGGGTATTGGCAAATCCACTTTAGCGAAATGGATAGTGGATTATCGTCCGGACGAGCCTGGATCCGGACAGCAGGCTGATCTGGCCCGCGAGAATGAACGTCTCCGCCTGGAGAACCGAATTCTGCGGGAGGAGAGGGAAATTCTAAAAAAAGCTACCCAGTTCTTCGCGAGCCAAAAGCCATGAGGTTCGCCTTTATCCATGGACATCGGCATGAATGGCCCATCGAGAGGTTGTGCCAAGTCCTGCGGGTTTCGGCACGGGGTTACCGGGCCTGGACATCCCGACCGGTCTGTCAGCGCCAGCGCACCGATCTGAAAGTGCTAGCGCATATTCGTGCACACTATGCCCTGAGCAACGGCTCCTACGGACGGCCGCGCATGACCATGGAACTGAGGGAAGCGGGGCTTGATGTCGGGGAACGTCGTGTTGGTCGCCTCATGAAGGACAACGGGATCCGGCCCGTACGCACCCGTCGCCACAAGGTCACGACCGACAGCTACCACCAGTCTGACATTGTGGCCAACCTTCTGGACGGCGACTTCCTTGCTGAAGGCCCCAACCAGAAATGGGCAGGCGATATCAGCTATATCTGGACTGCCGAGGGCTGGCTCTACCTGGCTGTCGTCATTGATCTGTTCAGTCGTCGTGTGATCGGGTGGGCTGCAAGCGACCGGATGAAAAAGGATCTGGCCATCCGTGCCCTGGATATGGCGGTGCGGCTGCGTAACCCGGTGCCCGGCTGCATTTTCCACTCCGATCGTGGCAGCCAATACTGTTCTCATGATTTCCGGAAAAAGCTGCAGGCCCATAGAATGCTGGCTTCAATGTCCGGAAAAGGAAACTGTTTTGACAACGCCGCTGTCGAAACGTTTTTCAAAAGCCTGAAGGCGGAATGGCTCTGGAGGCAAAACTGGCCAACCCGTCGTCAGGCGACTGCTGCCATCTTCCAGTATATCAATGGGTTCTACAATCCACGGCGACGCCATTCATATCTGGGCGGCATCAGCCCTCTCGCTTTCGAAGCAAGAGTGGCATAACGAGATAAGCGACCGGCACAAAACCGTTACAAGTCCAA
>NZ_JAFVMH010000038.1 GCF_017377735.1 Acetobacter garciniae
GCCCGCGCACTACACCCGGGATATGCTGCTGGTGGGTGCGCCGGTTCCTTACACGGGCATGACCGAGGCGCAGGCGCTTGCCGTCCTGGGTGTCCGCTGATGCGGACGCTTGCCATGATCGGCACGGCCGGGGCCATCGCGGCCGGGGTGTGGGCAGCGTCGGTCTTCGCTCGGGCGTGGTATCTATGACTGGCCGCGCGCTTGGCTGCCTGCCCGCGAAGGTTCTTCCGAGGCAACCCCGCCTCGAAGGCCTGCGCATGATGACCCGGCAGGCTCCAGCCCGGTTGGACCGTTCTCACATCGACCCAGGCGTGCTGATGTTCGGCAACGACATGCTGAGCGACTGCACGGCGGCTGGGCTGCTTAACCATGCCCGCGCCGTCGCGGCCCTTGGCGGCTACCAGATCGAGGCCGACACGGGTGACGCGATTCGGTTCTATGCTGAGAGCACGGGTTACGTGCCCGGACAGCCCCGCACCGACCAGGGCGGCGTTGAAGTGGATGTGCTGGCCTT
>NZ_JAFVMH010000039.1 GCF_017377735.1 Acetobacter garciniae
TCAGTTTCTGCTGCCCCAGATCGTATGTGACGGGGAACGGGGAGCCCTTGCTGCCATCATCCTTGATCGGGGTGAACTTGGCCTCGATCTTGGTGAAGTTGAAGGAAATGCTCTCGCTGGGGCGATCCCCGCCGCTGGACAGGCTGTAGCCGCTGATCATGGTGTCGGTCAGCGTCACTTCCAGATAGGAGTCAGCACCCCCCTGGTCGGTGCGCACGAAGGAAATGACAAGCTTCGCCTTGCCGCCGCTGCTCAGCGCTTCCTTCAGCAGGCCACCGCTGGCGTTGTCCTGATTCTTGCTGACCGTGATTTCAGAGATGCTGGGTGTGCTGGCTTCGCGGTTGCCCGAAGCACCGGTCGGCGAGCCGATGCCGCGACCGACGCCCCACTGGAAGTTGTGAACCTCAATCTGGTTCTCGAAGCCGGAGGTGGTGACATCGCCCTTCACGTCCGGGCTGCTGTATTTGATGTAAATAGCCATA
>NZ_JAFVMH010000004.1 GCF_017377735.1 Acetobacter garciniae
ACCTGCACCAATAATTCCGCCGGATGAGTTTTTTACGACTGTATAAAACATTCACTAATCCTCAGCTTGGGACAAATAAATAGCTCAGCGACAGTCCGATCGGATACCAGGTGCCAGAGGTAGAGGCAGGCTGGTAGACGCACGAAATCGTATTTTCCCCTGCCACGGCCGAAATTGTGAGCGCATGCGACATCGAAAGCGGCGTCGAGTCAGAATCTATAGGGCTGGATGCGCCATTATAGAAAACTTCCAGTGCAGCCATATATGGCTGTGTGTCGCCTGGCGGAGCGCCGACATTCACACCGGCCTGAACTATGTACGTCCCCGGAACCGGCGCATTGTGCTCCAGCGTGATCGAACGCTGGGCGGTGCTGGCTGCGTAGTATACTTTGCTGCTCGCAGACTGGAACTGATTGGAAAACGCCACGTTCCCGAACTCGGTCGAGTCCACAACACTAACAACGCGACTTCCATTGTAGCCAAAATAGATGTCATGGCCGCCCTGCAAATCCCCTGCGCCGGACGCCCTTACGTAACGGAGATCAGCGTCTGATGTGGCGGTATAGTTTGCAAATAGGCTCTGCCATGCTGCTCCGGTCGCTCCTGGCACCGTTGTATTCGCGTCGGCAGTGGAAACCCAGAACGTGCCCGCAACCGTGCCGGAGACAATAGCCCCCTGCGGATATCCGCCGATGGCCGCAGCGAATGTCGCGTCATACGGGCCGAGATAGCCCGCCTGCAAGACCTGAACTGCACGAGAGAGGCGGTTGAGAAAGCCGTTCATGTCCTGCCCGCGCGGTGGCACGCCACCTGCGGCGCGGGCAATAAAGGTCTCGGGCGGGAAGCCGAGCGCAATGGAGGCCGTGCCATCGCCCGCCGTGGCCTGCGTGGCCGGAACGGTGGCGATATCGGACGAAGATGCGGATGCGCCGATCAGCGCGTCAAATTTGCCTAGATCGTCAGATTGTTTCATCAGCTTGCGCTCTTGATTGAGTAGGACACACCGACGCCCGCTGGCCGGGGCAGCACGCCGCTGTTCTGGATGATGCTGATCTGCACATCCGTTGGCACAAA
The DNA here is from genome assembly GCF_017377735.1 of Acetobacter garciniae. Lineage (GTDB taxonomy): Bacteria > Pseudomonadota > Alphaproteobacteria > Acetobacterales > Acetobacteraceae > Acetobacter > Acetobacter garciniae. The sequence goes on from NZ_JAFVMH010000004.1 coordinate 1,075, forward strand.
GTCGAAAACATAGGTCATGGTCATGCCGCCGTTGTCCTGCACCCACACATCGCCCTGCCCGGCAAACAGGGTCATGGCGATAAGGTTGAGCGCCAGGATCGAACAGTCGGTGATGTTCGCCAGCGCTTTCGCGTAGATAAGCTGGCGGTACCCTTCATCCGACAGGGCAAAGTTTGTTGTCGCGTTGACGCCTGAATACCAGGGCGCGGTGTTGAACCCTTCTTCCGTCAGGTCGTTGGCCTCGGCAAAGCCCAGATAGGTTTCGGAACTGATCGTCAGCACGCGTGAGACGCCGACGATCCGGCCCCATACGTCCAGCCCATAGCCCTGCGCCGTCTGCACGTTCCACACCAGCGCGTACCATTGATCGATCAGCGCAGTCGGGTCCAGCGCCTGGTTCTGGCCGTCAATAATCGTGCACAGGCTGGGGCTGTTCGCATATTGCGACAGAATTGTCTGTTCGATGTTCAGCATCAGGACAACACGACGCTGATATTCGCCGCCTCAATGGTGGGGATCTGGTCGATGTTCAGGCCCGCGGTAAAGCTCGTGGGGCTGGCCGCCGTCCCGATTGTGACCTCGATGATTTGCGCCCATGACCCGATAGCCGCGATGGCCGCGTAATACGAGCTTGCGAACATCGTCCCGCCGATTGTCGCGTTAGTGTCGGTTGCGAAGGCCGCCACAATGGCCGCCTGCACGCTGGCGATAGCGGTAGATGGCACATTGGTCCCGTTCTTGAGCGTGACCGTGAAATAGATCGGCGTGTCCGTCGCCCTGGTGAAAGTCACCGTGTAGCTGGGTGGCGTGCTGTAGGCGCTGTTGGGGTCGGTCACGGTTACGCTTGTGGTGCCCGTGTAGCCGCAGCCGGGCGGCTTCTTGCTCAGGATGGCAAGGGCCACGTCCTCGTCCGTGCCGCCGTTGACGCACACATACAGGCTGTGCGCCGCAAGGCTGACGCCGCCCACTGTTTCCGCGTTGGCGGTGCTGTTGTCGGCCACGTAGGCCGCCGTTACCCCGTCCACTGACTTGACCACGCCCGCCAGCGCATTGAGCGTGCCTACTGCGTTGCTGGCCACAGAGGCCTCGCGCCGGGTTTCGAACGCAATGCGCCCTTCCTCCGCCGTGCCGGTCACACCCGCCGCCGGGTTGGTTACGGCCGTCAGCCCCGATACGGCCTGGTAGACGGCAACGCTCTGGGCCGGGCATTCAATCGCGCCCGTGGTCGTGCAGGAGAACGTGCCCGTGCCGGTCCCGACCGCGCTGATGGTGATTGCCCCGTCTGCCGCGTAATAGTTGCCGCTGCCGTCCTGTATGAGCGTGCCTTCCGGCACCACCGTTCCCGCGGCGCCCGTGCAGACCACCGTCACCACCGTAGCGGTCGCCCCCTTGCGGGACATGAAATAGATGTTGCCTATGGCGTCCTGCATGCGCCCGGACGCGCGCGCCGGGTCCACCCCGTTCAGGATCGCCAGAAACTGGTCGTAAGCATCCCCCAGCGCCGCCGTGAAAGACATGGCAAGCTGGCCCTGTGGCGTGGACAGATCCGTGTTCAGCACATTACCGAACGCAGCGTTCAGGTCCGCCAGAGCGCCGGTCAGGATGTCACTTTCCGCCGGGGCAGCAAAGCCCGCACTGGTGAACGACGGGGCCGGAACGGACGTGGTGCCTGTGCTGTTAGAACCCGACACTTTGCGTTGTCCCGTCTGTTGTGGTGAACAAAATGGCCCCGCCCAGCCTGCGGTCTGTGCCCAGGGCGGTAATGACGCAGCGCGCGGTTGCGACGCCGGGCACGGTCAGGGCTGTGGCTTCGGCCTGCGCCCGGAAGATGGAAATGGACTGCGCCCGGCCAAGGATATGCTGCCGGTAGGGCAGGCCCTTGCCGGTATCGTACCAGCATTCGCCCAGAAACACGCGGATAGCCGAGGCGATGTCCTGTGCGATGGAATACGGATCGGACGCCACAGCGATATTGCCGCCAGAGTCCAGAACCAGGTCCCATGTGGTTCGGTCCAGAAGCAGCGTTTGCATGGGGAGCGGCCAATAAAAAAGCCGCCCCGGTTGAGGGCGGCTGTTCACAGAATGGGCGATTGTGGGGGAACTATGACACAAACTGCGCCCGCGTACAAGGGCAATGTGGCCAAGCATTCACGCACGAATTTCCAAGGATAGGGAAAACATACCCTAAAAGGGTACCGGGCTGCAAGGGGTCGGTTATCTGCGCTCCAGCGCGCGGCGCAGTTCCTCGTTGACGCGGGTTTGCCAGCCCGGCCCGGTAGCGCGCCAAGCCGCAAGCACGTCTTCGTCCAAGCGCATAGACACCAGCATTTTGGTCGGCGCTTTCTGCGGCCCACGCACCCGGCGCGCGCTGGCCAGAACTGGCAGAGCCGACTGCGCTGGTTGTGCTGCCCGAAAGTCCGCCTCGGTCAGTTCTGGGTTATCGGGATCAGATGCAATGCCCTGGTTGATCCGGGCGTCCTCATCCTCTGTCGGCATGAAAAAGTCAGGTTTGCGCGGCATAGAAAGCCCTCTCACGCGTTCCGTAGCGCCTCATTAATGCGCGTTTGCCACCCAGGCCCTTTTGATCGGAATTTTTCAAGCACGTCCGGGTCAAGCCGAAGCGAAACCGATACTTTCCTGCCGGGGTCGCGTGGGCGGCCAACGGGCCGCTGAATGATGCCTTCCTTTGTTCTGGCTGCCAAAGCCGGATGAGAATCCACGAAACGGCGCGCGTGGGAGAGTTGTTCATCCGTGGCCTCGGGTGCGTCCGGGTCCAAGGCGATCATTTCCTGAACCTGGGCTTCTGTGACGCCCCTAAGAGATTTCAGCTTCTTCATAACGCTTCCGCTCCTTCCGGCTCGCGGGCCGCATGGAAATGATTGATATCGCCTCAGTGCCAAGCTCGATGAACACAACAGCTATCGTCCCGTCCAGAAATGGGCCGATAGCCATCAGGCGATCATTCTTGGCTGGCACCACGATTGAAGACAGGAAGAACGAGGCGGTCAGGTCAGCGAAATCCAAACCACGCTCATTCAGCGTTTTCAGGCGTTTCGGCTCGTCCCATGTGATTACCAGCATGGTTTTTGTATATACGGAAATGGGGTGAGGAGCAAGGGTATCGCTGCGGTGTTGAGGGCATTTGCCCTCAACTTGACGCGCTCGGCGTGGGTCGGCTTGCTCATGGCGTCATCGTATGCAGATTTTTGGATCAGGCCTCCACTTTGGCCTTCTTCCCCTTCACGCCCATAGCTTCTACGCGCGCTCTAAAAACACTCAACAGGTGAGCATCTATGGCGGCAAGATCATCGCCGGAGACTTCACCGCCGAAATCCTCCCCAAAATCGAAGGCGTATTTGCTACCTTTATCCTCGTGAAAATCAAAAAGGCGTCCAGCGCGTTCTTTTTTATAAAAGACAACGAATTTACCTTTGTAGTCTTTGTATTCAATCTCATCAATTGCATTGAATAAATCGTCTGTATCAGAGAGAAAAGATAGACGTCTTTTTGTGTATTCGTATACGTACATCTCCAATTCAGATACAGCAACCACGTCGACAGGCTTTGACTCGGGTTCTAGTTTGGAAATTTCTGGGACTGTTATATTTTTTTCCGCTTCTTTGTCTTTTACAGGCAAATCTAACCTTTGAAGAATTCTAAGGTTTATGAATTCGCCAAATGCATTTTTAGTAAGATCAGTATACTCAGCCATCGCCTTCGCGCGAGTATGCTTCAACCCGATATTCTGGAGAAGAAGTCGAACAAACGCTTCACTCGGATCAGCGGCAAGGATTTCAATTTGTTGCACCAAATTTTGGAAAACGAGCTTTCGTTTCGCCTCTGCGCCAATGTTTTCTGGATCAAAATTAGATTTCTGAAGGCTTTTCAAGCCATCAACAATAGAGTCTTCAATTTTACCCTTGGCTATTTCCCGCAAATCAAATGACAGAAAGGCGGTCGGGTCCATTATATTGGGCTCGTCTGAGTCCGCATAGAACTCATAAACAAGGCCATCAGTAATTACGCCCATTTTAACGGTCTGGGCCGCGTTGAAATAAGATTTTAGCTGCCCTCTATCATCTTTTAAAGCCGCACCCAAAGCTTTGCATTCAATTGCAATAACAGGATGCCTATCTTTCAATACGGCATAATCAACTCTATTTTTATATTTATCTGAAAAATCGGCATGATGTTCTGGGCATACCTCATCTGGGTTCATGGTGTCGTAGCCCAAGAACTGGAGAAACGGCAAAACCAAGAACATCTTGGTGGCTTCTTCGTTACTGCATCTTGGGGCTAATCCGACCATACGCTCAGAAAACGTCTTAAATTTTTGTCTAAAGTCATCCGACATACGATTCGCTCCATAAATTTTTTAAAACTTACGGGTTCCCCGCATTTTGCGGAATATTTTTTATAAATTTTAGTTATGCAATTTTTGTTGAGAAAGGACGCCGTTGTTAGCCAGGAGGGTCGGGAAGATGTTATTTTTTCAAACCTTCCGCCCAATAGCATCCAGATTAGACCTCCTGAATGAAGGGCAATTTATTCTTCTGACTTCCAGCTATTTAGAATAGATTGCATCTCTTCCCTTAAAGGATCGAGATTATTTTTAATCTCCTGCTGTATATACTGATGAATATCGGTCACCCCGGACGTATCAATTTTTTGCGCCGCCTCAATGCACGAAAGTATTTCTGCATTGATAGACCGATTATTGGATTTCGCATTTTTCTCCACCCACTCTTTGAGATGGCGAGGTATGCGGAGCCGAAAATGCGCTTCATCAGACATGACGCGAACATGACGCATTTTGCGCTTGACCTCAATAACGCAATTTGGCACACAATTGCGGCATGGCGCATTGTGCGTCATATTGGGGAGGAAGTATGCAGGTTCGAGAATACGCTCAGTTCCGGGTGAGAATGCACCCAGATCTCCTAAGCAAGCTGAGGAATGATGCTACTGCTGGGTATCGTAGTTTAAACTCTGAAATCGTGATGATTTTGGAACAGCATTTTGCCGACAAAGAAAAGGCACCGGGGAACGACGCCAATCAGACCCCCGGTGCCTCTCAGAAATGACCATAGGAAGTCACAACATGATGACGAATACCATAACCGAAGCCGCTTATTCAACGCCCACCATGTCCAGCCGCGAAATTGCGGAACTGACGGGGAAGCGCCACGACCACGTTGTTCGTGACATTGAAAAGATGCTTACGGATGTTGGAGAGGGTCTCCCCAAGTTTGGGGACACCTACATCAACGAGCAGAATGGCCAAGAATACCGCTGCTACAATCTCCCCAAGAACTTGACCCTAAACCTCGTGACGGGTTACCGGGCGGACATGCGGTTGAAGATCATCGATCGCTGGCTTGAACTGGAAGCCCGCCCGCAGCCCAAGCACGAAATTCCGCAGACGCTGCATGAGGCCCTGCGGCTGGCGGCTGATACGGAAGAGAAGCGGATCGCTGCCGAGGCCAAGGTCGTTGCTTTGACGCCCAAGGCCGAAGCGCTGGACCGCATCAGCGTGGCCGATGGATCATACGGGCTGTATGAGGCGGCGAAGATCCTGCAAATCGGCCCCAAGAAGTTCGTGCAATGGATGGCGTCGAACGGATGGGTCTATAAGCGGACGGGCAGCAAGACCTGGCTGGCCCGGCAGGAGAAGATTAACGCCGGGTATCTCTGGCATAAGGTCCGCGCCTACACGGACAGCAACGGCGAGGAAAAGACGCGCGACGATGTGCGCGTGCTGCCTAAGGGCCTGACCAAGCTCGCGCAGGTGATCCCCGGCGCCGCCATTGACCCATATCTGGCCCCGGAGGACGTGCCCCCTTTTCCCCCGGCGCCAGCGCGGACCCGGTAACTGCGCTGGCGTTAGTGCACGCCGAACCGGACCTGTCGTCTGAGGACCGGGGCCTTGTTCGGAACATGCGGAAGTTTCTGGCTGTCGGGGGCGCACTGCTCCCGGCTGACCGGCAAGCGCTTGTGGAACATATCGCCGGGTATGCGCCACAGAACCCGCGCTTGCGGAGCATCTGGGAGCGGTTCCGGGAGCAGCATGGGTTTCCGCCCATGGGCGGTGGCGTGTTTGCCGATCTCTCTCAAAATCTGGAACGCCACGCATTGGCGCAACTCTTCGGGCCATCCAAAGACATAGCCTTCAACGAACAGTGGAGCCGGGCACGCGCGGCGGTTCCGATCTGGGCTGAGAAGCTGGATCTAGAACTGCGCCAGTTGTGGCTGGCCCGTATGGACGGGGACACCGACACGCCCATGAGCGGGGAGGTGGCCCATGCCTTGGCAAGCCTGCTGCGGGCGTTCGGCTGGCCGGAGAAGCCCAAAGCACCGCGCGCGATTGCTTGAGGGGCCTGGGGAGCGGCCACGCGCCGTTCCCCATTTGTGTACCTTGGGGGACTCGATGCCGCGCTGGCAGGGTGCCTTTAAGGGAGACACTCTTGACCGCCATTACAGACTGGTTGACCGTGGTTTTTACGGCCACTTCTGCCGCCACGCCTTTCTTGCTTTACCGGCTACGGGCAAGCGCTAATTTGCCCCTTATTGAAGCCGAGGCCGTGCGCGTGAGGAAGTACGAGACAAAGAATGCAGTGAAAGTAATACTTAAATTTTCAAATAAAATAAATGAAACGCTTTCTGTAACAGATATTAGATGCAGAAAAATAAGCAAATTTCTAATTACTCCCGTGCTTTATAGAGAAGATAAATCCGGACGTATTGAAGATACTCTTTCTTCCGATTGGTTTGTGAGTTTTGATTTCCCACATAAAATCAGCAAATCCGAACATATAAGTGGTCCTTTACGGGGAGAGGCGCGGAGAATTGAATTTTATGTATCGCCAGTTTCGCCAATCTCAACGGGGATTAAAATATCTCTACGCATTTCCTCAAGCGCTCGAACGCTCAAGAGAAGGCGCTTGGTGATACCAATTAAAATCACAGATGAGGCGGCCAACGCTCCTGCCTGAACCGCAACTAGAACGCTGAGTGTTGTATTTGACATAATACGCTTCCTTTCGCGCCACCCTACCCCTGCGGCCCTCCCGTAGACGCGCTCCCCGTCTGCACCCCGGAGTGGGTGTGGCTCTCCAAGCTGATGCTCCCTGCCTTCACGTCGCCTGTCGCGGTGACGGGGCCCTGCACGTTAACCGCGCAGTTGATATCGCACTCGGCCGCGTCGATTATGAACTTGCCCGCTGTGTGGACATGCACGTCTTCACCCACCCAGCCGATATACTCGGACGGCGCCGCGTTCAGCAGGCCACCGATATAGACCGCATCGGCGTAATCGTGCTGGCGGAATGAGCCTGGTGCCGCAGCGGCGCGGTTGGCCTTGACATTGGAGATGTCCCGCCCACTGATGATAATATAGCCAATATCCCCCACAGCCGGGTCGCAGATGATGGCCCGCGTGCCGCCCTGCAGGCGGATATAGGGCACGTTGTGGATGATGCCTCGCGGGGTCGTGCGCCCTGCCCCGTCCTGCTGGTGGACAAGGGGCTGCACATCAACAAAGCCGACCGGGTTCAGGCCGACGCCTTCCACGGACAGCACCTGAACCGGCAGGTTCGCCCCCATGGTTGAAATAACGCTCCTTATGGCGGCATTTAAGGCATTCAGGTTGCTGCCTGAATCCGTTGGGAGCTTCGTCCCGACTAATTTAGTTGGCATAGGTCACCATTCCTGCAAATTCTGGCCGGGCCGCAGTCAGCGTTGTCACCCATGGGCCATCCGGCACTTCGGATTGCAGATCGTGCTGCAAGCGCTGCACCACCCAAAGGCCATTGGATGGCGGGTAGATCGTGCCCCCTGTGGCAGACCGCAACTGACCGTATTTGTTGACCCAGGCAGCCGGAGAATATGCGCTGTTGAGCTTGAGCGTGCTGCGGAACCCGATAGCTGGATTGAACAGCGTCTGCACATCAACCCCGTACTGGCTGTAGGCCGGGTATCCGATCATGCCGGTTGCGGCAGATACATCAATGGCCCCGCTTGCGTCCGCTGTAAAGTCGGATGGCCAGATGAACAGGGTGTTCATGCCGATCATGTAGACTGTGCGGGTTGCTGCGGCGCATAGGCCGATCTGCTCTGTCGCTGTGCCGTTATAGGTGACGCCGCCAGCAAGTATGGCCGTCACGCCATTGTTGTTGAAAGCCAGCCCCGCCTTTTTGGCTATGGTCTCCATGACTGTCGCAACTGTCACTGCCCCCTTGAAGGATGTGGGGGCAATGGGCACGGCGGCCGGAATGGATGTAGACAGTGCGCGCACTTCAAACGCCACGTCTGGCGCTCCGGAGTAATCCACAAAGCCCTCGATAATGCCGCCGGAGAAAACGACCGGCCGCTCTGTCTGGGCTGCGCCAGCATAAACGCTGACCGTGTTCATGCTCTGCATGATAACACCAGCCTGAACCGTGGACAGGCGGTTCATCAGATCCAGACCCATGCCCTCGATACGCAGATTGCACATGATGCCGCTTTCCTGTCCGGCACTGAGGATCTGGCAACTTACGCGGTGCCCCCGCAAGGTCTCCTGTGTTGCGCCGCCAAAACCATCCTGCGCGATGCCGAACACCACATCGATGCGCTTTTTTGTGAAGCTACTCGACATTTTGTCCCTCGACATAAACAAGCACGAAACGACTGCCCAGCCCCGAGTAAACAGGGTCATCCGTGCCTTGCGTGTCCTGAAACGCCAGGTCTCCGGGCATTCCGAAATAGGCTTTCCGCACAATCCATGTCCGGTCCTGGCATATGACCCCGGCCATAATCAGCGTGCCGTCCAGCGTGATGTTCATGTACAGGCCGGTGCTACGCTGCTGGATATCCAGTTGCACGGAATGCCCGGACAGCGGCACCTTGATTGCCTGATACGCCACGGCGTTAATCGGGATGATGGACGCCATCAGAAATACCCCGCCGGAGTAACAGGGCTCAACTCACCGCTTTCGATCGCCTGCGATTGCACATTGCCACCGTTCTGCTGGGCCTGCCCCTGAGGTTGGGCTGTGTCCACGCTGGTGGTCAGGTTACTTGGCGTCAAACGCACCTCCTGCAACAGCACGTCCGCCCACAGCAGAGTCACGCCGCGCCGGGCTTCGCGCCGCAGGTGGTATCCCACCACGTTGACGTTGGCATATGTCGCCTCTGGCGTGGTCACATGGTAAAGGTTCAGATCGGCAACAACGCCATCTAGCGCCGCCAGAAAGCTTGTGCGGCCCTGCTGGCCGGAACTGGTGGCATTGCTGTCAAAAGCGGAAATCAGCGTATCGATAACGTCTGAATTGCCCAGGCTGGTCGAACTGCCATCGCACAGCATTTCAACCATGTATTGGCCCGGAATGCGCACCTTGTTGTAGGACGCGAACGACCCGTTTTCGAGCGGGGCGTCAGATATCCGGTACTGGCTCTGCACGTCCAGCGCGCGCACCCGACCCGAGGTCAGGACTGGGCTGTTGCTGGCGTCGAAAATCCCCCACTGCTGGGCTGCTTGCGACACGAGATAATCGTCAAGCAGGGAGCCCAGGACGGTGGAAGCTGAGGCAGAAGCCCCGGCCCCGATAGACTGACCAAGTAGCGCGGGGACGCCCACGGCAACCGGAATGTCCCAGACAGACGGGAGAGAAACAAGTGATAGCGGCATAGCGCCAGACTCTCATGTTTGGGGATAGGGTACAAGTGAGAATGCGGATGGGAAGTATGCGCGCGCCGTTTAAAAGCAACCCGTCAATCTCTAAACGTAACCAACAAATACAAAGCTGTCGCAACGACGCGACATGCTACGCAAGTCAAGAATCTTTTGTGTAAATAATTAGAAGATTCGCCTAGGTACCGTTTCCGCGTACTGCTATTAGGGAATCAGACAAACGAAAGGGGCGGCCCGGCAAGGCCACCCCCTTCAATTCCGTAGCGACTGAACCGCCCCGGAAATGTTGCTACCATAATAGCTATGGCTCCATGCCATCGCAAGGCAATATGCGTCAAGGCGGTTTGTGTTTAAAGAATTTTTACAGCCATATCCGAAAAATACGTCGATTATCCGCCAGAAATGACGGTGATATCTTTCCGAATTGGATGGGCAAAACGCATTATGGTGGAGAAGCTATGAATACATTTATTTATAACACACAAACTGGGAAAACATCAGCAAAGATCAACGTCCAGGTCACTGCCGATTATGAGTGCGAATGCGGCAATAAATTGGAAATTTCTCTTGAATGGCCAGAAGATCTTATCGTGAGAGGGCAAATCACAGTAAACAACGCCAGATGTCCTATGTGTCACTCTCCCGTGGTTCTGCCTCGTGCAGAATATTATTCTGAGGGCCACAGGCTTTTTTCTCGCGCCATAGAGTAACGCGGCCTTCTACGACTGCATCGCCATCAATTAAAACGTTACCATTGTCATAAGTAACGGCACAACAATGCATAATTTGCATAATATCGCCCTCCATTCGCTCCCCTTTTGTGCCCATTTAACGCACGCTGCACAAGCGGTTTTTACGCACACCCTCACGCCAGCCCTCGGGCGACCTGCCACGCCATTACCCTGGGATCGTTGAAAGCGCTCTTAACCGCCTGACGAACGACATGCGGATCGCCACCCGGCGCATGCACAGTGATGTTGGTGGTGTTGTTTGTAGTGTTGGTAGTTGCGTTGTTGACGGGGGCAGAAGCCTGCGCCTGATCTACAGATCGCTGCATGTCTTCCATGTATTTGCCAAGGCTATCGTTCTGCGCGGGCACCTGTTTGGTGGCGGGAGCGCTTAGAATAGCCTGTGCGATTGTTTGGGGGGCCGTGGCCGACGACTGAGACGCCGCAGCATCTGCTCCGATTGTTCCCGCCGGGGCATTCTGGGTATTGAGATAGTCCGCCAGTTCTCCGCGCGCCCACGCTTCGGTTGCTTGCCCTGCCGGACGAATGCCATACATCGAAAGAACGGCTGCGGCTGTTTTCGCATCATTTGCATTACGAAAATAATTCCCCGCCGTCTTCTCCGTATTGTTCAATTCCCAATTTAAAAAACCGATCTGCTCCTTCATGGCCTGGTCACGGTCCGTCACGGATTCCATGGAATGGCCGTAGACCTTGCGATAATTTTCCCGACGATCGGAGTGCCATTGGAATAGCCCGTATGCATCCTCACCATTTTTCGGCTTGGCGAATGGATCAAGTTTGCTTTCCCGTATCGCGTTGGCCATCGCCGCCATGGCATGTGTCTGATCCATGCCGCTCGCCTTGAACATGTCGGCAGCCTTAGCCCGCGCTTCGGGGCTTGTGTCGCTGTCAGAAGACGCAATGGCCTGCTGCCCATATGACCGGCCAAGGCCAGCCTTGGAAAGAAAATTGTCGAGCGCCCCAAACCCCGGAATATGCTCATCAACAAACGTCTCGAACCGATCCCCGATCCCTGATTTTTTGTAGGCTTCGAGTGCGGCAAGAACGATGCCCACTTTCCCGAAAGCCGCCGCAAGAGCCAGGGCATTTTTAATGGCATTCAAGGCCGTCTTTCCTGCCCACAGAGTAAGAAAAACCTCCGCTATCTTCGCCCAGCCGCCAAAATTATTTGCCGTGTAATCGACCGCGCTCCCGATCTTCTCGATATCGGAGCCAATACGCTTCCAATCCAGCGAGCGCAGCCAAGTGATAGCATCCGAAATATCGCGGCCGACCTGCTTCCAGTCCATTTTTTTGAGGGATGCGGAGAGATTATCAACACCGGTCTTAATGCCCGCCAGCCAGCTTTCTCTGTTTTGATCAACGAAATTGTTGATCATCGTGAAAAGCTCATGCACCTCCGGGGAAAGGTCAGTCATGATAGACCGTCCGAACGCCTCGGATTTGGCTGTCAGAAGCGTCCAGTCCTCAAGAAGTTGGGCAGATGCTTTGACGTCTTCCGGGTTGGGAGCATACTGCTGAAGCGCCTTGTGAACCTGCTTTAATTTGTCTGGCCCCTGCTCCAACATATTGATGAAGCCCTGAGAAGCAAAGCTCCCAGCCAACGCCGAAAATAACTGCGGCCCAAGGATTTGGGATGCGCGCGCCATAGCCGGGATCAGCTTGTTCATGTTCTCCAACTGCCCGTTGGCACCCACTAACTGCACACCCATCTGCCCGAACACGCGCCCGAGGTTCTGCCGCCCCTCCACCGTCTGGAACTGCGACACCAGCGACTGCATAGACCCGGACACATCGTCCGCCGTGCCGCCGAAGGACTGTGCGACCTTTTGCCACGCCCCCAGGGACTGCACGGATACGCCCAGATTGCGCGACATATTGCCGAGGGCGACGTTGCTGGTTGTGGTATCGGCAATGAACGCCTTGAGCGTCTTACCCGCCGTCAGCACAGCCATGAAGGCCAGGGCCTCACGCCGCAGCTTGGTGAATGCCTCGGTGGCATTGTCCACGCCCCGGCTCACTCCGTCGCCCATCTTCTGGGCACCCTGCGTTACCTTGCCGAAAGCGTTGTTCGCCTGCTTCTGCCCCTGCTGAACCCCCTTGGGATCAAGGCCGAGGGTCACGATCAGGGCGTCGATTACTGTGGCCATGCAGGGGTCTTTCGGAAAGTGTGATTTCGCCGGACTCCGGCGCGGCTGTCAGGGTGGGGCTGAAGGAGATGATGCATGCAGACAGAATGCCCAAAGTGCGGAGCCACGATCAGAATACACCCGTCTGGAGTAAAGTTTGGCGTGGCAACGGATGACTTGCCAAAATGCCCGCATTACGAACCCGGGCGCATGCTCACCTGCCAGGAGGCCGCAACAGCGGCAACCTATTTCATCCAGAAGGTCAGGAGCGGCAATTCCGGGTGATCGGCAAGGCAGGCATCCAGTTCTGCCTGAGTATGGAACCGCCACCCCACAATCTGAAAGTTCGCCCGTTCATCAAGCTGGTAACAGATGGTGGAATCGGGCGCCACATATTGCTCGGCCCACTTGGGCATGCGGAGATGGTCGGGTGCTACCGTATCAAACGGGTGAAACGGAAAGTCACGCGCCCAACTCCCCATGATATTGCGCTCTAGATCTTCGCTCATGCTTCACCCATTGAACTGCTTGATCATCGCCATTTCCAGCAGGTCTTCGAAGTCCTCGCTGTCATAGGCCGTCTGGAGGTCGTGCAGGGTCGCCAACCCCTGCGTGATGACTAGGGCGTGGCGTTCGCTGACGTTTGCGTATCGGGCGACAGGCCGGTGCTTTCCGCCCCCAGCATCAGGGACAGAAGGGAGAACAACTGGCTGACGCCCTTGAAAAAATCCACGTGCAGGGCAAAGGCTTCCTTTTGCAACCAGCCCACGGTGGGAATTTCCTCGATATCGCTGTCATGCAGGGCACGCCGCAGGGCCGGGTTGGCGGGATCGGGCTGCACGCTGATACAGCGCATCAGCTCATCGATCAGCGCATCCATGCGGGCCGGGTCCATCACGCCGAAGATGTTGAGCCCGGCCGCTGCAACGCCCGCCAGCCCGGCCCCCGCCATCACGCCGGGGATATCGGCCCCCGATGCAATGGCCGCCTGGAGGCAATGCCGCCCCCATTTGTCGGCCTCGATGGCGGACATGCGCGTAATGACGAACCGCTTGCCCTTGTCGGCCCCATCCTGCGGGACCGTGACTGTTACTTCCTTGATCGCCATCAGATACCTGCCGGGTAAGTCGCCTGCCAGCGGACGGAGAAAGTTCGGGCCTCAAGCACGCGGGCCGCACTCGGGGTCGGGGCCATAGCGCGCAGCAGGCCGTTGACCATGGTGTATTTGCGCCCGGTGGCTTTGAGCGTGATTTCAGCCCCCAAACGGTAGAGTGTGCGCGCCGTCTGCTGCGCGGCCATGATGGCCTCGAACACCACCACGCTGTCACTGCTGGCGGCAAGGGAAATGGTCTGATCCACCGGGTTCGGCACCCAGCCTGCGTTCAGGTAGCCGTCGATCGACATTTCCGTCTCGGCCATTTCAAGCTCGGACGTTTCCCATGCCCGGTCGGCCGCGAAGTTCTGGAGCGTGACCGGAGCATTATACAGACCGGGCACTGTAATAGTGAAAATGGCGTTGGCCGCCGTGATATCGAGCGCCATGGTTACTGCACCTCAATGCTGTTCAGTTCGATGGACTGCACGCTCTGCCCATCGGCGTACCAAAGGCGCGCGGGCGGGGTGGTGCGGGACACCCGGTAGGACGCCGCAGCGGTCGAGACATTGGGCTGGAAATACCAGCCACGCGTGCCGACCGTATCCGCCGCCGTGGTTACGCTGGACGCATTGTTGATCTGCTGCTTCTGTTCCGTGGTCAGGGCCACGCCGGGCTGGATCGCGCCAAAGGCCAGCGCCTGCGTAATGGTGTCCTGCACGGCGGCAGAGACCAGCGTATCGCCCTCGGTGTTGTAAGGAATCTGCCCGGTGTTCAGCAGCAGGTTGATAAGATCGTCCGCCAGGTTGGCATTCAGCCAGATCTGGTTGATGTAGCTGTCTGCCCACAGGAACTTGCCCGACACGCTGCCCGGCCGCATGAACTGGAAGGAACTGCCCCCGTTGGCATACGCGCCATAGAAGTTGTAGCCATTGGCCAGCAGGATCGCCGCCACGCTCCCGCTTGAGACAGGCGGCGTAATCAGCCCTGTAGCGTCCTGGATCATGGCCAGCGTCTGGCGCCCGGCCGTGGTATCGAACGAAAGCGAAGCCATCCAGCCCAGACACAGAGCCGCAGTCAGCGCGTCATTGTAAACCGCCGTGACGCCACTAAGGCTCTGATTGGTCAGCCACACGCCAAAGGCTGTGGTGCTGTTCTGCGTCGTGGCCTGCGTGTCCGTATCCCAGATCACGCCCCAGACTTTGTTGCTCTGCGCGCCCACCCACTGCGCCAGCGCCTGCTTGTCGGCAAGGGACGGTTCGTAGGCCGGAGCAAAGCCATTCCACGCGCCACTGGCCGCCAGAAGCGTGTCCATCTGCCCGCCAATGTCTGCCCCGGCCGCAGGCATGATCGTAACCGTGGGGGCAGTCGTATAGCCCGTGCCGCCTTCCGTGATGGTGATGCCCGTCACCGCGCCACCGGAGACCGTCGCGGTTGCCGTCGCCCCCGTGCCGCCCCCGCCCGAGAGCGTGACGGTCGGAGCGGTCGCATAGCCCGTGCCGCCCGCGCTCACCGTAATGGCCGAGACCTCACCGTCAGCAATCGCGGCCGTGGCCTCAGCGCCCGACGCGGACGCACCCATGCCGCCGAAATACAGGGTGGCTGGCGTCATGATCGCGTTGCTGTAGCCCGCGAAATAGACCGATGCCATCTGGTATTCGACAGACGTGTCGCCAAACGCGGTGCCAACATCGGCGGACGCCGTGAAGGCCTTTACCGTCCCGGCCGGAACCGCCGTGGCGTTCTGGGTCAGGATCAGGCCGGTCAGGTTATTGAGACCCCCGGCAGCGGCAAGAACGCCGGGCGTGACCTGAACGATTGTGGAAATGGGAATGCCTGTCACGGCTTATTCTCCTGGTGGATAGGTTGTGTCGACCTCTAGGGTCTGAACCGGAAGGGAGGTCGCGAAATCCTGCGACACGCTGACGCTGAGATTGACCTGCATGGACAGATCCACGGTCCACAGGTCCTCGTACTGCTTCTCGCCGTTGATGAACCCGAGTTGGCGTGTGTCGGATGTGGTCAATGGGGTCAGCGGGATGCCGAGCCCGTCGAAGAAATCAACCGCCTGCATGTCCCGCCATAGGGCCGTGACGGTCTGCATCTGGTTGCTGGACGCCGGGCCGAACAGGCCGATCTGCATGGTGATCTGAACAGGCTCGGTCACGTCGCGCGTGGCAGTCCCGTAGGACCAGCCATTGGTAGCAATCCGCTCACGCCCGATGATCGTCATGGTCGCGAATGGATCGGTCGGCGGAGCCTGCCGGTTCTGCTGGCCCTGAATGACCCGCATGCCCGCGGGGAGGATCGCCAGGAGCCAGGACCGGACTGCCGTATAAATCTCGCTTTCGGTCGGGCTGACTACGAAGGGGGCTGCGTCTGCCGTGTCACCAGAACTTTCGACCATTCTCCGCCCCAATCTTCAAGCTGTTGGGTCACAAGCCAGTCGGACCCGTAAAATGTCAGGATGTCGCCGCCGATCTGGAGCGGCCGGTTGAGCGCGTTCACGGCACCCCGGACGTAGACCGCGCGCATGTCGGCCTGCTGGCTGATGTTTTCGACCTGCTGCAAGTCCTGGCTGCTCAGCGCCTGCACCTCGATCTGCACGGTAGCTGTGGAATAGGTCGGGTTGGGCGAGCCGTCCGGATTTTCGGTGCTGCCGGTGCTGAACCGGATCGTGGCCGTGATATGCGGATTGACCGGCGCGCAGATGTTCCCGGCCGCGCCGAAGATATCAAGACTCATCCGGGCCGCCCTTTACTTCGGACGCTACCGAATCGAGCATGTTGCCGCTCCACACCAGCGGCTTCCCGGCGGGGGCCGTTGCGCCTTTTTTCAGGTCTTTGATTGCCTGAAGGAAATCTTCTGTCGTGTAGCCGCCCATTGGAAACCTGTCCTTGAGCAAATTGGTCAGGGGGGCATTTGCTGGCTCACCCGTGGCAGTAATTTCCTTTTGCATCTGACCGACCATTTTCTCTCCAGCCATCGCCAAAGCCGCGTTTGTCTGGTAGCCGGTCGCCTTCAAGGATGCTTCAAGTAGCTTCCCCCAGCCATCTTTGTTATGCGCGACGGTGTTGCGCATGAATGGGCGGGGCGGAGCGGTCTTTGTGCCAAATTCGTTCCACGCAGCGATTTGCGCTGTCGGAATGTCGCCCTCCGCGCTCCCTTCCAGAAACCCGACGCGCACATGCGCGCCCTCTCCGACCTTCTGCTGCAACTGCTTTAGGGCGTTCTGGAGGCCCACGCCCCCGACTGACTTGATCTTTACGGCCATATGCGGGGCCTTTGCTGAAAGCCGGGCACGTATCGCGCCTGGCGCAGAAACCGGGTAGCTGCCCAGAAGGATGCGCCCGCCTGGGTCTGGTTGAACCAGGCTGCGCGTTCCTGCTGGCTACCGAAATCGGTGGAGACAGACACGCTCCCCCGACTGGCGGATGACACGCGCCCGATCACGCCGCCCACGCCACCTTGATCGGATGGCAGGTCCAGCATGGCCAGATGTGCCACCAGCATGTTTAGCAACAGCGCGCGCTTTGTCAGGGCGCGCACCGGGCTGCATGACGTGTTCGACAGATAGAGCGTGGCCTGATCGAAATACGACTGCGCAAGCGTCTGGTTCACATTCGCCGCCAGCGCGGGATAGCGGGCCGACCACGCCGCGTAATCGAACGTGACGACGCCGCTCGTGGTCGTGCAGGACATCAGTCGTCGTCCTTGCTCGCGGGGGTAACGCCCTGGAGTGCGTCAGGGTCGAGCCCCTCAAGGCCGGTGCGCTCCTGCCCGCGTTCGGCCAGCATGGACACCGCGTCGGACTCCTTCGCCGCCGCGAAAATCAGGCCGCTCTTGAGGGGCGCATAGTTGGCATTCTGTTCCTTCCATGCGCTCCAGAACGCAGCATCCACCTCGGTGCGTCCGCCCATGCCGAGCATCTGGTTGCTCTTGGGGTGGAAGCGCGGGTCACGCCGAGCGCCGCGCAGACGCACAGTGGCCTTGGGGACGGGAGGCCCCATGATGGGCATGGCGGAAAGAGCGCGGGCCTTGAGATCATCCTGCTCATACAGGTCCAGCACAAGGCCGGACGGCATGCGGCAGATGACCGTGACGGTATCGCCGCCGCGGCCGGAGTTGGGTGAAAGTGCCATGTATCAGATCCCCGCCATGGTTACGCAGGCCTGCGGGTAGAACCAGATGGTTCCCCACGAGCCCTGAGACTTCTTCTGCCGGAAGTTGGTCGAATACCGTTCGACGGCATGCGCACGCAGCTTCTCGGTGAATGCGGTCGTCACGCTCTGCTGGCCCTCGACCGCGTTGACGAACAACTGCATCAGCGTGACGCTGCTGTTGCCTCCGCTCAGGTTCGTACCTGCCTCGGGCAGCGTCTCGATCTTCAGGCCCGGCAGATTTTTCTTGAGCAGATCGGCCAGAGAGACCTGGAACTGGTTGGTATAAAGCAGGCACTGCTGACGCTCGGTCGGGATGACCAGCGTCATGGGGGTTTCAAGGGTCAGGTTGCCGCCCATCTGCGTGGTCAGAACCCCAAACGCCTTGAGGATGTCACCGTAAACCTGAACCGGGTCAGCCACGTCCAGCCAGCTATTCCCCGCAGCCGCACTGCCCGAAGGACCGACCTTCGCCACGGGTGCGATAGCCGGATGAAGCTGCGGGTCATTCAGCGCGCCATACAGTTCCAGCCCGCTCAGCCCGAACAGGTTGATGAGGTTGGCGTTCTTGTTCAGCACGGAAATGCTGGCCATGTTCTTCTGGTTCACCCAGTCGATCTTGGCCGCGCCCATGCGCTCCACCTCGCGCTCGCCCCACTTCGTCCAGGTCTGGAAATGGAAGGACTGGCGCTGCACCCAATTGGCGTTCGGGTCCGTGGTACCGGCCTGGCTGTAGTCGTCATAGGCCACGGCATAGCCGGACAGTTCCACAACGGGGAACTGCGCGGTATCGGTTACCCAATCGCCCTTCTTGGCGCTGCCGTAAATGTCTTCCGACTTCGTGGGCGTAATCAGCGCCTTGATGATGGTCGGATCGGTGTAGGTGGTGAACAGCGCGGGAATGCCGCTGTTGGGGGCCGTCACCGGCATATTGGGTGGCAGGGCGTCTGCGGCCATTTCCGAGAAATAGCCACGCACACCAGGAAGGTGGATGCCCCAATCCCGCGCGAGGATTGCGGCGTCCCTCTTGAAAATCGCATTCATGCGTGTGGTTCCTTACGCGGCCGCGACAGGGCCTGTGATGATGATGGGAGAGCCTGCGGCATTGCCCTGACTGACCTTCCAGCCCGTATCAATGCTGCCCTCGGGCGCGCTGCCCGCGGTCCCAGTGCTGATCGTGCCATCCGTGGTGGACGCATAGACCGCCTGCCCGATGGTGGCTGGGGTGCTGGAGGTCGCGAACACATCGCCACCCTCGGCAAGCTGCGCCATGAACCCCTCGGGGATCAGCATGGTGGCTTCCTGGAGATACTGCGTTGTCAGGCCCTGCTGGTCGGCATAGACAAAACCCTGGGGCGCGCCGTTGGGCACGGTCTGGGCCGTGATGGTCACGGTCGGAGCTTCCGTGTAGCCGGTGCCCGCGTTGACCACGTTGATGGCCGTCACTTCACCGCCGCTGACGACGGCCACGGCCGTCGCGCCCGAACCACCGCCACCGGACAGGGTGACAATGGGCGCAACGGTATATCCCGTGCCGCCTTCCGAAACGGCAATGGCGGAAATGGCCCCATCGGTAACGGTAGCCGTGCCCGTGGCGCCTGAGCCCGCGGCCGCAGTCGGCGCGGCATTGAGCAGCATTACGCCATCAGCCTGCACCCAGGCAAAGCGGGCGATATTCAGGCCGCCCAGCCCGGCCCGAAAGCCGTTGGGGCCAGGGATGACAATGCGGCGCGGGTTCTCACTGGCCCACCGGCCGGGGAAGCCAGCGGCCCAATTGTAATTGACGGTATTGGGGAAAGGCATTGCGTGGTTCCTTACAGCTTGCGGGGGGCGGCCACGCCGGCCACGACACTATCCTTGCCGGGAGCCGCATCGACGGCGATGGCGGGGGTGTGATGCAGGGAGCCAATCTGGGCCTGCACAAGGGCCTTGAGGCCGGGCAGGTTCACGCCGGTCGCATCCACGCCGCGCTCTTTCAGGGCGTAGCGGAGAATATCGGGGGCGCTGTCCATGCCGATCACATCGCCCACGAGCGGGCGGACGAGAGAGCGGGCTTCGTTGGCGTCGGCGTTGCGCTTGCGTTCGGCCTGGATTGCGGCGCTGACGGCGGACTGGATCGCGGCGTCATTGGCCTTCCGATCCTTGTCGTCCTTCTCGTCGTCCTCATCCTCGGCTTCTAGCTTCTTCTTTTCCTTGCGCTCGCCCTCTTCTTCCTCGTTGGCCTTGCGACCGCCTGCGGCTTCGTCGCGTTCGCGCTCTTCCTCGGACTCGTCACGGGCTCCTTTGTCCTTGGCGCCCTTGTCTTTCGCCTTGGGCTTGTCCTTCTCGTCGTCTTCATCATCCGCCTGGGTGGCGGATTCCGGCACGCCCGAGCTGTCCTCGTCCATGCACTTTTTCACATCTTCCTCGCTGGCATCCATCGCCAGCTTGCCGGAAGCAATGGCAGCACTAAGCCGCGCCAGCATCTGGCCAGCAGTCCGCATCTTTTTCACTCCGTTGGGTTTTGAATCGGCCACGAGGACATCCGGCCCCGCGCGCCCTGTCGGCACGAGGGCAACGTGATTTCCCCGTATCTGTGTCATGCGCCCGTCATAGCGCTGGCCCTGGTAGGTTCCTGGCTCCATGACGGGCACGTAGCGATAGGCGCAGGACAGTTCCCGCTGCTCTCCGCTGTTGATCCTGGCGATGGCATCCGCATCCCAGACCGTAAGACTGTTTCTTAGGTATGGATCATCGAACACCGCATCCGTGCCGGTCGCCCCGGCCACAATGTCCTTGCGCGGCTCATCCGCTGTGACGTGGACATGGTCCATCAGCACCGGGATGGCATTGAAGGTGGGCGCCGCCGCCGCCAGTTCCTGCGGATCGCGCAGAAGCTGGTAAAGCCGGTCAGGCTCTAACCCAAGCGCCCCGGCATTGGGAATTTCCCGGCCGTAATATGGATTGACCGTCGCCTTGCTGATCGGGGTGGAGGCCACGAACAGGCGCCCGTCCTCATCCGTGACGCGCACAGACCCGACGCGGTCGTAACCGAGTTTTTCAGTCATCATCAAATCCAGGAATAATTACCGAGGATACGCAGCGGCAGTTGCAAAGCTCGCCTGGGTGTATCCATTCGCCATCGATGTAAGCGCCCTCGGCAAGATTGTATCGGATCCGGTCTTGCCCGGCCTTTACGTGGCTGGGCCTCGGGTGCTTGCCGCCTGACGAATGCACCCAGATGGCCTCTTTCAAGCCAAGCTCCATCTGCCGCGTCCGGTTGATCACGGACGTAGTCTTGTTGTTCTGGTCCCGCGCTATGAAAGCAGCACGACGCCGGCTGATCCCGTATTGCTCCTGGAGTGCTGCGCTGAGGCTGGACAGGTCGCGTCCCTGCATCACCGACATGTTGACAGCGGTTTCAATGCCCTTGAGGTGATCGTCCGACATGCCCTTGATGAGATTGACGTTCTCGGCAATTGACCGAGACGCCATGTCCCGCACATGAGCAGTTGGGCGGAATTGAACCGCAAACCCGTTGCGCTTCAATTCCGCCTGAAGCGAACCCTGCGCATACCCCTGCGCAGATTTGACGAAGCGCGAGGCCATATCCTCGGCCATGTCGTCAAATTTCTTGCGCCACTGAGCCGTGAGGTCGTCCATGACCTTGACCAGACGGGCCAATGGTGATGCGTCCTGTGCAATCTGGGGTTCGGCGGCTTTGTACGCCTTAGCCAGATCGCTCAGAATGTCTCGGTGCATGCGTTTAAGCATGTCATGTAGAGCGCGATAATATCTTGCCTCTATCCCTGCATTAGCCCGCACCGGGGCAATGCGCTTGCCCTGCGCAGACTGACAGCGGAGTTGAGCCATTAACCATCCTCGCTTTCCTCGCCTCGCTTCAGAAGTCCCTCCAGACCCGCACCATCCCGCTCCGGATCGGGTGGGTCTGGAGGTGCCCCTGAGAGATTGACGTTGCGGTAAATGCTCTGCGGGTCGCCAGCCTGCCTCTCGCGCGCCTCTTCGGCTGCGAGAATCCCGGCCTGCACGTTCACCGCGTCCGTATCCGCCTTGATCTTCTCAACCTCAGCCGCCTCTTTCTCGGAAAGCTGCCAGAGGTGCACGAACTCAAAGTCAAGGTCGGGGTCGATCTCGCCCCACAGGTTCAGTTGCACCAGATGGAAGATCGCCCGTATCGTCGGGCCCATGTGGGCTTCCTGAAAGGCCGCGATTTCGTCGTAGAAGACCCTGATTTCCCCGTCGCTGCTGGCGTTCAGGCCGGTGGGCTGGATACCGAACAGTTTGACCAGCGGAATGCCGGGAATGCCCGCCATGAACTCCATGGACTGGGCTTGTAGCGCATCTAGCGTGCCCAGCGGGACCGCGTTGATCGCGAAGTCCTCGTTCTCCTTGTCAATGACAAACGTGCCGTTGTTGCTCTGCCAGGCATTCATGGCCGCCACACGGCCGGTCACGCTGTCCGCGTCGATATCGCCGAAATCCATGCACCCATCAGTCTGCGCGTTTCCGGCCATGTCGGTCTTGAGAACCTTGGTCGCGAAGTTGCTGACCAGATCGGAGACTGACTGCCTGGTGCGCAGGAAGTTATGCACGTAGGCTTCAAGCATCTGCGGAAGCGCCAGGCCACCGAAGTTGAACGCGGGCTTTAGGATGTCCGGCACCTCGAACGGCACGACGGTCAGCAGCCGCGACGTATGCACAAGCGTGCCCTGCACCCACCAGTTCTGAGGCCGGTAGTAATCTGGCTTCAGCGGGTTGTCGGCATTGTAGGCGTTCGGGTTCGTCCAGATCGGGTCGATGTTGATAAGCTGCTCGACAGATCCTTTCTGGACCCCGTTCGGGCCGATGACGAGGGGCTTCTCCTGGCCCTCGGTGTTGAGCGCAGCGCCCTTGATCCCGATCCAGATATGCCCCAGCCCGTAGCCCATGCCGTGGGTGATCTGACGCCGCACCACGTCGCGCACACGCAGGCGCCGAAATTCG
Organism: Acetobacter garciniae; assembly: GCF_017377735.1. Taxonomy (GTDB): domain Bacteria; phylum Pseudomonadota; class Alphaproteobacteria; order Acetobacterales; family Acetobacteraceae; genus Acetobacter; species Acetobacter garciniae. The sequence continues at coordinate 23,862 of NZ_JAFVMH010000004.1, forward strand.
CCTTCAATCTCGCGCAGTCGATCCGATACGTCGCCATCGTCTTCAGCCTTCGTATCGACAGACCGGAACTTAATCCATTCGCGCGTGGATTCCTTGACAATAGTCTCGACCGGCTTGCGGAACTCGGCCCGCAGCATCATCGCGGCAAGATCGGCATAGCCCTTGAAGTTCAGGCCATCCGCAAGGAAATTGCTGACGATATTGTAATTTGAGCCCATGTAAGACGAAAGGCCGGTGTCCATGGCCAGGCCGGGCTTGCCGTCACCGCGCACCCCGGCAGGAGGCTGATAGGGCTTGAACAGCGCTTCCGCGCGGCTCTGCAATTCATCGGGCGCAACAGTAACAAAGCGCGGCATCTTCCTGCGCTCTTTCGCCTTCACAACCGGCTCGACACGCGCGGCAGCGGGCACAGGCCCAGCCTTGCGCGTGAACCAGTCGAAAAGCTTCATCTTCGTCCCTGTTGGGCTATGCGGTTGACCGTATCGGCAGTGAATTTCGGCATGCGGCGGCGGTTCTGGATCACGCCATCAAGCGCGTATCTGAGCGCATCAATCCAATGGTTCCAGGCGTCCACGATGATCGGGAGAACATCTTCCGTCTGCTTGTCCACCTTGTAGGAATACTTGCGGAACTCTTCTGCTAGACGCTTGCAGCGGGGATGAATGATGATCTTCTTGAACGCCTTCAGCCGCGCAATGCCGTCCTCGACGCTGCCGGGCCACTTGTCGGCCGCGCTGATCTTGAACCCGAAGCGATTGGCGAGAAAACTGATCGTCTCGGGCCGCGCCCCGTCGGCCTTCCAGGGCCAGCGGTAAGCGTCGGGGATTTCCTCAAGAATGGCTGGCGTATCATCAAGCTCAATACCGACCCCGCCCGCCTCATAATCCACATACAGGCAATCGTTCTGGATAAAGCACCGGATGGCTGCGGTAGGGTCTTTGGCAAAGCCCCAATCCACGCCGTAGTAGAGCCTCGCGTCAGACGGGGTGGTGAACTCTTCCTCATAGACACGATTGCGAAAGATAATCGCATCAGAAATGGTGAGGTAATCACCTTCCCAGATATGCCCATACTCATCCGGTCGCGCGCGCTGGTCCTCAACCCGCTCAGTGGGCAATGTGCCGTCACCGAACCATGGGTTATCGGACCAGTTTGCCCGAACTGCGATCAGGTCTTTTCGGTCAGAGCCGGGACCGCGAAAGAAATCATCTATCGGATCATCGGGGCTGGCCGGGTTCCAGCTTGCCCATATTTCAGAACCAGCCTTACGCATGGTCGGCCGGAGCATCCGCCACGAATATGCGCTGATCGACTGCGCTTCTTCAATCCATGCCCGGTCGAACCCTTCTAGCGACTTGATGCTATCGGCCGTGTGATTCTGCATGCCCTGAAAGATGATCAGGCCACCACCCGGCGTTTTGATAAGCTGGTCCTGGACGTCAAACGTGCTGTTCAGATTGAACCGGTTGATCTTGTCCACGATCAACTGCTTCGAAGAGCGCTCGATAGACTTCTGCACCTCACGAATGCAGACCGTGCGATGCCCTGGGATGCGAAGATGCTCTTCGACTATGCACTCACCGAAGAAATGCGACTTCCCTGACCCTCGCCCTCCATACGCACCCTTGTACCGGCATGGAGCCAAGAGCGGCTCGAATACCTCGGCTGTGGGTATGGAGAGGCTTGTCATTTTTCCTTGTCTGGTGGCCTGACGATAACGCGGCGAACCTCGCTCACTTGAACTGGGCCGCCATCAGGCCCCGTGTGCTCCTGCGTGATCTTGTCGCCGTAAACCTTGGGGGCACGCTTGGACATGACCCACTTGAGGGCATCCACCTGAAGCCTGCGGGCGTTGGCATCCTCTGGCGTGGCGGCGCGAGCAACATCAATGATCTCGTCTTCAAAGACCTCTGCGGCTCGCTTGCGCGCGCGCACGTACCTGCTGCGGAAATCCTCATGCGCGTCGTTATCAAGCCGCTCAAATACTGTTCTTTGACCCGGCATGTGGTCATCTCGGCATATAGAGCGGAGGCTTTCGCCCTCCATGATCCTCGCGCAAATTTCGTCTTCAATGTCGGGCGAGAAAACAGATGGCCTTCCTGCCTTCATCTTCCTCTCCATTACGTTTCCTAGGCATCCGACTACCCTGCAAACAAGTCTGGACGCCTTTCTTCTAGCTTCTTATTAATTCGATTGGTCGCCGAGCGCTTTCCCTCTCGAGAATAAGCCGCTCGAAGGGACTGCTCTATTCGCGCAAGCCTCTCAAGAGAGCGGTCGGCAATATCATCAAATCCCAATCGGCGCGCATCGCGCTCAAGCCTTCTCGCATTTTGGATAACTTTCTGTATCGGGGTCCACCCGGTATAAGCAGAAGCTTTCTTTGCGCGCGCTGCGTGAGCAAGTGAATTGCCGCCATCGGCCAGATTTGTGAGGCGAAGCCCACTTTTCCTAGCAAGATCAATCCAACGCCCTTCGGCCGCTTCCCAATCTACGCATTCTTCTAGGACGAACATCCGCGGCGCATCCCCCGCAAGGATAAGGCTGCGAAGCCAATTCGTCACATGCCTTGATGCGCACCGGTTATTGGAAAGCGATCTGTGCTGAAGGAGCCTTTTCCATGGGTTCTTGGCCTTCCCAATATATCTGATTTCGTTTTCCGAAGATGCTGTAAGCGCATAAATGAAAAATTTCCCCGCGACCCCTTCGCGATGGGCGGTTATTTCTTCCAGGCCAGAAACGTCAAAAACGCAAGACGTACCGGCCATGCTCATTCTCCAGAAACGAAAAAAAGCCACCCGGAGGTGGCTCTTGAACATAGTTTTTCGATTGTGGCTAACTCATACCATAACTGCGCCACGCGTACAAATTTTTTCTTTCCGCATGCTCAGATAGAATTCTGAAAGCTGCTCAAGCAGTATTGCGCATTGTGCTGCGACCTTCTTCCCGGCAGTCGCTTCTGCATGGTGAGGGATAAGGATTGCTCCCATTTGACGGAAGCTGCTTTCATCTACAAGCATCATCCGCAAACGCAATTCCGCACACATGCCCAAAGCATCCCGAACCCTCCCAAGTCGCCCGGCAGCAGCCGCACGCGTCATCAGCCACGAAACATCATCATGCCTGGTCGTGGTGTCTCCCTCATGGTTCTCCGGGAACTCGATCACCCCGTGATAAGCGAACGCCCAATCCCGATACCATCGCTCGGCTGCATTGGCCTCATCTTGCGAAATATCGCCTGAGTTCAGTAGGGCCTGAACAGTCGTCAGCACTCGCGGAGGGATGCCCCGCGTAAACACCGACTTAGCCGCTCGCTCTGGCGTAGGCCCATTGTTCTGCGCCTGGGGTATCTCATAGCGAGGCTTCACGCGCGGTTTCGTCATGTTGCTGCTCCAACTTCCACGCGCTTCATTTGCGCTTTCAGGTTCTGTATCGCGCGCCGGTCGCTGGGCGTTGCCGCACCGAACACGAACGCACCGCTTGTGTGCTTCCACCGGACATGACCGCCCCGGGTCAATTCAGCGCTCCAGCCCCTCGCCTTCACGCTGCGCAGGAGTTCTTTCAGGGCGTGGCGGGGCATCATGGCCACTTCTCGGCGCGGTGCATCTGCGCTTCTGTGAGTTTGGGCTTCTGATGCTCCCACTTCGGGAACAACCCCCGCTGCGCCTCAGTCAGCCGCACCCCGGCCCGAGCCTGCGTAAGCGCGCAAGCCGCATCCCAATTCCGCGCAGGAGCCAGATGCTCGGCAAAGTGCGCGGGCATGCACTCGGGCCATGTGTCGGAGGTTTTCTGCATGCCGTTCATGGAATCACACGCAAGCCAAAATGTACAGGAAAATATGGGAGAATATTCACCATGCCTCGCTTCCCTCCCCTTCGGATATGCTCCTGAACCACGTTCCCTTTCCATCGAATAGCATCGGTATAGATCCCGTCTCTCCTTGCCGGTTCTTGTCGATGATCCACAGGGCTTTCCCGGCTGATGCGGCCTGAGCACGTTCGTATTGATCTATGCGGGCATGCCACTGCATATCACTTTCGCCGGGCTTCTGGGTGGGGCTGCCGTCTTGCTGAAGGTAGTATTCCTCCCGGTAAAGCAGGATGATTACCGATGCATCCTGCTCCAAGTTCCCGCTGTCGCGCAGATCGGCTTTGGTCGGCTTCTTGTTGTCACGTTTCTCAACCTCGCGATTAAGCTGCTGAAGCGCGATGACGGGCACATTGAGAGATTTTGCCATAGCCAGAAGGTCAGCAGAAATTTCGGACACCTCTGCATATTTCCCCTGGCGACGAGCATCTGCTGTCCCCCTCATCAAGGCCAGGTAATCAACCACAACCATCGCAAGGCCGCCTTTCGATCGCGCCAGCCTGCGCGCAGCGCTGTAGAGCTTGGCCACAGTGATCGCCGGGGTATCATCGATGAGCAGCGGAACATGCGTTGCGGCATGCCGCGCGGCTACAATCCTATCCCACTGCTCCTGCCTCAATGGCGTTCCTGGCCCGTAAACTCCCTCTGAAACCTCTCTTCCCCTGTTCTTCCCCGACCTGATGCAAAGCACGGGAATGCCTGTTTTTGCCGCGATAATGCGTTGTGAGATGGCCTCGGCGCTAACCTCTCCGGACCAATAGAGAACACGCTTGTGGGTCGCCTTGGCCGCCCGTACGGCAATCCCAACACCTGCGGCAGTTTTCCCCATGGCAGGGCGTCCAGCGATGATCGTGAGCGTACCCGCCTCAAATCCCCCTGTGAGCCCGTCCAGTGCATCGTACCCGGAAGGCACCCCCACCACCCCGGAAGCCTTTGAAGCGCTCTCAGCGGCCACCATAACGGCATCCATGGCGGTGGTCAGGTGGCGCGTGCGCATGTCGGCCCGGTCTGTGCTGATTTCCAGCATCGTTTCCTCGACATGATCGACCACATCCTGGGCCGTCACGCCATCAGGGCGCACGATCATATCGCGCATATCGCCGGATAACGCGAGCATCTGCCGCCGCAGCCATGCGCTGCGTATTTGCTCGGCATATCCCTTGATCCCGTGAATGCCGATCATGCTCATCAGCAGCGGGCCGATAATGGTTTCCCATCCGCCGGCCTGCCGCACAAGGTCATTCCCGCTGAGCAGCGGACGCAACGAAACCGGATTGGCGGCATGCCCGCCAAGGATCATGGTTTCTGCGGTTTGGTAGAACAGGGCATTGAGCGGAGAATAAAAAAACCGCCCCTCCAGAACCTCGCAAACCTCATCATAGGCCCGGTTGTTGGTCAGGATGCCGCCAATTATCGCCTGCTCAGCCGCCAGGTCATGTGGCATTTCGGCGGCCAATTCCATGCGTTCGAAGGCGCTCATGCCGCACATTCCGCAGATGCCCCGGCGTAGCCGTTGCGTTTCTCCCAAGCCGCCCTGAACTCGGCGTAGGGCAGCCGTTTCTTGCCGCCGCGGACACAGGCCGTCACGTGGTCCGCGTAGTCGCGGTTGACGAAATCAGCCCAGGGTGCCCGCGTTTCCTCGGCGGCTTTGACAACCCCCGCCTGGATCGCCTCCGCAACCGGCTTCGTGAACCATGCTGGCGGCTTGCCCCGGCCCGCGAATTTCGCTCGCTCCCGAACCACTGCGAGGATCGTCTCGCGGGCAGCCTCGAACTCGTATCCGGCCCGGCGGGCATCGGCCAGCCATTGCCGCACACATCCCGTCTGCTGGAGCGACCGAGTGGGGTCATGACCAATCTCGATGAGCACAGAATTGCCCACGTTCATCCATTCGTCAGTCACCCAATCGCCGGTAGGCGACTGCTGCATTGCTGCAATAGGTTCCTTACGGTTCTTTACGGTTAGGGTGCATTTGGTGCCGGTCTGACCGGCATGTGGTGCCGGTTGCCCTGCATGACGTGCCAGGTAACCGGCATCTGGTGCAGTGGCATGTGGTGCCGGTTGCCCTGCATGACGTGCCGGGTGCCCGGCATCTGGTGCCGGTATCTCATTCCCTTTATCGAGGCTCAGTTGATAGGTTTTTGAGCGTGTGCTGCTGCTGACGCGCATGATAAACCCACCCTGCTCAAGCTGCTTCAGGGCATACCGAACGGCCCTTTCGCAAGCACCAGTCATATCTGAAATTGTCCGCGCAGATGGCCATGCGATCCCCTCGTCATTGGCGCGCTCAGCCAGGGCCACCAGCACGAATTTCTGGCATAGGGGCAATTGAACAGAATATGCCCAGTCTCTCGCTCTAGCGCTCATCCCAGCCCCTCCAGTTGCAGTGCGCCACGCATGGCATTTATGGTGCAGTTGATCTCGCCCCGCAGTATTTGGGGGTCCACGCCGCTGCGGATAAGGCAAAAGAAAGTGCGCATCATGTCCTGACGCGTCCAGTCGAACGCCTCCTGCGCGGAGTAAGCATCCATAGGCAGGAAGGGTATTTCCGGTTCTGTCGGTGTCTTCATCCCACAATCTCCGTAATCGTCACCACGGTGCGCTGCTCATGTCGCGCGCATTTTATGGAGTGCACCTCGTAGATGATGTGCTTGGGGCTATCGTCCACAATGAAGCCCAGACCGCGCTTGTTCCTGATGACCGGCCTCGCGCCTGGGGTGCGCACGTGCAGAACCTTCGGCGTCGTCAGACAGTCAAGCAGGCGCTTGGCGCCAGCCACCACGTTGTCATAGTCGGGAAGTCCCGCCGAATGCCGCTCGATCACCACGCGTGCTTTCCTGAACGGCTCAGGCGGGATCAGATGGCGCGCATGAACTGCCACAGAGCGTTTCACGGAATCCTTATGCCTAGCGGTCGTGTGATGGCTAAATCCGTTCGTCCGGTTCACGGTCGCGAAGGCATATGGGAGCGTGAAGGTTATGGTGCGGGGTTCAGGCATTGGCGCGCTCAAAATACTCAACGCGCCGTAATCCAATGACCGTGAGCAGGCGCGGTGATATTGGGCGGCGAGAATTCAGAACATCAGAAACGTCCTGCTCTCTGAGGTCGTGAGCGTTGGCAAAATTACGCTGGCTGCCGTATTTTTTGATTTCCTCACGTAAAATGCGGAAGGCATCAAGTTTATCCAGGCGATCTGTCACTCGCCACACTCCTTCGCCAACCGATCCGCCTTAGCCTGCAAGCTATCTGCCCGCGCGTTCAGCCAGTCCGCTATCTCGCGGTAATAGAGGGCGCGGTGCATGGCTCGGACAGCGCGCTTTCGAGTGACGACAATTCGCCAGCGCAAAACGAGTTTCCCCATTTGCTTTCCCATTCATTGTTGAGAGTGCGATACATGGCGGCCTGATGTTCAGCCTGCCGCTGTAGGCGCTCCAGGTTGTTCCGATAGGCGGCCAGCAGACGCAGAAAGACATGCGCCGGGATTGCATGGGGCTCGCCGTAATAAATACTCTTCGCCTGGCGCTCCGTGACTCGCAGGACACCGGCCAGGTGATGAATGATTTCCTTGACGCTACGGGATGCCCCGAACGCCCTTGCGATGGTTCGGGCCATAGTCTGGGCGTCCCGCGTGACTGCTTCAGCGGTCTGCATTGGACAGTTTTCCAAACTGGTGGAACGATTTTCCAAATTTTTGTCTGCCATCTGCTCCATTCTCCGTTTTGCAGACACGAAGAACTGGAGAGCCCATGACAGAGGAGGAAAGAATCAGGCTGTATCGCGGGGCCTTTTCTTTCGACCCCGTGAACAGATGCGACGTGTTCAACACCCCGGCAGCATACACAGCCCCATTCCTCGCGCAGTCGCTGGTAACCACTGCCGAGCTTTGGGGCTGGCTGCATCCGTTCGCCACGCTGCCCGAGCGTGTCAGGCTCGTGCAGGATATGGCGCGGAAGATGGGGGTTGAGGTGCGCATGGCGTGTTAAGCCAGCCCCGCCGTTGTGGACTTGCAGCCGGAGCACATGAAGTTGCCCTTATGCTCCGGCCTGAATTCGCGGCGGCAGCGCAGGCACGGACGCAGCTTGATCGCCGCTTTGGCGCGCTCGCGCTCCTGCGCCTTCTGCGCGCGCATTTCTTTCAGATGGGCGCGCACGTCCTCCAGGTTCATGCCCAACTGGGACGCAATCAGCTTGGCTGCCACATTTCTCTCGCGCAGCACCGCGATCCGCTGGCGCACGGTCTCGGCGTCCGCTTGGGAATATTGGACGGAGATGCTCATGCCGCACCGCCATGCGTACGCTCGGCTTCCTCCGGGCCAGCAGGCGAGGCTACCGTTTCAGTGCGTGAGGGAGTCGGAAGCTCCCCCACGCTTTCACCATCTTGCACAGAGGATGAATTGCTATGAGTGCTGGAAACATTACCACCCGCGAGGGGCTGATATTTCAAATTGCTACCTACCTCGCCCTCGCGGACGGGAAAGAGCTTCCCTCCTTGCCCGTCAAAAATGGCGGCGTCACACGCACTGAGGTTGAGGAATGGTTCAACGCTGCCCGCTGCATCGTCGATGGGCGCAAGGCTGGCTATTTGCCCAGCTAAGTAAGCCTCAAACACGGAGGCGTCCTTCACGATGCTGGACGCCTCCAGTTCCTCTGCCCGCCTTGCAAGCTCCATCGCATGCTCAAGCGCCCGCGCTCTGATTTCGTTTATCATCCCCCCACCCCCTCGGCTGGGGTGCGCTTGAAGAGGTCGGGACGCAGTTCCTCGCGGGGAATGCCGGTGGCGGCCTCAAGCGCGACGACACGTCCATCGGGAACTTTCTCCCAGCGGACAACGGCGCTGTGATGAATTCCAAGAAGGCGAGCTACCGTCGAAGCTCCACCCGCTCTTTTGATGATTGCTTTTATGCTCATGCCTCATTGTGACATGACATCACAAAACAGGTCAAGAGAAAACGTGATCTGATCTCACACACGAAATGCAAGAAAGTGCCACTATATCGAAATGGACAAAGCCTTTGCCGCGCGGATCAAACGGCTCCGCATTGATAGTGGCTTAAACCAGGTGGATATTCAGGCCGCCACTGGTATTGACCGCACGTACCTATCGCGGATGGAAAGCAAGGGCATTCCGACCGCATGGAATAAAATGTGCGCCTTGGCCGATTTATATGGCGTCTCCCTTGATTACCTGCGCCACGGACAAACGGTTCCTTCTCTGGAAGGCTCGGGCGAGATCATCAAAGACGCCGACGAGCGGTCCCTGCTCCGCATGTGGAGAGCAATGAACGAAGGAGAGCGCATGGCTCTCCGGGCGGTTGCTGAGCGGCTCGCTGATAAGGCTGACCCCAGTGGCGCGGCCTAATCCCTCGCTCTCGACTCTATCTAGCTGTGCCATGGAGCGAGTATGTCAGAACAAAATGAGAACATCAACATATTCGCTTGTGTATATCTGTTCCATTAAGTTTAGAAATTTGACGAGGAATATCCGATGATAATAAAAGATTTAGAAGGGAAATGCTCTTTAATAAAAGATTATAACGTCCGATTAGCCCTCGGAGAAATTGCTCTTTCACTATCAAAGTTGGCATCTGTAGTTGATGCCAATGATAAACTTTTAAATTCACTTCTAAAAAGTAGGCTGCCTCTAGACAGCGATCATATCAAGCTCAAAAGTAAACTAATAACAGAGGTGGAAGAAGATATGAAAGATTTGGCCATGATGCTGTGGCGGATAACACAGCAATGAGTGGGGCACTTTCTGACGAAGAAAACTTAAAAAATCGCTTTGCTAATTATCTAAAGGAAGCTGACGAGCTATCTAAATCAGGCCTTGACGGGGGCGGCGGCCCTCCCCATGATTCAGATATGGAACGCCGGGTCGAAAGCCTTGAAAGGAAGATGGATGGAGTTCAGGGAACCCTGAATGCCATACAGGTGACCCTTGCTGAAATACGGACAGGCATGGCCACGAAGGATGATATTTCGTCTGCTCGCAACGAAGCCAAAAATGACATTTCATCCGTGCGGTCTGATCTTTCGCCCATTAAAGCCGATATTGCATCCGCAAAAACTTCCCTGGAAGGCAAGGCTACATCCGCATCTGTAGCTGAACTTAAGGGCCGAGTTGACTCTCTCCCTGGAATCGCGAAAATTTCAGCGGTGGTCGCATTAATCGGAGCGGTTTTGAAATTTTTCCCTTGGATATTTAACCACTAAATAGCAGATGCCTCAGTCCCGGCCCAGCGCCGGGATATTTTTTATCGGCATATGTGAGTTCATATCACATTTTCTGTTGACGCGATATGTGATGTCATGTCACAAGTAACCCATCAACCACTCAGGTGATGGGCAATGACACAGACACAGACGGTCGAGCGCGAGAACGCGGCTCCCGAACGGAAATACGAACTCACAGGCGAAACCATTACGACACCCAGCGGCAGAACCCTGCACCGCATCCGCGCGCTCGTTGCGATTGCCGCAATTGGTGTATCGGCGGGCGACCTCGGCGGGTTCATCGAGACTGACGACAATTTGGATATGTTCGGCGATGCCTGGGTGTTCGGCAATGCCCGGGTGTTCGGCAATGCCCGGGTGTTCGGCAATGCCCAGGTGTTCGGCAATGCCCAGGTGTTCGGCAATGCCTGGGTGTTCGGCAATGCCTGGGTGTCCGGCAATGCCCAGGTGTTCGGCAATGCCCGGGTGTCCGGCGATGCCCAGGTGTCCGGCAATGCCCGGGTGTCCGGCGATGCCTGGGTGTCTTTGAATATCCATGTTGGCTGGCACTCGCATGTCGGTTCTGAAAACGGCACGTTGACATGGTTCCGAACCCAAACTGGCGGAATTTCAGTGAACCATGGATGTTTTTACGGAACGCTACCAGAGTTTGAGGGCGCCGTTCAGAAGGCGCATGGCGATAACCAGACCGCTCGTGAGTATGGACTTCTCGTTCAGTTCATCAAGTTGCGTGCTTCTGCGTGGCCTGCCGACAACAAGGAGGCCGCATGATGCCTCCCGTAACCCGTGATCGCCCCATATTCGAACGCCTTCAGTTCTGGGCTACCCACTACGCCCTGCGCGCACTGGATAACAAGATCGTGCAGGCTGCTGTCGGTGCGCTGGTCTGGGCTGCCTGCATCGCGTTCATCTTCCTCACGGACGCGGGCCTTGCGGCATCGGGCGACGCCCTGAACGTGCTGTTCGGTGTCTGGAACGTGCTTGCAGACGTGACCGGGCTTCCTCGCGCTCCTTACTTGGAGGGTTGAGGGATGCGTTTACTTAAGTCGGATATCCGAACTCTGGAGAAAGCGCGAGTATACGGTCAAGTGCGCGTTTTCGAATATTTCGGCAGCAAAGTCCCAAACTCTGGGATTAAGGACGCGGAAAAAGGGAAATTTGTTGACCGCAATATTTCCAGAGGACTGCTTAGGGGGGGGATTTCTTCAACCAATATGTGCTGACCGAAAGGGGTATGCGCGCATTGCTGGAGAACGAATAAAATATCCGCCTAAAAGCGGAAAAGAAAGAAAAAAGGAAAAAGAAAAATACATCCCCCTAACGCCCCCGCGTCACCCGGCTTGCGGGCCGGGCTTCGTGGCCGCGTTGGCCTATCATTTCCCACGAGGGAGTTTGGAAAATGTCACAAGCACTTGGATACCCGGATGGTATGGCGTTTGGGCGTATGGCTCCGGTTGGGAGCCCTTACCACAATGAACTGCCGATGGAGCGTGAATCCCGCGCAGATCAGAAGCTGCTCGAAGCGTTCCATGACAAACTGGAAGCAGTTGCGAAAGAAGGTGACGCCTTAATGGCAAGGCTCCATTTCGCGCGTGACCTGCCCTCATTTGCGTTCATCGTGGATGACCTGAGAAAAGCTGCTGCTGAGGTCATGTCTTCTGATGTGGAATATCTGATCGGGATGCAGGGGTGATGAGCGAAGTCATAACGCGCCCCGCTGCCGCTATTGCCAAGCCGCAAGAGCCTGCGGGCGGCGATCAGTTGCTTGCCCTCATCACGCAGGCGGCAAGCAATCCAAATTGCGACGTTGAGAAGCTTCGCGCCCTGCTGGAGATGAAAAAGCAGGTCATGGAGATGGATGACCGCAAGGCGTTCAACGAAGCAATGGCGCTTGCCTCGGGCGAAATCCCGCAGGTCTTCAAGGCTGGCATCAAAGACATGAAGGGGCATGGCTCCTACAAGTTTGCCAAGTGGGAAGATATGGACCGGCTGATCCGCCCTGTCCTTCTCAAGCACCAACTGCGCCTGTCGTTTGATACCGTGCGACTGGACGGCGGTTTTATCCGCGTCACCGGGATCATCACGCACGCCAGCGGGCAATCGCAGAGCGCGTCCATGGAGCTTCCCATTGATAATGGGCCAGGGCGTACAGAGGTGCAGGCCCGTGGTTCAACCATCTCATACGGGAAGCGCTACTGTGCTGAAATGCTGCTGAATATCGTGCGGACTGATGAAGATACAGACGGCGCACCCAGGGGTCCCCAGCCGATGTCGGCCATTACGCCCGAGCAAAAAGAAGAACTGGTCAGGCTTCTGCAAGAGACGGGAGCCAATACCGAACAGTTCTTGGCATGGGCGCGATGCCGCACCCTTGATGAAATGGAAGCGAAGCACTTCCCCAAGGCGCGGCAGGTTCTCTTGGCAAAGCTTAAGGGCAGTTCAGCGTCATGAAAATCCACAATGTAGAGCAAGGCTCCGAGGCATGGCACAAGCTGCGCCTTGGTATCCCAACGGCTTCTGAATTTAGCCGCATCATAACCCCAGACGGCAAGCCTTCACCGCGGGCGAAGGAATACGCGGCCCGGCTTGTGGCTGAGATCATCCTTGGCCGCTCCATGGATGCGGACAAATCTCATATCGAGGCTATCGCGCGCGGTAAGGAGCTGGAACCCTTTGCTGCCCTTGCATATGAGTTTGAAATGGGGCTGATCACACAGAAAGTCGGCTTTGTGACGAACGACGCGGGGACGATTGGCATCAGCCCAGATCGGTTTGTCGGGAACGATGGCCTTGTGGAAATCAAATGCCCCTACCCCACCAAGCACGTTCTCTACAGCACATGCGGGTTCGAAAAACATTACATCGCACAGGTTCAAGGACAGCTTCTGCTTGCTGAACGCGAATGGAATGATCGTGTGTCTTACAGCGATGAACTGCCGATTTTCATAGATCGCACTTATCGGGATGAGCCTTTCATCAAGGCCCTCGATCAAGCGCTTAAGGACTTCCACGAAATGAAAATGGAAATGCTGCACAAGGTGCGCGCCGCCGTGAATGTCGAGGTGGCCGCATGATCCTCTTTTACGACACGGAAAAGACCGGTCTGCCCGACCGGTTTGTCCCACTCAATTCTGACCGCCAGCCCCGCTGCGTGCAGCTTGCCGCCATATTGACGGACAATGCCGGCGTGGAACTGTCATGCCTGAACCTGATCGTGCATCCGGACGGCTGGACTGTGCCTGCTGGCGCTGCTGCCGTGCATGGCATCACCACTGAAAAGGCCAAGGCTATCGGCATCCGAGAAGCTGTTGTTGCAACTGCTTTCTACGACCTGAGCCGCAAAGCCGATCTGGTGGTCGCTCATAACGAGAAGTTCGACCGCCAGATCATCAGCATCATGTATGAACGACTTGGGCGGGGATGGAAACTGGATACGCCTGCGTTTGACACGATGGAAGCCGCATCCCCGATCGTTAACCTTCCGCCAACGCCCCGCATGGTCGCTGCGGGCATCGATAAGCCCAAAGCGCCCAAACTGGAAGAGTGCATTCAGCACTTCTTTGGCGAGAAGCTCGAAGGCGCACATGATGCCCTTGTCGATGTTCGCGCCTGCGCTCGCCTGTATTTCCACCTTCGGGATATCGGAGTCGCCGCATGACCGACCAGAAACCCACAGGCGTGTTCGTGCGGTTTCATGATGGGCAACTGAGCGAAACTCAGATCGCCAAGATATTCAACCCGAAGCGGACCATGATAGAGAGCCTTCTCGCTATCGGTACGCCTTTGCAGGATGGGGATTTGCCTGTTGTCACCACACTAGGAACCCTTCGCGATCCTGTTCCATGCGTCCGCCAGTCCGACGCCCAAGCCGCGATTGCCGCCGTGCAGGCTGAGAATGAGCAGTTGCGGGAAGCTCTTTCGCATGCACGGGAAGCCATAACTTCAGACGAAAACAAGAGCAGCATCGTTTGCACCGTCTGGGCTGGCCCGGGTGAAACACTGGTGGATTACATCAGCGCGACCCTGGAAGGCGGTGCGGCATGAGCGAACAGAACGACGGCAGGCCGGTCCCGACCTATCCCCGTGTGCATGCGCTTCCTGTCGTATCGTTCAGCGGTGGCAAAGACAGCCTCTGCACGCTGATAAAGGCGCTGGAGATATACGGCCGCGACGGGATACGGGTTGTAACGGCGGACACGGACAACGAAAACCCACTGACTGTCGAATACATCAACCATACCATCCCGGAATTTTTCGGCATCAAGATCGACGTGGTGAAGGCTGATTTCACCGCCCAGATCGCGCGCAAGCGCGTCTACGTTGAAACCGTTTGGCCGACAAAAGGCGTACCTGACGATATCATTCGAAGCGCCCTGGCAACGCTTCATCCCACCGGAAACGCCTTTCTTGACCTGTGCATCTGGAAAGGCCGGTTCCCATCGCGCCGGGTGCAATTCTGCACGCAGGAATTAAAATCAAGGCCTCTGTCTGATTATCTGGATAACGTCATAGCCTCGACCAGCCTGCATGTTGAGAACTGGCAGGGCGTTCGTCGCGATGAGAGCGCAAGCAGGGCAAATGCGCTCATGTGGGAAATCGGCAGCACGAAAACGCAAGCGCACTGGATACACCGGCCCATCATCCACATGAGCGCGCTGGAAGTGGTTGCATTCGCCCGCAGCCGTGGTGTGCCACTGAACCCGCTTTACGCGCTGGGAGAAAACCGGGTGGGCTGTTTCCCATGTGTGAACTGCGGGAAAGCAGAAATCCTCAATCTGTACCACCGCTGGCCGGAAGTTATCGAGCGGATGCGGGAATGGGAGCGGATCGTCAGCGCAGCCTCAAAACGCGGGCTTGGTACATTCTTCTTTATTAACCAGGAGGACGGACGCACAGACGCGGAACACTTCGAGGCCAACCGGATCGACAGCGCGGTGGAGTGGGCCAAGACCGCCCGCGGCGGCACGCAGTTTGACCTTGAGTGCATGATTCCTCCGGCCATGTGTTCATCAGAATATGGATTATGCGAATGACCAGCCCCACAAACTGGCCCGACCCCGAGCGGCTGGGCGTGCCGATGTTCCCTGAGCAGGATGGGTGGCACTGGCTGTCGAACCGTCCGAATGAAACTCCATTCCCGGCTGAGTGGTCGCATGAGGACTATTCAGACGCTGACACAGAATGGTTCTGGGATATGGGGGAAGAGTTGGTATCTTCTCATGAAATGAGGGGGCTTTACTATCGTGGCCCGTGTCCATTTCCCGGCGCGGCAAATGAGGCTGGCTGCGTTGCTTTAAACAACATCGCAACCCTCACGGAGCAAGCAAGGAAAAACATCGCGGTTGCAACAGGTGCGCGCAAGATGGCAAAGGCGGTTTCCCCCATTCTTCATGATATCGACAACCAAGTTAATGCCATTCGCAATTCCGGGCTCATCCTCACCCCCACGCAAATAGCCGAGATGCTGGCGGGGGAGCGTGAGAAGGTCGCGAGTAAAATCGACGGGCTGATGTTGCGCGGCCGGCGGTTTGATGAGTGGAACAGAGCCCTGCAGGCCGCATCGACGGAAATACGACACAGGTGGGAAGCGCCATGACCCGTTACAGACTACCAGATGGCCGCACATTCTCCGTGAATGAGACTTTCTATCTCGCCTCATGCGACCACTGTGGTTGGGTTGGCTCAACCGAAAAATGCGGCACTGACGTGAATACGGACGCCGGGGACTCAAATGTTTATTGCCCAAAGTGCCGTGCTGCTGGGGCTGATTGTGGGAAAGTGGCGGAAACAGCCGCGGAGATAGCGCCATGAGGACGAGAGAGGAGCAGATTTCTCATTTATCGGTCGCGCTGTTTAACCAGCATGTCGATATTGATGCCTGTATTAAACTTGCCCGGAAATACATCCTCGAAGCCGAACGCCGGGCCGAACAGCGCGTTCGGGCGGAGATCGGGCGGGATAGTGAGCGTCTGGATTGGTTGGATAAAACCAGATTTGTCACTCTCGAAGACGCAATAATCGGATGGCGTATCTCCGTTATTGGTAACAGGCTTTTCAGTATGAAGGGAACAGTGCGCCAAGCCATCGACGCAGCGCGGGAGCTCGACAATGACAGAGGATGAAGCCAACTCGGATGACCTGAAAGAAATGCCTCATAACGTCGTCAACATTGGCGACTACCGCATAGAGCGCACGAAATCGGGGTATGATGGCATTGCGATCGGTAAAGATTGTCCGCACCGAAGCCTTGTCATGGATGACAACGGACACACCTGCACATGTGACGATTGTAAAAAGCAGGTATCCGCATATTGGGCTCTTGGAATGCTCATAACCCAATATCGACGCGAATATGAAAAGCTGCACCGGATGCAGGCATTACAGAGGAAACGCGAAACAAAGACCCTTCGGCTCAAGGCCTCCCAAGCTATCGAGACGGCATGGCGCAGGCGGGGAACTGTACCAACCTGCCCGCACTGCGATAGAGGAATTTTCCCCTCTGACACTTTTGGTGCCGTTGGGAAGGCTCTGGAATTGGCAGAGCGGGAAAAATCGCCCCCTAAGAAGTGGTCGGGCGCCGCAACGGCTGAAGTGGTGAAGATAACGGAGCAGGCAATCCATGACTGACCCACGCATTGAGGCGGTAGCCCGTGCATTGTGCCTTCAGGACGGACATGACCCAGACGGCAATGACAGCTATATCCAGTCCGGCATGGGCGCGAACTGGTGTGCATTCAAGGATAATGCGCGGGCTGCCTTAGCAGTCGCCGACGCCGTGTACCCGCTGCTCCGAGGTGTGAGCATTCCGGAGCTGCCCACAAACGTGCCGATCGGCAGGAGGGGGAAAGATGGGTGAGATTCTTGCCCCCGTTCAGCGCAAAGTCATGCGCGCCAGCGAGGCGGCGTCTTATCTGGGCATATCCGAAACCAGCTTTCGGAGCATCGCCAAGAAGGAGATACCGCCCGTCCAGATCAGCGAAAAACGCCAGGTCTGGCTTATTGAGGATCTGGACTCATACCTTGCGGCCCGCTCGGGCAGGATGCCGGCACCGCAACAGACGAATGAATGGGATTCCCTGTGCCGCCGCTTAACCTCAAATATGTGAAAATTTACAGGGATAGGCACGGGAAAACCCGATATTACTTCCGCAAAAAAGGGGCAAAAAGTGTCAAGCTGCCGGACCTTCATGCGGAAGGGTTCTTGGATGCGTACCATGCGGCCCTCACCGGATATGAGCGCGTTGAGCCAAAAGCCGCTGCGGTCAGGAGCCAAACTTTAGAACATCTGATTATCCTCTGGCTCAAGTCTCCGCACTTCACTCGCCTGGAAGAAAGCACAAAGGCCGTTTATATGCGCCTGCTAAACCGGATCAGGGAGAGTGAAGCCGCAGGCGGCAATGCCCCCACCATGCAGGCAAAGCATATTCGCATCCTCGTCTCGCACTTCGGGACTGCGCCAACAACCGCACAGAGGATACTCCGCCTGATGGGGCAGCTTATGCAGTTTTCCAGATCGATCGGATGGAGAGAGGATGACCCCACCCTTGGGATAAAGCTCAAGCGCCAGAGAAGCGAAGGAATACACTCTTGGACTGAGGGGGAAATTGCGCAGTATGAAGCATGCTGGCCGTCCGGGAGCATCCCGCGCCTGGCACTCTATCTCATGCTCTACACCGGCCAACGCCGGAGTGACGTGGTGCGCATGGGGCCTGCTGACATTTCAGGCGGATCACTCAGGCTTAAGCAGCAGAAGACCAAAACTGAACTGATCCTGCCCATTCATGCAGCATTGCGCGCGGAGATCGACCAGTGGCGAGGAACCGGGCAAACATTTCTGGAAGCCAGTAGCCGGAGACCCTACACGGCTAACGGATTTTACAACGTATTCAAGGGGTGGTGCCGAGCGGCCAAGCTGCCGGAGCGATGCTCTCCGCACGGGCTCAGAAAGGCTGCGGCCAGGCGGCTGGCGGAGGCGGGCTGTTCTGCACATCAAATCGCGGCCATCACAGGACACAAGAGGCTGGCTGATGTGGCCCATTACACCAAGGCCGCTGAGCAGCGGAAAATGGCAGAGGACGCAATGTCAAGGTTAGACGGAAGTGTCTAACCGAAAACGGCAGAGTGTCTAACCAAGATAGAAAATGGCGGTTTACTGCGTTTTTCGCAAAGCGCTGGTGGACCCGACGCGATTCGAACGCGTGACCTTTGCCTTCGGAGGGCAACGCTCTATCCAGCTGAGCTACGGGTCCCTGCGCCCTCCCTAACCCAAAGCCATAGGGTTGCCAAGCCTCTATCTGTGCGGGCTGGCAACTTCGTGTGCTCATACAGCGTGGGCTTGCCAAAGGCGGCCCGGCGACCGGTCAGCGGGTCAGTTGATCCAGACGGGCAGGCAGGAACCATGGCATGCCCGCCTTGCCGGGGCGTGTATCTCCCCCATCCTGGGCCAGCCATGCGGCGGCGGCCACATCGCCCCCCGATGGCAGGAAAAAGCCCGGCTGTGTCATCCAGCGCAGGATATCGCCTTCCACCAGCGCGCTGTTGCGCCCGCGCAGCAGCAGGTGGTAGCCGCCGGGGATCAGGTCCAGCCTTGCCGGGCCGCTGGCCTCTGCCCCGTGCATTGCCATGGCGCGCCATACGGGGCCCATGGCGGCAGGGGGCACCAGGGCATCGCGATCGCCATACACGCACAGGATCGGGCCATGCAGGTTGGGTGCTGCTTCAGCAGCGTCGCGCATCAGGTTGACCAGGCCACGCAGCGTGGCCAGTTGTGTTTCGCGCAGGCTCAGCGGGTCGTAATATAGACGGATCAGGGCGGCGAGGTTATCGCTGGCCACCACATGCACCGGCAGTTCACGGCCGGTCACCACACGGTGCGGGAACATGGTGGCAAGGATATTCAGCGGCACGTCCGCCCCCGGCCCCAGCGCCCACACGGCCGGGGCCAGCAGGATCGTTCCGGCAATATGCGGTGCATCGGGGCTGGCCATGAGCAGCATGGCGACTGCCCCACCCATGCTCTCCCCCGCCAGGTAAAGGGGCACGCCGGGGTTTTCCCGCGCCAGGATGGCCAGTTCCTCGCGGATGTCAGCCACCATGCGCGCGCTTCCTGCCCAGCCGCCCCGGTCCGGGGCACCGCCGAAACCGCGCTGGTCAGGGGCTACGATACGCACCCCATTGGCCGTAAAGAACGGGGCGGGAAATTCCCACGCATCCCGGCTGTCGTTAAAGCCGTGCAGGGCCAGTATGACGGCGCGCGGGGCCGTGGCGGGGGACCAGACACGGGCGGGCAGGGCCGCACCGTCGGACAGGATAAAGACCCGGTCAGGCGGGACAAGCCGGGCGGCGGCGGCAAAGCGGGGTGGGGGCACGGGTGCATGGGCGGGCACGGCGGCACACCCGCCAAGCCAGCCGGCAAGGGCCAATGCCGCCATGCGCGCACCCCGCCGGGGCCAGCCGCTCACGCGCATGGGAAGAGAGGAAAGCTGCACAACCACGACGGGAATGCGTATCATCACCGGCACCGACAGACCAGAGCGGACCACGCGCCGCCCGCACCATGACACTGGGGATACCAATGCTGCCCACCCTTGTTCAGCCGACCAATCCCGTGCCCCGCCCAAGGCTTGGCCATATCGAGACCATTGTGGTGGACAAGCGCAAGGTCGCCTGCGATGGCGGGCTGGGCCAGCTTGGCCACCCCCGCGTGTGGCTGAAGATAGGCGATCACCAGACGGTGTGCCCCTACTGCTCACGCCTGTTTGTTCTCCAGCCCTCGGCCGACGCGCAGGACGAACACTGAGCGCGCGCACACTGCCCCCACTGGCAGGTGGGATGTTGCGGATACTATGCTGCACAGGGAACGGCGCGTAGCCCGGGCCCTCTGCGCAAGGGGCGTGCGGGGGTGCAACGTCTGCCGCCTTGGGGATCGCGCCTTTCCAAGCAGATGCGGCTTTGGGTATGCTGTGGCTTTGGCGCGTCGCGCCGAGTTGCCTGAAAGCCTACCCATGCTGCGCCCTGCCCCCTTCCCGCCCGGACCGAATATGACACGCCCGATGCGTGCGGCATGGCGGGCGGTGGCCGCCACCCTGTGGCTGAGCACGGGCCTGTTCCTGACGGCCCCGCTGGCTCGGGCTGCGGAAACTGCGCCGGTCAGGACAGGGCATGCCACCGCCAGCCTGATAACCGAGTCCGACACGGCGGACGGGCAGGCCCCCCTGCCTGTCGCCCTGTCGCTGCATTTGCAGGACGGCTGGCACACCTACTGGCGCAACCCGGGTGATGCGGGGGATCCGGTAAGCGTGTCTGTCACAGCCAGCGGCGCGCTGGAGGGCGAGGCGCAGACCATCCTGTGGCCCACGCCCCGACGGATCAGCGAATTTTCGCTGATGTCCTATGCCTATACGGGGGATGTCATCCTGCCCCTGCTCCTGCCCCTGCGCCACGCGCAGGGTGAAAAGGCCGCGCAGACAACGCTGACAGCCCATGCGCACTGGCTGGTCTGCGAACAGGTCTGCGTGCCGGAGGAAGCGGATTTCAGCCTGACCCTGCCCGTGGGCCCGCAGCACCCCGCGCCACAGGCCCCGTTGTTCGAGCGCGCGGCCCAGCAATCCCCCGTGGCGTCCCCCTACCCCGCAACCATCAGCCCCGATGGCGTTCTGCGCCTGATGGGGGCTGACCTTAACCCCCGTTCCGTGGCCGATGCCTGGTTCATGCCGGATGAACGCGGGCAGATCGTGGAAGCCGCAGCCCAGGCCCCCACCATACAGGATGGCTCCGTCACCCTGCATCTGCACCCCACAGCGGATTTCGCCCCGGCACAGGGCCACCGGCAGGGGACCACACAAGGCCAGGCGCCCGGCCCTGACGGCATAAGCGGCATTGTCGTGCTCAAGGACCCGGCGGGGGAAGAACGGGCCCTGCACGTGCAGGCAACGCCGGTGGCAGCCGCGCGCCCCGCCAGTTCCAGCACCCCGGTGCCCGGCGCAGGCCTGGTCCGTGATGCCGCCCCCAACCCGCTTCTGCCCGCCCCTTCGTCCGGCCCACCTGCCTCCCGGCCTGTCTCTTCCAGCCCGCTCCCGCCCGGATCGGCACCCTATGGTGCCGTATCCGCGCCTTCTGGCATGCCTGAAGGGCTGTCCATGGCGGGGCTGATGGCCTTTGCGTGGCTGGGGCTCATGGGGTTTGCAGGGGGGCTTGTCCTGAACCTGATGCCCTGCGTGTTCCCCATTCTGGCCATGAAGGCGCTGGCCCTTGTACGCATGGGCGGGCATGCGCGGCATGTCCAGCGCTATAGTGCGGTGGGGTACGCGGCGGGGGTTCTGGCCGGGTTCATGGTTCTGGGCGGGCTTGTCATGGGGCTGCGCCTGGCGGGCGGGTCCGTGGGCTGGGGGTTCCAGTTCCAGTCCCCCCTGTTTGTGGGCATGGTATTGTGGCTGCTGTTCGGCATGGCGTTGAACCTGCTGGGCGTTTTCACGCTTTTCCTGTCCGTTCCCGGGGCTCGCACCCTGCGCCCCAACCAGCCCGAAGCCCCGATCTGGCGCGAGATCTGGCATAACGTGCTGACCGGATTGCTGGCCGTGGCCGTGGCCTCGCCCTGTTCCGCACCGTTCATGGGGGTGGCCATTGCCGGGGCCCTTTCCGCCCCCCCTGCCGCGGGGCTTGCCATTTTCGCAGCCCTGGGGGCCGGGCTTGCCGCCCCCTATGTGCTGCTGGCCTTCTACCCCCGCCTGGCCGAAGCCCTGCCACGGCCCGGCGTGTGGATGGATTATCTCAAGCAGTTCCTGGCGTTTCCGCTGCTGGGCTCATGCGTGTGGCTGCTCTGGGTCGCGACGTTGCAGGGAGGGGCCACGGCCACCGTGCTGCTGGGCGCGGGGCTGGTCATGCTTGGGGCGGCGGCATGGCTGTACGGCATTGCCCAGCGCGAACAGATGCGCGACGGGGCAGATAATGCGGACCGCTTCCTGCGCGGCCTGGCCCTGCTGAGCCTGCTGGCGGCCCTGGGCCTGCTGCCCGTGCTCAAACAGCAGACGGACATTCCGGCCGGAACCGAGTTGGGGAATACCGCCGCGCCGGTCGCCATGGGCACGGCCAAACCGGACGCACCTGCCACCAGTGGAGCGAATGGGACAGAACCTTTCTCGCCGCAGCGGCTGGCGGCGTTGCATGACGCGGGCAGGCCCGTGTTCATAGACATGACGGCGGCATGGTGCATTACCTGCCTGATCAACGAACGCGTGGCCCTGGATACGCAGGCGGCCCGCGCGGCCTTTGCCCGCCAGGGGGTTGTGTTCATGCGTGGGGACTGGACCCGCCATGACAGCGCCATCACCACATTCCTGCAACAGCACGGGCGGGACGGCGTGCCGTTCTACCTGTTCGTGCCCGCCCACGGGGCGGAGGTAACGCTGCCGCAGATCCTCACGCCGAACATGGTTATCAACGCCATATCCCCTCCATCCTGACGCCACCCAAGCGAATATCTGACAGGAGGAGGCGAGAGGCAGGCTGCGTCCGCAAATTGCTAAAGTTTTTGTGTGTCGCCTTTTTTCAAAAAGGCCACGTTCTTTGAAGCTTTTTGAAAAAAGCTTCACCAAAAACTTTTATCAATTTTTATCAATAAGGTATTTTGCAACCGCCTTTAATGCCGGACGGAGGACGACAGCAGGTTGATCACCAGCACGCCCGCGACAATCAGGGCGATACCGGCAAGGGCGGGCAGGTCCAGGCTCTGGCGGAACACCACAAGCCCCACCACAGCGCTAAGCACCACCCCTGCCCCCGCCCATATGGCGTAGATCACACCCACCGGCATGGTCTTGAGCGGAATGGACAGGCAATAAAAGGCAAACCCGTAGGCCACCAGGCTGGCAACGGCGGGCAGCCAGCGCGCAAACCCCTGGGATGCGGCAAGGCAGCTTGTGCCGATCATTTCCGAGACGATCGCAAGTGCCAGCAGCACGAAGGATTTATGCGCCATGGGCTGGTCCTATGCCGTGGGAATATTCAGCCAATCCGTGCAAGCCCACCCATATAGGGTAGCAGGGCGTCGGGCACGGTGATGGAGCCATCCTCGTTCTGGTAATTCTCCATGACCGCGATCAGCGTGCGCCCGACCGCAAGGCCCGAGCCGTTGAGCGTATGCACGAAAGCCGGAGCCGCCCCAGCCTGCGGGCGGAAACGCGCATTCATGCGCCGGGCCTGGAAGTCGCGCGTGTTGGAGCACGATGAAATTTCGCGCCACGCATCCTGCCCGGGCAGCCAGGCTTCCAGGTCAAAGGTCTTGGCAGCACCGAACCCGGTATCGCCCGCGCAAAGCAGCATGCGCCGGTAAGGAATGCCCAGGCGTTCGAGCACGGTTTCGGCGCAGCGGGTCATGCGTTCGTGTTCGGCCTCGCTCTGTTCGGGCGTGGTCACGCAGACCATTTCCACTTTCTCGAACTGGTGCTGGCGCAGCATGCCGCGCACATCCCGCCCGGCCGAACCCGCTTCGCTGCGGAAGCACTGGGTCAGGGCCGTCATGCGCAGGGGCAGGCTGGCCCCATCGAGAATATCCCCCGCGACCGAGGCCGTCAGCGGCACCTCGGCAGTGGGAATAAGCCAGCGCCCGTCTTCCGTGCGAAAGGACTGATCGGCGAATTTGGGCAGCTTGTCCGTGCCGTACATGGCGTCATCCGTCACCAGGACGGGCACCTGCATTTCGACAAAATCATGTTCGCCCACATGCAGGTCCAGCATGAACTGGCCAAGGGCGCGGGCAAGGCGGGCAAGCCCTGCGCGCAGCACCACAAAGCGCGCGCCGGACAATTTGCCGGCGGTGGCGAAATCCATCTGGCCCAGCGCCTCGCCCAGTTCGAAATGCTGCTTGGGCGTAAAAGTGAATTCCCGGCGCGTGCCCCAGACATGCCTGATCTCGTTGGCACTTTCATCCGGCCCGTCGGGCACGGCAGGGTCCAGGCGGTTGGGCAGGTTGGCCAGCAGGGCCGTGCTTTCACGCTCCACCGCGCGGGCCTGTTCTTCCAGCGCTTCCATCTGCGCGCGCAGGCTTACACCTTCGACCTCCAGCGCGCTGGTATCCCCCCCTTCGCGCTTGAGCATGCCGATCTCGCGCGCCAGGGCCTTGCGGCGGGCCTGCCTGTCCTGCAACGCGGTCTGGGCCTGCCGGCGTTCCTCGTCCCACGCAAGAAGCCGTTGGGCCACGGGCTCCAGCCCCCGGCGCGCCAGATCGGCATCGAAAGCGGCGGGATCGGCCCGCAGGGCGCGGATGTCATGCATAACTCAGGAAATCTCCTG
Organism: Acetobacter garciniae; assembly: GCF_017377735.1. GTDB lineage: Bacteria > Pseudomonadota > Alphaproteobacteria > Acetobacterales > Acetobacteraceae > Acetobacter > Acetobacter garciniae. Next base: position 48,248 of record NZ_JAFVMH010000004.1, read on the forward strand.
CTCGGGGTTGGGGTCGGTTTCAGTCGTGGAGCCGCGCTTGGGTTCCACCAGGCGGGCACACAGGATGGACACTTCGTAAAGCAGCACAAGGGGGACGGCCAGGCCGATCTGGGTAATGACATCGGGCGGCATGAGAATGGCTGCCACCACGAACGCGCCCACAATGGCGTAGCGCCTGAAGCGGCGCAGCATGGCAGCCGTCACGATCCCGGCGCGGGCCAGCAGGGTCAGCACCACGGGCAGTTCGAAGGCTGCGCCAAAGGCCATGATCAGCTTCATGACCAGGGCAAGATATTCCGACACCTTGGCCTGGAGTTCGATCTGCACGCCGCCATTGCCCGTGCCCGCCGTCTGGAAGGACAGGAAGAAACGCCATGCGATGGGGAAGATGAAATAATACGCCAGTGCCGCGCCCACTAAAAACAGCACGGGGGTCGCGATCAGAAACGGGGCGAAGGCGCGTTTTTCAGACCGGTAGAGGCCGGGGGCAATGAAGATCCACGCCTGTATGGCCCACATGGGAAAAGACAGGAACGCCGCCCCGAACAGGGCCACACGGATATAGGTGAAAAACGCTTCATACAGGGCGGTGTAGATCAGATGCGGTTGCAGGCCCTGCTGGCGCATGATGTCGCCCAGCGGCTGGGCCAGGAACAGATAGATGTTCTGCGCATAATGGTAGCACAGCGCGAAACACAGGATGAACGAGACAGCGGACCATAGCAGCCTGCGGCGCAGTTCCAGCAGATGTTCGATCAGCGACATGGGCTGGTCGTGGATCGGGTCGTCCTGAATGGTGGTGTTCTCGTTCATGCCTGCGAACCTGTGGGCGGAGAGACGCTGCCCTGTGGCGGCGGGAAGCCCGGAGGGATTGCTGAGGGGGCTGCTGGTGAGGCTGCTGGTGAGGCTGCTGGTGAGGCTGTCTGGGGCACCGCCGTTTCCGCAGCGGGTGTCTCCACCAGGGGCGACGGGTCCGATACCTGTTCCGCAGCGACTGCCGTATCCGCCCCCATTGTATCGGGCACCGGCAGGATGGCAATGCGGCCGGGGGCTACGGGCCGCCTGCCGTGCATCACGCGTACGGGCGGGACAATGGCGGGCGGGTGCAGCCTGTCCTGTTCGCGCAGGATACGCCGCGCAATGCCGGGTGGCAGTTCCGGCGGCGCGTTATCGACCACGCTCTGGGGAATGACGGGCGTGGCATAAGTATCCACCGTGGACCAGGCCGGGGTGGTGGACCGCACGGGCTCGGACCAGGTTTCCCCCCCTTGATCCAGCGGGGGGGCGCGGTCGAGCGCGCGGGGGCCCGCGGGTATGATACGTTCGGCCAGGGTGTCGGGCTGCTGCGTGGCGCGGGCCAGCGTGCCGTCGCTGTCCAAGGCCTTCATCAGCGTGCCGCGCACATTCAGGTTACGCAGGTCGCGCACCTGATCGCGCACGTCACCCAGATCGGCATCGCGCACCATGTCATCGAGATGGGACTGGAATTCCCCGGCCAGATTGCGGGCTTTCTTGACCAGCCCGGCCAGGCCGCGCATGGCGACGGGCAGGTCCTTGGGGCCGATCACCACCAATGCGACCGCACCAATCAGCGCGATTTCCGACCACGCAAAATCAAACATATGCAGCCCCGTTCACACCCACCCCCACGCGGGATGGCCGCCCTTGTGCGGATACAGACCGATTGTCTCTATCACGGGTGGGGGGAGGCATAAACCGTATCCTGCCGGCCTGCCCTGCCGCCACCCTGTCCCGGCCTGTCCTGCCCCGCATCATCCGGACCTCATGGTTCGGGGTCGGAAGGGTGGGGGTCGGAAGGGTCTTGTTCGCCACTCTCCCCTTCCGCCTCGCTCTCGGGGCGCGGAGCGGTTGGGCCATGGGGGAATGGAGCGTCCTGCTCCGCGCCGTGCTTTGCAGCAAAAGTGATCTCGGACTGGGCGGTGCCATAGCCGGACTGGGTTTCGGGCAGGTCCACCAGCAGTTCTTCGCGCCGGGGCAGGTCGGAGAGAGCCCGCAGGCCGAAATGGCGCAGGAAGTCGGGTGTCGTTCCCCACAGGACCGGCCGGCCCGGTACCTCCTTGCGGCCACGCGGGGCGATCAGCCCAGTCTCGATCAGCGTGTCCAGCACCGTCTGGCCCAGGCTGACGCCGCGAATATCCTCGATCTCGGTGCGCGTGCAGGGCTGGTGGTAAGCGATAATGGCCAGTGTTTCCATGACCGCGCGCGGCAGGCGGCGCGGGCGCTCCAGCACACGGGTCAGCAGGGGGGCCAGGTCGGGTGCGGTGCGGAACTGCCAGCCCCCCGCGACCTCCACCGGGCCGACACCCCGCCCCGCATAGCGCTGTTGCAGAGCCTGAAGCACGGCATCGACAAACGCTGCCAGGTCATCCTGCCCGGCGGGCATGATCTGGCGCGCTTCTAGCAGGTCCGCCAGCCTGCGGGTGCTGACCGGCTCGACGGAGGCGAAGATCAGCGCCTCCGCCAGGCGCACGGCATCGTCGGGAATGACCATAGGCACGCGTGCCTCGGCTTCCGGCGCTGAATTTTCACTGGCGCCATCGGGGCCTTCCTGCACCATGTTTTCGGGTGCTGGATTTTCGGGCGCGGGGCTGTCCTGCATGCTGCGTTCTTCCGAGAAAGCTTCCGGAACGGGGCTTTCCTGAACGGGACATTCCTGCATAGGACGCGCGTGATCGGGGCTTTCATCGGGGGCGTGATCCCGCATGGGGTGTTCGGCCTGGGTGCCGGTCATGCGTGTTCTCCGTTTTCGGTCTCGTCCGCACCGGTGGGGGGCATACCGGTCTGGGGCTCCTGCTCCTGCGGGCGGAGCAGGATCTGGCCGAAGGTTTCATCCTGGCGCAGTTCCAACTGCCCGGTCTTGGCCAGTTCCAGCCCCGCGATCAGCGTTCCGGCCAGGGCCGCGCGGCGCTGGCGGATGGCATCCGGCCCCACCGCCTGGTCGGGCAGGGCATCGGGCAGGAAGGCGTCCAGCGCGTTCCAGCCCGGCGGCGTTTCGCCCAGCAGGCGTGTCAGGCGGCTGAGCGCGTCCTGCACGGTCCATAAACGCAGGGTGCGGGGCGCGTAGATACGCCGCTGCGCGGTACGCCGCATGGCCGCCAGATAGGCCCGCATAAGCTGGGGCACGTCCAGGGCCAGGCCCGAACGGTCGACTTCCGTCAGGTTCTCGGGCTCGCCACGGGCAAAAACATCCCGCCCCAGCCGGGGCCGGGCTTCCAGCCAGCGGGCCAGTTGCCCCATGCACGCCAGTTCCATCAGGCGTTCATGCAGCAGTTCGGCTGCTTCTTCCCCCTCCACGGCCAGTTCGTCATCGGCGGGCAGCAGCAGGCGGGATTTCAGCCAGGCCAGCCACGCCGCCATGACCAGCCAGTCCGCCGCCAGTTCCAGCCTGATCCGGCGGGCCTTTTCCACCACCGCCAGATACTGTTCGACCAGTTGCAGGATGGAAATACGCGCCAGATCCACCTTCTGCGCCCGCGCGAGGTCGAGCAGCAGGTCCATCGGCCCTTCGAACCCCTCCAGCCGCAGCAGGGGCGAACGCGGGGTTCCGCCCTCGGCGGGGGGACTGGCGAGTCCGGTTTCCGCTGCGGCCCCGGCGGCCGGATGGGCCTGCGTGGCATCAGCGGGGCTGGCCCCTGCCCCCGTTGGAGAATCCTCCGGGGCAGCAGTTTGGACTGGGGTTACGGGTGTTGCCCCCATGGGCCCGGCGGGCGGGGGATCTTGCGCATCCATTAGGTCAGGCGGCCTGTGCGGGGTGGACTTACGGATGAGCCACCAGGCAGGCCAGGCCACGTTCACGCACGCTGGCGCAGAACGTGCGCGCATCGGCACTGGTGGCAAAGCCGCTTACGCGCAGGCGATAGAACTGGGCGTTGTTCTGTTCGGTCCGCACGATGGCCGGGGTACGGTCCGCGAACAGGGTGGGGTAGCGTGCCTTCAGCCGCGCCCATTCCTTGCGGGCATCGGCCTCGCTCGGCAGGGCGGCAAGCTGCGCCTGGAACGCACCCCCCGTTGAAGGCGGCAGGGCGGATGCCGGCGCGCTTTCCTCCGCCGCTGGCTTGGCATTGCCCGCACTGGCCGCCGGCGCAGGGGTGGCGGGGCCGGGCGGGGCCGGGCTTGCGGAAGATGCGGCTGCACTATCGCCTGCCTCTTCCGCACCGGGGGCTGTTGCGTCCTCCTCCTCCGCGTCCTGGGCGGGTTTGGCCTGCGCGCCGGGTGCGGCAGGTGGCGCGCCAGACGCCATGACCGGCGGCGGCACGGGGGCCGCTCCACCCACAGGCGGAGCACCCACGGCTTCGGCCCCACCCGCAGTCCCATTGGCCGTCCCATTGGCAGCACCCGGTGTGGCAGGCGGGGGCGTGGTCGCGCCATATTGCGCGGCAAGGGCTGCGGGGTTGGGGTTTTCGGGGGCGGGCACGGGGTGGTCGCCCTGATCGTCCGCAGCCGATGCGGGGGCGAGGGAGTCCAGTTGCATGCCACCGGGATCGACCGGCTTGGTCCGCATGGAGACGGCAGGCGGGCCAATGACGGGAATACCGCCCTGATGGTGGCGGACCAGCGCCCAGCCGCCTATGCCCAGCACAAGCAGCCCGCCCAGCCCGGCGGCCCCATAGGCCAGCCAGCGCGTGGCCGAGGCATTGCCCAGGAAACGGCTGAGCAGAATGGCCAGCGTGTTGGGGTCGGCCTTGTCGGGCGTGTCGTCGTAATCCATCGTCATGCGCTCGCGCGCACGGTTGATCCTGTCATCCGCCTGGTTCGACGGCGGAGCAGCAATATCGTCCCTCTCGCTCATCAGCGCATTTCCTCTACCGGGTCCACACCCATGACAGCCAGGCCCGAGCGGATGACCGTGGCCGTGGCCGCGACCAGGGCCAGGCGCGCACGGGTTGCCTCCACCGCGTCGGGCTGGAGGAACCGCAAGGACGCGTCATCCCGCCCGCGGTTCCATAACGCGTGGAAGTCCCCCGCCAGTTCCGCCAGGTAGAACGCCACGCGGTGCGGTTCGCGCGCAAGGGCCGCGGCTTCCACCAGGCGCGGCCATTCGGCCAGGCGGCGGATCAGCGCCATTTCCGCATCCGATGTCAGGGCATCCAGCGCGGCTTCGGCCAGGGCTGCGTCGGCCACGGGGCCATAAGCGGCATCGTCCAGGGCGGCGCGCAGCACGGAGCGGCAGCGGGCATGGGCGTACTGGACGTAAAAGACCGGATTGTCGCGCTGCTGGGCAACGACCAGATCAAGGTCGAATTCCATCTGCGCGTCGCTTTTGCGGGTCAGCATGGTAAAGCGCACCGCATCGCGCCCGACCTCGTCTATCAGGTCGCGCAGGGTCACGAACGTGCCCGCGCGCTTGGACATGCGCACCGGCTGGCCGTCGCGCAGGATATGCACGATCTGGCACAGCACCACCTCAAGCGGCACGCTGTCAGCCGTCAGCGCCCGGACGGCCGCCTTCATGCGCTTGACGTAACCGCCATGGTCCGCGCCCCAGACATCGATCATCATCTGCGCGCCACGGGCCACCTTGTCCGCATGGTAGCCGATATCGTTGGCGAAATAGGTATTGGTGCCGTCGGACTTGCGCAGCGGGCGATCCACGTCGTCACCGAACCTGGTGGAGCGGAACAGAAGCTGCTCGCGTTCCTCCCAGTCCTCGGGCAGCTTGCCCTTGGGGGGCTCCAGCACACCTTCGTACAGCAGGCCTTCGGCGTCCAGCCTGCCAATGGCTTCGTCCGTGACACCACGGGCCAGCACATCCGCCTCGGACGTGAACACGTCCTGATGCACGCCCAGCGCCGCCAGGTCTTCCTTGATGGCGTTGAGCATATGCGCGATGGTGAAGCCGCGCACGGTTTCCAGCCACGTGGCCTCGGGCGCTATGCAGGCCGTGCCGTCCGGCGCTGTTTCGGCCAGTTTGGCACCGTACTGTGCTGCCAGTTCCATGCCGACGGGGATCAGGTATTCGCCCTGGTATTGCAGCCCGCCGGGTGTCTGGGCCGCAAATTCGTCCTGCGACAGGGCGGTGCCAAGGGCTTGCAGGTAGCGCCAGTACGCAGCCCAGGCCAGGGCGCGGACCTGTGTGCCCGCATCGTTGATGTAGAATTCCTTGGTGACATCAAAACCGGCCTTGGCCAGCAGGTTGGCCAGCGCGTCCCCCACCACGGCCCCACGGCAATGGCCCACATGCATGGGGCCGGTGGGGTTGGCGGAGACATATTCCACATTGACCCGCACACCCTGCCCCAGCTTTGACGCGCCATACCCTTCACCCGCGCGCAGGATGGCGGGCAGCACGCCGCGCAGCACATCGGGGTGGAGGGTGATGTTCACAAAACCCGGCCCCGCGGCCGCGACAGCGGCCACACCCGCCACCTTTGCCAGGGCATCGACCAGGTCGGCGGCAATGTCGGCGGGTTTGCGGCGGCCGGCCTTGGCCAGCAGCAGGGCGGCGTTGGTGGCCATGTCCCCATGGGCGGGGTCACGCGTGGGGGTCAGTTCAACACGCGCCAGGATTTCCTCGGGCACGTCGGGCAGCAACCGCCGCACGGTGTCCAGGACATGGTGACGGTACTGTACGAACACACACTCTGACATCAACACTCAACCCCGTAATTCCGGCCCATCATTCTTCAGGGCCCACACACGCGCCGAAAACGCGTTATCAGCCCGCAACTGAGATGTCCGTCAACCGCCTATGTTCCTGCATGGCATAGCGATCGGTCATGGAAGCCACGTAATCCGCCACGATACGCCGCAATGCCGTGTCATCCCCCGGGGGGATCTGCTGCTGCCATTCCCCCGGCAGCAGGTTGGGCGACTCCGTCAGCACGGTGAACAGCTCGGCCGTGACCTGCCTTGCCTTATACGTCATGCGGTTGACCCGCCAATGCCGGTACAGCCGCGCGAACAGGAATTTGCGTATCCCCTTGTTGGCCTCGGCCATGGCATCGGAAAAGGCCACCACCGGGGCGCGGGCGGCGCGGATATCCTCCACACTGCGCGGGGCCAGGTCGCGCAGGCGTTGGCGGGTGCAGGCCATGACATCGGTCATGAGCACATTGATAACACGGCGCACCATTTCATGGCGGATGCGCTGGTGCGTGCGCGGGTCCGATGCCGGCAGGTCGGACGCCAGGGCCCGGGCCTGGGCCAGCGCCTGCCCCACCAGCGGCACGTCATCCAGGTCTGCCAGCGACAGAAGGCCCGATTTCACGCCATCGTCCAGGTCATGGCCGTGATAGGCGATATCGTCCGCCAGGGCCGCCACCTGGGCCTCGGCCGAGGCATGGGTGCCCAGGTCCAGGTCGAACAGGGCGTTGATTTCCCCCAGCCGGACAGACGGCCTGCGCACCGGCCCGTTATGCTTGGCCAGGCCTTCAAGCGTTTCCCATGTCAGGTTCAGGCCATCGAAGCCAATATAGTGCCGCTCCAGCACCATGACCTGCCGCAACGCCTGGGCGTTATGGTCGAAACCACCCCAGGGCTGCATCTGTGCGGCCAGCGCATCTTCCCCCGCATGGCCGAAGGGGGTGTGGCCCAGGTCATGGGCCAGGGCCACGGCTTCGGTCAGGTCCTCATCAAGCCGCAGGTGGCGGGCCATGGAGCGGGCGACCTGGGCGACTTCGAGCGAATGGGTCAGCCGCGTGCGAAAGAAATCGCCTTCGTGGTTGATGAAAACCTGCGTCTTGTACTGCAGCCGCCGAAAGCCCGAGGAATGCACCACCCGGTCGCGGTCGCGCTGCCAGGGGGTGCGGGTGGGGGAATCCGGTTCGTCATACAGGCGCCGCCCGCGCCCGGCCCCGGCTTGTACGGCATAGGGTTCCAGCCCCTGGCACCCGGCGGCGACCTGTTGCATGCACTTCAATCCTTCAGCTTCCCGGCAAAGGCGTCACACGCCATGGCGGGGCGAGTACGAACCCGATCACGCAAGGCCGGCCATCCGCCAGCGTGGGCCACTGGCCGGGCCATCTTCAACGCACCCGGCTTCAACGCCCGTTGCAGGCCCCATGATAGGGCACGGCAGGAAAGTTGACCATCACGCTCCTCTTTCCCCCTTCAAACTCGGCTGCACTCAGACTATCTAATCAGTCATGACACAGCCAGCACCCACCTTTTCCGTTTCAGAGTCGGCGGCCAAGCGCGTCGCCAGCGTGATAGCCCGCAAGCATGCGGATGCCACACAAGGGGAAACCGTGCCCACCGCCCTGCGCGTCGCGGTGGAAGCGGGGGGCTGCAACGGCTTTCAGTATCTGTTCAGCCTGATCCCGGCCGACGCCATAGCGGATGACGATACGCGGATCGAACGCGATGGCGCGACGATCGTGGTGGACCCGGCAAGCCTGGACCTGCTGGCCGGTGCCGAACTGACCTTTACCGACAAGCTGATGGGGGCCCATTTCGCGGTGGAAAACCCCAATGCGGCATCGTCCTGCGGCTGCGGCACCAGCTTTTCGCTGGCATGATGCAGGACATGTTCGTGGGCGCCACGCAAGCCGTGGCGCCAGATGCTGCGTCTTCCCTCAAGCTTGCAACATGGAATGTCAATTCCATCCGCCAGCGGCAGGATCTGGTGCTGGACTGGCTGGCGCGCGAAAAGCCCGACGTGCTGATGATGCAGGAAATCAAGTGCGAAACCGCGCAGTTCCCTGCCGAGGCGTTCAAGCAAGCCGGGTATGGCTGCGTCGTGGTGGGGCAGAAATCCTATAACGGCGTGGCGACCCTGGTGCGCGGCCCGTTCGAGACCGTGACCGAATGCCTGCCCGGCTTTGCCGACGACGCGGCACGCTATGTGGAAGTTCGCACGCAGGGGATGGTGCTGGGTAACCTGTACCTGCCCAACGGCAATTCCGGGGGGGAGGCAGGCTACGCCACCAAGCTGAACTTCCTGGATGCGCTGACCGCCCGCGCGCGGCAGATGCTCGAACAGAGCACCGATTTCGTTCTGGCGGGTGACTATAATATCTGCCCCACGCGTGAAGACTGCGCCCCCGGCGCCCTGGGGCCGGAGGATGCGCTGGTGCGCCCCCAAAGCCGTGCGGCCTGGCGCCGCCTGTGCTGGCTGGGCCTGACGGACGCCCTGCGTGCCCTGCACCCGCATGGAGAGGCCTATACATTCTGGGATTATCAGGCCCGTGCGTGGGAGCGCGATTGCGGGCTGCGTATCGACCACATGCTGCTTTCCCCCCGCGTGGCCGAGCGGCTGCAAACCGCCATACCGGACCGGGCGGAACGTGGCCTGCCGCGCCCATCGGACCATGTTCCGTTTGTCGTGACGGTTGCAGGCGGGGCATGAACAAGGCGTTCACAGTAACGTGATTACAAGCGGACGCATGCCACCATTTTGCGTTCAGGGCTTGCGTTCGGGTATTTTTTCCCCACAGTTAAAGTTGCAACAGTCTTCTTCCGTCCTGCACCACAGGCGCGGGAGAAAGGCCATTGTTGAACAAACACCTATGGCTAAGGAGAAGACCCATGGCTTGGAACGCACCGAAAGTTACCGAAATTCCGCTGGGCGCAGAAATCAACAGCTATGTCTGCGGTCAGAAGAAGTAAGATAGACCCTACGTTCTATCTTATTTTCAGCCGTCAGCCGCCAGGCGCGCTTAACGCATGGTGCTGACGGCTTTTTTCTGACTGGAAAGGGCGCATGCTCCAAATTGTCGTTCTTGGCGCAGCAGCCGGTGGGGGATTCCCACAGTGGAATTCCAATGCCCCCGCCTGTCGGCGCGCACGTGCGGGTGACCCCGCAGCCCCTGCCCGCACCCAGGCTTCCATCGCTGTCAGTGGTGATGGCGTATCGTGGTATGTGCTCAATGCCTCACCCGACCTGCGGACCCAGATCAACCAGACCCCCGACATGCACCCGCGCGAAGGCCTGCGATCCACGCCGATTGCCGGGGTTATCCTCACCAATGGGGAAATTGACTCCATCATCGGCCTGCTGAGCCTGCGCGAACGCCAGCCCTTCACGCTCTATGCGACCGCACCCGTCTTGCACCAGATGGACGCCAACCCCATCTTTACTGCGTTGGACAGTGCCATCGTGCCCAGACACGAACTTGCGCTGGACCAGCCTTTGGCCCTGAAGCCGCCTGGTTTTCGGATCACGCCGTTCGCGGTGCCGGGCAAGGCCCCGCTTTACGCGGAAAACAGCATCAACCCGGCCGAAATCCTGACCAATGGGGAAAATATCGGGCTGGAGATAACTGATGGCAGCAAGCGTGCGCTGTTCATTCCCGGCTGTGCGGACATGACCGACGCCATGCGCCAGCGGATCGAAGGGGCGGATGTCGTGTTTTTCGACGGCACCTTGTGGCACGACGATGAAATGATCCGCGCGGGCCTGGGCAGCAAGACCGGCCACCGCATGGGCCATCTGTCCATGGCCGACGAACCCGATGGCACGATTGCCGCCTTCCGCCCGCTGAAGGTAGGGCGCAAGGTATTTATTCATATCAACAACTCCAACCCCGTCCTTCTGGCGGACAGCCCGGAGCGCCGCCAGGCCGAACAGGCGGGGTGGGATATCGCATATGATGGGATGAAGATCACCCTATGACACACAGCCTGCTCACGCCCGACGCACTCGAAGCGGCCCTGCGCGCCATCGGTGCCGAACGCTACCATAACCTGCACCCGTTCCACCGCGCGCTGCACGACGGCAAGCTGAACAAGGGCCAGGTCCAGGCCTGGGCGCTGAACCGCTATTATTACCAGGCCTGTATTCCCGCCAAGGACGCGACGTTGCTGGCACGCCTGCCCACGGCGGAACTGCGCCGCGAATGGCGCCGCAGGCTGGAAGACCATGACGGCAGGGAACCGGGCACGGGTGGTGTGGCGCGGTGGCTGCGACTGACGGAAGGGCTGGGGCTGGATAACGCCTATGTGGAATCGCTTGAAGGCCTGCTGCCGGGCACGCGTTTCGCGGTGGAAGCCTATGTGCATTTCGTGCGTGAGCGCTCGATCCTTGAAGCCGTCGCCTCATCCCTGACCGAACTGTTCTCGCCCACCATCATCAGCGAGCGCGTATCGGGCATGCTGCGCAACTACGACTTCATTACCGAGGAAACGCTGGCCTATTTCAAGCCGCGCCTGACACAGGCCCCGCAGGATTCCGCCTTCGCCCTGGCCTATGTGAAGGAACATGCCAGAACGCCTGAACAGCAGCAGGCGGTGCTGGACGCGCTTAAGTTCAAGTGCAACGTGCTGTGGTCCATGCTGGACGCGCTGGATTACGCCTATGTCACGCCCGCGCGCATTCCGCCCGGCGCGTTCCGCCCCAAGGCGGACACATGAACGGGGTCACCCCCACACCCTTGACCGAGGCCAGTGTGCCGCGTTTTGCGCGCGGCACACGGCTGCAATACGACCGCGTGCGTGAAACCTGGTTTATCCAGGCGCCTGAACGCGCTTTCCAGGCCGACGCGGTCGCGGCCGAAATCCTGCAACTGGTGGATGGCACCCGCGCGCTTGGCACCATTATCGACCAGTTGAGTGAAAAATTCTCGGCCCCGCGCGATATTATCGCCCGTGACGTGCTGGCCCTGGCACAGGACCTTAGCGCCAGACAGGTGCTTGTAAGCCCATGACCGCCCTGCCCCCACCCCCCATGAGCCTGCTGGCGGAGCTGACCCATCGTTGCCCGCTGCAATGCCCCTATTGTTCGAACCCGCTCAAGCTGGACCCGCGCGGGCAGGAACTGGACACGCAGGAATGGCTGCGCGTGCTGGACGAAGCCGCGGAAATGGGAGTGCTCCAGGTCCATTTTTCGGGTGGGGAGCCCATGGCCCGGCCAGACCTGCCCGATCTGGTACGCCATGCGGCAAAAAAAGGGCTTTATTCCAACCTTATTACCTCGGGCGTGCTGATCACGCCCGAAAGCCTGCACAAGCTGGCCGAAGCCGGGCTGGACCATATCCAGCTTTCCTTCCAGGACGCGCAGGCCGAAACGGCGGACCGCATCGCCCATATGGCGGGCAGCCACGCCAAAAAGCTTGAAGCCGCCCGGCTGATCGCCGCCGAAGGCCTGCCGCTGACGCTGAACTTCGTGATCCACCGCCAGAACGCCGAACGCGTGCCCGCCATGCTGGACCTGGCCGAACGTCTTGGCGCGCGGCGGGTGGAGATCGCGCATACGCAGTATTACGGCTGGGGCCTGCTGAACCGCGACGCGCTTCTGCCCGATCGCGCGCAGCTTGAAGCCACGGAAAAAGCGGTGGAACAGGCCCGCACCCGCCTGGCCGGGCGGATGAGCATCGACTTCGTGACACCCGACTATTATGCCGAACAGCCCAAGCCCTGCATGGGTGGCTGGGGGCAGCGCTTCATCAATATCTCGCCCGCCGGCCGGGTTCTGCCCTGCCATGCGGCGGAGAGCATTCCCGGCGTCGTTTTTCCCACCGTGCGTGAGGCGAGCCTGGCCGATATCTGGAACACAGCGCCCCTGTTCACGATGTTTCGCGGCACCGACTGGATGCCCGAACCCTGCAAGTCCTGCGCCTTCAAGGAAGACGACTGGGGCGGTTGTCGCTGCCAGGCCCTGGCCCTGGCCGGACGGGCCGACGCCACGGACCCGGTCTGCCACCGGGCGCCAGACCATACGGTGATCGAGCGCACCATAACCGCACGCCCGCAAACCCCGCCCCCGTTCCAATACCGGCGCTTCGGTAACGCATAAGCTGCATTTTCCGCAAACATGATGCGGTTTGGGCAATGTTTCCAGAAAATGGATAGCGGGAGAGACCCGACCAAAAACCCGCATTGGCTTGTGCGCGTGATCCGACTCAGTCAATGAAGGGGAATGACTGAACGCGCTACCGGAATTCTCGACCGCGCCCGGCGTTTCCGGGCCTCCCCCGCAGGTGGGGCGTCAGCACTTCTGCTGGCTTCCCTTGCCGGGTTTGTCCTGGCCAATTCGCCCTGGGCTGCGGATTATGCCAGTTTGACGACCCTACCACTGAAACTGTCACTTCTGGGCGACAAGGCACCGGACACGCTCGCTGCCTGGATTTCCGACGGGCTGATGACCCTGTTTTTCGTGGTGGTCATTCTTGAAATCAAGAAAGAGATCGTCTGCGGGCATCTCTCATCCCTACGGCGCATCGCCCTGCCGCTGATCGGGGCCGTGGGCGGCATGATTGCGCCTGCCACACTGTATCTTCTGGTAACCGGCAGCCGCCCGGAACTGGGGCGTGGCTGGGCCATTCCCGTGGCAACGGATGCCGCTTTCACCCTGCCGGTCATTCTGGCACTGGGCGCGCGCGTCTCCCCCGCTGCGCGGGCGTGGCTGATGGCGCTGGCCATTTTCGATGATGTGCTGGGCATTGTGGTCATTGCCCTGTTCTACGGAAATGCACTGTCATGGCCCGCGCTGGCCGCGGCCGGGATCATGACGGCGGCGTTGATAGGAGCCAACCGGGCGGGTGTCCGAACATTATGGGGCTATGGTGTGGGGGGCGTGCTGCTATGGACGACCCTGCTGGTTTCGGGCCTGCATCCGACGCTGGCCGGGGTCATAACCGGCCTATGCCTGCCCGCCACGACGCATGGCATGCAGCCCGGCCAGCTTTCCCCCATGGAAAGAGCGGCATCCGCGCTGACCCCTTTTGTCACCTGGGTAGTGCTTCCGCTTTTCGGGTTCATGAATGTGGGCGTTCCGCTGGCGGGCCTGCATGCGAGCATGCTGCTGGAGCGCCTTCCCCTGGGTATCGTGCTGGCATTGCTAGTTGGCAAGCCGGTCGGCGTTTTCGGCGCGACCATGCTCTCTGTCCGGCTGAAAATCGCAACACTTCCGCCTTTTATGCCGATAGGCATGCTGTTCGGGCTTTCGCTCTTATGCGGTATCGGATTTACGATCAGCCTGTTTATCGCCAACCTGGCATTTTCGGGTTCCGCATTGATATCATCAGCAAAAATCGGAATATTTGCAGGCTCCGTCCTGTCTGCCCTGACAGGATGGCTCTGGCTGCGCCTTTCCCCACTGCGCACAGGCGCTGCGTGACAGTCGGGGCGCTAACAACTGCTTGGAGATCGGTTCAAAACAACACTTTGATCAATAGTGATAAAAGTTTTTGGTGAAGCTTTTTTCAAAAAGCTTGAGGGATCGTCAATTTTTTTGAAAAAAGACGATACCTAAAAACTTTGGGACTGGCATAGGTAGTAGTGACGGGACGGGTTAGCCCATCTGGTAAGAATTTCATGAGCTTTGCGGGAGAGCCCGTATTGAACCGCTACTCGCACTCGGCCAGGGAGAGGTGGAAGTCCTTACGTGGTATTCCCCCTGAGTGAAATGCCTGCTGTGATCGACGCGCTCATGATGGAACTCAGACACATCGAGCTTGTCGGAGGCATACCAGGAAACACCGTAAACGATTGAATCCGGTAGAACTTTCTGCCGGATGAGAGACATCAGCGTCCGATGCCCAGCATTATTGCGATTGACGCCCACAAGTTCGGCTGCACTCCGTGCAGGCGTGCCCGCAACGAAGTGCTCCACAAGCCGTTTCTGGGTGCCAACAAGCAATCGTCTGCGACGACGTGCTTTCATAAGGCATATCAAGCCTTTATCGGCTTACCTATGCCAGCCCCCAGACTTGACGTTCCCATTTGCCTCGGCAACTCAGGATATGCATCAATCCAACCATAGAATGCTATTGTGGAAAAACGCGGCCACCGTCTTTTGTCAACAAAACCCAGGCGACAGAGAGAAGACACATGATCATAGACTTCAAGACATTAGAAGCTGTCCTTTGGATCGACCGACTTGGTAGCTTTCGTGCTGCCGCGGAAGCCCTGCATATGACACAGCCCGCAGTGTCGGTCAGAATTTCCCAATTGGAGACAGCACTGGACGCTCGAGTATTCTACCGCGAACCCAAGTCCGTCACTTTGACGCCAGTTGGCATGACGCTTGTACATTACGCAAAGCAAATTCTCGAATTAAGGGACGAACTGGTCGAAACGATCAAGGGACATCAGGAAGCCAGCGGCATTATCCGAATTGCCGCG
The DNA here is from genome assembly GCF_017377735.1 of Acetobacter garciniae. Classification (GTDB taxonomy): domain Bacteria; phylum Pseudomonadota; class Alphaproteobacteria; order Acetobacterales; family Acetobacteraceae; genus Acetobacter; species Acetobacter garciniae. Next base: position 63,269 of record NZ_JAFVMH010000004.1, read on the forward strand.
ATCGAGACCATAGCTCAGACATGGATCTCAGACCTTCTCATGGAAATTCGACACAAATACCCGAATTTGACTGTCGATCTCGAAATCGCCATCTCTGACGAAATTTCACGCAAGATTACAAAAGGCATGGTGGATGTAGGTTTTTTTCTGGGCCCGGTGAACTCTCCCAAGATGATCGAAAGCGAATTATGCCGCTATGAAACCGCCCTGGTCGGAGAAGGCAGCCTGTCTTTTCAGAATGCTGATAAGCTTGATCTGGGCCAGGTACCGTCCATTTCCATTGTCACCATGTCTCGAAACACCATTCCTCATTCCGCGATAAGAAATTTTCTTGCGCGCGAGGGGATCGTCCATCACCGTGTCGATACGATGAGTTCCATACCCTCCATCCTGACGATCACGTTGCGTGGTGAGGGGCTGGCCCTATTACCCTATGCCGTCATGCGCGAATATCTCGCCAGCGGTAAACTCCGGGTCTTTGAAACAGGCATGAAGCTGCCGGTTCTGCGCTGCGTGGCAGGACGCCTGATCAATCACGGATCGCCGGTTATCGAGGATATTGTCTCGATCGCCGAACGGGTATCCGCGTCTATTACCTAGAGGCGGACGTGGGGACCGCGCCCCGGCGTGCCAGTCCCCCCACAGTCAGCACCGCGCCAAGCAGGGCACATCCGGCGACCAAGAACACTCCGGCAAGAGGCGAGCCGAAATGATCACGCATCCATCCGATGCCATAAGGCCCCAGCAACCCGCCGATCGCTCCAAGACTGTTGATCCATGCCAGCCCCGTGGCAAGTGTGGAGGGAGACAGAACATAGGGCGGCAGCGTGAAAATCATGGACGTCGTGCACAAAGCTCCCGCCAGGGCGCCGGTCAGGAAAAACAGGGCCAAACCACCACGGGCCTGGACGAAAAAAGTCAGTACCAGGCATATGCATACACACAGGAATGGCCCTGCCAGATGCCAGCATCGCTCCTCATGCTTGTCGGAACTTCGCGCGTTCAGGGTCATGCTAATGGCTGCGACAGCAAAAGGTATTGCAGTATAAAGCCCTGTCGCCGTCGGTGACCCCGGTATGACCTGACCGATGAAGGTGGGAATCCAGAACACGATCCCATAGTTACACACGGCCTGACAAAAGCAGATCACCACCAGAAGGCGCACCTCACGCTGGCCGAGGGCGGCAAGGAACGACGCCCTTCGGCCCGTTTCTCCACCACTTCCTATCTGTGTGACAAAAGCGTTTTCGCCACCTTTGCCATGGGCAAGAGCAGCTGCCAGAGGTGCCCGCTGGCTGGCGGGCACCCATTTTGCCGTCATGGGCCCGTCATCCAGGCGGCAGAAGACCACTCCCCCCAGCAGCAGGGGGGGCACAGCTTCGATCAGGAACATCCATTTCCAGCCGGACAGGCCCAGCACGCCATCCATGGCATGTAGAAGGTAGGTGGATACCGGCCCACCCAGCACACCCGATAGCGGAATAGCCAACAGGAATCCACCAGTCACCCGCGCGAGCATGGCGCGGGGGAACCACAGAGCCAAATAATAGAGCACAGCGGGATAAAACCCGGCTTCCGCGGCGCCCAGCACAATCCGCAGCAGGCAGAACTGCCAGGCAGAGTGAACGAGAATGAACAGGAAGGATGTCACGCTCCAGGCAAGCATGATTGCGGCAATGGTCAGGCGCGGTCCGATCCGCTCAAGTATCAGCGCCGAAGGAACCTGGCATATGATATAGCCGAGAAAAAACAGACCAGCGCCGAGCCCGAATGTGGAATCCGAAAACTGGAGTTCATGCTCCATGGGCAGGCGCGCGAAGCTGAGATTGATCCGGTCCAGGTAGGAAAACATATAGCAGACGATCAGAAGCGGAATAATACGCCAGACGGCCTGCCGGAAAAGCGTCTGTTCTACAATCATGCGAGCTGGACCTTCACGCCAAGCAATCCTTCCTGTTCTGTTTTGTATTTTCTACGCCTGGCAGGTAATGTTTTCCATTATATAATCGGAACGGAGAAGTCCTTGACCAACCGATCATAATCGGGAATGGCGATATCGGTCACCAGCATGGCGCCCGGCGCATGCGTAATGGCGAAGGCTGGCCTGCTGGCGTCAAGCACGGCCTGGGGCGTTACGCCACAGGCCCAGAAAACCGGCAATTCGTCTGACTTGATCTCGGTTGCCACACCGTAATCGGGCGTCGCGATATCGGTAATGCCAATTTCCTCGGGAAAACCGATTTGCACCGGGCCACCATGCGCGAGGGGGATCATGGCACTGATTTCCGTGGCCTTGATAATATCCTTTGAACGGAAAGGCCGCATCGATACCACGACAGGCCCACTGAATGGCCCGACAGGCGTGCAGGCGATATTGGTGCGATACATCGAAACCCCTTGCCCGGTCTCGAAATGCCTCATGCTGACACCACAGGCCAGCAAGGCATTTTCGAAGGAAAAGGAACAGCCCAGGGCAAAAGCGACCAGATCGTCCCGCCAGAAAGACGCGATATCCGTAACCTCCGCAACCAGCACGCCGTCGCGCCAGACACGATAGAGCGGCAGGTCGGTACGAATGTCGAGGTCCTGGCCAAGCGCGGGGGCGCTCCAGTCTCCTGGTGCGGACATCCCGACCAGGGGACAGGATTTCGGGTTCTTCTCACAAAATTCTTCGAATTGCCGGGCTTGGTCAGCCGGCAGGATGACCAGATTGGCTTGGATATAGCCCGCCGCCATGCCGCTTGTGATGGTGTGGGCCCGGTTGGCTCGGCACAACCTGCGGACATCCCGCGGCAACGCGTGGAAATAAGGCGGCAGGGACCGCAGGTTCATATCCCGCATCACTCTTTCTCCGGGGATCGTTCATGGATGAGTCCTGACACGATGGCCTGACGGTAGCATGATGGTCATTCCGGCTTCAAATCATCAAAATAAATATCCTGGTATAAGGGAAAATTATCGGCCCATCAGAAGGGTCTTTTCTTATTTTTATATGCGTTGAATAGAGATTTTGATTTGACCTGCGGCCCCAAACCCACGATGATTGCAATCATGATCCAGCCCATATCCCTTCGGCAGACCCCACCCTCCGCCCTGGTGCTTGCCGCGGCCGCCACGATCGGTACAACGCTCGAATGGTATGACTTCATCGTGTACAACATGATGACGGCTCTCGTTTTCAACGAACTGTTCTTCGTTTCAAAAAATACCGTTACAAGCCTGGTATTTGCTTTCCTGACCTACGCGACGGGCTATCTTTCCCGCCCTCTGGGCGGCATCCTCCTGGGGCGGCTGGGAGATATAAAGGGCAGACGGTTCGTTTTGACAATTTCCCTCGTACTCATGGGGATCTGCACGGGCCTTATCGGGCTTTTGCCGGTCTACAATTCCGTAGGAAGCCTTGCTCCGTTCCTGCTGATCGTATTGCGGCTTGTCCAGGGTATAGCGCTGGGAGGAGAATGGGCGGGGGCTGTTCTTCTAAGCGTGGAACATGGCGAAGCGGACAGCCAGAAACAGCGCGCGTCATGGGCGCAGATAGGCCCCGGTGCCGGGACCGTACTGTCAGCGCTTGTCATTGCCATGGTAACACAGGCAACCAACCATCAGCAGTTTCTGGCCTGGGGGTGGCGAATTCCATTTTTCATCAGCTTCATCCTGGTTCTGTGCGGGGTGGCGGTGCGTCTGCGTATTCCTGAAACTCCGGTTTTCCAGGAGCATAAGGCGCGCACGGACCAGACAAACGGTCGTCCACCCATACCCCGGCTGGAACGACGGGCCCTGATCCTGGCGTCGGGTTCCAGAATAGGGCCCGATGTACTTTATAGCCTGCTTACTGTTTTCGCCCTCAGTTATGCGACAAATTTCACGCATATCGCAAATTCCGTCATGCTGACGGCTTTGCTCACGGGATCGACGCTGAGTATCGGCGTAACGTTGCTGTCGGGACGCCTGGCAGATTACGTGGGAATCAAACCGGTTTTCCTGACGGGGCTTGCCATGGCGATAGCTGTCCCATTCCTGGTTTTTCTTGCGCTCAGCCACCATAGTTCCGCGCTGGTCATAGGCGTGGTGGTGGTGGGTCTATGTGTCCATGCCACGACGTATTCCGTGCAAAGTGCTTTCATTATTAGCTTGTTTCCACCGGCCAACCGTTATTATGGGGCTTCGGTCGCTTACAATATCGGCAGCCTGGCCGGCGGCGGGGCATTCGCTCCGTTGATCATGGTCCTGCTGTACAGCAGGACGCAAAGCACCTTGCCCCTATGTTTTTATACCGTTCTGGCCCTGGGTATTACCGGAACCTGCGTGCTGCTGGGCAAGCAGGCGAAGGGCGAAGCCCCGGCCGCATAGGAGACGACGCTTCCATGAAGGATTATCCCATAACTCTGGCAGCCCCGCAAAAGCTGATCATAGCGGGCTGGACGGGGCGAAACCCGTCGGATATCGCGCATCATATCGAGGAGCTGGCTGCGATCGGTGTGCCAGGACCGTCGGCAACACCGCTATTCTACCGGGTGAGCGCCAGCCTGTTGACCCAGGACGAAATGATCGAGGTGCTGGGACCGCACACGACCGGGGAGGCCGAGCCTGTCATTCTTTGGGCCGATGACGGACCCTATGTGGGCATCGGATCAGACCATACGGACAGGCAGGCAGAAACCATTGGCGTGGCTCTTTCCAAGCAGGTCGCGCCGAAAGTGCTGGGGCGCATGTTCTGGCGCCTGGACGATATCGCACTCCGCTGGGACAGCCTTGTCCTGCGGTCCTACCGATGGGTGGGGGGGCAAAAAATCCTCTACCAGGAAGGAACGCTGGCCAGCATGCGCCCACCGACCGACCTGCTGCCGCGTTATCAGGCACAGGACGGCGCCTTGCAGAAGGGAGCTGTCATGTTCTGTGGCACGGTGCCCGTTATAGGACCGCTCTGTAGCGCAGAAATGTTCGAAATCGTCCTTTCTGATCCCCAGAGTGGGAAAAGCCTTTCCCATCTTTACCGTATCAGAGAACTGCCCGTTATAGCCTGAGAAAGTGTTACCAAAGCTGATTGATGACATACTCAGCAAGCGCTCTAAAAAATCCTGAAAAAATGGTTTAAAAAAATCTTCTGGCAGAATTATCTTTCAAAAATTCGATACCCAAGAGCTTTGACTGTTCATATCAAGAGTTTGTCCCACGAGATTGTTCCAGAAACCTGTCAACGCACCATTCTGAAGATTTTAGAAAATGTTTGACGAAGAACGTCGCTTTTTTCAAAAAAGTGACACCTAAAAACTCTCGTTCCTGGTTATCAACTGGTGATTTTGAAATGGTCGCTGCTTCTCTGTGCCCCAAAAACGGAAGCACCCCCGTCGCGTCGCGACAGGGGTAAGTGGCAATATCAAAAGCGTATTCCCGGCAGGACCGTGGAGGATTAGAAATCATAGTTCATTTTTACATAATACATTCCGCCATTGAAACCGTAGGGGGAATTGCTGGGATAGATAAAGGCATTTTGAAGCGCCGCGCGTGACGCCGCATTGGCCATGTGCGGATAATGGTTGCCCAGATTGTAGGCGCCACCCGCCGCATGCCAGCGGGGCGTGATATCGTATCCCAGCTCAAGATTTGTAATGTAGGAGGGCCCGGCATATGTCCATTGGGCTTGGGTCAGCGAGGGTGCAGCGACAAAGGTATAAGCCCCGAAACGCTGCTCCTGTACACGTGCAGAAAACCGGCCGAATTTCCAGTTGACTGTCAGGTTCTCAATATTCTTGGGCGCGGAATGCAGAAGGTATTCCGCGTTGGTCCGGTTGAAGGCGGATAGGCCAAGATTTTTCAGGATCGAAGGTGTGGCGTTATAGTGACTGATCTCGCTGTCCGCGATGTTGAGAGAAAAGCGAAACTGGAAGGTTCCCGCTTTTTTGGTATTGAGAACGTAGGCGGTTGTAATGTCGCCCCCGTTGGTCGTCGTGTTGACCGGATTTCCATAATAGGACGCATACAGGACGTTAGGCAGTCCCGCGGCGCTCAGCAAGGCTTCGACGCTGGCACCACCGAACTGGGTGCTATTATACAGACGGTCATTGATCGAGATCCGATACAAATTGGCCGTCAGCGTCCAGTTGGGCAGCAATGTCGCATCCACCCCGACACTATAGCTGCGTGACTGTTCCCCTTTCAGCGGGGTTGCGCCAAGTACCTTCGCCCAGTTCGATGCCACGGGAAGCTGGGCGGTACGATAGGTCGGGAAAGTCGTTTCGGCAAAAAATGCCTCTTCCGCCAAGGTAGGTGCTCGGTAGCCCGTATTGACATTGGCCCTGAACGCCAGGTTTTTCGTAACGTTGTAACGCGTTCCTATGGACCCGGTGGGGTGAGTACCCGTATCGTCATAACTGACGGCATGGCCACCCAGTGTCCACTCCCATTGCGGCGTCACATAGAAATCGAGATTCACATAGCCGTCGTATACTCCCCTGTTCAGGATGGATCCGGCCTCTTTGGGAATACCGAACTTGTCCACTGCCCCGGCAGATGCCAGCATGCCGGCATCCGGACCGTCCAGAATGGGAACACCCCCGTTCAGGGTAGATGCTGCGTCACCCGCACCGACCTGGTAGGTGTCAAAACGGTAGTCGAACCCATAGGTCAGATTGACCGGCCGAGGCAGCACGGGCGGCTTGAATATCTTGGTTGACTTGAAGCCCGCATCAAGCTCGGTCGAAATGAACTGCCCCGTATAGAAGCTTGTCGGGCTTGCCAGGCCCATGGTGGGATTGTCCGTGTCCACAATATGGTTGATCTGCTGGTTGCGGCCGTAATTGACGAACACATCCCATTGCATACCCAGGAGTTGGTGCACTTTTACACCATTATTCACCTGGAAATCCCATTCCTCGGCATGCCACATGGGTTCCATGCCGTCGGGGTGCAGGGCGCGGACCACGTTGTCATTGGATGGGGCGCGATATGTCTCCGGGGCGATGATATTCTTGTGCGCGAATGTCGAGGTATTATAGAGTTCGATATTCTCCGTGACAGGATAGGCCATATTGATGCTGGCGGTCTCCAGCAGCATCCTGATATTGCCGCCCAGGCGTTGTACGTCCTTGCTGGCGGTCGCGTTACGCGGGTCTCCGGCGAAATAGAGCGAGCCCAGATAATCCCCCGATCTGTTGGTCGCAAGCTGGTTGTCGATCTGCGCGGCCATGTTCAGATAGCCGCCGTCATGGCCCAGGGCTATGCCGTAATCGGCGTTTCCGTCGAATGACTGGCCGTCACCCGCGTAAAAGCCGCTATTCTGCAAATTGATTGAGCCGCCTTTTGTGTCCGTTTTCAGCACAATATTGACCGCACCGGCCTCGGCGTCCTGACCGTACAGCGCGCTGGCGCCTTCGGTAATGATTTCGACATGATCGATGGCGCTGACCGGGATCAGGGACAGATCGGCCGGATCGGTGCCGTAATTGGGGCCGGCCTGATAATAATTGAAATTCGCATCCACATGGCGGCGTTTGCCGTTGACCAACATCAGGGTCTGGTCTGCGCCGAGATTGCGCAACTGCATGGTCTTGTTAAAACCGTTACTGCCCATGCCCCCGAAAGGCGAAGACGTAACGGCGGCCGAAAGCTGGGAAAGTGCCGCCAGGATATTGGTCTGCCCGGTTTCCTTGAGCTGCTGGGAGCTATAGCGGAAAACCTGGACAGTACTGTGTTCGCGCGTCGAGGGCGAAAATACCCCGCTCCCTGGTGCCGCCATGCCGTTTACGGCAATTTCCTCCTGCCCTGCCGCGTGCAAGGCGGCCAGACGCTGGGACGTGGGCTTGCGCGTGGAAGGGGGCGTGGCCCCGGGGGATGCCACGGCATGTGTCGACTTTACGGAAACTGTTTTTGTCGTGCTTTTGGCTTTGGAAGAGAGGGCATTTTCCGCCGCGACTGCCATATGGGACAAGGACGTTGTAAGTAGACATGCGACGCTCCAGGACACATGACGCAGTAGATATTTCTGCCAACCCATGGTTACCTCTTTCAATACTATTTCCGTCATCCATTTTTGGCTATCCCGATGGAGATAAGCGTTTCAGGACAGGAAGTTACATTCCAAAGAACCCGAACAGACGTGAGATGAGCGCGAGACTTTCCGCATGATGGGAATAGTTCTTTCAACGTTCGCCTTGTTTCAAAATAATACAGTTGATCGTAACGGAAATGGAATGATTGTCTCATTATGCGCACCGATAATTTTTGATTATCCGCAAGTCTGTCGTAACAACGCAAAAAAACCCGGAAAGACGGGGGCGTCCTCCGGGCGGCTGAAAAAAACGGGTTATTTCAAGCGTGTCAGCGAAGCTGGAACATCGCCTCCACTTCCACCGCCATGCCTGACGGCAGGGACGACGTGCCTATGGCGATACGGACGTGCCGACCTGCTTCGCCCAGCGCCATGACGAACAGGTCGGATGCCCCGTTCAGCACCGTGGCCTGCTGTTCGAACCCGTCCACGCACTGGACCACACCGGCTATGCGGACAAGCTGGCGGACAGGTCCAAGATCGCCATCCAGAAAAGCCCGGACATGGGCCAGAATATTGAGCGCGCACAGGCGCGCGGCATCCTGTCCCGCCTGAATATCCAGATCCTGCCCGAGCTTTCCCTTGTAACGCAGGTCATTCCCCCAGCGCGGCCCCTGCCCGGAAACAAACAACCATTCCCCAGCCTGCCGCACAGGCACGTAGTTACCGCGTGGCGTGCCGACAGGCGGCAGGACCAGACCGGGTGGTAGAACAATGGCGGGCTCAGGCACGGATCTGCCTCCAGTCACCGCTCTGGCCCTGCCAGTTTATGGTCATCCCCAGGTGTCGGCGCAGGCTCATGCGCAGCGTGTGCACAAGCCCCCGCCATTCCTCAGCCGCTATGCCGTCGGTAGCCGGTTCTGACCCCATGAACATACCATCCACCCCGCCATGGGCCACACAGGCTTCTATGCATCGTACCTCAAGCTCGGCGTCATGGAAAACGGCCTGGTTTTCAAGCAGGCAGGACAGAGCCGCCACAAGGCCGGTCGCCCCCCAATTGGATACATTGGCCACGAGCAGAATATCCGTCGCCGTGCTGGCGGCAACGCCACCCCGCCCGGCGATCCCGCAGTCACGCGCCTTGGCGATAACGGCCTTCAGATCCTCCGCGATCACACCCATGCCCAGTTCGTTTCCGCCGTCACCGATCCCGATCGACACCAGCCCTTTGCGCCGCGCCTGCGCGAAAAGATAGTCGAGATCGGCCACCAGCCCATCCAGCGGACGGCCGCCAAGACCATGATACAGGCCCTGGTCATTGCAGCCGGGCCGTTCGATGGAAATCAGGAGGCTGGGTTCGAGCCGCGTCAGCAAGTCATCGCATACAGCGTCGCTTCCCGCCTTGTCCTTGGGCACTGTCGCCACGTAAACCGGCCGCAGATAGGGAGTGGGAACAATCTTGCCGTCGGCGGGCAGAGGCAGGGGGGCAAGCCCGGCGCCACGACATGTGGCGTACATCATACCTTTCCAGTCTTCATCGACCACTATCACGCTTTCTCGCGACAGTCCCAGAAAGATGGCCCGTGCGATAAAAGCAGCTCCCACAGGTCCGTCCGTCTCCGGCACACCGCCTCCTTCGGGAAATCCAGTAGCGATCAAAACAGGGCCGGTGCGCGCGGCAAGCTGTTCGACAACTGTTTCGGCAGCTTTCATGCACATGGGGCCCGGCTGGTGTTTTTGCTGGGCCTCGTAAATCAGGCCGATGCTGCCGACGCCCGTATAATCAAGAACCATGAAATCATCGATAAGCTTTGAAAGGCGCTTATACAGAAAACTATTTTTTTCGAGCATTGCCATTACTCTCGCCTTACAGGGCCGCCGAAAAAACAGCGGGATCGACATTCCCGCCGCTTAGAACGGCTACCGTGACCTTGTCTCTTACGTCGATCTTACCCGACAGAATTGCGGCAAGAGGTGCTGCGCCACCGGGTTCGGCAACAAGCTTGAAATGCTCGAAACATGCGCTCATCCCCAACTTGACCTCGCTATCATTGACCACAAGACCATCGCTGAGCAGATTGCGATTTGTTTCAAACGTCAGTTCACCCGGGGTTCCGACCATCAGGGAGTCACATAATGTCGTGGCACCCGGTGCATTATCCACACGCTGCCCCGATGCGAGAGAGCGCGACAGGTCGTCAAAACCGGCGGGCTCCACGCTATAGATATTTGCCAGCGGGTTAAGGGTCCGTACTGCTGTACCAACCCCTGCTACCAGCCCGCCACCACTCGCACTCGCCAGCACATTATCAGGCGTAATACCGAGCACACGGCATTGCTCCATGATTTCAAGCCCGATCGTTCCCTGCCCGGCCATGATACGCAGGTCGTCATAAGGGGGAACGATTACAGCGCCTTCTCGTTCGGCAATTTCACGACCGATATCTTCGCGCGTCTCCGTTGCACGATCATACAGCCTTACTTTTGCGCCATAATGTCGAGCGCCATCAATTTTCATACGGGGAGCCGTTTCCGGCATGATAATATAGGCAGGAATACCGAACTGCGCACAAACGGCGGAAACTGCCAAAGCGTGGTTTCCGGATGACCAAGCTACCACGCCGCCCCTACGTTCATTTTCGGTCATCTGAAGAATGCGATTGCATGCTCCCCTGAACTTGAAAGAGCCCGTGATCTGGAGCATTTCCGGCTTGATCAAAACACGCCCGCCCAAGCGCTCGTTGAGAGCCGCGTTTTCTATCAATGGTGTCTTGACAATATAGTCGCGTATAATGATGGAGGCGGCAAAAATTTCCGCGAAATCGAGCGTTCGCAGTTCAGCGCAGGACATCATCTTTGCTCCTTCTGGCAATATAATTCACAGTTCCTTCAAAAAAATAGACGGGTCAAATATTATGTTTTCATCGTAGCCTATAACGGCTGCTTATTCCGGACGGGCAGAAAATACCGGGGAATCATATAAGTCCATCACTGAATTGCCCATCTGCCGACCCGTAAAGCGGGCCTGCCTGATCCGCATTCAGGAACAGGCAGGGACATATGCCGCGGCAGGCGACATCGTGATGACACCAGACAACACCCGCATCGACTACGAGGCTAAACCACCCGACAGGGGGATGGTCCGTTTATTACGTTCTCTGTTCCAGCCATGCCTGAAGACCCGCCAGAGAGTGAAAGTCTTCCACCGCCCTTACACTCCCGTCCTTAAGGACGCCACCGTGCGCCATGCGGGCCAGAGCCGTACCAGGCCCCAGTTCCAAAACGCTCATGCTCCCGGCTTCCACACAAGCCTCCATGCATGCATCCCAATGCACTGTAGACGCCACCTGTTTAGCGAGGCGCCTTACCCCATCCTCTATTTGAAAAACTGGCTCACCATCGTATCCACTGATTAGCCGCGCTCCCCTGCGAGGGGGCAGAGGATGTTGCATCAGAACCGCATCCAGCAAAGGGGAGACCGCCTTCTTCAGGAGAGGCGTGTGTGATGGCACCGCCACCTTCAGACGTCGGGCGGTTCCTGCACCAGCCCTGAGTGCCAGATGGATAGCCCTATCCAAATTCTCGTCAGTTCCGCCAATCACAACGGATTCAGGTGTATTGGAGATAGCAATCCACACCTGACATTTTTCAATAATTTCCTCAATCGTGCGACGTGGAATACCAGCAAGCCCCGCAAGGCCCGCCCCACGGGGGCTTACTGCATCCATCAGATCCGCACGGCGAGCCGCCAGTTCCAGAACCTGCCTGGGTGTCAAACATCCAGCCACCCCCCAGGCTCCCAGTTCCCCCACACTATAACCTGCACAAAGTATACTCCGGCTGGAAAGAGTTTTTTCAAGAACAGCAGCGACAGCCAGAGCCTGTGTGCAGCATAAAATCTGCCCACTCCGATTTGTATAGATATTTTCCAAGTCGTTTTGTTTTACAAATACTCTGGGGTCTTTGCCAAGAACTGTTCCAGCAGCATCAAAAACAGCGTCCGCCGCGGGGCACTCTGCAACCATGTCAAACATTGCGGCATGCTGGCCTCCCTGACCGGAACACAGTACAGCCAGTATACCATTCATGAGAGCACCCTTCTTTGTATCAGCTTAGGACGCTGCTGACGTTCCCGCCACCAGGGCCAGAGCAACCGTCAACGTTGCAAGACTCATAACCGTGCTCACCACCATGATGGATCCGGCGTCACGACTATCTGCCTGATAACGCAGAGCAAACAGCAGACCGAAGAACCCGGCAGGAAGCGCCATCAACAGGATGACGGCATGGGCCATTTCCACAGGCATAGGAATGATGAGCGTGAGCGGATAAGCTAGAAGCGGCTGGACCACATTGCACAGCAGCCCAAGAAACAGGATGCGCGGAGAAAGAGATACCTTCTGCGCACTAAGGATAAGCCCTGTAACAAACAGCGCAATACCTGCCGTCGCCTGACCCAGCAGATCGAAAGACCGCAGAATATAGTCTGGCAGAACAATACCCAGCAGTGCAATTGCCACCCCCAGAAACGGCGCAACCACCAGGGGCTTGAGCATGGAGCGGCCTATGGAGAGAAATAGCAAAGATAAACCACTTTCGCCGCCATTTGCCTTCTGCGCTTCAAGGAAAGCCAGAGTAAGGGGAGACATGACAATAGCCCCCGAGACAATGGCTGTTGTAATATAGAGTTTTCCCGTTACACCAAAAACGGCCGATGCAAGGGGTATACCTGCCGCCGCATAGTTGGGAAGTGAAACGCTCAATGCGATAACGGCTGAAACTGCTGCTGAGAATTTCGAGATATAACGCGACAGTATCCAGACAAAAGCAAAAACAGCCAGCATACCTAGCAACAGCGCAAAAAGTAGAGGCCATTGCTCGGCCAGAACAGTACGTGATGCCCGTGCGGTAGTGCCGAAAAGAGCCGCCGGCAATGCAAACTCCATTGTCAGCATATTCAGACTACCGACATTTTTGTTGTCAATTTTCCCTCTCCTGCCCGCGATATACCCCGCAGCCATAACTGCAAAGATGGGAACAAGAGAAACCAGAAGAATATGTATCATGTTACGTCCTGTTCTTTTTATTGTTTCAGAAGGACATGTCAGTGTCAGCGGAGATGCTCCACGCGTTCGAGAAACAGGCAGACAGCAAGGCCATCTGCAGCACCTCCCGGGGAAATCTTTCGTAAAATAAACGCATGATGCAGCTTCTGTGCCACCACACGCCAACCAGGAAGCCCCACCCCCCCCTGCCTGAGAAACGTGGCCGCACTGTTACGGGCATAGGACAGCCCTTCCATGCCGCCGCGATACAAAATATTTGTATCCTCAAGCTCCGCGATCAGCGCCATGCAGCATTGTACCCGTGCCGCTTCCTCGTCGCCGGAACTCAGTTCACGCCCTCTGTGCAATGCCGGCAAACCGACAGAGCGGATAATAGGGAACCCCCACCCGGCCTCAATACGTGCGCCCCCTGCGCCATAAAGCCGATGCGCCAGCCCGCCATGACTGGAGGGATCGTGAGTGGTCTGGAGAATTTCTGCTCCCCATACCTGTCTCACCACATCGCAGCAGGACAGCTTCAGCCCCTGCGCAGTACGCCAGCCCAGTGCCGCACTCAACAGTCCCAGCGCCCAGATTGCACCGCGATGCGTATTGATACCGCCTGTTGCGCGCAGCATATCTTTTTCTGCCGCCATGCCTATGCTGCGCAGAGCGGGGAGTTTCTCTCCCGCATACCCGGCACGATAAAGGGTTGCAAAATAGGGCGTAATCGCAAGCGCACTTGCCTCAAAGTGAGCAAGTGTCATATCGGTGTGGCTGCCCGTATCAATGTGGCTGACAAGCCCCGGCTTGGGCCATGTCCGTACCTCATCAAGCAGGCACCCCTGTGCGACCGTCGCAACGTCCTCCGCAGATATCACGGAAAAAGCTGCTGTCTTACGAAGGGAAGTACGTCTCATGCTGTCACCTTCCCTCTTGCTTTGGTTAAGTTTCTGACTGGCACAAGGCTGACAGAACCAATGGTTTTCACCAGGACTTCATCATCAGGCTGCGCCGAGCACAGTTCTTGCCACTGCACAGCCCTATCTCCCGGAAAAACGATTTCACCATCCATACGAATGGACAGCTTGCGTGCTGTCCGGACGAGATCATCAAGAAAGGCGGAAAGAGCATCGACATCCCACATTGATGCGGATGGCAGACGCCAAATCACATCAAAATCTGACGTTTCTGAAAGATAAGGCATGCCAGTCACCGCCTCCCACAGGAAGCTGCCTGCGGCCTCCGGGGCCAGATCATGCCGCGCGCCAAGGGCCGTAAGCTGCCCGATATCGTGCAAGCGGGCAGAGGTTTGGCCAGGAAAAGAGATATCGTCACCTAGCCATACCGGTCCGGAAAAACTTTCCAGCCCAGAAGGGGGAAGAATAAATGAAAGGCGTTGTTTCCCCATATAGGGCGGTAAAGGCAGCCCGACAGCGACACCTCCGGCTTCTATTTCCATGCGCTCCCTCTCGCAGGGGCGCCGGCAGATCAGCGGCCATCCATGCATGGCCCAGTTCTGCACGACGGATCTGGCACGATCGTCATCCAATTCCAGAAGCGTGGCGTCACAGACCTCACGCCAGACGTCCTGTCTGACAACGAGCAGTCTGTGGCGCCAGATCGGCAACATTAGCGTGCTTCCGACACGGTAGCATCGTGTGTAAAGGCAGCCTCCACACGCCGGGCCACGTCGGCGGCCATCTTTCGTCCGCCCCGACTGGCCCCCAGCACATCCCGGTGGTCCGCATCATCCTGCCCGCCTTCAGCAAGAAGAGCCGCCAGTCGTTCAGCACACTGCCTGTCAGAAATTTTCCAGACCTCAGAGACAGCGCCCGTTGCGGCCAAAGGCGCGACGCCGGGCGCGAAAACCGGCGTTTCCTTCGCTTTCTCGGTTAAAACATCCAGAGGCAGCTTGGTAACGCGGGCAATGGACGGTAGATCCATCACACTTGGATGGGCTCCATCCACAGCCACCATTGTCTGCGTCGAAAGTGCCGTGGCAATAAATGCGCCCGCCGCAGCCGTGCCATAGAGTACACTGACTGTTCTGTGCCCGGAAACTCCGGCAAGCGTAATGCTCTTGGCCAGATGTGCCAGATACTCGTTCAGCCCCAGCATTTCATCGCGCCGGGTCATCCGCTGGCTGGCTGTATCGATAAGAAAGACGATGGGAGCGCCGCTCCTCAATCGCACAATCTCCAAGACGCGACCAGCCAGCACAAGCGCTGTTTCGGGGCCTAGCGGTGTGCTATCTGCAATTCCCAAGACCTCGACCGTTTTCCCGGCGACCCTCGCCTGACCCGAAAAAGTATTCTCAGCACCGGGTGAAATCGTATGCCCCTGTGGGAACAAGGCAGAGATCAGTTCATCGGGCATCATGGTGTAATCCCTCCTTGGCCAGCAGAGACATGAAATCGTCCTCCGTCATGTCAGCGATGCCCTCCGGCTCCGGTAGACCAGCAATCCTCCAAATCTCCGGCGTATCATGACAGGAACCATACAGTTTCAAGCGTTCGGTAAGGCGCTCCTGCTCGCGCTCCAGCGTTTCCAGCGAAAAAGAGGGCGTGCTGTTGCGTGCCTGTGCCGCAGCTTTGCGAAAACTTCCGACATCTCCCTTAACGTAACTGTCCGCACCACCAAGAAGCACACGGCTGCGCCCCCCCGTGACGCGCCAGACAAGAGCCCGGTCACGAGAGTCGAACTCCTCCACGCCTTTGTTGGTTTCAATCACTTCCGGCCCGCTGACAGAAATGCGACCCTGTTCGGAAATCACAACGTGCGAACAGCACGCGGTCACCAACCCTCCCCCACCAAACGCGCCAGCCCGCCCCCCTATCAGGGCAATGACCGGAACACCTGCACGTCGAACATCGATAATGGCACGGATGGTCTCAGAAACAGCCATCTCACCTGCATTGGCCTCCTGCAGTCGCACGCCGCCTGTATCAAGCAAAAGGAGAACAGCGCCCACCCCCTGGCGTGTACCGGCGCTGTGGGCAACACCCCTTAACAGGCCAACAAGTTTGGCACCGCTGACTTCAGCAAATGTGCCCCCCATAAACTGCCCTTCCTGTGCAGCGACCGCAACAGGACAACCATCAATCTGGCCACGCCCGACAATCATCCCGTCATCAAAAGCCGGCGGCAGATCGAAAAGTGCCAAATGGGGGCTCATGACACGACTTTGCGGGGGGAGTATTTCTTCGAAGCTTCCCGAATCCAGCAGCCCCTCAATCCTTGCCCGTGCAGATGATTCGTACCAACTGGGCTCGCTCATTACATTTTTCGGAATCATGACTGCGCCTCCATAAGCCTGGCCCCCTGCATCAGACGCAGCAGAACAGTGTCTGGCCGTGCTCCGTTATCATGAATGGAAATATGCATTCCGCCCGGAGAAACCCGTTCAACAAAATCGCGGATGACGGCATCCCATACAGGTTTATACCCGTGTGATGCTGTCATGACCTCGACCGTAACAACTAAAGAATCCTTGTTTCTTTCAAAGAGAATTTCCAGATTTCCTGAAGCGACAACGCCAGTCACCGCTTCAGAACGCTCTCCACCCAGTGGCTCTTTCGCCTGGGCCTGTATGGTGAATTTTTCCATGGGAGACCTCACCAGTTGCGGAATTTCGACGGTGGCGCATAAAGACCGTCAGACCATGTGACAAGATCACGAACGGATCTGGCGGCAAGAAGGTTACGGTCGGCTTGCAGGAGATCAATTCCAAGATCCTCCGGACGACGTATCACACCGCGCGCGCGCAGTTCTTCCACCTTTGCCCGGTCACGGGCGAGACCTACAGGCGTGTAGCCTGCAACCCCGCGGATCGCCTGTTCCACCTCGTCAGCATCACGGCACAGAAGAAGATTTGCGATCCCCTCCTCCGTAACTATATGTGTGACGTCGTCACCAAAAATCATGACAGGTGCGAGAGGCATGCCCAGCTTCCGTGCCAGGGCGATACTGTCGAGTTCTTCAACGAAGGCAGGCTTCATGCCTTCACCAAACGTTTCGACCATCTGCACGACGAGTTTGCGGCCCCGCACCAGAGGTCCATCGCTCCCCGCAGCTTCGCGTCCGGCTTTCAGCCATGCGTCAGAGATATGCCTGCGGCCGTGCGCATCGGATCCCATATTCGGCGCACCGCCAAAACCCGCGATCCGATCGGGAGTGACGGTCGAGGAATTACCTGCAAGATCGATCTGCAGCGTAGATCCTATAAACATGTCACAAGCGTAAAGCCCTGCATTCTGACACAGCAGGCGGTTGGAACGCAGTGTCCCATCATGGCCTATGAAATACACATCCGGCCGTGCGGACATGTAGCGATCCATGCCGACCTCACTGCCAAAGCAGTGGATTTGCTGCACCCAGCCACTTTCGATCGCCGGTATGAGCGTAGGATGCGGATTGAGGGCCCAGTGCGTTGCAACCTCCCCGCGCAAACCAAGCTGCTCTCCGTATGTCGGCAAAAGAAGTTCAATTGCAGCCGTAGCAAATCCGATACCATGGTTGAGCCTGCGCGGCCGGTATTCAGCGTAAATGCCTTTCAAGGCAATCATCGCCATCAGAATTTGTGTCTCGGTCACGGCCCCCGGGTCGCGTGTAAACAGTGGCTCGACGTAAAAAGGCCTTGGAGCCTCGACAACGAAATCCACCTGATCACCCGGAATGTCCGTGCGCGGCACTTCGTCAACAATCTTGTTGACCTGAGCAATAACAATCCCGTTTTTATAGGCAGTTGCCTCAACGATCGTCGGCGTATCTTCGGTGTTTGGACCTGTATAGAGGTTACCGTTCCGATCCGCGCTCACTGCCGCAATAAGAGAGACGTTCGGGGTCAGATCAACAAAATAGCGGGCAAATAGTTCGATATAAGTGTGAATAGCACCCAGTTCGATCTTTCCCTGATCCAGAGCCCTTGCAATCGCCGCAGACTGGGGACCCGAGTATGAGAAATCCAGTTTGCGGGCAATTCCGAGCCGGAACAGATCAAGATGCTCGGACAGCACCAAACCTGACTGCACGATATGCAGGTCATGCACATCAGCAGGATCAACCTGCGTCAGGCACTCCGCCAGAAAATCCGCCTGTTTCTGGTTGTCACCTTCAAGGCACACCCGGTCTTCACTGCAAATTACACTCTTGAGCAGAGCGGTAACATTCCCCGGCTCCACCACTTTACCTGACACAAACGGAGCCGCCGCCTCTAGACGCCGTGCCCGCTCTTGTTTTTGCTTGGTCCAATCGGTCATCAATCCTGTCCTGTCCGCCATTGCGCCCGGCTACAGGAACACTACGCCCAGAAAAATTTTTAGTGGAAGAATAAATTATTGACAGGTCAGTGAGTGGATATTGTAATAATCATATTATGATTCATACTGACCTCCTGGAAAGCTTCCTCGCCCTGGTAGAAGAAGGAAGCTTCACCTTCGCCGCAGAACGAATGGGCCTTACGCAATCCACTGTCAGCCAGCAGATCCGCAGGCTTGAAGCGCAACTTGGGCAGCGTCTGTTTCATCGCTCGACGCATCGCGTTACCCTTCTGCCGGAAGGAGAGCGCCTGTTACCCCACGCCAGACGCATTCTTGGTGCCATAAGGGATGCAGAAAACGACTTCGCGGCACCAAACGTAACGGGGCATGTTAAACTGGGCGTTGCAGAAGATTTCGCGACATCGCGGCTTCCGGATATCCTCAGGCGCTTTCGGCGCTTTTATCCGGGAGTAACGCTGCAGATCGAGGTCGGCCTTAGCGGAAATCTGCTCGACAAGCTTCATGCCGGCTTCTTCGATATTGCTCTTATCAAAACGCGGACTGCTAATCAGCAATCCGAGCCCCTTATGGCCGATCCACTTGTGTGGGTCGCCTCTCCCGAAGAGCCGGATTTATATAACCAGCGCCCGCTTCCGCTCGCCCTTCATCCCGAACCCAGCCTTAGCCGTAAAATGGCACTTGAGGCGCTAAACGCTGCCCGCATCCCATTTACCATTACGCACACCAGTCTGAGCATTACCGGACTCAGGGCTGGCGTTATAGCGGGACTTGGAGTTTCGGCTTTCGGGCGTAGTTTCATTCCTGACGGTGTGCAAATCATCGACGCCCGTACTGCAGGCCTCCCTCCCCTGCCGGACCTGCCCTTCGTATTGGAACAGCAAAAAGGCACACAGGGCAGTCAGGCGGTTACAGCCCTGATCAGAGCCATTCATGAAAATGTAGCCCTACTTGATCAACACACGCTGCCGCTCTCGCAAAGCCCCAGAAAAACCTCACCATAGAAATGATGCTCTCAATTGAGGTTTGCGAAAGCCCATTTCCTTCTGTGGTTACCGGTGTCGCCTGATACCACTTCGCGAATTGCCGTTGGACTTTCCCATCAACGCCTCCTGTCCCTATTTTTAGGGGCCTGGGCGCCCCTAAAAACCAGGGGCTATTCAGTGCGCGCTATGGGGCGGCGGCCTAGCGCATAACCTAGGGCAGCCCAGGCAAAAGCCAGAACGGCGCCCACGAGCGACACCGCCGTCAGGCTTTGCGTGAAGCTGATCAAGGTCGCACTCGCCCAACCGCTGAGCGCATCTCCGCCACGATAAACCACCGTGTCGAGAAAACTCTTGGCACGATAACGCACGTCTTCAGCAACACCGGTGAACAGGATCTCCCGCCCCGGGCGGATGAACGCATATTCCCCCACACGCCGAATACCCATGACAGCCGCCACCACGGCAAAGACCGGCCAGATTGCAAGAACCAGAAAACCGGCCCCAACCAGCAGGGGAATGGCACTCAGCAGGCCCGTAACACCGAAGCGGCGGGCAAAGCGCCCGACAAGAAATACCTGGCAGATAAGCGATACGGCCTGGACAACGCCGTCGATAATCGAAAAAACCCGCACCTGCGCATTGCGCGTGGGGAACGTGCTTGCAACCAGCCGTGCCTGTTCAAAATACAGGAAGGTAGAAGCCGTTGTCAGCAGAATGACGAACGCGCCCAGGCAGAGCAGATAGGGCGATCGGGCCACCAGCGAGAAACCGGTGAACGGATTGCCCGCAACCGGGCGCCTGCGCGACTGCGCCTGCTGCACGGTATCGCGGCCCGCCCGCCAAGCCAGCAGGCGGGCCTTGGCGTAAACCGCAGCCCCCAGCAGAAGGGCGGAGACAACCAGCAACCCGCGCACCGACAGCACACTGACCATGGCCGCCCCGAATAGTGGCCCCGTAACACCGCCAATACTCGCCCCACCGGCAATAAACCCGAAGACCCGCTTGGCCTGTTCGGTATCGAAGATGTCCGCCATCAGGCTCCATGCCACGGACACCACGAACAGGTTGAACACCGACAGCCAGACAAAAAAGACCCGCGCAACCCACGGGCTTGCGGGCCACAGGCTGAGCAATGCTGCAAAGGCGAACATGTTGAGCGCGAAAAAGCCGTAAACCCAGTCGATGAACCGCGCGCGGGGCACATGGGCATTCAACCAGCCATGCAGCGGAATAGCGACCAGCATGACCACGAATGTCGCGCTGAAAAGCCATTGCAGGTTACGCACGCCACCCGCAATACCCATGGCGTCACGCACCGGCCGCAAAATCGCGTAACTGGTGAACAGGAAGAAAAAGAGCCCGCAACCCCACAGCACGGCCGCAACCTCGTCAGGCTGCGCGTTGATGGCGCGGATCAGCCAGCCCCGCCAGCCTGTTACGGGTACTGGTGCCTGGGGGTCGACGTGGGGCGCGTTTTCACAGGTCATGGCCCCGCACGGGAATGCTACCCGTGGCCTTGATGAGTGCTGCGACAATCGCACCGGCGGCGTTGTCGGTATAGCTGTAAATCACTTCGGTATCGCCCCCGCCGCCATCGGCCAGGGAACTGGCATTGACCGAATTGAACGCCCGCACAAAACGCGTGCCCGCGAACAGGCGGGCGGAATAACGCGCCACACCTTCTGCCTGGGCTTCCCGTGCCACCGCACCATCGCGGAACGGATAGGCATTGTCGGCATCGATCAGGACCTTGCCTGCAAGGGCTGCACCATGCTCGTGGGCAATGCCAGGTTCGGCGTGGTACGGCACCGCAAGCAGGATCACATCCCCGAACGCGATCGCCTGCTCCACCGTGCCCGCACGCGCATTGGGACCGGCGGCGGCAACGATCTGCCCCAGCTCATCCGGATGGCGGGAGGAGAACATGACCGAATAACCCGCGCCGGCCCATAATCGGCCCAGCGTGCCCCCGACCTGCCCGGCACCGATAATACCAATACGCGGCAAGGCGGCTGGCGTGTCAGCCGCATGACCGGGCGCGACACCGGCCAGCGCTGCGCCACCCAAGGTGGCACCGCCCAATGCGGCAAGCAGGATAAACCGTCGGCTCAGAGGCGGACATGATGAGAGTGCCATGCTAAACTTCCTCTTTCATCCAGACGAAAAAACTGTCGACACAGCCAGCAGGCCCATACCGCAGATCGCGCCCTGCCCTATGCGGGGTGACGCAAAGGCCCCTCACGCCGTGCTTTGGCGGCATCCGACGTTTATAACACCCCCCAATGCGCATAGGGGACAACCCCTAAATTTTCGTTTAAACGCCTGTCGGCGGCCTATTTCCCCTGGCTCGCGGAGTAGTGAGCCCCTCCTGAACCGGCCTGCCTGTAAATTGACCAGCAACTCTCCCCGCAAAGCGTGGCAGTCGGCAGTGGCAGGAATGGCGATGGATGGCGGGCGGCGTGTAAGTCATGCCCAGCAAGCTGCGAGGGAGAGCGCGCGCAGCGGGGGCACAGGATAATCGCGGGCTGATTTTGGAGCCCGCAGCCACTGGCGGGGCTTATATCAGGCAGCACGACATGCCGCGCCGATTGTCGTAACGAAGCCCGGGGCGTAGCTGCCCGATAAAGGTCATTCGTCGTAAAAAAGCAGTACGGACCGGACGGGAGGTTAAATCTGCTGGGTCAACCGCGCCAGATCCGAAACATTTGAGAACAGGATTCCGCAAATATCGTTGGCACGACCAACAGTTTCGTTATTGTTCTGCGTGGAGCAACGCACGTCATCCATGATGGCGTTCAGGCCGAGAATATCGTTTTTCTGGTTTTGCGCAAAGGCCTCGAAATCCGCGAACATCTGGCTGATCGTCTCGACTTTCTTGGTAATTTCCAGCAATGCGTCTGAATTTCCGCTCATTGTTTCAAGACAGTTGCCGATTGTATTTTTGGAACACCCGATAAGCGAGCGGATTGTCTCCAGCGATGATGAGGTGACATTCGCAAGGTTGCGCACCTCCTGCGCCACAACGGAAAAGCCGGCACCGTAAACCCCGGCATGGGCGGCCTCGATCGAGGCGTTGACGCTTAGAAGAGTGATCCGGAACGAAATATCGCTCATAATATCGAGAATACCCCCGATATCCGATGATATTTTGGAAATATCCTTAAAGTCTTCTATCGCGTCGTTTATCCTGACGCAGGACTGTTCGATATCCTTTGTCGCGGTCCTGATATAATCCTGCGACCTGGCAATCTTGCCGCACTCGCTTTCAGTATTTTTTATAATGATCCTTATCTGTTCATCAGATTTTTCCAGGTTTCTGTTCTGGATATGGTTGCGTTCGGACAGCTTGTCGGACTCGTCCTGCAATGTCCGCGCCCCTACATTGAGCGATTTTGTCGTATTTGTAATATCCTCGAACATATCGCTCAATGTCTGTGTTTTTTCTTCCAGCACGACCGAAATGGCGTTGCTGTGCAGATATGACGCCCTGAACAGGTCGAACGGCGTAGCCGTGCCCAGATAGGCCCCCCGCTCCGCAATGATAAAGCCGTTATGGATATTATGGATGACACCTTGCAATATTTTCTGGGTAAAAACCGGAACAGGCATGCTGGCATCGACAATAATCGGATTTGGGTCCATCAGCAGCGTAATGGGCCGCTTGTGGTACAGGGCGTAGGAAAACGGGCTCGACATCAGGGAAAGAAAATGCTGCCGGTCGATCAGCCCCAGCGGCGTGCCCTGTTGATCGACAACACAGATCAGATTGACCGTCTCCGTCTCCCTGAAGAGCGCCATGACCGCAGAACCGCATTCTGACGGATGTAATGTCACGCCTTTCTTCGCGATGGATCGCATGAACACTTTGGGTACATCGGGACGTGGGAAAGACATGATCTTTGTACACAATATTTATTTAAAATCTACCCACAAATACTAGGATCACCACCCCTCATATTCAAATGACAGATTTATTTCACCCTCTCACGATACCCTTTATACTATCGCCCATATCCTGCCGCGCGCGGGAGAAGGTCTGGTGCGGCCCGGACATGAAAAAAGCGCCTGCCCTTTTTCATGGGGCAGGCGCTTTTATTCTCGCTCTCGCACGCCGTAGACGAGGTTACTTGCGGTTGGCCTTGATGATACCGCTCGCAAATTCCCAGGCGCGTCCGGTGTTGCGGATCACGCGAGCCAGGAAGGGGGCGGTGGTGGGTCGCAGCAGGCGCGTGTCATAACCTGCGAAACGGCGGTCGTCTTCCTTCAGGCACAGGTCCATGAAGTCCGGCAGGCTGATATCGATATTGGCCACATCCTTGGTGCCAGTGACCGTAAAGTTGTTGTCCTGCGTGTGTTCCTGCCCCTTGTCGTCGACCGTACGGGCCAGGCTCATACGTTCATAGGCCAGAAAAGCCCAGACCGCCCACACCTTCGCTTCGAAATAAGGGCGGCGCCACCACGGCATGACGGCACGCTGCCAGGCCAGCCAGTTCGCGAACAGCAGGATATGGCGGCATTCCTCCTGCATGATCGGCTCGAACGTGTCCGTCAGTTCGGGGGGGAAAAAGCCCGAACGCTTGGCCAGTTCGAACATGCCAAAGGCAAAGAAGCTATCCACGCATTCCGAAAAACCCGTGACCAGATAGGCCCACTCCACATCCTTGGGCTCGACGTAGGGGGGTTCCGGCGCCATGGGAATGTCATAGGCCGCCACCATCTTGGACAGCACTTCCTTATGGCGGTTTTCCTCCCACGCATTGCGCGAGATGGCGTCTTTCATGTCCGGGTCCTGCACCAGATTGGCGTAGGCGGCCATGCGCAGGCGCGCCTTGCCTTCGGTCTGGACCGCGATATCCCAGATCGGCAGGGAGACGATGCGGTGCAGTGTCTGCGGATCGAGCTTGGGCCATTCGATGACCGATGGCCGGTAGGGATTGAACGTGTCGCGGAACATGGCGGCCACGGCGCGCTTGTGCGCCTCGGACCCGGGCTTGAGCGGGCCTGTCTGCGGGCTGACCCAATGCCGCGCGTGATAGTCGGCCTCGGCCACAGCCTGCTGGCTGGGCGGGGGCGGCAGATCGTCCATGCTGTCGGGGAGTTTGGAATAAATTGCGCTCAGCGAACCCATAGTGAAGGAACCTGTCTTTGGGGGACCGCGACATAAGGTGTTCCGGCGCGACTGGCTGGATCGACTGCCGCAGGGTCCGATAATGCGGATCGGTGCTGCCCCCCACCCTGCGGTGAGCAGCAGCACCGACCCCGTTTAGTGCAGATCGGAAAGCTGGGAAATGATCTTGGTCACTAAACCGTAATCAATCGCTTCCTGCGCGGACATCCAGTAGTTGCGGTCCGTGTCCTTGGCGATCTTTTCGTAGGTATGGCCGGTTTCCTTGGCGAAAATCCGGTTCAGCCGTTCACGCATCTTCAGGATTTCACGCGCTTCGATATCGATATCCGTTGCGGGGCCACGCACGCCGCCCATGGGCTGGTGCAGCAGGAACCGCGTGTTGGGCAGGCAGAATCGACGTTCCTTGTGCCCGGCGGCGAAAATCAGCGCGCCAGCGGATGCCACCCAGCCGGTGCCGATCATGTTGACCGGGGCAATCGAATCGACAAAGCGGATCATGTCATGGATCGTGTCGCCACTTTCCACATGGCCGCCGGGGGAATTGACATATACATCGATCGGCTTGTCGGACTCGCCCGCCAGGGCCAGCAGGCGACCGGTCACGTCACGCGCCACCTTGTCGTTGATCCCGCCGAAAATCAGGATCTTGCGCTGCTTGAACAGCTTGTGCTCCAGCTCACCATGCGGGGCGCCGGAGGATTTGCCCTCTCCCTCTTCCTTTTCCGGGGTGTCCGGGGTTTCGGGTTCGTCGTCATCCAGCCTGAAGGCATCACGGGGGAATGGTCCCGGCATTGCTGTCTCCACGTCGTGTTTCGTGTCTGTGTTCATGGCCCCATCCTGCGCCGCCGCAACGTGCCTGCCAAGGGGCAATTACCACTATCTCGCCAGCGGGCGGGGAAAGGGCTAAGGTGCGGCCCGTCCCCACCCGATCGTGCAGGAGTACCCGCCCGGCCATGCAGCCCAGCCCAGACCAGACACCACCCGCGGCCCCGCCACGCCCAGGGCGGCAGACAATGCCGGCCCGGCTGTGCCAGGACGCGCAGGCCGCGGGCAGGCTTGCCGCAATGGGGCTGGCGGCGGCACTGTTACTTGGGGGCTGCCATCATCAGGACGCGGTGGATTCCACCTTCGACTGGATTCACCACATGCGCGGCGGTGCCATCGCGGAACAGCGGCCGCCCCCGCCCGGACGGTATGACCCCTATCCGCTGGTGGGGCTGACCCCCACGACCCCGCCGGCCCTGCCTTCCGCCCAGGCGCGCACCCTGCTGACGCAACAGCTTATCCGCAACCGGACGCTGACATACCGCACTGTCTCCGCCAACGGCACGCTCTACCCCGATATACCGCCCCCGCCCAACGCGGCGGCCACGGGTGCGGCTGCGGGCAAGCCCCAGCCGGCCGGCACGGCGCAGAAAGGCGAGAACGGCCAGCCAGCCCCCGCTACCCTGCCCCCGGGCGTGAACGGCGCCATCATGGACGCGGCCGAAGCCCCGCCACCCCCACCCGTCGTAGCAGGCACGTCAGCCGCCAGCCCCGCCCAGGCGGGTTCTTCCCAAGCAGGTTCTTCCCAGGGAGGGACGCAGCAGGGTGGCGCGGGTCAGGCGGAACTGCCCATGCCCGCCGTAACGCATGCAGGAACTGGCAATACCAAGGGCAGCGCAACGCAGGACGAGGCCGAGGTCGCGATGCCCGAGGTCCGGCAAAAGGCGGACCAGGGGAATGCCCCCCCCGTCGCCATACCGCAAATTCCCGACGCCCCGCCCGAACCACCCGCCTTCCCCGGTTATGACGTGCCCTCCGATGCGGGGCTGGCGGATAGCATGCAGCCCAATTACGACCTGACCAATGTCAGGGGCACGCCGTTCCATTTCGTACCGCAATCGGACCTTCTCTCCGCCGGGCAGGACGGCACGTTCACCAAGCTGCTGAGCAGCACGCCGCACGGCCCCTTTTATATTCGCGGGTTTGGCGATACGGCGTCGCAGGACGTGCAGGACCAGGCCGATGCCGTGCGGCTGGGGCTGCTGCGGGCGACGCGCATCGCCCAGGGGCTGGTCAGCCGCGGGGTGCCGGCGTCAGCCATCCATGTCAGGGGCGACGCCTTTGGTACCGGGGCCATGGTCAGCACCACGCCCTAGGTGCTTTTTTGAGCACGGCCCGATCGGGGCCACGATGTGGGGCCATGACGGGCCATGGCCGGGAGTGCGGGCAGCCATGTTGAAAAAAACATGCCGGGCCTGATGGTTTTCCCGCACGGGGAGTTGCCTGTTCCATTTTGGCGTTTACTATAGCCGCTCTCGCAATCAAGGGGCCTGTCCCCTCAGCCAAAGCACCAAGTCCATGACCGAAGAGTTCCACCGCATCCGCCGCCTGCCGCCCTATGTGTTTGCCTCCGTGAACCAGGCCAAGGCAGCGGCCCGAGCGCGTGGCGAGGACATTATCGACCTTGGCATGGGCAACCCCGACACCCCTACCCCGCCGCATATCGTCAGCAAGCTGATCGAGACGGTGAACGACCCGCGCAGCCACCGTTATTCGGTCAGCAAGGGTATTCCCGGGTTGCGCAAGGCCGTGGCGGGGTATTACGAACGCCGGTTCAATGTGGGGCTGAACCCCGACAAGGAAGTGATCGTCACCCTGGGTTCGAAGGAAGGGCTGGCCAACCTGGCGTCGGCCATCACCAGCCCGGGCGACACCATCCTTGTGCCCAACCCGTCCTACCCCATCCACCAGTTCGGCTTCATTATCGCCGGGGCTTCCGTGCGCTCCATTCCCGCCACCCCGGATGAGGACATGCTGCGCGCACTCGACCGGGCGGTGCGCCATTCCGTGCCCAAGCCCACGGCCCTGATCGTCAATTTCCCTTCCAACCCCACGGCGTATCTGGCGGACCTGGATTTCTACAAGGAACTGGTGGCCTTCGCCCGGCGCGAGAATATCTGGATCCTGTCCGACCTGGCCTATGCCGAAATCTATTTCGGCGATCGGGTGCCCCCCTCCATCCTGGCGGTTCCCGGTGCGCGCGATATCGCGGTGGAATTTACCTCCCTGTCCAAGACCTATTCCATGGCGGGCTGGCGCGTGGGCTTTGCCGCAGGCAACGAACGGCTGATTTCAGCCCTCACACGGATCAAGTCCTATCTCGATTACGGGGCGTTCACGCCCATTCAGGTTGCCGCCGTCACCGCACTGAACGGCCCGCAGGACTGCGTGGCCGACCTGCGCGCCCTGTACAAGGACCGGCGCGACGTGCTGATAAAGGGCCTGCATGCCGCCGGGTGGGACGTGCCTTCACCCGAAGGGTCCATGTTCGCATGGGCGCCCATTCCCGAACCGTTCCGCGAAATGGGCAGTGTGGCGTTCTCCAAGCTGCTGCTGGAAGAAGCGGGTGTTGCCGTGGCCCCGGGCCTGGGCTTTGGCGAATATGGCGATGACCATGTGCGCATCGGGCTGGTGGAAAATACCCACCGCCTGCGCCAGGCCCTGCGTTCGATCCGCGGTTTCATGTCCGCCCATGGCGTGAATGCGCCCGTCTCTTCCCCATCCGCGAAAAAACCGGAGTCTGTTACATCGTGACATCCCGCACATCTTCCGCTTCTGCGCCTGCTACCCCCCTGCGTCTTGGCATTGCCGGTCTTGGCACCGTGGGCGCGGGCGTAATCCGGCTTTTGCGCGCCAATGCCGACCTGCTGCGCGCGCGTGCGGGCCGCCCGATCGAGGTCGTGGCCGTCAGCGCGCGTGACAAGACACGCGATCGCGGCGTCGATCTGGCCGGGCTGCGCTGGTATGAGGATGCGCGCGAACTCGTCACCGATCCGGATGTGGACGTGGTGGTGGAACTGATCGGCGGGGCCGAAGGCACGGCCCGCGCGGTGGTGGAACAGGCCCTGGCGGCGGGCAAGCCCGTGGTCACGGCCAACAAGGCGCTGGTGGCCCTGCATGGCTCGGCCCTGGCGCAGCTCAGCGCCACCCACAACGCGCCCCTGTTATTCGAAGCGGCGGTGGCGGGCGGCATACCCGCCATCAAGACCGTGCGCGAAGGCCTGGCCGGGGACCGGCTGCTGCGCGTGGGCGGTATCCTGAACGGCACGTGCAACTATATCCTGACCGTCATGCGCGAAACCGGCAAGGATTTCGCAACGGTGCTCAAGGACGCGCAGGACCTGGGCTATGCCGAGGCCGATCCGTCCACCGATATCGACGGGCTGGACGCGGCCCACAAGCTGACGATCCTGGCCGGGCTTGCCTTTGGCCAGCCGGTGGAATTCTCTTCCGTGCATGTGGAGGGCATTCGCCGCATCGGGGCGGAGGACCTGTCCTTTGCCCGCGCCCTTGGCTACCGGATCAGGCTGCTGGGCCTGGCCCATATGACGGAGTGCGGCTTGCAGGCACGGGTCACACCCTGCCTGGTGCCCCAACATTCCCCCCTGGCGCAGGTCGATGGCGTGTTCAATGCCGTGGTGGCGGAAGGGGAATTTGTCGGCCGTATCATGATCGAAGGGCGCGGGGCCGGGGCCGGCCCCACTGCAAGTGCGGTCACGGCCGACCTGATCGACATCGCACGCGGGCATACCATTGCAGTCTGGGGCGTACAGGCCAGTGCGGGCCTGCCGCTGCGTGCGGCCCCCATTACGCTGGGCCATGGTGCATTCTACCTGCGCCTTGCGGTGGAGGACCGGCCGGGCGTGATCGCGGATATTACCGCCGTGCTGCGCGATTGCGGTGTTTCCCTGCGCAGCATGCTCCAGCACCCGGCGGAAACGGACGACGCGCCTTATGTTCCCCTTGTTCTGGTCACACATCAGACATCCGAGGCTGCCATGCAGGAAGCGGTCACCCGGATTGACGCGCTCAGCGTTGTCACGGACAGCCCGGTCATGATCCGGATAGAGACGGCGTAAGAAAAACGCCCACCGTTCCACCACCTGCCACGCAGCGCGATAAGGACCACATATTCCAATGTCTGAACCTATTGGCCCATCCCCCTTTGTTGTGTCCGACCGCAATCTGGCACTGGAACTGGTACGCGTGACTGAAGCCGCGGCCCTTGCCTCTTCCCGCTGGACGGGGCGTGGCCGCAAGAACGATGCCGATGGCGCGGCGGTTGAAGCCATGCGCACCGCCTTCGACACCGTGGCCATAGACGGCACCGTGGTGATCGGCGAGGGCGAGATGGACGAAGCGCCCATGCTGTATATCGGTGAAAAAGTGGGCTCGGGCGGCCCGGCGATGGATATCGCGGTGGACCCGCTCGAAGGCACCAACCTGTGTGCGAAAGACATGCCCAACGCCATTACGGTGGTGGCCCTGGCCGAACGCGGCAACTTCCTGCACGCACCCGATATCTACATGGACAAGATCGTGGTCGGCCCCGGCCTGCCCGAAGGTGTGGTGGATCTGGACGCCTCGATCGAAAACAACCTCAAGAACCTTGCCCGCGCCAAGGGCCGCACCGTTCACGACCTGCTGCTGTGCACGCTCGAGCGCGAACGGCATGAGGAAATGATCGCCCGCGCCCGCGCGGCGGGGGCCCGCGTGCGCCTGCTGACCGATGGTGATGTGGCGGGCGGCATTGCGGCCTGTCTCGATAACAGCCAGGTCGATATTTACGTGGGTTCGGGCGGGGCGCCCGAAGGCGTGCTGACGGCTGCTGCCGTGCGCTGCGTGGAAGGGCAGATGCAGGGCCGCCTGCTGTTCGAAACGGACGAACAGCGCGAGCGCGCACTGGCAATGAACCCCGGCAAAAGCCCAGACCGCAAGCTGGGCCTGCATGAAATGGCGGCAGGCCCCGTCCTGTTCTCGGCCACGGGTGTGACCACCGGCGCGCTGCTGCGCGGTGTCCGCCACGAAGCGCACCAGGCCGTGACCCATTCGCTGGTCATGCGCTCCAAATCCGGCACGTCGCGCTATATCGAAGGCCACCACAACTTCCGCACCAAGACCTGGGCGCCGCAATAAGCCCCTGTCGGTGCAACCCGTGCCCGTGCAATCCATGTCCATGCTCGACCGCCCTGCCGAAAACGCCCCGGCCCCCGCCGTGCTGGGCGTGGAACACAGCCTGAGCGGTCGGCGCTGGACGTGGCGCAGCGGGGCTGAAAACCCCGCCGTCGAACGCATGGGCGCGGCATTGGCCCAGCAACTGGGCGTGCCCGCCCCCGTGGGCCGCCTGCTGGCCTTGCGCGACATCACCCCCCAACAGGCGGCCAATTTCCTTGACCCGCGCCTGCGCGCCCTGCTGCCCGACCCGTCCAGCCTTGTGGATATGGACAGGGCCGCCGCCCGCATGGCGCGTGCCGTGCAAAACCGTGAAACGGTGGGTATTTTCGGCGATTACGACGTGGATGGCAGTTGCGCCAGCGCCATTGTCGCAGGGTTTTTCGAGGAACTGGGCTGTGCGGTCCACACCCATATTCCCGACCGGCTGGCCGAAGGCTACGGCCCCAACGGCCCCGCGCTGCAAGCCATGATCGACCAGGGAGCAACGCTGCTGATCTGTGTGGATTGCGGCACCACGTCGGCCAGCGTGCTGAACCCGCTGAGCGCGCAGGCCGATGTGATCGTGCTGGACCACCACAAGTCGGAGGAGGCGCTGCCCGCCATCCTGGCGACAGTCAACCCCAACCGGCTGGACTGTTCCTCCGGCCTGGGGTCGGTCTGTGCGGCGGCACTGGGTTTTCTGGCAATCGTCGCCACAGCGCGCGTGCTGCGCCAGGCGGGCTGGTTCGGCCCCGACAGGCCCGAACCCGACCTGATGCGCCAGCTCGACCTGGTGGCCCTGGCGACCATATGCGACGTCATGCCCCTGCAGGGGCTGAACCGCGCCTTTGTGGCCCAGGGGCTCAAGATCATGGCAAAGCGACAGCGCACGGGCCTTGTCGCACTGATGGAAATCGCAGGCGTGACCAAGGCGCCGGATGCGTTTTCGTGCGGGTTCGCGCTGGGGCCACGCATCAACGCCGGCGGCCGCATTGCCGAAGCGGCGCTGGGCCTGCGGCTGCTGCGCTGCGTCGATGCGCTGGACGCAAAGCAGATGGCCGAACGGCTGGACGCCGTCAACCGCCGCCGCCAGGGCGTGGAAGCCGAAATTCTCGACCGCGCCATGCTAGCCGCCGCCGAGCAGAAAGAGGCCGGGCACGGCGTTATCGTGCTGGCGGGAAAAAACTGGCACCCCGGCGTGGTGGGCATTGTGGCTGGCCGGATCAAGGAACGCTTCAACCGCCCTGCCCTGGTCGGGGCGGAACTGGACGATGGCAGCATAAAGGGGTCGGGCCGGTCCGTGGCGGGGCTGGATCTGGGCAGTGCGATTATCGCCGCACGGCAGGCGGGCCTGCTCAAGACCGGTGGCGGGCACGCCATGGCGGCGGGATTTTCGCTGGCGGCGGACCAGCTCGATGCCTTCCACGCCTTCCTGAACACCCGCCTGCCCGATGCGGCAACCCTGCCCGATACGCTGGACCTGATCGTGGATACGGTGGTGGCCGCCGCCGGGGCAACGCCCGAACTGGCGCAGGACATGGGCCGCCTGGCGCCATTTGGTGCGGGCAACCCCGAACCGCTGGTTGCCCTGCCCCATGTCGGCATTGTCCGTACGGACCGGATCGGGCGCGATGGCAACACGCTGCGTGTTCTGCTGCGGGCCGAGAACGGCACGCGTCTCAAGGCGCTGCTGTTCCGCGCCGAAGACAACCCCCTGACCCCGACGCTGGAAGATACGACCCGCCCCGCCTTGCATCTGGCGGGCTACCTGCGGGCGGAAAGCTGGAACGGGCGAACGGATGCCACCTTCTTCATTCAGGACGCTGCCCGCGCCTGAGCAAGAACATGCTGTCACTATAGAAAAGCAGGCCACATCTGTTCTGACGAGGGATTTTGTTTTGAGCGCTCTCACGGTATCTTTATCGTGTTATAACTCAACACCATCGCCTGTCAGGTTGCTTCCGGCCGTCATGGCTGGATTTTTCAGATTGCGCTTTCGTCGATGACAAAAAACCCCCACGCCATTCTCCGCCGTACCCGCCGTGTTCTGGCTTTTCTGTCAGGCAGTTTCATGCCGGTGGCCATCACGCACTGGCTGGGCGTGCGCGCCATTTCGGTCGCGCCCGAACAGA
This sequence comes from Acetobacter garciniae, assembly GCF_017377735.1. GTDB lineage: Bacteria > Pseudomonadota > Alphaproteobacteria > Acetobacterales > Acetobacteraceae > Acetobacter > Acetobacter garciniae. Next base: position 95,808 of record NZ_JAFVMH010000004.1, read on the forward strand.
TCGCCCTGCGCGAAGGACTGCGGGCAGGTGTATCCGTGGGCTCGGTCATGCTGGTGGCGTGGTACCTGCATGCCCCGCTCATGGCCTGGGCGGCGTTCGCCGCGTTCTGGACCTGCCTTGTGGACCCCGGCGGGCTCGCACGCGTGCGGCTGGAAACGCAGATCAAGTTCGGCCTGTCGGGCACGCTTATCACGGGGCTGATGTCGGCGGCCTCCGGCTTTGGGGTTTTCTGCGTCTTTCCTGCCCTGGGGGTCTGCGTCTTCATATGCGGGCTGCAACGCATGCGCGGCGCCATTGCGACCCAGATCAGCGTGCTGGCAGCCATTGTGGCGGTGGTGGCGGTCTGCTACCCGCAAACCCCGATAGGCGGCGTGCAACTGGCAGGCATGTTCCTTTCGGGTTCAGCCTGGGCCATGCTGGTCTGCACATGGGCCTGGCCGGTAGACCCCTACAGCCCGCAAAGACAGACCTGTGCCGCCATATTCCGCGAACAGGCCCATATGGCGGGCAGGCTGCGCAACTTCCTGCTGGCCCGCCGCCCCCTGAACAGCCAGACCAAATATTACGCCGTCAGCGCCTACAGGCGCGATATCCGCAACCGGATCGAACAGGCCCGCGCCAAAATCGAAATCCTTTCGGGCGGGCTGCCCACCAACCGCGCGCGCGCCAGCCTGCTGCCCGCGGTCGAGGCAGCGGACCGTATTTTTGTCGCGGTCATGGGGTTTGAACATGCCGTGCTGTCAGGCGTGCCCACGGCCGCGGCCCCGCGCGCCATCCGCCTTGTGACCGCAGCGCTGAACCGCATCGCGCGCGAGATCGCCCGCACCGACCCCCGGCCCGAAAGGCTGGACAGGCCGATCGATGTGCTGCGGGCCATCAGCGTCGGGCAGGCCGATATTTTTGCCAAGGGCGCCCGCCTGTGCGCCGATGCGCTGTCCGACCTGCAAACCGCCTGGCAGGACGCCCCGCTGGACAGGCCGGCACCTGCCCAACCCCTCGCCCCGACACCGGCGGGGCGGCGGTTGCTGGGGCCACCCCAGTTCATCCGCCACGCCATGCGGCTGACCGTGGCGGTTCTGGTCGCCTATGCCATCTCGCTGATTTTCGAACTATCCTATGCCTACTGGGCGATGATGGCGGTGGTGGTGGTCACCCAGCCCAGTGCCAGCGCCACCCTGCCCCGCGCCCTTGAACGCATGGCAGGCAGCATAGCGGGGGGTATTCTGGCCGCCATCATGGGGGTAGCGCTTCCGCTGCCGGTCATTCTGGTGCTGATCTTCCCGCTTGCCACACTGACCATTGCCCTGCGCAGCGTGAACTATACGGCGTGCGTGATGTTCATGACCCAGCTTTTCGTGCTGGTAACGGACCTGGTCAGCACCACACATGGGTGGGACGTAGCCCTTTCCCGCGCGACGGATAATATTATCGGCAGCCTGGTGGGGCTTGTCGCCTGCCTGACCGTCTGGCCGGAAAAGCGTGCGGCGACCCTGCCCGTCCTGCTGGGGCAGGCGTTCGACGCCAATATCGCCTACGCGGCCCTGGCCGCCCGAACCGAAAAAGCCGGCTGGGGCGAGATCGAACAGGCCCGCAGAAAAGCGGGAACGACCTCCACCAAGGCCGAAATTCTCTACCAGCAGACCTGCCTGGAAGGGCTGCGGCGTTCGGCCTACCTGAAAAGCTGCGGTGACTTGCTGTTCGAGCTGCGCCAGCTTGCCGGCGCGGCCAGCGTATGGTGGCTGGAACACCCCGCCCCCGCGACATCCGTGGCCGGCACGAACGCCGCCCCGGCTTCCGGCGCAAACACGAGCGAATGCTCAGCCCCGGTTGGGACAGTTGCCAGCCCTGCCCCCGAACGCGCCCGCCATTACGCCGCCTTCGAGCGCGAACGCACCACTGCCGCTTCCACCGCGCTGACGCCAGCGGAACTGACCATCATGCTAACCCGCCTGCGCGCGATCGAGCGGGAATTGGCAGCCCAGTAAAACCCTGCCCCGAAAAATCGCGGGACGGTACCTGGCACGGATTTTTTGAAACGAAACGGGGGATTTTCAGCCCCACGGGCGGGAAACAAGCGGCATAGACGGACCAAAAGGGGCCACACCGTGCTACCGCAACCCAGCACGCCCGCCCACACATCATGGCAGACAGGCTGGAGGGATATTACCCCTCCAGCGCGGCGTTGCGCCTTGCGTCCACTTCCTTCTTCATGGCCGCCTGCACTTTTTCAAAGGCACGTACCTCGATCTGGCGCACGCGCTCACGCGAAATACCGTATTCCTGCGCAAGGTCTTCCAGCGTGGCCGGTTCGTCCTGCAGGCGCCGTTCGGTGAAAATGCGCCGCTCGCGCTCGTTCAGCGTTTCCAGCGCATTGGCCAGCAGCGCCTTGCGACCGGACATTTCCTCGGCTTCGGCGTAGGTCTCTTCCTGGTTGTGCTGGTCGTCCACCAGCCGGTCCTGCCATTCACTGTCCTGATCGGCCTTGAGCGGGGCATTCAGGCTGTGATCGGGGGCGGCCATGCGGCGGTTCATATCCACCACGTCCTGCTCGGACACGCCCAGCGTGGTTGCGATCTTGCTGACATGTTCGGGCTGCAGATCGCCTTCTTCCAGCGCCTGGATCTGGCCCTTGACCCGCCGCAGGTTGAAGAACAGCTTTTTCTGCGCAGCCGTGGTGCCCATTTTCACCAGCGACCAGCTATGCAGGATATATTCCTGAATGGCCGCGCGAATCCACCACATCGCGTAGGTCGCCAGCCGGAAACCCTTTTCAGGGTCGAACCGCTTGACGGCCTGCATCATGCCGATATTGCCTTCGCTGATGAGTTCGTTCACCGGCAGGCCATAGCCGCGATACCCCATGGCGATCTTGGCGACCAGCCGCAGATGAGACGTCACCAGCTTGTGCGCGGCCTTCACATCGCCCTTGTCGTGCCACAGGCGGGAAAGCTTGAGTTCTTCCTCGGGTGTGAGAATGGGATATTTGCGTATTTCCTGCAGGTACCTTGAAAGGTTGCTTTCAGGCCCAACATCGATAACGGAAGATACCATGTGCTGACTCCTCCCTGTGCTGAAAACTCCCTGCGGGGCGTTTGGTTCCTGTGTCGCCACAGCCGCCCCCCATAATCATGGAGGCAAGTCCCAGCACATTATGGACTATGTATGTGTCTCCTTCCCGCTCGCCCTCGCGATTGAGCAGCGAACAGGAACAGACTGCCCCGTCTTTTCTCCCTGACGGAAAAATGATGGAAGGGCTGCCTGAAGGGTGCGCCCCAAATGCCACCCGTGTCAAGGAAACAGCCCCGGGCCGGGGTTAAGCGCCGTTTTAACGGACCAAAATGGTACTGTTTTTTATGCGACTCGGAACAAGCCCGACCGGCAGGCCAGCCTCATGCCCCGGATCGGTCTGCCGACAGGGCGGCGCGCAGGGCCTGCATGTCCGCGGGCATGGGGGTTTCGAACAGCAGGTTTTCGCCCGTGCGGGGGTGGGTAAAGCCCAGCCGGGCCGCATGCAGCGCCTGGCGGGAAAAATCGAGCGCCTGCGCCCGTGCCTCCGCCCCCAGCCCCTTGGCGGCGGCCGGAATACGCCGCAGGTAGAGCGGATCGCCGATCAGCGGGTGGCCGTTGGTTGAAAAATGCACCCGGATCTGGTGCGTGCGCCCGGTGGCCAGCCGGCATTCCACCAAGGCCGCCGCCGATCCGAAACATTCGAGCGTGCGGTAACGGGTCAGCGCCCATTTTCCGCCGCGCGGGGTCAGCGCCATGCGCTTGCGGTCGCGCTTGTCGCGCCCGATCGCGCCTTCGTACTCCCCTTGCGCGGGGGCGGGCAGGCCCCAGGCAAAGGCCAGGTAGCACCGGTCGATCCGGCGCTGGGCGAAATCCTCCGACAGGGCCAGATGGGCCAGTTCCGTCTTGGCCACCACCATCACGCCGGATGTATCCTTGTCCAGCCGGTGGACGATACCCGGCCTGCGCTCCCCGCCAATCCCTTGCAGGCTGGCGCCGCAATGGGCGATCAGGCCGTTGACCAGCGTGCCCGTCTCGTTCCCCGGCGCGGGGTGGACGACCAGGCCCGCGGGCTTGTCCAGCACGATCAGGTCGTCATCCTCATACAACACGGCAAAGGCCATGGCCTCGCCCTCCGGCGTTGCGGGGGCGGGTTGGGGCACGTCCAGCACAAGCTGCATGCCCCCGCGCACGGGCGCTGCGGGTTCGCGCAGGGTCTGGCCATTGCACAGCAGGTGCCCCGCTTCGATCAGCCCCTTGATACGCGAGCGCGACAGGGCCTGGAACCGGGGCTGGGCCTGAAGCTGGCTGGCGGCCACCGCATGCGCGACATTTTCGGCCAGATAACGGTCCACACGTTCGCCCGCCTGATCCTGCGCCACCGTAAAGACCAGCGCGCCGGGCTGTTCGCATGGCTGGGAGGCTGGTTCCAAAGGCTGGGGGGCTGTATGGGGCAAACGCAGTTTGTCTCGCGGCAAAGGGGCGGGAAAAGAATGGAGTGTGTACAAACCATTTTACCCCGTACCGTCAAGCATGATGCGGTTTTTTACCGGCACGTGGACATTCGATCCCCCTTCAGCCACGACAGGCCCCTTTTCTTGGGGCGACAACTGCCGCAATCATAAGATGATCATGACAGCAGCCAGCCCCCGCGCCCCCAGACCAGCCACGCCCGGAGCGCCCCGATGAACAACATTGGGGCGGCGGATATCTCTGACGCAGGGGCCACAGGCGTCGGGCGGGCCTATGCCACGGCCTTGCGCCGCAGGCTGGGCGTGCTGGGGCTGCTGGGGGTGGCAGTACTGGCCTCTCTGATCGCGGATATTGCTGTGGGACCGGCTGCAATTTCTCCCCCCGCCCTGATGCACGCGCTGTTCTCCCCCGCCGCCGCCCCGCCTGAGACCGTGCTGATCCTGTGGCAGATCCGCCTGCCCTATGCGCTGATGGCCGCCTGCGTGGGTGGGGCGCTGGGCCTTGCCGGGGCGGAAATGCAGACCGTGCTGGCCAACCCGCTGGCAAGCCCGTTCACGCTGGGTACCTCGGCCGCAGGGGCCTTTGGGGCATCGCTGGCCATTGTGCTGGACTGGCATGTGGGCGGGGTGCCGCAAACCTGGCTGGTGGCGGGCTGCGCCTTCGTGTTCGCGGTAATCGGGGTTGTCGTGCTCGACCTGCTCACGCGCCTGCGCCCGGCCGATACCGGCACCGTCATCCTGTGTGGCGTGGCGCTGGTGTTCTGCTTCCAGGCCCTGGTCTCGCTCATGCAGTTCGTCGCCAGCGAAGATACGTTGCAGGACCTTGTGTTCTGGACGCTGGGCAGCCTGAACCGCGCCACATGGCCGGCCATTGCGCTGCTGGGCGCCGCCCTTGCCTGTGTGGTGCCCTTTTCGCTGCGGGCCGCCTGGGGGCTGACGGTCCTGCGCATGGGAGAAGAGCGCGCGGCAAGCCTTGGCGTGGACGTGCCCCGCCTGCGCCGCGCGGCCCTGCTGCGGATCTGCCTGCTGAGCGCGCTGGCCGTGGCCTTTGTGGGGATCATCGGCTTTATTGGGCTGGTGGCCCCGCATATCGCCCGCCGGCTGGTGGGGGAAGACCACAGGTTCTACCTGCCGGCCAGCCTGCTGGGCGGGGCGTTCATCCTGTCCACCGCGGCCCTTGTGGCGCGTGTGCTCGTACCCGGCGTGGTGGTGCCGACCGGCATCGTGACGGCACTGGTGGGCATTCCGTTCTTTCTGGCCATTATCCTCAGACGCCAAGTCCTGTCATGAACGCCCCCGCCAGCGACACCGGGCTGATGGCGCAAAACCTGTTCGTCAGCCATGGCAGGCGCATGGTCCTGCACGGGGTAACGGTCGGGCCGTTCGGGCCCGGCACGCTCAATGCCGTACTTGGCCCCAATGGCAGCGGCAAATCCACCCTGCTGCGCGCCATGAGCGGGCTTGTCCCCCTGCGCGGGGCGGTAACGCTCGACGGCCAGGATCTTGGCCGCCTGCGCCTGCCCGCGCGTTCGCAACGCTGCCTTTACCTGCCGCAAAGCCTGCCCGAACCCATGCAGATCACGGTTATCGAGGCCATGATGGCGGCGCGCCACGTCATGCCCGCGCCCGTCCGGCAGCAGGCCGCGCCTTCACCACCCGCCGCCCTGCCGGACGGGCGCGGAACGCGTGTCAGCACGATTGGCACCGCCGGTAGCACCTTACCCGGCGTAGCGGCTGACCCGACGGGGTGCGCGGGCCAGATTGCACGGGGCAGCCTACCGAACGGCACGTCCAGCGGGCCGGAAGCCGCGTTGGCCTGGCTCGAGCATATGGGAATCGCGCATCTGGCCATGCGGGGCCTGCGCGAACTCTCGGGCGGGCAGCGCCAGTTGGTGGGGCTGGCCCAGGCACTCAGCCGCAGGCCCCGGGCGCTGCTGCTGGATGAACCGCTCAGCGCGCTGGACCCTTATTACCAGCAACGGGTCATGGACCTGCTGGCGCATGAAGCGCGTGAAACCGGGCTGGTCGTGGTGCTGGTGCTCCATGACCTGAACATGGCGCTTGCCCGCTGTCACAACGCAAGCGTGCTGAATGACGGGCGGATAGAAGCCTCCGGCCCGCCGGAGACGGTGCTGACACCCGCACTCCTGCGGCGCGTCTACCGTATCGATGCCTGCCTGGACACCGGGGCTTCGGGGCAGCGCTTCCTCAGCGTGCGCGGCGTGGCCCCGGCACCCCGGAGCATGGCCTGAAAATCGCACCTCCGCCGCGGGTTCTTATGGCCAGGCCGGGCGCACACCCCCGCCGTTATCGGCTTTGAAATTGGCCCACACGGCATCAGATTGACGACACCGGCAGGCCGATATCGCCGCCCCGCTCAGGTTCCGCAATAGGTGTATTGGACACGTTCCTGCGGCGTGGGCGGGGCTGCAAAATGATCGCGCCCGGGCTGGGTTTCGTAAGGCTTTGCCAGCACGGCCAGCATTTCCTCGAACGGAGCGTAGTCATCGTGCTCGATGGCGGCGGTGATCATGGCCTCCACCAGATGATTGCGCGGAATATAGCACGGGTTCACCGCCCGCATGCGTGCGGCGCGTTCCTCGGCTGTGGCTGTCCCGTGCAATGCGATGCGCTGACGCCACTGCGCAAGCCATGGCGCGAAGGCTTCGGCCATGGCGGGCGGCCAGTCGGCAGAGGTGGCTGCGTCAATGACCGCGCCGCTGCTGAGCGCGCGGAACGTGTTGGTAAAATCTGCCTGTGTAGCCTGCATGGTTTCAAGCAGGGCGTGGAACAGGGTTTCATCCTGCGTGTCTTCCCCCTCCAGCCCCAGCTTGGCGCGCATGCCCGCGAAATACGCGTCGTGAAAGCGGGCATGAAAGCCCGCCAGCGCCTGTTGCGCGTATTCCACGGCCTGATCTTCATCTTCGGACAGGAGCGGCAGCAGCGCTTCGGCCAGGCGGGTCAGGTTCCACAGGGCTATGCTGGGCTGGTTCGTATAGGCGTAGCGGCCATGTTCGTCGATGAAGCTGAACACCGTGGCGGGGTCGTACTGGTCCATGAACGCGCAGGGGCCGTAATCGATCGTCTCGCCCGAGATCGCCATGTTGTCCGTATTCATCACGCCGTGGATGAAGCCGATCAGCATCCAGTGCGCCACAAGCCCGGCCTGCGCGGCCACGACCCCTTGCAGAAACGCCACGTAAGGGTGGGTCGCCCCCGCGGCTTCGGGCGCATGGCGGGCTATGGCGAAATCGGCCAGCAGGCGCAGGCCCGCCACATCCTGCCGTGCCGCGAAATACTGGAACGTGCCGACCCGGATATGACTTGCCGCCACCCGCACAATCATGCCGCCGGGCAGCGGTTTTTCCCGCATGACAGTCTCACCCGTGCGCAGGGCCGCCAGCGCCCTTGTGGTGGGCACGCCCAATGCCGCCATGCTTTCGCTCAGCAGGTATTCGCGCAGCACAGGCCCCAACGCGGCGCGGCCATCCCCCCGGCGCGAAAACGCCGTGCGTCCCGAACCCTTGATCTGGATTTCACGCTCACGCCCGTGGATGTCGCGCACATCGCCCAGCAGCAGGGCACGCCCATCCCCCAGGCGGGAGACGAAATGCCCGAACTGGTGCCCGGCATAGGCCAGCGCCAAAGGCCGTACGCCCTGTGGCATATGGCTGGCCGAAAGCATGGCCACCCCGTCCGGTCCGGCCAGCCAGTCCGCATCCAGGCCAAGTTCGGCCGCCAGCGGGCGGTTGAGGTGGATAAGCCGCGCATCCGCCACGGGGGACAGTTCGGGCGGGGCGTAGAACCGTTCGGGCAGGCCGTCGTAACTCTGCCGCATGTCGCCCCAGGGTAGGGTGGTTGCGCCTGCATGAGCCATGTGGGGCTGTCCTTGAGGATGATGTGAGCCAGATTGCGACATTACAGTGCACCACCTTGTGAACAGGATACAGGCCGGATAACGCCCCCAGGCCCCGTGCAACAGGCCGGGGTGGGGCAGAAAAGCCTGCGCGCGGGAACAACGCAGCCCCCGCGCCATGGCAGGGGTGGCGGCCTGTCTCCTGTCTGGCACAGCTCGGCCGAACATGATAGGGAAGACCTCCGCCGGGCTTATCCCCGACATGCTCTTTCCCCGACAGGGTCTTTGAGCCGGCAGGTCCATGCGCGCCATGCCCGCCAAGCGCAATGCCCCGCCCGCCAACCGTGCTACGGCACAACCCGACACCTGCCCGAATACCAGTGCCGCGGAGACACCAGAACCGATGACCACCGCCCCTGACACGGCCCTAGAGACAGCCTTCAAGATCACGCGCAAGACCGATGGCATTTCCGCCGTCGAACGTGAACGCCTTGTGGCCGACCCCGGTTTCGGCCGGGCCTTCACCGACCATATGGCTGTCATCACCTATACGGAAGGCAGGGGCTGGCATTCACCCGAAATTCTGCCCCGCCAGCCGCTGATGCTGGACCCCGCGGCCTCTGTCCTGCATTACGCGCAGGAAATTTTCGAAGGCATGAAGGCCTACCGCGCCCCCGATGGCGGCATTCTGCTGTTCCGCCCCGAAGCCAATGCCCGCCGGTTCCAGAAATCGGCCGAACGCATGGCCATGGCCCAACTGCCCGAAGACCTGTTCCTGGAAGCGGTGGACCAACTGGTCACGATCGACCAGGCCTGGGTGCCCAAGCCCGAAGTCGGCACGCTGTATATCCGCCCGTTCATGATCGCGACGGAAGCGGCATTGGGCGTGAAGCCGTCGGCCGAATTCAAGTTCATTGTCATCGCCTGTGCGGCGGGGGAATATTTCTCCTCCGATGCGGGGGCGGTTTCGGTGTGGGTGGAAGAAAATTCCGTCCGTGCCTCACGCGGGGGGACGGGCATTGCCAAATGCGGCGGCAATTACGCCGCAAGCCTGACCGCCCAGATGGAAGGCAAGGCCCATGGCTGCCACCAGGTGCTGTTTCTCGACGCCGAGGAACGCCGCTGGCTGGAAGAAATGGGCGGCATGAACGTCATGATGGTGTTCGAAGACGGCACGTTGGTAACGCCCCCGCTGGATACCGGGACCATCCTGCACGGTATCACGCGGGATTCGCTGCTGACTCTGGCGCGCGATAACGGCCTGACCGTAAAGGAAGAGCGCTACGCGATCGACCAGCTTTACGCGGACGCCGCTGCTGGTCGCCTGAAGGAAGTGTTTGCCTGCGGCACCGCCGCCGTCGTGACCCCCATCGGCACGTTCAAGAGTGGGAAGGGCGACTGCACCATTGGCGATGGCAGGAGCACTGGCCCCGTGACCGCGAAGCTGCGCCAGACGCTGTGCGATATCCAGTTCGGCCGCACCAACGATCCGCATGACTGGGTCAAGCGGGTCGTCTGACCCCCTGCCCTGTCGCGTGCGACCTGACGGGCCGCATGACGACAGGGGCATGCGCAGGCCGATCCTTCAGTGGGGAGAGCAGACCATGAGCACACGCCTGACAGCCCTGCCGCGCATGGCGGCCCTTCTGGCGGTACTGGGGCTGCTGCCGTCCTGTGAGAGTGCGCGCGATCGCACCCTGGCGAAGGAAGACCATCTGGCGGCGGCGGGCTTCGCCTTCCAGCCTGCCAGCACGCCCCAGCGCCAGGCCATGCTGAACCGCCTGCCGCCGCACCGTTTTGTCCGGCGCGTGCGGGGTGGGCAGCTCTTTTACATCTATTCCGACCCCGCCGTGTGCGACTGCCTGTATGTGGGGGACGAAAGTGCTTATGCCCGCTACCAGCAATACCGGCAGGCCAAGGCGTTGGCCGACGAACAGCAGGCCACCGCCATGGAATACCAGGATGCGTCGTGGAACTGGGGCGCATGGGGCCCGTGGGGCGGCGGCCCATGGGTCGGGCGCGGATGGTATGGCTGGAATCCGTCCTGGGGCAACTGGGACCCGGGCATGGGCCCCGTCGGATGGTGACATCCGGCCCCATGCCGGATAAGCCGCTACTCCCCCTCCCCAGGCCCGATACCCCGAGGCTGGACAACACGACGCAAGGCGCATATCCCCAGACGATGCTGACCGCACGCCCCGCTCTTTTCCGCCCCACCCTGTCCTGTTCCATACGGGCCTGACCATGACCCAGACCCCGCATCTGGTGCTGGTGGATGGCAGTGGCTTCATCTTCCGCGCCTTTCATGCCCTCCCGCCCATGACCAACCCGGATGGCGTGCCCGTCAACGCGGTGTACGGGTTCACCAACATGCTGGCCCGGCTGCTGCGCGATCATACCGGCACGCATCTGGCCGTGCTGTTCGATGCATCCCGCCAGACCTTCCGTTCGGAGATTTATCCGCAATACAAGGCCCACCGCCCCGAACCGCCCGAAGACCTGCGGCCCCAGTTCAGCCTGATCCGCGAAGCCACACAGGCCTTTGGCGTGCCCGGCATCGAACTGCCCGGCTGGGAGGCGGACGACCTGATCGCCTCCTACGCCACGGCAATCCGCGCAGCGGGTGGAACCTGCACCATTATTTCCTCCGACAAGGATCTGATGCAGCTTGTGGGGCCGGGCGTGTGCATGCTCGACCCCATTCGCCAGACGCCCATTGGCCCTGCTGAAGTCGAAGCCAAATTCGGCGTGCCGCCTGAAAAGGTGGTGGACGTGCAGGCCCTGATGGGCGACCCCACGGACAACGTGCCCGGCGTGCCCGGTATCGGGCCCAAGACGGCATCGGCCCTGGTGGGTGAGTTCGGAACACTGGAGGCGGTGCTGCAAGCCGCCCCGGAAATGAAGAAATCCAAACGGCGCGACATGCTGATCGAGCATGCGCAGGCCGCGCGGATTTCCATGCAGCTTGTCACCCTGGCGCGCGACGTACCCCTGCCCGTGCCGCTGGAAGACCTGCCCACGCGTGAGCCGGATATGCTGGTGCTGGCCGAATGGCTGGACCGCATGGGCTTTCGCTCCGTGCTGGCGCGCATGGGTGGGGGCCAGCCGTCGGGCAGCCAGGCCCATCGTGCCGCCCGCGCCACGGCCCATGCCAGCGCGAACGGCACCCTGCCCACCACTGCCCCCGCCACCGCCGCAACCCCGGCGGGCGAGGTGCTGAGCGCCCCTTACCATCAGTACGAAACCGTCCGCACGGCCGAGGCCCTGCAAAAATGGGTCACCAAAGCGCAGGAAGCCGGGCTGTGCGCGGTCGATACCGAAACCGACGGTCTGGACCCGCTTTGCGCCAACCTTGTCGGCTTTTCGCTCTGCCCGGCCCCCGGGCAGGCCTGTTACGTTCCGCTCAGGCATGAAGGCACGCTCGAAGCCCCGGCGGGCGAGCAGTTGGAGGCCAGTGCCGCCCTGCACCTGCTGCGCCCGCTGCTGGAAGACGATACGGTTCTAAAAATCTTCCATAATGCCAAGTTCGACCTGCTGGTGCTGGACCGCGCGGGGATCGCGCTGGATACGATCGGCCCGGTGGATGACACGATGCTGATCTCTTACAGCCAGTCGGCCGGGCTGCACGGGCAGGGCATGGACGAGCTTTCGGCCCTGCACCTCAACCACACGCCCATTTCCTATGACAGCGTGACCGGAACGGGGCGCAACCGCATTCCCTTCGCGCAGGTGCCCGTGGACAAGGCGAGCCAGTACGCGGCGGAGGATACCGATGTCACGCTGCGGCTGTGGCACGTGCTGCACCCCGCCCTGCGCCCCGCCAAGGCCCTGGCGCTGTACGAACAGGTTGAACGCCCGCTGGCCCCGGTGCTGGCCCGCATGGAAAAAATGGGCATTGCCGTGGACCGCGCGGAACTTGCACGCCTGTCGGCCGATTTCGAAGCCCGCATGAAGGATATGGAACGCGGCATTTACGATGCGGCGGGCCGTGACTTCAATATCGGCTCACCCAAGCAGCTTGGCGAAATCCTGTTCGATGAAATGGGCCTGCGCGGCGGCAAGCGCGGCAAGGCCGGCGCGTGGAGCACGGATTCCTCCGTCCTGCAGGATCTGGCCGACCAGGGCCATGACCTGCCGGTGCGCATTCTGGACTGGCGGCAGCTTTCAAAACTGAAATCCACCTATACGGATGCGCTGCTGCGCCAGACAGATGCGCAAAGCCGGGTGCATACGTGCTTCCAGATGGCGATCACCACCACCGGTCGACTGTCTTCCACCGAGCCGAATTTGCAGAATATTCCCGTCCGCACGGAAGAAGGCACCCGCATTCGTCGCGCATTCGTCGCCCCCGAGGGGCGGCGGCTGATCTCGGCCGATTACTCCCAGATCGAACTGCGCCTGCTGGCCGATGTGGCCGACATACCCGCCCTGCGCGATGCCTTTCACCTGGGCCAGGACATTCACGCCCGCACGGCGTCCGAAGTGTTCGGCGTGCCGCTAGAAGGCATGGACCCGCTGACACGCCGCCGGGCCAAGGCCATCAATTTCGGGATCATCTACGGCATTTCGGCCTTCGGGCTGAGCAAGCAGCTTGGCATTCCCGCGGGAGAGGCCCGCAGTTATATCGATGCGTATTTCGCCCGCTACCCCGGCATACGCGACTATATGGAACGCATGAAGGACCAAGCCCAGCGCACGGGCTATGTGCTGACCCCCTTCGGACGCCGCTGCTTTGTGCCGGGCATCGGGGAAAAAAGCGCGGCCCGCAGGCAATATGCCGAACGCCAGGCCATCAACGCGCCCTTGCAGGGCGGGGCTGCCGATATCATCAAGCAGGCCATGGTCCGCCTGCCCGCAGCCCTTGACGCCGCGGGGCTGGGTTCGGCACGCATGGTGTTGCAGGTGCATGATGAACTGCTGTTCGAGGCCGACGCGCATGAGGCCGAAGCAGTGGCACAGATCGCAAGGACCGTCATGGCGGGTGCGGCACGGCTTTCCGTGCCCCTGGTCGTGGAAACCGGCATAGGCCAGAACTGGGCGGAGGCACATTGACCCCATGACACCGGCAGGAAAACGCGCGTTATTGATTACGGGTGCCATTATCGCCGTTGCGGGTGCGGGCGGTTACGTCGCCACGCGCTATGCGCTGCACCACAAGCTGACACTGGACAGCTACGGCAACGCCGTGGGCGGGTCGTTCCGGCTGATGGATTCCACAACCGGCACCATGACGGACCAGACCTTCAGCGGGCGCTGGATGCTGGTTCTGTTCGGGGCGACCCATTGCGCGGACGAAGCCTGCACCCCCGCCATGCAGGCCATGACCACGGCCCTGAACGCGGTGGACCCGGGCGGGCGCAAGGCGGTGATCATTTTTGTAAGCCTGGACCCTGACCGCGACGATGCCGAACGCCTGCGCCAGTACGGCGAAAGCATAAGCCCGCGCGTGGTAGCCGGTACGGCCGCCCCCTTCGCGCTGGCTGACCTGGCGAAGGAATACCATGCGCCCATCGAACGCGTGAGCGACCCCGAATGGACCTATGCCATGCGTATGTCGCCGCAATTCGTGGTGATGGACCCGCAGACCCGCTACCGTGGCAGCATAGACGCCCATGCGGATGCCGCCACCATGACCGAGGCCCTGCGCGCGATCATGGCCACGGGGCCCGGCAGCACGGGACCCGGCAAGTAGTTCTTTCCACCCAGCCCCGATCCGTCTTGCAGAACTGCCTGGCCTGTCCATGTCCTTCCTGTCTTCCCTGAACGCTAGCGTGCGGTTTTATGCCTCCCTTGTCGTGACGGGGCTCATTTTCCTGTGCCTGGATACGGGCTCCTTCCTGCTGCGCCGGATCATGCCCGAAGGCGTGGCGCGCAGGCGGGCGGGGCGGCGCTGGCTGTATGCCATGTCGCGGCTGGCCGTGCGCTACCTGCGGGCGGCAGGCATCATCCAATGCGATCTGGCTGCACTTGAGGCCCTGGCTGACGAGCAGCATGTCGTGCTGGTGGCCAACCACCCATCGCGCATGGACAGCCTGATCCTGGCATCCGCCCTGCCCCGCCTGTCCTGCGTGACCAAGGCCTCGATCTGGGAAAGGCCGGTGCTGGGCAGCACCTTGCGCATGGCGGGCTATATCCGGCACGACACGCTACTGCGCGTGATCGGCCCGGCTTCCGAACGGCTGGCGGAAGGCTGCCAGCTTCTGCTCTTTCCCGAAGGCACCCGCTCGCGCGCGGGAGACGCGCCAGGCCCCATCCAGCCCGGTTTCGCCGCCATTGCCCAGCGCACGCGCAGTGCGGTGCAGGTGCTGCTGATTGAAACGGATTCCCCCTATTTGTCGCAGGGCTGGCCCTTTCTCAAACGCCCGCCGCTGCCCATGCGCTACGCTGTAAAGACCGGGCCACGCTTTGCCGCCCCCCGGCGCGATGAAGCCAGCGGACGTGCCCTGGTCGAAACCGTGGAAACCTGGCTGAACACGGCACTGGCCAATAAAGGCCAGCCCCGCCCAGCAAGCCCGGATACAGGCAAGCCAGGCGCGCAGACGTAATATCCGCTTCGCCGGCCGTGGCCACACACCCAGTATAAAGCCGTGCGACCAGCCCGGGCATAAGGCTGCCTGCGCGCCGTTGCCGCAGCAGAAACTGCGCATTCGGATACCGGCCAAGCCGTTTCCACATCGATACGCAGCCCGCGCAAACCTTGGCGTATAGGGCGCCGGGCTACTGGCTGAAACCGCCGGTCCCTGCCCTCCTGCGTCTGGCAGACTAGCTGTATCCATAACGCTGCGGGCTGCATCGGGCTGGTTCTCAGCCCCCTGTGCATTCGTGCCGGAGCGTCGCATGCGCTCGCATTTCGGCAACGGGTGCGTGCTTTTTTTATTTTTGAGAGAACGGTAAAAAGCGAGCTATAGTTTTATCTTCCTGTTCGCGGAGCATGGTTGGTAACACCTTCCACCCCGCTGCGGGCTACATTCTTGCGCCACCCCGCCCCATCGCCTTTCTGCCGGAAGGGTGAGAGAACACCAAAGGCCGCCCATGACACTTGACGATGCGCAGACGCTGCAAGAAATCACCCTGTGTTCGGACGCCTATGAAAAAGCACTGGGCGATAACGACCTGAGCGCGCTGGACGCCATGTTCTGGGACGGGCCGCAAACCGTGCGCTACGGCGTGGGCGAGAACTTGTATGGTGCAGCGGAAATCGCCGCCTTCCGGCGGGCGCGCAGCGGTGGTTCGCCCCCGCGCACCGTGCTGCGCCGTGCCATTACCCCCATCGGGACCGAAAGTGCAGTCGTCAGCCTTGAATTCCGGCGCGAAGGTTCGACCCGCACGGGCAGGCAGATGCAAACCTGGATCCGCACCCCACAGGGCTGGAAAATCCTGGCGGCCCATGTCTCGCTCATGGCAGAACAGCCCGAAACCCAACGCCCCGCGCTGTAAAAACGCTGCCTTCATAACCCTCCGTCCGGACTGAACACCCGCCAGACCCGCTTGCCCCGATCCCCCCGCACAAGGACGTTGCCTGCCATGCCCCAGCCCCCCACCGCCCAAACTGGCATGCCCCAGGCAGGCACGCCCGCGCCAGGTGGCATGCCCGCAAATATCCTTCCGGCAGAGGCTGTTCCCAAAGATGCGACCCTCGCACTGGTGCAGGCCCGTGCGGCGGCCCTCGGCCTGGTCCTGCCCGAAGCCTGCCTGCCCGGCATTGTCAGCAACACGGACCTGCTTGGCCATTATACGGCTTTGCTGGAACAGGTCGCCCTGCCCGATCTGTGCGAACCTGCCGGCGAGTACACGCCATGACCCGTTTTGCCAGCGCGCTCGACCTGGCCGCAGACATCCGCTCGGGCAAAACAACTGCGCTCGCCGTCATTACGGATGTTCTTGCAACCATCCGCCAGCATGACGCACCCATCAACAGCGTGACCCATCTGTTCGAAGAACAGGCCCTTGAACGCGCCCGCCAGATCGATGCCATGCGCGCACGCGGGCAGGCCCTGCCGCCGCTGGCCGGTGTGCCGTTCGGCGTGAAAGACCTGTTCGACGTGGCGGGCCATGTGACCACCGCAGGCTCCGTCGTGCTGCGCGACACACCGCCCGCCACGCAGGATGCCGCCATTGTCCAGCGCCTGAAAGCGGCCGGGGCCATTGTGGTCGCCACCCTGAACATGGATGAATTCGCTTATGGTTTTGCAACCGACAATGCCCATTACGGCATAACCCGCAACCCGCATGACACGGCCCGCATGGCTGGCGGGTCTTCGGGCGGGTCGGCTGCTTCTGTTGCCGCGGGTTTCCTGCCTTTTACGCTGGGAAGCGACACCAACGGCTCCATCCGTGTTCCGGCCGCGCTGTGCGGTGTGTGGGGGCTCAAGCCCACCTTCGGGCGGCTGCCGCGCCAGGGGGCTTACCCGTTTTCGGCCAGCCTGGACGTGGTGGGGCATTTCGCCGGCACGCTCGATGACCTGATCAGCACGTTTCATGTCATGGACGCCAGCCTTCCCGTCGCGGGACCCGATGTCAAAACACTGAAGATCGCCCGGCTGGGCGGGTGGTTCGCGGCCGATATCGTCCCCGCGCTGGAACAGGCCATCGCGCATGTATGCAACGCACTGGGCACCGCGGACAGGATCGAACTGCCCGAAACACCGCAGGCCCGAGCGGCCTCTTTCCTGATTACCGCCTGCGAGGGCGGGAACCTGCACCTACCCCGCCTGCGCGCGCAGGCCATGGCCTATGATGCCGCCACTCGCGACCGGCTTCTGGCCGGGGCAATGCTGCCCGCAAACACCTATATCCAGGCCCAACGTTTTCGCAGCCGCTTCCGCCGGGCTGTGCATGCGGCATTCCGGCAGGCCGACGTGCTGATCGCCCCCGCGGTTGCCTGCGAAGCGCCCCGGCTGGACAGCCCGACCATTGAAATAGGGGGTAAACTGGTATCGGCCCGCGCCAATCTGGGGTGCTTCACCCAGCCAATCAGCCTGCCGGGGCTGCCGGTGCTGACCCTGCCGCTCCTTGACACGCATACCCTGCCGCTGGGGTTGCAGCTTGTCGCCGCCCCGGGGCGTGAGACCGCCCTGTTCAGCGTGGCGCGCGAACTGGCGCGCCAGGGGCTGGCCGGGCGGGTGCCAATGCAACACGCCCCCCCCGGCGCGACACCTGACACCTGACACCTGACACCTGACACCTGACACCTGACACCTGACACCTGACATATCCGGGCAGAAAACAGACCATGCCAGTCTTTTCCCGTTTTCTGCGGTATTTCATGGCGGTTGCGCGCCATGGCTCCATTCGCAAGGCCTCGGACGAATTGCATATTGCTGCCTCGGCCATTGACCGGCAGATATTGCAGGGCGAGAAAACATTGGGCACTCCTTTGTTCGAACGCCTGCCATCGGGCCTGCGGCTGACCACGGCGGGGGAATTGCTGCTGACATCGTGCCATCGCTGGTCGCGCGATTTCACGGCGCTGCAAACCCAGATCGACAACCTTAAAGGCCTGCGCCGGGGCGAGACGGATATCCTTATTCCCGACGCGCTGACAAAAGGGTTCCTGCCCACCCTGCTGGGGCGGCTGCGCGAGAGCCATCCGGGCATCGTGGCCAGCGTGCATGTGCGCAAAAGCCGTGACATGGGCGAACTTCTTGTCAAAGGGCAGGCCGATTTCGCGCTGATGTTCAACCCCACCCCCATGCGAGAGCTGGCCGTGCGGGCGCAAAAGGACATTCCGCTGGGCTTTGTCTCACCCCCCGGCCACCCCGTAACGGCCACAGCACCGGCACGCTTCAGCCTGGTGGCGGAATACCCGATGATTATTCCCGCCCCGCCCCTGGCGCTGTGGCATCCGATCAGCATGCTGGAGGCCGAAACCGGAGTACAGATCACCACCGTCATCCGGACCGACAATATCCAGATGATCAAGTCCCTGGTGATGGAGGGAACAGGTGTCGGTATGCTGAGCTATCTGGACGTGTATGACGAGGTGCAAAAAGGCCAGTTGGCGTTTACCCCCATCGTCAACCGCAAGCTCTCCCCCCTGCGCCTTGCACTCTGCGTCGACCGTTCGCGCCAGCTTTCGACTGCGGCGCGCTTTGTCATGGCCGAGATCGAAGCTTTCTTTTTCAACACGCCCTGAACGCCAGCCCCCTTGCTATCGTCATATCCAGCGGGTGACATGGCTCGGTTTTTCAAAACCCCTTTTAACGGGAAACTGGTTTTCACGACTGATGGCAAAAGGAAACCGTATCGAAAGTCTGGCCACGCAATATTCTGGTCAATAGACAAAAGTTTTTGGGTGTCGCCTTTGTTTCAAAAAGGTGACGGTCTTTGAAGCTTTTTGGAAAAAGCTTCACCAAAAACTTTTATCTTTCTTTATCCATGCGTTAATTTTGAAACAGACTTTAAAATCCTGCGGCATAACCATCGCTTCTTGGGTCCCCGGCTCCTTCGAACAAGCCGCTGGCATGCCGCACCACCGCCCCCGCATGCCCCATGAGGCTGGAGAACGGGGCAACCCGTTCCACCACATGCCCGGCCTGTTCAAGCCTGGCCACCACACCGGCATCGAGCGCGCTTTCCACCTTCAGTGTGTTGCTGTTGCTGCCCCATGTGCGGCCCAGCAGCCAACGGGGCGCTGTAACCGCCTGCTGCAACCCCATGCCAAACAGGGCATAGCGGGTGAAAATGGCAGCCTGCGTCTGGGGCTGTCCTTCCCCACCCATGGTGCCGTACACCATGACCCGGCCATCATCAAAGCGGGCCAGGGCCGGGTTGAGCGTATGAAACGGCTTGCGGCCGGGCTCGTAAGCATTCCACGTAGCGGGCGCCAACTGGAAGGACGCCCCCCTGTTCTGCCACAATAGGCCCGTCTCGGGCAGGAACACGCCCGACCCAAATTCGAAATACAGGCTCTGGATCATGCTGACGGCAAGGCCCGTGCCATCGATCGCGCCCATCCACGTCGTATCGCCCTGCTGGGATGGCACGGGCCAAGGCATGGCACGGTGCCTGTCGATACCCGCCGCCAGTGCCGCAAGCCCTGCCTTGTCATCCAGAAACGCCTGGGCATCACGCGTCATATAGCGCGGATCACCCACATGCGCATTGCGGAACAGGAACGCGCGCTTGGTCGCTTCCACCAGCCCGTGCACATGGGCAAAGCCTTCGCCCTCCGCCACGCCCAGCCTTTCGAACAGGTCCAGAATAGCCAGGGACGCAACACCCTGCGTGGGCGGCGGCGTATTATAGACCTGCACGCCGTTCAGGCGCGTATGCAGGGGGGCCTTGTGTTCCACACCATGGCGGGCAAAATCCTCCGCCGCCAGCGGGCTGCCCGCAGCAGAAAGATCGGCCAGCAGCAGATCGGCAATGCCGCCGCTGTAGAAACTGCCAAGCCCATGATCGGCCATATGCTGCAAGGTTCTGGCCAGCGCGGGGTTTTTACGAATCTCGCCCGCACGGAACAGCCGCCCGTCCGGGGCATAGCTGTCGGCAAAGGCGGCGTTATCCAGCAGTTCATCCTGCTTGTGGGCCAGCAATGTGGCCTCGCTTTGCGAGACGGCATAGCCGTTTGCCGCGTACCAGATCGCATCATTCAGCAGGTCGCGCACAGGCAGCGGTGGTTGCAGGGCGGCACTGCACTGCAAGGCAGCCTGCCAGCCCGAAACTGCGCCGGCCATGGTATTGGTCGCCAGCCCCCCGCGCCAGGGCACGCTCTCGTACCCGCCCTTGCGGTACAGGTCGATACTGCCGCCCAGCGCGGCCGCCCCACAGGCGTCCAGCACCTGCGTGCGCCCGTCGGGATAGGCGACAAGCCAGAACGCATCTCCGCCGATCCCGGTCATATGCGGGTAGACGGCGGATAATGTCGCGGCCATGGCGGTCACGGCTTCCAGCGCCGTGCCACCTTTCTTAAGGATATCCAGCCCGCTTTGACTGGCCAGGTGATGGGGGGATGTCACCATCCCGCGTGTGGACTGAAATGTGTGCAGCATGGCCCAATCTTGCACGGCTACGACACGATGAAAAGCCCGATCCCTCTCCGCCGGCCTGCCGTTGGGCGGCAAGCGGGAGACAAGTGGGAGGCCAGTCGCGCGGCCAATGGGCGGCCAGCATTTTCAACCTATCCGCGCCGGGGCCGCCATCCCGCCAGATAGAACCCGTGGCGCGGACAGATCCTGCTGGCGTCGTTGTTTTTACAAAGTGCCGATCACCTTCAGGCCGACCAGGGCAGCGTCAGGCGTACGGCCTGCTTCGCCCGGGCGGATCATGTACTGGAATTCGGGCTGCACCAGAATGCCGGGAACGGCATCGATCGCGTAATAGGCTTCGATCACATGGGAATCCGTCTGCGGGGCGAGAACCTGCGACCCCAGCGAATACCCGGCATCAAGGGCATACATCTGCCCCAGTTCCTTGCGGTGGCTGACATGGTACCAGGAATACAGGATACCGACCCGATCCTTGTCACGGTTGGGAATAACGCCGTTGAAGGACATGCCGCCATACGCTTCATCGGAAATGGAGGAGACATGCGGCGTGTTGTGGATGTAGCCCGCCATCAGGTACCCGCCCGCCATCTGGCTGGCACCCCCCTTGCGGTAGACCATCTGGTCGCCTTCGAACCAGAACATGTCCATGGGCGCGCTGCGGGAATGCGCGATAAGGCTTGCAGGCTTGGTGCCGATTATATCGGGGTAGCGGGTCGTATCATGCGCATAACCGAACACATAATGGCCGGGCAGTTTGTCGCGCGTCAGGTAAGGCTGCCAGGTAAATTCGATCGGCAGCATCAGCCCGGTCGCGTTTTCGCTGGCCCAGGCCCAGCCGCTGGGGCCGTCGGCCAGGGCGCTGACGGAATACGCGCCAAGCTGGATGGCGGTGTCACGCGTGGGGCGGAAGCGGATACGGCTGCCCCAGGTGGCCTTCGGGTAAACGGCAAATCCCGGATCAACCTTGAGCGCGACCGGGGCCGAACACGTGACCATGAAGGAGCAGATCAGCGGCGATGTCGCGAACACATGCGTCAGGGACATGCGGCCGAATGTAATATCCATCCGGTTGTCGAGAAATTTCTTCTCGGCATAGAAATCGACAAGATGGGCCACCACGTGGCCCGACAGGCCATACACTTCCATCAGGCTGACATAGTAATCACCCACGCGGTCGCGTGAGACTTCGCGCCCGGCGCGGTTCATCAGCAGCGTGTGGATGGTCCAGCCTTTCAGCCCGGCCATTTTTTCCAGGTCGAAATTCATCTGCAGGGTCAGCTCGTGCACGTAATCCATGCCGCGCGCGATACCGCCGTGAATATTCGCCATGGCTTCACCTTTGTAGGTGAAGGCGAAGGAGAAACCCTTTTTTGCCAGGCGTTCGCGAAAAGGCATGATCTGCGGCAGGATGTGACCGCCACCCGCCACGGGCACGTAGTACGGATCTTCCAGGTCGGTCAGGCGCTGGGCATCCACTTCCGATGGCAAAAGCCAGGACATGGCCTCGCCCCCGGTCAGGGCGTCCAGTTCCACCTTGTGGCGGGGCATGATCCCCGCTGCCGCCCAGTTGGGACCGGCAGCAGGCGCGGCCGGAGCACCGGCATGGGACAGGCTGGCATTGACCGAGACCTTGGATGCGCCCGCGTCAGCATTGTGAACGACCGCGTCCTGGTGGGGCATTATTCGGGAACTGTCTGTCGCCTTAACGGAGGGAGTCTTCTGCTTGAGAACAGGGGCAGTCTGCGCGGAGGCGCTTGCGTATGCTGATGCGCAACAGATGGCTATACTGCACAGGCCTATTTTTATTTTGTACGCATCTTGGAAAAATATTTTAATATTTAACATCTTTACACCAATCCGCCCGGGGGTCTTTAGTTCTCAAACAAGTGACACGAGCCGCATAACGGGACTATAAGTCCTGAGATCACGATATCGCGATGTCTTTTCGGACCCGATCCGTCGCCAGATCCGGCCCGACAGCCGTCATGCGCATAGAATATGCTGCGTTATCAAACAGGTAAATCCATGCTTGCGGCACCGGGCCGCGCCACACCCGCGCGCCCTTGTGGTAATCACATAGTAGCATTGCAATTTTGCAACCCCATTTGGGGACCCCCAAAAAAAACGTTCCTATTTCAAAAAAAATCGCTCCCAAGCTTCGATTTTTCTGACTTATTCATAAAAATCAAATACTTAGTTATAACAAGCTCAAGCCATAAATCGTCCCTTGGTGCAATTCCTTCTCATACTCAGCCAGTGCCCCGCACGACGCAAGGCATTTGAATTTGCCGGGGACTTCCGTCAGAAAGGGAAGTGCTAGCCAATTGTTCACCAAAATTACGGAAGCAAGCAGCATGGTTGAGACTGAAATAGGGAAGTCGAAATTCGGCGCGATTGACGTGTTCCGAGTTCTATTCTCGCTTATCAATATAATTATTGGATTGTATTTGTTAAAAGGAGGCTTCACCCTCCTATCTCTCGGAGGTTCCTCTTACTATTTTCTTGCCGGCATCGCCTACACGGCCATAGCTGTTCTTTATTTTCTTAAAAACCGCTATGCTTTACTCCTCTCTGTTATAACATTTGTTGCAACATTTATTTGGGCACTGGGCGACACGCCCGAGTTCGGATATTGGGCGCTCCTGCCTCGACTCGTCGTGCCGGCGATTCTCTTCACCCTCAGCCTGTGGCTTTCCGCGGCTTACTCGGCACCCTATTCCCTGGGGCAGCGCAAAGGCATGGCCGGTGTCGGCTTCGGTATCCTGGGCTGCCTGGTGATTACGCTGGTCGAAGCGTTCTCCCCCCATGGTGAAATCCACAACCCCGATGCGCTGGCGCCCCCGCCTGCAACGCCAGTTGCGACAAATGCCCCGGATGACTGGGAATTTTTCGCGCGTGACCCCAACGGCACCCGCTTTGTGCAGTACACGCAGATCACACCGCAGAACGTGAACAAGCTGCAGGTCGCCTGGATTTACCGGACCGGCCGCCGCCTGAAGGGTTCTGGCATCGGGGTGGATGAGAACACGCCGTCGCAGATCGGCAATGTTCTGTATTCCTGCACCCCTGAAGACATCGTAACCGCGATCGATGCCGACACCGGCAAAAGCCTGTGGAGATACGACGCGAAGGCCCGCACGGCCGAGCACGTCTCCTGCCGTGGCGTAGGCTACTACGACATCGACAAGGATGCCTCGCTCAGTGCAGAGGAAAAGGCGCCCCCCACGGACGGCACCCCTGTTTCCTGCCGCCAGCGTATCCTGGTCGAAACGGTTGATGCCCGCTTCATGGCGCTGGATGCGCATACCGGTGTTCCCTGCGAAGGCTTTGGCGAACACGGCTTCGTCGATCTCAAGCCCCAGATGGGCCCGACCGAAAACAGCAAGCGCTATCACCCGACTGCCATTCCGGTTGTCATGGGCCATGTCGCCGTTATTGGTGGCTGGGTGCGTGATATCGTGCATGGTGAACCTTCGGGCGTTGTGCGCGCCTACGACGTTCGCACCGGTGCCCTGGTCTGGGCGTGGGATGTTGGCGATCCGGACAACACGGGTGCCCCCCCTGCCGACAAGACCTATACGCTTGAAACACCCAACGTCTGGGCCGTTCCGACCTATGACAAGGAACTGAACCTCGTTTACCTGCCGACCGGCAACGGCCCGCCTGACTACTGGGGTGGCGACCGCGATGCGGTGAAGGAAAAGTTCGGCGCCGCGATCGTGGCGGTCGACGCATCCACCGGCAAGACCAAATGGGTTTTCCAGACTGTCCACCACGACGTGTGGGACTATGACCTGCCTTCCCAGCCGGTCCTGCATGACATGACCAATGCCAAGGGTGAAACGATCCCCGCATTGATCCAGACCACCAAGACCGGCAACATCTTCGTTGTCGACCGTCGCACGGGTGAACCCGTGACGGACGTTGTGGAACACCCCGTTGCCACGACACCGGACGCCCAGGGCGAACACCTGTCCAAGACCCAGCCTTTCTCCGTTGGGATGCCGACAATCGGTGCCGACCCGCTGACCGAACAGTCCATGTGGGGCGTCAGCACGTTCGACCAGCTTGGCTGCCGTATCAAGTTCAAGCAGTCGGTCTATACCGGTCCGTTCACACCGCCGGGTGAAAAGCCGTATATCGAATGGCCCAGCCTGCTGGGTGGCATGAACTGGGGTGGCGTCGCGATTGACGAAACCCGTGGCCTGATGTTCGTCAACGACATGCGCATGCCGCTGCAGATGACGCTCGTCACCAAGGAAAATGCCAAGAAGTACAAGATCTCGACCGATGAAGTCCCTGGCTTCATGGGTACGATCCGCCCGCAGGTCGCAGGTCCCTATGGTGGCGTGAAGATCGACATCCTCCAGTCCGCGCTGCAGGTGCCGTGCAACACCCCGCCCTTCGGCACCATGAGTGCGATCGATCTGCGCACGAAAAAGCTCGTGTGGCAGGTGCCGCTTGGCACGGTGCAGGATACCGGCCCGATGGGGATCAAGACCCATATGCCCGTCCCGCTTGGCATGCCCACCCTGGGTGGCCCGACGGCTACGGCATCCGGCCTGGTGTTCTTCGCCGGAACGCAGGACTACTACCTGCGCGCCCTGGACGCGACGACCGGCAAGCAGGTCTGGAAAGAACGCCTGCCCGTTGGCGCTGTAGCAGCTCCGCTGATCTACAAGTCTCCTAAAACCGGCAAGGAATACGTCGTGATTTCCGCAGGTGGCATGGCCCACTCCCCGGATATCGGCGACTACATCATCGCCTACAGCCTGCCCGAAGGTGCCAGCACCGGCGACGCAAGCAAGTAAGCGCAAGCCTCTGTCGTTACAGCAGGGCCATCTTCAACACGAAGATGGCCCTGCCATTTGAAAAGCCACTGTTCCGATCGCCAAAACCTGGCTTCGGGACAGTGGCTTTTTCATTTTTACCGGCTTTTTTACACTCGGGGAAATTGGGCCATCCCGGTCCGTCCGCTGCCTGCTCGGCAGCGCAGGCAGCCTAACCCTGCCGGGTCGACCGCACCTCTTTGCCGCTCATGCTCCGCGAAGAGGTGCTACCCGTCGTGGCGGGAGAGCAGCCCCAGGCCAAACGATAACCGCCCATGCCTCGGCCGGCCCCATGCGCGCCATGCTCATGCGCGCCTCTCTTACTCCATCCACGGACTACGGAGCGTGGCTCGGGTCGTCTCCCATGCGTCGTCTCCCATGCAGGGATCAGATCGGCAGTTCGGGGTCGCACTTCACTTCCTCCATGACGGAGTAGGTGTGGGTCTGGCGTATGCCGGGCAGGCGTGTCAGCGTCTTGCCCAGGAAGTTGCGATAGGCGGTCATGTCCCGCACCCGCGCTTTGACCAGATAGTCGAACCCGCCGGCCACCATGTAGCATTCCGTCACCTGCGGAATGGCCTTGATCGCTTTTGAAAACGCCTCGAACAGGTCGGGGGTGGAGCGATCAAGTGTCACCTGGATGAACACCACCAACCCAAGTTGCAGGGCATGCGGGTCGAGCCGCGCCATGTAGCCACGGATCACCCCCGATTGCTCCAGCTTGCGCACACGCTCGAGCGTTGCCGCGGGGCTCAGGTTGATGGCCCGCGACAGGTCGAGATTGCTCAGCCGCCCGTTTTTTTGCAGATTCGTAAGGATTTTGCGGTCAAGTTCATCCATGATCTTTCCATATGCAAAACAGAATTCGGTCTTTCTCTTATAGGCTGATTATAATTTTTTGGTAACGCCCATCTTCCGTATTACATTTGGCATAAGGCGCGGTATGTGAGGATCAGAGTTTCCTAGCACAAAGCAGGCCGGAATGACCCTTTCCTCTCCCTTTGCCACGCTTCTTGACGCTGTTCCTTCCCGCTCCACCCTGCGCGAAGCCATTACGGCCCAGACACGCCCGCCCGAGATGGCTCGCGTGCGTGCGCTGGCGACAGAGGCAGCCATTCCCGCCGATCTGGCCCCTACCGTGAGCCAGACCGCCTACAAGCTGGTCAAGGCCCTGCGCGATGCCGGCACGAGGGGGATCGTGCAGGGGCTGGTGCAGGAATACGACCTGTCCACGCAGGAAGGCGTGGCCCTGATGTGCCTGGCCGAAGCGCTTTTGCGTATTCCCGATACCGCGACGCGGGACGCGCTGATTCGCGACAAGATCGGCCAGGGCAACTGGCGCGGCCATGTGGGGGATGACAGTTCCCTGTTCGTCAACGCCGCCACCTGGGGGCTGGTCGTATCGGGCAAGCTGCTGTCTTCCGCACAGCCGCAGGGCACGAAGGAAGGGCTGGCTGGCAGCCTGTCCAAGCTGATCGCCCGTTGCGGCGAACCCGTGATCCGCCGTGGCGTGGACATGGCCATGCGCCTGATGGGCGAACAGTTCGTCACCGGCCAGACCATTGACAGCGCGCTCAAGAACAGCCGCCGCCTGAACGCCAAGGGCTTTCGCTATTCCTACGACATGCTGGGCGAAGCCGCGACCACGGCCGCCGATGCCGACCGGTACTACCGCGACTACGAAACCGCCATTCACGCCATAGGCAAGGCATCCGCCGGGGCGGGCGTGTATCGCGGGCCGGGCATTTCGGTCAAGCTGTCGGCGCTTCACCCGCGTTATGCCCGCCTGCAACGCGAACGGGTCATGACCGAACTGCTGCCGCGCCTGACTGCCCTGGCCCGCCTGGCCTGCCAGTACGACATCGGCTTCAATATCGATGCCGAGGAAGTGGATCGGCTGGAAATCTCGCTCGACCTGCTCGAAGCCCTGTGTTTCGACCCCAAGCTTGCGAACTGGAAAGGCATCGGCTTTGTGGTGCAGGCCTACCAGAAGCGCGCGCCCTTCGTGCTGGACTGGGTCATCGACCTGGCGCGGCGCAGCGGCCAGCGGCTGATGGTGC
This sequence comes from Acetobacter garciniae, assembly GCF_017377735.1. Taxonomy (GTDB): domain Bacteria; phylum Pseudomonadota; class Alphaproteobacteria; order Acetobacterales; family Acetobacteraceae; genus Acetobacter; species Acetobacter garciniae. The sequence goes on from NZ_JAFVMH010000004.1 coordinate 123,021, forward strand.
GCCTGGTCAAGGGCGCCTACTGGGACAGCGAAATCAAGCGCGCGCAGGTGGAGGGGCTGAGTGACTTCCCCGTCTTCACCACCAAGGCGCATACCGATATTTCCTACATCGCCTGCGCGAAGAAGCTGCTTGCAGCGCCGGATGCCATTTTCCCGCAATTCGCGACCCATAACGCCCAGACCCTGGCCAGCATCTACGCCCTGGCAGGGCCGGACTTTACGGTGGAAAGCTACGAATTCCAGTGCCTGCACGGCATGGGCGAAAGCCTGTACAAGGAAGTGGTGGGCCCCGACAAGCTCGACCGTCCGGTGCGCGTCTATGCCCCCGTCGGCACGCATGAAACCCTGCTGGCCTATCTGGTGCGCCGCCTGCTTGAAAACGGGGCGAATTCGTCCTTCGTCAACCGTATCCAGGACGAAGCCGTCACCATTGAGGAACTGATCGCCGATCCGGTCACCACCCTCAAGACGCATGACGTGCCCAGCAGCATCCGCCTGCCCGCCGACCTGTTCCAGCCCGAACGCGTGAATTCCGCGGGCCTTGACCTGACGGACGAAAACACGTTGCGCGAGCTGGCCAAAAACCTGGCGGTTCCCGCCCCCCGGCTGGGTGAGACGGGCGAGCCCGTGCTGAACCCGGCCGACCACAGCGATGTGGTGGGCCATGTCACCTTCGCCACCCCGACCGAAGTGACACAGGCCGTGGCGCGCGCGCAATCTGCTTTTGCAGGCTGGAGTGCGCGCACACCGCAGGAACGTGGTGCCCTGCTGGCCGCCGCCGCCGACAGGCTGGAAGCCGAAACACCTTACCTGCTGGGCATTATCGTGCGCGAAGCGGGCAAGACGTTCGCCAACGCCGTGGCCGAAGTGCGTGAAGCGGTGGACTTCCTGCGCTATTACGGCGCACAGGTGTCCAACACGTTCAGCAACGACACCCATCGTCCGCTGGGGCCCGTGGTCTGTATCAGCCCGTGGAACTTCCCGCTGGCCATTTTCCTCGGCCAGGTTGCCGCGGCCCTGGCGGCTGGCAATACCGTGCTGGCCAAGCCGGCGGAAGAAACCCCGCTGATCGCCAGCGAAGCCGTGCGTATCCTGCATGAAGCCGGCATTCCGGCCAATGCGGTGCAGATCGTGATCGGCGCGGGTGCCGTGGGGGCCGCCCTTGTGGGGGACAAGGCCGTGCGCGGCGTGATGTTCACCGGCTCCACCGAGGTGGCGCGGCTGATCCAGGCGCAACTGGCCGGCCGCCTGAACCCCGATGGCCAGCCCGTACCGCTGATTGCCGAAACAGGCGGACAGAACGCCCTGATCGTCGACAGTTCCGCCCTGGCCGAACAGGTGGTGGGGGATGTCCTGTCCTCCGCCTTCGACAGCGCGGGCCAGCGCTGCTCGGCCCTGCGTGTCCTGTGCCTGCAGAATGACTGCGCCGATCGCGTGCTGACCATGCTCAAAGGGGCGATGGAAGAACTGGCCGTGGGCAACCCCACCCAGCTTGCCACCGATATCGGCCCGGTCATTACGGCAGAGGCGCAGTCGCTCATCAACGGTCATATCGACGCCTTGCGCAAGCAGGGCTACAGCGTGCACCAGACCGCCATGCCCGAAGCCTGCGCGCAGGGCACCTTCGTGCCCCCGACCCTGATCGAGATCGGCGGCATTGCCGCCCTCAAGCGCGAGGTCTTCGGCCCCGTGCTACATGTGGTCCGCTACGCACGCCAGGACCTGAACGCGCTGATGGACGCCATCAACGCCACGGGCTACGCCCTGACCTTTGGCGTTCATTCCCGTATTGACGAGACCATCAACGCCGTGACGGCGCGTTCGCATGCGGGCAATATCTACGTCAATCGCAACCTTGTCGGTGCGGTCGTGGGTGTGCAGCCTTTCGGCGGGCATGACCTTTCGGGCACCGGCCCCAAGGCGGGCGGCCCGCTTTATTTACGCCGCCTGCTTTCCGCCTGCCCTGCGCTGTCAGCCCCGCTGGCGGCCCCGCTGCCCACGCTGGTGCACCGCTACCGGATCTGGTTGCAGACCACGCAGCCGGACCTGAAGCTGGACACCGCGACCAGCCCGCTGGGGGTGAGCCTGACACTGCCCGGCCCGGTGGGTGAGGACAATGTCTACAGCCTGACCCCGCGCGGAACCGTCCTGTGCGCCGGCCCCACGCCCGAAGCGCTCTACCGCCAGATCGATACCGCGCTGGCAACGGGCAATGCGGTCAAGGCGCCTGCGGCACTGCTGCGCACCCTGCCCCCCTTGCCGGTGGATCTGGCTGCTCTCATCAGCGCCTTTAACGAGGGCGACAGAATCGACACCGCCATCATGGATGCCAGCGCATCGGAGCAGGAGCGACTGGAACTGGGCGAACGCCTGGCGACACGCCCGGGGCAGATCGTCAGCCTGAACGTCTCGCGCCCCGATGGCAGCTACGCGCTGGAATGGCTGGTGCTCGAACGGGCTTGCAGCACCAACACCACGGCTGCGGGCGGTAACGCGGCCCTTATGGCCACGCAGTCCTGAACGGCCATACCGCGGGATCGGTTCGATTGTGAAACATCCCGACGCTGTCCGGTCTTTACCGGAATAAAAGAACAGCGCTCCCTGGAGACTCCGCTCCGGGGAGCGCTTTGTGGACCGCGCCACCCTGCGCACCAGCCCTTTTTTTTATCATTCCGTACGGCCGTGGCGGGCGCAAAAGGCCCGCGCGCGTGCGGTTTATCCATACCATTTCGGAATCGTTATGGAAAAATAAGGGTTTTTCAAAATTTTCCCTTGTGGACTCGGGCCAGATCGGCCAAAAACACTCCACACAAAGCGGCCTGCGCCTTCCGGGCGCGTTTCCCTGTGGGGAATAGGCACCATTCATCCAAAAAAACTGTTGCAATAAAGCAACATCGCGCAGCGCGATGACGTTTGTATTTTTTTGTTATTGCGACATGAGTGTCGTATATTTGTTGTAGAAAACTCTTTTATAGCAATATGTTATAGAAAATTTTTCGTAAAAAACATCTTTCGCTTCCGAACCAAATATGGCACATGCACCAAGCGTAACATATTTGCAAAAATCTGGACCGCCTATATACAGCGTTTCCAGGCGATAATGGACGATACAGCCGCAGGGCGGATCAGGTCGTTTCATTGCAAAAACTGTCCCGATTCATCGGGTCCGGTCCTGCGGGCCGGGCATCCGGTCGGTTGGGCAATGGAATATTTTTTGTCGGAGCCTGCATCTTTCCGTAATGGAATCGACGGCAGGCTCAACTTCGGAGCCATGAGAATACATGAAGCATGTGATCAAAAGAGGTGTTCTGGCGGCTGGCACTTCCGCGCTGGTCCTGACGGCGGTGACCGTGCCTGCAACCGGTCTTGCAGCCACCAAGTCCAAGGCCCGTTCCACACACGTATCTTCGGTCCACAGCAAGGCAGCAGCGTCTTCCAAGGCGTCTTCGGCACCGGCAGCACCCCGCCATGTCGCCCCCGCCGCCTTCACGTCCCATCGGACGGAAGAAGTCGGCGTTGTCGGCCACCCCTACCGCGCGCAGACGGTCAGCGTCAGCTCCGCCATGCTGCAGCGTTCGGTCCCCGGCACGAACCCCATGAAGGTGCTGGGCCAGCTTCCCGGTGTCATGTTCCAGTCCGGTGACCCGCAGGGCCTGGATACCTATTCGGCCCAGATCATGATGCATGGTTTCCAGCAGCAGGAAATCGGCATGACGCTCGATGGCATGCCGCTGGGTGAAATGACCTACCGCAACTATAACGGCACGAACCCCCTGCAGGCGATTTCATCCGAAAACGTGGCCAGCATGGACGTGTCGCGTTCCGCCGGTGCGGAAACGGTTGCCGCGACCAACAACCTTGGTGGCTCGATCGAATACATCTCGTCCGATCCGAAGGACAAGATGGGCGGACAGATCAACCAGATGTTCGGCAGCAACTCGACCTTTCACACCTTCATCCGGTTTGATTCGGGCAAGCTGAATTCGTCGGGCACGAAATTCTATGTTTCGTACATGCGCAACGACAACCAGATGTGGAAGGGCTCGGGCGAGCAGTTCCTGCAGCAGGTCAACGCCAAGTTCGTCCAGCCGATCGGTGAGCGCAGCAAGATCAGCGCCTTCTTCGACTGGAGCGACCTGCACCAGGACGTGTACAACGACTATTCCTTCGACATGCTGAACAAGCTCGGTGGCAGCAGCCAGGCCAACTACTACAATGGCAAGCTTTCCGGCTACGAGACGGCCTATAACGCGGCACTGGCCGCGCAGAACAAGGGTGGCAGCTACCCGACGGGTATCGCCGGGCTGACCGATCCGGCTGACGCCGCCTATTATTCGGGTGGGCAGAACAGCGTGGACGTCCTGGGCGGCCTGAAGGCCGACCTGCAACTGACAGACCATGTGAAGTGGACCACCACGGTTTACGGCCATGACCAGCAGAACCAGACCACCTGGGTCACGCCGTACTATGGTTCGCCCAACGGTTCGCCCATGAGCGACCTGGTGAAGGAACCCGAAATTCGTCGTTTCGGTATCCTGTCCGCCGTGCACTACAACATCAAGCATAACGAACTGGCCGGTGGTGTGTGGTATGAAAACAACCACTACAACTCCCCCATGAACGCCTATGCGGAACCGGCTCTGGTCAACGGCGTGCTCAGCAGCCCGCTGGTAAACGACCTGAACCATTTTTCCAATCCGTTTGCGCAGATCTTCAACCAGACGTACAACACCAACACCTTCACGGCGTTCGTCAACGATACGTTCCACCCGGTGCGTAACCTTGACCTGCATTTCGGCTTCAAGTCGGTGCTAAGCACGACCCGCGTGGGCAATGGCTATCTGAACCAGGATTATTACGCCTCGACCACGAACGGCGTGACCACCTATCCTGGCCCGATCACCAGCGGTGTGGGCATGACGGTTGCAAAGCCTTTCCTGCCGCATATCGGCATTGCCTACCGCTTCCTGCCCGGGCATGAAATCTTCATCGACATTTCCGAGAACGTGCACACCTACGCACAGTCGGGCTACAAGCTGTCGACCTCGCCCATGGCTTACACCCAGAGCGCTTATGATGCGGGCCATTACCGCCCCGAAACGGCGTGGACCTATGCCATCGGCTACCGGTTCAACAACCGCCTGATTTCGGCCAGCGCGTATGCCTATCGCACCAACTTCAACAACCGCCTGCAGCAGGTCTCGACCGGTTCGATCATCAACCCCACCGCCTCTGTCGCGAATGTGGGTGGCGTGACCATGAACGGCGTCGATGCCGGGCTGACCCTGCGCCCGATCCGTGGCCTGGAACTGACGAACAGCATCAGCTACAACCACGCTGTTTACGATCAGAACGTGCAGAACGGCGTGAATTCGGACGGCAGCCCCGCCATGATCGCCATGAAGGGCCAGCAGGTGGTGAACTACCCGCGCCTGATGTACAAGGCCCGCCTGTCCTACACCTGGCATAACGCCACGGCCTGGATCGACGGTTCCTACATGAGTGCGCGTAACTTCAGCTATGTGGGTGACGTCAAGGCACCGGGCTACTGGCTGGCCAACCTGGGTGCGGACTACAAGATGGGCAACATGGGCCAGTATATCCATGGCGCCGATTTCGTGCAGAACCTGGTGTTTTCCTTCACCGTCGCCAACCTGACGAATGCGGGCTACATCTCCACCATGGGCGAAGGCGGCAACCCGCTGAGCATCTCCCAGGGGGCGCTGAGCTACAACTCCTTCATGATTGGTGCACCGCGCCAGTATTTCGGCTCCGTCCGCGCCGAATTCTAAGCGGACAGATGCGTGGTCTCCGCCCTGTCCCCCGGGCCCTTGCGGTTCGTGGGCTGGCGGCTACCACGCAGTACCGGCCTATGCCGCGCGGGGTCCTTCGGGGCCCCGTTTTTTATTCATCTCCCTGCAACGGCACACAGCCCCCCTACGCCCGGGCCCTGCATACGGGAGCAATCACCAATACTTCCAGACCAGCGGCTGCCTTGCCCGAACCGGGCTGCGGCATGGGTGAACACCACACGCCTGCCCGCCATAGCCGCACCGGCCGTGTTTTCGGTAACAAACCGATCACTTCTCAAAAGATCTGTACCCATCCCATTGACCATTGCCCCTTGAACCGGCACTGGCCATTGGGGATATTATTGACATACGGCGGCAGTTTTTCCTTCCGATGCAGCCGTTACAAAGGATTTTTCGCATGAGCGTTTATTCCGGCCCCGTGTTCGACATGGCACGGCAGCAGTTTGACGGCATTGCCGACTATCTTGATATCGACATCAAATATCGCGACCGGCTGTTCCTGCCCAAGCGCGCCATTGCGGTGACCTGCCCGATCCACCGCGACGATGGCAGCGTAGCCGTGTTCCAGGGCTACCGCGTGCAGCATCATCTGAGTTGCGGGCCGACAAAGGGCGGCACACGCTTCGCCGCCTCCGTGGATATGGGCGAGGTCGCGGCCCTGGCGGTATGGATGAGCTGGAAATGCGCGCTGACCGGCCTGCCCTATGGCGGCGGCAAAGGCGGCATCGCGGTGGACACCACCACCCTTTCCCCGCGTGAGCTTGAAGCCCTGTCGCGGCGCTACATGCAGGAAATGATCCCCTTTGTCGGGCCCGATGTGGATGTGATGGCCCCCGATGTCGGCACCAACGAGCAGGTCATGGCGTGGTTCATGGACACGTATTCCGTCCATCATGGCCATGCCGTGCCCCAGATCGTGACCGGCAAGCCCCTTGCCGCCGGTGGCACGGCTGGCCGGCGTGAAGCCACGGGCCGCGGCGTTGTCCACCTGATCGGGCGGGCGGCGCAGGAAATTTCCATGCCCCTGGCGGGTGCCACGGCCATCGTGCAGGGGTTTGGCAATGTGGGCTCGGTCGCAGCACTTGAACTGGCGCGGCGTGGCGTGCGCATTGTCGGTGTCAGCGATCATTCCGCCTGTTACTACGACCCCGCAGGCCTGCCGGTGGAAGCGCTGGATGCCCATGTGCGTGAACATCGCTGCCTTGCGGGCTTTGCCACCCAATGCAGCATTGACCCGCGCGAATTACTGGTGCAGCCCTGCGACATTCTGGTGCCCGCCGCCCTTGAACGCGTGATCGATGCCGACACGGCCGCCAGGCTGCAATGCCGTATCTTGGCCGAAGGGGCCAATGGCCCCACCACCCCGGATGCGGACCGTGTCCTGCGCGAACGCGGGAACGACGTGTTCGTCATTCCCGATATCCTGTGCAATTCGGGTGGCGTTGTGGTCAGCTATTTCGAATGGGTGCAGGGTATCCAGAAGATTTTCTGGGAAGAGGATGAAGTCAACAAGCGGCTTCTGGTCATTCTGGACCGCGCGTTCGATCAGGTCATTGCCCGCGCGCGCCGTGACAAGGTTGGCCATCGCACGGCAGCCCTTGCCATTGGCGTGGACCGCGTCCTGCAAACCAAGATGGCGCGCGGCCTTTTCCCCTGAGCCTGTCCGGGCACCCGCCATCAGACTGCATGCGCGGGTGCCCCGTCCTTCGGGGTGCTCCCCTTTGCGTACTTCCTTGGGGCGCTTGGGGCTATCGCCGGGGCACCTCCCTGGAGCTCCGTTTTTGCCCTGCGTGGTTTGCCAATAGGCGCGCATGCGACGTATCCTTGCTGCCCGGGCCATTCCCCCTGTCCCGGACATGGGAGCATGGAGTCCACAATGAGCGAAACCAGCAGACGCGGATCGTCCGATGTCTGGCTTACGGCAGCCTATGAAGCCTTGCTTGAAAACGGGGTGGACGCCGTCAAGATCCAGCCGCTGGCCAAAAGCTTGGGCCTGTCGCGCACCAGCTTCTACTGGTTCTTTGCAGACCGCGAAGAACTCCTGGCAGCCCTTGTCTCGCTCTGGCGCCAGAAAAATACCGGCGGCGTTCTCAAACAGGCGGAAGCCTACGCCGAAACCATTGTCGAGGCCGTGCTGAATGTCTTTGACTGCTGGCTGAACAGGGATTTGTTCGACTCCCCGTTCGAATTCGCAATGCGAAGCTGGTCCTTGCAGTCGGCCGAGATCCTGGCGGAAGTGCAACGGGCCGATCAGTTGCGCATTACCGCCCTGACACAGATGTTCCGCCGCTTCGGCTATACGGAGACGGCGTCCGATGTACATGCGCGCGCCATATACCTGGTGCAGATCGGTTATATCTCGATGCAGACGCGCGAAGACGGTCCAAGCCGCATGGAACGCATCAAGGATTATGTGAGCATTTTCACCGGCCACACACCCCAGCCCCGCGACCTGGACCGGTTTTTCGCCCGCCACCGCCACGCCTGCCAGGCCGCACCCACGACAGCGGCCCGGGAACCGAGCGCCGCTGCCCCGTAGCGAACGGCGTTGTGGCAAAGCAAAGGCGGAGCACGCCCGCCCCGCAGGGCTGGCGGTCCAGCCCCTATGCTTTATTTTATAGCGGCCAGTCCGGCCTGGGCGATGTCCTCATCATGGTCGGGTGTATCAACCGAAACACCAATCCCCCCCACCAACTGGCCGTTGATGATAATGGGCTCCCCCCCTTTGAGCATGACAAAGCCCGGCGCCGTTGCAAGGGCTGGCCGCGGACCGGCAATGGCTGTTTCCAGTGTTGCGGTGGAGCGGCGGAACATGACGGCGGAGCGGGCTTTTTCCGGCGCCAGGCGCGAACTTGCGCGCATGAAGGCGTTATCCATCCGGATCTGCAAAATCACCTCGCCCGCGTCATCGACAATGGCTATGACGCCTGTCGCGGGAATGGTCCTGGCTTTCTGGATGGCGGCATCGGCAATTTTCTGCGCCAGTGCAAAAGGCAGCACCGGCCGCGCTGGCAGTTCGACGGGTGCCGCCCGAACGGATGTCAGCGAAACAGCCGGGGCCATGACAGCCATGGCCAGCAGTGCCGCAAGGCCTGCGCGCACGGCGCGGCCTTGCACGCGTACGGACCCATCTGAACGGTGTTGAGACATTGTACTATCCTTTTATATGCAGAAAAGAGCGGGCCGGTGGCGTGACACACCAGCCCGCCTCAGGCTTTCAGGGGCTTTTATAATCACCGGGGCGGATTATCGTGGATCTGATCTTCGCCACCGTGGCAGCGTCGATACCGGGCGCATGGTTCCCCCAACTGGAGCGGATAAAGGTCACAATATTCGCCACGTCCTGATCTGACAGCCTGTGCGCGAAAGACGGCATGGTGAAATGCGTGGGTGCGGTGGCTGTCGCGGGTACTGTATCGCCTGAGAGAATGATATTCACCACAGAACGTGCATCGGGCGCATTAACAACCGGGTTACCGGCAAGGGCCGGGAACGTGCCATCATACCCCTTGCCCGATGCCAGGTGGCAGGCGGCACAGTTGTTGAGGTAATCCAGCGCCCCGGGCCGCGTGACCTTTCCCGCATCGAGTTCCTGCGCCACCTGCGGATCATAGGTGAATGGCCTGTCATGCGGCGATGGCGGCAGGGTCTTGAGATAATGGGCGATGGCGCGCAGGTCCGCATCGTTCATGAACTGGGTGCTGGCGGTCACCACGTCCGACATTTCCCCGAACGCGGCTTCATGCACGTTTCGCCCGGTCTTGAGAAACTGGACGATATCGTCCTCGCTCCAGTTTCCAAGGCCTGTCACTGCATCGCCGCGCAGGTTGTTGGCGACATTGGTGCCGACGACCCCGCCGGCCAGGTACCATTCCCCATCACGCGGGGACAGGGCTTTTTCCTGCAAGGCCAGGCCGCGCGGCGTGTGGCAGGTGCCGCAATGCCCCAGCCCCTGCACCAGATAGGCCCCGCGATCGGCCACGGCGTCTCCACTGGGGTGGGGTGGGGCCACCTGAACCTCGGGGGCGAAGATCCAGCGCCAGATGGCCAGCGGCCAGCGCATGGACAGCGGCCAACGGATATCCGCCTCCCTTCCGGGGGTCGGCGCGGGCTTTATGCTGTGTTGCAGATAGGCATAAAGCGCGTGCAAATCATCGTCGGTGACATGGGCATAGGACGGGTACGGCATGGCCGGGTACAGCGTGGTGCCGTCCTTGCGAATACCCCGGCGCACCGCGCGTTCGAAATCCTCATAACTATAGGCCCCGATACCGTGCGTGCGATCGGGGGTGATGTTGGACGAATAGATCGTGCCGATAGCGGAGACAATCGGCAGCCCCCCTGCAAAGGGCGCCCCGCCGGGGGCCGTGTGGCAGGCCGCGCAGTCCCCCAGGATTGCAACATAGGCCCCGCGTTCGAGAAGTCTGGCTTCGGCCGATCCTGCGGGGGCTGCCGGTGCCGCCGGGGCCGCAGCCCCTGTCGCGGCCGGCGCCGTGGCCGGGGCCGCGGTGTTGGGTATGGCAGGTGCTGCCCCCTGGGCGCTGGCCTGCCCCTGCAACGCCAGGCCAAGGCTCAGGCAAAGGGCTGCCCCACCCAATAAGGTTGTCGGTTTGACGATCGCTTTCATGACGGTATCCTCAGACGGGAACCAGCGGGCCGGGAGATTTCAGATATTTCTCCCTGATGGCGTGAGCGCCCATATAGGTCAGCCCCCCGATCAGGCCTGTCGGGTTGTAGCCGAAATTCTGCGGGAAGGCCGATGCCCCGAACACGAACAGGTTGGGCACGTCCCAGCTTTGGGAGTAACGGTTGACCGCACTGGTCTTGGGGTCGGCCCCGGTAATGACGCCACCTGTAATATGCGTTGTCTGGTACTGGCGCGTATTGAAATGCTCACCCGGCTTGCGCATGGTCACGGTGTGCGATTTGGGGTTCATTTTCGCCACGATCTCCAATGCACGATCGGTGACGAACTTGGTCATCTTGTATTCGTTGTCGTGCCAGTCGAACGTGATACGGGCCAGTGGCTGGCCCAGCGCGTTGCGATAGGTGGGGTCGAGATCGACATAGGCACCACGGTACGACATGACGGAAGAATGGGTCTGCACCCGGGTGGAATGCAGGTAGGTATCCTTGGCGGCCTTCTTCCACGCTGCCCCCCAGGCCGGCGTGCCGGGCGGCACGTTCAACTGCTGGAGCGGACGCCCGCCCGTGGTGCCACCCAGGATATACCCACCCCCGATGAAGCCATGCGGTGCGTGGTCGAAATGATCGGCATTGAATTCGTCAATGATCTGCTGGGCCCCCGCCCCCGCGCCAATGAACGGGTTGGTGGCCACGTCCTTGTCGAAGAACAAGGCGGACTCGCTCATCATCTGATAGGCGAAATTCTTGCCGATCACCCCTTCCCCCGTGTTGGGGTCATAGGGCTTGCCGATCCCCGAAAGCAGCATGAGCCGGACATTATTGATCTGGAACGAAGACAGGATGACCAGATCGGCAGGCTGGATGACCTCCTGGCCTGTGGCATCGACATAGGTGACGCCGGTCGCGCGCTTCCCGTCGGAGGATAGGTTGATCTTGGTGACGGTGCTGTGCGTGCGCATTTCAAAATTGGGCTTGCGCAACAGGGCGGGCAGGATCGTCGTCTGTGGTGACGCCTTGGCATAGATATAGCAGCCATAGCGTTCGCAGTACCCGCACAGGTTGCACGGCCCCAGCCTGACACCGTACTGGTTGGTCCAGGGCTGGGAGCAGTTGGCCGAAGGCTGCGGAAAGGGCGAATACCCCATTTCCTTCGCCGCCTTGGCGAAACGACGGGCACCCTCGCTGTCGGGCAAGGCCGGGGTGGGATAATCGCGCGAACGCGGCCCTTCGAACGGGTTGCCGCCGGCAATCAGTTTTCCACGAATATTGCCCGCCTGGCCGGACGTGCCGCAAAGCCGCTCGAACTCGTCCAGATAGGGTTCCAGTTCGTCATAGGTGACGTCGTAATCCTGGATCGTCATGTCTTCGGGCAGGAATTTAGCCCCGTAGCGTTCGACATTGTGGCTGTAGAATTTCAGATCCTCGGGGGATGGGCGGTAATGCTGCCCGTTCCAGTGCACCCCGGCCCCACCCACATTGTCGGGCAACAGGAACACGTTAAGCTGGCGATAGGGAACCGCCGTATCGCCCACGGCGTGGCGGATGGTCACGGTGTCCTTGCTCAGCCGCTGGAACAGTTCGCCCCGGATCCCGTATTTCAGTTCATCCACGGCCTTGGGGTAGGTCCAGTCCGGGGCCGTGTCACGGTAGGCCCCGCGTTCGAGGGCTACGACATTGATCCCCTCGCTGGCCAGTTCCATGCTCAGGATCGAACCGGTCCAGCCCAGGCCGATCACGACAGCGTCGACAGGTTTCATTGTTACGGTCATGGAATTATGCTTTCTCACCCTGAATGGAAACGGGCCCCAGCGGGTAGACCACCCCCGGCCGCGTCATCCAGCTTTTGAAATCCGCCCGCGCACCGGGAAAACCGATCATTTTCCAGCTTCCCATATGCTTGTTGCCGCCATACATCGGGTCGGCGAAATAGCCTTCCTTGGTGTTGGCCAGAAGCTGGATGAAAAATTCAGCCGGTTTTGCAATGCGGGCGAGCGGCAGGCTTCCCTTCTGCAACGCCGTCAGAACGGCGTCCTGGGTTGCGGGGTCCAACGCGCTGAAGGCATTGCCATGCGCGCTGACACAGGCCGCGTCGATATCGGCAATGGCGGTGCGGTAGAATTCTCGCGGCGCGTATTGAAGCTGGTAGCCCAGGGACGGGTCGACATCGGGCACGAACGGGCTGCTAAGATACCAGAATTCGCCATAGCCGTACCCGGTCTCCATCTGCCGGTCTATGAATTCGGGCACACCCAGTTCGACCCCGCCCGGCCCTTCCAGATCGGCGGGAATAAGCCGGTCGACTGCCGCGTTCAGGAACGCCCATTCCGCAGCGTTAAAAAAGGTCGGGGCATAGGGTGTGGCAGGCGGCGGCTTGACGGTCGCCCCCAGGGCGGTGGCGGAGGACAGAAGTTCAGCGCCACCGCTGCTGAGCAAAACCGCTCCGGGGACGATACCAAGGGCCTGACGCAGGAACGTCCGGCGATTTTTAAAACTCTCGTCGAGAGGCATGGGGCTCTTCCATCCAATGGCGAACCACGTCCGACGTCTGGACGGGGTTGCTCGGTGAAGGGACACAATTGTCGGGTTCCAGATGCAGTCGTCTTAATTTTTCTTGCCTTACGCCGTGCTGTTACGCGTGGAGCGCGCAACAGGTTTCCAGCCGGCCAATCACATAATAATGAGGACAAGCACTGCCCCCATACGGTGCCACACAGAAGTGAGCCGCCAGGATAAGTCAGAAATACCCTGCGCTTATTTCAATACATGTTCGCGCAGGAACATTATATCTTTCACGTGGGTTTTTATAATATTGTTATAACAAATATGGATGAAAATTATTCCCCATAGAAGGTATTTTCGTTTTTTGTTTCTTTTTCGCAATGGTCGTATTTGTCATGAAAGCCACCCCAATGCATCCGGCGCAGGTTCCCTGTCGCCGCCTGTATTTCAGCCAGGCAAGAAATTCCTGCACCACCCCGATCCCTCCCCTTTCTGGCGATACGCGCCAGAAATGCGGGCTCTTGTACAGCAGCCCCATATGAAAGAAGGGTGGGTTCCCACAGCTTGGCACGCCAGCCCCACACACTGGCGGGCCCAAAGCAGGTCAATGCGCTTCCCCCGGGTCAGGTCCTGAACGGGACCGGTCGTCAGCCCTGTGGAATGCGCGTCATGATTTCGGGCGGATGGGAGCGTGTCAGAATCAAGCTATGACGCCTGTCGTATAAACACCGCTCATGTCGCACAGATACCGTATCAAATAGCGTGCCATAAGCCGCAAAAACTGTGGCACAGAAATCACAGCATCCGGGATGAATAGGAGATTGCAGGACGATGGAATGTTTTTTCTATCGTTTTTTCGGCTGGGAGGACGAGGAGAAAAAGGCGATTTTTGGAAAAATTTTCCTTTTAAATCATATTGTTATTTTAATTTTATAAAACATTAACAGAGTTAATTTTCCAAAGTTTGGATTAGCGCTTCTAATGCGTTCATTAGCAAAACAGATTTGCAAATACGTAACACCTTCGATACCGTTTCCAATAAGCAATGAATGAGCATTGTGTCCTTTGCGGGGCGGAGCAACGTGGTGTCAAAACAGTATGACCTCTTGTCGCCACAGATGGCATCGGCAGCCTTCGGGGTACCGAAGATCGGCTTTCCGTTCGCAATATGTGGGTTCGACGTCATTTTCACTGACGCATGTAATGTCTCGGCACCTCCGGGCATGCAGGGGCGTTACGCGAACGGACAGTTTTCATCCACGCGCAACCAACCCGAACGGATACGCGGCCCCCACATTGCGACGGCGCCATCTCCAGGCCTGAATCGCCGACAGGCACAGTTCTTGCCCACAGGACTATAGGTGGGGTTTCTCAGTTAGAAGGCCGAAGTCTCTCGAGATGGAAGCGATGGCAAGTTCAATCTTGAATTCGTGAAAGCAAATACATGAAGCAAGCGATCAAAAGAGGCGTTCTCGCGGCCAGCACGTCTGCGCTGGTCTTGACCGCGATGGCAGTACCACAGACCGGCTTTGCCGCAACCAAGGCAAAGGCCAAATCTGCCCACACTTCTTCCACAAGCAAGGTTGCACGCACTTCCGCGACGACTTCCGCTCCTGCTCCGGTGCGCCACGTCGCCCCCGCCGCCCTGACGTCCCACCGGACCGAAGAAGTCGGCGTTGTCGGCCATCCCTACCGCGCGCAGACCGTGACGGTCGGTGCTGCTGAAATCCAGCGCGCCATTCCCGGCACGAACCCCATGAAGGTCCTGGGCATGCAGCCCGGCGTCATGTTCCAGTCCAACGATCCGCAGGGCTTGGACACCTGGTCCGCCCAGATCATGATGCATGGCTTCGCCCAGCAGGAAATCGGCCTGACGCTGGACGGGATCCCGCTTGGTGAAATGGGTTATCGTAACTATAACGGCACCAACCCCCTGCAGGCGATTTCCTCCGAAAACGTCGGCAGCATGGACGTGTCGCGTTCCGCTGGTGCGGAAACGGTTGCCGCGACCAACAACCTCGGCGGCTCGATCGAATACAACTCGTCCGACCCCAAGGACAAGATGGGCGGCCAGCTTGGCCAGTCCTTCGGTTCCAACGCGAACTTCCACACCTTCATCCGCTTTGACTCCGGCAAGCTGAATGAATCGGGCACGAAGTTCTTTGTCTCCTACATGCGTAACGACAGCCAGCTCTGGAAAGGGTATGGCGACCAGTTCCTGCAGCAGGTCAACGCCAAGTTCGTCCAGCCGATCGGTGAGCGCAGCAAGATCAGCCTCTTCTTCGACTGGAGCGACCTGCACCAGATCACCTATGACGATTATTCATTCGAGATGCTGGACAAGCTGGGGCCCCAGCAGGGCTTTACGTATAACGGCAAGTTCTCGGGCTACCAGACCGCTTTCAACGAAGCCAAGGGTATCAGCTATCCGGGCAATATCGGCCAGCTTACCGACAAGGCTGACGCGGCCTATTATAGCGGCGGCACGAACAACGTCGATCTTCTGGGCGGCCTGAAAGCCGACCTGCAGATGACCGATCGCCTGCGCTGGACCACCACGGTTTACGGTCATAACCAGCAGAACCAGACCACCTGGGTTTCGCCTTATGGTGCCAGCGGGGCCTGGGGTAGCTTCCCCACACCCAACGGTTCCCCGCTGTTCAACATCGTCAAGGAACCCGAAATCCGTCGTTTCGGTATTATTTCAGCCGTACACTACAACATCGCGCATAACGAACTGGGTGCGGGTGTATGGTATGAAAACAACAAATACAGTTCCCCCATGAACGCGTATGAAGAACCCAATATCGTCAACGGCCAGTTGACCAGCCCGCTGGTCTATGACCTGAACCATTTCTCCGACCCGTTCGCGCAGGTCTTCAACCAGGTCTACAACACCAACACTTTCACGGCGTTCTTCAACGACACGTACCACCCCATCCGCAACCTGGATCTGCATTTCGGCTTCAAGTCGGTGCTGAACACCACCCGCGTGGGCGATGGCTACCTGAACCCCGATTACTATGGCGCCGGCGTCAGCCCGATCGCCAGTGGTGTGGGCCTGACCGTGGCCAAGCCGTTCCTGCCGCATATCGGTGTTGCCTATCGCTTCCTGCCCGGGCATGAAATCTTCATCGATATTTCCGAGAACGTGCACGTCTATCCGCAGTCCGGCTACAAACTGTCGACCTCGCCCTTCGCGTATTCGATGGAATCCTTCACCTCCACCCATTACCGTCCTGAAACGGCCTGGACCTACGCTATCGGTTACCGGTTCAACAACCGCCTGATTTCGGCCAGCGCGTATGCCTACCGCACCAACTTCAACAACCGCTTGCAGCAGATCGCCGCAGGGTCGCCCCAGAACCCGATCGCATCGGTCGCGAACGTCGGTGGTGTGACCATGAACGGTGTGGATGCGGGCCTGACCATCCGTCCGATCCGTGGGCTGGAACTGTATAACAGCATCAGCTACAACCACGCGACGTATGACCAGAACCTGGTTACGGCCAGTGGCACCTACAACATCAAGGGCCAGCAGGTCGTGAACTACCCGCGCCTGATGTACAAATCCCGCCTGTCCTACACCTGGCACGATGCCATGGTGTGGATCGACGGCTCCTACATGAGCGCGCGTAACTTCGACTACACGGGCGATATCAAGGCACCGGGCTATTGGATGTCCAACCTGGGTGCTGAATACCGGCTTGGCAACATGGGCAAATACATCCATGGCGCTGGCTTCGTGCAGAACCTGGTGTTCTCCTTCACCGTCGCCAACCTGACCAACGTCACCTATATCTCCACCATGGGTGAAAACGGCAACCCGTCCAACAACGCAGGCGGCGCTGCCTATACCGACCAGTCCTTCCTGATCGGTGCACCGCGTCAGTATTTCGGTTCCGTCCGCGCCGAATTCTGATCCAAAAGACCGTTCCCCCGGTGGCAGACAGGCTTACGGCCTGCTGCTACCAAAAAGGCAACGGCCTTCAGGTTTACATCAGAAGAAATGGGGCCTTGTGGCCCCATTTTTTTGTGCCATCAACGCTGCTCGGCATTTTTCATGGTTGGGTCAGCCATTCTTGCAACCATGTCCGGCAGCCATCGCCTGCACGAGCATCGACCTGACCGATCGCCCAGTGCAGATTTGCAAATGCCTGCGTTGATACAACAACCCCGATCACACGCCGAACGGAGCATTGCACCACACGCTTTCGCAGCCGTCACACTGATACGGGACAGAACGGCGTGATGTTGCAAAACAAGTTTATCAGCATACTCAAGATCGGCTTTACGCGGTCCGGGTCAGGTGGCATGCTGGCACTTCCAGCCCACTGTTCGACAGTGGCACTCAGTGGCCAGGGCTTAATGGATTATTCTTATTTCCTTTTCCACGCAGGCGTATGTGTTTCAACGCGCCCGGCGTCCTGTGCTCCGTCTTGATACGGGCAGGTGTCGATACCATAACTTTATCAATCGGGTGGACGATCTCGTGCCCTCGGGCTGGCACTTTGCCCTGGGCCGCACATGTTATTGCAACCGGCCACGCCGTGTATTCAGAACCGTCCCGCGCAGGCATGAAAAGGCCGCGCATCGGAAGCACCGATGAATAATTTATCAACCGGCAGGGCGCCAGCCAATCTTCCGCCCCTCAACCTTCTCAGGACGTTCGACGCCGCAGCACGGCTGGGGAATTTTACCCTGGCGGCAGACGAATTGAGCATAAGCCAGTCAGCGGTCAGCCAGCAGATCAGACAGCTTGAAGACTGGATGAATGTGCGGCTGTTCCGCCGAATGCCCCGCCGGGTAGACCTGACGCGTGAAGGCATTGTGCTGAGCGGGGCTGTCCGGCGGGCGCTGATCCTGATGGATCAGGCCTGTCTGGAAATTGCCGAAAGTGCCGCCACGCGCAGCCTGTGCGTCAATGCCGCACCGGGTTTTGCATCGCGCTGGCTCATGCCACGCCTTGCGGGCTTTACGGATATCCAGTCGCATATCCGCCTGACCCTGCTGACATCGAACGATCCGGTCGACCTGCGCAAGCACGATGTCGATATCGCCATCAGGCGCGGCACCATGGAGGAGATCGAGCACAGCCAGGTGCCACTGGATGACGGCCGCCTGATTGTCGTGGGCAGCCCCGCCCTTTTGCAGGCGCGCGGCATCAGTTCACCCGATCATGTGGCGGAACAGACCTTGCTGCGTAATATTTCGGGGGATCGATGGGATTCGTGGCTGGAACATGCGGGAATCACGCGCCTGCCCATGGCCCGCTCCCTGCATTTCAACGATGTCACGCTACTGCTCGATGCTGCCTTGCAGGGGCAGGGCCTGGCCCTTGTCAGCGCGCTGCTGGTGGAGCACGAAATCCAGTGCGGGCGGCTGCAACGCGTCACGGACATCGATTTCCATGATTCAGCACGTTACATCCTGACATGCCGGTCTGACTTTTACGACCACGATTCCGTTCGCGCTTTCCGCGGCTGGATCCTTAACGAACTCAAGCACAGCCTGTAGGCAAACTGCGTTACGCCCGCGGGCGGCAATATCGGGCTGACCCAGGCGCGTCCGGATGCGACTTTCAGGGCCGCACGATGTGGGCGGGTTCACGTCCGGCCAGCACATCCAGCACCTGTTGTGCGCACATCATGGCCATGCGGCGCAGCGCCTCATCCGTCGCCGCCCCCAGATGCGGGGCCAGGATAAGATTGGGTGCATGCAAAAGCGGGTCGGTCAGCGCGGGCGGTTCCTCGGGCAGGACATCGAGCGCTGCACCGGCCAGGCGGCCTTCTTGCAGGGCCGCGATCAGGGCCGCCCGGTCTACCGCAGCCCCACGGCTGGTATTGACCAGAACAGCCCCGCGGCGCAGCGTGGCGAAAGCCTGCGCATCCATGACAAAAGGATCGCGCGCATTGCTTGGCCGATGCAGGGACACAAAATCGGCCTCACGCAGCATGGCATGAATATCGGTCCGGCGTGGGACACCATGGCGCGCGAACACATCGTCCGGCACGCTGGGCGAATAGGCCAGAACCCGCATGCCCAGGCCTTGGGCGGCAATATCAGCCACATGCCGGGCTATGGCCCCGAACCCTACCAGGGCCAGCGTCTTGCCGTGCAGTTCGATACCGCGCGCGGCGTAGCGGAACGCCCATTGCCCATCGCGCACGGCCCGGTCAGCGGGAATCAACTGGCGGGCAACGGCCAACATCATGCCGATAGCCATTTCCGCCACCGAACGGCTGTTCATTTCCGGTGTGCGGGTCACGAAAATGCCGCGCGCCGCTGCCTCGGCAATGGCGACCTTGTTCACGCCCGCCCCATGATACGCCACCACCCTGAGTGCCGGGGCCCGCGCCAGCGCCTGGGCACTGAAACCCAGGTCACGGGTAATGACGGCCTGCGCATCGCCTATCTCTGCAATGACGGCGTCCATATCGGGGCTGCTGGCGTATTGCGGCGTGACACCATTGGCCCTGAGAAACTCCAGGGCATCGGCGTGGATGGGCTGGGTTATGAAACAGCGTGTCATGGAGCGCTCTTTTGACTGGGTGAAACCACGACATGGCCTTTAGCGAAGCCAGGAACCACGCCAAACGGTTCGGACAGATCGCGGACATGTTCGAAAATGCGCCGTCCCGCCTGCCCGCTCATCGGAAACGCCCTATAGGAAGCCTTGGACAGGTGCTCCGTTGCCAACCGCGCGCGCTCATCCATGCGGGCGGGCCAGTCGCGACAGGCTTGCCCCACCCCGGCGCAGCACGGCGGTGGACCGGGCCGTTTCCGCTGCTATGTCTTCAAGATGTTTACAAAATGCCATGAGCGCATCATCACTGGCGCGGGCGGGTATCATCAGGCCGACTTCGCGCGAGAGATCGCGATCCTCCATGGGCAGGACACGGATGTTGGGCATGAAACTGACCGCCAGCACATCGGGCACGATGGCGCAGCCGATATTGCTTGCGACCATCTGCAGAATGGTGTGCACCTCTTCGGTCTCGAACACGGTGCGGGGCGTGACCCCCCGCGCCTTGAGAAAACGGTCTACCCCACGCCCGCCGAAAGACCGGCTGTCATAGCGAATGAACGGGCAGGACAGGATGATCTCCTTCCACAATTCACCGGGCGTGTCCGCGGGAACCACCATGACGTAATCCTGCGTCAGCAGGCCGCGCCATGTCATGTGCGACATAAGGCCGAAGGGCGGGTGCACCAGCAAGGCTGCATCCAGTTCACCCGCGTCAAGCCGGTCCAGCAGCGCCATGGACGTACCCGAGGACATCTGCACCACCAGTTCGGGGAATTCGGTATAAAGACGGGACGCCGCCGGGGCGAACAGCGTGGTTTGTGTGGTGGCGATCGCCCCCACCCGCAGAATCCGCCCTTCGACCCGGGGGGGTGTCTGGTCGCGCAGGCGGTCAAAAGCCCCGATAATATCTTCAACCGTGGGGATAATGCTGCGGCCGACCCGTGTCAGGGATACGGCCCACCCGCTGCGGTCGAAGACCTGATAGCCCAGTTCGCGTTCCAGCCTGCGGATCTGCGCGCCAATCGCGGCCTGTGTCAGACCGATGCGTTTGGCGGCGGCAGAAAAGCTACCGGCCTCCGCCACCATCAGAAAACTGCGCAGTTCTGAGATCATTTCTAAAAATTCTTTTTTGATGTTTCCAAAACTTGAGCATGTTTTTCTTTCAAGCAAAAGAAAAATCTAGCCGCCTGCGCGTACCCTCGCAGGTCGTAACGCCAAAGGAACCGACCCGCCGCAATGGGCTGCGCTGGCGTATCATGTCAGAACAATCGTTGTACGACAAATATGTTATTACAAAAAGTTGATCTTTTGCAAAGACTGGAACAATCAGCCATCCGCACGAAAAGACAGCTGCACCGGGCCAGAAACACCCCCTTGGAGTCGCAATATTCATCCATCGTATAAATTAAGTTGCCACCCCATTATGTATATGTTTTATAGACGTTGTGATTCCGTAATGTTGCCACCCCTTGACGGACGCCCCAGAACCGCACGGAACCGCCGCCCGGATCGGAAGATTTTGGAAATAGCATGAACTTGCAGAACACGGCCTCACCCTCCCAGGGGCAACCCACCCGTTTCCGGTTTGTCATTTACGTTCTCATTATCGCGATGTGCGTCGTCTGCTATGGCGACCGGGCGGCCCTTTCGGTCGCCATGCCCGGCATCGCCACCGAATTCGGGCTGAATTCGGGCCAGACCGGCTGGGTGCTGTCCAGTTTCCTGTGGTCGTATTTCATTCTCAACCTGCCCAGCGCCATCCTGCTGGACAGGCTGGGCACGCGTGTCATGGGTGTGCTGGCAGTCACGCTGTGGTCCATGGCCATGATTCTGGGCAGCCTAAGTGCAAGCATAGGCGCGTTCATTGCAACACGTGTCCTGCTTGGCATTGGAGAGGCCCCGGCCTTTCCGCTTGGGAACAAGGTTGTGCGGCTATGGGCGCCCGTGCGCGAACGCGGCGCGGTCATGACGGCCTTTGTCTGCGGCATTCCAATCGGGCTGGCCTGTGGTGCCGCCGCAAGCACATGGCTTATTACCAGTTTTGGCTGGCGCACGGCATTTGCAAGCCTGGGTGGCCTGGGGCTGGTCTGGGCCGCCTGCTGGCTGTTTATCAGCCCACGCGGCGACAAGGCGCGCGACGGCAGAATTCGTGAAGTCCTCTCCGTGCCCACGCTGTTTCGCTGCCGCGCTTTCTGGGGGATCATCATCTCCCAATGCTGTGCGAATTACGCGAATTTCCTGCTCATGTCGTGGATGCCGATCATGCTGCGCGATATTCTGCATCTCAGCCTTGCGCAATCGGGCACGTATACGGCCTGCGCCAATCTGGGGGCGGCCGTGCTTTCGCTCATTGCCGGAAAATGCGGGGAATATTTCGTATCCGGCCATGCGTTGATGCATGGTGAACGCCGCCGTGTTGTCAGCCTTTATCTGGTACTGGCCGCCACCCTCGGCTTCCTGCCATTCTGCCACACGACGTTGAGCGTGGTTGGCGTGCTGGCGTTCTCGCTGGCCTTTGTCGCCGCCGCCGACGGGGCCAACATGGCGCTGCTGGCCGACCTGCTGGTCGATCACGAACTGCTGGGCTCGGTCACTGGGCTGACCATGACCTTCAGCAATGGCGTGGGCATTCTCGCCCCGATCATGACCGGATACCTGTTGCAGGGCACCGGCAGTTTCCACGCCGTTTTCTATATCATGGCAACGCTGCTCCTGCTGGGCGCGCTCAACGCCATGATCCTGCCCCGCAGCGCCGTGCGCGCCCGCCCCGACCAGCCCGCCTGACAGCAAAAACCCCTTGCAACGCCTGTTGCAAGGGGCCGTGCCCGACAATGGGGCGGAGGCTGGACCTCCGCCGGGCCGTATGGCCGGATTATTTCAGCACGTTCGAGCGGTCTTCGCGCAGCCCGTGCAGGCCCTTGTAATCGGAACGTTCGGGGGGCACCCACCCCGCCAGCACGTCCGGCCTGGTTTCATAAACCTCGATCTGGAGCGGGCGACAGACCGAGACTGTGCTCGTCACTGTTTCGTCCCCCCACATGGGCAGGGACAGATCGCCCCCCGGGCAGGTCGAAATCGCGCATAGCAGATCGACTTCGGCGAAAAATTCCAGATATTCGCCAGGCTTTGCCGGGCATGCCTTCATGAAATACTGATCGTCCTGGTTCAGGCCCGTGACCTGGAACACATTGAGCACGTCATGCACGTCGAATTCCGTCAGCCGGTACGGCAGGACCGCACGCGTCAGGTTGGAATGGCAATGGTGGTCGAATTCCTCCCCCGTCAGCAGTTTGTTGACGTATGGATCGCAGCGCGTGCCCAGCAGGTCGTGAACCCGGCCGCCATATTCATCGACCCCGTAATCGGCCAGGGTATCGGCCGTAATCGTGGCCAGCGGACGCATGAAAGGCAGGGTGGACCAGATACGGTTGAAGGTGGTCAGATGCGCGCTTTCAAGCTGGCGCGTGCGGGCTGCCCACATGCGTTCACGCGGGTCGTGACGGTACCAGATATTCAGATCCCCCACCTGCGGGCCTTCGGGGGCGACGACGCGAAAAATCTCGCCCTGCTTGACCTCCCACGCGTAACCGCTGCGAATGGGCACGACTTCGCTCAGGCGCGGGGCACGCGATGTCGCATCTGCCGAGACGGCCTTGTAAAAGGCCTTGTCGACAGCGTAACGGAAGTCATCGGGGATCTGGTAGGCGGCTGGATAATTCTTCATGTCGGTTGTCCTGTCATGATCTGAAAAATCAGTGTTTCGGAGTAGGTGAGGTAATCGTGCAGCAAGTCCGTTGCCGCCTTGACCTGCCCGGCCCGCAAAGCCTCGAAAATGGCGATATCCTTTGCAAGCCAGGGTGATTGCAGATGTTCCTGGTCCGCCACTGTCTGGAAAACCAGGCGCATTTGCGCGCAGATCGTGTCAAAGAACTGCGAAAGCTGATCGGAACCGCATGCATTGACCAGCAGGCGGTGGAACAGAAGGCTGGCCGTGCCGGCCAGAAGCCAGTCCCCATTGCGGGCCGCCGAACGGGCCTGGGTAAAGGCTGATGAAAAGACCGGCTCCAGTGCGGTCCATTGCTGTGCGGGCACCCGTTCGCAACACCCGGATTCAATCAGGTGGCGGATCATGTAGAGTTCGCGGATTTCATGCGGGGCCAACTGCCGCACGAAGCTGCCGCGGTTGCTGATAACCGTGACAAGCCCCGACTGGGCCAGGGAATGCATGGCTTCGCGGATGGTATTGCGTGAAACACCAAAGCGCTCGACCATCTGCGCTTCCACCAGCGCCTGGCCGCTGACCAGGGCACCGTTGAGAATATCGTCACGCAGCAATTGGGCAATGCGCACCGGGCGGGAAAGCCCGCTGGACTTTGGCATGGTACCCCTGCTTTCCCGAACCGGGATGCGGCAGACCGCACCCCGAAAAATCGTTCAACAAAAACATGTGTGTCAGGGAACAGACCTGCCGATTCCATAGGCTGAATAGCCCGATAAACCGCTATTCAGCACAGGAAATCCCGTTCCGTTCCAAGTCTAGAATATGCAATGGAAACGACCTCCGTCAATATATTGTTCAACAATTTATGCGATTGTGAACACCCCCGCCAGACGGTGCCCTGTGTCCGGGCAGCCATAAAAAAAGCGGGCTGTCGCGATCCATCTCGCGAGCAGCCCGCCTTTGCGGCTTCAGGCAGCAGGAGCACGGCCTAGGCTGTTTTCCGGCGTCCAGCCCCCCCGAAAATGTTCAGCCGGGTTGGAAGCAGCAGAAGGGCGACACTGCCCAGAATGACCACCATGCCCACAAGGGAGAGCAGGGCCGGACGTTCGCCCAGGATAAGCGAGCCCAGGCAAACCCCCACGATCGGGTTGACATAGGCGAAGGTCGAGGCAATTTCCGGCCTGAACGTACGCACGACCGCGACATAGGAGCTGGGTGCGATAACCGAGCCGAACAGCACCAGAAATGCCAGCGCCCCCCATTGCTGGGGGCCCACGTCAAAATGCGGCACATCGTGAATGGCCAGGGCCACGCAGGACAGCCCGACAGCACCCGTCGCAAGCTGGGCGCTCGCAATCAGCCCGCCAGGAAAGCGTGCGGCAAGCGGGCGTTGCAGCACGGTGCCTGCGGCCCAGCTCATGGCGCCAAGCTGCAGCACCAGCATGATCAGCAGCGGGTGCCCCTGCCCATTACCTGCCTGCCCGCCATGGAAAGTGGGCCAGACAACCATGGCAAGGCCCGCAAGCCCCGTCAGCAGGCTGAGCACCATCCGGCGCGAAATTCTCCCGCCCCCGAAAAGGCTGTCGAACAACGCTGTCCACAGGGGAATGACCCCCATGGCCATGACGATAAAGCCCGAACTGGTATAGCGCGCGCACGCCGTGGCCAGCGTGTTGCCCCCACACCAGAGCAGGACACCGCAGAACAGGCACAGGCCGATATCGCGCCCGCGCACGCCCGCGGGCCAGCCATGGCGCAGAAGGCTCAACGCGCCCAGGACGGAAGCGCCGATGATTTCCCGCGTGATCTGCAGTTGCAGCACGCTCATGGCATGGGGACCTGACAGGCAGATCTTGCTGGCCAGGTACGTGCTGCCCCAGATCAGATAGATCGCAACCAGATGGCCGTACGCGCCCACAGGTATGCGTGACCGGGCCGCGGAATCAGAGGGCGGCAATGACGCCGATCTCGACCGTGAATTCCGGTGCGGCCAGGCGCGATTCCACACAGGCACGGGCCGGTGTCTGCCCCGGCACGATCCAGGCGTCCCACACGCCGTTCAGTTCCGCGAAATTGGCGATATCGGCCAGCCAGATCGTCGCGGACAGGATACGCGTCTTGTCGGTGCCCGCTTCGGCCAGCAGCGCGTCGATACGGCTGAGAATGTCGGCTGTCTGCTCCGCAACGGAGGTGCCGGGCGCACCCAGGGCAACCTGGCCGGCCAGGTAGACGGTGTTGCCATGAATGACGCCCTGGCTCATACGCGGGCCTGCGGAAAGACGCTTGATATCGGACATGATTTTTTCCTTGGTCTTGGGTTTTTGGTAAACGATCTGGAGCCAGCAGCCTCTTAACCCGCCAGCCCCATGGTGAACAGACGCCCCGCATCCACAACCGTGTCATCCACACCGGCGGTGCGGAGCATATGCCAGATCATGGCGTGGTTGCTGGACGTGACGGGAACGCCCGTCGCCGCCTCGATTTCCGCCACGGCCTCGGCCACGCGCAGGCTCGTGCAGGAAACGAACAGCATGTCGAAGCCGCCTTGCGCGCTCATGCGCCGCGCCGCATCGATAATATCGGCCACGCGGATCCGGGCCACTTCCAGGTCATCGCGCCGATCGAAGGTGGCCATGGCCGTGACATGCACGCCCCGCCCCGCGAAATAGGCCGCGATTCGCAGGTTGATTTCGGCAACGTAAGGGGTGAGCAGCCCCACACGCCGCGCCTTGAACGCCGCAATGGCGGCCAGCGCGCCGGTAATGGGCGTGGAACAGGCAACGCCGGGCCTTGCCTTGCGAATTTCGGCAAAAACCGCCTCTTCGCCCAGCACCATGGTGGCCGAGGTACAGCCAAACCCCACCACGTCGAGCTTGCAGCCCGGCAGGATCAGATCGGCCGCGGGGGCAATGCGGGGCTGGATGGCGCGCAGGGTTTCGGGGGTTATGTCGGCATCGTTCCACAGGCGGGCCACATAGGGCACCACCCCGGGCATGCGGATCAGTTGCGCCGCTTCAGGCTCCAGCGTCTGGTCGGTCGCCAGCACGACCAGGCCGAGCGCCGCACGACGTGCAGCACCACCATCGAGGGAGGAAGGCAGCACGCCCATATCGAGCGGGGGCGGAAACGTGCTCATGCCCTGTACCCCAGCCCCTGCATGGGAATGGCGGGAGCCCGGCCCGCGATCAGGTCGGCCACGATCCGCGCGGACCCATGCGACATGGTCCAGCCGATATGCCCGTGCCCGGTATTGCAGAAAAGATTGGCAAAACGCGCCCGGCCCAGAATGGGCAGGTTGGTGGGTGTCATGGGGCGCAGGCCGGACCATTCATTGGCGTGCTCGTAATCCCCGCCATCGGGGAACAGCGCCTGCGTGACCGAGCGCATGAAGGTGAAGTCGGACGCCTTGTTGCTGTTATCGTAACCTGAGAACTGTGCGGTGGCGGTTATGCGCAGCCGGTCGTCAAAACGGGTGATGGCGACAAGGTTGTGCTCGTCCACCATCCCGACCGTGGGTGGTGCCTTGTGCTGGCCGATCGGCACGGTCAGCGCGTATCCCTTCACCGGGTAGATGGGCAGGCTTATGCCCACGCGCCGCCCCAGCAGGGGCGAGAAGGAGCCCATGGCCAGCACGTAGGCATCCCCCCGCACGATGCCCTGGTTGGTCAGCACGCCGTTTACAGTGCCCCCATCGGTTTGCAGGTCGCGAATGACGACACCGGTCATGATCTCGCCCCCGCGAGCCGCGACCAGCGCGCCCAGCCCACGGGTGAATTTGGCGCAGTCTCCGGTTTCATCCGTGGGGCAGTAAATCGCACCTGTAATGCCGGGGGCCGCCCCCAGCACGGGGTCCACCTTCGCCACCCCGGCACGGTCGAGCATCTGCACGACCTGACCATCGGATTCGAGCAGCTTCATGTGCTGGGCGCCCGCCTCCATCGCCGCATCGCTGCGATAGGCATACAGAATACCGCGCGTGTTGCGGTCATAACGCAGGTCTTCCTCGGCCACGACCTCGCCCAGGATCTTCTGGGAATAGGTGGCCAGCCGGTGCTTGAGCAGCGTGTTACGCCGCGCGCGTTCATGCGTGCACTGGGCAAGGAATTCCAGCGACCATTTGTAAAGATACGGATCGGCCGAAAACCGGAAACGCAGCGCCTGGTCCTTGAGGAACAGCGATTTCAGAAGCGTTTTGGGGGCCGCGGGCGATGACCACACAAAGGAATGCCCCGGGGCGATCATGCCCGCATTGCCCCAGCTTGTTTCTGCGGCCAGGCTTTCCTCGCGCTCGATCACAACGACCTCGTGCCCGTCTTTTTGAAGCTGATAGGCCGTGGACACACCCACGACACCGCCACCAAGAACTACGACCCTCATCCCGGACCCATTCCTTCCTTCAGTTCGTGTAAAGACGCAGCAGGCCGTCGGCCACGCCATGATCGATCTCGCGCGCCGAAGCCTGCAGATGCGCGCGGACCAGATGCGCCGCCTGCGGGGCGTTGCCGTCCAGCAGGGCGTTGAGAATATCGAGATGGTCGGCCAATGTGCGGGCCTGGCGTTCGGGCCGTTCCACATTGATCCGCCGCACGAAACGAATGCGCGCGTTGATATTGCGCAGAATCTTCACCCGCTCCGCATTGTCGCTGACCCCCGCCAGGGCCAGGTGAAAGGCTTCGTCCTGATCGACCATGTCCTCGATCGCCTGGCCGGGGGCCGACAGCGCAACCCAGGCCGCGCGCAGATCCACCAGCCGGGCGCGCAAGTCGGGCTCCGCCAGGCGATCCGCAAGGGCCAGAAGGCCCCCGGCCTCCAGGTCGGCGCGCACGGCGTACAGGTCGCGCAGTTCGCGCGGGTTCAGGCGGCGGCAGAAAAAACCCTTGCCCGAAACACTTTCCACCAGCCCTTCGCTGGCCAGACGGTTCAGCGCCTCCCGCACAGGAGCACGGGACATGCCCAGCACGCGGGCGAGGGAGACCTCGTTCACGTGCTCGCCCGGCCTGAGCTCGAAGCTCACCACCATGGCGTGCAGATATTCATAGGCGCGGTCGGCTGTGCTTTCCTGCATGGCGAACTCCCTGCCGACAATACTGTCGACAGACCTGTCGGCTGGCAAGCGTTAATTTACGATTCGCAATGTTCTGTCGAAAAAACAGTCTCCTAGCTTTCGGACCGGGCGATTTCCTTGCGGTCTTGGGCGCGCAGCCTTGGGTGCATGTAGCGCGCGTATTGCACGCCAATCCCGTGGAACGGCACCGTGCGCAGGCGTGTCACCGGTACTGGGGCATCGCGCTCGGCCACCTCGCCCAGGGCGAGACCCGCCGCCATGGCCCCCCACGCAACGCTGAGTGCGACCCCCCGGCCGGAATAGATACCCGCGAAATTCAGCCCCGGGGCCAGCGCCATCAGCCTTGGCAGGCGGTCGGTCACGGCAGCGATCGTGCCTTCCCAATAGCGGTCGGCCATTTGCAGAGGCAGGCCAGGAAAAACCTTGCGCAGTCGCTCCGCCACGGCCCGCCGCCCCCGATCCGCCGCGTCATGCCAGAGCGTGTGCTGGCCAACCATGGCCAACCCACCCTGGGAATCGTAGCGGAAGGCGCAGATCGCCCGGCTTGTATCGGACACCCCTTCGCGCCCGGGCAGGATACGCGCCTGCCACTCCGGAGCCAGCGCGCCGGTGGAGACCTGATAAACCCGCACCGGCACGGAAACCTTGCCAATACCCGGCCAGAACGCCGATTGCGGCAGGTTGGCCGTCACCAGCACTTCGCGCGCGAGCACACTCCCCCCCGGGCAGGTCAGCAGCCAGCGCCGGTTCACCCGCTCCAGATTCAGCACAGCAGAGTCCTGGCGGATATCCACCCCCGCATCCCCCGCAATCCGCGCCATGCCCTGGCAGAATGCATAAGGATTGAGATACCCGCCCGATCCCGCCTTCCACCCGCCGTAAAAAGCCGAGGAGCCGATATGGGCGGTCATGGCATCCCGGTCCAGCCATTCCGCCTGGTGGCCCCTGTCCTTCCAGCCTTCGTAAACGCTCCGCACGCGGGCCAGGGCAGATGTGGCGTGACAGGCCTGAATCCAGCCGTTCTGCACAAAATCGCAGGCCAGCGCATGGTCGCGGACCAGCTTTGCAACGCCATCGGCCGAACCGCCCACCATCCGGTTGAAGATCGCACCCCGATGCGCGCCGAACCTTGCCTCGATTTCCTGGGGGGTGTGCCGCCCGTAATGGGGAATGACCTGGCCGTTATTCCGCCCCGACGCGGCCTGGCCGATCTGCCCTGCATCGAGCAGCACCACCCGCGCCCCGGCCAGTGCAAAATGCCGCGCCGCGGCAAGCCCGGTCAGCCCCGCGCCAATGACCGCCACATCGGTTTCGATATCCGTATCCACGACATTGAGAGGATATTCCGGTTCCCTGGATAACTGGCGCCAATGAAACATGGCGGGTGGCGTGGGGATCATGCTTGCTCTCTCTGGCATGTGTGGGGTGTTCGGGCGGGACAACGCAGTGTTACCCCTGCTCCTGTTTACGTTACCAGCCCGCAACGGCCTTGAGAACCTGCCCTACGGGTGCCCTTGCCCGTACCCTGCCCATCGGGTGCGAAAGGGCCGTGGGGCGCGATTTTCCGCTTGGATCGGGCTGGTGGCGGGCCGGGGCCATGCCGCCCGGCATAACGAGTCCACGCATTATGCATTAGATTACCTAATGCCAAAAACAACATATTTCGCCGTTTAATGGCAGTATTAGAAATGAGAAATTGAATGCCTCGTTGCAATTCCATAACGTGACGTTATGGAAATCGATGCAGCACGCATCCATTGTTTTGCCATGAAGAAAAAGACATGACATCAGACTCCAGCCTGCCAAAAGCATCTTCACCGCGCACCATCCTGGTCACTGGCGGGTCCAGCGGCCTTGGTCTGGCGACCTGCCACGCCCTGGCCGATGCGGGCAATACCGCGATCGGGATTGTCGATATCAATGCCGAAGCGACCGAGGCCGCACTGGCCGAACTGCGCGCCAAGGGCGTTCCCTGCGCCGCCGCCGTGGGCGATATCACCACCCGCGACAGTGCTGAAGCCCTGACGGCCGAGATTGTCAAAGCCCTTGGCGGGCTGACCGGCCTTGTCAACTGCGCAGGCGTTTATCCGCGCCGCCCCATTCTCGACATTACCGATGCTGACTGGGACTTCAGCTTTTCGGTCAATGTGCGCGGGCTTTACAACATGACCATCGCAGCCGTAGCCCGGATGGAAGGGAACGCGCCCGTTCGCAACATTCGTGGGCGGGTGCTCAATGTTTCCTCCATCGATGCGTTCAAGCCGCATCCCAAGAACGCGCATTACGCTGCCATGAAAGCCGCCGTTGTCAGCCTGACGCGCAGCCTGGGGCTGGAACTTGCCCCCAAGGGCATTCTGGTCAACGGCATTGCCCCGGCCGGAATCGCGACAGCCAAGGCGCATGCAGCAGGCTTCGTGCCCGAACTTACGGCGCAGTCCGCCATTGGCCGCGCGGCCGAACCCGAAGACATTGCCGATGTCATTGCCTTCATGATGTCGGATGCCAACCGCTACATGGTGGGCGAAACCGTTGTCACCGCCGGTGGCTACTACATTCCCTGAACGCGATCGCCCTGAACCGCCCCCGACCCGGGGCGGCCACCCCAAACGGCCACGGCCTGTAAAACGGAAAGACAGCAGAATGCATTTTGGCATCTTCAATCTTATGGGCTACCGCGACAATCCCGGTGGCGTGCCAGGCGTTATCAGCGACACATGCGAGATGGTGACCACCGCCGAACAGGCCGGATTTGAAATAGCCTGGTTTGCCGAACACCATTTTACCAATTATTCGGTCTGCATGTCTCCGCTGATGATGGCCGCCCACGCGGCGGGCCGCACGTCACGCATCAAGCTTGGGACCGGCGTGATCGTGCTGCCCCTGTACCACCCCATGCGCGTGGCCCAGGAGATCGGGCTGCTGGATGCCATGTCCAACGGTCGCGCGGTCCTTGGGGTAGGTACGGGTTACCAGGCCTATGAATTCGAACGCTACGGCGCTGATGTGACCCACAAGGTCGATATCTTCCTCGAATACTGGAAAATTCTCGAAGGGGCGCTCAGCGAAGGCCATGTCGCCTTTTCGGGAAAATACATTCAGGAACCCGAAACCGTTTTCTGCGTGCGCCCGGCCAAGGGCATGCCCCCTGTCTATTGCACGTCGCCCCACCCGGTTATTCTCAAAGCGCTTTCGAAGTGGAATTCCACGCCGTTCATCACCGCAGGGTGGCGCGGCAGCCCGGCTTTGCCCGGCATTTTGGAATATGTGCGCAATGCGTGGGTGGCTGGCGGGCTGGATGGCGCGACAATGCCGGTCGCACTCCAGCAATATGTGCATGTCACCGACAGTGCGACCGAAGCGCTGGAAGCGGCGGAACGGGCCCGCTATGTCGGGCGCATGGTCCACGGCCTGCGCGCGCCCGACCTGCACCTTGAAGGCGCGTTCTTCAAGGCCCCGCCCTTGCCGGACGAACCCCCGCTTGAAACCTTCCGCGACAACCTGCTGATCGGCTCGCCCGAATATGTGGCCGAACGGCTGGTGAACGAGATCCGCACGCTCAAGCCCAGCCATTACAACTGCTTCTTCCAGTTCGGGGATATGCCGCTGGCCCGGGCGAAGCGCTCGCTCGAACGCTTCTCGACCGAGGTTCTGCCCCTGGTCGAGCGCGAAGTCGGCCCCCTTTCGGAACTCTAGGCATGACAAACCCTGCTGGCGCCGTCACACGGCTGATGACTGTCTATGTTCCCAGTGCGGGCTCGGCCGAGGCTACGCGATTCTATACGGACTGCATCGGCCTGCCGCTGAAATTCGCCGATGGCGAGCGCTGGGTGCAGTTCGGCACGGGCAACGCCAACTTCGCCCTGGCGGGCGCAAGCGAATACCCGGCCGGGGCGCAAGGGGCGGTCGCGGTGTTCGAGGTTGACGACATGGCGGCTTTCCGCGCCCGGTGCGCCGCCGCAAATGTGACGGAAATGGGCCTGCGCGACATGGGGGACCACGGGCAGGTGCTCACACTCAAGGATCCTGACGGCAATATCGTGCAGTTTTTCAGCAAAAGCTGAGCAACGATCCGTAACAGCCATTACCCGATTTCCCGGCGCGGGCAGGCGCCTTCCTTGCCTGCCCGCGCCACCCTGGGCCCTATCCCCGAGCCCATCGCCAGCCCGCTCGCCAACCCTGCGTGGAGCTTGCCCCTATCGCGCTTCGATATCACGCCCATTCTTGGGCTTTGGGCGCGCCGTCGCGCTCCGTGCCGCGCAGCCATTATAACCCACAGGTTATGATGTGATGAATTTTTCCAGCCTTGAGTGATCGTCCCAGACCTCTACACTCGATGCGTATGGAAGTCTTCGATCCGAAAATTTCCCGCCCCCTTATTGCTGCTGCGCCCCGCGTTTTCGCGCGTTCGGGTCATGGCTTTTTTCGGAGGTTCCGCCCGTGCTCGCCCATTCCCCCAGCCTGACACTGCATGAAAACGGTCTTGAGATCGGCCGGGGCGATAATGCACCCGCCTATTTCAATTATTACTGGCTGCGCGATAACTGCGCGACCTCCTTCGACCCCGAAACACGCGAGCGGGTGTTCGATATTTTTGCGCAAGCCGCGCCACCCACCCCCCTTGAGGCCACGCTCGATAGCGGGGAACTCCGCATCGTGTGGGCGGGGGACAGGCATGTTTCCACCTACCCGCTTGCATGGCTGGGCCGCCACGCGCAGGCCAAACCCCGGCCCGATCCCGCCATCATGCCGCGCAAGCTGTGGTATGCGGATCATTACCCGCATATTCCGCGTTTTGCGCTATCGGCACTTCAAGCCGATCGCGCCACCAGGAAGGCATGGGTGCATACATTGCTGAGCGAGGGCATCGCCCTGCTGACAGACATGCCCGATACCGACCAGGCACTTGAAGACGCGGCCTTCCTGATCGGGGTGCCCCGCCCCACTTTTTTCGGCCTGTATTTTGACGTCAACCTGCATGCCAAGCCCGACAACCTTGCCTATACCGCCAAGGCGCTGGAACTGCATACGGATGTCCCGTCCGAGGACCTGCCCCCCGGCGTGCAGTTCCTGCATTGCCGCGCCAATTCCGCCGAAGGGGGAGAAAGCCTGTTCGTGGATGGGGCTGCGGTCGCGGCCGAACTGCGGCGCACCCACCCCGAGGACTTCGCGCTGTTATGCGAAACCCTTGTCCCCTTCTACGACGAACACGACACCTACGACATGCGCGCCCGCCAGAGAGTGATCGAACTGGACGAACAGGGCGATATTTCGGGGGTGACGATCAGCCAGCACATGGCCGATGTGTTCGACATGGACCAGCATTTCCTGGACCGCTTCTACCCGGCCTTCTGCCGTTTCGGCCGCCTGTTGCAGGACCCGCGCTTTCTTATGCGCTTTCGCCTGAACGCGGGGGAATGTATCGTGTTCGACAACCACCGTATCGTGCATGGGCGGGCGGCCTTCAAGGCCGGGAGCGGGGCGCGCCATCTGCGCGGCACCTACACGGACCGGGGCGAATTGCGCAGTGCCTGGCGCGTCTTGTCAGATGAAGGAAGGTTCCAGCCATGACAGCGGATATCAGCGCCCCCGTGGACGAAACAGCCCTGCGGGTCGACCTGGCCGCGGCCTTTCGCCTGGCGGCACGCTTCGGCTGGCATGAATCCGTCGGCAATCATTTCAGCGCGGCGCTGACGCCCGATGGCCGGCGCTTTCTTATGAACCGCAAATGGCAGCATTTCGCGACCATCCGTGCAAGCGACCTGCAAATTCTCGACGCGGACGACCCCGATGTCATGACCCGCCCCGATGCACCCGACCCATCCGCATGGTGCATTCACGGCCATGCGCACCGGCGTGTGCCCGCAGCCCGCGTCATTATCCATTGCCACCCGATCAGTGCGACAACATTGTCCACCCTGGCCGATCCGCGCCTGCTGCCCATTGACCAGAATGCCGCGCGCTTTTTCGGGCGCATGGCGATCGACCTGGAATGCGGGGGCATTGCCGACCAGGACGAAGAAGGCATCCGCATTGCCGACCTGCTGGCGAGCGCCCCCACGCTGCTGATGGCCAACCATGGCCTGAGCGTGACCGGGCAGACGGTTGCCGAAGCGTTCGAGAATCTCTATTTCTTTGAAAAAGCGGCGGATACGTTGCTGCGCGCCTATGCTACGGGCCGCCCGCTCTCGGTCATGACGGATGAGATCGCGACGCTTACGGCTGAAGGGTGGGATGCGTATCGCGGTGCATCCTTCGCGCATTTCGCGTATCTGAAATCGGTTCTGGATGCGGAGGATCCTTCCTACCGCGACTGAACCCAACGGGGGCACGGACGGGACGGCCATGAAGTTACCGCGTCAGCTCCCGCCCCTGCGCCTGCTCAGCGTCTTTCGCGCCATTGCCCGGCACCGCACGCTGCGCGCTGCCGCACGCGCGCTGAATGTGTCGCAACCGGCTGTCAGCAAATCCCTGCGCGAGTTGGAACAATGGGTGGGGGCCGCCCTGCTTGACCGCAGCCGCAGGCCGCTGGGCCTGACCCCCAGTGGCGAAATGCTGCTGGCCGCGATCGAGACCAGCTTCGGCCTGCTGGCCGACACGCTGGACGACATTGCCCGCCTGCACGCGCAACGCGGTCGCACGCTGCGCATTTCCTGTTCCATCGGGTTTGCGACCTACTGGCTGATGCAGCGCCTTTCGACATTCAGCGTGGCCTGGCCCGATATTGCCGTCAGCGTGATGACAACCGCGCATGACGCCGCCCCCGACGCCCCGCATGCCGATGTCATGTTCCGCTACGGGCACGGCCGCTGGACCGATGGCGACATCATCACCCTTTTTGCCGAACGCATAGACCCCGTCGCGAGC
Organism: Acetobacter garciniae; assembly: GCF_017377735.1. Lineage (GTDB taxonomy): Bacteria > Pseudomonadota > Alphaproteobacteria > Acetobacterales > Acetobacteraceae > Acetobacter > Acetobacter garciniae. Next base: position 158,158 of record NZ_JAFVMH010000004.1, read on the forward strand.
CCGGACTTTGTCGCCCGCCTGCCCCCCGCGAGCACGGACCTGTCGGATATCGCGCTGATCCATGTCGATGTCGATGATGCGTCCTGGAGAAGCTGGAACGGCTATCTGCAACAGACCGGGCTGTCACGGCGGCGCAACGGGGCGGATCTGCGCTTCAACAACTATGTGCAGGCGACCCAGGCAGCCCTGAACGGCCAGGGCATCATGCTGGGCTGGCGCTCCATTACGGGCGACCTTGTCGCAGATGCCCGGTTGCGCCTTGCGGGCCTGCCCCCGGTCATGCCCGAAGACGGCGCCTATCATATCGTCATTCCCCCAGGCAGTGCGGACAACCCGGCCGTAGCCCATTTCGTATCCTGGCTGCGGCAGTTGATCGCGGATGAAAAACACGCATTCCGGAAGGCGGAATAACCCCCGAAAGGCAGCAGAAGACACAGGTGAAGAGAAAACTTGACACCAATGTACACTGCATGCAAATTCGGAGGCATTATTCTGATACGGGAACGTTCGTTATGCGCGCCGATCCTCTGCTTACGCCTTTCACCATCAAGCACCTGACATTCAAAAATCGCATCATGCTTTCATCGCATGAACCGGCTTATGCCGAAGATGGAATGCCAAAAGACGCTTATCGCGCCTATCACGTCGAACGCGCGAAAGCGGGTGTCGCGCTGACCATGACAGCCGGTTCCGCCACCGTATCCACCGACAGCCCGCCCGCTTTCAACAACATCCTGCTTTACAAGGATGAATGCGTACCCTGGCTGAAAGCCCTGGCGGATGAATGCCACGACCATGGCACGGCCGTCATGATCCAGATGACGCATCTGGGCCGTCGCACACGCTGGGACAAGGGCGACTGGCTGCCCTCGCTCAGCGCGACCCATGCGCGCGAACCCGCGCACCGGGCTTCTCCAAAAATTGCGGAAGACTGGGATATCGAAAGAATTATAAAAGACTTTGCCGATGCCGCCGAACGCGTGAAGGCGGCCGGGCTGGACGGGTTGGAACTGGAAGCCTATGGCCACCTGCTCGACCAGTTCTGGAGCCCGCTGACAAACGAACTGTCAGCCCCTTATGGGGGGTCGTTCGATAACCGCCTTCGTTTCATTTTCGATGTGCTGGGCGCGATCCGCGAACGGGTTGGCGAAAAATTCCTGATCGGGGTTCGTTTTTCAGCCGATGAGCGCCAGCCCGGTGGCATAGACGCACAAGCGGGCCTGGAAATCGCCAGTCGTTTCAAGGCATCCGGGCTGGTCGATTTTCTCAATGTCATTCGCGGCCATATCGACACGGATTCCGGCCTGGCCGATGTCATTCCCGTGCAGGGCATGGCGAACGCGCCTTTTCTGGACTTTGTCTCCGCCATGCGCGCCCATACCGGCATGCCCACATTCCACGCAGCGAAAATCTCTGACGTGGCAACCGCGCGTTACGCGATTGAAAGCGGGAAAATGGACATGGTGGGCATGACCCGGGCCCATATTGCCGACCCGCATATTGTCCGCAAGATCATGGCCGGGCAGGAAGACAGGATCCGCCCTTGCGTGGGAGCCACATATTGCCTTGACCGGATTTATCAGGGCGGCATGGCGCTGTGTATTCACAACGCGGCAACGGGCCGTGAACTGACCATGCCCAATGAAATAACCCCTGCCCCGTTTGCCCGGCGCGTGGTTATCGTGGGGGCCGGGCCCGGCGGGCTGGAAGCCGCGCGCGTGGCGGCCGAACGGGGGCACAAGGTTATCGTTTTCGAAGCCGCGAACGAAGCCGGCGGGCAAGTTCGCCTGACCGCACGCAGCCCCCGCCGCAAGGAGATGCTGAGCATCATCGCCTGGCGCATGGCCGAATGCGAACGGCTGGGTGTTGAATTCCGTTTCAACACCTGGGCGGAAAGTGCGGATGTTCTGGCTGAATCTCCGGATTGCGTGATTATCGCAACCGGTGGCTACCCCGACACGCCGCCCCTGGCCACGGGCGAAGACCTTGTCGTATCGACATGGGATATCCTGTCCGGCGATGTCCCGCCCGGCAAGAGCGTGCTGCTGTTTGACGACGCCGGCGATCACGCCGCCCTTCAGGTCGCGGAAATGATCGTGGCAGGTGGCGGAAAAATTGAAATCATCACACCCGACCGGACATTTTCACCCGAGATCATGGGCCTCAATCTGGTGCCCTATATCCGTTCCCTGCAAGGGGACAACGCCGTCTTTACCGTGGCCCAACGCCTTGAAGGTGTTGAACGTTCCGGCAACGGCCTGACGGCGTCAATCGGCAGCGACTATCGCGATTTTGCGCGCAAGGTCGATGTCGACCAGGTTATCGTGAACTGCGGCACCAGGCCCATGGATGAGCTGTATTTCGAACTCAAGCCGCATTCGCGCAACCAGGGTGCTGTCGATTACGTGGCGCTGACTCACGGCCAGAAGCAGGACATATGCAAGAACGCAGACGGCACGTTCGTCCTTTACCGGATTGGTGATGCCGTATCGTCACGCAACACCCATGCAGCCATCTACGACGCGCTGCGTCTTATGAAGGATATATAAGAGTTTCTGAACGTCACCTTTTTTCAAAAAGGTGACGTTCCATGAAGCTTTTATTATTCCCCACGCCACCTGCCTAGGCGGGCATGGGCTGGCCTGTTCTGTCTTTCAGCCCCCACAGCGCCATCAAGCCGATCACGGCACAGACAACCAGGTACCATGCGGGCACAAGGGCGTCCTGGGTTCTGGCAATCAGCCAAGTGTTGACCAAAGGTGCTGTCCCACCCAGCAAGGAAGCCGATACGTTATAGCTGACAGCAAGGCAGGTATAACGGACCGCGCTCCCGAACAGCGATGGCAAGGTAGCAGGCATGGTGCCGTGGAAACACAGCATACCCGTTATCAGCACCGCCATGCAGGCCGATATGACCAGCACGCTGCTATGGGCCTGAAAGGCAAGAAACGCGGGAAGAGCCCCGCCACCAATGAAAAGACACCCCGCGAGGAGCATTGTCTTGCGGCTGATATAATCCCCCATCCAGCCAAAAACCGGTATGAACACCAGAAGGCAGAGCGATATGGCAAGGGACAGGTTGGAACAGAATGTCTGGGAATATCCGGCAATGTTTGCAAGATAGGTCGGCGTATAACCCAGGACGATGTAATACGTGACGTTAAAAGTGGCCACAAGACCGGCGCTGCGCAATAAGTTCGGCCACTCTCCCTTGAAGATATCCCACATCGGGTTCTGCCTTGTGGGCTTGTGGCTTTTCTCTTCCTGCATATGCCGAAATACCGGTGTTTCATCGACATTCATGCGAATATACAGGGCGATCACACCCATCATGCTGGCAAGAAGAAACGGTACCCGCCACCCCCATTGGAGCATTGCCTCCCAACCCAGGCAATAGGTGACACCGCTTACCATAAGTCCGCCGATCAGAAAGCCGGTGGTATTCCCGAATTCAAGCCAGCTTGTCAGAAAGGTTCTTTTTTTATCCGGGCTATATTCCGCAATAAAAATACAGGACCCGCCATATTCCCCCCCGGTGGAGAGCCCCTGCAACAGGCGCATGCCCACAAGCAGAACCGGCGCCCAGACACCGATGCTGCGGTACCCCGGAATGGCGGAAATACAGAACGTGGCAATGGACATGAGGGCAATGCTCGCCACCAGGGCGGTACGTCGGCCATACTTGTCGCCAATGGGACCGAAGAGAAAGCCCCCCAGGGGACGGATCAGAAACCCCGCGGCGAAGGCTGCATAGACGGCAATGAGTTGGCTGAGCTTGTTCGAGACGGGAAAGAAAACCTGCGCCATGACGCCGGACATGGAGGAATAGATTGCAAAATCGAACCATTCGACCATATTGCCAAAGGTGACCCCGGCCACGGCCTTTGCCAAACCGCGCGGGCCAATGTCATGCTGGCCAGCGGCGTTTTCCTGCGGGTTTTCGGTGCCTACACGGGCGCTGTCGGGCGTCATATTCTCTGTCATTGTCGTACCTTCCTTCAAAAGGCGGGTCCCGTCGAGAATATTTTACGACCTGAAAACTTCGATAATCCTGACAATCCCAAGTAATTTTTCCTCATATATCTTCCCTTGTCGATATATTCAGGACAATTGCCCGACGCGCGTGCGCGTTTTACGGAGAATGACACGGCCTTGATAAAACATTTCATCGGGAGTGTCCTTCAGGTCTCCGGCCTATCGTAACGAACCAGCAACAACAAGATGCAGTCATAGGCGCTTTATCGCGCCCCATGAACCTGCCAACGCCAATGCTTCCTACAGGATTGTCCTATGGGCAGCATATGTCGAAACAGTTTTTACGGGCCACCGTCAACAGTCGTGCTGAAACATTAGGGCACGGCGAGAGCATACCCGCCAAGATACTGTATTTATTTTTACTGTATCGGTGACATCAAACAGGTCTAGATTTCAATATTGCTGAACTGGTCTTGGATTTTTGTCAGGTATTTTCTCATCATCCCCATCATTTCACGCGTTGCGGTGGATATGGCGGTATCGGAGCGATAAATAAACCCGAAGACCTCAAAAACATGCGGTTCAATCGGCACCCATTTAAGCCTGTCCTGATACCCAAGCTGATACAGGATCGGCCGGGTGGCCACGACATCTCCCAGCCCGCGGGCAGCCAGTTCGAAGGCTGTCGCCTGGTGTTCCACCTCTATCAACGGTTCGAGTTCGCGCCCCTTCGCCCGCGCCCGCCTGTTCAGGAGCTTCCTGATCGGATCGGACGTATTCCATTTGGCATCGCTCAGGATCAGGGGGGCGGCAAGTAACGCATCGATATCTTTTTTGCCGACCAGATGCTGTTCATTGGCACTGATATATCCGACCTGGGCGGACCAGACGGGTTCGCTGGTAATAAGGCTTTTATTATTGACGGGAAGCATGACCAGCCCGGCTTCGATCTGGCCGTCTATGACCGCTTCCGCGACTTCGCTTGAATTCAGCCCCACGACCTTGACGCGAACATGCGGGTGCAGATGCCTGAATTCCTCGATCAAATCGATCAGGAAATATTGATAAGCGCTGCCGAACGTGCCGAAACTGGCCACGCCACCCCGCAATTCCCGCACCGACTGCACGGCATCGTGCCCCTCCTGCACCGCCCGCAACGATGCCTTGGCATGGGGAATGAGCCGCCGACCGGCTTCGGTCAGGATCAGCTTGCGATTTGTCCTGATGAACAGATGCGTGCCCAAGGCGTTTTCCAAGCGCAAAATCTGATCGGAAAGCGATGGCTGCGAGATATTGAGGTGCTCAGCGGCTTTTGACAAAGTCCCGTGATCGATGGCCGCCAGGAAATAATGCAGTTGCTGCAAGGTCATGATTTCAATACCGCACCATACTTCGGAACAAATCGATCCATATTCCACAATACCTTTGAATGACCGTATATGGGCCTGCTGTCTCCATCAGGGGTGTTCTTCGCCATCAACACCTTTTATAATTTGCCGGCCACCTGCGACTAGTGCCCCCCACCACTCTCCCCTTGATCTTGCCCCCTTCGGGCAATACGGTCTTGTCGTCCATCAGCCTGCGTCCTCAGCCCCGCCCTGCTTCGCATCCTTGTTTTATATAGGTCTGACCTATGCGAGGCACGGACTTTCTGGCCTTCATAGCATCTTCCACCGGGCCTACGGTCGTATCGTTTGTGCAATGACCATCCTGTGGAAGGGGGTGCTACGCAATACTGCCGTCAGCCGAAATACACGGATGGCCTGATGCGTGGATGCCTGCCACCCGACAGCCACCGGCACGACACAGACCTGCCCCCCTGAAAACCATTGCCGAAGAACACCCGATCCGAGTCACGACATGGACAGCCCATATTCCGGGAATGTCCCAGCAAGGAGCGAACAATGCCACAAAACGACGCATCCATTCCCCGTCGCCTGGAAGGCCGCATTGCCCTGATTACAGGTGGCGCACGCGGCCAGGGTGCCGCCCATGCCCGCCGACTGGCCCAGGAAGGTGCCTGTGTGATTGCCGTCGATATTCTGGATGAAGACGGTGCTGCTCTGGCACAGGCCCTTCGGGACGAGAAACTGAGCGTCACGTACCGGCACCTGGATGTAACCAGTAAACCCGAATGGGCGGCACTGCATGACTATATCGCCCACACGCATGGAAAGCTGGATATTCTTGTCAATAACGCGGGCATTGTGCGGATCAACGATATCGCGCATGAAACGCTGGAAAACTGGACGCAGGTTCTCAACGTCAATCTGACAGGGGCATTCCTGGGCTTGCAGAGCATGATCCCCTTGCTGCGCAGCAGTGGGAATGCCTCTGTCATCAACACGTCATCCATTTTTGGTCCGTCCGGTGCCCCAGGCTATGTTGCCTATGCAACGAGCAAGGCGGGGTTGCTGGGTTTCAGCCGGACCGCGGCCCTGGAACTGGCCCCCGATGGCATTCGGGTCAATGCCCTTGTGCCAGGGGGTGTGAGCACGCCTTTGAATGAGGCGGAAAAAGAAGGCGGCGTCATTCCCGAAACACCGCTGCGGCGTCGGGCTTTCCCACAGGAACTGGCGGCGGCCGTAGCATTCCTGGCCAGCGACGACGCCAGCTTCATGACGGGCGCGGAACTGGTGGTGGATGGCGGGTTCAGCACCCGCTGACATCAGCAGGCGCAGGCCTTCCCCCTTTTTGCCCGGTCCAGGGTCGTCACGCTCTGCTCTGCTCTGCTCTGCTCTGCTCTGCTCTGCTCTGCTCTGCTCTGCTCTGCTCTGCTCTGCTCTGCTCTATATCAGGGCAAATTTTATCTATTGTCTACAAAGACTTCCCCGCATTTGTCGCAATACGCGAAACGTCAAGTATCCTCGCTTCCAGGCAAGTTTATCCCACGTTTTTCTGCATACAGATCACGCCTTTATTTGACTTTACGCCCCCTTGGGGGACGCGCGCCTTATTTGCGTAACCGTATCGATCTGTGAGAAAAATGATCCAAAGAGCACCGTCAGGATAAATGAACCGAAGAGGCGCGCGCCCATGCTGCGTTATTTCCCACTGGATGAATACGAAACACGCTGGCAGCGTGTCCTGGCTGAAATGGAGGCCAGAGGATTTGAAACAGCCGTAGTCTTCGGACGTGGCGGCGGCACGCTGGATAATTGTGGCGACATTCTTTACCTTTCGAACCACTACACCATTAGCAGCGGGCTTGATTCCCTGATCTGGTCGGCGCGGTCTTTTTCAGCCGTCATATTCCGCAAGGGGCAAATGCCCCGGCTGGTTATTGATGAACCGGCGGTCCGGAGGGATCTGGTCAGTATCGAGGATGTCACCTGTTCGAACCATCCGTTCCGCTGCGTGGCCGAAACCTTGACGGCCGAAGGCGTATGCGGCCCTGTGGCCCTGATCGGCACGCACTTTATTCCCGTAAAATACTACCAGCAGTTGCTGGATGCAGCACCCGCAATAGACTGGGTCGCCACCGATGACCTGGTCAAGGCTGTGAGGCGGATCAAGAGCCCCCGGGAACTGGAATGTTACCGCATAGCGGGGGAAAGTGCGACCATTGCCACCAACCGGCTTATGGAAGGGCTGACAAGCGGGCTTTCCGAGCAGGAAGCAGCGGGGGAGGCCGCGCGTGAGGTTGTGCGGCGCGGTGGGCGTATCCAGATGATCGGCACCAACCATGGCGAGACACTGGGCTTTGACCAGCGCTTTCCCCTGACGGGCTATAGCGCGGACGTGCCCCGCATGGGCGATATTGTCACGGGCACCGTGCATGCCGCGTTCTTTCAGGGCTACCTGCTCGACCCCGGGCGGACCGGCGTGCGCGGCAGGGCCACAGCCGATCAGAAACGCCTGATCGAAGCCGCGGTCGGGATCGTCCACCACCTGTCAGCCATGATGCGCCCGGGAACCAGACTGCTCGATGTCGCGGCCGAAGGCGACCGCCTGACAAGGGAGTTCGGCGGGGCGGTCTCACCCATCATGAAGAACTTTCCCTTCTATGGGCATGGGATCGGGCTCGGCTTTGAATATCCCCGCATTTCTTCCGTCATGTCATTGCCAGAGGACCGTGTTGAGCAGAACATGGTTTTCGGTGTGGAGGCCTTTTTGTCGCTCGATGGCACGGGCTCCGCATTTTTCGAGGATATCATCATGATCGGCGAACACGACAATGAACTGCTGACACGCTCACCCGATTGCTGGTTCTGACCCGCGGGATCGCAGTCGGGTGGGGAAGAGCCCTGATTTTCGGAACCTTTCGCAGATGTCTTGACAGACAAGGAGCATGCCATGGCCGAAACACGTCGCAAGACCGGAAAAAACCACGCGGTTCAGCTTCCCGACGGAGCGGACATGGAACGTGCGTTTGTTGTGTCATCGCTGAATATTGCCATGCCTGAAAAGGTTTTTCGTGATTTCGAATATGCCCTGAACAGCATGACCATGACGTTTCAGCGCTGGATGCGCCACGGCATGATCCAGGCCGGCCACCCCGAACTGTCCGCCCTGGAGATACTGGTGTTGCGCAGCGTGAACCAGAACGGGCCAGATGAAAGCATTGCCAGCGTCATGGCCCATCTTCAACTGAGCGAACGCCACCCCCTTGATTACGCCCTGAAGAAACTTGACCGGCTGGGGCTGATAACGCGCCGCCGACAGAGAAAGGAGGTGTTCGTGGGCCTGACCGACAAGGGGCGCAAGGCCTGCCGGGACCACGCCCGGCTTCAGCACCAATGCCTGCTGGCCGCCATGCCACAGGACCGCAAAATCGCCAATATGGCCCTGACCGAACTGACCGGCATGATCCGCCAACTGGCCGCCATTTACGATCATGCCATAGCGGTTTCCGACGCCACCTGACATACGGCCCTTTGGCTGAAACAGACAAGACGCCCGCTGCGGGCAGCTCTCTCGCACCTGCCTGCCCTATATTTGGGCGCACACGCCCCCCGCAGGCCACGCCGACCTGCCTACCTGACGTTGCACCGCATAAGTGGGATGGTCGCGCCGTTTGCTGCTTACGCCCACCGCATGTGACCGGACTGGATAGGCCGGCTGTAACTGTCGGGCAATAAATGGAATGGCACCGCGGCAGCCCGTCTCATTACAATGCAGCAATATGCGGCTTATAGCGCAAAGTGTTTAGAAAAACAGACATTATACATATAGTACAGAATACCAGCCTTGCCCGTGCGCTACGGGGAACGAAATAGCCTTTCGGGCCTCCGGAGATCTGTTTTGCCGCCGATGCGACTTCCTTATTCCGACACGACCATCGTTAATGCGACAGGTGGAACGTCGTATTTAAAGAAATAAAGAAGCACTAAAAAAAACTTTATTGAGAATTAAGGGACCTCGACAAATTATTGTGGACAAACTGTCGGCCCAATACCCGCGCCCGGGCGCACCACTTCCATGTGACTTATACGCAACACATATTCCGTCTTTAAATTTCGGGTATCATTTCTTCCTTGCGGCGCATTTATCTTATTCCGTTATAATCCCGTAACGAGAATCGATACCTGCAAGGGGTATTTCACGGAATTGGCGGATCAGACAGCATCTTTCCTCCAGCGCGTGCGCATGCTGCCGATACCCCGCCAACAGACCGGGAAGAATACCTTACGGGACGAAACAGGACGGTGGAAAAGGCCCGGTAACACCCGCGTAATAAAACCGTCGTCGAAATGTCATTGAATAGTCACGGGTCATATACGACCCAGGTTTGTATTTTCGCCCCAACAACTTCAGCCGCCCCGCGCCGGGACCGGCTGGCCGGAACAGACAACTTAAAGGTGAGGGTATGACCCGTAGCAAAAAGCTCTTTCTTTCCACTTGCCTCACTACCGTGATGATCTCCGGGGCGACCGCCAACGCAGCAACGACACGCACCAAGTCGCAGTCTGCCACGCACTCCGCCTCCCAGGCCGCCACCAAATCCGCGGCAAAAACCGCTACCCCGACCTCCACCGTCGCAGCACGTCCGGCCACTGCTCCTGCCCCCGCACCCGTTCCCGGCAAGGCCGTAACGGCCCGCAACCAGGAAGCCATCATGGTTCTGGGTGCGGGTGCCGCGCGCGAAACGCAGACAGTCTCGCGCACCGCCATTTCGCAGTATGTGCCCGGCACCAGCCCGTTCAAGGCGCTGTCCAAGCTGCCTGGGGTCATGTTCACCTCGTCCGATCCGCTGGGATCGTATGAATGGTCGCAGCAGATCATTATCCGCGGCTTCGACCAGAGCCGCCTTGGCTTCACCATGGATGGCGTGCCTTTGGGCAACCTAGCCTATGGTAATGACAACGGCCTTTCCATCGGTCGTGCGCTCCAGACCGAAAACAACGGTGCTGCGACACTCAGCCAGGGTGCCGGCTCGGTCGGCGTTGCGGCGGCCAACAACCTGGGTGGTGCCCTGGAATTCACCTCCATCGCCCCCACCGACAAGTTCGGCGTGGATGTGTCGGGCACGATCGGCTCGGCCTCGACCTGGCGCACCTTCATGCGCGTCAACAGCGGCCTGCTGCCTGGCGGCGGCAAGTTCTTTGTCTCCTACGACTATCAGGACGCGAACAAGTGGAAGGGCGACGGCATCCAGCGCCAGCAGCAGGCCAATGCGAAATTCGTCCAGCCGCTGGGCGATCACGTCAAGCTGACCCTGTTCGGGGACTGGTCCTTGCGGCAGGAAAACGACTACCAGGATCTCTCACTCGCCACCATCAAGCAGTATGGCTACCGGGTTGACAACATTACCGGCAACTACCCGCTGGCCAAGCAGATCGGCTATGCCTACCAGAACAACACCCCTTATCCGGCAGGCATCGGCACCACCAACTACGGTAGCGCACCCGATTTCGAGTATTACAACGCGGCGGGCCTGCGGCAGGACGCCATGGGCTATGGCCGGTTCGACTTCGATATCAATAGCAGGCTCAAGGCCTATGCGACCGTTTACGGCCACACCAATAGCGGTGAAGGCGTGTGGGTAACACCTTACACACCCACACCCGAAGCGCTGGGCGGCTCGCCCCTGTCGGTTCGTACGACCGAATACGGCATCCATCGCGAAGGCTTTATGGGCGGTGTGACCTACAAGATCGGCACCCACACGATCGAAGGCGGTTTCTGGTTCGAAAACAACGATTTCGAACAGGCACGCCGCTTCTATCCGCTGGCGCTGGACACCACGCCGGGCAGCACCCACTGGTATAAGGGCAATTCCTTCGATACCGCGTGGCAGGCTGCCTTCAACACCAAGACCTATCAGGTCCATTTGCAGGATAACTGGCAGGTCACCCCGGCCCTTAAGCTGAATTACGGCTTCCGTTCACTGATCGTGGACAGCTCCGCCCGCCAGCTTGGCAGCAATTCGATGGGCGTGATCGGCAATGACGGCTACCCGTCGGGTTCCATCCAGTCGTCCAACGGCTTCCTGCCCCAGATCGGCGCCAATTACCGCGTGAACCGTCATAACGAAATCTTCGCCGATTTCTCGCGCAACATGTCCGCGTTCGACAATTCCCAGACGGGGGCCACCAGCCCGTTCGCCACGACAATCGCCGGTTACAACGCCATCAAGGGCAAGATCCGCCCCGAAATGGCCTATTCGGAAGAAATCGGTTACCGCTACCACGACTCCAACATCCAGGCGTCGGTCACCGGTTACTATGTCGAATTCGAGAACCGCCTGGCCTCCATTACCCAGGGTGTTGGCATTCAGGGCAATGCCGCGGTGCTGGCCAACGTGGGTAACGTGACGACACGCGGCGTGGACGTGGCCTTCAACTACCGCTTTGCCATGAACTGGTCGATCTACGCATCCTACGCCTTCAACGACTCCAAATACGATAACAACATGACCACGGGCGGGATCACCTATTACACGAAGGGCAAGGATGTCGTGGCCATGCCGCGTAACCTCGCCAACGTGCAGCTTGGCTATGATGACGGCACCATCTGGGGCAACGTCAACATGCAGTTCCAGGACAAGCGGACCTATACCTACCTGAACGACTCCTGGGTGCCGGCCAACGATATTTTCAACCTCAACCTTGGTTATCGCGTGCATAGCGACAATTTCTTCCTGCGTGGGCTGGACGCCCAGATCAATGTCAGCAACCTGTTCGACAAGCATTATGTTGCAACGGTGGGGAGTAACGGGTTCGTCTTCTCTGACCCGTCACATACCTTCGCCACCCTTCAGGCGGGCTCACCGCGCATGGTCTTCTTTACCCTGCGCAAGCATTTCTGAGCGCAACACGCCTTTAGTCTTACAGTCGCAAGGAGCCTTGCCTCGATGTCCGCAACGCCTGGTCGCCGCAGTTTTCTCAAGTTCGCAGCAGCCCTTGCGGCAAGTGGCGCCATGCCTGACAACCTCAAGCGCGCGTTGGCCATAGCCCCCAACCGCGCCACGGGCACGATCCAGGATGTCGAGCATGTGGTGATCCTGATGCAGGAAAACCGCTCCTTCGATCATTATTTCGGCTGCCTGAACGGCGTGCGGGGTTATGGCGACCCGCGCGCCGAACGCCGCAAGGACGGGCACAGCGTGTTCGCCCAGCCTGACGGCCACGGCAAATATATTCTGCCATTCCAGTTTGAAACCGCCCATACGTCCAGCGCGTGCCTGGCCAGCCTGGACCATAGCTGGAAGGGCACGCAGGCCGCCTGGAACGACTGGGATATCTGGATTGCGCGGAAAACGGCCATGACAATGGGCCATTTCACCCGCACCGAAATACCCTATTATTACGCGCTGGCCGACGCCTTTACCATTTGCGACGCCTATCATGCCTCGATCTTCGGCCCGACCAACCCAAACCGGCTCTATTTCTTTACCGGCACAAGCGGCCTGGCGGCGGGCGATGACGGCAAGCAGGTGATCGACAATGTCGATGACGGCAACTGGACCGCCGACATGGCGCTCGACCACCCGGATTTCAAACCCTTCGGTTGGGAAACCTACCCCGAACGCCTGCAAAAGGCCGGGGTGACGTGGCGCGTCTACCAGGAATACGACAATTTCGGTGACAACCCGCTGGCCTCTTTCGCGGCCTTCAGGAAGGTCTCCCCCAAATCCTGGCAGTATCGCCAGGCCCGCCAGATCGTTCCCGGTTCGACCCATGAAAACAAGGATACATCCGAAGGCCGGTACCTGGTGCAGGCCTTCGAGCACGATATCGCCAATGGCACGCTGCCGCAGGTCTCGTGGATCGTGCCGCCAACGGCCCTGACGGAACACCCCAACGCCCCGCCGGGCTATGGGGAATTCCTGATCTCGCAGCTTATGGACGTGTTTGTCCGCTACCCCGATGTGTGGGCAAAAACTGTCTTCATTCTCAATTACGATGAAAATGACGGTTTTTTCGACCACGTGCCGCCGCCGGTTCCCGCACTTGACGCAACACAGGGTGCCAGCACCGTCAGCACCGCGGGGGAGAGCTTTCACGGCGTGCCTGTAGGGCTTGGCCCACGCGTGCCTGCCATTATCATCTCGCCGTGGACAAAAGGCGGGTGGGTCAATTCGCAGGTCTTCGACCATACGTCAGTCCTGCGTTTTCTCGAAGCGCGTTTCGGCGTCGCGGCTCCGCTGGTCACGCCCTGGCGGCGGGCGATTTCGGGCGACCTGACCTCGGTATTCGATTTCACCCGGCCAGATCCGGTCTGGACGGCGGAACTACCGAACACCGCCGATTATCTGGCTGAAACACGCCATTCCTGCATGCTGCCCGCGCCACAAATTCCGACCCACCAACATGCGCCGGTGCAGGAGGCAGGCCAACGCCCCGCCCGCCCGCTGCCTTATGCGCTCCATGCCGACCTGATCGAACCCGGGCAGATTCGCCTGGGCAATAGCGGGGCCGAAGGGGCCGTGCTGCGGGTGATCGACGCCACAGGTGCGCGGCACTTTACATTAGGGGCGGGGGCTGAACTGAATGCTGCCGTGCAAAATACCGGCGTGGTTACGGTGCATGGTCCCAACGGGTTTTACCGCGCGTTCGATGCGGCAGGCACACTCCTTGCCGCGCTGAGCGTGGACCCCACGCTGGATTTTGTAACCCTCTCCCTGTCACGCGGCGCCGGCACCAAAGCAGCATCGCTGAGCCTGCGGCTGCACGATGCCTATGCGGGCACGAACGAAACACTTGTCGTAAGCGGGGATACACCACAGGTCGCGCAGTTGCCGGTGGCGAAACAGGACCACTGGTACGATCTTTCCATTTTCCACGGCAAGACATTGCTGGCGCAGTTCGCCGGGCATGTGGAAACCGGCCGCCCCAGCCGCACCGATCCGCTGATGGGCAGGGGTACTGCCGGGGTCCACGCTTGATGGCCGTTTCGCGGCGGCAGCTTATTGCTGCGGGCGGTGCGGCGTTCGGTACCCTGCTGGCCCCCCGCCTTGCTGGCGGCATTTTTGCCGATGCGGCCCCCCTTGCCGCCGATACAGCGCCGGACCTGCCCGCCCCCGCCGCCCATGGCGATCTTGCACCCCTGAAATGGGCACCGCGAAACCGGGCATTTCTTCAACGCCTTATTGCCAATTACGGTATCGGCAGCCCCCATTACAACCCGGCGCAAAAACCCTATGCCGTGTTCGACTGGGACAATACCTGCATTGCGGGCGACTGCGAAGAAACGCTGATGCGCTATGCGGCGACCCATTTCCGGTTCGCATTGTCCCCGCAGGATTTTGCGCGTGCGATCGCGCTGGATGTGCCAGCCCGCCCGCTCGATCCCACATTGACCACAACGACCGGCAAGCCCGTATCGCTGGGCGACATCCAGGCCGACCTGCTTGCGGACTATACGGCACTGGCCGCCCGTTCAGGCCCGATCCCTATGGATAATCCGGCCCTGCTGAGCCTGAAAAGCAAATTACTGTTCGCCTATAACGCGATCGATGCCAGCTATGACGCCGATGTATCCTGCCGCTGGATCATCCGGCTGTTCAGTGGCCTGTCGCATGAACAGCTTGCGGCCCTCGCCAAGGATTCCAATCTTTGGCACCTTGGTCAGGGTATCAGGCAGGATATGTGGACCACACCCGCGCAGCGCCCGGGCCGTGCGGGGCTTGTCGCCTGCCCGGCCCTGACCGCCCTGCGCCTGACGCCCGAAATTGCCGACCTGCAGGCAACCCTGCGCCGCTGCGGCATAGATGTGTTTGTCTGCTCCGCATCACTCGAAGACGTCGTGGCCGTTTTCGCGACCGACCCGGATTTTGGCTATAACCTCCCGCGTGAGAATATCCTGGGCGTGCGTATGACCTGGCCGGGCGGCAAGCTTGGGCTGGAGCCGGCAGCGGGCTGGCCCGTTACGGTCAAGGCTGGCAAGGTGCGCGCCTTGCACGCGGCCCTTGCCGACAAGCGCGGTTACGGACCGGTTCTGGTCTGCGGCGACAGCAGTGGCGATTACGCGATGATGACCGCCTTTGCCGACACCCGACATGCCCTGATCGTCAACCGCTGCCTGGGCGGGGAAATCGGCCAGCTTTCCGCCAGGGCGGCGGCCCAGATCGATGACAAGCACCCCCGTTTCCTGCTCCAGGGCCGCAATGAGAATACGGGGGAATGGCGCCCCTCCGAACGGGCGATAAAACTGGGCGAAGACACCCCGCGCCTGCTGGCAGATAAGGCGTGACGGGCTGAGCCCAGCACCTTCCTGCCGGTTTGCCCAAAGCCGATCCCGGATCTGACGCGTGCCCGACCGGTTTGGTATTCAGGCGGTGCGTCAAAATCTGATCAGATCGGCCTAAGGGCTGCGTTTCGGGCTGGCATCCCCCTTTGATCCGCCAGTTCGGGCGAAGGCACTCCGTGCCTCGCCGGGACGGATTTTGATGCTCCGGGTCAAGGAATGACGCGGCTTTATCGCCAGAACTCGTCTGTCTTGTGAAAATCCTTCCATAGGCGCGGCAGGTCGTGCAGCGATTTTTTCCTTCGTTTATGGCTCCGCTGGACGATATCCGCACAAAAGGACGCAAGGTTCGGATGGGCCAGGGCCAGGCTGTCGGCCAGGGTTGCGGCCACCGCCGCGTCATTGATCTCGCCCAATGCGGATTGCAGGCCCCGCCCCAGCTTGAGGTACGGTTTGACGTGACGGGCCGGATAGAAGGCCGTGAAATAATCGGCACTGTAGCGCAGCCTTTTCAGCGCCTTGCGCAAAGTATGCAGCCCCTTGGGGTCCAGATGCCCCACCCCCCGACCGCGACGCGCGACCTTGCGGGCAAACCGGTCGAGCCGTTTGGGCACAAACGCACAAAGGGGATCCGGGTCAGCTGCGCTGCCCGGAACAAAGGGCGTATCCTCCACCCAGGCCATAAGCTCCAGCGCCATCATGGTCGGGGCGGGACCGCTCAGTTCCGCATGCAGATCCTCATGGGCGGCGGCCCTTTTTTCTTCGGCCGCCGCGACAAGCTGCGGGCATTCATCCAGTTCCCGGGGGTCAAAGGCCGCAGGCAGGGTTTGCAGGCAGAACACATCCCAATCCCTTGCCACGCCAAGCACCTGCCCCAGTCGCTGCAATGCCTCTTCGAACCGTTCCAGTTCCGGCGGAGCAAGACGGGGGGTGAACAGCCGCAGCACCGTGCGGAGCTTGCGGATCGCAACCCGCATGTCATGTATGCCGTCGGGCTGCCCGGCCTCGGCCGCAGGCTGGTTGCCGATCAGGACCGCCAGTTGGGAGCGCACGATCATCCTGAACGCATCCTCGGTCGGGGTTTCCGGGGCCAGGAGCACCACAGGTTCGGCCACCGGTTCGGGCAGCCCACCCCGTAACAGCCGGTACCCACGCCCGGCCTTGGTTTCGACCCCGATCCGCAGGGGCAGGTCGGCCAGCAGGCGCAACGCCAGGCAATAGACCTGCAAAACGGGGCCTTCCTTCAGTTCCAGTTCCAGTTCGCGGACCGGCTCTTCCCCCCCGCCGGCGCGGACCGCGCCTTCATCGATCGCCGCCTCGATCACCGCGCCCCCATACGCCACAAGATGCACGCTGCGCCGAATATCGCTGACCAGGACCGGCATCAGCTTTTCAGCCAGCGCAGGCCCGAAGACTGCTGCCGGCGTCTTGGCCAGCAGGGTCGTATCGGGCCGGTTTGTCCTGACGGGCCATGCCCATTCATCGCGGCTGGCGGCAAGCCCGCCGCCCGCTGCATCCGACTTCAAGGTCTGGGTATAGGCCCCGCCGGACTGCCGCACCCGTAGGGACAATCCTTTCTCGTACAAGGCAAGGGCTGGTGTATCGTAATAGGTGGTGAGCAGATGGTGGTGGACCACGCCGGACACCAGCCCGTCGCACAAGGCGGGATGCCGATCGAGACCCGGGCGATCCGGGGCCGAAAAAAGCAGTTTCAGCTCGATTTCCTGCGGGGGCGATGTCGGGGCGGTCATCGTCTCTCCTGACAATCCGGGCGGGCAGGGTCTTACCGCTCTGCAACGCGATACAGAGTGCCGCGGATGCACGACCTGCGCGAGGAAAAACGCAAGGGCTCCCGCAATCGGGGCACACAGGGCAGGAGCTTGCCAAAAATACTGGTCAGGGCCGCCTCGCATCCCTTCATTTCTTGCAAATAAATCCACCGCCATGCGTTACACCAGACAGGATCGCACCCGAGCGTGTTTGGGAAAAATGCGTGCCCTGACGGCTGACAAACTTCCGGACCAACGCCATGGCTCGGCTGGCTGAGCCCTTACGCCAATGGGGATAACGCCCATGACTGTCGAAACTGCGCCCCGCATGACTTTGCACGATGACAGCGTGCCCGAACGTCTGGTCGCGGCCCTGCAGGACTATGGTGAACCCCTGCCCGCGCTGGAAGAAATCGAGGCGTTCGGTACCTGTTTCGACCGCTTTGGCGATGCGCGGGTCATCCTGTTGGGGGAGGCAACCCATGGCAGTGCGGAATTCTACCGCGCGCGGGCGGCCATTACGCGCAGGCTGATCGAACGCCATGGTTTCAGCATTGTCGCGGTAGAGGCGGACTGGCCCGACGCCGCCCGGATTGACGATTACGTACGCCACAACGCGCGCCGCCCCTGGCGTGGCCCTGCCTTCACGCGCTTTCCCGCCTGGATGTGGCGGAATGAGGATGTCGCGGCTTTTGTCCGCTGGCTGCACCACCATAACGAAAGCTGCATGGCCGATCAGCGTGTATCCTTTCATGGGCTGGATATCTACAGTCTTGGCCAGTCCATTCATGCGGTGTTGGACTATCTGGACACCCACGACCAGCAGGCGGCAAAGCAGGCCCGCCAGCGTTACGGATGCCTGACACCCTGGCAGGACAACCCCGCCCTTTACGGCCAGATGGCGATACGCGCGCAAAGCGACAGTTGCGAAAATGCCGCCGTCGCCCAATTGCGCGACCTTCTGGCCCAGCGCCTGCACGCTCTGCACGACGATGGGGAGGCTTGGTTCGACGCGGTGCAGAACGCCCGCGTCGTGCGCGCGGCCGAGCAGTATTACCGCATCATGTATCGTGGCACGAACGAAAGCTGGAACCTGCGCGATCGGCATATGTTCGCAACGCTGCAAGCTTTGCTCACCCACCGGGGCGATGCAGCCAAGGCGGTCGTATGGGCGCATAATTCGCATGTGGGAAACGCCGCCGCCACCGCCATGGGGTGGGAAGGGCAGTTCAATATTGGCGAGCTATGCCGCATGGCCCATGGGGACGATGCGGTGCTGATCGGCTTTGGCACCGATCGCGGCACCGTGGCCGCCGCCAGCACATGGGACGGGCCGATGGAGGTCAAGGCGCTGCGCCCCGCCCGGCCCGACAGTTACGAACATGCCTTTTCGCGCGCCGGGCTTGCATGCAG
Organism: Acetobacter garciniae; assembly: GCF_017377735.1. Lineage (GTDB taxonomy): Bacteria > Pseudomonadota > Alphaproteobacteria > Acetobacterales > Acetobacteraceae > Acetobacter > Acetobacter garciniae. Next base: position 176,946 of record NZ_JAFVMH010000004.1, read on the forward strand.
CCTGACCGAGTGGCGGCACGGCAACCCCCTGCTGCGCGAACAGTTGAGCACCCCGCTGCGCGAACGGGCGGTGGGCGTGATCTATCGCCCCGAAACCGAACTGGCCAGCCATTATTTCGAAGCATCGCTGGCCGATCAGTTCGATGCCTTTGTCTGGTTCGAACAGACAAAAGCCGTTGCCCCGCTGGGGCCCGAACACCCGCATGGCGCGCCCGAAACCTGGCCATTCGGCCTGTAGGCCCGGTTCGTCACGCTTTCGCGCCGGCTCCGCCCCGGGCGGTGGAAACCGACAGGAGGCATTAAAAAATGTCTGATTCCGCGCAATTTTTTAAAAACCGGTGCGAAGCGGGACAAGCGCTGGGTGCAGCGCTGCTCCCGCTTGCTGCCACCCACCCCCTGGTTCTGGCATTACCACGCGGCGGGGTGCCCGTGGCGTTCGAAGTCGCCCAGGCCCTGAACGCGGAGATGGACCTGCTGTTCGTTCGCAAGATCGGCATGCCGGGTCACGAGGAATACGGGCTGGGTGCGGTGGTGGACGGAGCAGCCCCGCAGGTCGTGCTGGACCAGGCCATTCTGCGGGCCATGCAGATCGATGCGCAGACAATCCAGACGGTCGTGGACCGCCAGTTGCGTGAAATCGAACGCCAGCGCTGGCTTTACACCGGCAACCGCCAACCGCGCCCCGTGACCGGCCGGGTGGTGATCGTGGTGGATGACGGGATCGCCACGGGTGGCACCATGCGCGCAGCCTTGCAGGCCCTGCGCCGCAACCACCCCGCCCGGCTTGTGCTGGCGGTACCGGTTGCGGCCCCCGACAGCCTCCAGCTTCTCAGCGACGAATGCGATCAGGTGGTCAGCCTGATCCAGCCAGCCCGCCTTGCCGCCGTTGGTGCGTTTTACGAAGACTTTTCGCAAGTCGAGGATACCGAGGTCATGCGCCTGATCGAAGCCGCCGACCAACGGGAAAATGCCCGATCGGCGGGTGCGGGGCGCAAAGTGCCGAAGCAGGCATGACGCACGCCGATACGGCCCGTCCCGCCCAAAAGCCCGGTCCCTGACGAAAAAGCATTCCCACCATGTCCCCTCCCCCGAACACGCCAGGACCGACACAGCCCCATAACACGGGGGACAGCCACCCCCCAGACCTGGCCCTGTTCTGGACCCTCCCGCCCGAGGCGTTGGGCCAGGCCCTGCAATCCGGGCCGGAGGGCCTGAGTGCGGGGGAAGCCAAGCGCCGCCTGGAGCAGTACGGCCCCAATACCGACAGCAAGCCCCACACCACCAGCACGCCACGCGCCGTCATGCGGCGCCTGTTCGAACCGCTTTCCCTTATCCTGCTGGGGGCGGGGGCTGTGTCCGTGGCGACGGGCGATGCCAGCGGCGGGTCCATTATCGTGGCCATTCTGGTCCTGTCCATCGGGCTCGACACCGTTCAGGAGGGATATGCGCTCAAGGCCGCCGAAGCCCTGAAACAATCCGTGGCCCTGCGCGCGGAAGTCCGGCGCGATGGCATTTTTGTGCCGGTCGATGTCAGCACCGTCGTGCCCGGCGATATAGTGCGTGTGCGGGGCGGCGATATCATACCCGCCGATGCACGGGTTCTGGCCAGCAACAGTTTCACGGTGGATGAGGCCGCCCTGACCGGTGAGCCCTATCCGGTGGAAAAACGCCCCGGCACGGTTGCGGCCCAAAGCCCGGCCGACGCCACCAACGCGGTGTTCCGGGGTGCCGTGGCCCAGACGGGAGAGGCCACGGCCCTGGTGGTCGGCACCGGACGCGCCACGTTGTTCGGCAGTGCGGCCGCGATCCTGGACGAGGCGCAGGCCCCCTCCCCCTTCCAGCGTGACCTGCATGCCTTCGGGCTGGTCATCGCCCGGCTGACACTGGCCCTTGTGGTGATCGTTCTGGCCATGCGGGTGATCATGGGCAGGCCCGCCCTGGAATCGCTGATGTTCGCCGTGGCGCTGGCCGTGGGGCTGACACCCGAACTGCTGCCCATGATCACCACCGTCACCCTTTCACGCGGGGCGGTGCGCATGGCGCGGCGCAAGGTTATTGTCAAACGCCTTGCCGCCATACACGATCTGGGGGCCATGACCGTGCTATGCACGGACAAGACCGGAACACTGACTTCGGCCGAAATCACGCTGGCTGACACGCTTGATGCGGCTGGCCGCCCTGCCCCGCGCCCGGCCATGCTGGGGGCGATCGCGGCACGACTGGGGGGTGACCGCGGAGCGCTCGACCAGGCATTGGCGGAATTTCCCGCAACACCGGGGGATGCGGGCTGGACGTTGCAGGCCCAGCGCCCCTTCGATTTCAGCCGCAGGCTTGGCTCGGTCCTGGCCCTTGGGCCCGAAGGCCCGCTGCTGATCGTCAAAGGCGCGGTCGAAGCCATCCTGCCCCTGTGCACCACCCTGCGCGCGGACAGCACGCCCCCCTTGGACGAGCCCGCACATGCGCTGATCACAAGCCGCATCCAGACCCTGGCGGAGGAGGGGAAAAGAACCATCGCCATCGCGTCGCGCCCATGGGGCGGTGCTGCGAACGACATTGACGACCACGCCCTGACCGGGCTGGTTTTCGAAGGGCTGTGCACCTTTACCGATCCGCCCAAACCCACCGCAAGTGCCGCGATTACCCGGCTCAAGGAACGAGGGATCGCGCTGCGGATCCTGTCGGGGGACGATCCGGTCATTGTCCGCCGGGTTGCAGGTCTGGTCGGGATCGATGTCAGCACCATTCTGTCGGGCCCTGACATTGCAGCCCTGAGCGATGAGGCACTGGCCGTCCAGGTCCAGACGGTTCACGCCTATGGTCGCCTGGCGCCGGACCAGAAATCGCGGATTGTCCACGCCCTTCAGGCCCGGGGGGCTGTTGTGGGTTACCTGGGCGACGGCATAAACGATTCACCGGCGCTAAAAGTGGCTGATATCGGGCTGTCGGTCTCGGGGGCCACGGGTGTTGCCCAGGCGGCGGCCGATATGATCCTTCTGGCCCCGGACCTTGAGGTCGTGGCCGACGGGGTGGAGGAAGGGCGGCGGACATTCGCCAATATCCTGAAATATGTGCGCATGGCGGCCAGTTCCAACCTGGGCAACATGCTGTCCATGGCCATTGCGTCGGTCACGCTGCCCTTCCTGCCCATGTTGCCGACCCAGATCCTGTTGAACAACCTGCTTTACGATTTTTCGGAAATCGGGATTCCCTTCGACACCGTAAGGCCAGAAGCCGTCGCCAGGCCGCAGGTATGGGACATGCGGGCCCTTGTGCGCTTCGCCGCCGTGATGGGGCCGCTGTCCTCGATCTTCGACCTTGCGACATTTGGCGTTCTTGTCTTCGTTTTTCAGGCAAGGGAGACCGAATTCCGCACCGCCTGGTTCCTTGAATCCATGGCCACGCAAATTCTGGTCATTTTCATTATCAGGACCAATGGCCGCGCCTGGCATGCCCGACCGGGGGCAGCCCTTGTGGTCTCCTCGCTCGCAGCACTGGCGCTGGCGCTGGTCCTGCCCTTTACCCCGCTGCGCGCCTGGTTCGGCTTCGATCCCCCGCCTTTGCCCGTGGCCCTGACCATCGGCCTGCTTGTCGGGCTTTATCTTGTCTGCGCGGAAGCGATCAAACGGTTTGCGATCATCCCGACCCGGCCACGCTGAACACTCCCTTACCGGGCGAGCGCCTGCACCAGGGCCTGGACAATCGCTTCGAGCATGATCCGGTCCGCCTGCGTGAAGCGGTCCTTCAGCGGGCTGTCCACATCGAGCACGCCCAGCAGCGCCCCACCCGCCAGCACCGGCACCACGATCTCGGAGGCGGAGGCCGCATCGCAGGCGATATGGCCGGGAAAATCATGCACGTCGGGCACGACACGCGTTCTTCGCTCCTGTGCCACCGTGCCGCACACACCCTTGCCAAGCGGTATACGGGTACAGGCCATGCGGCCCTGGAACGGGCCCAGCACCAGTTGCCCGTCTTTCCACAGATAGAAACCCGCCCAGTTCAGATCCGGCATGGCTTCGAAAATCAGGGCCGAGATATTGGCCATGTTGGCGATCAGATCCGTCTCGTCCGCTACCACCGCGGTCACGGCCGGGACAAGATCCGCTATCGTCAGGCGCTGGGTCGGAGCAACCATGGCCTATCATTCCTATGCAACATTGGGGCAATGCCGACTGGGCACGACGGGCGCCCACAGGTCAATCCCCCTTGCCGTAATGGAGCGAATGAATAGTTGCGCGACCCCGCAAGGGGGCACCTGCGCCATGCCGGGCCAAGCCCCCCTGGCCGGCCCCCGCGCCCTTCAAAAGACCTTGGAATAATAAATACATTTCCTGAATAGATAAAACCACCATCCGGCCCGAAACCCGGTGATCAGAAGCGGCGGCGCAGAGTTTTTTTGGAAAAAATGGTACAGGAATTCATTTTCCCTTCCCAAGAAAAACAAAACCTAAATACAATTATTCATACATATGAATACACATAAAATAAAATAACAAACGGAAATAAAAAAGAGACTCATTCATTGTCGGCGTGATCTTTATTTATAAAAAATATCTTGAAATATAGAAAGAATGATTATATAAACCCCTCAACACACATCATCTGTGCTTTCCATTCCGTGATGCGCGATCCTGTTTTCGTGCTCGCATCCAGTCGGCCCTGCTGTGTCATCGCGGGGGCCCAGCATCACGCATGCCCGCCGTCCGGTCTCCTTCGGGCTCTGTCCTATCGCGGGCTGCACTGAAATTTATAAGGAGAGAGCGTCTTGCCAGAGACAAGCCCTCAGACTGCTACACAACCTCGCGGATTTTCCGCACGTCTGGGCATTCCCCCATCCCTGTTTTTCGGTTTCGTCGGCCTGCTGCTTTTCATGGTCGGTGACGGGGTGGAGGCCGGGTATCTCGACACCTTCATGCTCCACCATGGCCATACCCAGGGCGATGTGAACCTGATGTTCACGACATATGGCGTGGCTGTCATGATTTCCGCATGGCTGGCGGGGCCCCTGTCCGATCTTTACGGGCCGCGCCGCACCATGTGGGCGGGGCTCTTTTTGTGGGCAGTGCTTGAAGCAGGCTTCCTGGCGCTGGGCCTGGGCCCTGACAACCTGACCATGACCCTGCTGTTCTATACGCTGCGCGGCTTTGCCTATCCGCTGTTCGCGTACGGTTTCCTGGTCTGGATCGCGGCTGTCACGCCCGCACGCATGCTGGGTTCGGCCGCCGGGTGGTTCTGGTTTTCCTTTTCCGCCGGGCTGCCCACACTGGGTTCGCAGTTCGCACGCTACACCATTCCCTATATCGGCGAGCTTGCAACATTCTGGTGTTCGCTGGGCCTGGTTATCCTGGGTGGGCTGATCGCATTGTTCGGTGTGCGCGAACCGACCGGATCGAAGCCGCTGGTTCCTGCAAACATGGATAAAAAGCAGGTCTTTTTCGGTTCCATCAGCATCATGTGGCGCGAGCCCAAAACCCTTGCGGCTGGCATTATCCGCACGGTCGACACATCCTCGGAATACGCGTTCCTGGCGATCATGCCCGCTTTCTTCATTGACGTGCTGCATTTTTCGCAAGCCCAGTGGCTGGACCTGCTGTCCCTGATCTTTTTGGGCAATATTCTGTTCAACCTTGCCGCGGGCATGCTTGCTGACAAGCTGGGCCACCGGTTCGTGGTTGCCGTTGGCGGCTGTGTGGGGTGCTGCATCACCATTCCGCTCTTCTACTACGTGCCGCTGTGGTATCCGGGCAACTTCACGCTTGCCGCCATTGCGGGCTTTATCTACGGCGGAACGGTTGCGGCCTTTGTGCCCATGTCCGGGCTGATGCCGCTGATCTGCCCCAAGGAAAAAGCCGCCGCCCTGTCCATTCTGGGGCTGGGTGCGGGGGCAAGCACCTGGGTCGGGCCTGCTGTCGTGGGGGTGTGTGAATCCTGGCTTGGCATGGGGCTGGAAGGCGTGATCTGGACATTTTCGGGTCTCTACCTTGCCGCCGGTGTCCTGACCCTGTGCCTGCGCATCTCCCCCGAAGCGCGCCGCCATACGGAAATGCTGGAAAAAAAGCAGAACCGCGCCCGGCAGGATGATTATGCCGTGGGCCAGGCAGCCTGAAAACCGCCCGCCCCGGCCCAACCTTGTGGCCGGGGCTTTTTTTGCCTATCATGCAGGTGATGTCGCGTTTTCCAGAAAAATCTGGCCGCGTCGGGGTAAATCGTCCAGAAGGAAAAAGACTGTCCCTGGCCGACAGTCCCGGCAGAGACAGCCGGTTTTCTGGAAAGCCCGGCCCATGCATATCGCCATTCTCACTTTCGATGGATACAACGAACTCGACTCCCTGATCGCCCTGGGGGTTCTCAATCGGGTCAAAAAGCCGGATTGGCGTGTATCCCTTGCCTGCCCCACCGCGCGTGTGACCTCCATGAACGGTGTGGTGATCGAGGCACAAGCCACGTTGGAAGAAGCCAGCCGTGCCGATGCCGTGCTGATCGGCAGCGGTATGCTGACCCGCGACATCGTGGCCAACAGCCAGATCATGGACCGGCTGAAGCTTGATCCATCCCGCCAGCTTCTGGGCGCGCAGTGTTCGGGCACCCTGATCCTGGCAAAGCTTGGCCTGCTGGACACAATTCCCGCCTGCACGGACCTGACAACCAGACCCTGGGTGAAGGAAGCGGGGGTGCGCGTGCTCGAACAGCCATTCTTTGCGCGCGGCAATATCGCAACGGCTGGCGGCTGCCTGGCCTCCCCCTATCTGGCGGCATGGGTCATTGCCCGCCTTGAAGGCCCGCAAGCCGCACAGGACGCCCTGCATTACGTAGCCCCGGTTGGTGAAAAGGAAAGCTACGTCACGCGCAGCATGGCGCATATCCTGCCAAGCCTGGCCGATACAACACCGGTGCGATCCCCGGCTTTGTCTGCCTGAAGGCTGCACCACCCCCGCATATGATCCGTGCGGGGAACCCGAGGCTCATGGCTTCCGTTCGTGTCTGGAGACAGCGTCCTGCTTTGTGGGGCGATCCTGTCTTCAACCGGTCGAGGAATCTCCATGACGATATGCGCCTTCCCCCTGGCCATACCTGGCGCACCCTCAGGCGGCAAACCGGACCAGCTCCATGACCATGCCCGCAGGCTGTTCCCCATCTGCCGTAGCATCACCGGGGAGGGCATTCGCCAGACACTGTCCTATATTGGCGAATATATCGACAATTTTCACATTCACCATATCGGCAGTGGCACGCAGGTCTTCGACTGGCAGGTGCCGCTGGAATGGAATGTCCGCACCGCACGGATCTGCCGCACGAATGGCGAGGTGGTGATCGACTTCGCGCAAAGCAACCTGCATCTGGTCCAATACAGCACGCCCATGCGCGCACGCGTGTCACGCGATGTCCTGCAAGAGCATCTGTATTCCCTGCCGGACCAGCCGGACCTGATCCCCTACCGCACCAGCTATTATAACGAAAGCTGGGGTTTTTGTGTTTCCGAACATCAGCGCGCGGCCCTGACCGATGCGGAATACGATATCGAGATCGACACGGACCTGCGCCCGGGTGTGTTGAGCTATGGCGAGGTACGCATTCCCGGCAAACAGGCGGATGAGGTCCTGTTCTCGGTCCATTGCTGCCACCCCTCGCTTGCCAACGACAATCTTTCCTCCATTGCCATAGCCATCGAATTGGTGCGCGCATTACAGGCCGGGCCCGCGCGCAGGCTGTCCTATCGGTTCGTGTTCATACCGGGCACGATCGGAGCGATCACCTGGCTGGCCATCAACCGTAATACGGTGGACCGCATTCGCCACGGGCTGGTGCTCAGTTGCCTGGGGGATGAAGCCCCACCCACCTACAAGCAGTCACGCCAGGGCGACGCACCGGTGGACCGTTATGCCGCCTATCTGCTCAGCCGCTGGCCCGGCGCACAGATTGTGCCGTTCGAACCATACGGCTATGACGAACGGCAATATTGTTCGCCCGGCTTCAACCTGCCGGTTGGCTGTCTCATGCGCTCGCGCAATGGTACTTTTGCGCAATACCACACATCGGCGGATAATCTGGATTTCATAACACCTGCCGCCCTTGCCGGTTCATACCGCATGATTGCGAACATGATCGCGATGATGGAGGCGGATACCACGCTGACCAGCCTCAACCCCTTTTGCGAACCCCAACTGGGGCGGCGCGGTCTTTACAAGGTAATCGGCGGCACGAACACCACAGAGGCAGAACCGGGGCACGCCATCGACCAGATGACGTTGCTATGGGTGCTCAACCTGGCCGATGGTACGCATTCCCTGCTCGATATCGCCGACCGATCGGGCAAGCCATTCGGCGCCGTCATGGCCGCCACACATGCATTGAGCAAGGCAGGGCTCGTGCGCGCCAACGCCGACTGAACCCGCACCCGACCCTAGCTCATGCCCTATGCAGCACCCGTTTCTACCATATGCGCCATGGGGCCTGCTGGGTGGCCCATAATTCGTCCAGGTGGCGCTTGTCGCGCAGCGTGTCCATGGAATGCCAGAAGGCATCGTGCTTGAGCGCCATCAGTTCCCCATCCTGCGCCAGGCGTTCGAGCGGGCCGCGTTCGAAAACGGTTTCGTCATCTTCCAGATAATCGAAGACGCCAGGCGAGAGCACGAAAAACCCGCCATTGACGTAATCCTGTTCGATCGGCTTTTCGCGAAAAGCGCCAACCCGGCCGTTTTCGATCTCCAGCGTGCCAAAGCGCGCAGGCGGCTTGACCGCCGTCACCGTGGCCAGACGGCCATGGCTTTTATGAAAATCGACAGTGTTGGAAACCTTGATTTCGGCCACGCCATCGCCATAGGTCATGCAGAAGGGTTCGTCGTCCAGATAGGGGCGCAGGCGCTTCAAGCGTCCGCCGGTCATGGTCTCCAGCCCCGTATCGACCAGGGTCACCCGCCAGGGTTCGGCTGTCCTTTTCAGCATGCTGATGGACTCGTTTTGCAGATCGACCGTGATATCGGCTGACAGCAGATGATAATTCGCAAAATACTGCTTTATCATTTCCGCCTTGTAGCCCAGCGGTATGACAAAATCGTTGATGCCGGACTGGGAATAGATCTTCATGATATGCCACAGGATCGGCCGCCCTCCGATCTCGACCATGGGTTTGGGCCTGCTTTGGGTTTCTTCCATCAGACGTGTGCCATAACCACCCGACAGGATGACGGCTTTCATGACGTTCTTCTCCTTTTGTGGCCCGGCCGACCATGGTTTACGCCATCCACCAGGCATGAGAACCGGACGCGCAGCACGTCCCGGCCTTCGGAATAATCTTTATCAAAGGCTTAAAGTTCCCATGTTTCCATAATTTGTATACTCGTGACACCCACCCCCATCCCCCACACGAATACCATCCCGCCTTGCCATGCGTGAACGCCGGTGCTGCATATCCGCCGCGCGGATGTCCACAACGCGCGCGTTCCTGCCTTCCCGTTCAGGAATAATCCATTATTTTATCGCCATATATTCAGACATTCCGCAGGCATGGGGCTGTTCAGGAGACCCAGCGCAGGTCGTTTGACAACCTGCCGTCTTCCATCATGCCTGCCAGCGCATGCAGCCTGATCAGCGATGAATGGCGGAAATCCCGGTCGGCAAAACCGAACCCGCGCAGCCCGCCTATCAGTTCGCCAATTGCGTTCTCCAGGGTCATGCGCGGCAGGTGATCGGGGGCGAGTTCGGACATAAGCGAAAAATCCACCTTGTAGGAACGGCGGTCGGGCGGGGCCGCGGTATTGATGCTGACTGTGGTACCGGGCAGTTGCGTCGCCACGGCCTCGGCCAGGTCGCGCACCGTATAATTCCAGGTGTCGCTCCCCGCGTTGATGACCAGCATGGGATCACCCGTGCGCGACATGGCCCATTCGATGGCGCGCGCCATGTCGCGCACATGGATCAGGGGGCGCCAAGGCGTGCCATCGCTCAGCACGACGATCTCGCCCGTTGTCAGGGCGCTGGCTACAAAATCGTTCAGCACAAGATCCAGCCGCAGCCGGTCAGAAAAACCGCAGGCCGTCGCAAAGCGCAGGCATGTCACCATCATGTCGCCAAGCTCAACCTGGCGCAGCGCACGTTCGGTATCGATCTTGGACCGTGCATAGGCTGTCAGCGGCTCCACGGGATCGCGCTCCGTGCGGGGCGCGCCGGCCGCGCACCCATAGACACTGCAACTGGAGGCAAAGACGAAATGCCCCACCCCGGCCTGTGCGGCGGCTTCCGCCACCTTGACACTGGCACCCCGGTTTATCGCATCGGTCGCGACCTCGAAGCGGTTGCCCATGGGATCGTTGGAAATTGCCGCCAGTTGAACGACCACATCCACCCCTTCAAGCAAGGCTTCGGGCAGGTCGCGCACGTCGCCGAAATACTGGGCGTCCAGAAAAACCTCGGGCAAGGGCCCGCGCGTGGTCAGGGATTGTCCGAACAGGGATGAATCGTAGCCGACAATCCGCGCATCGGGGAATGTCATGCGCATGTGCCGCACCACGACGGGACCGACGTAACCCATGTTACCAACGATCAGGATATGCATTGTCTGTCTCGTCCCTGTTGCGCCTGCGCGGGGCAGTGCTGTTATTGATAGATATGCCTGCCGATAACGCGTGAAAGCGATGTCGCGGCAGACCAGCGAATATGAACGGCATCCGTAAAATCTGCATCCATCAGCGGGGTGCTGTAATCGGCGTTCCACCGGCGTGCGTCACTTCCCGCCAGGGCTGCATCCAGCCGTTGGTCGAAGGTGTCCGCCACATGCCAGGCGGGATCGTAAAGCCGGTGCCATTCGGGCTTGAGCGGCATTTCAACCACCGTCATGCGTATGCCCGCCGCACTTAAATGCCGGGCCATGTCCCGCATGGCGGTAAAACAGGTGGTATCGAAATCGGGCATGGCCAGGTCGCCCAATGTCGGGCGGGTCACGATAGTATTGAGCGGCCCATCCCCCGTCGGGGTGAACACCAGCGGGTCCAGGGGGGTGCGGTTCTGCCGCTGGGCCGCAATGCCAACGGCGTTATGCAACAGCGAAACCGGATCGAAATAGCGATAATAAAACCCCCAGCGCGACCGGCGCGCAAAAACATAGGCATCCGCATCATGGATGTTGAACACGTGATCCGCCACCTGGCGGCATCCGGTGAAATCCTGTGGCACCACCAGCATGACGACAACGCGCACGGCATGGTAATGGTGCAGCAGCCAGTCCGTTACAAAGGCTGTCTGCGTGGCCTTGAGCCCGCAAAACGCCCCGTTGAGCACCTGCGCGCCGGGGGTCGAGGCCTCGAGTGCTGCACTATCCACGCCGCGCCACGCAACGGATGAGCCCACAATCAGCAGGTTTGGCGATATTTCTCCCTTCTCCCGCAGGAAACGCAGTTTTTCATCAACACAGACACTGTTCGACAAGGCGGGTGGCGGCAGGTGGCCCACAGCATCCAGCCCGCGCAGGAGCACCATGAAGGCCGCAAGGCAGAGCAGCCCGCCACAGGCCAGCCAGGCAAAATAGCTTATGCCGAAACGGGGAAAACGCATGAAGCGGCGCCATGCACGCCCCCGCCCGGGTGAGAGCGCATCGGCCGTGGACCGGCGGAGTGTATCCGCATTGGGGATTGTTGTGCCCTCGCCGCCCAGAAGCTTCTCGTCATGCATGTTAACCGGCTGCCCCCTGATTTTTTGCGCATCGGGCTTCGATGAGGTCGACAAAATCGGCAACATTGTGAAGCCGGTCGAGTTCCGCCGTCCTGAAATGAATTCCGAAATGCGTCTCGGCGGCGACGATCAGCATGATATGGGTCTGGCTGTCCCAACCCGGCAGGTCCGCCGCTGTGGTTTCAGGCAGGAGCACGATCGTATCGTCATCCAGGACATCACGGAAAATCGTATTCAGTTCGTCATAGATCCTGCTTTGGGTCATGTCATTTCCACCTTGATGAAAGGCGATGGCGGCACACCGCGCCGCATGTCGTATCGCCATGAAACCGCACCGTCCGTGCCGGCGGGATCGGGACCGTCAAAGCCCAGCCGCCCATACAGGGTAGAGACCATGGCGTTGCGCGGGGTCGGCCTGTATTCGCCACGCATTGCCCCCACCCCGCGTTCACACGCATCCAGCGCCAGTACGGCAAAGATCGCGTTCTCCACGCCACGCCCCAGAACGCGGCAGCTCATCACCCAGTTCTCGATCAGGTTGCGCTGCTCGTCCGCCTCCGCCCGGGTCAGCACGACACTGACCAGCCCGTTATCGCCAAACCGGTCGATCAGGCGAAACGCCCAGCCCTGCACACCGGGTGTTGCAAGAACAAGGCGGAACTCGGCCTCGCCGTATCGCCGTGTGGTCAGGTTGAACTGGTTTGTCTTGTTGAGTAACTGCACCGCCCGCGCAAGGGACGCATCGTCAATGCGCGAGGCGAGCAGGCGCATGTCCAGTTCCCGCAAGTATCCGTCAAGGTCCGTTGCGCCCTGCATGGCCGCCGCCCGCGCGTTATTGGCGGCATAGCTGCGGTTGCGCTGGAGATCGTCGGGCGTGAAGGACACGGCCTCGAAACATCCGCTGGCGGCCAGCACCTGCGGATATAACGCGCAGTCGTCTGGCATTTCGGGAACGGCGACCATCGGCAGTTCGCGCCGGACAATGGCGCGTTCGGCCGGGTTGTCATCCACGAACACCAGGGCGTCCAGCCCCAGCCCCAATGTCTGCGCGATCATGCGTATGTTGGTGGCCTTGTCATCCCAGTTGGCGACAAAGGCCGCGATATCGCCACGCTTGAGAACCATATCGGCATGGGCGAAGCCGCGTTCCGCCATGTCCGTGTCGTTCTTGCTGCAAACCGCCAGCACAATACCGCGCTGCCCAAGCTGGGCGATGTAATGCTGGAATGCGGTATAGGATTCTCCTTCCGGGCTGCCCTGCCCAAGCCGAAGCCCCTCCGGCCCGTCATCCCCCACCACACCACCCCAGACCGTATTGTCCAGGTCCAGAACAAGGCATTTACGCGACAGGCCGCAGGCTGCCGCCATGATACGGGCCAGCACGTCCCCATAAGTCGGTGCGGCGGCGGGGGTGACCAGTTGCTTGGCCTGATGCCAGCGCGCGGGATCGCCCAGCGCTTGTGCGCCCCCCGTCAGGGCCGCGCAGACCTCCATATCCAGAACCGGCACGCCTTCGGCCTTCGCCGTATCGCACAAGGCGCTGTCCAGTCGTGCTGCAATGGCGGTGGGCGAGCCGGGAACCTGCCTATCATACGAACCGAACAGACGCGTATCCGGCCGGATCAGGCTTTGCTGGATGACGGTTGCCCCAAGGGCCCTGCCCCGCCGCCACAGGCCGCGCAGTTCCTCCACCCTGCGGGCTGTTGCGGCCTCCGCCATCTCGGACGTGGCCCCCAGCCCCACATCCAGCGGCGTGTCCCACCGGTCCAGGGCGAGAAGGATGAAATCCGGTGCGAAACGGGCCAGATCGCCATCTGGCGCCAGAAGGGCCTGGCGGTATTGCCCGTACGGTGCGCACCAGATCTCCGCCAGCAGGCCGCGCGCGAGGCAGGCCACGCGGATGGCGGGCAGCAGGTGTTCAACCGTATGCGACGCCAGGATCGCCAGGCGGCAGGCCCGCAGCCCCTCGGGGGCCTCCACTGCCTGGGGGATGAGGCGGTCGAGCATGCCGGTCTGGACAAAATCCCTGCGAAAGGCTGAAAGGTTACGCGCGGCCTGCAAGCGTATCTGCGGGTCTGTCCCTACGCGTGCCGCGCGGATCGCACCCGACAGGTCCGCATGTGGCGGCAGCCAGAAAAGCTGTTCCATGAACCGCCCTCAGAACTGGAAATAGAGAAATTCAGTCGGCGCTGCGGAAAGGGCGCGCATGACGGCCAGCATACCCACCGCACCCACCACCAGCCCGCAGACAGGCCCCGGCCGCCACGCACTGCTGGGCCAGGCGCGTTCCAGCCAGGATCGCGCGGGCCGGTAATTGAGTGCGGTCTGGAAATTGCGCATCCATTGCCCGGCATTGGGCAGGCCCCAGACCACCAGCAGCAGTACTGCGATCAGCATCACCTGCCGCAACCCGACCGCGATGGCGCCACCCCCCTGCGGCGCACCCAGCACCATGCCGTGCAAAATGGCCCGAGCTGCCGATACGCTATCTGCGCGGAAGAAGACCAGCCCCACCAGCACGCACAGGCATGTCAGCAGGACCGAGCCCGCATGGGCGATCCACCCGCCGTCGATCCGGTAGCCCAGGGCCGCCTTAAGGCTGCGCCAGCCGTGATTGATGCTGAGATAAACCCCGTGCAACAGGCCGAACACGATGAACTGCCACCCCGCGCCATGCCAGAGCCCGGAAAGAAACATGGTAAAGAGCGAAGGAAGGGCGACCAGTGTCGCGAACGTGCCCAGCGTGTGCTGGCCACGCCTGGGCAGTCGCAGGCCCTTTTTCGCCCGCGCACGTGTCAGGCGCAGCACAAGCGGGTTGTAGATATAGGCGGTCAGAAAACGGGTGAGCGTCATATGCCAGCGCGACCAGAATTCTATGATATTGCGCGATTTGAAAGGACTGTCGAAATTCGGCGGCAGGCTGATCCCGAACAGCAGCCCCAGCCCGATCGCCATATCCGTATACCCGGAAAAATCGAAATATATCTGCAATGCATACGATCCGGCCCCCGCCCAGGCCGCACCCATTGCGGGCACATGGCCTGCACCGGCCAGCGCGAAGACGGGTGTTGCATAAGCGCCCATCGGGTCTGCAAGGATCACTTTCTTGAACAGCCCGATCAGGAACAGCGTCATTCCCACGGCAGCACGCCCTGCTTCCCCCCGCCCGCTCATCAACCGGTTGAACTGGGGCAGCATCTCGCTGTGATGGGTGATGGGGCCCGCGATCAGATGGGGGAAGAAGGAAATAAACAGACAGTAATCGAGAAAACTATGCTGGACCGCCGTCCCGTCATAGGCGTCGCTCAGATAGGCAATCTGCTGGAAAGTGAAAAAGGATATCGCAAGGGGGAGGACAATATGCGGGATCGTCCAGTCCACCCCTGTGGCGTCCACTGCCACGGATACCACGAAACCGGCATATTTGTAGTATCCCAGCACCCCCAGATTGACGCCCACCGCAACAAGCAGCAGCCATGCGGAGCGGGTTCGGGCAAGGGATTTGCCCATAAGGAAGTTTGCGATAATGCTCAGCATGAACAGCGGCACGGCCTGGATATTCCACCAGCCATAGAACACCACCGATGCGACACTCAGCCACGCGACCGAGGCCCGGCGCGCGCCCAGCCTGGTCAGCAGGACAAAGCCCAGCAGGACCACGGGCAGGAAATAGACAAGAAATATCTTTGAATTGAACAGCATGAGCTTCCCCCAGGAAGAAGGCGTCCCACGGCCTGCCATCTAGTCTTGTCCTGATCTCAATCCAAAAATCATTGTCCGCGCCGTGGCCGCGTTCCAGTGCGTTCAACGCCGCCATTCTCTTTCGTGACAACACCCCCCGAACACGTTTTCGTGATCATGCACATTACCTTGCGGGAAAGACGTCGCTGGATCGTAATACCGTGGAACGCGTGCGAAATCCCCGTCATGCGACGCAAAAAGGGTTTTCCTTTCCATGAGCTTTCCTGAAAAAGACAGTGTGGCACTGGTGACAGGTGCTTCTGGCGGCATAGGGGCGGCCGTGGCGCGGCATCTGGCGGAAGCGGGCTGTCATGTCATTCTGACCGGGCGGCAGCCCGCATCCCTGCTGGCCCTCGCCGCCTCGTTAGGGATTGCACGCACAACCGTAGTCCCGGCCGATCTGACCGATGAGGGCGATCGCCAATCCCTTGCGCGCCATTGTGCCGACCGCATGGACGTGCTGGTTCATTGCGCGGGGTTGTTCCTGCCCGGCCCGGCCGACGCGGGACAGAACGCAACCCTGCTTGAGGCCATCAATGTTACCGCGCCCATGGCATTGTCATCCCTGTGCCTTGCAGCCGTACTCAAGGCACGGGGGCAGATTGTTTTTGTCAACTCGACTGCCGCGCTGAACCCGGCAGGCCATGCACACGGCGCCTACACCGCCAGCAAACGCGCCCTGAAAATTGCCGCCGACGGCCTTCGTCCCACGCTCAGGGGCCGCCATGTTCGCGTGCTGAACGTCTTTCCCGGCCGTACTGACACCGCAATGCAGCAGACAGTGCTGGACAGCGAAGCCAGGACGGGCAGTCGTATCGCCCTGCTCCAGCCCGACGATATCGCCCGCACCATCCTGTACTGCCTTGGCACGCCGCGCCGGTTTGAACTGACCGACATCGTCATCCGCCCTGAAAACGCATGACGATTTTTTTTACCCAATGGAAACTTTTGAAGGCGATCCCGTCTTAACATCCAGACACCGCGAAATATCGGGTTGGCACGGCTTTCCTGCACATATGGGGTAACCATGATCTTTGAGCCGACGCGGATCGAAGGTTTATGGAAGATCGGTATCGAACGCCATATCGATAACCGTGGATCGTTCGGGCGGCTGTTCTGCCGTGACGAATTTTCCGCGCGCGGGCTATGTGCCGACTTTGTGCAGATGAACAGTTCCCGCACGGCACGGGCAGGCACGGTCCGGGGCATGCACCTCCAGCTTCCACCACATATGGAGGTCAAGCTGGTACGCTGTATCCGCGGTGCGATCGAAGACGTTGTCTGCGATCTTCGTTCCGCCTCCCCCAGCTATCTGCAAAAAGAATCCTTTGTTCTGGATGCGGACGATGACCGGCTTTTATATATTCCCACGGGATGTGCACATGGTTTCCAGACACTGACCGACGATGTCGAGGTTTTTTATGCGATGTCGCATGTTTTTTCCCCCGGTTCGGGCACCGGCATTCGGTTCGACGATCCCGCGCTGAACATTGTGTGGCCCCTGCCGGTCACCTGTATTTCCCAGCAGGACAGAACATGGCCCCCTTACCGGGCTGCGGCGTTTTCCCTCCCATGACGCGAGCGGGGCCAGGACTGTCTGGCATGGATTTTTCGCCATAACCCCTTATGCAAAAGGCACGGCAATGGACCCTGTAACACTTACCCCCCCAAGCCCGGCCAGCACATGCGTGCCGGACCTTGCCCATGTAGCCGTGACGCATTGCCGTTTATGCGGGGCGGCGCTGAGCACCAGTGTTGCCAATCTGGGGCTTTCGCCCCTGGCCAATTCCTACATAAAGCCAGAGCTGGAAAACGCGATGGAGGCATTTTATCCCCTGCACGCGTTTATCTGCGATGACTGCCACCTGGTCCAGTTGGCGGAGTTCGAATCCCCCCAGGCCATATTCGGCGACTATCTGTATTTTTCATCCTATTCCGAAAGCTGGCTCCGGCATGCGCAGGCCTATATCCGCAAGCAGATTTCACGCTTCGGGCTTGGTCGTCAGTCCCTTGTCGTGGAAATTGCCTCCAATGACGGTTATCTTTTACAATATGCGTCCCAGGCGGGTATTCCGGCACTGGGGGTGGAACCCGCAGCCAATGTCGCGGAAGTCGCGATATCGAAAGGCATTCCCACCGATATCGCCTTTTTCGGCCAGCAGACCGCCCTTCGGCTGAAAGAGGCCGGATATACCGCGAACCTGATGGTCGCCAACAATGTCGTAGCCCATGTGCCCGACCTGCATGACTTTTTAGAAGGCTTCAGGATCCTGCTGGCCGATGATGGGGTCGTGACATTCGAATTTCCCCACCTGCTGCAACTGATCTCGCAATACCAGTTCGACACGATCTATCACGAGCATTTTTCCTATTTTTCGCTGCTGGTCATGCGCCGCGCGCTCGCCATGCATGATCTCAGAGTGTTCGATGTCGAGGAACTGCCCACGCATGGCGGGTCACTGCGCGTTTATGCCACGCCTTCCGCCAATGCGCTTTTGCCTACCCTGCCATCGGTGGAAGAAATGATGGGCCGCGAACGTGCGGGCGGGCTGGAAGATATCCAGACCTATCGCGATTTTTCAAAAAAGATCGTGACCATAAAATGCGATGTCCTGGACTTTGTCATCAAGGCCCACAGGGAAGGTGCGACGGTGGCTGCGTACGGTGCCCCGGCCAAGGGGAACACCTTGCTGAACTACTGCGGGATCGGCCCGGAACTGATCCCCTTTACCGTCGATGCCAGCCCTTATAAGCAGAATTTGCTGCTACCGGGCACACGTATTCCCATCCTTCACCCCGATGCCCTGCGCAAGGCGCGCCCCGATTACGTGCTTATTCTGCCATGGAACCTGAAGGACGAGATCATGACCAGCATGGCCGATATCAGGGAATGGGGCGGCCGGTTCGTGGTGCCGATCCCGACATTGGAAATTCTCTGAACCGCTCGGATCGGCTTGTTGCAAGGCGTATTCCAGCCCTGACGCCCGGATGACATGACAATGGACCATCCCCCCCGTTATGCGGTTCTGTTCCGTACCCATGTCTGGGACAGCTTTATCGAACGGCAATTTGCCCGGCTGCGCCAGATCGTCAGGCATGGCGATGTCCATATCGTTGCCAATAACACGGCAGGAACGTGCCCGCCGGTTGCGGGCCTGCCGTTCATGACATTTACCGAGAGCGAACTGGAGGCCATGGGGCTGGCCCGCGGTGGCGAGGGCGAAATGTTATGGAACAATGTTGATTACGCGCTGTATTACTTCATGAAAGCCTGCCCCGATTACGACTATTATATCCTGTTCGAATATGATGTCATGGCCAATATCGACCTTGACGCGGTGATGGCAAAGGTCCTGGACGACAGGGCGGATCTGGTCGGCACCACAAAGGGACCGCCGCTGAAGAACTGGTGGTTCCGCCAGACCTGTGCGGATGTCTACCCCGAGGATGATGTCGTGAAAATGCTTCTGCCACTGGGCATTTTCTCCAACAGGGCCGTGCGTTTCCTTTTTGAAAAAAGACTATCCATGTCCGCGCGGCTTCCCGACGGTTCCGCACGGAACTGGCCCCATTGCGAGGCATTTATTCCCACCGAGCTATCGCTGGCAGGGTTCAAGCTGGCCGAACTTTCATCCTATGGGGCGATCGAGCGCTACAGTCACGAACCCGCCTATCTGGAAGACGATGTTAAAACCCCGGCGGTGGACGAATTTATCCACCCCGTGCTCGATACAAGCCGTTACATTGCCAGCGCAATCCGTTACGAAGGCCGGCCCGAGACGTATTTCATACCGGGCAGTCCGTTCAGGCGTAAACTGGCGCGTTTTCCGCGCGGTTTCTACATGCCCTTGCTGCGGGACGCCTTCAGGCGGCGTTTCGTCTCACTCAACCAGAAGCTGCGCAGGCTGTTGGCCGAATGGTATGGATCTGTGCGTTCCGGGCGCGTTCCATCCATTTTCCATTAAGGCGCGCCCTGTCACCGCATAGGCGACGCTACGCACCGGGCCGGGCCGGCATGAGTATGTGCCTAACGGTCAGGAAATCTTGGAATCCACCACAAATTCTATATCGTCACGGCAGAACAGCACTTTTCCGTAAAGCAGGCGTTCGTCCTGACGCGTGAGATAGACATGTTCGGATTGCAGCACATGACGGCTGCGGCTGAGTTCAAGATGTTTCATGACATCGACCGCTGTCTTCACGCAACTGATCTTGTTGATGATGCGATAAGGATGTTTTTCGATCGCACGCAGGAGTGACACGATAGGCAGGTTCGCCATCATGTCCGGGGTGACGACAGCGGCAAGGGCTGCGGCCATATAGCGTGTTTCATAAGCCAGGGGGTGGCCATCCAGCACGCGAACGCGCTTGAACTGCAACACGCGCTCCCCCTCCGGAATATCGAGCCCCGCCGCCACGATGGCAGGGGCCGGGCAGATGTCATGCGCGATCAGGCGGAAGGTCATGATCCGCTGGGTTATCAGCAGTTCGTCCTCGAACGCCACGGTCAGGTCATGGGCCAGGCGTTCGGCGGCGATAAAGGTGCCACGCCCCCGCCCGCGCACGACCAGCCCGTCGGATACCAGACGGTCCATCGCCTGGCGCACGGTCGCACGGCTGACACCGAAATATTCCATGCAGCGCGTCTCGGGCGGGAGCATATAGCCCGCAAGACGGTGGCGCCGGGCCTGGATCAGGGCGGCCATGGACGAGGCGATCTGGGCGTAAAGCGGTTCCGACAGGGACGGGTCGGGAATGGAAAGCTCGGACAAGGAGATTGTGCCACTCTCCCCTTGCGGAAGCGTACTCTTCTGTTTCACTCTCCGGCCCGGCCTTTCTGACTATGCGATCATGCGCTCGCGGCGTGCCCGACACCTGTCGGGCGCATAGTGTTAGTCTATGATCGCGCTTTTTTCCAGTAGCCGGTATTGATCGGGACGGCATGGCTGCAACGCCACAGCCGGACGGCCCTGGCGCAACCCGGGGGCACTCCCCCGCTGCCAGATGCACCAAGCGCCACACCCCGTAACGGAGAATGGCGCTTGCTGGCTTGGGGCGGGCATGAGCCGCCTATGGGGGCAGGGCGTTAGTGACGCAGCTTGTGTTCGCAATAGAGCAGCAGCGTATTGATGCCGACTGCCATGAACGCCAGGAAAAACCCCACGGCCAGGGTCACGGGCGTGTCACCCAGGTTGATGGCGTTCACCGCCATGAAGCCGAGCCCGCTATGGGACGCAAACATTTCCCCGATCAGCACGCCCAGCAGGCAGAGCGCGACCGAGACACGCAGCGTTGCGATCATATCGGGCAGGATGGCCGGGACAATGACGAAATAGAACCGCTCGGCCGCGCCAAGCCGCATGACCCGGGCCGAACGCAGCAGAACTTTGCGCACACCCGCAACCAGGCGGCTGGTAATGAAATAGACCGGAATAACCCCGTGCATGACCCCGAAGGCCACCTTGGGGGCCATGCCCAGCCCGAAGAGTTCAAGCACGATGGGGTAGAGCGTGATCTTGGGCACGGTCTGGAAGATCATGAGCAAGGGGGCCAGATACCACGACAGAAGCCGTGAACTGCCGATCAGCAGGCCCAGGGCACCGCCCACGGCAATGGAAATGCCGCTGGCCAGCAGGAAAGACCGGCCGGTTGCCGCCGCATTATGCCAGAAATAGGCCTTGCCCATCAGGTGCAGCAATGTTGCCGCCACGGAAACCGGGCCGGGTTCGGGGTGGGGATACGCCCAGCACGCAACCTGCCACAAAACCAGCACGGCCCCCATCAGCACGACCGGAGGGGCGACGGCACGAAAATGGGCCTGGATGGCGGTCATGGCTATGCGCCCTCCCTTTTGACCGGTTCGGCGGCAATCATGTCGAAACCCAGCGTGGTGGCAGCGGCCAGCACAACCACGCAGCCGATATAGCCGTACATCGTGTCAGTATCGAAATTGTCGTAGGCATAGGCGATCTGGTAACCGACGCCCGCATCCGACATGATGAATTCCGAAGCGATCACCCCAATGAACGCATAGGACACGCACAACCGCAGGCCCGACAGCAGCATGGGTGCCGCGGCCGGAATGCGCACATACATGACGTTCTGCAACGGTGTCAGGCCGAATACCCGGGCCGTTCGCACGATCGAACGCGACACGCCATCCAGCGCTGTCAGGGTCGTGGTGATCATGGCGACAATCCCGAGCATGATCGAGATCAGGATAATGGGCAGCCGCCCGCTTCCCGTCACGGTAATGAGGGCGGGATAGAAAATGAAGGTCGGCACCGCGTAGTAGCTGGCCAGATAGGGCTCCAGCGCAGCACGCAGCAGGCGTATGGGGTGGACGATCATGCCTACGGCTATCCCCCCCGCCCCTGCGATCAGTGCCGCGATCAGGATATCGCGCAGGCTCAGCCATAAGGCCGCGCGGGAAGCAGACTGCCCCATGACCGCGCACATATCATGCCAGATCGTGACGGGTGCGGGCACGATGCCCGTGCCGAGCAGGCCGATAGAACAGAACACCTGCCAGAGACCCACCAGTACGACGATCAGCAGCAGACGCAGGGCATACGGTATGGCTGTCAGACCGGTCTTCATGCGTTGTTCGCCGCCATATGGTGGTTGCTTTCGGCGCGCAGGGGGGCCCAGATCTCGCTCAGCAGGTCGCCATAATGCGGGCTGGAGACGACAGTGCTGTCGCGCTCCCGCGGCCAGCCGGTTTCCACCAGCTTGATCAGCCGGCCCGGCCGGGCGGACATGACGCCGATCCGGTCCGAAAGCATGACGGCCTCGTCCAGCGAATGGGTGATCAGCAGGATCGTGGCGTTGGTCTCGCGCCACAGCCTGAGCAGTTCATCGCCCATCAACAGGCGTGTCTGCTGGTCGAGCGCGCCAAAGGGTTCATCGAGCAGGATAAGGCTGGGGCGCATGACCAGCGTGCGCGCGATACACACACGCTGGCGCATGCCCCCCGAAAGCTGGGAGGGATAGGAGGTCCGGAACCGCCTGAGCCCCATGAAGTCGAGCGCATGTTCCACGCGGGCCGCAATGTCATCACGCGCAAGGCCACGGCGCTTGAGACCGAAGGCAATATTGTTCTCGACCGTAAGCCACCCGAAGGACGCATCTTCCTGGAAAACGATGCCAACGCCATCGGGCACCCCGCGAATGGGCTGCCCGTTCAGCAATGCCTGGCCTGCGGCAGGCCGCGCAAGGCCGGACAGAATATCGAGCAGGGTCGATTTGCCACACCCCGATGGCCCGACGATGGAAAGAAATTCGCCCCGCCGCAATGTCAGGTCCAGGGGACCAAGCGCGTGAACATTGCCGCCCTTGCGGGTGGTGAAACGCTGTTCGACCTGCCGCAATTCCACGCAGGGGACGTCTGTTTGTCCGTTTTCTGTCATGATCCGGAATATCGTTTCAGTTAAGGAATGATGAATTGACGGCGGTATTCCAGTCGATGTCGCCCTTCAGTTCGCCGATCAGCTTCAGCCCGTCGGCCGCGCGGTTCAGTTCCGTGGTGTCGATCGCTCCATCGCTCCACATATGCGCCTTGACCATGTTGTCTATCGCAACACGGGCCAGTTCCGGCGGCATGTGGTACACCTCGGCCAGAATGGTCGCGGCCTCGGCCGGGGCGGCGTAAAGCCGTTCAACCGCCTTGCGGCGCTGGCCGATGATGCAGCGCAGGGTGTCAGGATGAGCACTTGCAAAGGCGCGTGTCGTAATCCCGACGGACATGGTCATGGGGGGCAGGATGTCCTCGGCCCGGACAACGGTGCGGTAGTCGTCGCGCCTGCGAATGGCCAGGGGTTCGATCAGCACGGCGGCGTCAACCTCCCCGCTGTCCAGCATGGAAAGCCCCTGCACATACCCACCTGACGCCACCCGGTGCACGCTGGCTGGGTCTATGCCCTTGTGTTGCAGTTCCATGAGCAGCAGCATTTCGGATGAGGCACGCGGCGTGGTGATGGCAACCTTGTGGCCCGCCAGGTCGGCCAGCGTATGGATCGCGCTGGTCTTGGTAGTGACGACCGACGCCCCGGCCGGGGTATCGGTCCCGACATTGACGATAATCACGTCCAGATGATGGGCGATGGCGGCCACGGCGGCGGGAAAGGCTACCTCGGCATAGGGCAGATCGCTCGCCATCATGTTGCGCACGGTGGACCCGCCGCCCGCCGAACCGATAATACCGTCAATATCCCCACAGGGCTTGAAAAGCCCGTCATGCAGGGCAACGGCGTATGGGGCGCCGTACATGCTCTGCCCCCATTGGGTGACGGAAATTTCCGCAGCCCGCGCCCCTGGCTGGAACAGCCCGCAACCCAGCAGAACAGCCCCCGCCACAACGCCACCGCGCAGGATGGCGGCGGCCGCTTGAATTGTCTGTTTCATGCTCGGGTTTCCTTCTCTACCTGCAACGGCGGCACACCGTCAGTCCCATACAACCATGTCGTTACGATAGGGTATCAACATTCCCTGATATCGAAACCATTTTCTTTACTGCTTTCATCAGCGGATTTTCCTACTCCCGCACTCGCGGCCATGTGAGCGGCGGCCTGTACGTCCGGCAGGGACGATCCCATGAGCGTGAACACGACCGTATCGGCCTCCACCCGATCACCCACGCTGGCGTGCAGGTCCAGCCCGGCGGAAAGATCGGTCGGGGCCCCCGCACGCCGCGCCAGGGTGGCAATACGCCAGCCATTGATGCCACGCACGACACCGGCCCGCCCCGCCCGAACGGGCAGGCGTACGGGCCCCGGGGCCACGGCAGGAACACGCGGCCCCTGGGCGTGGATAATGTCTTCGAACTTCGCCAGGGCGGCCCCGCTGCGCAGAATATCGCGCGCGATCTCATGGGCTGCGGCGATCGTGGGCACGTTCGGGTCGAAGGCAATGATCTCGGCGGCGAAACACAACGCCTTTTCGCGCATGTCAGGCGGGGCTGCGGGATCTTCGGCCAGCACGGCGCGGGCGTCGCGCAGTTCCAGGGCCGGTCCTATGCCGCGGCCTATGGGCCTGCTGCCGTCGGTGGGCATCGCCCCCACGCGCAGGCCCATCTTGTCCCCCACCGCTTCGAACAGTTCCGCCAGCAATGTCGCCTGGTCCAGGTCATGCACCTTGGCGAATGGGCCATAGGGAATGTCGATCATGACATGGGTGGACCCTGCGATCAGCTTTTTCGACAGGATGGAGGCCACAGACCAGCGGTTGGTTTCCAGGTTGAGCGGGCGTGTCAGGTCATTGACGATGTCGTCGAGCGGGGAATGCATCAGTCGGCCGTTCCAGGCAATGCACCCGCCTGTGCGGGCGACGACCTGCTCCATCTCAGCCATGCCCAGATCGACCCGGGCCACGGTTTCCATGGCCTCCGCCGTGCCGGAGGCCGAGGTAATGGCGCGCGAGGATGTCTTGGGAATAAGCAGGCCATAGGCCGCAACAATGGGCACCACGACCAGGGTGATGCGACTGCCCGGCACCCCACCGAGGGAATGCTTGTCGACCACCATCTTTTCGGGCCATGTCATGGGCGACACAAGGCTTGCGCGGGCACGGGCAACGCGCGCGGTTTCCTCTATCGACATGTTGGGGATGATGGATACGAGAAGGGCTGCGACCTCGGCATCCGAATAGCGACGGTTCACGATATCGCGGAACAGGTTTTCGTATTCGCTTTCGCGCAGGACATGCCCCGCGATCCGCTGTTGCAGCAGTGACCGGCTTGGCGGTGCAGGTGCCCGCGCAATAAGCACCGGCGTGGCCTCGGGCAGCCCCAGAAAACGGAACCCGTCGTCCGACACGCCAATTTCATGCGCGCCGACAACCGATGGATCGTGACACATCATGGCCTGCGCGCAAAGGCTGCGCCCGGCGGCCTGGATTTCAAGCCGGTGGGCAGGTGGCGCATCGGTGGCCTTACCGGGCAGGAACACCACCGGTCCCCGCCCCGTCGCCACAGCCACGCGCCGCAGCCGCGGCCGGTCGGCTATGGCGCGAATGGTCGCGACCAGAGCGTTCACCCCGCTTTGCACGTCCGTATCGTTGGAGACGTGAAAGACGCTGACATCGGCGGGCATGGGCAAGGGCTTGCGCGCCAGGCGGCTGGCTATGGCCTGCGCATTTTCGCGCCCCCGCGTGGCCAGCCGCCGGGCGATGGTTTCGTCACGGGCGGTGATTTCGATCACCACCAGATTGGCAAATTTCTCACGCAGGGCCGGGATATCGGCGCGCGATCCGTTTGCAATCACGCACCCGCCCTGCGCAAGGGCTGCGAACTGTTCGGTCCGCCAGCCATAGGACAGGCCATGCGCCTTCCAGCCATGTACAAGGGCCCCGCTTGCCATGAGCGCCTCGAACTCCTCCGCCCCGACACTTTCATGGCCTTCGGTTCCCACATTTTCGGGGCGGGTAATAACGCGCTGCGCAAAGGCAAAGCGCGTATCCTCACGCAGGGCGGCCCATGCGCCCGCCAGCAGCGTATCCTTTCCAACGCCGCTGGCTCCGACCACGACGCAGAAAATGCCGCTGCCCGTCATCAGCCAGGCTCCGTCACGGCCTTGGGTTCGTCCAGCCCGATATCCACCGCCCGCGCAGACTGGAACGGCCGGCTGGACGACACGTAGTCCACCCCGGTCTGCGCCACGGCACGGATGGTCTCGAACGTGATGCCGCCCGATGCCTCCACCTTCGCGCGGCCGTTCACCACGCGCACGGCTTCACGCATGTCCTCGAGCGACATGTTGTCGAGCATGATGATATCGACATCGGTCGCGACCGCCTCATGCACCTGTTCAAGCCGGTCGCATTCGACCTCGATCCGGGTCAGGGTGGGGGCCAGTGCCCGCGCCCGCGCCACGGCCGCCGTAATGCCGCCGCTGACCGCGATATGGTTGTCCTTGAGCATGATGCCGCTATCCAGCGCCAGCCGGTGGTTCAGGGCACCCCCGCAATAAGCCGCGTGTTTTTCAAGCATTCTCAGCCCCGGCGTGGTCTTGCGCGTATCCAGCAGCTTGACCCCCGTGCCGTCCAGTTCACGCACATAACGCGCGGTTTCCGTGGCGATGCCCGACAGGCGCTGGACAATGTTCAGCGCCGTGCGTTCGGCCGTCAGCAGATACTGCGCGGGACCGGTCACGCTGAGCAGGATATCTCCGCGCGCCAGGGTGTCTCCATCGCGGCAGCATGTCGTAACCTGGCATTGCGGCGCGTAACGCGAAAACACGGCGGCGGCGACATCCACGCCGGAGACGGTCATGGCTTCCCGGGCGTTCATGACAAACGTTCCGATCGTTTCGGGTGCCACCATGAGTTGCGCCGTCAAATCGAACTGGCCGATATCTTCCATCAGCCAGGTATCGATCATCTTGAGAAGTGTAAAGTGGTCGTACATGCAGGTTTCCTTGCGGCCGCGTCCGGCGACCGTCGTCTTGCCAAGAAAAGAGAATTACGGAACCTTCTAGAAATGATAATCAAGGGTTCCGAAGAACTGGCGTGGCGCCCCAATGAACATCGACGCAAGGTCACCCGACAATGGAAAGCCGTTTTCGCCCAGCGTGCTGATATAGCGTTCATTGAACAGGTTATAGACATTGAAGCTGATTTTCAGGCCTTTGAGCGGGCGATAATGCCTGAACGTATAGGACAGTCCGGTATTGGCCACCCAGTAGGCCGGCACGGACGTATCGTTGACATAGGAGAAATAGCGTTTTCCGACATAGTTGGCGTCGAAATGCATGTTCACGTCATTGATGTCGTAGGAAACGCTCGTCTTGTACATCCAGGACGGATAGCCGACAAGCTTCTTGCCCTTTACCGAATAGACCACGTTGGATGACGTAATGTTGTCGTCGTAAACCGAATGGTTGTAGCTGACACTGTTGAAGATCGACAGATGCTTGACCGGGTGCAGGGTAACTCCCGCATCTATACCGTTCTGGGTCACGGACCCCACGTTCGAAACCGTGTTCTGCGGATCGAGACGGTTGCCCGAAGCAAGCTGCGCCAGGCGGTTATAGAAATTCACACGGTACAGGCTGAGGGAGGCCACGAGAAATTCCGACGTATACCGATAACCCAACTGGTAAACCCAGTCCCGTTCGGGGCGCAGCTTTTTTTGTTCGGCCAGGAATGTCGGTTGATCGCCGGCACACCACACGCACGGCTTGCCATAGGAACTATAGGTATAGGCACGCATGTTTTCGGATATATCGAAATACAGCTCGTGATTTTTCAGGAATGTCCAGTTCCCCGCGAAATGCGGCAGGAAAGCCGCGGCCGATGTCAGGGAGCCGCTGGGAATGGAGGGTTCCTTGTTGATGACGGGATTGTTGTAGTTCCCACCACCCGCCGTGGTCACGAGCAGGGACTTGAAACCCGCCCGGAAGGAAAGATTGGGAAGAACCCTGTAGACATCCTGAAGGTAGTACTGAAACGTATTGGTGTTGAAGTTCTGCCCCCAGCGTTCCGCAAAGGCCGGGCCATAGGTGTTCCACGGACCGGTGGTGAGCAGGGGTGCGCCCTGGCCGAGTGCGGGTTCGTTGTAATACACGCGCTTGTTCGTCCACCCCACGTTTTCGTACCAGATACCCGAACTGATCGTGTGCCGGTTGATCGCATATTGCAACCCGGAGGTAAAGCCGTAGCGATGCGTGACCGGGTTCTGCACCTGTTCGGAAAGGGGCGCGCCCGTGCCGGGGGATGGAACATACGGGTTGCCATATGTCCCGAATTCCGATGTGGACTGCGCGTAGGCCACAGACTGCCAGCGCAGGCGGCTTGTCAGCGCGAAATCGAAATTCAGGCCACCCAGAAAATCCTTCTCGACCTGCCCTGCATCGTAATAAGACACGTCCTTGGGGCTTTTGGTCGTGTTATAGCCGGGGGGATAGATACCTTGGGCGGCCTTGTAGGCTGCGGTATAATTCGGGTAATAGGAATCGATATTCATGCCCAGATGGTTGATGATATCGAGCGAAAGATCCGAATAGCTGAATTCCGACAGGTCCGACCAGTCGAACAGAGCGGTAATCTTGCTATCCTGCCCGATGGGCTGGACAAGCTTTGCGTTCACCTGCTGCTGAAACTGCTCGCCCGCACCACGCCATTTCTGGGTGGAGGAACGCGCGTAGGAGACAAAGAACTTGGTGCCGGTGGAGTTCAGCGCACCGCTATCGGCCCGCACATAGGTGCGATAGGTGTCGTAGCTGCCGAACATCTGCGATACCCGCCCCCCCGCCTTTTCAGACGGATCGGACGAGAAAAACCGCAGGCCGCCACCCAGTGCGGTCACAGACGGCAGATCCAGCGCCCCGGCCCCCTGCGAGAGGCTCATGGCCGAAATATTGTCCTGCGTGATCGCGGAATTGATATCCAGCCCGTTATATTTGAGAAACGACTGGTCCCCCAGGGGAATGCCATCAAGCGTTACGCCGATCTGGCTCTGGTCGAACCCGCGCAGATACATGGAATTCGCCCAGGTATCCAGGCCCAGCGCGTCCGATGTGGTGAAATTCACCCCCGGGGTCGTTGTAGCAAGAATTTTGAAAGGACTTGTTCCTGACGTGAATTCTGACATTGTTTCGCGTGCGACGAACTGTTCCGTGCCGTGCGAGACACGATGCGAAGCATTGACGGAAATCTGTTCGGTTCCGCGGCCACGAAGTGCTTCCGCCTTCGAACGGTTGCTTTTGGCTTTATGCGCGGCCGGTGTTTCAACCGACGGCGATGATGTCGCGGCAAAAGCTGGCAACGGAAGCATCAAAATCGGTGTCAGTACGGAGCAGGCGGTAAGAACGGCGCTATGGCGCGCGACAGATGCGTGGCTCATTGACGTGCATAATCCCCCTAATGACGACCTGGTTAAGCGTTTGGCCAAGACCCATATCCCAGCCGGAAAAGAAAAGCAAAGTTATACAAAAGATATTTTCTATCTTAACGCCGCCGCAAAACATTTTTCTGGCGACAGTATTTTTGCCATGTCCGAATGTCCGGACAATATGATGATAGAACCCATACCGTGTCAAGTTCGAAATGAAAATTCATGCGAACACATGTTAATTCGTTGATATTATTAATTAATTTTCGATCAGGAATCGAAGGGGTGTAACAGAGTCAAAGCGCGCAGCGGTGCGAAGCTGGTGAAGCCGGTCACAACCGCCCCATTCTACCGATCACATGGTATTGGACGGCACCTGCAAGGCTGTGGGGACTATATCCGGCGCTGATGGCCCGCACGACGTCAGGACGCGGCATACCCGCTCACGCCCATATCCAGACTGCGCCTGTCAGCGGGTTGCAATTTCAAAACCCCGTTAATCTGTCGATCTGCACAGAGGTTTTGCCAATCAGGATCTGTGAGCATTGTCATCGCACTTTTGTGGCCACGCCCGATGCGTCGGGAACGGGCGCCGATCATTCTGTATCAGGGTGCTGTATCGGGCGGTATGCGCGGGTTCGGTGCGGGGGAAGACAGTGTGTCCCCGACGGGAAAATTCGTTCGCGTGAAGCTGTCCAGGCTGCCCAGCGCAAGCAGGACGGACAGCCAGAACAGGCCGCCAATGGCAAAGATAGCGGCCAGCGTCGGGGCGCGCATCATGCGCATGAAACCGCAGGCGATCAGCAGCGCCATCAACCCCGCACATCCGCCAATGCCCCAGTTGGCCCCCACCGCCGCCAGGACCAGTTCGACTGCCAGCAGCATGAGCAGCAGGCCCCAGCATGACAGGACGCGCGCCATCACACCCGTCCGATCAGGTACAGGACGGGAAAAAGCAGGACCCAGACCAGATCGACAAAACTCCAGTAAAGACCGACGACCTCCACCGGCATGGCTATAAGGGGCGCGCTCCTGCCCCGGTAGGTGCGCAGGCAGATCCAGCCGATCAGCCCGATCCCCACCAGCATGTGCAGGCCATGCAGTGCCGTGGACAGGAAATAGAAGCTGTAGAAAAGCTGTGCCCCGCCTGCCTGCGGGCCACCAAGGGCAAATCCGGGGCCGGGGAACAGGTGATCGGCCAGTTCCGTATGCCATTCCCACCCTTTCAGGCACAGAAAGGTCACGCCCAGCCCGGCTGCGCTCAACCCGGCCAGAATGACGCCGCGCGCGTTTTCATTGCGTGCGGCGTCTACCCCAAGCGTGTAGGCCATGCTGCTGGTCAGCAGCAATGCGGTGTTGATGCCGCCGATCATAAGGTTGGTATGTCTTACTCCCAGCGCCCAGCCTGCCGCGCGGGTGTGGGAATAGACCACGAAAATCAGGAACAGCCCGCCAAACAGCAGGATTTCACTGGCAAGGAACAGCCACATGCCGGCTATTGCCGTCTCGTCACGGTGGCGCGGGCTGTCATAGGGTGCGAGGTGTTCAGACATGCGGGGGCTCCGCCTGCGGGGCGGGGGCCGGGTGGTCCAGCGCGGCGTAATCGTAGGCGTCATGCGTTACGACGGGCGGCTCTATGAAGTTTTCCGTAGGTGGGGGCGAGGATGTCCGCCATTCCAGCCCGGTTGCCTGCCACGGGTTGGCGGTTGCACGCGCTCCGCGGAACAGCGACCAGATGAAGTAGATCAATGGCAGGATATAGGCCAGCGCAAGGATGCTCGCCCCGGCGGAGGACAGCACGTTCAGCACCTGGAACTGCGCGGGATAGGTCGCATACCGGCGGGGCATGCCCTCATACCCCAGAAGGAACTGGGGGAAGAATGTCAGGTTGAAGCCGAAGAACAGCAGTGCCGCCGCCGTGCGCCCCCACATTTCGGGGTACATGCGCCCTGTTATCTTGGGCCACCAGTAATGCAGCCCGGCGAAATAGGCCGATACCATGCCCCCGACCATGATGTAGTGGAAATGCGCCACCACGAAATACGTCTGGGTGAGGTGCACATCACTTGCCAAGGAGGCCAGAAACAGCCCCGTAAGCCCGCCCACCGTAAAAAGCCCGATGAACCCCAGGGCATAAAGCATAGGCGCGTCCAGCCTTATGGCGCCGCCATGCATGGTGCCCAGCCAGTTGAAGACCTTGATGGCCGAAGGCACGGAAACCAGGAAACTCAGCATGGAAAACACAACCGCCGCATACAGCGATGTGCCGGCCACGAACATGTGGTGCCCCCAGACCAGAAAGCCGATGGCGGCAATGGAAATGGAAGACCACGCAACAAACCTGTAGCCGAAAACAGGCTTGTGGCAGAACGTGCTCACCACTTCGCTGACCACCCCCATGCCCGGCAGGATCATGATGTAGACCGCCGGGTGGGAATAGAACCAGAACAGGTGCTGGAACAGGAGCGGATCACCCCCCAGGGCAGGGTCGAATACGCCGACATGAAAGACATGCTCGAAAGCCAGCAGCACCAGCGTAATGCTCAGCACCGGTGTTGCCAGCACGAAAATGACGCTGGTCGCATACAGCGCCCAGAGCATGAGCGGCAGCCGGTACCATGTCAGCCCGGGCGCGCGAAGCTGGTGGATACTGATGATGAAGTTCACCCCCGTGGCGATAGAGGAAAATCCGCTCAGGAACACCCCTGCCACCACGGGCAGCACGCGGCCCTGGGTATAATCGGTGGAAAGCGGGGTATAAAAGGTCCATCCCGTTTCCAGCCCGCCCCGGAACAGCCCGTAAACCACCAGCGCGCCAGCCATGACGAACAGGTACCAACTGATCAGGTTCAGCCGCGGAAAGGCCAGGTCCGGCGCCCCGAGCATGAGGGGGACAAGAAAATTGCCCAGCGTGACCGGTATGGACGGCACAAGGAACAGCCAGACCATGACAATGCCGTGCATGGTGAACATGCGGCTATAGGTCTCATCCGACAGGATGGCCCCGGTGGGGGAAATCAGGTGCAACCGGATCAGGGCCGCGCCAAGGCTGCCAAGTACAAAAAACGCCGTGATCGACGCCATGTATAACAGCGCGATCCGTTTGTGGTCGGTCGTCAGCAGCCACGAACGCAGCGTGCCGTCCTGCCACAGGTAGCTGCGCTGCATGGTTTGCGGGTCGGACGTGGGTGCCATGGTGTCAGTTCCCCTTGCGCTCAGGACTGGCCGACATCCCCACGCCCGATAGGCGCGACGGCGAGAGTGTCTGGATATAGGCGATCAGGGCCGCCAGGTCCTCTTCCGCCAGCACGCCACGGTAAGACGGCATCTGGGTGGCATAAGCCGCCGCCTGCCCGCTTACAGTTGCGGTGTGCAAGATGGCATCGTGCAGGAACGCGTTATCCACCTTTACGCGCTGGCCATCCGGCCCCATGGTCTGGCTGCCGTACAGCCCCACCATGGACGGCGCGCGGCTGGTATCGTCCGCACCGGGGGAATAAGGCTGCGAGACATGGCAGCCACTGCATCCATTATGGATGAACAGGGCTTCTCCCCTGGTTGCAAGACTGCCGCTGGCGGGGGTCTGGCCCAGCCAGTTGGCGTAATCGGTCGGGGTCAGGACAATCAGGGTGCCGGTCATGCGCGAATGCCCGATGCCACAGAACTGTGTGCAGTAAAAACGAAACGCCCCGACCTGGGTCGCGGTGAACCACAGGCTCTGGTACCGCCGGGGCAGCACGTCATGCTTGATCCGCAGCGCGGGGATCGAGAAATCATGAATGACATCTTCGGACGTAAGCAGAAGCTGCACCGGCCGCCCCAGGGGCACATGCAGCGCGTTGATCTCGCGCTGGCCGCCGGGATACTGGACCTTCCACATCCATTGCTTGCCGGTGACATAGATCTGGATCGCACCGGATGGCGGCTGGAACCCCACCACGTAAAGCCGCGCCGCCCATAGGAAGAGTGCAAAGAAAACAGCCAGCGTGACCGAGGTCCAGGCAATTTCGAAGCGCCAGCTTTTATGGGCCACCGTCTCCGCCGATACGGGCACCCTGCTCCCGACCCGGAAACGGATGATGTTGAGCAGCATCAGCCCGAACACCAGCCCCAGCACCGCCAGGCTGATGAGCAGGAGCCCACCCAGCAGGATATCGACCTGGCCGGCATGGACCGATGCTGCGGGCAGCCACGTCATCGCTGACCCCGCCAGTGGGCCATGCCCAGCAGGGTGCCCAGCGTCAGCACGGTCAGCGCGCCGCCGAGCTTGAGCAGTTTTTCCACGGCCAGCGTATAGCGCCCGGTCGTATCGTCGTAATGAAAGCACAGAAGCAGGATGGAGGAGGCACTGGCCTGCTCGCCGCGTGCTGCATGGGCCAGGGCCTGGCGCACATCGCCCGGCTGGTACCCGATACCCAGCACATAGCCCGAGACACTGCCCGCCGGGGTTATGAAGACAAGCCCCATCGGGTGCATGTACTGGTGCAGTTTTTCATCGTAACGTGCGTGAAACCCCACCGCACGCGACAGGCGCTGGATACTGGCGGGCGCACCGGTTACGAAATGCCACCCCTGGCCTGCGCCAGGGGTGGGAAACCGCGCAAGATCCTCCGCCAGCGCCTGCCGCGCCATGCCGCGCGTTTCCGCCGGGTCGATACTGACCACCAGCAGCGTGTAGTCCGCCGGTGTTGTCAGGCCACCGCGCGCCAGCGCATCCAGCATATCCCTGCGTTCGAGTTCACACATGTTGGGGCAGGCGTAATACCCCATCGAAAGAATGGTGGCCCCATGCCCCAGAAAGGCCCCCAGTGGGCGGGTCTGGCCCGATGTATCAGTAAAGGGCGCATCGAGCGGCAACGCATGACCCTGCCGCGGGGTAAAGGCCAGTGCCTGCAACCCATCCCCCGCTGGTTGCGCCCATGCTGAAGGCACCGCGCAGGCCAGCACCACCCACAGCACCCCGATATGGCGCAAAAGGGCCGCATGGCGCGCCATTACGGTGCTGCCTTTTCAGGCGCGGGCCAGCCGGGAATGCCCTCGCGCAGGATTTCCTGCATGGCCTGGTCGATCGGAATATGCCCGATACCCCTGCTCCTGTCCGTCCATCCAAAACTGTTCAGGGCGTTCTTCTCGCGCGCAGCAAACGCCGCCATATCCGCCACCGGATCGGATTGCAGCCGGGGTTCGGCAATGATGGGAAACGGCGGCTTGAGCAGACGGTCGAGTGATTTTTGCGGGAACAGCATATCGGCCCCCACCACAAGCCCACCCACCACCAGCCCGATGGCCAGCCCCCCGATCGTGACCGCACGGAAAGACACATCGCGGGTTTCGTGCCGCAGGGGGTGTGTATCGGGTGTGGGATGCTGCTCAGACATGGGCATCCCTCCGCTCGCGTGGCCATGGCGCGTAGGGCACCTGTATGCCGGGGCGGAAAGCCAGGAACACGCTGCTGGAACCGAAAAAGACAAGCGACAGCACAATGGGCAACGCCACCTGCGCCCATGGCCAGCCCGGCAGCACCAGCCAGAAATTGCGCAGCACCTCCATGCCCACCAGCAATCCTGCCACCCCCACAACAACGGGCCGCAGCCCTTGCAGGGGGCGCAGGGCCAGCAGCCCGAACGGCAGGACGACATGCAGCCCCACGATGGACAGCGCCACCCTCCCCCACCCGCCGCGCAGGCGCGGGCCGTACCATGCGGCCTCCACCGGCAGGTTGGACTGCCACACAATCAGGAACTGCATGAAATCCAGATAGGCCCACAGCACCGTAAGCCCCAGCAGCAGTCGCGCCAGATCCTTCAGTTCCAACGGGCGGGCCCGCCACCCTTCGCACATGATCCCCACGGCAAAGGCCAGCAGCACCGCCCCGGCAGAGGCGACAAGCCCGTAAGCGCTGGAACTGAAATGCGGATCAAGGGATTCCGTCAGGTCGATTGCGGCAAAACCGGATGTAAAACCCAGCACGATCAGCCCGGCAGGCGCGGCCCGCGCCAGATCCCGCCTGCGCAGGCAGATCAGGCCTAAAGCACCCCACGCCACCCCGTAAATCGCCACCCGCGCCAATGCGGCCGGCATGTTGAGATAAAAGCCGTTTGCCAGCCCGGCCATCCTGTCCGGGTGCAGCCATGGGTACAGGTATCGTGCACCCCAAATAATACCCCCCAAGGCGGGCAGGCCCAGCGGCAGCGTTGCAATGCCCGCGCGCAGGGCGGGGTGCAGGATTTCCCCCCACCGCCCGCCTGTCAGGGCATGCACCAGCATGAGCGCCATGCTGCCAAGCGGCCAGCCAAGCCATGCCGCCGCGACTGCAAGCCAGGCGGGGAATACGGCCGCGGGCATCAGGACAGCATCAGCCACCAGCCCCACCAATGCGACTGGTGCGACCATGATGGCCATGGACCGCACGCGGTTCATGGCGGTGTGGCCCGCTGGGCGGGGGTCATGTCTGCCAGCATGGCATACTGGCTGCGACGCAACGCATACAGATAGGCCACGATAGCCCAGCGGTCATCGGGCATGATCCGTTGGGCAAAGCCATACATCACGCCCTGCCCCGCTGTAATGATGGCGTAAAGCTGATCGGGCGTAGCATTGTGGGTGGGAGCCGTTGCCAGGGGCCGCGGGGCGGGAAAGCCCCTTTGCACCACCATGCCGTCGCCCAAGCCCGTCCGTGCATGGCAGGGCGCGCAGAAGGCGTCGTATTCGCTGCGCCCGCGCCGCAACAGGGCCGATGTCAGGGCGGGGGCAGGCCGCGGGGCATCATGATATTCCACGCGGCCTGCCACGCCATTCGCCGGGGCGCTGCGGGGGCTGGCATAGGGGTTTTCCTTATGCTGTTTCGACATGTCGTCGCACCCGCCAGCCAGAAGCATCAGCGCGCCGGGCAGGATGCGCAGCGGCCGGATGCGCGTCATGACGTGATGTCTTCAATCTTCAGCGCACCGTGGCGCGCCAGCGTGGCCCGCACCGCACCGTTGCCCTCGGCCCCGTGCACCACCACAACCGCATGGCCGCCTGTCATGACGGTACGCATGCTCCGGGCCTCATCCACCGGGTCGTAAAGACGGGGCAGGCGCACCGTCATGCAGTAGCCGATGAACCCCGCCAGAACGGCCCCCAGGACCGCCAGTTCAAAACAGGCCGGGATATAGGACGGCCATGAAAAATTCGGCCTCCCGCCAATATTCTGCGGGTAAGCCAGTATCGTGGCATAGGCCTGCATGCCAAAGCCGCCCGCAGCCCCCACCATGCCCCCACCCAGCATGAGCACGGGCACGATGGAGCTACCCCCGATCTCGGGTGGCGGGGTGGCGCTATAGGTTTCGACCACACAGGCCGTGTCGCGCCGCAGTTCGGCGACGGCCTCATGCAGAGTGTCTTGGGTGGCGAAGGCTGCGATCATCATGGCCGGTGTGCCAGCATGGCGCGCATCTCGGCCATGGCAAGCATGGGCATGAAGCGCAGCAGGAGAAGAAACGCGGTCAGGAACAGCCCGATACTGCCGCATAGCAGGCTCCATTCCCACAATGTGGGCGTGTACTGCCCCCACGCGGATGGAAGCTGCGTGCGCGCCAGGCTGCTGACGATGATCAGGAAGCGTTCGAGCCACATGCCGATCAGCACACCCAGGCAGATCAGCCATACCACCGGCAGGTCAAGCCGGATCGCCCGCCACCACAGCAGTTGCGGGAACCCGATATTGAGCACGATGGTGCCCCAGTAGACGGGCGCATACAGGCCATGAAGCCGGAAGGCGAACATGGTCCTGTCCGCAGGGTCTGGACCGTAATAGGTTGAAAACGCGTCCATCACATAGGCGTAGGCCACGCACAGGCTGCTGGTGAGCAGCAGACGCCCCAATGTGTCGATATGCCGGGCGGTGATATAAGGGTGCAGCCCCATGGCCGGGCGGAGCAGTATGACCGCCATCAGCACGACGGCAAAACCCGACAGGGCGGCCCCGAATACAAAGAAGGGCGGGAACTGGGTCGAATGCCACCCGGGTGTGGCACCCCCTGCAAAATCCATACCGACAATACTATGGACCGAGACCACCAGCGGCGCCATGAGTGCGGCCATGACCCCGTAGACCGGCTGGTAATGCCGCCACTGCCGCCCCGAACCCCGAAACCCCAGCGCCAGCACGCCATAGAATACCTGCTGCCAGCGCTGTTGCGCGCGGTCGCGCAGGGTGGCCAGATCGGGGAGCAACCCGAAATACCAGAACAGGATCGAACACAGCACATAGGCCAGGATTGCAAAGAAATCCCACACCAGCGGACTGCGGAACTGCGCCCACAGCCCCATCGTATTGGGGTAGGGAAACAGCCAGTAGAAAAACCAGGGCCGCCCCAGATGCAGGATGGGAAAAATGGCCGCGCACAGGGCCGCACACAGGGTCAGGCTTTCGGCCAGCCGGTTGAGCGACGTACGCCACGGCGCGCGCAGCAGGAAGAACAGGGCCGAAATGAACGTCCCGCCCGAGGCGATGGCAATCCACCAGACGTAATTGAGGATGTCGAACCCCCAGGCCACGGGCCAGTCGATACCCCATATGCCCAGGCCCGCATAAAACAGCCATGCAACGGAGATAACACCCATGCAAAGCAACGCCAGAGCAAAGCCGAGGCCCAGCCACCACCACAGCGGTGTCCAGCCGCTCTCGCCCTCATGCAGGGTGATGGCGCAGATGCGTTCCGTCAGGGAATGGGGTGTCTCGGCCGGGAAGATAAGGGCGGCATCGTCCACCGCGGCACCTGTCTTGCCCGTCATGACGGAATGGCCGGATTGCGGTTGAGGATACGCGCTTCATAGGTCACGCGCGGGTGGGTGCCCTGTTCGGGCAGGGCCGCATAGGTGAGCGGACTGGCCTTGCGGCGTGTCACCTCGGCTGCGGGGTCATTGATGTTGCCAAAGCTTATGGCCTGTGCGGGACAGGCCGCCTGGCAGGCGGTGACCACCTGTTCCCCCATCCCGTCACGGTCGGCCACGATGCGTGCCTGTGCGATACGCTGCACGCAGAAGGTGCATTTTTCCATGACCCCGCGCGCACGGACCGAGACATCGGGGTTGCGGCTGATGGGGGGCCTGCTCTCGTGCTCGGCAAAGGCGAAGTAATTGAACCGCCTGACCTTGTAGGGGCAGTTGTTGGAGCAGAACTTCGTGCCGATACACCGATTGTAGACCATGACATTCAGGCCTTCAGAATCATGCGTCGTGGCCCCTACCGGACAGACGGTCTCGCACGGGGCCTGTTCGCAATGCATGCAGAGCATGGGCTGGAAGAACGTATCGGGTGCGTGCTCCGTTCCTTCGTAAAGACGGTCGATCCGCAGCCAGTGCATTTCACGCTGGCGCAGCACCTCGTCCCGGCCGACCACGGGAATATTGTTTTCCACCTGGCACGCGCTCACACAGGCATTGCAGCCTATGCAGGCATTGAGATCGATGCTCATGCCCCATGCGACCGGCGCACCGGGGTCACGATGGTACAGCGCGTCATGGGGCGTTGCACCACCGCCGAGAAAATCAGGCCGATCACGAAACTGCGCCAGCGTGCCATGGCGCGCCACGTCCGAAGGTGCGGTCCCCACCGCCGTTGCATGGTGTTCGGTACAGGCGATGGGTGTGGCAGGCGTGCGGAGAGCCTCGATTTGCACCGGGCCGGTCATGTCACGCAAAGGGTAAAGGTCGGTGCCCACACCGTTACCCGTCTCGCCCGCATGGCGGCGGCCCCAGCCCAGCAGCCCCACGACACAGCCTGTCGCCTGACCGGGCTGTATCCATATGGGTAGCTGTGCGCGGGTGGTGCCACGGGTCAGGATGACCCTGTCGCCGTTACGCAGGTTCATTGCCTGCGCCATGTCGGGCGGGACCAGCAGGGGGTTGTCCCACACCACCTTGCTCAGCGGGCGGGGCAGTTCCTGCAACCACGGATTATTCGCCCCCCGCCCATCCCACAGATACGGATCGGGCCGCAACAGCAGCACAGCTTCGTTGGCCGCGCGCGGGAACGAGGCGGGGGAAGCCACACGCATGGCCGCCTGCCGCAAGGGGGCATCCACCCGCCGTGACACCGTTCCCGCAATGACCCCGGCCGCCAGCGCATCATGCCAGTCCCGTGGGGTGGGAAGCCGGTCCCGCCATGCGTCGCGCAGCATGTCCATGGCCGGGCGCGATGGCTGGCCCAGGCAGGCATGCAGGGCGCTGAGGGCGTTCATTCCGCCGTAAAGCGGTACGGCCTGCGGCTGGATGAGGGCAACGGTGCCGTCATGCCCGCGCGCATCCCCCCATTCCTCCATCGCGTGGGCAAGGGGCACATGCCACTGTGCAGCCAGCGCTGTCTCATGCGGGCGGTCTGACAGGGCAATGCTATTGGGCACGTGCTTCAGCGCTGCTGCAAAACGGGGCGACTGGCAGACGGGGTTGACGTCCAGTATCAGCAAGGCCCGCACCGCCCCACGTTCCATATCGTCCATCAACGCGGCCAGCGTGCCGGTGGGGGGGGCCGGGGGGTAGCAGGGCGATTCAACGATATCGAACACCGCCCCACGCCCGCCCAGCGCTTCATTCATGGCCTGCACGGCGGCCTGTGCCTCGGCCGGGTAATCGGGGCCCAGATGCACGAAGGCGCGGCCATGGTGGGCGCGCAAGTCGGCTACCACGGGGGTAAGCCAGTCTGGCCCGCCCGATGGGGCTTCGTTCTGCAAAAGCTGGGCCGACAGCCGGCCGATGACCTCATTCATCATGGCAGGCGTTGCAATGAAGCGATGATCCGCCGCAACCCCGGTCAGGGAGGGTGTGGGTTCCACCGCATAAAGCCGGTTCATGGTGCCACGGGCGGGATTACGGCGCGCGGCAAAGGCGCGGGCATAGGCCAGGTGCCCCGGCGCGCTGTCCAGCAGGTCGCTGTCCAGGGCAAGCAGCACATCCGCCTGCCCCGGATGGGCGACAATCGCGATGGACGGACCATAAGCCAGATCCAGGCCCTGCGTTACGCTCTCCCGCCCGATTGCATCCCATTGGTGCCAGATCGCACCGGGGAAAGTGGCAAGAACCTGCTCGATCGCCCGCCCCAGCGTTGGGGATGTGATCGTGCCGGTGAGAATACGCAGCCCCTCGCCTGCCTGCGTGCCATCGGGGTGCGGGGCCGTGGCGGTTGCGCGCATCGCCTGCATGGCAGCAGCCAGATCCGGCCACGATGTCGGCATGCCCCTGTGAAGCGGGCCTGTGGCGCGATCGGGATCGTAAAAATCGTAGACAAGCGCCTGGGCCGTCACATCCGTTGCACCAAGACTGCTGGGGTGGTCGGGATTGCCTTCTATCTTGATCGGCCGGCCCATCTGGTGCGTGACCAGAATACCCTCCGCATAGCCATCGCGCATATGGGCGGTGGCGTAGATGTTGGGCAGGCCGGGCACCACGCCCTGCGCCGCACGCACGGCGGAGACAAAACCCCGGTCAGGTGTGCCGGGGTCACAACCGGCCACCCCGCCACTGGCCAGCGCCAGCCCCAGCAGCTTGAGCATGCGCCGCCGGTCCAGCGTATGGGACAGCGCGGCTTCAAGCTGGGGAAAATGCCGGACCAGTGCTGCGTCCGACACATCCATGCCGATGCGTGAGCCCCCCTCTAGCGGTGGCATATCGAGCATTCCGTAAGGTTGCGCCGGCCGAGATGGTACTGCGCCACCAATGCGGCGATGCTGGGTGTATCGGGGCCGCGATGCCAGTCCATGTCGAAGATGTTTTCCACCGGCCGCAGGTTGGGGCCCGGGTCGCGGTGGCAGTCCAGGCAGAACTGCATTGTCAGTGTCTTTGCCTTGTAGGTCAGCGGCATGGAGCCCACGTTGCCGTGGCAGCTTTCGCAACCTACCCCTTTGGCAATGTGAATGCTGTGGTTGAAATAGACATAGTCCGGCACATCGGTCACACGCTGCCAGGTCATGGGTGTATTCCTTGCCAGACTGTCGCGAACGGGTGCGAGGACTGCGGCATTGGTCCA
Organism: Acetobacter garciniae; assembly: GCF_017377735.1. Classification (GTDB taxonomy): domain Bacteria; phylum Pseudomonadota; class Alphaproteobacteria; order Acetobacterales; family Acetobacteraceae; genus Acetobacter; species Acetobacter garciniae. Next base: position 218,183 of record NZ_JAFVMH010000004.1, read on the forward strand.
TATCTGTGAATGACATGTCATGCAGGTGAAGGTTGGCGGCAGGCTGGCCTGCGCGCTGTTTTCCACGCTGCTATGACAGAAGCGGCAATCAAGCCCGAGGCCGGCCACATGATGCTGGTGGCTGAAGGGAACCGGCTGCTGGACCACCCAGCCCACATGCCGGGTATAATCCGAATACGGCCAGGCAAACCACCACAGCCCCCCGCCTGCGACCGCAAAGGCAATGGCGGCCAGGCATGTCGTCATGATGATATTGGCGCGGGGGGTGAACGGCGCTCCCATCAGTTTGCGTTCCGTCTGAGATGGCGGGCTCGAGAACCTGTTTAACGGGAGGGGATTATCAATTATCCCGCAGCCGGATGGTCGGGCGGCAAACCCGGTGCAAACCCCGTGCCCCGGCTGGCAAAACGGCTCATGATTTTTCGCCCGGCAGGATGGAGGCCAGCATTTCCCTTGCCGAACCCAGAATGACACTGGCCCGTTCAGGCTCCGTTGGAAGGGATGTCAGGAAGGCCTTGGCCTGTTGCAGGGTGATGTGCGGCGGCAGCGGCGGCACGTTGGGGTCAGTGCGGGCTTCCAGAATGACGGGGCGGTCCGCACTCAGCGCTTCTTCCCATGCGGCTGCGACATGGGCGGGATCGTCAACATAGATCCCCTTCAAGCCCAGCAGCTCGGCGTATCGATGATAGGGAAAATCCGGGATGGACTGGGTTGCTTCCGTCTTGCCCTCGCCAAGCTGGATGCGTTCCTCCCATGTCACCTGATTGAGATCCTGGTTGTTCAGCACCAGCACGATCAGCGTCGGATTGGACCACTGCTTCCAGTATTTGGAAATCGTGATCATGACATTCAGGCCGTTCATCTGCATGGCCCCATCGCCCATACAGGCAATGACGGTGCGTTCGGGATAGGCCATCTTGCCCGCCACGGCGTAAGGTGTCCCCGCCCCGAGCGATGCAAGGCCACCCGACAGCGATGCCTTCATGCCCCGGCGCATTTTCAGGTCGCGGGCATACCAGTTGGCGACGGAGCCGGAATCCGCCGTGATAATCGCGTTCTCCGGCAGGCGGGGCGACAGTTCCCAGAAGACGCGCTGCGGGTTGAGCGGGCTGGCGCTGGTCATGGCGCGGGCTTCCAGCACGTTCCACCACTGCGCGACTTCCTTTTCTATGCGAGCGCGCCATGCACGATCGTCCTTGCGGTGCAGAAGCGGGATCAGTGCGCTCAGTGTTGCGGCGCTGTCGCCTTGCAGGTTGACCTCCATCGGGTAACGCAGCGACAGGTTGGCACTGTTGACATCGATCTGCACGCCACGCGCCTGCCCCGGCTTGGGCAGGAATTCGCTATAGGGGAATGCCGACCCCACCATGAGAAACGTGTCGCATTCCTTCATCATATCCCATGACGGCTTTGTGCCCAGCAGCCCGATCGAGCCGGTCACGAACGGGCATTCATCCGGCACGGCGGCCTTGCCCAGCAGCGCCTTGGCTATGCCCGCCCCAAGGATTTCCGCGATTTCGAGCAACTGATCCGTTGCCTCCAGCGCGCCCGCCCCTGCCAGGACTGCAACCTTGCTGCCTGCGTTCAGGATCTCGGCAGCGGCCTGCAGGCCAGCTTTCTCCGGCACCGTGCTGCAGATTGTCGTGCCAATACCCGTATGGGTTGCGCCATGTGCCATTGGCGGCTCCGCATAGGGGAGTTCCTGCAAGTCATTGGGCACGATCAGGACCGTTGGGGCGCGCTTGTCGCGTGCAATACGCACGGCCCGGTCCACCGCATGGCGCATTTGCGATGGCTCGGTCACGGTGACGATGTACTCACACGCCACGTCCTTGCACAGCGAATGCAAATCCACTTCCTGCTGGTAATTCGTGCCGATGGCCGTGCGGGCCTGCTGGCCCATGATCGCCACAACGCCGACATGATCGAGCTTGGCATCGTAAAGCCCGTTCAGCAGGTGGATGGCGCCGGGCCCCGATGTCGCGAAACACAGCCCGACCTGCCCGGTGAACTTGGCATGCGCCGTGGCCATGAATGCCGCCATTTCCTCATGTCGCACCTGCACGTATTCAATGGTGCCTGCATCCACCTCGCGCTGCAGGGCCACGTCTATTCCCCCGGCCCCATCGCCCGGATAGCCATAGGCACGCCGCAGCCCCCATTCCTGAAGGCGCTTCCATAAGAATTCGCTGACATTCATCTCGCGCTCTCCCATGCGGACTCATTCGCCAACGTCAGAAATTCAAAGGGGTTGCCAATAATTCCCACAGGCGTCGACAATGGCCCGCAGCGCAGGGCCCACGAAAAAATACGCCACAACGGAAGGTCCGCTCGCCTCTTGTCCTATCGCACTCGTTGCTCAAACGCTCGTCCGCAAACGGGGGCGTGGGGTTTGCCCATTTCGGAAACCACGCCATGGCTCCGGAGATATTCGCAAAGGGGCTTAAAACGGGGTCGTGACGGCATGCACGACGCGACACGCCAGGACAGGAATCCGACCGCCTGCCTTCTACCCTCTCACTGGCAGTTGCCGCCGTCTGTTGTGGAACATTACAGGGTTTCGAAATGCCCCTGCGAAAGGCGATGACCGCTCGGAAATCCGTGTGAGCGTGCGCCCCAGGCCGTAAGGAAGCCACCCGCCAGAATAACCAGCATGGCCCATGGGAAAGACGCGGCACCACCCACATCCAGCAGCATGCCGCCCAGAAGACCGCCTGCGGCGATGGCGCTGTTCCATGCCACGACATTGATTGAAAGCGCCACGTCCGCACCTTCCCCCGCTGCATCCGCCAGCGCGGTCTGCAACAGGGTTGCGGCCCCGCCAAAGGTCAGCCCCCAGATGGCCACACCCAGCCAGATGACGACGGAAGAATTCGCCCCCACGGCGAAAACACCGCAGACCGCCGCAAAGACCGCCAGACTGACCAGGACGGACGCGCGTAGCGCATGGTCCACCAGCCGACCGGTCAGCCCTATGCCACCAAGGGCTGCAACACCGAAAACCAGCAGCACAAGATCCGCCTGCCCCGCCAGACCCGACGGCATAAGGAAGGGCACAATATAGGTGTAGAGAATATTATGCGCGAGCATCCAGGCGATCACGACGCCCAGAACCGATCTCACGCCGGGCATCATCAGAACATGACGAAACGGCAGGCGTTGTGTATGCGCAGCCCCCGGAAAATCAGGCACCGTAGCCAGCACCCAGCCGATCAGCAGGATGGTGAAAGCGGACATGATGCCAAAGGCCAGCCGCCATCCCATCATGGCGCCAAGCCATGTGCCGGCCGGGACACCAAGGGCCATGGCGATGGGTGTGCCGACCATGGCAATGGCCAGCGCCCGCCCCTGCTGGGCACGCGTTACCATCCGGCGGGCATATCCGGCCAGAAGCGCCCATGCCAGACCGGCTGCCGCTCCCGCACAATAGCGGGCGACAAGCGTCACCCGGTAGTCCGGCGAAAATGCAGTGACGGAATTGAACACCAGAAAGCCGATGATGGCCAGCAGCAGAACAGCCCGCCGCCGCCACCGTTGTGTTGCAAGTGTCAGCGGAATGGCCGCGCTGAGCGAGCCTACGGCATAGGCCGTCACCATCTGCCCTGCATAGGCCGGCGGAACGTGCAGGCCCGCGCCGATCTGGGGGAGAAGGCCAGCCGGCAGGGTTTCGGTCATGATACACAGGAAGCCGGTCATTGCGAGCGCCAGAAGACCGGCGACCGGCAGGCTGCCATCCGGCGACGGGTGTGGATTTCGGGTCATCTGAAACTCGCATATATAGAATGGTCAATACAGATATACGGAGGGCGGGAAATGCTGGCAATATATTTCTGGATTGCTTAGTATGGAAGTCTATCCGCACAGGGAGGAAAACCAGATGGCCCGCACAGGACGGCCCCGTGAATTTGACCGGGACAAGGCGCTTGATGCCGCCATGACGCTGTTCTGGGCGCAGGGTTACGAACCCACATCGCTGAACCAGCTCAAGGCCTGCATGGGCAATATTTCCCCGGCGAGTTTCTATGCCGCATTCGGGTCCAAGGAAACCCTGTTCCGTGAAGTGGTGCAGCGTTACCTGCAAACCCACGGGCAGGTCATGGCACCCCTATGGGACGAAACGCTTTCCCCCCGTGACGCCATCGAACAGACACTGCGACGCTCTGCCCGCATGCAGACAGCACGCTCACACCCCACCGGGTGCCTGATTGTGCAGGGTGCGTGCAACTGTTCGCCTGAAAACCTGCCCGTTCAGGCCCTTCTGGCTGCCGAGCGCGAACGCAGTCGCGACGGTATCAAAGCCTGCATAGAACGGGCGGTAACGAACGGTGAACTGCCGGCCTCGGCAGTCACCCAGACCCTGCCTGCCCTGTTTACAACCTTCCTGCATGGCATGGCCTGCGAAGCCAGAGACGGGGACAAGGTGAAAACACTGGACGCAGCCATCACGACCCTCATGCAGGTGTGGGATAGCCAGGCCCTTCAGCCCTGACGCCTGTCCTTCAGGTATACTGTCCTGATCGTGTGATCGGAAACCATCCACCGATTTTATCTGTATCGGCCGATCCATAAATCATTGACGACCATTGCCGCCCTATTTATGTATCGAATGGTCTTTAAGTATCGCCAAGCCATTCCGGCGTCCCGTTTTATATGCATCCCGTCAAAGGAAATCGGTCATGAACCAGAAGAACGCAGCCCTTGTCACGGGTGCAAATCGTGGGATCGGATACAGTATCGCAAAATATCTGACCGATGCTGGCGTCAATGTCATCGGCACCTATCATACCAATGCAGCCGAAGCCAAGGCGGCTGAAACGACACTCAGCAATGCAGGGGCAAAACTGCGCATGCTGAAACTGGATATTTCAGATCATACCGGTTTTGCGGCGTTCATAGAGCAGGTGAAAAATATTCTGGCAGAAGAATTCCGCCAGTCTTCCCTGAAATACGTCATACAGAATGCGGGAAATATCGTTCATACCCGTTTTGATGCCGCCACGCCCGAACAGCTCGACAATCAGTACAATATCCACTTCAAGGGGCCCTATCTGCTGAATGTGGCCCTTCTGCCGCTGATCTGCGATGGCGGTCGTATTCTCAACATCACCTCGGCCGCCACACGCTTCTATCTGCCCGATCATGGTCCCTATTCGGCCATGAAAGGGGCGACCGAAGTGATCTCGCTTTATATGGCAAAGGAACTTGGGGCCCGTCGCATTACCGTCAATGCGGTGGCCCCGGGCGCCATTGCCTCTGACTTTGGCGGCGGACTGGTTCGGGACAATGCCCGGATCAATTCAAGCCTGGCGGATATCACACCGCTGGGGCGTGTCGGGCAGCCCGATGACATTGGCGCTGCGGTCGCGGCCCTTCTGTCCGACAACATGCACTGGGTGAACGGCCAGCGGATCGAAGTGACGGGCGGCCAGTCGCTTTGATGCTTCCGTATCGGGAGGGGGACAATACAATGATCGACGTCATGGCCAGCAGCGTTCTCGATGCGCCTGTTGCATCCGTCTGGCCGCTTATCCGGGATTTCGGGGCCATCGGAATGTGGCTGCCGGGTGTAAAAAGCTGCCAGATCGAAGGGGGTGATCCGGGTGATCGCGTCGGCGCCATCCGGCGACTCGAGATGGGCGATGTCGGCCTTATCCGCGAGCAGCTTCTCGCCCTGTCCGACACGGATCATGCGGTGACATTCTCGATCATCGAATCAGCCCTGCCGATCTGGAACTATCGCTCGACAATCAGGCTGTTTCGCGTAACGGATGGCGAACGCACGTTCATTCGCTGGAAAGGGGCGTTTGAAGCGGACGCAGACCATGCCTGTGCAATGCAGACACGAATGCCGACCCTGATCTACCAACCGGGCTTCAACAGCCTGGCAAAAAGGCTCGCCGATCGATAATCGTGCCTCCTTGCTTAAGGCCGTCAGCGCCCCTGCTTTCCGATGCGCGGGATCACGCGCTGTTGCTGCTGGCGTTCGATCGCGCTGATCAGAACCGCGAGCGGATCGGCATCCGCCGTATAGCCAGCCAGCCGGATCTTCGTCATGTCGGACACGACATCGACCTCCGTGCCGAACACGAAGTCTCCAAACCCCCAGCCCACAGCCCGGGCGAAATCGGGTTGCACCAGATCCTGTCCGATCTGCGTCCAGATGGGGGCGAGCGCGGGCATGTGGCCGGCCAGCGAAAATGGAATGGGCTCACCGACCGCAAGGCCGAAATGCCGGGCCACGCGCTCCCATACCCGGCGCCAGCGGAAAGGTGCGTGAACGTAGTTGAATGCCTGACCGGCTGCCGCTTCTGCCGTTGCCGCCCATGCGCTGGCGCGCGCCAGCGCATGGGCATCCGTGACCTGCGCCAGGCACCTGTCATAGGTTTTATACGATCCGGGGAACCGGAAGGCCGCCCCGTCGGCCGCGCAGATCGCAGCATACGCCCCTATGACGGTGGCGATATTCATCGCATTTCCGGCCGCATCACCCACGACCACATCCGGGCGCAGGATCGTCCATTCCGGCCCACCGGCTTCATGGCGGGCCTCTAATTCGCGTTGCTGGGTGAAATAGAAGTTCGGCCCGATCGGCCGGGGATTTTCATCTTCATAAAACGGTGTGCAAACCGGTCCGAGATGCACGCCATAAACCTTGGCCCCCTGGTAAAGAACGACCCGCTTCAGCGGTGCCCCGACCTGTTCCAACCCGTCGAGCAAATTGCGGAGCATGGCCGAATTGCGCGTATCTTCCTCCGCCAGGCCACCACCGGGGCCGTAGGCGGCGTAGAACAGGTGCGTGCAGTCCGCGGCACCTTCCAGCGCCTTTCGCGTCTGTGCGGCATCACCCAGATCGGCACGGATATTGCCATGGCTGCGGGAAAGGCCCTGGCCTTCCCAACCAGGTGCCCTGGCAAGTTCCTCCAGCAGGGCCTTTCCAATAATGCCGTTTGCGCCTGCAACCAGTGCTTTGTGAACCATGTCCGTTTTCCTCCTGCACAATGACGATACAGGGCCGATGCGCTCATCCAAAGGCTTGAAATGCAGTCACAGGTCCAAACCCGCACAGGGGGATGATTTCGGTCACGGTCGTCCCAGGACTTCGGCCGCGCGCTTGCGGTCCAGCTTGCCTTCCCACGCGCCGATCACCACAGGTGCGACACAGTTGCCGGCCAGATTGCCCACCGCCCGGGCAATGCCGATGAACCAGTCCACCGCCAGCAGCATGACCAGGCTTGCAACCGGAATGGAAGGAATGGCGGACAGGGTGGCAGCCAGCACCACGATGGCGATTCCCGGAACGCCGTGCGCCCCCTTGGATGAGACGAGTGCCGTCGCCAGCATGATCAAAATCTGCCATGCGCTTAAGGCCGTACCCGTTGCCTGGGCAAGGAAGATGACGGCCAGGCCGAGATAGATCGACAGGGCATCGAGATTGAAGGAATAGCCCGCCGGCACCACCAGCCCCACGACCTGACGGTCCACGCCGATCTGCTCAAGCTTGGCCATGACACTGGGCAGCACGGCATCCGATGCGGTGGTGGCGAAGGTGATCGCGAATTCCGTCCGAAAATAGCGGAAGAAACGGATCGGGCTGATGCCCGACAGGCGCAGGCAAAGCCCCAGCCCGCCGATGACGAACACGGCAATGACCACGAAATAGAGCGCCACAAAGGCAGCAAGATGCCCGATTGCGCCCAGGCCGTAACGGGCGGTCGTGGTGGCCATGGCGCCGAAAACGCCCAACGGCGCCAATGCGATGATGAACCGCATCATGCGCGAAAACAGGGTGGACAGGGCGTCGATCAGGCGAATGATCGGCGCACCGGCTTCGCCGATCTGGCTGAGACAGCAGCCGAACAGAATTGCGAAGAACAGGATTTGCAGCACGTTGCCCTGGGTAAAGGCATCGGCGGGCGTGTGGGGGATCAGCCCAAGCAGGAACTCCGTGACCCCGCCCTGGTGCATGACCTGGGCATTATGGGCGTAGGACGAAATGACGCGTGCATCGTCAGGCGCAGGTACGAACACGATACCCCGGCCAGGCTGGAGCAGCAGGGCAATGCCCACGGCAATAAGCAGCACCAGCGTGGTCATGCCTTCGAAATAGAGCAAGGCCTTGGCCCCCAGCCGGCCGACGGTGCGCAGGGAGCCCGCGCCCACAATGCCCGTGACGACGATGCAGAACAGCAGGGGGCCGACCGCCATCACGATCAGGTGGAGGAAGAGATCGGTCGCCCAGCGTGTCTGCGCAGCAAGGCCCGGTGCGAAAACACCCAGCGCCAGGCCCAGCACGGTGGCGATGACGACCTGGAGGAACATGCCAGGGCGTGTCACCCGGCTGGCATGTGTCACGGGCAGGGTCGTCTCGCTCATCCGATGGGTCCTTGGCTGGTTTGGGGGCCGCGCGCTCGGCTCAGTAAGTCACGTTGATCCGCGCACCGACGAAGCGGGGCATGCCGGGGATCACGCCGTAGAAGGTAGCCTGCGTACCGGCCGATAGCCAATAGCGGCGATCGGCCAGGTTCTCACCATAGACGGTGACCGACCAATGCTGCCTGGGGGCCGCGAAGGTCAGGAACGAATTGACCAGGAAATAGGCGGGTGAGCGGTAGATGCCCGTCTGGCCGATATATTGCGGCTGGGTCTGGCGGCCGCGATAGGAATAATCGACATCGAACGTCATCTGGTAGTCACGCAGGACATTCCACGTGTAGTTGGCAGCCCCCGACAGGGTCAGGTTGGCCAGCCCCATATTGACATTGTCATAATTCGTATTGACGGCCTGCCAGACACCGGTGGCGGCGAAGTTCGCCGTGGTGGCCGTGCGGTTGATGCTCTGGAACTTGGTATAGACGCCGTTCTGGTAGCCGAAATTCTGCGTCAGGATCATGCCACGGAACGGACGGGCCTCGGCATCGAATTCGGCACCGTAAATATAGGACCGTGGCGCATTCACATAACCGCCCAGCACGCCGTAGGGCGGGACCAGGATCGTGCCCAGAAGCTGCTGATCGCGATAATCGTAGTAAAACCCGGCAGCGTTCAGGCGAAGGCGGCGGTCGAACAGCATGGTCTTGAAACCGCCTTCATAGGTCAGGATCTGTTCCGGCTTGAACGGGCGGAGCTGGGCTGCCTGCTGCGTGATATTGGCCGAGAACCCGCCGGGCTTGAAGCCACGGCTGAACATCATGTAGCCCATGATATTGCGCGTGAACTGGTATTGCGCACCGACACGGCCACCGAACTCGTTGCTGAGCGCACCGCTATTGCCGAAATTGGTCGGCGTGCCGACAATGCCGCCCGTATCCAGGTTGTAGTTCGTGCTGGTGACGTTCAGCATCTGCCGGTCATCGGATTCATGCAAGATCGCGCCGATCAGCCGCAGCTTTGGAAGAATACGGTAGGAAAGCTGGACGTACTGATTGAAATTCTGCTGATTCTGCCGGTAGCTCGTCTCGTTCAGCGGGGTCGTGCCGGGTCGATCGGAGGAATCGTACCAGAAATTCTGCGCCATACGCGACCGGCTGTAGTACATCCCCGTTTCCCAGTGAAAACGCGCGCTGGGGTCGATCGATTCCAGTTTCACTTCCTGCGAGAACACGTTTGTCTGGTTGTTGCGGAACATGTTGCCATAGGACAGGATGGAGTCCGTCTGGTTTGTCAGTTCGTGCTCGTCCGCCATTTCATAGGCGCTGATGGTCGACAGGCGGCCCCATGAAAAATTCTTCGTATAGCGCACGTTCACGCCCCAGAAGAGATTGTCCTCGCGGGGTTTGGTGTTCCTGCCGTCTATGCCGAGTATTTTGGCAAAGCGCGGATCAAGGCCCCATTCGGTCTGGTAGATGTCCTGCGTGACCGGCACGTTGTAGGAATTGTACAGATTGTGCCCGGATGCGTATTCCGACTGGTCCGTGGTCCAATGGCCGCCGATAATCAGGTTGGACGTGTCGTCGATATCCCATTTCAGCTTGGCGCGCAGCGCGCCCAGATTGGCATTGCCGAAGCCCTGGCCCGCAGCATTGTGCTGATAGCCGCCCCCGGTCATGGACTGCCCGGCAATGCGGAATGACACCGACTGGGAAATGGGGCCGGAGACATAACCTTCCACCCGGTTGCGACCGTAGCTTGCGATATCCTCGGTCAGGCCGGCATGGAACTGGCGTGTCGGGTCGGCGGTATGGAAGTCGATTTCGCCCCCCGTGGTGGCCTGGCCATGCGTGTAGCCGGAAGGACCGGCGGCAATGGAAATATCGTCAAGGTCGAACATCATGCCCGTGGTCATGATCGAGACTGGCAGCGCAACGCCGTCCAGATAAGGCATGGTGGAGGGCGTGTTGTTCTGTGTGAAGTCCATCAGCCCCACACCGCGCAACGTGAAGTTCAGCGCCCCGGACCCGAAGGAGGGCTGGATAGTGAGATTGGGGGCCACGCGCTGGATATCGGTCATGACACGGATGTTGCGATCGGCCAGTTCCTGACGGGAAATCACTGTTTCGGAATGGGCGTCATGCTGGCCGGCCCCGGACGCACCCCGGCGGGCGGATACCGTAACCTGTTCGCTCTGCGCGCGCAGGGGGGCGTGATGCCGTACCGGCTTGGCGGCGGGTGTCTGCGTCGCAGCATCAGCCAGTGCGGGCAGCGGCAGGATAACGCCCGCCATAAAGCTGGTCATGATGGCCTGCCTTCTGAAGGAAAGCTCGGCGCAGCGCGGGAAAAGCATGATGGTCTTCCTTGTCTGGTGCGATGGCAGGCGACGGGCACGCGGCCGTGTCCTGATGGCGGGGTCGTTCATTATCTCGAATGTGGAATGATAGTCATGTTTTGTCTACCAGAATCACGCTGTTTGATAAAAAATGTTGCATACAAGATGGAAAGCAAACCGGAACGAAACGCCGCCGAAAAAGGTCACCCCCGGCCCCAAAATGCCCCACAAGGAATCGTGCAAATTAATCCCTTGATTTAAATGAGGAAAATTCCACCTGCCCTTTAACCGGACCTCCCTGCCCTGATTTCTGCGTCATGCCCATGGGGTGCAGAGAAGCAGAGGAACGAAAACCGCCCTCGCCAGGCCAGGGAACACAAGGGCGATTCGCCATCACCGGGCCGGATGTCGATTGCAGAACCCATGCGGGCTGCCTATAGTTCTTGTATGCGAGACAACGCCGAAAAAGATGCCCATAAAAATCCGCACCTGATCGAGGACCGCATCGTCCATGCCGCACTTTCCGGTCGCATCGCGCCGGGAGAGCGCCTGGGCGAGAAGGAATTGTCGGAGATTTTTGGCGTATCACGCACGCTGGTGCGCGAGGCGATGATGCGCCTGCAGGCCCGCGGCATCGTGGAGGTTTCTGCCCGTCGCGGCTGGTTCGTCATCGAGCCTTCCGTCGAGGAAGCGCGCCATACGATCGATGCCCGCCGCGCACTGGAGGTCGGCATGCTGGTCACCATCGACCGGGCCAGCCCGGCCATGATCCGGGCGCTGCGCGCCCATGTACGGGCCGAACAGAAGGCCATTGCCAGTGGCGACCGGGCGGAGCGCAGCTATCTGCTGGGTCATTTCCATGTCTGCCTGGCCGAAACGTTGGGCAATCCGGTCCTTGCGTCGCTGTTGCAGGATCTGACGACGCGCACGGTGCTGATTGCAGCACTCTATCAGTCATCGCACGATGCCCATGAATCCTGCGGCGAACATGTCGAGATCATCGATGCGCTCGAACAGGGCAATATGACAGAGGCCGCGCGCCTGATGGATGTCCATCTACGGCATGTCGAAAAGGCCCTGAACTATCGCAATGTCTCCAATCGCCTGGACCATCTGAAAGCAGCCTTGCAGGGAACGACCGACTGATAGCGCGCCCGGCGCTGGTAACGGGGTTGCTTTCTGCGCTTTCTTGTATACAAGATTCGACGGGACATACGCTCCCACTATCCCCGTTTGAGGAGTCGATGGCGTTGTGAGACGTTCGCTGGATCATCCTGAACATATGACGCTTGGGGGCATTCGCTCGGTCGCGCGGTGCGATGAACTGGGCGCGGCCCCTTACTCGGACGATCCGGCCGCCCTCTTCCGCCCCTATCTGGGACCGGGGTATAGAGCGACGCTTGCACGGATCACGACCTGGATGGTTGAGGCGGGCATGACCACGCGGATCGACGCCGCAGGCAACATCGTCGGCCGGTACGAAGGTCTCTCGCCAGACGCCCCGGCATTGATGATCGGGTCGCATGTGGACAGCGTGCGCAACGCCGGGCGGTATGACGGCATGCTGGGCGTCATGCTGGGGATCGAGACCGTCGCGTGGTTTGCCGCCCGCCAGCAGCGCTTTCCCTTCGCCATCGAGGTAATCGGCTTCGGGGATGAAGAAGGATCGCGCTTTCCCGTTTCGATGCTGGCGACCCGCGCCGTGGCCGGCACATTGGCGGAACAGACCCTGGACCTGCTGGACACGGACGGTACCAGCCTGGCCACGGCGCTGGAGACTTTCGGCCTTGACCTGGCCCACCTGCCCCAGGCGGCACGCCCGCGTGAACACGTGCTGGCCTATGTGGAGGCCCATATCGAGCAGGGCCCGGTGCTGGAAGCCGAGAATCGCGCGCTGGGCGTCGTCAGCGCCATTGCCGCGCAGTTCCGCCTTCGCGCGACGGTGGGCGGTGTCGCGGGCCATGCCGGCACGATGGCGATGCACCTGCGGCGCGACGCCCTGGCCGCCGCCGCCGAGATGGTGCTTGCCATCGAACGGATCGGCGGCGCGGGTCCGGACGATCTGGTGGCGACCGTCGGCCGGATGGAGGTCCATCCCGACGTGCCCAATGTCGTGCCGGGCGACGTGGTTTTCAGCATCGATATCCGTGCCGGGACCGATGCGGTTCGCAACCGTGCCGCCGATGCAATCCGCGCGGCACTGGCCGATATTGCAGCCCGCCGACAGGTGACGCTGAATGTTGCGGTGCAGCACGACCTGAAGGCCACACCCTGCGATCCCGGCCTGACGCGCCTGATGGAACAGGCCGTGCAAACGGCCACCGATGCTGCGCCGCGTACCCTGGTCAGCGGGGCCGGACACGATGCGATGGTAATGGCCGCTCTGGCGCCGGTTTCCATGCTGTTCATGCGCTGCCGGGGTGGTGTCAGCCACCATCCTGCCGAAGCGGTGATGGAAGACGATGTCGAGGCGGCATTGCGGGCCATGACGAATTTTATCGAACGCTTCGCTGCATGGGCTTCGGGCTGAAATGGGTCCATCGTCAAAATCGATGGACAACAAAAGGGCTTTTGAGCACGCAGGCGTGACAGGACGAGAGGAAACAGGGGCGATGTTTGAACAGATTGATCCGCCGTCGCGGCTGCTGATGGGACCGGGGCCGGTCAACGTGCATCCGCGCGTTCTGCGGGCGATGACGGCGGACATGCTGGGCCAGTTCGACCCGGAAATGACCGGCTACATGAACCAGACAATGGCGCTGTACCGTCAGGTGTTCATGACAGAGAACCGCTGGACATTCCTGATCGACGGCACGGCGCGCGCGGGGATCGAGGCAGCCCTGGTCTCGCTGGTCGAACCAGGGGCACGGCTGCTGATCCTGCGCGCGGGGCGGTTCGGCTTGCTTCTGTCCGAAATAGCCCAGCGCATCGGCGCCGATATCCGCACCCTCGACATCCCGTGGGGGGAGGTCGCGACGCTGGAACAGATCGAGGCCGCGATCGTCGAACATCGGCCACAGGTCTTCGCCGCGATCCATGGCGATACCTCCACCACCATGGCCCAGCCGCTGGACGGCGTGGGCGCGATCTGCCGCCGGCACGATGTGCTGTCCTATGTCGACGCCACGGCGACACTGGGCGGTATGGCGGTGGCGACCGACCCATGGGGCGTGGATGTGGTAACGGGTGGGTTGCAGAAATGCATGGGCGGGCCGCCGGGTTCGTCCCCCATCACCATCTCGGACCGGGCGGCGGCGCATATCATGGCCCGCCGGCATGTGGAGGCGGGAATCAGGGGCGCGAACACGCAGGATGGCAGCCGGGCGCGGATTGGGTCCAACTATTTCGACCTTGCCATGATCATGGAATACTGGTCCGAAAAGCGCCTGAACCATCATACCGAAGCGACCTCCATGCTCTACGCGGCGCGCGAGGCCGCCCGTATCATGGTGGAAGAAGGGCTGGAGACCCGTTTTGCCCGGCACCGCGCGGCAGGTGCTGCCATGTGTGCCGGATTGCGGGCAATGGGGCTGACGCTATACGGCCAGGATGCGCACCGTATGACCAATGTGACCGGTGTGGTCATTCCCGATGGGGTTGACGGCGAACGGGTGCGGACGCGGATGCGTGAGGAATTCGAAATCGAGATCGGCACCGCCTTCGGCCCGCTTGCCGGAAAGATCTGGCGCATCGGGGCCATGGGATACAACGCCATGAAACATAAGGTGCTGATCACGCTGGGCGCGCTGGACGCCGTCCTGGCCGCCGAAGGCTATCCCCTGCCACGCGGGGCCGGGGTGGACGCCGCCCACGCATCCTATCAGGGGTAAGAAAAGACCGATCGACCGGCCCGGAGCGCCCTCACCTCTTCCACTTCCGAACCACGGAAAGGCGTGACAACTGTCGGCGCGCCGGGCCAGTATCGCGCCGCTCCTGGCCGTTCGACTGGGTTCCACTTGTCCGCCCCCACTCGATCGCCGCAGCAACAGGCACGAGATTGCCGCGGCAGGCTCATGCCATCCGGCTCCTTCCGCCTGCTGAAGCGGTTTGGCAGAACCGCGTGCCAACTGACGAGACACCCCAGGATATTCCGATTTTCATGGCCATTCGCATTGAGAGCCGCTCCGCGTTCTTGAAAAATCGATCATTGATCGGTATAAGGAGATCAATGATCGAGTTCAGGGGGCAGCAATGGACGAAACGGTACCCACTCCGCGCGGTCTTCCTTTTGTCGGCAACCTGTTCGAACTGGACGGCCACGCACTGATCCAGAGCCTGATGCGCCTCTGGCGGGAACTTGGACCGATCTACCGGTTGAACGTGCTGGGCCAGTCTGGACTGGTCGTGGGGTCGCAGGCTCTGGTCAATGAAGTCTGCGATGAAACACGGTTTGAAAAATTCGTTCACAGCGCATTGATCAACCTCCGCCCCGCGACGGGGGACGGTCTGTTTACCGCTCAAAATAACGAAGCGAACTGGGAAATAGCCCACCGTATCCTGATGCCGGCTTTCGGCCCCCTCGGCCTGCGCGACATGCACGGCAAGATGCTCGATATCGCAGGCCAGATGCTGGATCGTTGGGAACGGTTTGGAGAAGACGCCGAAATCGACGTCGTGGACAGCATGACCCGCCTTACACTGGATACATTGGCGCTCTGTGCTTTCGATTACCGCTTCAACAGTTTCTATCGCGATTCCATGCATTCGTTCGTTGATTCGATGGTCAGTGCATTGCTCGAAGCATCCGCCCGCGACAGGCGGCCGGCCCTGCTGTCTCGCGCAATGCTCCGAACGCAGAGAAAGTTCCGGCATGATGTGGCCATGATGCATGAACTTGCAGATTCACTGGTTGCGGACCGTCGGGAAAAGGGGGCGATGGGGTCACGCGGCGATCTGCTCGATTCAATGCTTCTGGGCCGTGATCCGACTTCCGGCAAACAACTGAGTGATGAAAACATACGTTTCCAGCTCGTGACATTCCTGATTGCGGGGCATGAGACGACCAGCGGCCTGCTGTCCTTCACCCTCTACCACCTGCTGAAATATCCGGAAATCCTGCGAAAGGCACAGCATTGTGTCGATGATGTTCTGGGATCAAGGCTCCCCACACCCGCAGACATGCCCCGGCTGGACTATCTCGAGCATATTCTCATGGAAAGCCTGCGCCTGTGGCCCACGGCGCCGGCATTTGCGGTTACCCCGATCGCACCGACACGGCTTGCGGGCAAATATCCCGTCATGCCGGGGGATGAAATCCTCGTTCTTCTTCCAGCCCTGCATCGCGATCCTCTTGTCTGGGGTGACGATGTAGAGACATTCCGCCCCGAACGCTTTGAACGGGAGGCAGTAGCCCGTTTGCCGCCGAATGCATGGAAACCTTTTGGCAATGGGCAACGGGCCTGTATTGGTCGCGGCTTTGCAATGCAGGAAGCCCAGCTTGTTCTGGCCATGACGTTGCAGCGCTTCGATATCTCGGCGGTCGATAAAAACTATGAAATGAAGATTGCCGAGACCCTGACCATAAAGCCGGACGGGTTGCGCATGCATGTACGTGCCCGACCACGTGATGACACGCACGATCCGGCCTATCGTCAAAACAAGCAAGGCGCCGGATCTTCAATTGGATCGACGCAGTCTGCTGCTGAAGGCGAGCCACTTCTCATCCTGCATGGCGGCAGCACGGGCACTTGTGAAACATTCGCGCGAAAGATCGCGAAACAGGCGCGGCAGCATGGCTATACTGTGCGCATCATGTCGTTGAATGACGGATCTGCGGAGCTTTCAAATATAAAGAAGGCCGTTTTCATTATTGCCTCGTTTGAAGGAGAACCGTCTGACTCCGCACGGAAGGGTCTGGAATGGATCGAGCATCTTCCGCGCGAAGCACTGTCGAATCTTGACTATGCCATTCTCGGCTGCGGCAATCGGAACTGGACGCGGACATATCAGGCCGTTCCCAAGCGCCTGGAAGCGGCATTGAACAAGGCCGGCGCGCAGCCATTCGTGCCGAGAGGGGAATCCGATGCCGCGGGTGATTTTATCGAGATCGTGGAGCAGTGGATTACGGGTCTGTGGGTTGCTCTGGGCAGCAGCGCCATTTCCGTCATGTCGGCCACGCAACTCGAGTTCCTGCCTTCCCTAAGGCAGGCCGGCATGTCCACAGCGACTGCACGCTGCCTGGACAATACAAGGATGACACCCGAACAGTATCGCGGATATCATAAGCATCATATCGTTCTTGAACTCTCACCCACACTGCACTACAAAACCGGGGATTACCTTTGCGTACTGCCAAGCAACCCACCGGAAACCGTGGCAAGAGGCCTGCGGAGGCTCGGCCTCGATCCCGAGACACGCATTCGTCTTCATAATTCAGGCAATCAGGACTGGCCCGTTCCCGAACACGAATCTCTCCCCGTAAAAACCATCCTTGCGGATTTTGTCGAGCTTGAACAACCCGTCACATTGGACCAGCTCCGTCTGTTTGCTACGCGGACTGCCTGCCCGCCGGAAAAGGCACATATAGAGCGCCTGCTCGATCCCGCGCTTTATCAACGCGAGATCATGCACCCCCGGATTGGCACGCTGAGTTTTCTCGAACGGTTTGCATCCTGTACCGTCGGCCTTGCAGAGCTTCTGCCGCTGCTTCCGCCGATAGCGCCACGGCGTTATTCCATTTCATCGGCCCCCGAAGTCAACTCCCGTCGCTGTACGCTGACAGTTTCCGTTATCGATGACGCACCTGCTTCGGGAACCGGCCGGCATATCGGCGTGGCTTCGGGGTATCTGGCACGGCTGGTCAAGGATTCCGCCCTGACTGTCTCCGTTATGCCCGGCAGCACGGCGTTCCGCCTGCCCGAAGACCCGACAGTGCCGCTCATCATGATCGGTGCGGGAAGTGGCATTGCACCTTTCCGCGGCTTTCTGGAAGAACGCATGCAGCAGAAACGGGACGGTCTTTCCGTCGGCCCTGCGATAATGTTCTTTGGCTGTCGGAACCCGGACCAGGATTTTCTTTACAAGGGTATGCTGGCCCAATGGGAAAATGCGGGGATTGTCAGAGTGTTTCCCGCCTTTTCCTGTCCCGACCAAGGAACCGGGCAGTATGTGCAGGACCTGCTTGTCCAGCATGCCGGGCGGGTCATCGAACTGATGGCGCTGGGGGGCCGGATTTATTGCTGCGGCAATGCGCGCACGGTCATACCAGGAATAGAACAGGCCCTTATGGAACTTTGCACCCACGCATTGGAGACCAGCCCTGCCGTAGCCATGCGTTGGGCACGGCGCAATATTATACAAAAGAACCGTTATGCTGTAGATGCTTTCTCCTAGAGGGCCTGGATGCGCCCTGCACCAGGAGACATGCAACGTGGCGGACGCCAACAGCCTTGACCACATCCTTCCCCGCAGCGAAGGGGTCCAGAGACGGGGGCAGCAGCGCAAGGAAGCGTTGCTGGAAGCGGCTGAGATCCTGATTGCCGAATGCGGGCTGGACGGGCTGTCCATGCGTGAGCTTGGACGCAGGGCCGGCCTGCCCATCGCCTCGATCTATCATTATTTTCCGTCGGCGCAGGCCATTGTCCTGTCCCTTGCCGTCAAGCAACTCAAGCATATCGAGAGCTTCACAAACGAATTCCTCAGCGATGCCAACCCGACAGACATGACCGCCGAACAGTTGGCAGAGCTTGCCACCAAGGCTGTCGATGCTCTGGCAGAACGGCTGGCCCGGACACCGGCGGCACCAGCCATATGGAACGCCTTGCGCTCCACCCCCGCTCTGCGGAACATCGACCGCAACGATACGCTCAATCGTGCGCAGGTGATCGTTCCGTTCATCGCCTGCCTCCGCCCGCATGACACGGCTGAAGAACTGACCCGGCTGGCGGTCATATTTCTTGAATCGACCATCATCAACGTGATGTTTGCGCTTGAATCGCCAGAGCCGATGCGTTCTAAATTTCTGGCATCCCTACGCGATTACGTTGCCTGCACATTGCGCGGCTTCAAGCAGTCCTGAACGCTCAGGACGCGTCCTGTCGCACCATGTCGCATTGCGCCGCGCGTTCGCGCAGCTTTTCGAAGAACGAATAACGGTTCCACGACAGCTCATGTATGATGCGCTCTGAATCCGATTCAGGCTCCTCGATCAGCCATTCGATGGCCGCCGTCACCAGTTCCACATCCAGCCTGAGGGCGATCCGGAGCTGGTTGTCGTCCAGCCCGACCTTTACTACCTGCATCAGACGGTCAACGACGCGCTCGCGCGAGTTGACGCGCACCTGACGCAGAACCGGCGTCGCACGCATGGCCCGTATGATCCATATGCCGCCCGCATGGCTTTGCGTGATTCGGACCATTTCCCGGATCAGGGTACAGAATTTCTCGTGCACTTCATCCGTGGACGTGGCTTCGAGACCGCCCTGTTCGATCCATGCAAAAAGGGCCTCGTCCTGGGCTTCCATCAGGCGTTCGCCCATGGCTACCAGCAATGCGTATTTGTTTGGAAAATATCTGTACAGCGCAGGCGGGGTTACCTGGGCATGCAGGCATACGCGGTTGGTGGAGAACTGTTCCAGCCCGACCTCGGCCAGCAGTTCTCCCGCAGCGAGCAGGAGAGTCTCATAAGTCTGCCGCGAGCGGTCCTGCTGCGGGGCAGACTTCTGCTTCAACTTCACTTGCCTGGGTGCGTTCCTCATGCCCTCCCTGTATCATAATAACGGGACCCGAATATAGGCACTCCTCGGTTGCGCCATGCGCAGGCGTGTCAGTGGTCGACCATTTTGCGCAAGATGGCAAGTTCGGGTGGTGCGGTCAGTTCCGCTTCACACTGCCGCAGCGCTGCGAACGATTCATTGGCTGCCGCGATCGTCTGCGCGATGTCGTCTTCGGTCATTGCGTCGTTCAGGAACATGTTGTGCCACGGATGCACGTAAATGCCCCGCGCCAGCATTTCCGTCGTCCAGCGATATCCGAGTCGCATGTCGGGATCGCCTTCGAAGAGAAACAGCGGCATTTCAACCGGGCCGGTCTGCTGGAACGCATAACCGTGCCGTGTCGCGACCTCGTCCAGCCCGGTCCGCAGGGCCTCCCCAAGGCGGGACAGTTTTTCCAGATAGGGCGTTTCGCGAATCAGCCGCATGGTGACGTTCGCGGCTGCCATGGCGGCGGCCCCGTACCAGTAGGAGCCCGTGACATAGATGCTTGCCGCGGCTGCGCGCAGCCTGTCCGAACCCAGCACGGCAGAAAGCGGATGCCCGTTGGCCAGCACCTTGCCCCAGGTCGAAAGATCAGGCGCGACCCCGTTCAGCGTCATGGCGGAATCACGGGAAAGCCGGAAGCCGCACCGGATTTCGTCGGCAATCAGCACGGCATCCAGACGATCGCACGCGTCCCGGGCCAGACGCATGTAAGCGGGGTCGGCCATGGCTTGCGGTGCGAATGTGTCATGCTGGAACGGGGTTACGAAGATTGCCGCCAGATCGTCTCCCGCTTCATCGATCGCGGCCTGCAGGCTTGCGGTGTCGTTATAGTCGCAGAAAATCTGATGCGCCGTATCTTCGGCGATCACACCATGTCTGATCGGCGTGCACCATGACGCAGAACCATGATAGGCGCGCCGCGCGCGGATGATCTTTCGTCGGCCTGTATGGGCGCGCGCGATCATCAAGGCGATGGAGGACGCATCTGTTCCATCCTTGCAGAACATCGCCCAGTCGGCGTGGCCGATCATGCCCGTCATGTTTTCCGCAAGATCGACCATGGCCGGGCCGGGTCCGGTCAGCACATCCCCCGCCTGCATCTGTTCCACGAAGGCCGCATTGACTTCGGGCTGGCCGTAACCGAACAGGTTGGGGCCGTAGGCACACATATAATCGAGATAGCGGTTTCCATCGGTATCCCAGACATACGCCCCTTCTCCGCGCGCAAAAAACTGCGGCACACGGCCGGTCGGCAGGAGCATGGTGGAAAGATGGCCATACATCCCGTTCGGGATGACCTTGCGTGCACGCGCGCGAAGCTGCTCGTCATGATGGAGGGGATAGGAAATCAGGCTGTTTTTCATTGTAATATCTCTATTTCAGACGAAAAGACGTTTGGAACGACCAGGAAGGTCCTGGCGCGAAACTGCTGCGAGGGTAAGAAGCAAGGAGATGACGAACAGCGCCATGTCGGCCTCGAAGGCATATCCAAGACCCGATTGCGTCACGAAGGCCGACGTAATCGCGGGGCCGAGCGAGGACCCGAACAGCTGCGCGCTTGAAAGCTGCATGGACGTACGTCGTGACGGATCAATGTCGATCAGGAACTTGACCTGAAAAGGCAGCGCCATCATCCACAGAAATCCGAAGAGACTGATCGATGCGACGTAAAGCCACAGAGAAGGCGTGGTGCCCAGCGCCCAGGTGACGGCAAGCATTCCGATATCGGCCACCATGAGCATGACAACGGCCGGAAGCTTTCTTTCCAGAACCGTTCCCATCGCGCTTCCAAAAATCTGGGCGAGAAGAACGGTGGATACGGCGCTGCCGATAACATAGGCGTTCAGCCCGGAAATTTCCCCGATCCGTTCGACGAACACCCACAGCCCCATGATGCCTGCCGTGTAGAACAGGCAACCTGCAAGGCCCGTCCACCCCTGGGGGCGTATCTTTCCCCCTGCGTCTTCCGCATCTTCATGAAACTGCACGAGGGGCGAAAGTGCCGATGGAACAAGGGCAATGGCTGGAACGGCGCATAGGGTAAGAATACCCATGGCAACGAACGCGCCGCTGACACCGAACGAAGGCATGATCGTGACCGATAGAAATTCAGCGACAACAGCCTGCCAGATCGTCTGCACGGCAAGAAAAATGCCACTGACGCGACCGGGTGATACCGAGCGGGTGCTGATGCATATCACCAGCCAGACCAGTATCCCCGACGCCATTCCGGCCACGCCGCGTGCGATGTCGATCATGAAGCCTGTACCGAACCCGGTTAGTCCATCCGCCAGGGCCAGAACGGCGCAGGCTGCGCCGGCCCAGTATCGCAGATGCATTTCCCGAAGATAGCGGACAGACAGAAAGATCGTGAGCCCCAGTGCAAGAAGCTCAACCATCGACAGGCGTCCAAGCTCACCGGCGGTAATGCGATGCGCGCTGAGAAGGCCGTCCAGCACAAGGGGTTGCACGCCAAGCATCAGCAGGGCGGCGGAGCCAAGCACCATGCCCCCTGCAATCTGCGTGCGTGTGACCAGGGGCGGAAGTTCAGGAGCCATTGAAGAATCTCCGTTCGACATCGAAGGATGCCAGCATATATTTGTATTCAGAAAGTATAGTTTGCTTCCCCACCGAAATATCGCGGTGTTCCAACAACTTCTTCAAGAATTCCCAGCCCGCTGGAAAGGTTACTCATGAAATTGAGATATTTCTCACCGGTGAGATTCTTGCCAATGAAGGAGATCTGCAGGTTCGGCTTGGCCAGGGCATAGGTGATCTTGCCGTTGAACAGCCAGTAGGCGCGCTGCGCCACAAGCGGATTATTTGTGGAGTCGAAATATTGATGGCTGCGATAGGAGGAGTTCAGCATGAACTGCAGATCATCACCGTTCTGGAAGGGAACATGATACATTGCAAGCATCGTGGCTGTGATATGCGGTGCATTCGGCAACTGGTTTCCGCGATAGCTCACGGCGGAGGGCGTGCCGGCCCCCGCGGTGAAGCGACCGAGCTGCGCATTGAGGAAACTCACGTTGAGCTGCATCGTAAGGCGGGGAATGGGCGTCAGGTCGAATTCGGACTCGACCCCCTTGATCTGGGCCCGGGGCGCGTTGCCGAGCGTGCTGAGCGCAACGCCGTTGGAGCCGGGGATGAGATTATAAATCTGCTGATCACGATAGCTGTTAAAGAAACCCGCGGCATTCCAGCGGAGCCGGTGGCGCAGGAAATCCGCCTTGAAGCCGACTTCGTAAGCCGTAACGTATTCCGGCTTTACGGGACGGAGCTGATAGGCTGCATTGACAGGATCTATATCCAGAAAACCGCCGTTAAATCCGCCACTTTTGAAGCCTGTTGAAATACTGCCATATGCCATGATCGCATTCGTGAACTTGTGATCGATCGCCACACGCCATGACGCGGCGCGGTTCGTCAGGTTTTCCTGGATCGAATAGAGCGGCGTTCGCGCGGGCATGACGCCGCCTTCCTCGATTGACGCCAGCGTGTAGTCGTTGAATGCCTTGTGTTCATAGGTCAGGCGCCCGCCCAGGGTCAGGTGGGTACGGTCTAGAATCTCGTAATCCACCTGGCTGAATGCCGCGACGGATTGGGTAAACTGCCCGTTGATCGTGCGGGTGGCCATCGACGTGCCGTCTCCGGCTCCCGCCATACCCAGTATCTGGTCGAGATCCGTCAGTTCGTTAAGGGACTGATCCTGTTTCAGATGTTCGTTCAGGTAGTACAGTCCGACAAGCCAGTGATAGCGCCGTCCCGACCCATTCACACGAAATTCCTGACTGATATCGGTCGAACGCACACCGTAATCGATTTCAAGAATCTGGTTGGGACCGGCATCGGTATCTTCGGGATGAATTTTATGGCTTACTTCATAGCCGGTCAGGGACGTCAGGGTGAAGGGGCCGGGTGACCATTCAAGCTGAACCGAGCCACCCATGGCATTGATCCACAGCGGCCGGTCCCTGTTGTAATATCCTTTGTAGAAGCTTTTTGAGCCATTATAGCCATACAGATCGGTACAATGGCCCGCTGTTATGGCGGAATTGGAACATGTATCGCCAAAAGCACCGTTGAAGGTACCGACATTACGGTATTCATCGGGCCGACGCGAGACCAGGCCGCCATGGAAGTTGAACAGCAAGGTAAGATCATCCGCGGGTTTTGCCTTGATTTGCCCGCGATAGGCGAGATCGTTCGCGCCATTTGTCGTATTGTTATCGGTCAGGTCGCGGAAATATCCGTCAGAATAGTTATAGTTGATGGCAACACGCCCATCGACGCCATCGGCAATCTTGCCATTGAGAATACTTGTCATGGACACCGAATTCCATGATCCGTATTCGATATCCTGATTGGCGTAGAATTTGTCTGTGGGCTTCGCCGTGACATAGCTGATTGCGCCACCGGTCGTGTTCCGACCGTAAAGGGTGCCTTGCGGTCCTTTCAGAACCTCCACACGTTCCAAATCGAATGTCTGAAATGTCTGCCCGGCGGGAGAGGCCTCATATATCCCGTCTACATAGACGCCGTTTGGGCCTGCATTGTTCGTATTGGTGTCGTTCAGGCCGATCCCGCGTATTGCGATAAGGGGCTGGTTTCCCTTCCCGGACGGCATTGCAATCTGCACATCCGTAAGGTGTGACGCCAGGTCATCACTGGATTTGAGATTGAATTTTTTCAATGTCTTGGCGTCAAAGGCCGTAATGGAGATCGGAATATCCTGAATACGCTCCTGACGATGTTGTGACGTAACGACGACGTCCTCTATGGCCGGTGACGCTATTTTTGGTTCTGCTTTTGTGGCAGCAACCTCAGGGGCCTGCTGTGGCGTGCCCCGACTGGCGGTCGGCTTGGGGGTGTTTTTGGCCTTGTGCGGTGTCGATACTGTCGGCTTTTCCGTAGTTCGAGCTTCGCTGTGAGATGTTGCGAACACCAGAAGCGGGCCCAGAAAATACCAAGATGTGGTTGCTTTCATAACAATCGGCACTCCGGCAGGTTTTGGTTCGATCCCAGAACGATAGTCACAGCTACCGATACATTGCAAGCGGAATCGTTACGGATGCGGATGGAGTCGCACCGGTGGTAAAACGATGTATTCGTGAGCCTTGAATAGTTGGCTTAGGCGCAGTTGTTGGACCGCACCAAGAACTGGCCCGTGTCGAGGGGTCGGGATCAGACTTCCCGATCTGGGCGGGCCAGGCTGCCGGGCGTTCTTACGGCCAGGCCCCATATCACCCTTGCGGCGCTGTCGGCCGCCTGTGCAGGACACGAGGGTCAGGCCCCCCAATGGTGTCGCGCCAGGATGCGACTGCACGGGGCGAAGTTGACAGGCAGGGACCGCGGGATTAGGGCCGCGAAAATATTATCGCTGAGCGGGCGGTTGATGGAGCCCAGGCGGCGGGGCAGGTCCGTCACACTTTATGAAATCGATGGGAATTACTGACACGTGATTGATCAGGGAGGGAAAAGCCTCCCCGATCGGCATCGGCCCGATGCGGTGGCAGTTATGAATTGCGCTCGATCGCAACTGGCGCGACGGCTCCCCGACGGTGATCGCCTGCCTGTTCCCGCAGCGCCAAGTCCGAAACCTTTGCCGGTTGCGTAGTCGAGACCAGAGCGGGTGAGCTCGGAAGCGGCTGGCCTGCGCTTTCACGTATCTTCCAGACTGCAAGTCCACCGACGACGGCAGCAAGCATCATCCAGTAGGCCGGCATCAGCTTGTTCCCTGTGGCCGCTATCAGGGATGTCACAATCAGCGGGGTTGTGCCGCCGAACAGGGATACGGCGAAGTTATACGATATTGCCAGCGACCCGTTGCGTACCTCTGTCGAGAACAGGGCGGGCAGTGTGGATGGAACGACCGCTGTAAAGCATACGAAAGTGGCCGAGAGCAGAAACACGCCGCAGACCAGCATTACGCCGCCGGCCTGAAACATGAGAAAAGATGGAACAGACAGGAGAAAGAACCCAAAACACCCAGCGAGTAATATGGTTTTTCTACCCACCCGATCCGACAACGCTCCAACGAAAGGGTTGGCGAAGATCATTCCGACCATGATCATGAACGATACACTTAAGCCGGTTGATTCGTCGTAACCAAGTTCCACATGCAGATAAGTCGGAAGATACGTGAGGACGAGGTAATATCCGACGTTGATTGTAATGACAATTCCCGCGCATTTTGCAAGCTGGTGCCACTGTCCTGCGAATGTACGACCAAGCTGGCCCGAAGCAGTGCCCTCACCTGCCAGCGTCTCACGCTTTTCCAGCGCTCGGAACGCAGGCGTGTCCTCCAGGCTCTTGCGGAAATAAAGGCCCACGATGGAAAGAGGGGCCGCAAGCAGGAACGGGATGCGCCACCCCCATTCCTGCATGGTGTGGGTATCAAGCAATGTCATCAGGACCGCGACTATGCCAGCACCCAGGCTGAAGCCGACCAGTGTCCCAACTTCCAGCCATGCGCCGTAGAACCCCCGCCGCGTATCGGGAGCATATTCCGCAATGAACGTGGTCGCGCCGCTATATTCGCCTCCGGTTGAGAAGCCCTGGGTCAAACGGAGTAAAAGCAACAAGATGACAGAGAAAATCCCTATCGTTTCCGGCAAGGGAATGAGACCGATGCCAAGTGTGGCGCCCCCCATCAGAAGGATGGTCAGGGAAAGCACTTTCTGGCGTCCGATCCGGTCTGCCAGGGGGCCGAGAACTATTCCACCAAGGGGACGCGCAAGATAGGCGACGGCGAACAGGGCAAAGGCGTTTATCAACTGTGTCGTCTTTGTTGCCTGAGCGAAAAAGACCTGGCCCAATGTGCCCGCAATATAGAGGTAAACCGCCGCATCGTACCATTCGACGACATTGCCCAGGGCCGCGGCCGTGATGGCGCGACGCATCTCGCCACGGTTGATGATAAGCGAAGGCGGTTGCGCGCAAGCGCTGGACTGCGTTGAAAGAGGCGTTGACACTACGAACGTTTCTCCGTCCCGAGACATTTGAGAAGGCACTTTGGGCAAATTGTGGCAGCACAAGCCGTCTGATTTCCTTGGGTTCAATACGGTCGCCGTTCGGAGGTATCCTGCTTACACAATGACATGAACGAACACCTCGCAAACGTCTTTCATATTCCCGTTATTCGAAAGATGGCGCGGTCATCACTTTAATCATCGAATCCTGGCATGTGCATGAACGGGATAGGGACGATCATGGAGCGCGGGAACCGTCTTGCAAGGATGGGCTGTCACCAGGGCCCGCGTTTACGGCTCTTATTGAGCGGACGTTTCCAATGCGTGTCAATATACGAAAAAGATACGCAACGATTGACATCCCCCATCCAGGGGAGATTGCGCTTGATTATGATGGTGGTCGAGGTAGTGGCGGCCTTTGAAGAAAACGGGATCAGAAGGATGGGTTATTTTTCTCAACGAAAAAGTTTCTTTTCAATACAATGGCCTTTTCCACATGGCCCATACCTCTACGGCCTCTCAGAACGCCGCACCATGCTGGGGGACGGGCACATTAATTTAAGATTCTCTCAAACCAATGACGCAGAACTCTGATGTTTATCCAAGTGCGCAGGTGCCGCAGAAAGAACCGATCGCAGCAGACTGGCTGCTACAGCTACTCCCTTCAATTTGCAGGATAATGAACTGCGCAATATCTTCGACCCCGGCTTGAACGATATGGTCAGCCTTGCCTTGCGCTGCGGCATGGGAAACAGATCCGGTTTGCCTGGCCTTTTTCGGGTCGGGGAACGCTATAATCGAAGATGAGACAACGCAATGTCAGACAATACCTATTTTGACCAGAGCCGTCTCAGGGAATGGGCGCTGCGTTTTGCACGCTTTCCAAGCCAGCAGACGCATCGCTTCGAGATGGAGCCTGAGGTTCAGAACTTTCTGGGCGGGCCCGTCAACGAGATTTTGACGGAATGCGGCCTGCCCCATGTGCGCGACCGGATGGGGAATGTCATCGTCGATCTTGGCGGGCCCGAGGGCGCGCCCAGCCTGACGCTTATGGCCTATGCGATGACCCATCCCGCAAGCCGCATGGAACGCCCTTTTGCGGGTGAGGTTATTGACGACGGCGCGCGGCTGCGCGGTCGTGGCCTTTCGGAACAAAAGGGAGCGCTCACCGCCGCCATGGCCGCCGTGGCCGCTGCCAGGGATTTGCCCCGCAACTGCCAGCTGTCCCTCATCGTGACCTCGGCGGGCGAGACCGGTCGCCACGACGCGGCGCAGGTCGCGCTGGAAACCTTGGGGTATATGCCCGACGCTGCGGTCATCGTGGTGGGCACGGGAAGCCGGCTCGCCCTCGCCAACAAGGGCCGGATCGACATCGATATCACCGTGCGTGGCAAGGTCGCCCATTCCTCCACCCCATGGGCCGGGGTCGATGCCATTACCGGGGCCCGCAAGGTGCTCGATCGGGTTATGGCGCTCGATGTGCGTGGGTCGGAACATCCGGGCCTTGGGCATGCCACGCTCACCGCGACCGCGATCCGTTCCTGGCCGGAGGCCACCCATACCATTCAGGACGAGGTCCGCATGACCTTCGACCGCCGCCTGTTGCCTGGCGATGACCCGGATGCGGCGTTCGATGCCGTGGTCGATGCCGCCCGGATCGGAGCGCCATGGCAAGTTGAAGCCGCCCGCGGCCCGCATATGTTCCCCGCCGAAATCAAGGCGGACGGGCCGATGGCGCAGGCTATCGCCGCCGGTTGCGCGTTGATGGACGTGCCGGCCCCCGAGCCGTTCTATTCCAATGGCTCGCTCGATGCCGGCCTGTTTCATGCAGCGGGTTCCGAAGCCGCGATGTGGGGCCCGGGCGACATGAACCTGTGGCATTCGAACGAAGAAAGTATCGGCCTGGATGAGATCGAAGCCGGGGCCCGCGCCTATCTGGGGCTGATCCGCAGCTTCGGGGCCTGAACACCCTGCGTGAGGGATCACGCGGGGGCTGGACATTGATGACACGGAAATATCGGAGCGATAATGTCTTTCCCTTATGCGCCGCTCAAACTGGGTTTGATCGGCTGTGGCGGAATGGGGGCGCGCCATGCCCGTGCCGCTTGTGAAATGTTCCAGCGCGGCTGCAAGGCGATCGAACTCGTGGCGATCTGCGATTCAGACCCCGCCAAGCGCGCTGCCATAAGCAGGATGGCGGTGGCGAGCGCCATGCCCGCCCCGGCCGAGTATGAGACGGTTGAGGCCATGCTGGCCGATACCCGCATGGAGGCGGTGGATATCGTGCTGCCGACCTCGCTGCACCACAAGGTGATCCTGGCTGCATTGGCCGCGGGCAAGCATGTGCAGGTTGAAAAGCCGCTCGCGCTGACAGTGGCCGCCTGTGACCTGATCGTGGAAGCGGCTAGGCACAGCGGGCGCGTGGTCTCGGTTTCCGAGAATTTCCGCCGCATTCCCAGCAATCGCGCGCTTGCGGCACTGCTGAGGGGTGGCACGCTGGGGCTGGTGCAGACCATGGTCTCACGCTGCTTCGCCTCCCCCGAACCGCCGGTGAAAGCGGGCGAGCCGGCGCGGGTGAGCCCGCAGTGGTACCGTGACCGCACCCGTGCGGGTGGCTATCAGGTGCTGGAAATGGGGGTTCATGAAGCCGATCTGCAACAATACTGGTTCGGCCCCGTCGAGACGGTCATGGCGCATACCGGCCGTTACCCGTCGCACAAGGCGGTGGCGTGCAATGCCAGCGAAGACATAATGAACGCCACTTTCGGCTTTGCGGGCGGCATGGCCACATCGGTGGTGTTCGGCGCGATGATGCGCGGCGTATCGGTCGAAGACAGGCTGTTCGTGACCGAGGATGCGGTGGTCCGGAGCGGTGCTTCGCACGCCTGGCAGAATGGCAGCCTTGTCCGGGCCGATGGCTCGGCACTGAGCGCTGAAGACGCCACCCGGACATGGCTTGACGGCCTGAGTGCGGAGCAGCGCGCCCTGCTCTTGCCGGAAGGAGCGTGGGACAGGCGAACCGTCTTGTCCGACCCGACCGATCCGCTCACCTATGGTGTCGGTGTGGCACTTTACGATTTTGCCCGCGCGGTTCGTGGCGGTACCTCGCCCGAGATCTGTGCCGATGTGGCGCGCAGGGCGGTGGCGGTTTGCTGCGCGGTCATGGAATCCGACCTGCTGCGCGCCGAGGTAGCCGTGGCCGATGTGCTCTCGGGCAGGATATCCGCAGCGCAGGCCCCGCTCAACACCGCACTTGAACTGGCCTGAAGCGCGCTGTGGCGTACGGAAAAGCTCCCGCACCTTGAAGTGCCGGAGCTTTTTCCATTCCCGGGAGGCGGCTCAGCTACGGCAACTGTCAAACAGCCGGGCGAGAAAGGCCTCATACAATGCGAGTTGCGAGCCTTCGATGAACTCGTCAGGCACATGGGCCTGCGCGATGGAGCCCGGCCCGCAGATTATCGTGGGAATGCCCGCACCTTGCTGGAACAGCCCGCCCTCCGTGCCGAACGCCACCTTGATCACCTCATGGTTGCCGACCAGCCGCGTCATGGCCTGCACGATGGGGGCATCAATCGGGGTCTCTACCCCCGGAAAGGCCGCAATCGGCGTGAAGACGATATTCGCCGCTGCATCGACCGCCCGCATCTGCGGTATGAGTGTCTCTTCCGCATAGCGGCGCACGTCGGCCACCAGCGCGGCCGGGTCATCCTGGGCAATGGTGCGGAATTCGAACTCGAACCCGAAATGCTCGGGCACCATGTTAAGCTGCGTGCCCCCAGCCGCGACCCCCACATGGGCGGTGGAATGCGGGGGATCGTACATGGGATCCTGTGCCTGCCGGGCCAGCTTGCGACCGATATCCTGAATATAGACGATCAGCCGGGCACCATATTCGATGGCGTTGACGAATTCGGGCGCGCGGGCCGAATGGCCCGGTGTGCCGGTCACGCTGACCGCAACCGCCTGCTTGGCCTTGTGGCCGATACACAGGTGAAGCAGGGTCGGCTCACCCACGATGCACCCGATGGGCGGTGCCGACAGTTCGCGCGCGCAGGCCACCAGATCGTCCGCGCCGGTGCAGCCAAGTTCTTCATCATAGCTGAAGGCAAAATGCACCGGGCGTTCAAGCGGCAGCCGGGCAAGCTCCGGGGCCATGCCGATGCAGCAGGCAAGAAAACCCTTCATGTCACAGCAGCCGCGGCCGTAGAACCGGCCCGCTTTTTCGGTGAGTTGATGCGGCGGCACGGTCCAGTCCTGGCCCTCGGTCGGAACGGTATCGGTATGCCCGGACAGGACCCAGCCCGACACATCACGCGGGCCAAATGTTGCCCATAATGCGGCCTTGCCCGGCTGGTGCGGTGCGGGCAGCCGGGTGCACTGCGCCCCCAGACTGGTGAATTCCCGCTCGGCCCAATCAATCAGCGCCAGGTTGGACAGGGTGCTGGTCGTATCGAACCCGATCAGCGTCCGCAATGCCGCAACCGTGCGGGCCGAGGGGCGCGATGTCATATCCATCTCTTTGCCTTTCGTTCTGTCTGTCACAGATCCAGCACCAGACGCGCGCTGGTGGCGCGCGAACAGCACAGGGCGATCTGGTCGTTCGCAGCCTGTTCCTCCGCACTCAGAAAACTGTCGCGATGGTCAGGCGTGCCCTCCAGCACCGTACACAGGCAGGTGCCGCAGATCCCCTGCTGGCAGACCGTTTCCACGCTGATCCCCGCCTGAGCCAGCGCGCCGACAATGGAGGTTCCAGGTGGCACCTGTACGCTGCGGCCGCCTGAGCGGGCAAGAACCACCTCGAACCCGCCATCGGCCCCAGCGTGTGGGGAAGCGGAAGCGGAACCGAAGGCCTCGCGGTGGAGCGCTGCCGGGGCAAAGCCCAGGGCACGGGCGCTGGTCTCGATATGGTCCATGAAGCCCTGCGGGCCGCAGCTATAGACCTGCGCACCGGGGTTGGCCGCCAGCGCACCTGCCGCATCGAACCGGCCGGCCTTGTCCGAGGCATGGATCTGCACCCGGTGGCCAAAGGGCAGGGTCGCGATATCTGCTGTAAACGCCGCGTCCCCTGCGCTGCGGATGCAGTAATGCAGCGTGAAGGGCTGGCCCCGCCGGTGCAGCACATGGGCCATGGCCAGCAGCGGCGTAATACCGATGCCCCCTGCCATCAGCAACACTGGACCTGCCCCCGGCGCAAGCGGGAACAGGTTGCGCGGTGCGCCAACACGGATCTCCTGCCCGGCGGCAAAACGGGCATGCAGCGTTTCGGACCCCCCGCGTGAGGGCCGGGCACGCAGCACCGCAATACGATAATGCCCACGTTCTGCCGGATCGCTGCACAGCGAATACTGCCGCACCAGACCGGGTTCGATCTCCACATCGATATGCGCTCCGGCCTCAAAGGCAGGCAACTCCGCCCCGTCCCTGGCACACAGGTCGATAACCAGCACCCGGCCGGCCTGCAATCGCGCTGCCACGATCACCGCGGCAATATCTGTCCCGGTCACCCCCAGTCCCCCCTTTTGGCCTTGCATGGGGTTGGTTCTATCCGAGCCGGCTGCTTTGGTCGTTTGGCATTTATGCCGCGCTTAGTTTTAGATCCTGTAATCCATCCCAGTCGACCGAACCCACGTCACATGGGAAGTTATCAAACTGAATGCCTATATGATTTCAATTTCTGCGGGCCTAGGGGCACTGCTAATATCGTTTCATCAAGTCTTATGCCTGTTCGCCGGGAAGCCGGATCAATGAAAGATCGAGCCACGATGACCCACCATGAACGCATTGCCCCCCTTGCCGAACTCCAGGCCAATGTTTCGGTGCCGTTTGCCCAGGCGCGTGCGATGCCGCGCAGCGTCTACCTTTCCCAGGACTTCCTTGATATCGAAAACCGCGACATTTTCGGCAAGGAATGGCTTTGTGCCGGTCGTGCCTCGGCGCTGGCCAAACCCGGTGACTATCTGACGATGGAGATCGCAGGCAAACCCGTCATTGTCGTGCGCGATCGTGACATGACGCTGCGGGCATTTTCAAATGTGTGCATGCATCGGATGTCGACCCTGTTGCAGGGATCTGGCAACACCCGCGCCATTGTCTGCCCCTACCACGCCTGGACCTACAGCCTCGACGGGTCGCTGCGCGGCACGATGGCCATGGAGCAGAACGAGGGGTTCTGCAAGGATCACTACAAGCTGCCCACATTCCGCTGCGAGGAATGGCTGGGCTGGATCATGGTGAGCATCAACCCCGATATCGAACCAGCGGCACAGAAATTTGCCCATCTGGGCAAGCTGGTCGAGCGCTACGGCATGGAAAATTACGTCCAGGCCTTCAGCGAGACCATGGAGTGGGACACCAACTGGAAGATCCTGGCCGAGAATTTCATGGAAAGCTACCACGTTCCGATCTGCCACCGGAAGACCATCGGCCCGCAGGTCTCACTCGACGAGGTCGAACTGGAAGAAGGCCACCCCACCTATAATTACCACTGCTCCCTGAAGGGGGAGGAGAATTACCTGGCCCTGGCTCACCCCGACAATACCCGGCTTGAGGGGGAAGACCGGCGGCGCACCTATATCATTTCGCTTTATCCGGGGCTCTTCATCTCGCTGTCGCCGGGTTATTTCTGGTATCTCTCGCTCTATCCCATCGCTCCGGGCAAGGTGCAGGTCGTCTATGGCGGCGGCCTGGCGCCCGAGTTCATTGCCGATGGCAAGTCCGCAGAGCATTTCGCCGCGCTCAAGAGCTTGCTCGACGAGGTGAACGAAGAAGACAAGGGTTGCACGGAAAAGGTGTTCAACGGCCTTCGCGGCGGGCTGGCGGAGCCGGGGCATCTGTCGCATCTGGAACGGCCGAACTACGATTTTGCCAAGTATATCGCCTCCAAGCTCACGGCATGATGCGCCAGCGCCCGGCGTGGGGGGCTCAGCCCCTGCCGCGCGCGGGCGTTTGCAGGAATGGCGGGGCAGGTTCTTTCATATCGGCCTCGTTCACCTGCCCGAGGATAAGCGGCACCAGCGCCTCCATGGCGAGCGAGGTGCTGGCCGTGCTCGGCAGCACGAGGCAGTGATGCGAGCTCTGTTCCAGATCGGGTGCGTTGATCATGTGCAGGGTGCCGCTTTTTACCCGCTCTTCGGCAATGTATTCGGGCAGTAGACCAAGGTAGTTCCCGCTCAGCAGCAGGCAGGTCATGGCTTCCATGTTGTTGGCCGTGGCACGGATGTTCATTGACTGAAAACGCTCGGCATCGGTCCGCCCCCAGTAACTGCGCAAAATGAACGGGTACGGGGCAAGGGCCGCAGTGTCCTGCACTGCCGTAACGCCATAGAGCGGATGCCCCTGGCCGCAATACACCCGGTGTCGCTCGCTCATCACCCGGTGGAAGGCCAGCCCCGCCACAGGCCGCACGAAGGTGCTGATGGCAGCGTGCAGTTCCCCTTCCAGCAGGCGTCTTTCAAGCTGTGTGCGGTCGTCCACCATAAGCTGGACCTCGACATCGTTGTCGAGCTGGTTGAAGTCACGCAACGCTGCCGCCAGGGGCATGTGCGGATGCATCATCAAGGCATCGACCATGCCCAGGCGAACCTTGCCGGTCAGCCGTTTTTTCAGGGACAGGATATCGTTGAAATTATCGTCGATGGTGTTGAGCAGTCGCAGCGCCCGCTCATAGGTGGCCTTGCCCCGATCGGTCAGTTCAAAGCCCGCCCGGCCGCGCTGGCAGAGTTTGAAGCCAAGGCGGCGCTCAAGTTCGCTGATATGCAGCGAGATGGTGGAAGTGGACGTATCGAGCACGCTTTGCGCCGCCGCCAGCCCCCCGCATTCCGCCACCGCCCGGAACACGCGCAGCAACCGCACATCAACATCGGCTAAACGCCCCATGACCCGATCTCCGTAATGCCCAATAATGACGTCGATAATGTATATTTGGGAAAATTAAAACTGAATCGACACATATTTGATAGATTCAGAAGTGTGCCCCTGCCGCTATGCCCCACCCTTGATGCCCCGATAGACAAGCCCATAGCCACAGGATCGCCGCGTGATCTTGCAATGGCCGCCCTTGTCTCCGTGCGGCTGGGCCGCATCATCGGCAAAGAGTATTCGGCACAGTTCTGGAGCAACCTTCCCGGCCCTGCTGCGTAGACAGCACACACACAGCCCCGCGCCGTGTCTTGAAAAGGCAGCATGCGGCGTAACAGCCTTTTTTAAAGGTTATCGCTGGCGGCAGGACTCTTCACCAAAAATGGGGCAAGCCGCCTGACCTCCGCCACATCCCGATCACCGGAGAACGGCCAGCACCGCGCCCTCTGAATGACCGTTCCTGTGGCTGAATTGCCGTCTTGGAACAGGGAGACGAATCATGAAAGCACTTGTATGGCACGGCAAGAGCGACATTCGCTGTGAAAGCGTTGCCGATCCGGTCATGGAAGACAGTCGGGACGCGATCATACGGGTGAGCGCCTGCGCCATCTGCGGATCGGATCTGCATATCTTTGACGGCGTAATCCCGGAAATGCAGCATGGCGACGTGCTGGGCCACGAAACCATGGGCGAAGTGGTCGATGTGGGGAAAGACGCCGGCAACCTGAAAGTGGGCGACCGCGTGGTGGTCCCCTTCACCATCGCATGTGGGGAATGTTTCTTCTGCAAGCGGGGTTTTTACTCCGGATGCGAACGGACCAACCCGGATCGGGCCAAGGCGGAGCGGATGTGGGGTCATTCGCCGGCCGGGCTGTTCGGCTATTCCCACCTTCTGGGCGGTTATGCCGGTGGGCAGGCGGAATATCTGCGGGTTCCCTACGCCAATATCGGGCCGATCAAGGTTCCCGAGCAATTGACCGACGAGCAGGCCCTGTTCCTGTCGGACATTTTCCCCACCGGTTACATGGCGGCCGAGTTCTGCAATATCCAGCCTGGCCAGACGATTGCCATCTGGGGCTGTGGGCCGGTGGGACAAATGGCAATCCGCAGCGCGTTCCTTCTGGGCGCCGAACGGGTCGTTGCCGTCGATACCGTTCCCGAACGGCTGGCCCTGGCCCGGGACGCCGGGGCCGAGACGATCGATTTCAAGACAGAAGATGTCTATGATCGCATCCAGGCTTTGACCGCCGGCCGGGGCGCCGATAGCTGCATCGATGCCGTCGGCACCGAACCAGACACATGGAGCGCTGCCGAGGCGGTCGTGGACCGCATCAAGACGGCGACCTTCCTTGGCACCGACCGACCGCATGTCCTGCGGCAGGCCATCCTGTGCTGTCGGAATTTCGGCACCGTTTCCATCGTAGGCGTCTATGGCGGCTTTTTGGACCAGATCCCGATGGGCTCGGCGATCAACCGGGGCCTGACGTTCCGCATGGCCCAGACACCCGTCCAGCATTACCTGCCTATGCTGATGGACAGGATCGTCAGGGGCGAAATCGACCCCTCTTTCGTCATCACGCACCGCGCCACGCTGGAAGAAGGACCGGACCTCTACAAGACGTTCCGTGACAAGCGCGACGGATGCATCAAAGTCGTCATGACACCATAAGGACAGCCCTCGACCCCATGCAGGATCAATGAACATCGTCGCGAAGGGCTGCCGCGAAACCGCCAGCCCTATTCGACAAAGAACCCTGATTACTGAAGCATTACTGCTGGATGCCTTTCGATACCTTCATGGCCGGAAGCAGGTGCTCAGACCCATTGCGCGTTGCGTCCCGACTTATGACACCTTCTGGCGCCCAAGCGCCGTCAGTCAGGCTTGTGGTCACGTTGGGTTTCATCGGACATCGGTGCCGGCGCACGTGTTATGGACTCAGGGGCGGCTGGTTTCTGTTTTGAAGCAGGGTCCGATTTCGGTGAGATATTGTCCACTCTTACATTGGAATTATCTTGCTCCTTTGTGGAGCGCGGCGTCGTTTGTTCCTGTGAACTGGCACGATTGTTTTTCGTTGGCTTCGAGACCGATGGGGGAGGAGGGGACTTTGGCACAACGAATGGCTGTGCCATGGCCAGTCCCGGCAAGGCGAGCGCTGCCGCTATCAGCAGCAATCCACCCGGGCGATGCCCGCGTCCAGCCCGTTGCCATCCGCGCGTTATTTCCTTGGAAAATAATTTTATATTTACGAAATCTTTATGAACGAAACTCATGACACGATTCTCCTCTTACCCCTGGAGGAACGGCAGCGTGCCTGCCGGGGTTCCGATTATTCGTCAATAAATTTCCCTGATTTTACTCGAAGGCAATTCGCTCTACCGCGGCTCTGGCACTACACACAACAGGAACCGCCGGACTGCCATTCTTTCCTGTTATTTTTCATAAAGTTCTTTATTTCTTCGTATTATATCGCATTTTAATGCCCCATTCCGACATAGGAAAGGGTGATTGTTTCTTTTGCTTCATTTCTAGAAAAATTTTGAATTTTATTTGGCTTTTTTGAAACTTCCTATCCGACGAATGGTTTCTTGTAGGTCGGTCGAATCACCGGCCGTCTTTATCAACAAGAAGGAACAGGATAATGGCAAACCAAGGCGGTAGCCATGAACAGCATGTTAAGGCTGGTCAGCAGAGCCACAAGAACAGTACTGCATCGTCGGACGATCATACCGGCGAGAGCAGTTCCGGCACCCGCGGTGGCACGCATGAGCAGCATGTCAAAGCCGGGCAGCAGAGCCACAAGAACAGTGCTACATCGTCGGACGATCATAACGGCGAAGGCAGTTCCGGCACCCGCGGCGGCACGCACGAGCAGCATGTCAAAGCCGGGCAGCAGAGCCACAAGAACAGTACTGCATCGTCGAACGATCATAACGGCGAAGGCAGTTCCGGCACCCGGGGTGGCACGCATGAGCAGCACGTCAAAGCCGGACAGCAGAGCCACAAGAATACCTGATCTGGTGCCAGAGGGCGGGGGCTCACGTCTATCGTCGAGCCCCCGCCCGAAGGCCACATCTCCAGTTTAACGCCTGGTCCGGCCAATCCGGCAGGGAGTGGTTTTTACGTAGCTCTCAATTCCGCCGTGGCGGGGAGCATTGCCCCGAGGCCCTTGGGCGACGAATGCCATGTCGCCCTGCTGGAACCCAATACAACCCCTGAACACAGACAATGTGACAAACGATCGGATTGTGCATGTCCTTTCCAACATGTAGTGGGAAAGGAACAGTCACATTATCGACCGCTGATCCAGCTTACCGCCGGACCAGCCAGACGATCAGCGACAGCACCACACTGACCACAACACAGGTTGCAACCGGCGCGTAGAAGGTAAAATTCTGCCGCTGGATCACAATGTCGCCCGGTAGTCGTCCCAAGTGTAGCCGAGCCAGGAACGGCCAAAGCACCCCGGCGAGTACCAGCACAACACCGAGAACGATCAGGGTTTTAGACATAAAGTGCCTTTAGCGTTGAGCAAGCTGGCTTTCGAGTTTCTTCTTCTCTGCCGTCAGCGCGTGGACATGCTCCGGGTTGTCCTTTTCCGCCCGCGCCAGATCGCGTTCCACCTCTTTCAGCCGATGGGCGAGGCTCGCGGCCGAGGGTTCGTGATGTGTCGTCATGGTCTTGCTCCTATTTCCTGTCCAGAATCTTGCGGGCAAGGATCACAAGGTCGGATTTCTCCATTCCCTCGGGATTGTGCCGGGCCTTCTTCGCGATCTCGCGTTCCAGTTCCGAGGCATGTTCACCGCCCTTGAGCACGAAATCGGCCAGTTCCGTCACCTCAGCCTTCGTCAGCAGCTTGGGCTCCCTGACCGCCCGCTCGGCGAGGGCATGCAAACTGCGCGTTTCATGGGGAAGCTTGTCGGTCATGTCGATCCCGTCCTGTTCTGGTCATGCATTTTCAATCTAGACATGGGGACGCGCTCATACGGATTACAGGACGACTGACGCGGAGCAGCAATGCGCACGAGACGATCAGGGGGACGTTCTGTGATGGGGTTGCTGCAATCTGCAAACGATCTCTGCCATGGATTATGCCAAAGCGCCCACCTCATTCGTTGGAGATCACCGTCCAGTGCTTGGGTATGGCTTCACTCCTCCCCGTATCCTTGGGACATTAAACGGCTGGAAGGCCATGCCGAACGCAATATGCGGATTGTTCCACGAAACTGGCATCTGGAAAACGCATATCCGCTCAATCCGACGCCATATTGCGATTTGTTCGCAATATTATTAGTATCCTGTTCCGCCTGTGTACGAACGGCGCGCGAGGAGAGAAGGTAGCTGAACATGACAGGTTCCGGTTCCAGAACCTGGCCGGAAATATTCTCTGAGCAGAGACCCGGCCTGTTACGCTTCCTGCGCCAGAAACTGGGCAACCGTGAACTTGCCGAAGACCTCACTCAGGACGTGTGGGTCAGGATTGCAAGAGGTAGCTGCGCCATCATGCCGGACAATCCGGCGAAATACCTCTATCGGATTGCCACCAATCTTGCGATTGACCATCTGCGGCGCGCGCGTCACAGCATCGAAATTCAGGCAGACGATCTTCAGACGGAAAATGTTGTCTGTGAAACTATTTCACCCGAAGACGCCGCGATCCAGCGTGACCAGATTGAACGCCTGCGCGCGGTGCTCGATACCCTTCCCCCACGCAGTCGCGAGATTTTCATGCTCGCAAAATTCGAGGGACTTTCTTACCACAAGATTGGCGGCATGCTCGGCATGACCCGACACATGGTCATGAGCCATATGATGACTGCCCTAGCCGCCGTGGAAGATGCATTGGAACCACCATCAGGCGAGCCCGAAAAATAATTTCTGTTTCTTCTCCCGTCCCTGCTCGCCATCCGTCTTTCTGTATAGAAGACCGTTCATGCCGCCTCTATGGCTGGACGGAGACCATCGACAAGATCTTTGCCGGATATCCAGAAAGACCACGAACACCATGACGCAACATACATCCGACGCCCAGATCCGGCAGGAAGCGCGCCAATGGCTGGTGGTCCTGAATGACGCCGATACAACGGATGAAGAAAAACGCGACTTCGCATTATGGCTCAACCGGGGGGAAAGGGAGAAACAGGCCTGGGAACGCGCAAAAGGTGTGTGGTCTCGCCTTGATGATCTTGCGCCAGCGCTGACTATACCACCGCCAGCCGAAAAACCTGTTCAAGCGGCTAATGACACGGGCTCATCCCGGATTACCCGCCGCCGTATGATAACCGGGGCAGCCGCGACCGTTGTTGGAATGGCCTCTGGCGGCAGCTATCTCCTGACCCACCCCGAGGTCTTTGCAGACCACAGGACGGGCATAAGCGCGGGCAAGACCGTAACGCTGGCGGACGGCTCGCTCGTAGAACTCGCCCGCAGTTCGGCGATCTCCGTTTCATGGTCACCGCAGGCCCGGCATATTACCCTCCATGAAGGAGAAGCCCTGTTTACCGCCCGGCACGACCCCTTACGACCGTTCATTGTGAACGCGGGCCCTGCTGTGGCACAAACAGCAGGCGCCAAATTTAACGTGAACCGTCTGGACGACACCACTTTGGTGACGGCCATAGAGCGTGAACTGACCGTCACCCCGCCATCAGGGGGCATTCTGTTGACGGCAGGTCAGCAGATACGTTGCATGACGGATGGCGCCCAGGGGCCATTTACGGTGGACACGGCTTCCGTCCTGGGCTGGCGCAATGGCCGGATTGTCGCTGACGGCATGAGACTGGCCGACCTGACGACAGAACTCTCACGCTATCGACGGGGCCGTATTCTCATCACGGGAGCCCGTCTGCGTAACCTTCCCGTGACAGTAGTACTCGACGCCAGCAATCCCGACGCTGCGCTTGACACGCTTGCCGGGTCGCTTCGTCTGCGCGTTCGGCATTTCACGCCCTGGCTTGTCACCCTGTCCGCCGCAAGCTGACCGACATCTAAAAAAATCACAAAAAAACGTCTCACCGCCGACCAGTGCCGTTCGTCGTCCGTCTTTAACAATAGGTGCGATTTTTTCGCATTTGCATATGATGCCGGGCACTGCCCCTTACACAAGGACGACGGTAAGAAACCATGCACCCAAAGATCGCGACGGCCGGTGCCGATCTGCTCTCCACAAATCCCAGAGAAAGCGCGATCAGAGCGCCCCTCGCGACGTTTTCCCTGCT
Source organism: Acetobacter garciniae (assembly GCF_017377735.1). Taxonomy (GTDB): domain Bacteria; phylum Pseudomonadota; class Alphaproteobacteria; order Acetobacterales; family Acetobacteraceae; genus Acetobacter; species Acetobacter garciniae. The sequence goes on from NZ_JAFVMH010000004.1 coordinate 258,631, forward strand.
GCGCATCCTTGGCCTGACAACGGCGCTCGCATCCATTGTCATCGCCCCCCTGCGGGCAGCAGCCGATACCACGGCCCCCACGGCTGCTGTCGAGCAGAAATTCACGTTGAATATTCCTGCTCAGAAGCTGTCCTCGGCACTCGTCGCTTTGTCGAACGCAACAGGGACACAACTCGCCTACAGCACACAGTTGAGCGATGGCCTTCGCTCATCGGCTCTTTCCGGGACAATGTCAGTCCATGCTGCCCTGGCGCAAATTCTGAACGGAACTGGCCTGACTTACCGGCTCAACGGCAATACAATTTTACTCTTCAAGACGTCGTCTACCATAACCCTCGGTCCCGTCCGTGTGGGAGGAACTGTTGCACACCAGGACCCGACCGGGCCCGGCTCCGGTTACGTTGCTGAAAATACGATGGCGGGCACCAAGACCGACACACCGATTATGGAAATACCAAACTCGATTAATGTTGTTACGAAGCAGCTTATGCAGGATCAGCAGCCGCAAAATGTGGCTCAGGCACTTCGCTATTCCCCAGGAATAATGGCCGAGAGTGAAGGAACATATGGAAACGGTTCTGCGCATGGGGCTGATACAGGCATTATACAGCGCGGCTTCAGCACATCGCAATTTGTCGACGGTTTGATGACGAATTCCGTCAGCGCGGGAGAGACAGCATTTTTGGAGCGCATTGAGGTCGTGAACGGGCCTGCTTCGGTCATGTATGGTCAGACCACACCTGGCGGCATGCTGGCGATGAGCCTTAAAAAGCCAACGGATACACCGTTACGGCAAGTGTCTGTCGGGTTTGGGAATTGGGGTCGTTATCAAGCAACTTTCGATGTCAGTGACAAAATCACACAATCGGGCAATGTCCGCTACAGAATTGCTGGAATAGGTGTCACGCAAGGCACCCAGACAAACTATGTCGACTACCACCGCGTAGGAGTAATGCCTTCAATAACGTGGGATATTGATAGGAATACATCTTTGACTCTTCTGGGTATGTACATGTACACACCTGGCGAAGGTGTTGCGAGCCAATATCCTCGTATTGGAACTTTATCTCCCGGGCCTTATGGTCAAATCTCCCGCAGCACGTTCTTTGGAGAACCAAATTGGAACAAGATGGGTGACAAAGATGCTATGTTTGAATATCAGTTCAAGCATAGTTTTAATAAATATATAAATTTTAGCCAAAATTTCCGATGGGAAAATAGTGACCGACATCAGGAGACGACTTACGTAAAGACTGGGGCACTAACACCGACAGTCGTTCCCTTGCAGCCGATGAATTATTACACAAACACAAACACAGTAGGGATGGACGCCAGGCTTTTTGGAAAATTCAACATTGGGTCCGTTAATAATACGTGGGTAGTCGGGTCAGATTTTAGGCAGTATCATTACAATTCTCATTATCTATATGATTATACCACGACACCGTCCGTCAATGTCTATGACCCATCCTATCGTTATATACCATGCTACTCATGGGATCGTGCAGGCTGCCAGATCATGGGGTCAGTCTATAATACTCAATATTTTCAGGAAGGCGTGTATTTTCAAGATCAGATAAAGTGGAAAGGGCTTTCTATTCTTGTGGGGGGAAGGCAGGATTGGGTTAACATGAAATACACAGGAGATTCCACGTCTTCAAATCAGAATGCGAACAACGTCAAAATAACTCAAAATTATTTAAATACTGACAAGCCGCAACCTCAGTCAGCTTTTACGTGGCGAGCAGGGATTATCTATAATTTTAACTTCGGTCTCGCTCCGTATTTCAGTTACGCGACGTCTTTCATCCCACAGATTGGTCAGACCGATTATCAGGGGCACCCATTTGCACCGTTGGCGGGTAAACAGTTGGAAGCTGGCCTTAAATATAAAGTTCCGCAAAAAGATATCATGTTAACAGCGGCTGCATTTCATATCGAAGAAGATAATTATCTTATTAGCGATCTTGCGCATACTGGCTACAGTACAAACGCCGGACGCGTCCGGTCTCAGGGATTCGAAGTCTCTGCAAATGCAAATATTACTCAAGATTTGCGAATGATCGCTTCATATAGCTACACCGATATACGGTATGCCAAAACGAACAAGACAGCCAAGAGATATGATCTTGACACGTCTTCCTCCTATGGGGCGGCAGTTTCTCAGGAGGGAATGTCTGTCCCGTATGTTCCAAGAAATATGTTCTCATTTTTTGTAGATTATACGATCCATTTTGGAAGATTAAAAGGATTCGGTATTAATTTTGGCACCAGGTACACCGGATTTACGTACGCAGATAGCGTTGAATCATTCAAAACTCGCCCATATGTTTTGTTTGATGCTGGAGCGCACTATGATTTTGGGCAGGCTTTTTCCGCTTTAAAGGGATTAAACGCACAACTGGCAATGTCGAATTTGGCCAACACATATTACGAAACTCAGTGTTCCAGTTCTGTCTGTTATTTAGGGCAAGGACGTCGCGTGTATGGAAATCTGACATATAACTGGTAAAATTTTACCAGCCGAAACTTCGGTGCCTTTCCCCGTTTGAATTCAACACCTTGTCCCCCGCCTCGAGGCCAAAGTCGAGGGTAGACTTGCTGCAAGACGCGTTGGTTTGCCCCCGGTAACATTCCAGGGGCCAGCCATGCCTAATTCGTCGACACTGCGCAACAGGCGTGGGTTTTCCCTGCAACATCCATGAGATCGCTACGCTGCCAGCTTTCCTCCGGGACCGGCACAACTATTAGCCTCTCCTGAACGATGGAATACAAAAATGCCCGTCGTGATCTTCTACCCTCTCGTTTTCTGTAGATCGGTCCAGCCGGTCCGGTTCGCCGGTGATCATATCTGCCCGCAGCACTTCTTCGCCGGGCTATGGATGCGATGGACGTTGGTGCGCAAGCTGAAGGAGTGGGGAAGTCATGAAAGATGAAGTCATCCGCAGGAGGTTCTGGCCCGGCTCAAAGGCCTGACGGCTCCAGGCTGAAACGGATGACCGATCCCTATACTACCGGATGACGGTGGACATTTAGATATCCGGCATACTCCCCGCGGGGGCGGCTACATAAGCCGCCGGACAACTTCAAGCAGGACATTCGCACCTTCGACCAGCGCCTCGTCCGAGGTGAATTCATCCGGGTTGTGGCTGATACCCCGTCTACTTGGAACGAAGATCATCGCGGTCGGGGCGATCGCTGAGAGCATCTGCGCATCGTGACCAGCGCCGGAAGTCATGCGGCGCGAGGTAACGCCGCGGCTTGAAGCTACATCTTCAATCAGGGCAACAATTTCCGGATCAAACGTGACGGGGGATGAACGAGCAAGCTGCTCTGCCTGGATTTTCACGTGTTCGGTTGTCTGGAGACGTGACAGAAATTCAGCCAGTGATCGCTCGTCCTTAAGAAGCCGTTTCTCGTCAGGATTTCGTAGATCGACGGTTAATGTGGCGCGAGAAGGAATAACGTTGATGGCGTTGGGTTCAAAAGCAATCGTGCCCACCGTAGCGACACCGGATGCCTCCGAAGCACTGGCTCGATCATGGACAAAAGTCATGATCCGCGCGGCGACATAACCGGCATCGGACCGGAAGGCCATAGGGGTGGTACCCGCGTGGTTGGCTTGGCCTTCAATGGTGATACGCTGCCATGAAATACCCTGCAGGTCGGCAACGGCTCCGATTGACGTACCGGTACGTTCCAGTACTGGCCCTTGCTCGATGTGGAGTTCCAGATAAGCAGCAGGGTGCAAAAAACCGGGAGTATAGTTGCCGGCATATCCGATCCGGTTCAGTTCACTTCCCAGTATCGCACCGTCGGTGCCGCGTGTGGCAAGCGCCTTTTGCAGGTCCAGTCCGCCTGCATAAACGCAGGATCCCATCATGTCGGGCGAAAACCGCACCCCTTCTTCATTTGTAAATGATGCGACGACAATCGGTCGATCCGGGCGCACATCCGCATCCTTGAACGTCTGGATAACCTCGAGACCCGCGATTACGCCGTAACATCCGTCATAAATGCCGGCATTAATGACTGTGTCGATATGCGAACCCAGCATGACCGGCGGCTGGTCACGATTTTTGTCATTTGCCCATATTCCAAAGATATTACCGATCTGGTCTATCGCCACGTCCAGTCCGGCAGCCCGGATCCAGGAGACAAGGCAGTCACGCCCCAATCTGTCGGCATCTGACAAGGCGAGACGACTTAATCGACCATCGCTCTCCCGTCCAATGGTGCCGAGTTCACGAATATGGCCAAGAAGCCGCTCGCTATTCACTGAAAAAGTTGCCATCGGCTTAGACCTGAATGCCGGATAAGGAGCTGACTTGGCAAGGCTGCTGTCCCATTATCTCAGCGTAGCGGACCGGATCGGTAGCGCCTTCCGTATTGATGACAAAAACACGCGATGTTCCATCAAGTCCGAGGGCTGCGCGTTTCCTGGGGGATGCCATGACACGGAGCAGGCCGGCAAGCCCCACTCCCCCGCTTTCGCCCGAGATAATGGGCGGGTCATCCCCCGCGGGGTGGCCCAGACGCTGCATGATATGGACTGCGTCTTCCTCATCGACCGTCATGAAGGCATCAGCGGTGCGGGCCAGGATACGCCAGGCAGTAAGGGAGGGTTTATAGCATTCCAGCATGGCCATGATGGTGGGCTGGGTGGCAGGAACCGTCACAAGCTGCCCTGCCTCCGCCGTTTTATAAAGACATGCAGCGCGCGCGGGTTCGACCACCGTAAAGACCGGCCGCGCGGCACCCATTACAACCGCCAGATGCCCGGCAACGGCCGCCGCAATTCCCCCAACACCTGCCTGCACGAAAACATGCGTCGGAGGACGAGACATCTGGCGCAACGCTTCACAAACCAGATTGGTATAGCCCTGCATGACAAGACCGGGAATATACTCATAACCGGGCCATGAGGTATCCGATATGGTAATCCAGCCATTATCGGCGGCCGCCTGCGCAGCGGCGAAGACCGACTGATCGTAGGTTCCATCGACATGCCGGATTTCTGCACCGAAACGGGCGATAGCGGCAATGCGATCCGGGCTTACCCCTTTATGGACAAAAATGACCGCTTTTGCCCCTACCGCAGCAGCACCCTGTGCGACGGCGCGCCCATGATTGCCATCCGTCGCGCAGGCGAATGTCATCCCTGCGGCAATGGCGCGTACCATCGCACCATACAGTTCGGATACATCCACCACCCGTCCTTCCTGTTGGACGGCTTTTTCCAGCACCAGCCGGGCGACTGCGAAGCCACCGCCGACCGCCTTGAAGCTCCCTAATCCCAGCCTCTGCCCTTCATCCTTGACATGAATGCTGCCTATTCCAACCTCCCGCGCCATTTCGGGCAGGCTATATAGCGGCGTCGGTGCGCTGTGCTCTTTCATGCTCAGGAACCGTTCCACTTCCTGCACCGCATTTCTACCCACCAGGAGCGTGTCAGATGAAGAAAGGGGCTGGTTATGGGACGAGCTGTTATTCAGAAGAAACATTGTTACATAATCTCCCAATGCGTGCCCGCAAACATATTGCAAGACCCGTGAATTATCTGCTGTATTAAATAGTATCTTTTGCATTTTTGTTTCATGAAAGTGGGGGTTCCGTGTCTTCATCTGCCGATGTGTCCGACCTTGACCGGTTTGACCTTGCGATCCTGGACATTTTGCAACGTGACAATACGACGCCCCAACGCGTCATAGGTGAGGCAGTGAACCTTTCCGCTCCTTCGGTACAGCGCCGGATTAAGCGCATGGAAGAAAGCGGCGTGATCAAGGCCAATGTATCAATCGTCAATCCCGGGTCCGTCGGGTGTAACATAACGGTTCTGGTGGAAGTGGAAGTCGTAACCGAGAGCGCTGAACTGATCGAAGCCGCCAAACAGAGCTTCGCGACATGTCCGCAGGTCCAGCAATGCTATTACATTACCGGGGATACCGATTTTTTTCTCGTTATGCTTGTCGCGACAATGGCGGAATACGAGCAGTTAACCAAAACGCTTTTTTTCGGGAATAATAACGTGAAGCGGTTTCGTACAACCGTGGTCATGGATCGGGTCAAGATCGGCATGACCGTATCGCCTCCCGGCTTCACGAAAAACCAATCGCATTCATAATGCCTGTTGGAATGACAGGGGCGTTGCCTCCATCTCTTCCCGCTCATGCCGGACTCGAAACAAAATTTCACGAATACAGGGAAAATAGAGCGCTTTTTTTATCGGTTTTGCAATATTTATAAAACGTGCTTGGCCTGCTGGCTCGAACCTGCGGCAAAGATCTGGTTCGAAAAGCCAGCCATCTTATTTATGTTTTCTGACCAGGGTCATATTAGGAATAGTCCAATGTTCATGATGTGAATGAAGGTCGTATTAAATAGATATACTTTCATATCACGACATAGGATTTATATATCCCTGTCAAAGGAAGAGAAATGACAGCTATGCGTAAGCCCCCTCAGAGAGGATTCTGTCCGTCCGAGTTTGCGTTGCGGCTACAGAAGATGCAATCGATCCTACAGGCGGAGCAACTGGACGCGGTATTCGTCACTTCTCCATCAAACATCCGCTATTTCACCGGATTTGATTCGCAATTTTGGGAAAGTCCGACCCGCCCGTGGTTTGTAGTCGTCCCGCGTGAAGGATCCATCATTGCCGTAATCCCTGAAATCGGCGCACCTGAAATGGCACGAACCTGGGTAGATGATATCCGTACATGGCCTTCTCCCTGCCCGGAAGATGACGGGGTTTCCCTTATGGCAGCCACCCTGTCCGCCGTTCCGCGCCGCTTCGGCCGCATTGGAGCAGAAATGGGGCGCGAGATGGCGCTCCGTATGCCGGTTGCGGATTTCCTGGCTTTGCGGGGCCGTATGCCCGAGACGGAAATCGTCGATGGAACACCCGCATTGTGGCGTGCCCGAATGATCAAGACAGAAGCGGAAGTGGCACATATCCGGTTTATCTGCGAGGTGGCGAGCGATGCCTATATCGGATTGCCTGACTTGGTTGCGATCGGTGACACCGAACGGACGGTCGTTAAACGTCTGCGCGCGGATATGTGCGCTCGCGGTGCAGACAACGTACCCTTCATGCCAGCAATTTCCGGGCCGGGCGGTGTGCCGCAGATTGTCTGTGGACCACAGGATCGGGTGCTCACGCATGGGGATGTCCTGTTCATTGATACCGGCGCGACCTATGACGGCTATTTCTGTGATTTCGACCGTGTTTACGCCGTGGGCGCAATCGATGACGCGGCACGACGGGCCAATGAGGCAATATGGGAGGCGACGGAGCTGGGAATTCGTGCGGCGCGGCCCGGCGTGACGATGGAATCGGTCTGGAAAGTCATGGCGCAAGCCCTGCAGGATGCGGGGTCGATAGGGAATAATGTCGGCCGACTGGGACACGGCCTGGGAATGCAGTTGACAGAACCCCCATCGTTCCGGGCTGGTGATGAGACTATCATTCAACCCGGGATGGTCCTGACGATCGAACCCGGCATGGAGTATGCCCCGGGCAAGATGATCGTACATGAGGAAGACATCGTTATCATGGACGATGGAGCCCATCTCCTCACGATCCGGGCTCCGAAGGAAATGCCCGTTATTTCCTGACAATATAGTCAGTTATGACGTTCAACCTCCTTCTTTGACCCTAACGTAACATGTGGTGTGGCCCGTGACGTATAGACCCGACCAGAATGCGGATAACATACTGGATGCCAGCCCGGACTTTGAAAAGCCATTGGGCGGCCGGCATGTTACGATGATCGCCCTGGGGGGCATGATCGGTATAGGCCTGCTGGTTGGGAGCGGGGCCGGAATACGGCAGGCAGGCCCGTCGGTTCTCATAAGTATACTTTATGCAGGCCTTCTGGTGTTCCTGGTCATGAAGACCTTGTCCGAACAAATGCGCGTCGATCCGGGGCGTGGCTCATTCCTGTATTATATCGGTGCCGGAAACGGGGCATGGTCTGTCTTCGTCAGTGGGTGGCTTTATTGGCTTTACTGGGTCATGGTCATGGCGGTTGAAGCCTTGGGAGGCGGCGAAATACTCCAACCCTATGTATCGTCACCCGTATGGCTGACAGCACTTCTTCTGATTGTGTTTGTCACAGCGATAAATATCATATCGACCAGGCTGTTTGGAGAAATAGAATTTATACTCACGTTATTTAAGATCACGTTTATTGTATGCTTCTGTCTCATATGCATCTGGTTTCTTGCTTCGGATTTTTACACCATCAAAAATGCTTTTGGTGTCAATCTGATTGGAAAACCCTTTTTCCCTAATGGCATTCGTGCAACATTATATAGTGTACCCATCATCATGTTTACCATGGCTGGGTCAGAAGTTATTACTCTTACGACCAAAGATACAGATTGCTCCAGTGAACAACTCGCCTGGCTGTCACGGCTCGTCGGTATCAGAATGGCGGGATTTTATCTTCTGCCAATTTTTTTCGTGTTGCTTATTCTGCCAAGCAATAGCCTTCAGCCCGGGCAATCTCCATTTGCGGCCGCGTTTAAAAATATGGGCTTCGACTATATGGTTATAGTCATAAACGCCGTGATCGTCTTGACACTGGTCTCGTGCCTTAATTCCAGTATCTATATCAGTTCTCGCGTTTTGGTGAGCTTGGAGAGTGCCTCTCATGCGCCACGAATCTTTATGGGGAAGGAAGCCGGGTCACCCTTCCATGCCATCCTGATGTGTTCTCTCGTCAGTATGACTATGGTTCTGTTTGCATTTTTTGTCAGCTCCCGAGCCTTTGATTTTCTTCTTAATTCCAGCGGATGTGTTGTTCTGATTGTCTATTTCCTGATTACCACGTCTTTTCTGCGTTGCGTAAAAACCAGAAATGATGTCGTCTCATCATACAGCGTGATAGGGGCGTTCATTGCAGCGCTCATGATCTTTGGCACATCGATCTGCCTTTTCTTTGATGAGAATATGCGGGCAGAAGCGGTGGTCTGCGGTATTCTGGTAACAGGCACCTATTTTTTCTACCGGCTTTATATGGCCCCAGCCAAAATCTGACCCTGCTTACATCGTGCGGGGGTCAAACCGGCTCAGAACGCGGGCCGCACTATCGCTCCATTGGGTCAGTGCGCCCTGCGTCTGGGTTCCGGGTGGCCGAGACGATGCAGGAGATCAGGCGCCGGATCTCGACCGATAGGTGATTTTTCTTGTAGATTGCCGATATAGTCGACGTATATCGCGCTTCCGATGTTAGTTCACGCAGCTCGCCTTTCGCAATCAGAGATCTGGCAACGTGTTCCGGAAGGTAGCCAACATAGGCACCTGATCGAATCAGCAGCATAGCGGCTTCGATCGAATTGACGTGTGCTGTGATCCGCCCACGGAACGGGATTGATTTGCGGCTGGTTTGCGTCAGATAGTCCCTGAATAGGCTGGGAACGTCGGTCAGTTCCTCAAGCGAACACTCCATGGTCTTGTCAAATAATCTGTGCCCTTTGGCACAGACCAGAATATTGGTCTCACCCATCAGCGGATCGTAAAGCAAGCCGTCGAAACTGTGGAAAGAGGGAGCAATGCCGATATCATAGCCGCTATCGAGCACCCTGCGTTCGATTTCGGTGGGATCCAGAATATCTACGGATAATTGGATACTGGGATACGTTTTGACGTAAGTGTCGAGGATAGCCGAAAGTGAAAAGCTACTGCTCGACTGAAGAGCATCGCAAACGCAGATTTTGACTTCCCCAAAGGCGCGTTCACGTGCCCGGGCAATGGCGACGTTATAGTCGTTTGCAGCTCCGACAAAACGGCGGGCGGCTTCTACGACGACCTCTCCCCTTGGGGTCAACCTCAGGCCGGAGCGACCACGCTGGCACACGGAAAAGCCGAGGCGCGTTTCCAGCTTCTTGATATTCATGCTGATCGCCGAAGCGCGACAACCAAGATGCGATTGTGCTGCACGAAAACTGCCGCATTCGACAACGGTCAACAACACGCGCAGGAGATGCAGGTCCGGCTGTTCGAAACGCATAATTGTCTCCCGTGAAACAACGGTAGTGGTTATTATACCATGCCATTTTCCGATTATAATATCAGGAAATTGATAATCCCAAATCAGCCTAACCTTCCTGTCATTCACATCGTCAGGCTGGCTTTTTTTGGCAGTGTGAATTTTTACGAACCTCGAAACTGTCTTTCCCGCCAGCCAACGCAGAAACCTCAAACATGGATCAATGACCGTTGAACTATGAATATCCCACGAAGGACTTATCCCGCAGACCTCCGATGCCGTATGGTGGGGAAGGTTTCAGCAATGGGAGATATTGGAATGCCGACGCTAACCCTGCCAAAAGGCACGCAGATCATTCATAGGGAAACGGTGGCAGCTAAAGAGCCCTGGTCCCGCCAATTGGCGCCTGGTCAATATCTGACGATTGTCGATCTCGAAGGGCAACAGGCGGTCGATTTTCTGTGTTACAGCGCTGGTTTGCCAATCGACCGCATTAACCTTCCCAATACGAATAAACTCAATAAATCTCTATATATTACAAAAGATGCGAAGATATATTCCGACCTTGCGAAGGTTATGTTCTCGGTAGTCGAGGATACTTGCGGCTTTCATGACACCCAGGCTGGCTGTTGCAGCTGCGAGATTGATAAGGTGCGCTATAATGTCACAAAGACCGAAAGCTGCCGCACCAACTTTATTTCCGAGTTATCGCGATGGGCGCTAGGCCCGTCGGAAATTGTTTCGAACATCAACTTTTTCATGCGTGTAAAGTTCGATGCAGAAGGAACTCTCAATATCACCGACGGCATTTCGAAAGCGGGCGATTATGTAACCCTCAAAGCGGAAATGCCGGTTGTTGCCGTCATCTCCAACTGCCCTCAGCAAAACAATCCGGCCGCAGGTTTCGGGCCAACACCGATTGAAGTGATTATCTCCGCCTGAACAACCCGGAACAGGCCTTGTCCCGGATGACCCCGATGGAGCCCGAGGGGAAAGCTTTTCGGCGACAGGGCTGCTGAGCGTAGCCCGAAGGCGGAACGGGACAGGCCAACTGAAGCTTTGAGCTACCGTCATTGCCCGAGATCGTCAGTCTGTAATTTCGATGTTTCTTGCTCTTTCGGGTGGCGCTTCTCGCCGCCATCATGCCGCTCTCGTCAGTGATTTGAGGGAGATGTGTGAGACTGCCATATTTACGAAGGAAACTGTATATTTAATAATATTATTGACTCATTAAAAGCGTTCTATTTATATATATGACGTTCATAGATTGTGCTTAGGCACGTGAAGGATAACGTCATGTCGGACCGTCTTTCTCCCTCCTCCCCCGCCGTTTCATCAATCTGGTATACGCGCTGCCCCGTTCCCACCGCGACCGGTATCGCCCTGGAAAAGGGCTGGCTGGCGGCAAGTTTTCGCGAACAAGGCATCGAACTGCGGTCCCTGCGCGACTCTCCGGAAGAACACGTGCGCAGCGCGCATTTCAACCATCACCTATTCGGCCTGTTCCGCGAGGGCGGGAACATACCGGCCATATGGGCCCGCGCACGGGGGCAGGATACTGTCGTTGTAGGGCTGACCTGGGTGGATGAGGCGCAGTTCATTCTGGTCCGGCCCGAGAGCCCCATTTTCAGCGTCGCGGATCTGGCTGGCAAAAGCCTGGCCCTGCCGACACGCCCGGATGATACGATCGACTTTGCCCGCGCAATGGCGCTGCACGGCTATGTCTCCGTTCTGGCGAGTGAGGGGTTGACCCTGGACGACGTCACGATACGCGAAATCAAGGCCGGCCCGACCCGTTTTGCGCAAAGCGGCGGCGATACCAGACCCTGGCGCGATGTCATTGCCGACGCATTGCTCAGCGGTCAGGCCGATGCCATCTACACCAAGGGCGCGCAAGCCGTGGCGCTGCAACGCGAACATGGGTTGCGAATTATCGCCGATATCAACGCTTTCACGGACAAGACGCTCAAGATCAATAACGGAACGCCGCGCCCGGTCACGGTCGACCGCCTTTTTGCCCGGACGCGGCCCGATCTGGTGGCGCGTTACCTTGCCGTGCTGCAACGCGCGGCGTTATGGGCAAAAACGCATGAACAGCAGGTCTTTGAAATCGTAGGGCGTGAAACCAGCACGACCGCATCAGCCGCCCAGGCGGCCTATGGCGCGGGCTTGCCGCACAGCCTGGAAATACGGCTGAATCCCGAATGGATCAATGCTTTGGAAATCCAGAAAAATTTCCTTCTCCAGCACGGTTTTCTCAAGGCGGATTTTGATATCCATTCATGGATCGATGCACGCCCCTTGCAGGAAGCCGCGACCCTGGCCTTGTCGGCCTGAAAAAACGGGCCCGTCAAGCAACCGGCCCGTTCTAGTACACATCCTGCGCGGAAAGCCGCATATTGACGATCATATCAGGCAGGTCCGCGCAGTTCATATTGCCAAAAGGTGGCAATACACGCAGCTGCGCGGGCAAAAGATCCGGATACAGGTCGGCAAGGAACCGCATGACGAAAGCCACCCGTTCGTCAGACAGGAAATAGATCGTATGGCGGCCTTCGCGCCGCCCTTCTATCAGCCCCGCTTCGCGCAGAGAAGTGATCTGCTGCGACAAGGTGGGCTGGCGAATGGACAGGACCAGTTCCAGTTCCGCAACCGAGCGGGGGCCTTCAAGCAGGCTGCCCACAATGGCCAGGCGGTTGGGATTGGCAAGCTGCTTGAGCAGTTCGAGCGCATCGTCGGCAGGCTGATCGTCTGCAATTTTTGTCATGAATCGACCTTTTGGATCTCGTGACGGTGCCGGTCTCATAATTCCACGCCGGAACTATGCTTAATTACGGCCCGTACCGCAACCCGTTCCTGGGTTGTTCTGCTTTATCGGCTGGAATCCGCTGGGCGTGTCGATATAATGCGTCGCATGAATGCCTCCTCCCTCTGCGCTCCTGCGGTCATCAGGGGCGGTAAGCCCCTTCGTATCGGGGTCCATCCGACCAATCTGCACCTGCTCCTCGCCACACGCTGGGAGGGCGCGTTCCACGATCTCGATATCGAATTCGTCCGCTATGCGAATGGGCGCGAGAGTGCTGCCCTTCTTGCCGCGGGTGAGATCGATCTTTGCGGCACCAGTTCCACAGTGCCGATTTTTGCCGCCTCCACCGGGCTGGATGTCACGTTTCTTGCGGCCTCCGCCCAGCGCCGGCGGGATGGCGCGCTGGTCGTCTTGTCGGACTCACCCATCCAAAGCATGCAGGACCTGGCGGGCAAGACGGTCGGGCTGGCGCGGGGATCCTTCCAGACCTACCTGCTGGCCAGGGCTCTTGAAAAATCAGGACTGAACCTGAACGACGTCACCATGTGCGACGTCCTGCCGGCCGAGGGCCTGGCCGCCCTGCAACAGGCCCGGATCGATGCGCTGGTCACGCTGGCCCCGTATCAGGACTATGCCCTGACAACGGGCAACATGCGCCTGCTGCACGGCTCGGATGCGCTGATCCCCAACCGGTCCGTCTTCTGGACCACGCGCGCGAAAAAGATCGGCACCTATACCCTGGCCCGTTTTTTCGAGGGGCTGGAACGTCTGAGCCGTGAAATCCCGCAGAATGTCGCACAGGCCGCCTATATTCTGGCGGCGGATGACACCAGCCAGGGCCTGCGCCGTGCCTGGCAGCGCGCCATTGTGGCGCGGGACTGGAGCATCCATCATATCAACACCACGATCCTGCACGAATTACAGGAAGAAGCTGACGTGCTTTTCGCCCATCACGTTCTGGACCAGCAGGTCAATTTACTGGCCTGACTGCCTGTCGGCTACCGGCCTGACCGACCGGCAAAAGCAGCGCGCGCCGCCACGCATATCGCCCTACCTGGCCGGCGCCTTGCCTAGAAATGATACATGCCCTGAATGAAGAAGCTCCGAGGCTGGCCCAGAATGCTCGACGCCAGGCCGTTGACGGGGGTGATCGTCAGCGTGTCGTAATGCGTATTGGCGATATTCAACACCGACACGTCAAAGGATAGCCGCTTCGCGTCAAGCGGGAACCATGTCAGATGCGTGTTGAGCAGGCTGTAGGCTTTCTGCTGCAAAAGCGGGTCCGTCGTCTGCGACGAAAGGGTCGGGAAGAAATACTGCCGCGCATAATACTGGAAGTCCGCCCCAACGGTAAGCGCACCGGTTGGCAGGTGAATGTCATAGCGGGCAAAGCCGTTCAGCGTGATATGCGGAGAACGGGGTAATTGCGCGCCCAGAATCCCATCGGACGAGGAATCCTCGGACGTATAGCGGGTGTACAGCACACCAAGATTGACCCCCAGATGCAGATCGGGAATGGGATCGGCCAGGGCCTGGACCTCCGCCCCCTGAATAAGCGCCTGGCCCGCATTGCGGAAAATCACGGTCGTGATACCGTTACCGATACTGGTGGGCACATTGACCAGGGCGTTCGCATAATCGTAGCGGAATATATCCGCATTCAGGGTCAACTTGCGGTTCAGCCAACGGGTTTTTACACCCAGCTCGTAGGAATTGATTGTCTCGGGGTTGATCTGCGTCAGCTGCACAGCCGAAAAGCTTTCACCCGGTACCCTGGCATATCCCGTAAAGCTGTAATTGCCCGGCATCTTACCCGAAGCAAAGCGGAAATAAGCCATGGCATGCGTGTTCACGGTATACTGCACCGTGAAATCGGCATTCCAGTTCCGGAATGTATTGTGGCTTCGCTGCGAATAGATATTGGACGCCCCCGCGGGAAGCTGCTGCAGGCTGGCCAGCGGACTTCCCGCACTGCCGCTAAGCGGTGTCGCGTAATATCCGTTCTGGATATCGATCCCTTCGATAGACCAGCGCAATCCGCTGCTGACCTTGAGCCGGGAGGTAATATTATAACCGGCATTGGCGAACACCGAGCCGTTTTTCCAGTTCTGGTGATAGGTGTCGTTGGCATAAGGTGGGATGGAAAATGGCTGCGACACACCCGCCGCGTTGACCGGACTCTGGTAATAGGCCGTGGCGTTGACACTATCGAGATGTTCAAGCATGCCGAACAGGCCGGCCATCCAGGTCAGCCGCTGGTTCTGCCGTGACGCGATCCGCAGTTCTTCCGTCGCCTGCCAGTAATTGCCCGTGCTGTAGGCGCGCATATACGGCGTATTCCCCACAAGTGGGGCGATATTGGGGTTTGAACCACCCTGGCTGCGGTCATTGCCTTCAACCGCGGTGATGGAGGTAAGCGTAAAGGCCGGCTGCCGCCATGTCACCTTGGCAAACCCGCCTGTTTCCTGAACGAATTCCTGATCGGACAAGGTATATACGCGGTCATAAGGCAGTTTCTGTACGGCCGATGGCGTGTTGTATCCCGGGACATAGACAGTGCCCGCATTCCCGAAACCGCTGACATTTCTTGTCGTATCGGCCGTATATTGCTGCGGCATGACCGTTCCGTCAAACCGGCGGAAATGGGCGTTGAGCAGAACATCCACGTTACTGCTTGCCTTGATCAGAAGCTGCCCGCGCGCTGCCGTATCCAGCCCGGCACCCAGCGTCTTGTTGTCGTAAAGGTTTTTTTGCCAGCCATCGCTGTTATCGGCATAAAAGGAAATGCGCCCGGCCAGCTTGTCGGGTATGAGCGTCCCACCCGCGGCAAACTGCTCCTGGGAATGGTTGAAGCTGCCATAGCCGAATTTTACATAATCATCACGCGTGAATGACGGGGCCTTGGAGATGAAATTGATGGCGCCGCCATTGGCGTTCTTACCCCACAGCGTGCCCTGCGGCCCGCGCAAGGCTTCCACATGATCGAGATCGAAAAGCGGAAAACCCTGGTTATAGACGTTGGCGATGTAAACCTCGTCATAATAGATGCCCACAGGGTTGACCGTATTGGCGTTGACACTGTTCGTGCCGATACCACGCATGAACCAGCGCGGGCGCTCCGGACCTTCCGTCGTGGCAGCAGAGGCATTCGGAATCATCTTGACGATATCGTTTGTTCTTAAAAGCTGGGCGTCACGCTGCGTCTGATCGCCCGAAATCACATTCAGCGCGATCGGCACACTCTGGGCGTCCTGCCGCCGCCTTTGTGCGACGACGGAGACCTGCTCCTCCCCCGTGGCAGCGACGGGTGCCGCCGCCTGCTTACGCCGTTCCTTTTGCGGTGTGGCGGGTTTGGGTGGCGTGACGGGGGTGGCGGATGTTGCGGCGGATGCCGGTTCGATGTGGGATGCAATGACGGTAAAGGCGAGAAAAACAACGCGAGAATGCCCGAAAAACTGTTTCATCAGATGCTCCACGCTTAAACACGATAACGAGTCGCCTTTTATATAAAACAACATAATTAGTTAGTATATGTTTTTATATAAAATTATTGACCGTGATTTATCGGCTTAAATCGCATGCGCGCAAGCCTGCATTGCCGTGTGCCCCGTGGGCACGCGACAAACAGCACCTTGAAACAGAAAACGGAAAATTATCGGCTAATGCGTGGTTTATTCGTCGTTTCCGACATTCAGCGCATCCAGTATTCGCCTTTTGGCCGCGAGCAGGGTTGTTTCCTCCCCCGTACGGGGACGCGGCGTGTGGATTTCGAGCACGCTGTGTATTCGCCCCGGCCGGGGCTGGAGAATGACCACCCTGTCGCCCAGCAGAAGGGCTTCCTCGATGTCGTGGGTCACCATGATCATGGTGGTGCGGCGCGTCATCCACAGGCGTTGCAGTTCCCGTTGCAGGTGCAACCTTGTCAGGGCGTCAACCGCGCCCAGAGGTTCATCCAGCAGCAGGACGGAAGGGGACGTGACCAAGGCCCTGGCAATGGCGGCGCGTTGCGCCATGCCGCCCGACAACTGGTCGGGATAAGCGTTTTCAAAACCGTCCAGTTTGACAAGCGCGATATGACTTTGAACCAGATCGGCCTTGCCTTGCGTGCTCAGTTCCCGGTTGGATCGTAACGCCATTGCGATGTTTTGCCGCACAGTCAACCACGGGAACAGCCGATGATCCTGGAAAACAAGCCCGCAATCGCGTGTCGGCGCTTCCACCCCCTGCCCGCCGATCTGGACAATGCCGTCAAATGTCTTTTCCAGCCCGGCGATGATCCGCAAAAGGGTCGATTTACCGCAGCCACTGGCCCCGACGATACTGACAAATTCACCGGCCTTGACATGCAGCGTGATGTCACGCAGGACCGGCATGTCCTTGCCATTCATGCTGAATGCCTTGCTGACACCCTCCAGCACGACATCCTTGCCTGACAACGGCGCCACAAAGGGGCTCTGACGCAAATGGAGCACGGACGCGCTCATGATCTGCTTTCTCCTGCGATTGATAGCTGCGCTCCGGGCACGGCATAATGAATAAGCCGGTCGAGCGCCTTGTTCAGGGCAATACCCGTGATGGCAATCACGGCGATACCGATCAGCATCAGGTCAGGGCGGAACTGTTCCTGCCCCGCGACGATAAGTTCGCTCAGACCCGCGCCACTTGAGAGAAACAGTTCCGATACCACGGTCGCCATCCACGCAAAGGCAAGCCCCTGCCGCAATCCGTTGGCCACAAACGGCAAGGCCGCAGGCAGCAGGAGCAGTTTCAGCCGCACCCAGAAGGTCAGGCCGAACATATCCGCAACGTCCTGGTATTTTTGCGGAATGACGCGCATACCTTCGTAAGTGCTGAGTGTCACCGGCACGCTTGTCGCCAGCGCCACAAGCACCAGCTTTGCTGGCTCCCCAAGCCCCAGCCACAACACCAGCAAGGGAATAAGGCTGAAAATCGGCATATAGCGCCATAGCGATACGACAGGCCCGAAAAGCCAGCGCATCCAGGATAGACCGCCCAGCGCCAGGCCGGTGGCAACCCCCACCAGCGCTCCGCATGCAAAGCCGATCATCACCCGCCGGATCGACGCCAGCAGCGCCCACCAAAAAGCACTTTCCCTGACAAGATGCAGGAATGTTGCAGCCAGGGCCGCAGGGTTGGGAATACCTTCCCCCCCATGGCGATCGGCAAGCTGCCAGACCAGCAGCACTGACAGCGGCAGCAATAGTCCCGTACCGGTTACAGCACGCCAGGCGCGCGAGACCGTGCTGTCGGCAAGGGCTTTGGCCTGTGATGAAAGATACACCATTACCGATGTTTCCAATACATGACACGGGCCGCACTTGTGCGCAGCGCCATGTCCAGCAACAGGCCGGTGGCGGTCGTGACAATGGCGCCTGCCATGACAGTGCCGATATCGAACATCTCCCGCGCCTCGTTCATCATCTGCCCCAGCCCTGAAGACGCGCCAAAAAGTTCCGCCGCCACGACCAGTCCCCAGCACCTGTTCAAGGCAATACGGCTGCCCGTGAGCAATGCGGGCAGGATAGCGGGCAGGTACAGCAGCCGAAAACGGTCGCGGGCGCCGAGTTGGAGCAGAAAGGTGACCTCTTCATAACGGCCCGAAACATTTTGCAAACCGTCGATGACGGCCAACGCCAGCGGAAAGAACGTGGCCACCGCCAGCATGAATACAATGAATGTCTCGTTGATACCGAACACCATGATCAGGAGCGGACCAAGCACAATGAAGGGAACCTGCCGCAGGCCCGCAAAGCTGGGGGCGACCTGACGCCACAAGCGCGGTTGCGTGCCGCACAGAATACCGAACAGGAAGCCTGCAAGACCGCCCACGGCAACCCCCAGAACCACACGCCTGATGGATGCAAGCCAGTTGCGCGCCAGATCTCCATTGCGTGCGAGATCGGCCAGCGTTGCCCAGACATCGCTCGGCGCGACCAGGACCGGCGGTGGAAAGCGCCCGCTCCAGCACAGCGCCTGCCAGGCGGCCAGCACTGCGCCGGTCGTCAGCAATGCGGGCAGGACCGCGCGCAGAACGGTCCCGACCCTGGCGATACGTAAGGAATTCGCATGGTTTTGCATTATGGGCATGGTGGTTCTGATTAATGTGCAGAATATTTTCAGACATTATCATGATTTGACGATTCTACAATGATAAATTAAAAAATATAACGTTATAATGTGTTATTATGCCCCGCACGATCACGCGGAATGCCCTTTCCATCGGCACAGGCAAAAGGAGACTGGACGTATCATGCAAAAAAAACCAAGCCGCTATCTGGTGTCGCGCCGCGCCTTTATCGGCGCGTCTGGCGCCATACTGACGGGTTTGCCCAAGGCCCGTGCGGGCACACCGGACACGGTACGTATCGGCATACCCCGTGTTTTTGATGCGACAGGCAACCCGGTCGATGCCTCGGGCACGCTGGGCCCGGTCACGCTCGATCTTCTGAACAAGGCCGTGGCAGCACAGGGCACGCGCGTGGATTGGCGCTATTTCATCAATGCCGGGCCTGACATCAATCAGGCCTTCGCGGCACGCGAGATCGATCTGGCATTATACGGCGACTTTCCCGCCGTGATCGCCCGGGCTGCCGGGCTTGATATCCGTCTGGTGCTTCCCGCAAGCCGTGGCGCGAACGATTCATACCTGGTTGTGCCCACCGCGTCCCCTTTCAGGACAGTAGAAGATCTGAAGGGCCATAAGCTGGCGCTTAATGTCGGTCGGCCATGGACATTGGCCTTTGCGCGCTTTCTACGGCAGAAAAACCTCTCCCTGTCGGATTTCCAGGTGCATAACCTGGTGATGTCGGATGGTGACGCGGCTGTTGCCTCCGGCCATGTAGATGGACAGGTCACGCTGAACGGGCTGACGCTGCAGGCACGTGGCCTGGCCCGCGTGATCTGGTCCACCGCTGAGGAACCCCTTTCATGGAAGTTCGGAACAGGGCTTTTCGGGCAGCAGGATTTCCTTCAGCACCATGCGGAACTGACCCAGCAGATTGTCACGGCCCTGGTCAAAGGCGCATATTTTTACGCGCAGCCCGAAAACCGGCAGGCTTATCTGGACATAGCCGCCGTAACACGCAACCTACCCCCGCAATTGAGGGAACAGGCCTGGGCCAACAAATCCCTTAATGTCGTGCTTTCTCCCTTGTTCGACGATTACATCGTCCAGCACTACCGCGATGTTTCGCAATTCGCCTTTGACAGCCATCTGATCCGGCACACGGTCGCCCCGGACGATCTGCTGGACAAGCGCTTCGTGCACAAGGCGCTGGCCGAGCAATCTGAACAGGTTTTCTGGCCAGTTCTGAACGCCGACGGTCAGGCCGCCACGTCCAAAACCCCCTGAAAACGCAATCGCCCCGCAAAGCTGCGGGGCGATACACGTTCTTGCGCATCCACTGGCTGCATTGCGGCCAGTGGAAACACGCTGGTCGGGTTGAGACCTCGACGTTACAGATCGGTTGCCGGCAGAAGATGTTCGGCCTTGGCGCGCTCGTACAGTCCGCTTCTTTTCCACTGCTGGCGCAGCACGCCGGGCCCGAACGGGCGGGAACCCCCGATAGCCTGTGCGCGAATCTGGATATCTGCCCCTTCCTCAAGCAACAGGATCAACTCCGCAAGGTCACGCAGCCCCTTCCAGCCCCAGACCGTTGCCCCACCATTGGCCTCGATAATGCCCGGCGTGCCGGGAGCGCGCGCCAGCGTTTCGAGAATGAAGTCATCTTCCCCCTGGCGACGGTCTATATAAACCGGCAGTTCACGGGCCAGGCGAAAACGCTGCACAGGCACATAATGGAACGGAAAGGAACGATGGGTCTGCGCCCACGCCCCCAGACTGGGGGCATGAACGTGGCTGATGCTTGTAATGTCAGGATGTTCGCGCAGGACACTGGCATAGCGTTCCAAACCGCCCGACTTGCCGGCGACCAGCTTGCCCTGTAGATCGAAAACAGACGCACTCAGTGCCTGTTCAGGTTCGAACGGACCGGGGTAGCTGACCGCGACCGCCAGGTTTTCACCGGGTACACGCTCGACAAACCCCACGGTCCCCGCGGCAGTGATGGTCCCGGTCGAACGGAACGCTTCGAACGCCCGTTTGGCTTCCGCCTTGACGGTGTCTACAAATGCCGCGACAGAGGCGTTCAGCGTCGTGGCGGGTCGGTCTTCAGAAAGCACTGTGCTCATGTCTCTTATCCTTGGGTTGAATGGATGCGGTCATACGCAAACCGTCTTTTCAGGCTGGAACGGCCTGGGGCTTGTGTGCCAGCACGTGGTCATGCTGGTTGGCGGGGCGCGGGAGGCGCAGCCGCTCACGCAATGTGCTGCCTTCATATTCGGTACGGAACAGGCCGCGCCGCTGTAATTCCGGGACGACCAGGTCCACGAATTCTTCCAAAAAGCTGGGATTGAGTGGTGAAATAAGATTGAACCCGTCCACCACGCCACGCACGAACCAGTCTTCGATCTGGTCCGCAACCTGGCTGGGGGTGCCAATTACCACCCTGTGGCCGCGCACGACGTTATAGCGCAAAACAAGCTGTCTGATGCTCAGCTTTTCCCGCTCCGCCAGGCGCACCACCTGCTGCCAGCGCCCCCTGCCATTTTCGGGCACGGGAATATCGGCTGGCAAAGGACCATCGAGCGGGTAGCCTGTCAGGTCGACGCCCATCAGTTCGACAGGGCCCGAGAAATTGACGGCTTCCTGCAATTTCTCGAATTTTTCCTGGGCTTCCTCGGCAGTACGCCCGATCGAGAAGGACAGGCCCGGCGTGATCTTCATCTGGTCTGGCGTGCGGCCCCACTGCGCCATGCGACTTTTCACGTCGTCATAATATTCCTTGGCGTCGTCAAAGAACTGCGCGGCGACATAGATCATTTCCGCATGCCGGGCTGCGAAGTCCCGCCCGGTATCGGAACTTCCCGCCTGGACGAAAACCGGGTACCCTTGGATGGGCCGCGGCAGGTCAAGCAGGGCGTCCACGTCGTAATACCGACCGTGGTGGTGAACCGGATAGCCCTGGGCAGGGTCCAGAAAACGTCCGCTGGCCTTGTCGGCATGGTCGAAGGCGTCATCATCCCAACTGTCCCAAAGTTTCTTGGCCACTTCGATAAACTCTGTCGCCCGGACATAGCGCGCTGCATGATCGAGTGGCTCCTTGACACCGAATGTCTTGATCGAACCGGGCGAAAGAGAGGACACGACATTCCACCCGACACGGCCCCTGCTCAGGTGATCGATTGAGGCAATGGTCCGCGCAAGCGTATAAGGGTGCGTGAAATTGGTGTTCACGGTGGCGACAAGGCCGATATCACGGGTCGCAACTGCCAGAGCCGAGATCAGCGATAACGGTTCGAAGCCGTGAAAACCATGTCCTTTTTCATAACCGGACAGCTCAGCACCATTCGCGCCGACAAAATCGGCCAGGAACACGGTATCAAACTTGCCCCGCTCGGCGGTTTGCACGAGCCGTAGCCAATAGTCGAAATTCGGTCCGCCACCGGTTACTGATTCAGGCTGTCGCCACGCGCCGGGATGATGCCCGTAACGCGTCAGAAAAGCACCCAGCACAAGCTTGCGCTTTTCACCATTTTTGTCTCTGGCGATACTCATGGTTAAAGTCCTCCGATAAGCCATCGCTTGCGTCAGTATGGACCGATGGCGCGATGTGAACGAAAAGACGCATGACCGGGCGTTCGTTATCGTATGCAAGAACACGCACCAGTTATCGCACCCGACCTGGCTGCCGCTGCGAAACCCGCCCCTTCTCACGCCAACAACGATTCCTTATGCGCATTATCTCGCGACACACGCACCATTATACACATCATATATCGTGTCAATAAATGATACATATTTTTATATAACATTTATTTCGTGTTAATGTGCGCTGGTGTCATGCCGTGCAGACGGAAGGGCCCCACTCTTCACCTCTGGCGATCTGAGCGTCGATCTGGCGCGGCGGCACATTGTCAACTTCGCGTCTATCCGGCAGACGTGACAAAAGCTGCAAGCTGACCCTGAGCGGCCATGACATCTCATTACCGAAATGGGACTCGGCTATTGGCGTGTCAGGCTTCGATGACCAGGCGCGCATGGGTAAGATTCCAGAGCGTGTGCCCGTTGAGGCAGTCGTTATAGTCAAAAATGGGCAAACCTGCGTCGGCGGCGACGTCGCGTGACGGTTCGGATATCCTCGCCGCTCTTTCGTGGTTGTAATCCCCGATGCCTATGCGGTTGGGTGCTCTAGGGTAGTCCATTGAGTAAGATGGAATTCACTGCTGTGAAACGCCCGAGCCGTCACAAATCATATGCCTAGCTCGACTATTATTTCGAGCATGAAGATGCCTTTACCGAACATCCATTGAGGATTTAGAGTAACGGGATATCGGAACCTGTAGCCTATTTGCGATAATACGCCAGGGACCTGAGCAGAGTTACGACCCAGCTTCACCTCTAGCCCGTTTGGCCGCATAAAGCGCGGCATCAGCGCGCTACAGGAACGCCTTGGACGTGTAACGTTGTGCCAGTCATCTGTATATCAATGGCTTCTACAATCCACAGCGATGCCTTTCATATCTGCGTGGTATCAGCCCCCTCGCTTTCGAAGCAGGAGCGACGAGAGGCTCTCAAGATTCTGAAGAGGCAACCCAAACAGCGCTGGCTATGGGCGGCAGATCGTGCGTCGCCCCCTTGCATCGTCGGACACACAACCGCCGCAGATACCAGATGCTCAACATCATCAATAAGTTCAATCGGGAACGTCGGGCGATGCT
Source organism: Acetobacter garciniae (assembly GCF_017377735.1). Classification (GTDB taxonomy): domain Bacteria; phylum Pseudomonadota; class Alphaproteobacteria; order Acetobacterales; family Acetobacteraceae; genus Acetobacter; species Acetobacter garciniae. Next base: position 282,232 of record NZ_JAFVMH010000004.1, read on the forward strand.
GCAGCTGCGGCAGTTCCGGTCGAACGATTTAATCGACATGCTGGCCGATCTGTTCATCGAGCATGGGTCCCCTGAGTATATCCGGTTTGATAAGGGCCCCGAATTCGTCGCCAACGCGATGCGCGGATGGTTGGGCGGGTGGCGCGTCCCTCACTCAGCGTTGCTACGCGGAATTCTCCCCCGA
>NZ_JAFVMH010000040.1 GCF_017377735.1 Acetobacter garciniae
CGCCGGGCGTGTAGGCGTCCAGTTGGCGAGCGGGCCCTACTTCCCGCTCTGGGGGAGCGCCGATCCGCAGGACCGCAACGGTCTGGCCCTCATCATGGCGACCATGGGGGCAGTCTACCTGGGCGTGCAACTATCCCAGTCGGACGTGAACCAGGTCGAGGCGACCGACGGCGCGTGTGTGCTGGAGGCCGACAACAGCGCCTACGGCGACACGACGCCCGGGAGTGCTGGAGGCCATTGCCTGCTAGGCTGGAGCTATACCGGCTTGGCCGATACGGACACCGTGGGCCTGCTGACATGGGGGAGCGCCGCCACACGC
>NZ_JAFVMH010000041.1 GCF_017377735.1 Acetobacter garciniae
TGCCGGGCGCGTAGGCGTCCAGTTGGCGAGCGGCCCCTACTTCCCGCTCTGGGGCAGCGCCGACCCGCAGGACCGCAACGCATTGGCCCTCATCATGGCGGGCATGGGGGCAGTCTATCTGGGCGTGCAACTGTCCCAGTCGGACATGAACCAGGTCGAAGCGACCAACGGCGCATGTGTGCTGGAGGCCGACAACAGCGCCTATGGCGACACGACGCCCGGGAGTGCTGGAGGCCATTGCCTGCTAGGCTGGAGCTATACCGGCTTGGCCGATACAGACACCGTGGGCCTGCTGACGTGGGGCAGCGCCGCCACACGT
>NZ_JAFVMH010000042.1 GCF_017377735.1 Acetobacter garciniae
CAATACACTGCTGAACCCGGGACGCTGCAAACTGGGGAAACGGTTTGCGATGCAGCCACGTATCAGTCTGCGCTGGCCACGGTTACGGCCCTGACGTTGGCGCAGAAGGCGAGCGCCGCCCTTAGCGCCGCACGGACCTATGTCAGCAACACCTATACGATGCTGAACGAGGCCACGCCTGACGCTTGGGTGACCTACCTCAAGGCGTTGATGGCCATTGC
>NZ_JAFVMH010000043.1 GCF_017377735.1 Acetobacter garciniae
ACCGTGTTGCTATGATCGACAACCAGGGAGCCGTTATCATGAATGGCCGAGGAGGCTGCGATCGAACCCGTGGTGCCACCATTGCCCAGTTGCAGCACACCCTGCGCAATGGTGGTTGCCCCGGTATAGGTATTGTCTGCATTTAGAACCAGAGTGCCTGTGCCGTTCTGACTCAGGCTGCCGGTGCCGTCGATAACCTGTGCGAGAGTT
>NZ_JAFVMH010000005.1 GCF_017377735.1 Acetobacter garciniae
CCGGGCGTTGGTGGCGAAGACCGACGACGATCGGGAAACCTTCCTGCGGCGTCGTGGGTTCTCCAAACCGGAAACCACGAAAATCATTGAGACGGTGTTGAACGAGGAGGGACGCAAGCCCGAGAGCGTGTTCGATTTCGTGCAGGGGATAACAGCACTGGCGCGGACGAAGACTAACCAGGACGCACGACTGGATCTGGAGGGCAGGGCACGCAAACTGATGGAGAAGGTCGGATGAATGCGTCCATCATCAGAGGCCAGCGTGATGGGGAAGGGGCGGCGGACAGGGTCCGCCGCCTTTCACCTGTCGGCAGGTCAGTCGTTCAGGCTGTCCTTGAGCGCCTTGGCAGGCGTGAAGGCCAGCTTGCGCGAGGCCGCGATCTGGATGGTCGCACCCGTGGCCGGGTTGCGGCCTTCGCGGGCGGCGACCTCTTTGACCTTGAACTTGCCGAAGTTCGGCAGGGTGATTTCGTCACCCGCTTTGGCAGCAGCGGTCATGGTCTCGATCAGCGCGTCCAGCACCTTGCGGGTATCGGTCCTGCTCGTGTCGGTGGTGGTGGCGATATGATCAACCAGATCGGCAATCTTCATGGGACTATCCTTCGTTATCTGTCGGGCCGAAACCCGCTGCTCCTGCCGTTACGGGGGAATTATGGCGTCTTCAAGCCTGCAGGGAGGGTGCAATGACAGACATGCCGCCATGGGATGCTGGTGATCTGGCCCGCAGGCTGGGCGAAAACGCCGAGGCGGTGTGCCGTCATTACCTCTCTGCTGGCCGACGGCACGGCAATTACTGGCTTGTCGGCGACGTTCATAACACGCCGGGACGGTCGCTCTATGTCCGCCTGCATGGTGGACCGGACGGACGTGGCCGTGCGGGCAAATGGACGGATGGCGCGACCGGGCAGCATGGCGATCTGCTTGACATCATCCGCGAAAGTTTCGGGCTGCTCGATTTTCGTGATGTTGCCGACGAGGCACGTCGTTTCCTCAGCCTGCCGCAACCGGCACCACGACCGGCCCCTGATCGCGGCCGTTCCCATGCGTTCAGCCGCGATATTTCGGGGCAGGCATCTGGCACCGCAGACGCCGCACGTCGGCTTTGGGCCATGTCCCGTCCGATCGTCGGCACGCTGGCGGAAACCTGGCTGCGGCATCGTGACCTGACGCGCCTGTCATCCCTGTCATCCCTGCGTTTTCATCCTGACTGCTATTATCGCGCCGATACCGACAGCCCGACCGAGACCTGGCCCGCGCTGATTGCCGCCGTCACCGACCTCGACGGCACTGTGACCGGGGTGCATCGCACCTGGCTGGCGCGCGACGGACGCGGTAAGGCGCCTGTCGAAATGCCGCGTCGGGCGATGGGCGACCTGCTTGGCAATGCCGTGCGCTTTGGCACGGTGTCTGACGTAATGGCGGCAGGCGAGGGCATCGAGACGGTGCTGTCGCTCCATGAGGTCATGCCCGATCTGCCGCTGGCCGCCTGCCTGTCCTCGGCGCATCTCGCCGCCATGGCGTTTCCGGCCACGCTGCGCCGCCTCTACGTGCTGCGTGATGACGACCTGGCCGGGGATCATGCAGTAGCGACCTTGATGGCCCGGACGCAGGAAGCCGGGATCGAATGCCTCGTGCTGTCACCGCGTCTGGCGGATTTTAACGATGATCTCCGCTACCTCGGGCGTAGCGCTATGCGGGCGATCCTGCATCCCCAGCTTGCCCCGCAGGACGTGGTGCGGTTTCTGCAACCCGTTGCGCACTGAGGCGGGCCGGGAAGGGGGTGTGAGATCCGTCTTCTTTCCCGTGTGGCGCGGGGCTGTCCTGTTTCCGGATGGGGCGCGCCCGCAGCCTTTCTGGAAGGGGAGCGGGCGTCAGCCAGGCCGGCCCTACAATGGCGGAGCCGGCTATTTTCCGCCGCGCGGGACTGCGTCCGCGCTTTGCATCGCGAAGCAAAATAGCCGGCTCCCTGCCATCCTCCACTGCGTTCCGGCCGCGCGCTGCGCGGTTCCGGCCCGGCCTTCGTCTGCCGCTATCCGCCCCCGGAAAGGCCGCGAGGGGCGCGGCCAGAACCGGAGGACAGACCCATGACCCGCACACCGGACGATTTTGAACCCGCACACGCCACCTCTTCCACCGCCCACGTGCTGGCCGAACTCCAGCTTTACGGCCACCGTCCCTTCGAGGATGAGCCGGACGCGAGGCCGTTGCCCGACGCCAGCCAGATCGAGGGCGCGGTCGCCGATATCTTCGACGCGCTGTCCGCCACGCTGACCGACACGCGGCTGGAACCCGATCTCGAACCGCTGCTCTGGTCCACGGTCAACGTCTTCCATCGCATGGTCGGGCAGGTGGAGCGTGATCTTGACCGCAACGAGCAGGCGCAGAAACGCAGCCAGCAGGAACAGGATGGCAGTGATATCCGCTCGGTGGAACTGGAACGCCTCATTGCCGAGGGGCTGACTTTGCTGGAGCGACGCAACGCTTACGAGATCTTCCGCGACCTCGCCTGCGACCAGTTCGAACGCCTGACCCTATCGCCCTGGCGGCCACGTTCCGGCTCGCTGGTCAGCCGCAGCACCCTGACGGCCTCCATGATCGACAGCCGTGATTTCCTCAACGCTCGCCGCAAGGCCGAAACCGAACTGCTCGTGCCGGCCGGCCCCAAGATCGCGGTCACGGGCGGCCCTGATTACGAGGACCACCATCTGATCTGGAACCGTCTCGACAAGGTGCGCGAGAAGCATCCCGACATGGTGCTGTTGCATGGCGGTTCACCCAAGGGGGCGGAATTCATTGCCTCCCGCTGGGCCGATCATCGTGATGTCGCGCAGATTGCCTTCAAACCTGACTGGAACCGGCATGGCAAGGCCGCCCCGTTCCGGCGCAACGACGCTCTGCTGAAAGTCCTGCCCATCGGCGTCATGGTGTTCCCCGGATCGGGCATTCAGGACAATCTGGCCGACAAGGCCAAGCAGATGGGCATTCCGGTCTGGAGGTTCCACAGGGAGGCTGGCGCGTGAGCGTTTATTCAAACTATTTTGATTGAGAGGGATGAATGATCAATCCACGTAAATTTGTGTCGTCCGGTTGCAGAAATTGATATGCAGTATGTTTGGCGTTTATTGCTGGAATGACGCCGCGCCAAAAGAACAACACCTGTTGTCCAACGTAGTCGGCCAAGTTGTTTAGACAAGGGTTTCTAATAGGCACATCAAAGCGCAATGGCAAACTTTCGCCATTGAACAAAAACCGTTTTATGGACGACAAAAAGTAATAATGTTTGCCCCGAGAGACTGTGGCGTCTCCGTAGATGATATGATTTTCACAGTCCAGAATATTTATATCGTTTTGTAAATATCGTATATATGTAAATGCAGATTTGTAATTCCATTGATGGTCGTTAATAGTCAGAGAATGAGCTTCCCGCTCGGTTTCGGGTATCTTGAACCATGTGTCGACAATTTTCGACATCGTAGCAGGATAAAGTGGGCGAGATGCTTTTGCCGTACGGGACAATGCGATTAATTGTTCTTTTGAAGGAGGTATTCGCCGTTGTGGGCGTGGTGGCATACCGAGACAGTTCGGTATTGGGGTCGGAGGTAATATACTAGGTTTCGGTTTGGCTTCCCCGGGTTGAAGAGGATCAGAGTGACTTTCCGCTTCGTTAGGGCATCCAGTTACATGTCCCTCCTCCGCATAGAAAAACGTATTCTTGATTGTCTTTGGGTAAACTCTGACAAGGCAATGCTCGTCCGGACAAAAGCAACTGAGGCGTCTGTCTTTTTCTGCATAAGAGACATGTATTTTACTCTGGGTTTCCCAACAGAGTGCCTCCACCATCAACTCTTTCCGCACGGTCTTTCCTATCCTGACTGTGACGCGAATTATAGTATATTACTTATTACTGCGTGTGGTTGATAGGTTCAGTTGGATTTTAACCACGACCTGACAGGATAGTGTATTTGGGGTGCGCACTCTACTCGCACCCCGGAAGGCCCCGCCCAGAGAGATCGGGGGCGGAGTGTGACCTCTTTCACCGTTCTCGCTGCGGGGACGATGGATGAGGGAGGCGATGGCTCCCTTCCTCGTCGGTGAACCGGTCGAAACAGCAGCGGCGAAAGAAGGATCGTCCAGCGGGCAACTGGCTGGCCAGCCTTCGTTGGAACGATGGGGCCATAGGATGCGGCCCGAACCGTTCGCAGTAGAGACGCGGCAGTCGGGGCAGGTATCAGGCCGCAGCCCGCGCCATCAGCATGGAAGACGGTCGCACCGGTCGAGCGCGATATTCTCCTATGTCGCACGTTCCCCACCTGTCGGACCGGTCATGCCGGCATCCTATCTTCTGGGGCTGTCGGGTCCGCACACCATGGCCTCTGTCGGATGGCTGATCTAGCCGAAGACCGGCTGCGCCTCGATCGGCTGGCCGCAACGGCGTTCCGGAACTTTCTTCCCCTGCCGGCTGCGCCGTCATTCCTCGCGAGCCAAGAAAGTTCTGGTCCTGCCGTCCTCCGCTGCGCTGCGGCCCTGAAGGGTGCTCTGCCGCTCGCCTCCGGCTGGTCGATCGCCATCGAGGCCACGGTGGTCGCGGCCCGATAACAGCATGGAGATACGACAATGGCTAACATCGGTTCCTTCAAGAAGGTGGGCGAGGGCTTTGAAGGCGAAATCGTCACCCTGGCCCTGCAGGCCCGCAATGTCCGCCTGGTGGCCGAGACCAACCGCGCCAACGACAACGCCCCCAACTACCGCGTCTATCTCGGGCGCGTGGAACTGGGCGCCGCATGGACCCGCCGCTCCAGCGAAGGCCGCACCTATCTGAGCCTGAAGCTGGACGATCCTTCTTTCGCCGCCCCGATCTTCGCCAACCTGTTCACCGACGAGGAAGGCGAGGGCTACTCCCTCATCTGGACCCGGCCGCGCAGCCGGAACGGGGACTGAACCTCCCACGACCAACCCCGCCCGGTCTCTCCGGGCGGGGCCTTCCGGGTTTTCTGGCGGGCTCTTTCAGGGCGCGGGCGATCGTGCTGGTCGCCCGACGTGAGACGCAGGAGGAACATGAGGCTTTCCCTCAGCCTTCCCATTGTACCATGCGCGAGGGCGCACCGCGTCAAGGACGCGCGGTGCCCCCAATTTTGCCCGACGCACCCGTGCCGGGCGCGCCAGACAAAATCGGCTCCCCCACGCGCCGGCGAGCCGGTCGCCTGCGGCGCTCCCTGACCCGGTCCGCCCCGGCATGAGCCGTCCGTCCTGTCTTCGAGAAACGAAAGGAGCAGGACGATGACCACGCGACACGACCATATCCAGATGCTGCGCGCCGAACTGACCAGCTTTCACCTCAGCCGTCGCGAGCGCCGACAGATCGAGCACGAACTCAAAGAGGCGCTTGCCCGACGCGATGCCGAGCCCCCCGCCTGACGGGGGACTTCCGGTTTGCAGGGCAGACTTATCGGTCAGTTGGAACAGGCAGGATCATGAGACATCACGACCCTGTCAGAATGCGCTGGTGTGGCATGGCACCGACCTCTCTGGCGATACGGCCTCTTTCAGCCCCGAACTCCCTTTTTCGTCGCGATAACTATAGCCATCATCCAAGCCCCCATGCCCGGAAGGCAGCGTTAGGCGTCATTTCCGTTACGGTTATGTATCGTGATGGTCATGCACTGCCTTTCTCACGGTATCTCCCTCCGTCTCTCGCCAGACCGGTAATTCTGGCCACAGATGGGAGGAGTCCGTCATGGTCGAGCACCTGGAATGGCACGATCCACGCTTCCGCGAGCATCTGCGTCTGCTCAATGGTCCCGGACTGGCACAGGAACTGCTGCGGCATATCCCTGCTTATGTGACCGGATACCACCATCTTCGCCAGCACCTCGATACACTTACGGACCTTCGGGTACGCTATGAACTGGCGGGCGATTTCGCTCACCACTGGGGGTTATCCTGTTCCGGCTGATCCGGATATTCCCGCATGGATCAAGCCTGCATTATGGAGCCCTGAAGTCTATCCGGGTGTGACAATTCTTGTCGAAGCCCCTGAAGACTTTCACGTTCGCACGATCCCCGCGCGCTTTATTCACGGGGCATCCCCGATGGAACAGCAGCCCGGTATCCTTGTCGTTGTCATCTCGCCCGATGATGGTGCCCATCATCTGCAGATACAGGGATGGGCGGCGTCTGCCCGTCCTGCAGCACTCATCCCTCTGGACGGCGCTGAGGAAATCCGTATTGCAGAACTGCGACGTTTTCTGAAACGTCTCACCGGTGCATCTGTTCCCGGCCTGCCACGCTCGCTCTCGCTCCGGCCCTACCATGTCTGGCGGATGGCCGATGTCATCTGCGCATATGCCGGGCGTATGGCCGGGGCCTCGCAGCGTGAGATCGGCCGGGTTCTGGATCCGTCCGTCCGCACCATGAATGCCCGGCAGTGGGATACATCGTCCCAGCGTGCGCGTGTCGGACGCCTGCTGAAGCGGGCTACACGTCTCGCTGACCGACGCGAATATGTCTCCCTCCTGCGACCGGGCCGTTTCCGTCTGCGCGTGTGATTTTGACGAATCCTGCTTTCGCGACAGGACCGTACGCGCCAAAGGAACGGTCGTTTTTCGCACGTCTCCCGCACGACAATTATTGCCGAAGCTCCGCGTGGTTACGCCCGAACAGACGGAGGCCGACATGACGATCTCACCTCCGCGTCAGGACAGTTTCCTGCGCGAGCAGCTTCTCACCACGCCACAGGCAGCCCACAAACTCAACATCTCGCCACGCACGCTGGAGCGCTACCGCTGTCGTGGCAGCGGCCCGATCTTTCGCAAGATGGGCGGGCGCGTGCTCTATCACGTCGATGATATCCGCGTGTGGGTCGAGAATGTGGCCTGCCGCTCCACGTCCGAGACGGCCTACGAGGTCGCCCGCATGCTTGGCAGCCGCAAGCACGGGAGGGGGCCATGATATCCCTTCCCGTATCGCGACCTATCACGCCATGTCTGCTGATCGACCTCATGTCGTGGCCATTCTTCAGTCTCAGCAAGTCGCCGCGGCACGTGCCGGTCAGCTTTCGCATGGGCCACGTCATCATGCACGTAGCCGGACGCGATGATACGCCCATGGCGACGATATGGGATGCGGATATCCTGATCTGGGCCGTTTCGACCCTTGTTGCCGCCCGGCGGCGGGGACAGCCTCTGTCGCCGCACGTCCGGGGCAGCATGCGCGACGTCCTGCGTTTTCTCGACCGGGGCGAGACGTCCGCCCGTTACGCGCGGCTGCGGGCGGGACTGGAACGGCTTGCTGATACCCGTGTCACGACATCCCTGCGTCAGACCCGGGAAGGTGCGCTGGGGTTTTCGTGGATTGTCGCCTGGCAGGAACGACGGGGCGAACTTGATCTCATTCTCCCGCAATGGCTGTGCGATGCGGTCGGTCGCCGGGCGGTCCTCGACCTTGATCCGCGTTATTTCGCGCTGACCGGTGGCTTTGAACGCTGGCTCTACCTTCTCGTGCGGCGGCATGCCGGTCGCCAGAAAGAGGGCTGGGCCTTTGATCTGCCGCACCTGCACGAGAAATCGGCCTCGCGTTCGCCCTATCCCCGCTTCGTCTTTGAGATCCGTCGCCTCGTCACGGCAGACAGCCTGCCGGGCTATCGGCTGCGGCTGGAGGCGCCGTCGGGGGACGTTCCGGTGCTTCATTTCATGCCTGCTTCCGAAACTTATCCACATGGAATTGTGGATAACCATGTGGAGGACTCGTGATGCCATTCGGCCTATCAGGAATCGATTTCCCGGCCTATCGGGAATGGGATGTTGCGATAGTCGATTGTTATAAAAGGAGAAAATCGCGCTCTCTAAGAGTACTAAATATTATAACTATTCAGTACTTGTACACCGCGCCAGGGCGCGCGCGTGAGTCCTCGAATACCATAAAAACCGCTGGATTCTTCTCGACATTTCCCGACAGTCCTGCGCCACGCCACGACTTTTTGAGAACAGGCTTTCTGCTCGGGAAGCGACCCGTTTGTGGCGGCAGGCGGTCCGTCGTGATGCAGCACCAATGCACGGCCAACGTCCGTCCCTCCGTCGTAGGAGGACACGCATGAACCACGCATCTCGCGAGGTGATGACGCATCTCGAACTGACCTGGCTGGAAAAGCGCATCGAACAGTGGCTGCGCTTCGGTCATGCGCTGGAAACGCAACCGATCGATCGTTATCGCCGCCGTCTGTGTTTTGCGCCGGGCGCCGTGTTCGCCCTGCTGCGCTGGACACAGGCGGAGTGCGGGGCGGCAGCCTGCTGCATCGATATCGTGCGCGCACCCCATGCGGGTGAGCCTCGGGAACGCCTGCCTTTTGTGCCGACGGGTGCGGAACGTCTGCTGCATCGCAGCGGCTGGATGCAGGTCCGGACCGTTCTGGCTGTCATCGATGCGCTGGAACGGCGCCGGATCAATCCCGTGCATGTCTGTCCATCCTACTGGCAGCAGCTTGCCAACGGTCTGCGGGAAGGCGGCATCGTGCCGTCCTACACGACCGCCCGGCATGAGGCATGGTTGTGTGGGAGGACCGTGCCATGACGCGTAGGGGCTGGTTCTTCACCACCTATTTTGCAGCGCTGGGCGTGGGCCTGTCGATGGCCCTGCATCCGGTGCCATGCCTGATCTGGAACGTTACGGCCAGTGTGCCAATGGGGCTGTATCGCCTGCACCCCGAACGCTTGCCTCATGTCGGGGATCTGGTGGCGCTTCGTCTGCCGGAAGGCGATGCGGACAGGCTGGCGCGCGGTGACTATCTGCCGCGTGGCGTGCCGTTGCTCAAACCGGTGGCGGCGATTGGCGGACAGACGGTCTGTCGCACGGGAAGTCATATCGTCGTCGATGGACTGGGTGTCGGCGAGGCACTGACCACTGATCATCGCGGGCGTCCATTGCCTGTCTGGCAGGGCTGTCACCGTCTCGATGCGCGCGAAATCTTTGTGATGAACACGCACGAACCCCGCAGTCTGGACGGCCGGTATTTCGGTCCGCTTCCGGTCAGCAGCGTGATCGGGCGCGCGACCCCGCTATGGGTTGCCGCAGATTCCGTGCCTGCCGCCAGCCTTTCTTCGCCACGCTTTTTGCAGGATCACTGACATGGCCCAGATCGGACTCTTCACGCGCACGGCAGACGGTTTTTCCGGACGCCTGCGCACACTCTCGCTGGATGCCGACCTGACACTGGTGCGCATTGACACGCCGGAAGGTGGCAACGCGCCCGATTATCGCATCCATCTCGGTGATGGCAGCGACGGCCCCGAAGTCGGCGCGGGCTGGACACGCACCGGCGAACGGGCCGGCGAATACATCGTCGTGGTGCTTGATGACCCGTCGTTGGCACAGAGCGTACGCGCGACCCTGTTCCAGTCGGGCCGTGGCGGACGGGTCTGGCAACTTGTCTGGAGCCGCCCGCAGAAACGTCAGGGAGCCCGCGAATGATACGCCTGACTGCAGGAACAGGGCAAAAGGGCAGCAACTCCCATGTGTGTGCCCGCTCCATCCTGTGTCGGCTGTGCTGCACGGGACTGGCAGCGTCGCTGATATTTCTGGCACGTCCGGCCTGTGCGCAGGATATCGACGGGCTGATCCGTCAGGCCGCCCTGCGTGTCGCCCTGCCGCCGGAATGGATCCGTGCGGTGATGCAGGTGGAAAGCAGTCAGGATGCGCATGCGATCTCTGCAAAGGGCGCGATGGGTCTCATGCAGATCATGCCTGCAACGTGGCAGGGGTTGCAGCATGATCTCGGCCTCGGTGCCGATCCTTTCGATCCGCAGGACAATATCCTCGCCGGGGCCAGCTATCTCCGAATGCTGCACGACCGCTACGGGGATGCGGGCTTTCTGGCTGCCTACAATGCCGGTCCGGGGCGTTATGAAGCCCATCTCGTCACGGGGCGGCCCTTGCCGCAGGAGACGCGGGATTACGTGGCGTCCGTTGCGCAACTGCTGGACGGACGCACGTTGTCTGCAGACGTTCTGCACCACATCGACGCAACTGTTGCGCGGAATCAGCCGGAGGATACGCTGTTTGCCGGGCACGTCATATGGCGTTCGTCCGGGGCTTTCCCGCATGCCCCGAAAGCACTGGCTGACATGTCGCAGGCGTTGTTCGTGCCTGTCTCGATGGGGCCGGCACCATGACCGGGTATGCGCGGAAGCCCTCGCAGCAGAGGGGTAAGAAGGCAGGGAAACGGCGATTGTCCTGGGGATCGGGTCTCTGGGGCTTAGCGCAAGATAAAAGCCGCAAGGTGCGGCATGGTTGGGGAGGGCGGTTTTTCAGGGTTTTTCGCAAGGTCATTTTATCGTCCCAAGGTTTCTGGCGGTCTGATTGCCCTGTTTTCAATATGTTAGCGCAAGGTGCGGCCTGTCATGGCCCGCGATGACGATTTCCGGGTCAGGCCCGGTCGCATCCGCTCGACCCGTGCCCGCCAAGGCCGGTCTTTCATCGGGCGCGTGCTGGCCGCGACCAACCGGGCCGGGGGCATGGGGCGTCCAGGACCGGCAAACGGACGCAAGGGACCATCGACCTTCGGGCGGGGCAGGGGAGCGGCAGCGCGTGCCAACCGTCTCCTGTCGCGGCGCACCCGGCTTGCCATCGTCAAGGCGAGGGTGGTTCGACATGGCGCACGGGCTACATTGCGTGCCCATCTGTCCTATCTCCAGCGTGAAGGTGTCACGAAGGACGGGGAGAAGGCCCGGCTGTTCGGGGCCGAGCGCGACCATGTGCCCGCGCGTGAATTTGCCGAGCGGTGTCAGGATGACCGGCATCATTTCCGCTTCATCGTTGGACCTGAGGATGCGGTGGACATGGCGGATCTGAAAACTTTCACGCGGGAACTGATGACGCAGGCCGAGCAGGATCTCGGCACGCATCTTGACTGGGTGGCGGTCAGTCACTGGAATACCGACAACCCGCATGTCCATGTCATCGTGCGGGGCAAGGATCAGGCTGGCGAGGATCTGGTCATCTCGAAGGATTATATCCGCGAGGGCCTGCGTGCCCGTGCCCAAAATCTTGTTACCCTGGAGCTCGGGCCGCGCACTGAAAATGAAATCCGCCGGAACGTGGAGCGCCAGGTAGAGGCGGAGCGCTGGACCCAACTGGACCGGCAGTTGCAGCAGGACGCGGATCAACGCGGCATTATCGATCTGGCGCCATCTCCAGACCGGCAGCCTGACGCCTTCTCGGTTATGAAAGTCGGACGGCTGCGGCGTCTGGAGCGCATGGGTCTTGCCCATGAGGTGCGTGCCGGGCAATGGCGTCTTGATGAAACGGCGGAGGTCACCTTGCGCGAGATGGGCCAGCGCAATGACATCATCAAGCGCATCCATCGCGGTCTGAGCGAGCAGGGGATCGAACGCGCTTCAGCGTCCTGGGTGCTGGCCGGAGAGGAACTGGCCGAGCCCGTGATTGGGCGTCTGGTTGCACGCGGTCTGGATGATGAGCTGAAAGGAAACGCCTATGCCGTAATCGATGGCGTGGATGGGCGGACACATCATGTCCATCTGCCTTCGCTGGAGGCTGCTGGGGATGTCCCGCCCGGTGGTCTGGTTGAATTACGGAACTATGAGGATGGCAAGGGTCATCGACGGACCACGCTCGCTATGCGTTCGGACCTGTCGATCAGCGAACAGGTGCAGGCACGTGGCGCAACATGGCTGGACCGCCAGCTTGTCGCCCGTGATCCGGTGGCGCTGGGTGAGGCGGGCTTCGGGGCGGAGGTCCGCGATGCCCTGCGCCAGCGCAGTAACCATCTGGTCGAGCAGGGACTGGCGCGACGTGACGGTGAGAAGACCATCTATCCGCGCGGGATGATTGCCACGCTCCGGGAAAGGGAGGTCGGTGAACTGGCCCGACGGCTGGAGGCGGAGCAGGGGCTTTCCCACCAGCCATTCGATGCAGGCGAGTATGTGTCTGGGACTTATCGCCAGCGCTTCGTGCTGGCATCCGGTCGGATGGCAATGATTGATAACGGGCTTGGCTTTCAGTTGGTGCCGTGGACGCCCTCGCTGGAAAAACAGCGGGGCAGGGAAGTCTCTGGGATCGCCCGTGATGATGGCGGTGTCGACTGGTCGTTTGGGAGACGGCGGGATCAGGGTCTGGAAATCTGATGCCTCCTGTTTGCGGGAGCGGACGGCTCAGGTTCGACCTGTCCGGCCCCATCGCAGTTTCAGGCGCTGCAGGTGATCGGCGCATCGCGCCACCAGCAGATAGAGCGCTGGCGTGGTGAACATGGTCTGTGCCTGACTGACCAGCAGGCCACCGATCAGCGTGATGCCGAGCGGCTGGCGCAGCTCCATGCCGTAGCCGCCCATCAACACCAGCGGCAACGCGCCGAGGGCAGCGGCAAAGGTAGTCATGACGATGGGCCGCAGGCGCAGCAGGCAGGCCTCCCGAATGGCATCCCGTGACGTCAGGCCGCGTTCGCGTTCGGCATGGATGGCAAAATCCACCAGTAGGATCGCGTTCTTGAGCGAGATACCAGTCAGCAACAGCATGGCGATCACCGCCATGCCCGAGAACGGCAACCCGAAGAGATCGAGGGCCATGATGGCCCCGATCCCGGCCGAGGGAATGGTGGAGAGAATGGTCAGCGGATGCCACACGCTTTCATACAGCATGCCCAATGTCAGATAGACGGCAAGCACAGCGCCGATGATCAGGATCTCGCTGTCATGCGTGCTTTTGCCAACATCCCCTTCGTCGCTCTGCAACTCGCCGGTGATGCTCTCCGGCAGATGCAGGCTCCGCCATTCCTGATCAATGATCACCTGCGCCTGCGACAGGCTGACACCGGGCGCCAGTTCCAGCGCCAGCGAGGCGGAACTGGCGTAGCCGATATGGGTGACGGCCACCGGATCGAGGCTCGGTGTTATCCGGGCCACCACCGACAGCGGCACCAGCGTTTCCGCCCCGGTCGCCACGGCCGAACCGGTCGAGGCATTGGCGCCACCCGCCAGCGAATTGGCGATCTGGTTCCGAAACGCCGTTGCACTCGTGGAGGCTGTAGTGCTGGCCGTGGCTGATGTCACCACCCGGATGGTGTTGGACGCCGAACTGCCCGAGGCCGAGCCTCCCGAGGGGCTGATCCAGAACCGTTTCAGGATCTCCGGATCGCGCTGGAAGCGGTGTTCCACGGTCAGCACCACATTGTATTGCCCGTGTGTCGTATAGACGACCGAGGCCGTGGTCTGGCCCAGCGCGTCGGACAGGGTGTTGCCGATGACCTGCGGCGTGACCCCGACACGGGCGGCGGTATCGCGGTCGATCGCCAGCGTGATGCCCTGTCCCGGCGGATCGACGTCGGGGTCCACATCCGCGAATTCCGGGTGATGCCGCAGGGCTTTCGCCAGTTTCCGTGTTGCTGGTCCCAACAGCCGGTCATCCTCGCTGCGCAGGATGTAGCTGACCCCGCTGCTGTTCGATCCGACCCGCATCATGATGTTGCCCGGCGCCTGGGCATGGTATTCGGCGTGAATGTCTTTCCCCATCTTGGCGATCACGCGGGCAGCCACTTCCGCCCCCGAAGCACGCCCGGTGGACAGGTCGCACAGCGTGGCGAACACCATGCCGTGGCTGGAGCCTTCAGACGTATCGAGATAGGCGATCACATGCGTCACGACGGGATCCTCCAGCAGCACCCTGCTGAATCGCTCCAGCCGGACCTTGGTCTGGGCCAGTGAACTGCCGCTACCGCGCGATCCGCCCGAGACGATGCCGATATCCTGACGCGGAAACACGACCCTGGGCATACGGGTAAACAAAAAGACGCCCACCAGCAGGGTGAGCGGCAAAAGCAAAGCCGTCTTGCCGGGATGGCTCAGGCAGACTTCCAGGGTGCGACGATACAGGCTGCCTCTGTGTTTCTCATGGTCCAGAAAATCTGCGATATCCACTTCTGGATGCACGGCGGTTCTGTTTTCGGCAAAGCGCATGCACAGCGCCGTCAGACAGGGTGTGAGCACGCAGGACAGGACCAGCGACACCGTGACAGCGATACCCACTGTCCCGGCAAACTCCCGGAACAGCCGTCCCGTCAGGCCCGAGGCCAGCCCGATCGGCAGGAACACCGCGAGCACCGAGACGGTGATGGACAGCAGCGTGAACGCCACCTCGCTCGCCCCGGCAATGGCCGCTTCATCGATGGAAAGTCCTCGCTCGCGCATGCGGATGATGTTCTCGATCACCACGATGGCGTCATCCACCACCAGACCCGTCACAACCGTCAGCGCCATGAGCGAGAGATTGTCCAGCCCGAAGCCCGCCAGATGCATCGGCCCGAGGCTGGCGATCAGACAGCACGGCACGATGATCGCCGCCGCAACGGATGCCGTCCACGAGCGCAGGAACACCCACACCACGGCCAGTGCCAGCAGACAGGAGGCCAGCAGCGTCACCAGCGTATGATGCAGCGAGGAACGGATCACCGCCGAGCCATCCCGCGCCACCGCAATATCCGCCCCCGGCGGCATGAGCGTGCGCAGTTGTGGCAGACGGGCTTTCACCGCATCGACTATCCCGACCAGATTGGCTCCCGGCTGGGCGCGCACCATCAGCGTCAGCGCCGGTTTTCCGTCAAAGAAGGCGGCGGCATTCACGTCCTGCATGCTGTCCGTCACGGTCGCGACGTCACGTAGGAGGATGGGGCGTCCGTTCTTGTAGGCAATCACCAGATCCCGATACGCTGCGGCATGGTCGGCCTGATCGTTCACGGCCAACTGGTAGCGCTGGCCCGCCATGTCGATCACGCCCTTCGGTGTATGCGCATTGGCCGAAGCGAGTGCTGCGCGCAGGTTCTCGAACCCCATGCCGTATTTGAAGAACAGCAGCGGGTTCATCTCCACCCGCACAGCGGGCGCAGAACTGCCCATGAGCATCACATCCCCAACCCCCTGCACCTGGAGCAGCATGGGCCGCAGGGTGGTGTTCACCAGATCATACAGGTGGGACATGGGTTGCATGCCCGGTGTCACGGCGAGGATCAGCACCGGCGTCGCATTGGGGTTGGCGCGATGATAGCTCGGGTCTGACCCCGGCGTGGTTGGCAGGTCGCGCCGCGCGGCCCTTATGGCGGCTTCCACGTCCCGCGCGGCGCCATTGAGATCCCGACCCAGTTCAAACCCTAAAGAGATGGAAGTCTCCCCCCGCGTGGAGGTGGACATCATCTGCGTCACACCCGCGATATTGCCCAGATGCCGTTCCAAAGGTGCTGCCACAGTGCGGGCCATCACCTCGGGCGAGCCGCCGGCGTTGGAAGCGGAGACCGAGATCACCGGCAGGTCGACATCGGGCAGGTCCGAGACCGGAAGATGGGGCAGCGCCATCAGTCCGGACAGCACGGCGGAGAGCAGCAGCAGCGTTGTCGCCACCGGGCGACGGACAAACCAGGCGATAAATTTCAAGGAAGATGTCCCGTCCCTGCGGGAGGGCTCACTCTATAAGACGATCGATGCGGGTATTTTTTCAAAGGAGAACGAAAAAATCTTCGTTTCTTTTTAGCGGGCTTTCAAATCCTACCCGGCTGACGACGTGACCGTGATGGCCGCACCCTGTACGGCCAGTCCATGCTCGGCGGCCACCCGGCGCAACAACGTCGCCACTTCCGGTGCGTGACACGCAATCTTCCGTCCCGTCCCCGCTTCCACAAAGGTAATCGCGAGCGCTGCCCTCGGCTCCGGAGCCACACTGTAGAGCCATTGCCGGTCGGGCGTGACATCGCGGCGCAGGATGCCCCGCTCCACAAAGAGATTCAGATTGCGCTGGATCGAACCCTGTGAGGGAACGTGTCCCTGCTCCATGATCCGGCCGAGCGTTTTCCATATCTCCACCGCGGTCGCACGTGATCCAGCTTCCAGAATGCCGTGAAACAGGATGCGCCGCAGATCGGTCATTTTGATGCCGACCTCCTCGCTGCGTTCTTCCAGGCTACGCACGGCGCTGCGGCTGGCGCCCATGCCGGGGCGGATTTCATTCAGGGACGGTGAAGAACGGCGATGTTCGGAGAAGGCGGGCATGGGTTTGATCCTGTCACGATCAGAGAAAGGGAATGGGAGCCAGAACGGAAAAAATCTCAGTTTCCGCCAGTGTGGATGTAGAACTCGACGGGGACCGTCAGGGTGATGGGATCCCCAGCAACACTGTCCGGCGGGATGGGCAGCGGCTGAGCACGTTTTGGGAGAGCGACTGCCTCCTGGTCCAGCAGAGGATGGCCAGAAGAGCTGGCGAGTGTCACCGAAAGCACATGACCTTTGCGGTCCATGGAGAAGGTCACCGTTGGCACGCCTTCCTGATGATCGGCCA
This sequence comes from Acetobacter garciniae, assembly GCF_017377735.1. Classification (GTDB taxonomy): domain Bacteria; phylum Pseudomonadota; class Alphaproteobacteria; order Acetobacterales; family Acetobacteraceae; genus Acetobacter; species Acetobacter garciniae. Next base: position 16,324 of record NZ_JAFVMH010000005.1, read on the forward strand.
TGGCGTCGGACGGATAGCGCTTGAACTTTTCAAGCTGCGCCAGCAAAGCCCCCTGCCAGGTCACCGGATCGTGCGAGGCTTTTGAAGACGACGCACCGGGAGCCGGGGCAACCTGTGCGGGAGCCGGAGGCGCTTCCGAAGAAGGCGGTGCTGTTGTCGCCTCGGCCGGTGGCGTCTTGTCCGGGATCGGCTTTTTGAGCATCGGCACCGGCTTATGTTTCTTGACCAGCTTCTTTGGCTTTTCGGGCTTGGGAACTGGCACCGATGGATTGGGCGCGGGTGAAGGTGGTGCTGTGATCTTGGGCGGTTCGACCGGGGCCGGATCCGGGATGGACTGGGTCTGCTGCGGCCCCGGCGGCAGATCAGTCGGCGGGGTTGGTGTGGATACCGGCTCGGGGGCCATGTCGATGGCAATCGCAGCCGGTGGTGGTTCGGGCACGGCCATGACTGGCGGGGGCAGCCGCATGACCCACCATACCACCCCACCACTGACGGCGAGCACGGCGAGGAACGACAGGCCCCAGCGCAGGGCGTCCTCACGCCGGGCCAGACGAAGCTGCCCGCGCTGCCAGTCGGCAAAGGACATGACCGAGTTTTCGACAGCCTCACCCTGCCCCTGCATCATGTCTGCGGTGCTGCTCACGGTGTCCTTCCGGATGCTGCGGTAGGAGGCGCATTACTGGGCGGCACGGGCGTTGAACCGGCTTCGCTCCCTTCTTCCTGTCCCTGAAGGTTGACCAGAGCGACCTTGAGGTATCCCGCAGTGCGCAGCTTATCCATCACGCCCATCAGCGTGCCGTAATCGACCGTCTTGTCGGCGCGCAGGAAGATGCGCTCATCCTTGTTGCCCTTGGTCGCAGTTTCCAGCGCACCGGGAAGAGCATCGGTGCTGACGTCAGCCTCCCCCAACGCGAGACCATGATCGGCTTTTACTGTCAGGAATACCGGATCATCGGGGCGCGGTGTGGGTTTCTCCGACGAGGACGGCAGGTCCACCGGCACATTCACGGTGGTCAACGGAGCCGTGACCATGAAGATCACCAGCAGGACCAGCATCACGTCGATAAACGGCGTGACGTTGATCTCGCTCGCCTCGTGCGGACTCTCATCGGTGTGGCGGATACGGATCATGGCCGATCACTCCCCGGCGACTGTGCGGGCGTCACGCGATGCGCCCAGCCGCACCACCTGTCCGCTGGCAGTCAGCGCCTGCATGCGTCCGAGATCACGCGAGACAAGGCGCATCACAAGGGACGTCAGGTCGGCCACTTGGGCGCGGCAAGAGGCCGTCTGACGAGCGAGATGGTTGTAGATCACCACCGCCGGAATGGCGGCCACCAGACCGAGCGCCGTCGCCAGAAGGGCCTCGGCAATACCGGGTGCCACCACCGCCAGGCTGGTCGCCTTGCTGGCCGCGATGCCGGTAAAGGACGTCATGATGCCCCAGACGGTGCCGAACAGACCGATGAAGGGTGAGGTGGCCCCGATGGTGGCCAGCACGCCGGTACCACGCATGAGCCTGCGGCCTTCGGCAGCTTCCAGGCGTTCGAGATGCAGGACAACACGCTCCTTCAGGCCCTCGCTATCATCGGGGATATCCTGAGAGCATTTGCGTTCTGTCTCGGCGGCCATGACCAGTGTGTGAGCGATGGAGGACGTGTCACGCGTCCACTCTTCCCCCAGATCCAGTGTGTTGGCCTCTTCCAGTGCTTTCTCTGCTTTTGTCAGCTTTACCCGCACCCGCAACAATTCGACCGACTTCGCGATGAAGATGGTCCAGGTCAGCAGACTGGCCACGGCGAGCAGGATCATCACGCAGCGGACGACCGGACCGGCGTTGAGGAACATCTCCCATGGGGAAAATGAAATGGGAGCAAGATCGGTCATGAGAGACCTCCTTTGGAAGACGGTCTGCGCCACGCCCTGATCAGGCAGATGACCGTAACGATGAGGGGAAGGGAAAGGGCGGCCCATGACAGGGCCAGCCAGATGCCGTGCTGGCCCAGCAGGGCGGACAGCAGGCCGAAGGTGGTGAGCAGTCCCAGAGCGATCGGCCATGGCCAGACGGCAACCGGAGTACGCGACGGAGATGCTGCAAAGGATGATTGGCGCGTTTCGGGTCCCAAGGCGTTCATCGCGCACCCTCCCCTGTCAGGGCAGAAACAGGCGCACCCTCCGCATCATCCAGATCATACCCCAGTGCCCGCAGCCGGGCATCGGTGGCGATCTTCCGCTTGCCCGCCCACAGCACCAGCCCACTGACCAGCACGCCGATCACCACCACATCGAGCAGCGCCCACAGGATTTTCAGCGGCATGCCGCCATAATCGCCGAAATGCAGAGGGCGGGAGATTTCGAGGAAGCGCAGATACCACGGCATCGGATACGCCCCGGTCAGCTCGCCCGTGCGGGCATCGACCAGCACTGGTGTGAACAGACGCGCCCGCAGCGGGGTCGCGCCACGCGTCCAGAGCACGTAATGCACCGGGCTGCCGAAGGAAGCGCCGGGGAAGGACAGGCCCGTGACTTCATTGCCGGGCGCCGCTTTTGCCGCCGTGTCGAACGCGGCCTGCACCGAGGACAGATGGTCCTGCGACGGCACCGGCAGATTGGCATAGGGACGTAAAATCTGCCGCACATCGGTCACGCGCCACAGGCCGAACAGCGGGGTCTGGAGTTCGTTGACGAACCCAGTAAATCCGACGACCAGCGCCCAGACCAGTGTTGCGGTCCCCAGCAGGTTGTGCAGGTCCAGCCAGGTTAGGCGTGAGGCCCGATCCGTTCGGACAGAGCCGAACGGCAGGCGCTTCATGAACCGGCCATACAGCACCGTGCCGGATACCAGCGAGGCGACAAAAACACCGCCCATCGCACCAAGAAACAGCCGGCCCGGCAGATAAGCAAACAGGCTGGTATGGAGGCGATTGCAGATACCCATGATGATGCCGGTCCAGGTGCGCGGCTCCTTGGGTGCATCGGTGGGACGGGACTGTTCCAGCACCTTCGCCGTGCGGGCATCGAACTTGATCCAGTGGCCCGAATGGCGGTCGGTGTAGTTCTCGTCGTCCTTCAGGGCCTGCCAGCTTGGCGCCATCGAAACCAGCACTGCCGGCTCATCGTCGTCCGGATTGACGCTGGTGATGATCTGGCCGGGATAGAGCGCCCGCGCCTTGTCCACGATCACGTCAAGGCTGGCGTTGGGCGTTCCCGGCGGGAGAACTTCATACGGCGGGTCGTCGTCGCCGACGAACGTGTCCCATATCTGCTCGGAGAATAGTAGCGGCAGGCCCGTCACGCACACGATCAGCAGGAACAGTGTGCAGACAAGGCTCGTCCATTTATGGACCACGAACCAGCGGCGAAGCGTGCGGGTGGTCATGGCACAAATGCGTCGATGGATACCGCCGGTCTGCTATTCTTGAATGAATAAGAATAACACTGAATCGCAACTGTATGGCGGAAAGGCGGGCAACCGTGCTGCATATGAACTCTCCCTGCGTGCCCGGAACACGCAGTCGACGACGGCGTCCGGAATGAAAACGGGGCGAACCCCTGCTGGGAGTATGGATGCTTGGCGATGCTGTTTTTTCAGAAAAAAGAGCGATAAATGACAGACACGTGATATGCGGTTTTTGAAGGACTTGCGTCTTACCCGCAGAAAACAGCCTTTCTTCCAGCGCAGACATCCTGTTCATCGGTCCTCGCTGGACACCGGCGGTCTGCTGCTAAATCTTGCGGAAAGTGGGACCCTGTGCCATCACAATTGCGAATCCTTCTTAATTTCTGAATGCTGGTATTGTGATGGCATCGGGAACCACCTGTCTTGAAGTCCAAACATCCGTCCCTTGAGCTTTACGAGGCTCACCGCCCCGGCCTTCTGTCCTATGCGCGACAGCTGTCGGGTGACAGCGTGCTGGCGGAAGATATCGTGCAGGATGCGTGGGTGCTCTTTGCGCGGCAGTCCGCCAGCACGATTGCCTCGCCCGGAAGCTACCTGCGGACCATCGTTCGCAACCTTCTGATGACGCGTGCCCGCCGGACAAAAATCGAGCGGATGAGCGAGGCGGACTTTGACGTTGTTACGGCGACCGTTCCCGATGATGCCGCATCACCCGAAGAAACTGTAGCGGCCCGTGAAACGATGATGCGTGTGATGGATGCGCTTGATGCCATGCCCGAGCGACAGGCGGAGGCCATTCGCATGTATCATTTTGAAGGGATGAAATTGCGGGAAGTCGCCGCCGTGCTGGGTGTATCCATTCCGATGGTGCATGGTCTGATCACCGAAGGGCTGGCAGCCTGTAACCGGATACGCAAGGAAGGGCAGTAGGCCTCGGTGGATTTGAATTATTTTCTGAAAAACCGGGCATGCCGCGCATCTTATCGGTATGACCTTGCGATCCTGCCTGCTGCGTTCCACCCGGCTTGTCTCTTCCGTTCCGGGACAGGGGAGGCGCGGCATGGCTGAGTCCCGCAGTCCCGATGAGGCAGCAGCAGGCTGGCATATCTATCTCCGTGAAGAGCCGGACGATCCCGAACTGCGCCGCCAGTTCGCGGCATGGCTGCAGGAAAGCCCGTTGCACCAGCAGGCCTGGGCGGAAATCAATGAGACGCTGGGCGTACTCGATCTGGCCCCACCGGAGCGCAAGAGGCGGGGCGGCGCCCGTAGAAAGTTCTGGGGTAATCCAGCGAACGATCGCACAGGCAGGAGAAAGGCAAAGGTCGCCGCATTTGCTGGCTTTGCCATGGCCGCCTGTATAGCCGCCTTCGTGTTCGTGCCCGACCTGTCACTACGTCTGCGGGCGGACCATTACACGCGGGCAGGTGTTACGCAGGACATCCATCTGGCCGACGGCAGTGAGGTCATTCTGGCGCCGCGTTCCGCAGTCGCCGTGCATATGACGGCTCATGAGCGACGGATCGATCTGTTGCGCGGAGAAGCCTATTTTGTGGTGCATCATGATGCCAGTCGGCCGTTTACCGTAATTGCCGGACCGGTGACGACGACGGATATCGGCACGATGTTCGATGCCCGGACAGACGGTGATGAGACGTCCGTAGCGGTGCGGGAAGGGGCCGTGCATGTGTCCGCAAAGGAAGGCATCGGCTTGGAGCGCGACCTGCATGCGGGGGATCGCGTCGATGTCAGAGGCTCCCAGGTCATATCCGATACGCAGGCACCCGAGACTATCGGGCTTTGGCGCGACGGAATGCTTGTGGCGCAGGACAATACCATCGCTGACATGGTGGCAGCGCTCCAGCCCTGGACTAGCACCCGGATCATCGTCGCGCATGACACGCTGGCAGTACGTAAGGTCAGCGGTTCCTACGACCTGCATCATCCGGAAACGTCGCTGCAACTGATCGTGCATCCCTATGGGGGAAAGGTCATGTCCGTAACGCCCTGGTTTGCACTTGTGACGGGGCGCTGAGACAGTCTGGCGGGCTGGTTTCTCGTTGCTCGTAAGGCGTTCTCACAGATATCGATTCAGCCCCGCATACACGGCAGCGGACGTGACATGCTTCAGATCGCAGGAAATGGCCTCTGCGAGAGGACAGCTCTGTCTGGGAGCGTGTGCCGAGGTGTGGGGGCTGAATTCAGAAAAATGCGCAACCTCACGGAAAAGAAAAAACCATTATTAAACAGTGTGATAAAGAGCCTCACGCAAAAAAAATAAAAAAATCTGAAATTTTTTCCGAAAAAACGGTCCTCCCGTGCATCTCACTTACCATGCCCATTGAATGCAAATGAATTGCATTAAAAATTGAGATGACAGGAAGAGCCGCGCCCATGCATTCGTCAGGATTTCTGAGGAGACCGATAGCCGCATCGGTCCTGATGCTCGCCACCACCACAGCGCTGACGTCCTTTGTCCCGACCAGAGCGCGGGCAGAGACCGCGCAGACACAGCCAAAATACAGCTTCAATATTCCTGCCGGATCGCTGTCGAGTGCGCTGGTCTCGTTTAGTGCCCAGTCCCGTATTCAGGTGACATCGCAGGCGCCGACACTGGCCGGTCATACGACTACTGGGCTACGTGGACAGTTTACGTCTAGTGAAGCGTTGGCGCGTCTTCTGCAGGGCAGTGGATTGTCATACCAGACGCTGGGAGAACATGCTTTCCAGATTGTGCCCGCACCAAAGGCGGCGAATATCACCCTTGGTCCAGTTCGTGTTGGCGGTAGTTTTAACGCACATGAGTCAGCAATCGGGCCAGGTGTTGGTTACGTTGCCCGCTACACAACAGCAGCGACGAAAACTGATACACCTCTTACCGAAATTCCAAACTCGATTTACGTTATTACGAAAGACCAAATTGTAGATCAGCAATCACAAACTGTCCAAGAGGTACTACGCTATATGCCAGGAATCTATAGCGAATCGTTGGGAACAGCCGCTTGGGGAAGTGGGTCAAGCAATACTTCAAATGGAGGAAACTTTACCCAGAGGGGATTTGCATCTACTCAATATGTCGACGGACTTCTTTCAAACTCTATGGCATCTGGCGAACCGGCCTTCATTGAGCGCGTAGAGGCTCTCAATGGACCGTCGTCCGTAATGTACGGTCAAAGTGGCGCGGGCGGATTAATTTCCATGCAATTGAAGAAGCCAACGGACACGCCCTTGCGGAATGTCACAGTAGGCTTCGGCAACTGGGGGCGCTATGAAACTACGGTGGATGTAAGTGATAAAGTAACGAAATCTGGAAGCTTAAGATATCGGATTGCTGCAATCGGGGTAACCCAAGGGACACAGACTGATCACGTTAACTACCACAGAGTCGGCGTACTGCCTTCGATTACGTGGAATATTGATGAGAAGACAAATCTCACGTTACTGGGTATGTATATGTATACACCGGGTACCGGGAGCGGGAATTATTACCCGCTTGCTGGAACTCTTCTTCGTGGAACAGAAGGTTATATTCCGCGCAGCAGATTCCTAGGAGATCCAAAATATAACACCAATGGCACTAAAGAAGCAAAGTTCGAGTACCAATTTTCTCATGAATTTAATAAAAACCTAGAATTCCAGCAGAATTTTTCGTACCAAAATAGTCAATCTTTTTTCAACGATACGTTTGGTAGCGGACTAGGTACAGACGGAGCCACATACTCAATATATGGATGGAAAGGCGGGCTCGGCAACGACACGGCGTACATTCAAAAAACCGTAGCTTTGGATTCCCGGTTAGTCGGACATTTGAATACAGGACCTGTCCAACAAACATTTATAGCAGGTGTTGATTATCGGCATATCGACCAAGATGCTGCTCTCGTATACGACCGAAAAGAAATGACGATAAATATCTGGGATCCGATCATATCAGCTCATCCTAATTATGGGGCAGGAACCACAGATACTCTCGCATCTTATACTTATCCTACAAAATGGGATCAGGTAGGGGTATATTTCCAAGATCAAATTAAGTTTAAAAAACTAACTGTAACTCTTGGGGGAAGGCAAGATTGGTACGATTACAATTATCATTCAACATACTCTCGGAAATCTACGTCATTGGGAAATATTGCTGAAAGAAACCTTGTGTCTCCAGAAAGAGAAGCATCCTTAGCATTCACATGGAGAGCTGGTTTTACATATAACTTTGATTTTGGCCTAACACCTTATTTTAGTTTCTCTAAATCGTTCGAGCCTCAGTACGGAAATATTATGGCTGATGGTTCCGTGGCTCAACCGTTGACAGGTAATCAACTAGAAGCAGGTCTCAAATATATTATTCCACATACGAATGTTTTTTTAACGGCTGCCGCCTATCATATCAAAGAACATCACGTACTGGAGAGTTCACCTGACGTCGTCGGCGAAGAAATTGATGGCGGCACCGCAGTTTCTAAGGGTGTAGAACTTTCCGCCCATGCAAATATAACAAAAGATATAAGAGTAACGGCTTCATACAGTTATAATGATATGCGTTACACAAGAAGCAATAATACCGTTACGAAATATGATATCTATGGTAATAATCTTGGAAAAGTACCTTTGCAAGGAAAATACATTAATGCCTCTCCTCGCAATATGGTAAATATGTTTGTTGATTACACGTTGCCTCGAAATATATTCTACGGCCTTGGTGTCAACTTTGGCGTCAGATATGTTGGTTTTACGTACGCAGATACAGCGAATTCCTTTAAAGTTCCTGCATATACCCTATTCGACATCGGTGCGCATTATGACTTTTCCAATATATCGTCATCACTCTCTGGTTTAAAATTTTCGTTAGCAATGTCAAACCTTACCAATAAACGATACGTTGGATCATGCGCAACGCAGCAATGTTATTATGGGCAGGGCCAACGGATATATGGAAATCTCTCATATAGTTGGTGAAATTTTACCGCCCGAAACTGCACCGACTTTTCCTATTTAAAATCAACGCATTGCCCCTCGTCTCGATGCCAAAGTCGAGGGGCAGCATCGCTGCAACTTCCGAGGGGCATCCCATGCAACAATCATGGGTTATCCCCGGCAAGATCCATGGGGCCATCCATGCCAAACTCGTGGAGTGGGGGTGTGCAATATCCGTGACTTACGTGGGCACATAATGGACGGTTGGTATTCCCAAATCATTTTTGAAACTGCAGAGTCTTTGCGCCTTTGTCAGGATATATCCGGATAGCGTTCGCGGAGCAGATGAAGGAAACGAACTAAGGACGGGTTGGGGTTGTCTGCTCGCCAACAGGCCACAAAACGTAGTTCGACAGGTTGGCGACCGTTGAGCACCTGCCGGTAGACAATGTTGGTCAGACCATCCCCTGTGGCGCTTTCATAATCAATCATGACACTACCATTCTCCGCCACGAAGGGTTTGAGAAACTGTGTCTCCGTATCGTGTGTCACGAGATTGGGGGCGCGCACATCGACTGAGAGATAATGGCGGATGATGTCCGCGATCTCCGGGCCGGGATCCTGTGTGCTGATGAGAAACCGCTCATGGCGCAGAAGGCTCCATTCCAGAACGGGCAGTGCTGCGAGCTTATGATCGGACCGCAGTGCGACCACACAGCGTTCCGACCAGAGCCGGAGCAGCGCATCCTGCCATTCCAGTCCGCCCGCTGTGACAATTGCAATATCGACCTGTCCAGTTTCGACCTTCTGCAACAGTGATGCGCGGTTACCGCCCACAAACTTCCACGGAATGGTCGGGTGTCTACGCTGGAATTCCCCCAGCGTTGCACGGAGGTTTCCGGTCGAGACGGATGTATAATAACCAATCGTAAGGCGGCGGGCTGTCTGCCGGGCACCGGAACCGGGACTGTTTGCCAGCATATCCACATCATGGACGATCTGCCGCGCCACATGCAGGAAGTCGACGCCATGGGATGTTGGGCGTATGCCCGCCGGCGTGCGGATAAAGAGCGTACAGCCAATCATATCTTCCAGCAGGCGGATGTCCTTGGAAAGAAGGGCGGCACGTGTGCCCGATGCAGTTGCCGCCTTGCGGAGGCTGCGATGTTCGGCGGCCGCGAGCGCGGACCGCAGATGGCGGATTTCGATCGTCATAACAACCTAGATGCGCCTAACGCCTGAATTTTAAGCAGAAAATGAGGGCAGGCGATCCAGCAGGATTCACAACGTCGTTACGGATGTTAACGGCGTGGATCTAGTGCCGTCGTTTCAGGGGAGGCCGTCCACGTGAAAACCTGTGCAAGCGCCATTGTGACGTAGAGCCCACGCGCGCGGCGATAATTTTACGCCCGGATGCACCTGGCCACGCAGACAGGGCTCCGGCGCTGGTATTTGTAAGTCTTTCTCGCCTTTTCTCGATTGATGAAAAGGAGGGAACGGCGATGTCAGGAGCGCGGATCCTATGGGGACAGCTGTGCGTCGTGCTGGCGCTGGTTGTTCTGTCCTGGTGGGTAGCGACAGAATGGGTGGCTTGGCAACTGGCCTTTCAGCCCGAACTCGGCCAGCCATGGTTCACCTTGTTCCATCACTGGCCGGTCTACGCGCCGCCGCTTGTTTTCTGGTGGTGGTATGAATTCGACGCCTATGCGCCGCACGTCTTCTCACAGGGCGGTTGGATTGCTGCCTCGGGTGGTGTGCTGGCGTTTCTCGTGGCTGTCGCCATGTCGGTGCGTCGTGCGCGGGAGGCCAGACGGGCCGCTACCTATGGCAGCGCGCGATGGGCGAGCGCCGAAGATCTGCAGAAATCCGGATTGCTCGATCCCGACGGCGTTGTGCTGGGCTGTCACCGCAAGACCTATCTTCGGCATAATGGCCCGGAGCACGTTCTGTGCTTCGCGCCCACACGCTCGGGCAAGGGCGTGGGTCTCGTCATCCCGACACTCCTGACCTGGCCGGGTTCGGCCATCGTGCATGACATCAAGGGGGAGAACTGGCAGGAGACCGCAGGTTTCCGGGGAACATTCAGCCGTGTCCTTCTGTTTGATCCCACCAATCCACGGTCGGATGCCTACAACCCCCTGCTGGAAATCCGCCGGGGTGAGTGGGAGGTGCGTGATGCCCAGAATGTAGCTGACGTGCTGGTCGATCCCGAGGGTTCGCTGGAACGCCGCAGCCACTGGGAAAAGACAAGCCATTCCCTTCTGGTCGGGGCCATCCTGCATGTCCTGTATGCGGAGAAGGACAAGACCCTTAGCGGCGTGGCCAACCTGCTGTCCGATCCGAAGCGCCCGATCGAGACGACATTACGGGCCATGATGCGCACGAAGCATCTGGGAGAGGCGGGGCCGCACCCTGTGGTGGCGTCGGCCGCTCGGGAACTGCTCAACAAGTCTCCCAACGAACGGTCCGGTGTGTTGTCTACCGCCATGTCATTTCTAGGCCTGTATCGTGATCCGGTCGTGGCCAAGGTAACATCCCGCTGCACGTGGCGGATCACCGACATCGTGCGTGGCGGCCGCCCCACAACACTCTATCTCAGCGTGCCGCCATCGGATATCAGCCGGACCAAGCCGCTGATCCGCCTGGTGCTCAACCAGATCGGTCGTCGCCTGACGGAAGACCTGCAACACCAGAAGAAAAATCATCGTCTTCTGCTCATGCTCGATGAGTTTCCGGCGCTCGGGCGTCTCGACTTCTTTGAAAGCGCGCTCGCCTTCATGGCGGGGTATGGCATCAAGGCCTTTCTGATTGCCCAGAGCCTCAACCAGATCGAAAAAGCCTATGGGCAGAACAATTCAATTCTCGACAACTGCCATGTCCGTGTCTGTTTCGCGACCAATGATGAGCGGACGGCTCGACGTGTGTCTGACGCCCTTGGCACGGCTACCGAGGTCCGGGCACAGAAAAACTATGCCGGACATCGTCTCTCGCCCTGGCTGGGGCATCTGATGGTCTCCCGGCAGGAAAGCGCCCGGCCTCTGCTGACGCCCGGCGAGATCATGCAGCTTCCACCCGACGAAGAGGTTGTCATGGCAGCCGGCACACCGCCAGTGCGCGCCCGCAAGGCACGTTATTATGCCGATCCGCGCCTGCAGGAACGCATTCTGCCGCCGCCTGCGCCTCGGTTGTCGGCGGACGCTGCGGGCGCAGATGACTGGAGTGGCAGACCCACGCCAGACCAGATGCCCCCTGAAGATGAAGACACATTGGCTGGAACGTCTTCTGACGAACCGATGGGTGCAGGACAGAAGCAGACGCGCGAGTTTGATGCAGCCCACATACCGAAAGCGGAGCGGGGGCGGGACGAGCATGAACGCAAAAACCCGGACCTTGATCCTGATCATGCCGCCATGCGGGCCAGGCGGGAATTCGAGGATCTCCAGCGAATGACGCGGCTGGCTGCCTTGGATCGGGATGACGGCATGGAGATGGAAGGCCCATGAAACGAGCGCGCAGGAAGCAGCAGATTACGGTCTATCTGGACCCGGTTTTGGCGGAGACCTTGGGTGATCTTGCCGCCCGTCGTCGCCAGTCCCAGTCCATGCTGGTCGAAACGGCCCTGGCCGCCTTTCTTTCTCCAGAGGACGGGAAAGGTGAGGGCGCGCTAAACCGGCGGCTGGAACGGCTTGATCGCCGGATCGGTCACATGGAGCGAGACCTTGGGATCAACGTCGAGACACTGGCGCTTTTCATTCGCTTCTGGCTGCTCACAACGCCGCCGCTGCCTGAGCCGGCTGCGGCCGCTGCCCGCGCCCAGGCGACTGTACGTTATGAACAGTTCATTGAGACGTTGGCGCGGCATTTGAGCACCGGGCATCGTTTGCATCAGGATTTGAGCGGGGAGGAAGGGACTTCCCCATGATGCATGCAGTAGGAGTTGCAGTGGAAGCACCTTATTTTTCAGAATTTTCTCGATAATAGGCGATCTTTGACTGGGAAACTGCCAATCTGCTCGGGGAAAATGGTGAACATTGGGGAGGTCAGTATCAGGCTGGCAGCTGCTGACTTCGCATGCTATTCAAGAAAGAGGCAGAAATAATTGGGCACCTGACGAGATGGCAAAGGGTTGGTTAAGCGATAGTATTGGTCGGATAGATAACATCTCTCTTGCGCCAAATGCTAAGAATGCTTTGTTCCCGTTATTCGAAGCTGTAATGAACTCTATTCATGCCATCGAAGAACGATTTGGGCCTGACAATCTGTCTCAAGGAACTATTAAGATTTTAGTCCATCGGGATTCTTCTGGTGAATATTGTGGCTTTACGATTACAGACAATGGAATAGGATTTATACGGGACAATCTTACATCGTTCCAGAAATTCGATAGCCGAAAAAAGGTTAAAATAGGTGGGAAAGGTGTTGGACGCCTTCTATGGTTAAAAGTTGCAGATCATGCTGCCGTTCGCAGCACGTTTGTCGATGAGCACGGCAAACTTGTTGGGTGCAAATTTGATTTTACCGTAGATGATCCAGTTTCAAATTACATAGATATCGATAATGCGGGATCATCCGTGCAGACTTCTATAGTTATTAATCCATTTAGAAGTGAATTTGCGTCAAAACTTCCCAAAAAATTGGATACGATAGCAGGACGCTTAATCGCCCATTTTGTTAGTTATTTTACGAATATATCTCATCCACAAATTTTAATAACAGACGAAGCTGAAACTATAAATCTATTTGATATTTTTAGTGAAAAAGTGGAGCGTGATAAGGATTTTACATTCTTTGTAGAAGGCATTGAAGATGAATTTGTCATACATTGTTTTCTTTTGCCAAAAACGATCTCGGATGACGAAAAAAGCGTAAATGCGCTCTATTTGGGGGCAAATGGTAGAGCTGTTTCAAGGCATGAGCTTGATAGTGTTCTTGGATTGAAGGCAATTGGCGGGAAATATGCTTTTTTAGGCTACGTGGAATCTGCTTATTTGAACCGCAATGTGAATGATACGCGTACTGCCTTTTCTCTCGATGAAGACCAAACTTCTAGCATTGTCGATGCCGCGAAAAATTGCGCAAAAGAATTTCTTGAACCTGAAATTCGAGAAATCAGGGATGCACAAACGAAGAAAATTCTAGCAATCGGTAAGGAGTATCCGAGATTTTTTTACGCAGCGCGAAATGCTGCGTCAATTGTTGAAGAGTTGCATTTATCAACCCAGAGTGAAGAAGAGATTTTCGTCGAATTGTCGCGAAGGTATCTCCGTGATTATAAGAAAAGAAAACGTGAATATAAAGACGCTTATAAAAAAGCTCTGCCGGATGTTGAGCAACAAACAGAGCAATTTATGCAAAAGCTCAAAGAAGATGCAATGTCTTCTCTGGCTGAGTATGTAGCGAGGCGGAAAGCAATACTTGAAATTTTCGAGGCCGGACTCCGCTTCAAAGATGCAGACGATATGACGTCTCATTATGAAAAAGTCGTGCATGGCATTATATGCCCTCTAAATTCTACAAGCCAAGAATTATCATACGAAGATCATAATTTATGGCTTCTTGATGATCGTCTCGCTTTTTACACATATTTTAATTCAGATAAGCGAATGAACTCTCAGGCTGGTGGCGAGACGACGTCGACCGATCGTCCTGATATCACGCTGCTCGACGTGAGCTTAGGATTCCAGTCCGAAGATGCTAATCAGCCGATTACTATTGTTGAATTTAAACGCCCGAAAAGGGACAATTACACATTGGCCGATAATCCGATTTCTCAGGTTCGCAGCTATGTGGAGCAGTTTCGGGGTGCTCGCGAGGCAGTAAAATTCGACGGTACGCCCTTAAGGACAATTTCTGCCGATACACCATTTACGTGTCATATTGTCGCTGATATCACAGATTCCTTGATATCTGTAATGAGGCAACTTGGACAGTTTAGCCAACGTGCTGGTACATCATCCTATTATTGGTGGGATGCTAATTATAAAATATTTATTGAAATATCGTCGTTCAGAGAAGTGCTTAACTCTGCAAAAGCAAGAAATCAGGCATTTTTTAAGCATCTGGGAATTGACTGATAAAAAAGGGCACAGGCACGGTAGTCGAACAATCCACATATTCACATTCCGAAACGGCATTGCCATTTTGAGTATTCGGCTTGTGGCGAATCAGTTTTTTCTCCGTTTTAGAACATCATAATCTGGAGTGATGAAACGGTATCCACCGACAATTATACGTTACGCCGCGCCTGCCCACGTCAGGCAATAATCTGCTGTTGAAATTGGTCGGTGCATGCCTTTCCTAATACCTCCCGCAACTGATGGAAGTCCTTCTGTCAGCCAAGAAATGCGGGCAAGGTCATGTCTCACGTTTCGTCACAGCAAGGTCGCGCACGTGGTATTTCCATGCTGCGTACGGCTATGGGGACTGCCGTAGCCCATCATCTTTCGGATCCGTCCGTTATTGAAGTCATGCTCAATCCTGACGGGCGGTTATGGATCGACCGTCTGGCTGACGGCATGGCAGACACGGGGGAGACGATCTCGCCAGAGGATGCCGAACGGATCGTGCGTCTGGTTGCGCATCATGTGGGTGCCGAGGTGCATGCAGAGGCACCCCGCGTATCTGCGGAATTGCCGACTGGTGAGCGCTTCGAAGGGCTGTTGCCACCAGTAGTGACGGCCCCGAGTTTCGCCATCCGCAAACCCGCGGTCGCGGTCTTTACCCTCGACAACTATGTCGAGGCCGGGATCATGACTGCAGGACAGGCGGATTATCTCCGTCGCGCTGTCGCCGAGCGGAAGAACATCCTCGTCGCGGGCGGCACGTCGACGGGCAAGACCACACTGGTCAACGCTCTCCTGGCCGAGGTCGCAAAAACCGGTGATCGTGTCGTGCTGATTGAGGACACGCGCGAATTGCAATGCACCGCGCCCAATCTCATCGCCCTGCGGACCCGAGAAGGCGTCATCACCCTTTCTGACCTTGTCCGGTCGGGTCTCCGCCTGCGTCCCGACCGTATCCCCATCGGTGAGGTACGTGGGGCCGAAGCGCTCGATCTGGTCAAGGCGTGGGGCACCGGACATCCGGGTGGCATCGGTACACTACATGCTGGATCGGTGCTCGCTGCCCTGTATCGTCTGGAACAGTTGATCCAGGAAGCGGTGGTGACAGTGCCGCGCGCCATGATCGCAGAAACCATCAACGTCATCGCCGTGCTATCCGGGCGCGGCACGGCCCGGCACCTCTCCGAACTGGCCGAAATTGACGGTCTCGATCCCATGACCGGAGGCTATCGCATCCGCCCGGTCAGCCTCTCCTCTTCCGAGACATCATTCTCTGCCAATGGAGAATTATCATGAAGCCGCCGTCATGCAAGCGTGCCGTCGTGTGCGCTGGAGCACGTTCTGATCGTCGTCTGCCGGACCTTCGTGTGTTCGGAACATCCATGCTGCTGTCGCTTGTTTTTGCGTCATCGGCATGGGCGTCCGGCACGGGGATGCCGTGGGAAACACCCCTGAACGAGATCTTGGAATCCGTGCAGGGGCCGGTGGCGAAGATCATCTCGGTGATCATCATCACCATTACCGGTCTGACTCTGGCCTTTGGCGAAACATCAGGAGGGTTCCGCCGCCTGATCCAGATCGTCTTTGGACTCAGCATCGCTTTTGCTGCCAGCTCGTTCTTCCTGTCCTTCTTTTCTTTCTCGGGCGGAGCGCTGATCTGATGGCAGCTCTCTTCGATCCTGAGGCCGAGGCTGTGCCCGGTTATTTCGTGCCCGTGCATCGCTCCCTGACGGAACCGATCCTGTTGGGCGGTGCGCCCCGAGCCGTGGCTATCGCCAACGGTACGCTGGCCTCCGCCATAGCCCTCGGCCTGCGGCTCTGGTTGGTCGGGGCAGTGTTCTGGATCGTGGGGCACACCCTCGCGGTCTGGGGGGCGAAGCGCGATCCGTTGTTCGTCGAGGTGGGGCGGCGGCATCTCCGCTATCCCGCCTGGCTTCGCGCATAGGGAGGGCAGGGCCATGATGTCCCTTGGTGAATATCGCAGCCGCGCCGCTGTCCTGTCCGACTTCCTGCCCTGGGCCGCGCTGGTCGGGGAAGGTGTGGTCCTGAACAAGGACGGCAGTTTCCAGCGCACGGCGCGCATCCGTGGTCCCGATCTGGACAGTGCCACTCCGGCCGAACTGGTCGGTGTGACGGGGCGGCTGAACAGCGCCCTGCGACGTCTGGGTTCGGGCTGGGCCGTGTTTGTGGAGGCGCAGCGCACACCGGCGACCCTCTATCCCGAAAGCGATTTCCCCGATGCCGCCAGCCAGATGGTCGATCTGGAACGCCGGGAGGCCTTCGAGGATGAAGGCGTGCATTTCGAGAGCCGGTATTTTCTGACCCTGGTTTGGCTGCCGCCCGCGGAAACCTCGGGCCGTGCCGAGCGCCTGCTCTATGAAGGCATGGAGCGCGACGGGCATGATCCGCAGGGTCTGGTAAGGGGCTTTATCGACCGGACTGACCGTCTGCTGGCCCTGCTGGACGGTTTCATGCCCGAAGCCGCCTGGCTGAAGGACGGCAAGACGCTCACCTACCTGCATTCCACCATTTCCACTCGGCACCAGCGAGTCCGGGTGCCGGAAATCCCCATGCACCTCGACGCCCTGCTGGTAGATCAGCCCCTGGCGGGCGGTCTGGAGCCCAAACTGGGCGATGCCTTCCTCAAAACCCTGACGATCACGGGTTTTCCCAGCCGGACCTTTCCCGGCATTCTGGATGACCTGAACCGTCTGGCCATTCCCTATCGCTGGTCCACGCGGGCGATCCTGCTCGACAAGACCGATGCGACGAAGGTGCTGACGAAGATCCGTCGCCAGTGGTTTGCCAAGCGGAAATCCATCGTCGCCATCATACGCGAGGTCATGACCAACGAGGCCTCGGTGCTGGTGGACAATGACGCCGCCAACAAGGCGGCCGACGCCGATCTGGCCTTGCAGTCGCTGGGTGCTGACGATGTCGGGCAGGCCTATATCACTGCGACCGTCACGGTGTGGGATGGCTCTGCCTCGATCGCGGCCGAGAAGCTGCGTCTGGTCGAGAAGATCATTCAGGGCCGTGACTTTACCTGCATGGCGGAAAGCCTGAACGCGGTGGAGGCATGGCTGGGGTCATTACCCGGCCATGTTTACGCCAATGTCCGCCAGCCGCCGGTTTCGACCCTGAATCTTGCGCACATGATTCCGCTCTCTGCTGTCTGGGCCGGCCCTGAACGGGACGGGCATTTCAACGCACCCCCATTGTTTTACGGCAAGACAGCCGGGGCCACGCCCTTCCGCTTTTCTCTACATGTCGGCGATGTCGGCCATACCTTGATCGCCGGACCGACAGGAGCGGGGAAGTCCGTGCTGCTGGCGCTCATGGTGCTGCAGTTCTGCCGCTACGCGGGCGCGCAGGTCTTTGCCTTTGATTTTGGCGGCTCGCTGCGGGCCGCGACACTGGCGATGGGCGGGGACTGGCATGATCTCGGTGGAAGCCTGACGGAGCAGGAAGACGCAGATCATAGGGCAGGCGAACAGGATGGCGGCGTCTCGCTTCAGCCGCTGGCCCGTATCGACGATCCGACCGAGCGCGCCTGGGCAGCGGAATGGCTGGGGCAGATCCTTGTCCGGGAAGGCGTCACCCAGACACCGGAGGTAAAATCCTATCTCTGGTCGGCCCTGAATTCCCTGGCGTCGTCGCCCGCTCATGAACGGACCCTGTCAGGCGTGGTGGCGCTGCTTCAATCCAACGCCCTGAAACAGGCGCTGGCTCCCTATTGCCTTGGTGGTCCTTATGGTCGCCTGCTGGATGCAGATACCGAGCGGCTGGGTGATGCCGATGTCGTGGTGTTCGAAACCGAAGGTCTGATCGGCTCCGGTGCGGCGTCTTCCGTGCTGTCCTACTTCTTCCATCGCATCGAAGGACGATTGGACGGGCGTCCGACGCTGCTGGTCATTGATGAGGGCTGGTTGGTGCTGGATGACGGTGATTTTGCGGGCCAGCTCCGGGAGTGGCTGAAAACCCTGCGCAAGAAGAACGCCTCGGTGGTGTTTGCCACCCAGAGCCTGTCCGATATCGCCAACTCATCCATTGCCCCTGCGGTGGTGGAAAGCTGCCCGACGCGGATCTTCCTGCCCAACGAGCGGGCGATTGAACCGCAGATCGCGGCCATCTACCGTGATTTCGGGCTAAACGAACGCCAGATCGCCATTATCGCCCGTGCCGCGTCGAAGCGGGAATATTACTGCCAGACCCGGCGCGGCAATCGCCTGTTCGAACTGGGGCTCGGGCCGGTCGCACTCGCCCTGTGCGCGGCATCCGGGAAGGATGACCACCGTCTGATCGATCAGGTGCTGGCGGAACATGGGCGGGACAGTTTTCTCCCGGCCTGGTTCGAGGCGCGGGGTGTTATGTGGGCGGCGGACCTCCTGCGGGAAGGAGCCGTGCCATGACGGAAAAATCTTTCCGTATCCGGGCAAGACATTTCCGTCCCGGGTGTGCCGCAGCTGTGGGAGCCGCTCTGGTTTTTCTCATGCCGGTCGCGCCTGCCCATGCGCAGTGGGCGGTCTATGACGGAGCCAACCATGTCCAGAATGTTCTCATTGCGGCACGGACCCTCCAGCAGATCGATAATCAGATCACGTCGCTGGCCAACCAGGCCCAGATGCTTGTCAATCAGGGCCGCAATCTGGCGAGCCTGCCCCTTTCGACTCTCTCGACGCTGCAATCGACGATTTCCCAGACCACGGCACTGCTCGCGCAGGCGCAGAATATTGCCTACAGCGTCCAGTCCGTCGAGCAGCAGTACCAGCAGGCCTACACGTCCGTCTCGTCGGGCATGTCCGACAGCGCCCTGTTCAGCCAGGCGCAGACACGGTGGCAGAATTCCGTGGGCGGGTTTGAGGACGCGCTGAAACTGCAGGCGCGCGTCGTGGGGAACATTCCTTCCGACAGCAGCGCCATGACCCAGCTTGTCTCAGCCAGCCAGACCTCCACGGGTGCCCTGCAGGCAGCGCAGGCCGGCAATCAGCTTCTGGCACTTCAGTCGCGTCAGTTATCCGACATCCAGGCCGAGCTTGCCGCCAACGGCAGGGCTACAGCGCTGGAGCGGGCGCGAAATGCGGCGACGGAAGCGGAGAGCGAGGCGCAGTACCAGCATTTCGCGCAGCATGACGCCTACACTCCCGGCACGGTGTCCATGTTCGGCAGCAGCGGGAACTGACCGCCATGGCCATGAACGATGTCGGCGTCATCGACACCTTTCTGAACACCTTCAGCACCACCATCGATACCGGTTTCGGTCTGGTGAAGGGGAGTATGATCTCGCTCGCGGGATCGCTGTCCGTGCTCGACATGGCGCTGGCGGGTCTGTTCTGGGCCTGGGCGGCGGACGAGGATGTCATCCAGCGTCTGGTGAAAAAGACGCTCTATATCGGGTTCTTTTCTTTCCTGATCAGCAATTTTTCCAGCCTGTCGAAGACCGTCTTTGACAGTTTCGCCGCCCTTGGCCTGAAAGCGGGCGGGGGCACGCTGTCGTTGGATCAGTTCCTGCGGCCCGGTCGGCTGGCCCAGACCGGGTTCGATGCGGCACAGCCTCTTCTGGACTCAGTCCATAAACTGCTTGGCCCTGTCGCTTTCTTTACCAATTTCGCGCAGATTTTCGTGCTCTGCCTGTCCTGGCTGATCGTGCTGGCGGCATTCTTCATTCTCGCCGTGCAACTCTTTGTCGCCCTGATCGAATTCAAGCTGACCACACTGGCCGGGTTTGTGCTGATCCCGTTTGCCCTGTTTAACCGCACGGCTTTCCTTGCCGAAAAGGTCATGGGCAATGTCGTCTCCTCGGGCGTAAAAATCATGGTGCTGGCCGTGATCAGCGGCATTGCCGCCACTCTGTTTGGCCAGTTCACCACCTCCTATGGCGATGCGCAGCCTACGGTCGGGCAGGCCCTGTCTGTGGTTATCGCCTCACTGGCCATTGTGGGCCTTGCGATTTTCGGCGGCAGTCTGGCCAACGGGCTGATCGCTGGTGCTCCCCAGCTTGGCGCGGGAGCCGCTGTCGGCACGGGCATGGCCGTCGCCGGCATGGGGGCTGCTGCCGTGGCTGGCGTCGGTGCGGCTGTTTCTGGTGGTGGGGCAGCCCTGGCCGCCACGGCAGCGGCCGCGCGGGGAGGGGCGGCCGTAGCAGGCGCTGCATCAACAGCCTACACGCTCGGGTCGGCGACAGCGGTTGGCGGGAGTGCCGGTGCCCGGTTGGCTGCTGGCGTGGGCGGGATTGGCAGGGCTGCCGGTTCGGCGGCGGCAGGTGCCGTGAAGAACAAGGCCGCCAGTGCGGCCAGCGCCATGAAGGACAGCTTCTCATCGGGCGGGAAGGCGACCTTTACCGCGACCGGTGGCCGGACAACCGGTTCGGGTGGTGGCGCTGCTGAGACGGGGGCATCGGCAGGCGGAACGGGTTCATCCTCGTCAGCATCATCCGCCAGTGAGCCCCCGCGCTGGGCAAGCCGCATGAAGCGCCGGCAGGCCGTGACCCATGCCGCCGAGGCTGCCCATGTCATCCGCTCCGCCGATGGCGGGGGCGGGTCTTCCTCAATCGATCTGTCGGAAAAGGAATGAGGACGATGTTCCGTCGCTCCACGGTGCGCTACGGCACGACGCCGGAGCCGGTCACCCCCTATCAGAAAGCCGCCCAGATCTGGGATGAACGCATCGGTTCCGCCCGCGTGCAGGCCCGCAACTGGCGGCTGATGGCCTTTGGTTCGCTGTTCCTGTCCGCAGGCCTTGGGGCCGGGCTGGTCTGGCAGTCCGCACGCGGCACCATCACGCCGTGGGTCGTGCAGGTGGACCGGCTGGGCGAGGCGCAGGTCGTGGCGCCTGCGACAGCCAACTATGTGCCGACGGACCCGCAGATTGCCTGGTATCTGGCCCGGTTCATCGAGGACGTCCGCAGCCTATCCTCCGACCCCGTGGTGGTGCGGCAGGACTGGCTGCGCGCCTACGCTTTCACCACCACGTCCGGTGCCCAGGCGCTCAACGATTATGCCCGTCAGAACGATCCCTTTGCCCGCATCGGGCATGAGCAGGTCGAACTGGACGTGTCGTCCGTCATCCGGGCGTCGCCCGTGAGTTTCCGGATCGCCTGGGCCGAGCGGCATTACCGCGACGGGGCGTTCGTTGGCACCGAACGTTGGACCGCGATTGTCTCGGTCAGGCTCAGCCCGCCGCGTGATGCCGATCACCTGCGCAGAAATCCCTTGGGTGTTTTTGTCTCCGCCATCAACTGGTCGAAGGAGCTTGGCCAATGATCTGTCGCGCTCTTCGTGTCCTGCCGCTGCTTGTCCTGCCCCTGGCCGGATGCGCGCAGCATTACCATCCGCCGGTCATCCGCTACGATGACGCTGTTCAGGCCACGCGCCTGCCGGACCCACCGAAGCCGGTGCGGGTGGTGGAAGTCCCGAAACCGTTTCCCTTGCCGGGACAGCTCAAACCGTTGCCCTCACGACGTGCGGTCCATCCGGCCCCCGAAGTCGCCGATCCCACAGCGCGTGTGACGCAGGCCAATCTGGCCGCGCGCATCCAGCCCAAGCGGGCTGGATTCATCAATGCGGTGCAGGTCTATCCCTATTCTCCGGGTGCCCTCTATCAGGTGTACACCTCACCCGGCGAAATCACAGACATCATGCTTCAGCAGGGTGAGAAGCTGGTGGGCACCGGTCCCGTGGCGGCAGGTGACACCGTGCGCTGGATCATCGGTGATACCGAGAGCGGGGCAGGGACGACAAAGAGGATTCATATCCTGGTCAAGCCGACGCGGCCGGACCTGGCCACCAACCTGATCGTCAACACCGACCGGCGGACCTATCTGGCGGAACTGCGCTCCACACCGGCTACCTATATGGCGTCAGTATCGTGGGATTACCCCGAGGATGATCTCATTGCCCTGCATCGGCAGGACAGCGCCGCCGATGACGCTGCCCCGGTGGACGTGGGGCTGAATCTCGACGCCCTGAATTTCCGTTACGTCATCCAGCCGGTGAAAGGGGGCACGCCGCCCTGGCTGCCCGGCCGAGCCTTTGATGACGGCCAGAAGGTTTATATCGCTTTTCCGGCTGGCATAGGGCAGGGGGAACTACCGCCTCTGTTTGTGCTGGGGGCCGATGGCGGGCCGGAACTGGTCAATTATCGGGTGCGGCAGAACTGGATGATCGTCGATCGCCTGTTTACCGCTGCGGAACTGCGTCTGGGCGACAAACACTCCGAGCAGCGGGTGCGGATCGTACGCAGCGACGGACGGCGGTCATGACGGACAGGCAGGAAGAACACCGGGACGAAAGAGCGGAGGGCGGCACCGAAAATGCCTCCCCTGCGGCCCCGCCATTGCTTCCCGATCTGCGTCTGCGGGCGGAACGACCGCGTGTCGTGCGTTTGTCGCGCTATGTTGTCTGGGGTCTGGCGGGCACGGGTATGATCGGGATTGGTCTGGCGCTGGGCTACGCGCTGCAGAATTCCGCCCGGCAGGGACCAGCGTCCGCCGTGCAGGATTCTGATGCGCGACCTTCGGCCGATGGGCTTGATGCCCTACCAAAGGATTATACCGGCGTGCCCAGGCTGGGGTCGCCTTTGCCCGGTGATCTGGGCAAACCGATCCTGAAGGCACAGCAGGAAGGCAGGGCCGGACCGGTTTCGGGCATGGGTGACCGGCGGGCCGAACAGGAAGTCGAGGCAGCCATCGCCAGCAAGTTGTTCGTGCAGACGCAGGATGCCGGGCGGCAGGACAGGGCGTCTGCCCCTGCGTTGCCCTCAACCGGGAATAACGCTCCGTCTGCTACAGCGGGCACAAATGACCGGCAGGCCGCGAACCGCGCCTTTCTGGCGGGCCAGCCCGATCGTGTGACAGTCAGCCCGGATCGCCTGACGCAGCCTGTTTCCCCATACGTTATTCAGGCGGGGACGGTCATCGTGGGTGCGCTCAACTCGAAAGTCAGTTCGGACCTGCCGGGACAACTGATCGGGCATGTGACGCAAAACGTCTATGACAGTCCGACCGGACGCTACCTGCTTGTGCCGCAGGGCAGCACCCTTTTCGGCACCTATAATAGCAGCGTCTCTTTCGGGCAGCAGCGCACGCAAGTGATCTGGACCCGCCTCATCCGTCCCGATGGCGAGAGCATCGTGCTCGACAGGATCCCGGGTGCCGATGCAATCGGTCAGACCGGGCTCAAGGATATGGTGGACCAGCACTGGGGCCAGCTTTTCAGGGCTGCACTGGTGACGACCATGCTGAGCGTCGGGTCTGAAGCCGGGACATCATGGGGTGAGAACAACCTGCTTCAGGCGATCCGCAGCGGCGCCAGCAACGGGTTTTCCATGGTGGGAAACCGCCTGATCGACCGCAGTATGGATATCCAGCCCACGCTGACCGACCGGCCGGGCCTGCCGTTCACCCTAATCGTCAATCGCGATCTGGTTTTGAAACCCTGGCATCCGCATGAAGGAGCAGCACCATGACAAAACTCCGTATCAGCACCATTTCTGACAGTCGGCCGGTCAAACTGACGATCGAACTGCCAGCCGAGATACATCGTGACCTACTGCTGTATGCTGAACTGGTTTCGGAAAAAGCAGGGGAGGCGGCAGATGCCATCCCCGATGCGGCCCGGCTGGTGCCGCTCATGGTCGGGCGTTTCATGGAGACTGATCGGGCCTTCCAGAAACAGCGGCGGGGCAGAAAGCCAGCATCTGCAGCAGGAACGACAGGCGTTTCCAGCGAAGGGTAAAGCAGGTTTGGCGAGCACAAGCAGCGTCAGTCTGTTTCCATAAACCGCTCCCAGCGCCGTAGTCGAGGCAGCACGCGGACGATCAGAACCCCTTCGTCGTCAATGAGATAGAGGATATGGTGAGCCCGATGACGATGCAGTCTTATCGGTGGGTCGAACTCGCGACGTTCCGGCGCAAGCTGCGGATGTGAGGCAATAAGGTCGAACGCGTCCGCCAGTCCTGTATGGTAGATTTCGGCCCGCCGTGGCCCGAAATCCCTCACGCCCTGCGTATAGATGTTGACGATGTCGTCTTCGGCGAGCCGCGTCTTTCTACAGGTCGGCATCCGTCGTCCCGGCAGCCGCGCGAGCATCCTGCAGCAATTGCTTCATGCTCCTGGTCCCAACGCCACTACGCAGACCGGCCGTGATGTGGGCCTGAACCTCATCATGCGCGGCACGGGCTTCCTGATCACGCCGGATCAGATCGCGGACGTAGTCGCTCGCATTGCTGTAGCGTCCTGTCCTGGCCTGAGCCTCTACCCATTCCTTCATGGGGTCGGGCAGGGATACGTTCATTGTTGCCATCGGCGCCTCCGACCTTAAGGATGACAAATTTTGCCAATCCTTGTCAACGAATTTGGGGTCTTGCGCGGGGGCTTCCAAGTCTGAATAGCAGGTAGTATTGAAGCAAGACCATATGTGCGGGAAGACAATTGGACTTTTGTTTATGGAATATTGTGCAAGAGTATATTGGGCAAAATACACGAATATCGTAATGTATAAATTCAATCCAAATAACAAAATTTTAAGAAAAATTTACATATCATATATATAAGAAAATATAATGTGATATAGGTTCTGTGTGTGGTAATGTGCAAGTAATTATTTAAATTATATCGATGATTCGTGATTGTCCGGGAGGGATATATTCCGAATGTGATGAACTCGATAGAATCGGAGGACGTGGGTGCGTATTAAAAAGGTGCGGGTTCAAGGATTCCGCTTACTACGTGACGTGGAGCTTATGCTCGAAGACACTACAACGGTGGTGGTAGGTCGTAATAATAGCGGGAAGACATCTCTCACGGACGTTTTTAGGTGCTTTGCGTCTGGCGGATCATCTTTCAAACTGCAAGATTTTTCTGCTGCAGATCGGAGCAAATTTGCGATTGCAAGAGAGGCAAGGTTAGCAAAAGAAGCACCACAGGACGTGCTTGGAAAGTTACCGACGATCGCTGTTACAATTACTTTGACTTACGACAAAGCGGCTCCTGATATCGGACCAATGTCATCCTTTGTGATTGATCTCGATGCCAACTCGGATACAGCGATAGCGCATGTTATCTACGCGCCGCGATTGTCGGCCCTATCAAGCCTCTTGGATTTCAATGCAGAGGCCGAAGCTGCGGATCCAATGATTGAGTTCAATCGCCATATCAAAGATACAATCGGCTCCGCATATGATGTCGAAGTATGGGCAATCGATCCGACTGATTCGAGCAATCGGCGTCGCCTCGACATGAATCATCTTAATACATTGATCAAGTGCAATTTAGTGCGAGCGCAAAGAACACTTGATCATTCCGGCTATGGTGATGCCGACGTTATCGGCAGACTTTTGGGTGGTCTTTACAAGACGGCCCAAGCTCCTACAGCCGCAGCCGCTGACCAGCAACTTGCTGCAGAGTTGAAGTCTTCGGTTTCGGAGATTGAACGCACTGTCCAAAAAGATTTTGATTCTGTTTTAGCAGCCCTGCTGCCTGCGATGGATGTTCTCGGTTTTCCAGGACCTAATGATTCGACGTTACGACCCGAGACGGTCTTGAATGTCGAGGCCTTGCTTAATGATCATACTAAGGTCGTCTATGCTAGTAACGACGGCGTTCATTTGCCCGAGGGCTATAATGGTCTCGGTACGCGCAATCTCATTTATATGTTGCTTCAGTTACAGAGCTTTCATAAAGAATACAGGGCTCGAGAAACGCGGCCTAATACACATCTGATTTTCATCGAAGAACCTGAGGCTCACCTTCACCCGCAAATGCAGGAGGTGTTTATCGCCCAACTACATAAGGCCGTTGCCAAGTTATCCGACGGATATCCTGACGAGCCGGCGTGGAAAGTCCAGTTTGTCATTACTACCCACTCTCCGCATGTTGCCAACGCAGCCACGTTCGAAGCTGTCCGTTATTTCCTCAATGCCGAACCAGTCTCCGCTGGTGCACGTCAGACGAAGGTTAAGGACTTCAAAAAAGGCATGGCGACCATTCCTGCCTCAGACAAAGACTTTTTGCATCAATATATGACGCTTACGAAATGTGACCTCTACTTCGCCGATAAGGCGATTATGGTGGAAGGAACTACGGAGCGTATTCTTGTGCCGAGGTTATGTGCTCTGGTGGACAAGAATATTCCTGCTGAGCACAAATTAGCGCGACAATACGTGACGACAATGGAAGTGGGGGGAGCATACGCTCATTTGTTCTATCCCCTAATCGATTTTCTGGAAATCAAGACGCTCGTTATAACCGACATCGACGCTGTTAAAGCGGTCTCGGCGAAGACAAAAGCCGGAAAAGACACGACTAAGTATCCAAAATGTCCTGTGGCGGAAGGTGAGCGCACCAGCAATTCGGCGATCAGGCGTTGGTTCGACGCTAGCTCTACCCCCTCCCACATCAAGCCATTAGATCTTCTTTCTAAAACGGATGAGGAAAAAACCTTAAAAGTAAGGCGAATAGCGTATCAAGTTCCAGAGGTAAAAGGGACGGAAACTTGTGCCCGTAGCTTTGAAGACGCTCTGGTTCTTGCCAATCCTGAGCATTTCGGGCTTGAAGAAGGGGAGAATATGGCCGCCGATGCATGGGAAATGGCCAAAGATATGGGGAAAGCCGATACCGCACTGCAATTCGCTATCAGGGAAGATGTTTGGGTAGTGCCGCGCTATATCCGTGAAGGATTGGCTTGGCTAGCTGAGCCTTTAACATCAACCTTATCACCGACGGACGCCGGTGGCGAAACTTCGGAAACTTCCTCGTGACTGAAGCATCAGAAAATCCAGCCATTGTCGCAGCCGAAGCTGCACAAACTAAGGTTGACGCCTGCCTTGATGCAGGAAAAAGCTTCCGGCTTGAAGCTGGAGCAGGTGCAGGCAAGACTTATTCACTTGTAGCCGCTCTCAAAAGGATAATTGCCGAGCGGGGACGCTCATTGGTTCATACTGATCAGCGTGTTGCTTGTATCACCTTTACTGAAGTGGCGCGTGACGAGATTGCTATGGAAATTGAGGACCATCCAGCCATCCTGGTGGAAACGATTCATTCTTTCTCGTGGGGTTTTATGGCTCCATTCCAGTCAGCGCTCAGATTTGCGCTTCCAGAACTGTCACGGCGAAGAGAAGCGATTATTGAGGTGGGAGGTGTCGGTGAGAGACCTGTGGTCTACGACCGCGGATTCTTCCGTATAGATGAAGACAAAATATCGCTCGCGCATGATGATATCCCAGCGCTTATGGCCAGATTATTGTCACATGAGAAGTTCAAGCGCCTACTTACCCAACGCTTTCCTATAATGTTCATAGATGAATATCAGGATACGGATCGCGACTTTATGGCTGCCATTGAGGAATACGTCTTCAATGGCGATGGTGGCCCGCTAGTCGGCCTGTTTGGCGATCACTGGCAAACGATCTATCGAAGTGAATACGAACTTCCCGATTACTCTGTTGAGGTCATTGATAAGGGTTCGAATTTTCGTTCGGTGCAACCTATTGTCAACGTGCTGAACCGGCTACGGCCCGAATTACCCCAGGTAGTTAGCAATCCTGCTCTGCCCGGCGAGGCCCGCTTTTACCATACCAATGCTTACGTTGGAGAAAGAACAAACTCGTCCCATTCTAAAAAAGACTTGCCGCCAGAAATGGCGAAAGCCGTCCGGATTAACTTGATGGAGCGTCTTAAGACAGAAGGTTGGGTTCCGGACAAAACTAAAGTTTTGATGTTGACGCATAGTGTTCTTGCCGCTGAGCAGGGGTACCCTCGTATCGCAGAGATATTCAGAGGACGGACCGAACAATTCGTCAAAAAAGAGGATCCCGTCGTCAAATTATTGATAGAGGTTGTGGAGCCGATGTGTGCGGCTTATTCGGGTGGCAACTACGGCGAGATGTTCCATATTTACGGTGCCGGTCCAGCAATTCGATGTCACGCAGATAAAATCGCTTGGCGCGCCGATATGGACCAACTACTTGAATTGAGAGCTAGTGGTACTATTGGTCAAGTGCTGGATCATCTCGGGCAAACGGGCCGCCCGACTCTTACATCGCAAATCATCAAAAGACAGAGTGAGTTCGAAGCGCTTCGGGGTCAACCTATTCCCGACGATATGGGATCGTTGCAACGATACGCTACTTTGCGGGAAGTGCCTTATGCAGAGATTGTTGAAGTCACTAAATTCGTTGAAGGCTTCACTCCGTTCGCTACTCAGCATAGCGTCAAGGGCGCCGAGTTCGAGAATGTGCTCGTCATTCTTGGAGGCGGATGGAACCACTATAATTGGCCAAAATTATTTGAATTACTAAAAACAAAAAAAGTCACGGCAGCAAATTCGAAGGGCTACTACCGCTCACGGAATTTGTTTTATGTGTCGGTATCTCGGCCGATGAAGCGTCTTGCTGTGCTTGCTACTCAGACCTTATCGGAAGCCGCTTTGGAGGCTGTAACGCATCTCTTTGGCCTTGATGGAGTAGAGGAACTTTCGCGTGAGCAATTAGGATAACGCCTTATCTTGCATAGAAAACGAACACTGTCAGTTAGACTTCGCTGTCGGTAGTTCCAAATCGGACCTCTTGCGTTACGGTATAATCTTGTGGTTTGCGGCGATTAGGCGCCATATTCTCCGCAAGGAGTGCAGGGAATATGGCGCGATACATTCATGAGCTCGGAGATTGGCCGGACTTCCGGTGGGACAATGATGCCATCTCCCATGCATTGGCCGCTGTGCGTCACCGGCAGGGTCGGCTTCTGGGGCGTATGGAAAGTCTCGGCTTCGATTTCAGATCGGAAGCGGTACTCCAGACCCTGACCGAGGACGTCATCAAGTCGAGCGAGATCGAGGGCGAAAACCTTGATCGTGAGCAGGTAAGATCTTCCATTGCCCGGCGACTGGGTATGGATATTGGCGCGCTGGCATCGGTGGATCGGGATGTAGAAGGCGTCGTGGAGATGATGCTGGATGCGACCCGGCATTATGCCGATCCGCTGACCGAGGAGAGGCTGTTCGCCTGGCATGCGGCTTTGTTTCCAACCGGCCGAAACGGCATGTCACGCATTCTGGTCGGAGAGTGGCGTGATGACAGAACCGGCCCGATGCAGGTCGTGTCAGGCCCTGTCGGACGGGAGAGGGTCCATTATGAGGCGCCGGCAGCCAGCAGGGTGCCCGTAGAGATGCAGGTCTTCCTCAACTGGTGCAATGCCGGGCAAGCGCTGGATCCTGTGCTGAAGGCAGCCATCGCACATTTGTGGTTTGTTACCATTCATCCGTTTGAGGATGGAAACGGGCGCATGGCACGGGCCATCGGTGACCTCATGCTGGCGCGTTCGGAACAGACGGACCAGCGTTTCTACAGCCTGTCGACCCAGATTCGGCAGGAACGGAAGGATTATTACGCAATCCTTGAGGCTACCCAGAAGGGGGATATGGACATCACGTCCTGGCTTCACTGGTTTCTAGGGGCGCTGGATCGCGCCTTTAATCGCGCTGAACTGGTCCTGGGAAAGGTTATCCAGAAGGCCCGTTTCTGGGATAATCTGGCCGGACAATCGATCAATGACCGGCAACGCCTCATGCTGAACCGTCTGCTGGACGGGTTCGAGGGCAAGCTGACCTCATCCAAATGGGCGAAGCTTGCAAAGACGTCACCGGATACAGCCCTGCGTGATATCAATGATCTCGTATCGCGCGATATTCTGGCCAGGGAGGCTGCAGGAGGCAGAAGCACCAGCTATGTGCTGGTTGTTCCCGAGACTTAAAACGCGGGTCGATACTGGTGGACAGACCGTTGATTGGGTACCATCGGCATTCAGGCCTATGTCCTTGCGTCGGTGAGCGCGGATGAGATGCGCTGGGCGACCTGATCCGTCGAGCGTTTGACATTTTCCCGCTTCAGGTGGGCATACCGGGAGGTGGTCTTGATGTCGGTATGGCCCAGCATCCGGCCAATCATTGTCAGGTCCGCTCCCATTTCCAGGGCATCCGATGCAAAGGAATGACGGAGATCGTGGAGCCTGACGCCATCCAGCCCTGCCGCCTTGCGGATACGACGCCACGGCTTTTGCAGGTCAGTGAGATATTCGCCAGCCTTGCGTCCGGTGATGACATAGGGATTGTCGGGCAGGCGAGGGGTGGTCTTCAGGACATCAACCGCTGCCGTGCCCAGTTGGACTGTTTTCGCTCCGGTTTTGCTGTCGGGAAGGCGCAGTTCGGCTTCACCCAGCCAGACATGCGCCCACTGAAGTGTCTGGATTTCCCGCAACCGGCAACCCGTGAGGGCAAGCAGACGGATGGCCCGTGCCGCTTCGGGCATATCTTCGGCGGCCTCGTCGAGGCTGCCTCCTAACCGGGCATACTCATCCCGGGTGAGGAAACGCTCGCGTCTTTCCTCCCGGTAGCGTTTGACGCCCCGGCATGGATTCACACCGTCCTGGCGGATACCCCATAGATCGGCAAGGCTGAACATCTTTGACAGAACGCCCAGCGTGCGGTTGGCCTGATAGGGGATATGGCGGAGGCTGCCATGAAATTCGACGACCTCAGCCCGTGAAAGGTCGGCCATCCGCCAGCTTCCGAATTTCGGGACAATGAACAGTTCCACCGAGCGCCTGTATTCTCCCCGTGTTCTGGGTTTCAGGTGGACATCGACATATTCGTCCAGAAAGCGCCTGGAGAAACTCGCGACAGTCATGGCCTTGCGGTCATCGGACCGTTTATCCGCCGGATTTTCCCCGGTATGAACCCGCGCGAGGATCCTGATGGCTTCATCACGGGCGAGATCTGCTGTCCACGGGCTGCCATGCTGGCCAATCGTGTAACGCCGCAGCCTCCCGCCAGAGCGGTAGTGAATGACATAGACCTTGCGGCCTGATGGCCAGACGCGGACAGCAAAGGCCGGGATGCTGTCATCCCACAGGAAATAATCTTTTGCTTCGGGCGTCGCCGCCGTGACGGTTTTCTTGTTGAGCCGGGCCATTCTCGCCTCCACCGCAGGAAACACATAGGAAACAGATGAGAGCGCAACCGAGCGTAGTCGGTGAAGGAATGACGTATCCCGACGGGGCCATTTTTCAAGGAAAAACAAAGGGTTTTCGTGGCCCGGCGCTATTCTGTCGGCACGGGAGCTGGCCAGCGTAGGCTAAAAAATCTTTCTCATAACCTGAAGGCCGCAGGTTCAAATCCTGCCCCCGCAACCATCTGAACTTGCGATGCCAACGCATCATGAACCCCAGTCCGGAAACGTGCTGGGGTTTTTGTTTGTCCGCTGCCCGACGCCATCGTCAGGATGCCGGCAAGGTCGCCCCGGACATCGATCTGGAGGCCCTTGTCGGATGGCGTCAGGATGATGGCTTCGATCAGCGAGCGGATGACCTCGGCCGCCTCCTGGCGTTTCTCGTCCAGCTCGGAATGCAGCATGTCGTGCAGGCGCGCGAGTTGCCGGTGGTAGAACTCCGCCATCTGCGGATGGAGCAGGGGCGGCGGCGCCTCGGCGGTGGCCAGGAACTCCTTGAGTTCGGTCTTGCGGGTTTCGAGCTTCGATCCGCGTTCCTTGACCGTCGCGATCGAGATCGCCTCGGAAAGATAGAGATCCATCAGGCGCTGGATGTCACGCTCAACCCGCTTCAGTTCTGATTCCGCTGCGCCGATGTCGGCTGACGCCTCCATGCGCAGGCGGTTCATCTCGTCCGTGAACGCGGTGCAGAACTCCGCGAACAGGTCCGGGTCCATGAGATGCTGGCGGAGCGCGTTGAGGACGCGCCTTTCCAGTTCCTCGCGGCGCATATTGGTCCGGTTGTGGCAGGTGCCCTTGTTGCGCGCTGTTGAGCAGCCCAGCAGGGTGCCAGAGATCATCGAATAACCGCCACCGCAGCAGGCGCATTTGCTCAGGCCGGAGAACAGATAGCGGGGACGACGTTTCTCACGGAAATGGTCGGGTGATGATGTGTCGCTTGTGTTCCGGCTGGCGCTGACGCTGGCCTGCCGCGCCTTGACCGCGTCCCACAGATCCTGATTGACGATCCGCAGTTCCGGCACATCCTGGATCACCCATTCGGTTTCCGGGTTGGGGCGCGCCTGGCGCTTGCCGGTGTCGGGATCCTTGATGAAGCGCTGCCGGTTCCAGACCAGTTTTCCCACATACATCTCGTTATTGAGGATCCCGGTGCCACGCGCCCGGTTGCCGGTGATGGTCGAGAAGCCCCACGCACCACTGCCCGGTGCCGGGATGCCCTCGTCATTGAGACGGAAGGCGATGGCGCGCGGCCCCAGTCCGGCCGCGAAGTCGCGGAAGATACGACGGACGACCTCTGCCTCCACCACGTTGATAGTTCGGTCGCCCCGGATCGGCTCGCCGTTGGCGTCGAGCTTACGCACGACATCATAGCCATAGGCGTTTCCGCCGCCCGACTTGCCCAGTTCGACCCGGCCGCGCAGGCCGCGATGGGTCTTCTCGGCCAGGTCTTTCAGGAACAAGGCATTCATCGTGCCCTTGAGGCCGACGTGAAGGTGGGACACCTCGCCTTCTGAAAGGGTGAAGATCCGTACGCTGGCATAATTCATGCGCTTGAAGACGCCGGCGATATCTTCCTGGTCGCGGGAGAGGCGGTCCATGGCCTCGGCCAGCACAATCTGGAACCGTCCGCGCTGTGCGTCGGCGATCAGCGCCTGAATACCGGGCCGCACCAGGGAGGCGCCGGAGATGGCGTGGTCGGTATACTCCTCGACGATGGTCCAGCCCTGTTTTTCCGCGTGGGTGCGGCAGACCCGAAGCTGATCCGCGATCGAGGCGTCGCGCTGGTTGTCGGACGAATAGCGGGCGTAGAGCGCGACCTTCATGGCGAGGTATCCCTTACGGTCCGGAGCGGCGGCGCTGCTCCTGTTGCTGCGACCGGAACCAGTCCCGTGCCGCACGACGGGCCATGAGGCGGACCAGCGCTATCAGGCGCGGGTCGGGGGCATTGGGCCGCAGGATGAGCCGTAACTCGGGCTCGGGCGGCCGATACGCCGGGGCAATGGACTGGCTGGGTCTGTCCGTCATCGTCGCTCTCTTCCAACCGTATGGCAAGGAAAACAGACACACGATCCAGACAGATGACTGTTATTTCAATGGAAATGCGCATTGTGGAACATCGTGCTTGTGCGTGTTCCAGCGTACGGAATCGTAGTTATGGGTAGTCCCGGATACAGGCGCGTCGTACAAATACTGGCGTAAGACGGGCAGACTGGACGCTCTCGTGTGGTCAAGTTGCGACAAGCGTCAGGCGAGATTGTTCCTCTTGGCGCCCTGTATACCCGCTACCCCATAATGTTGCCGGATCAGATCGCCCAGCCCGGTGGCCGCACGAGTGAGTTGCCCCGCACGCGAGTGAAGCACCAGATCGATCGAACCAGGAGACGGCAAGGTCTGGTTCACGATACTCGGGACAAGACCTTCTGTCAGATCCTCAGCAAGAGGGGATACCCCCAATCCGGCGTTAACCGCAGCCAGAATGCCCGCGAGTGAGGGACTCACATAGGCGACTGCCCAGGGAATCCCGGCTTTTTCAAGCGCCCTGATGGCGCGCTCACGATAGATGCAGGGTTCGGGAAATACGATCAGGGGCACAGCCCCGGTGGTGGAGGCCAGTCCCATCCAGACCACGGTACGCCTGGCAAGAATTTCACCTCCGGCAGCCCGATCCTGCTTGGTCAGCACATGGTCAAGGCGCTGTACATCCAGGGCAGACAGGAGACGGTCGCGGTTACCAACCTCCACCTCGAGGCGAGCGTCGGGATGTTGTCGGGCGAAATCAGCGAGAAGCTGCGTAAAGCCACGTCCGCTGGCAAAATCGTCTGGCAGACCGACCCTTACAAGACCAGTGAGAGAGGTCCCGGCCAGACGTGATCGGGCCTCCTGGTCCAGCCGCAGGATTTCACGCGCATAACCGATGAGTTCCCGCCCCTGAAGCGTCAGTGCGACAGACCCGCCACGATCGCGCTCCATAAGTCGGTGGCCAGCCTGTTCTTCCAGACGCTTGATATGACCGCTGATTGTCGACTGGGTGGCATTGAGACGCCGTGCGGCTTCCGTGAAGCCACCGGTGTCAATGACGGTCAGAAAACTGCGAAGGCAGATCGGCGAAAGCATAGCTTTTCTTATCGTAAAAGGCGATATGATCTAATTATATATCTGTTTCTATGTTAAGAAGAAAGCGCGCATAGCAGGAGCGGAGGTACGCTCATGCAGCACATAACGATCACAACATCCCAACTCGACATTGCGTGTCGGATATCAGGACCGGAAGACGGATTTCCAGTAATCCTGCTTCATGGGTGGCCGGACGACGCGCTGACATGGCACCGGCTCCTGCCGGATCTGCATGCGGCTGGTTTCCGGACCTATGTGCCCTGGCTGCGCGGTTGCGGCCCAACGCGTTTTCGGGAGGCAGACATCCCTCGAAACGGGCAGCTTGTGGCTCTCGCCCAGGATGTGCTCGAAATGGCGGATGTCGTGGGGATTTCCCGTTTCAACATCATCGGACATGACTGGGGCGCGCGAACTGCCTACATCGCCTCTGTTCTGGCACCTGACCGGATAGCAGCGTGCGTGGCCTTGTCCGTGGGATGGGGAACAAATGATGCTGGTCAGGCCATGTCTTACCGTCAGATGCAGAATTACTGGTATCACTGGCTGATGGGGCTTGATCGTGGTGCCGAACTTATCCGGAACGATCGCCAGAAATTCATGCGGTATATCTGGTCGATCTGGAACCCGGGATGGCAAATCCCCGAAGCCGAATTCGCAGCGACGGCTCAGGCATTCGAAAATCCCGACTGGGCAGATATTACGCTGCACTCCTATCGCGTGCGCTGGGGGCTGGCTGAGCGTTCCCCGGCATTTGAAGACCTTGAGAAACGTGTTGTTGCCGACCCGATCATTCATGTGCCCACGCTCGTCATCCACGGGGATGATGACCCGTGTAACGATCCGGAGACGTCAGCCAGTAAGGGTCATCTGTTCAGGGGGTATTATAAGCGGCATGTTCTGCCCGGGACCGGTCATTTTCCCCAGCGCCAGAGCGCGAATGCTGTGACAGAACTTACCATTCCTTTTTTCCTGCAGAATCGCTGACGAAGCAGATCGGCAATGTCCGCGTTCGTGTTGCAGGTTCAAAGTCCATCGGTTTCCCTTGAAACTGGAAGAAAAGTCAGTATAGGCTGCCAGAAAGTAAAACCTGCACGTCACATATTCAGGGATTAACTGACGAAACATCTAATATCGTCGTCAGGTTTTCGAACTCAGTTCAATGCGCATGTTGGAATTACTGGATAAGGAACTCGTGGCCGTCGGACCGTGAAGACAAAAGCGAGATCGGTAGCTGGCTGGTGGGAGGCCGGTTGCGGTGCGGAAATGTTGTCGAAAATTCGTCGGTGTGCCAAAGCCCGTGCGCTGCGCGATCTCATCAACGCAGAGGGTCGTCTCCTCCAGCAAGTCGCGCGCGTAGGCAATGCGTTGCTGCTTAATCCACTCCCCAGGTGCCAACCCTGTTGCTTCGTATATATGTCGATGGACGGTTCGGACGCTGACATGAGCGATCTCGGCCATACGCTCAAGAGTCCACTTTTCGCCAATCCTTTTCTGTACCGTCTCAAGGAGTTCCGAAAGCCGTGCGCCTGACGGAGGAGGAACAGAGCGTTCGATGAACTGCGACTGGCCGCCGTCTCTGTGTGCTGCGACGACCAGTCTGCGCGCTACGCTGTTTGCAGCCTTCGCTCCAAAATCCTTCCGAACAATATGCAGACACAGGTCGAGACCTGCAGCACTTCCTGCAGACGTCAGAATGTCTCCTTCATCCACATAAAGCGCATCTCCTTCAACCACGATGTCAGGATATCGGGACGCTAATATTGAAGCATGACGCCAATGCGTTGTTGCTCGTTTGCCTGCGAGCAGACCGGCTTGTGCAAGCACGAATGCTGCACCGCAAATCGAGACGATTCTTGTTCCTGCCGCATGTGCCCGCCGGAGCGCGTCGAGCAATAAAGGAGGTGCTACAGAATCTGGACCCCTCCAGCCCGGAATGATGATCGTGTCAGCACCATCGAGAAGTTCCAGTCCGTCGGCTACTTCCAGTCGCAGACCACCTGCGGCCCGGATGGGTTCCGGTTCAGCGGCGGCTGTGAGGCAACGATACCAGCCACGCCCCATTTCAGGGCGTGAAAGGCCGAATACTTCGAAGGCACAGCCGAATTCAAACGTGCAGAGCTGGTCATACGCTAGGATGACGACGAGAGGACTGGAGCCATTTGGCATGATCGTTACGCTAATGGCCAATCCGGCCACTTACAATACGGTCATTTGCTCGTTAGCGTCGTCGTGAACGGGATCACCGATCCCGCAGGTAAATCATCTCGCATCCAGGATTGATCCCATGAAGCTGATCGGAATGCTCGATTCTCCCTATGTGCGCCGTGTCGCTATATCCTTTCACCTTCAGGGCATAAGCTTCGACCACCAGCCGTTATCCGTATTCTCGGCGTATGACACCTTCGCCACGGTCAATTCGGTCGTAAAGGCACCCACGCTGGTCACAAATGATGGGACTGTGCTGATGGACTCTGGGCTAATCCTTGAACTGGGTGAGCGACTGGCGCCCCCGCACCTCAAACTGATGCCCTGCGATCTGGAAGCGTATATCCGGTCACAGCGGATTATCGGCCTTGCACTCGCAGCCTGCGAGAAGACGGTACAGATCGTCTACGAGCGCAAGCTTCGTCCTCCCGAAAAGCAGTACCAGCCCTGGGTTGATCGCGTTCATACCCAGCTGATAGCTGCATATCGTCTCCTTGAAGGGGAAGTCAGTCAGACCAACGCCTGGTTATTTGACGAGCGCCCGCTTCAGGCCGACGTCAGTAGCGCCGTCGCTTTCCGTTTTTCTCGCCATATGCTGCCGGAGATCATTGAAGCCGACGCCCATCCAGCCCTTGATGCTCTCTCCGCGCGCGCAGAAGCGACAGAGGGCTTTTCCGCGTTTTCGTTCGTGTGACACGTTGAGTAGATAAGCTATAAGAGCATTTAATCGACCTCTATTACCGGCCGACATCCAATGGCCGGAAAATCATCCTCATGGCGGAGGAACTTTCCGTTCCCAAAAGGGTGGATTTCGTTAACCTCGTTAAGGTTGAGTAATTAGAGTCTGTATTTTTGAAGCTTTCCCCAAACGCCCGCGTTCCGGCGCTGGTTAACCCAAAGGGACCGGACGGAAAACCGATTTTGGTCTTTGAGTCGGGAGCTATTCTCCAATATCTCAGCCAAAAATTCAGGCGTTTCAATCAGCGAGAAGAGCGGAAGCGTGTCGAGGTCGATCAGTGGCTGTTCTGGCAGTCGCGACGGGACTTTTTATATCGATCAAACGATGGCTTTTTTCGCTGAACCGACGATGGAAGGGCGTAAGTCTGACTGCCAACGCCCCATGGGTATCAGGTCACGAGCCGCAGCTTTGGACGACGTGGCGAGGAACCCTCTACGGGACCATACATTTTAATAAACTCACTCTCATAGAGAGGAACGAGGCGGCACAAGTCGTCTAGAGAAAACCCAAGATCCTCAACGTGTGCCTTGATGATTGACTTTAGAACTTTTGCTTCCTCATGCTGAAAATCAAGCTCAGCAGGCTCATTCAGGCGCCACCCTCTGGCGCTTAACTGCTGCCATAGGTAACGGCTTTGATTGTAGTCTAGAAAACCACATGACTTGGCCCGCATGAGCAGCGCCTGCATCGATACGCGCCACTCCAGCTTTAGCGACGCCAGTAACTCGAGCGTTATTTTTCGACTACGGAAGGCCGTAGAGATATCTTTTTCTGGCATTAGGAACGCAGCGGCAAACTGATTTGCTTCGTCCTCCATTGAGGGTGTCGGGAACCGATGCATCACCAGATGTCCCAGTTCGTGAGCGAGCGTGAATCTCATTCGGTCAGCGGGATGTGCCGCATTAAGAAGCACCAATGGTGGCTGGCCAGGCACCCGAAAGGTCATGCCGCTGACTGAAGCACCACCAAAGTCCGACGTGCCGACTACAACACCTGCTCGTTCGACCAAGGCTGTCATATCTTTTATCGGCCCCGACGGCAGCGTCCAATGTGCTCTTACGACGGCGGCGATTTTCTCGGGCGTGCCATATTGTTCGACGTCCAGTATCGGTAAGTTTTGCTTGGGTTGGAAATCCACAGCTTCAAGGAAACGACGCATTTGCATTACGCGGATGTTTAGTTCTGCAGTGACCAATTCCATGTCGCGCGCCGTAACGTCAGATTTAGCTCGCGGCATCGGATGAACGCTGACAGGCGGTCCATATACCGGTTCCTTGAGATCAAAAAATGGACGCGGCAAGCCGTAAACGATCGCAGCTTTCTGCAAAAACGTCTCGTCTGGGTCTGCAACGCCGGTCTCAAAGCGTGATAACACTGGCTGCACAACAGACAACTTCGTGGCAGCTTCTTTCTGCGTGAATCCTATGCGTTGCCGCGCCAGGCGCAGCATTTCACCAGGACTAGACATTCCACTTACTTCTTTTCAGATTTTTGCGCAGGAAGGGGCTTGGCTTTGACCATGCCTTCGTCCGGTGCGCCGCTTGGGTCGTCCCCGCGAGGAAGCAGCGGGAGCACTGTTCCGCCTTTCTCACTCTTATCGATTTCATATTCCCAAATTAGACGATCACCGTCCCTCGCGACTACAAGAACGCGATCCACGTGCGTCCAAAGTTCGTTTGCTTCCCATACGACTTCCACCCGCGCTGTCTCTGGAGGGAAACCTGGCAATTCAGCATCCCCATCAGCAAATGCCAGTGCTGCTTGCGTCGGGATATTCCGACCGAGCCTGTCGTCTCCGGCCTTCTTAAAGCGAAGTAATATCTTGCTTTGAAAGAATAATTTGATGGTCTGCGCTTCGTCCTTCACAGAAACGCGCGGGTGGTTGCCAAAAATGGTGAGAGCGCGACGTGCTATGGCATCGAATATGATGTTTACGGTCGTACGCCGATACATGTAGGGGGACATGCCGTTCTCTGCACGAAGCCGATGGGTGGTGCGCCATTCCGTCCATCCATCAATGACGATCTGGCGGATCGTCTCGTGGTAGGGCTCTAAGATAGCTTGTGCTTCAGTGCGTGTTGGTATCGTCAAGGCATGGCCCCCGTTAGCTCGTCTTTTTTATACATGATCGTTTTTGCATTTTCAATCTGAAATATACAAATCTCATACCTTGGTGGGTGCTCAGGTGCCTTCAGGGGGGAATATCTGCTTCGTGCCGATTTTTGAATCAAACTTTACGGTCAGTTTTTGCTTGTGGTTTTGACTGTTATACCTGTTGTATGATCCAGCTTTCCAAAGCCCTGAGATGCTCTGACGCGTCATTTTTCCCGGGTTGGATAAGCCCATAAAACGTCCCGTCAGCACTGAACCCGACAGGGGCCAACAGACGCCCGCTCGTGACATCGTCTGCAGTGATGATGTGGGGGGATAAGGCGACACCCAAGCCGCTGGCGGCGGCTTCCAGCATCATGAAATGATGGTCGTAGAGACGGATGTCGCGTGGTGCTGGTATGTCGGGCCGAGTGGCCAGCCATTTTCGCCATGCCTCGGGGCGCGTGCGGGAGCCGAGCGCCAGGTAGTCTCCACCCTCGAACCGTTCTACCATATCAGGTCGCATGACCGGGCCGACCGCCTCTCCCGTGAGCGTTGTTACGGCCCAATCCGGATCTAGCGGAAAATCAAGCCGTCGGATTGCCAGCGTGATGCGGTCGCGTGCGAAATCCAGTGCGCCACCACCGGTCGAAAGATGCACGTCGATGCCAGGATGCCGGTCCTGAAAATCGGACAGGCGTGGAATCAGCCAGCGCATCGCCAGTGACCGCTCGCAAGAAAGCACGATCGGCGGGGAGGTCAGAGGAGACCTGATCTCGGAGAGCACTGTCGATATTCCCTTCAGTGCATCGCTCGTGGCCAGGGCCAGACGTTCACCATCCCGGGTCGGCCGCACACCGCGGCCCTCGGGTTCCAGCAATTGCAATTTCAAGTTGGCAGCTAGTTTGGACACCCGGCGGCTGATTGCTCCATGCGTGAGAGTCAGTTCCGCGGCAGCTGCTCGCACGGAACCGAGGCGAACTACCGCTTCGAACGCACGCAGATCGTCCAGAGATGGGATGTCGGATCGCTTCATTGGTCAGTTTTTATCACCAGAACAGGTCAGTTTATATCGATTTTCCGTGGCCTCTGTTCCGTTATTGTCACCACCATGAGCGAAACACCTTCCTTCAATCACCAGCCGTTGGCGGTCACAATGGGCGATCCTGCCGGGATTGGCCCGGAAATCGTGGCCCGGATGTTTCTACGGCGACCGGCGCAACGGCGCTGGATCGTCGTCGGCGATCCTCTGGTGATGCGTCATGCGCTGGCCGGGCTCGATCCAGCGGCGCATGTGCGCCGGATCACAACATTGGCCGAAGCCCGCTTCGACGACGACGTGCTGTACGTCCTGGCGTCGTCGGAGTGTGAGTGCCTGCCGCCCGTGGGGCAGATCACCGTCGAAAGTGGCCGCGCAGCCTATGCGGCGATCCTCGCCGCGATCCAATTGGCGAAGAGCGGGACAGTAAGCGCCATCGTCACCGCACCGATCCACAAGGAGGCACTCGCTGCTGCCGGGCTGCACTCCCCCGGCCATACGGAAATTCTCGCCGAACAGGTAGGCGGTGTGAATGTCGCCATGATGCTGGCGAACGAGGACATCCGTGTCGTGCTGGTGACCATTCATTGTTCGCTGCGGGACGCAATCCAGCGTGCCGATTTCTCCGCGCAGATGGCGGCGATCCGCCTAGCCCACGCTGGTGCGCGGGCTCTGGGCATCGAACGACCGCGTGTCGCAGTGGCCGGTCTCAATCCCCATGCCGGAGAAAATGGTCTGTTCGGTCATGAGGAGGCGCACATCATCGCGCCCGCCATTGCGCAGGCGCGGAGCGAGGGCATTGATGCGTCTGGTCCGTGGCCAGGCGACACCGTGTTCATGCAGGCGCGCGAAAAGCGCTTTGATGTCGTGGTTGCGCAGTATCACGATCAGGGGCTGATCCCGGTGAAATATATGGGTCTGGCACAGGGTGTGAACATTACGCTCGGTCTGCCTTTCGTGCGTACGAGTCCCGACCACGGCACTGCTTTTGACATCGCGGGGCGCGGTATCGCCGATCCGTCCAGTCTGGAGGCTGCATTCGATTACGCTCTTCGCCTTACCGGAGCCACGGTATGACCCGCCCTGATTTCATCTTTATGCTAACCCATCACGACCGGACAGTGGAAAATGCGGCCGATCTGGTGGAAATCGTCCATGCCGCTGGCGTCCGTCATATAGGGTTCAAGGATATCGGACTTCCATTTGCGTCTCTCCAGATCCTGGCTGATACGATCAGGCAGTCAGGGGCGACGACCTATCTGGAAGTCGTCTCGCTCGATCGTGAAAGCGAGCTTCGCTCGGTGCAGGCCGGTATTGCTCTGGGTGTTGATTATCTGCTTGGTGGCACTCATGTCGATGATGCGCTGCGACTGCTGAAAGGCACGGATATCCGTTATTACCCTTTTCCAGGCCGGATTAGCGGGCACCCTAGCCATCTCGAAGGGACCGAGGGCGAAATCGTGCGCAGTGCGGTCGATCTTGCCTCCCGGCCCGGCGTGCATGGACTGGATTTGCTGGCTTACCGGTTTGCCGGAGACGTAATCAGCCTGATGCAGAGAGTCCGCGCCGCGGTGACGGACAAACGGATCATCATCGCAGGTTCAATCGATCGGGAGGAACGGATCGGGGCTGCGGTGTCAGCGGGTGCTGACGGTCTTACAGTCGGCACGGCGGCGTTCGACGGTGTGTTCCCGACATCTCATGATCTTAAGGGACAGATCGATTACGTCCAGATGATCCTGTCTCGCCTCTGACACATAGTTTGATTGCAAGAAGGATGGGTTCAAAAGGGAAAAAGACTAATGGGTCCAGATTCCCGCCATTACAGCCATTTTTTGTCGGAAAAGCGTGGAGGGATTGTTTTCGTGGAGGGACTGTTTTGATGTGTAGCCGTTAGAGTCAGAGAGCTGCGCGGATTTTCATGACGGGTTGAGAGGGTGGGAGAGAGTCTCCGGCCCGCCCGTCATGGAGTTTTCCGCCATGGCGATCGCTATTCCCAAAATCAGCCTGAGTTCGTCCCGTGACATCCCGTTCAACCGGCTCGTGCTGTCCCAGTCCAACGTGCGGCGCGTGAAGTCCGGCCTGTCGATCGAGGAACTGGCCCGCGACATCGAGCGCCGCGGACTGTTACAGAGTCTGAATGTCCGCCCCGTTCTCGACGATATCGGGGCCGAGACCGGTACCTATGAAGTGCCCGCCGGCGGTCGACGCTTCCGTGCCCTCGAACTGCTGGTGAAGCAGAAGAAACTGGCGAAGACGGCCCCCGTGCCCTGCGTTGTGCGCGAAGCCGGATCGGCCATTCTTGCCGAGGATGACTCTCTGGCCGAGAACGTCCAGCGGCTGGCCCTGCACCCGCTGGATCAGTTCCGAGCTTTTCGTGACATGCTGGAAAAAGGCATGTCCGAGGAGGAAATTGCCGCCGCGTTCTTTGTCGCACCCGCTGTGGTCAAACAGCGCCTGCGGCTGATGACCGTGTCGGACAGCCTGCTCAATATCTATGAACAGGATGGCATGCGGCTGGAACAGTTGATGGCCTTTTCCATCAGCGATGACCATGCCCGTCAGGAACAGGTCTGGGAGATCGTCGGCCAGAGCCATAACCGCGAGCCCTATGTC
Organism: Acetobacter garciniae; assembly: GCF_017377735.1. GTDB lineage: Bacteria > Pseudomonadota > Alphaproteobacteria > Acetobacterales > Acetobacteraceae > Acetobacter > Acetobacter garciniae. Next base: position 59,496 of record NZ_JAFVMH010000005.1, read on the forward strand.
ATCCGCCGCATGCTGACGGAAAAGACCGTGCGGGCTTCGGACGCCCGTGCCCGTTTCGTAGGGCTGGAGGCCTATATCGTAGCGGGTGGCCACGTCATGCGCGACCTGTTCGAGGCCGATGATGGAGGATGGCTGCAGGATCCCGCCATTCTGGACCGGCTGGTCATGGAAAAGCTGCATACAGCCGCAGAGGATATCCGTGCCGAAGGCTGGAAATGGGTTGAGACGGCCCTGTCTTTTCCATGGGGGCATACCCGGCAGTTCGCGGAAATCGATGGCACGGAAGTGCCACTGACCGAGGACGAAGCGGCCCGTCTCGAAGCTCTGCGTGCCGAGCAGGAAACCATAGAAGCCGAATACGCTCAGGCCGATGAATACCCTGACGAGGTCGATGCACGGCTGGGCGAGATCGAACAGGCCATTCTTACCCTGGAGGAACGGCCTCTGGCGTTCGATCCCGCTGACATGGCGCGGGCAGGCGCCTTCGTCAGCCTCGCCAGCGACGGCACATTGCAGGTGGAGCGGGGCTTCGTGCTGCCCGAGGACATGCCGACCGAGCCCGAAGAGACCGATGATGCCGACGGTGCCGATGGATACGATCATGCTGCGTATGATGGGCGGGATGAACGTCTTGCTGATGATGGCGGCGACGAGGGCGGGGAGGGCAACAGCATCGCTCATGACGTCGAGCCTGAAGAAGAAGACGGGATCAAGCCGCTGCCTGACCGGCTTCTCACCGAACTGACGGCCTGGCGCACGCTAGCCCTGCGGGATGCCTTTGCCAGCAATCCGCATATTGCCCTGACGGAACTGCTGCATACGCTGGTGCGTGATGTTTACTGGCAGACACCGGGGGCCGACTGCCTCGAAGCCTATGTCCGGGAAATTTCTTTGCCGGTCCATTCGCCCGACATGCCGGGCAGTGTTCCAGCCCATGCGCTGCGCCAGCGCAATGAGGGCTGGAAGCACGATCTACCTGAGGACGAGAACGCGCTGTGGCGCTGGATCGACGGGCTGGACGACACCAGCCGCATGGCATTGCTGGCGCACTGTCTGTCCTTCGGGGTTAATGCGCTTTTTGAGCGCATGCCGTCCTATGGAGCGGTGTCCCAGCGCAGCGTGACCGAACGTCTCAAACGGGCAGACCGTCTGGCATCGGCCCTCAGTCTCGATCTGGTCGAGGCGGGCTGGCAGCCGACCGTCGAGAACTATCTCGGCCGGGTGACCAAGGCGCGTATCCTGCAGGCGGTGCGGGAAGCACGCGGCGATGAGGCGGCTGACCGCATTGCCCACCTGAAAAAGCCCGACATGGCACGCGAGGCCGAGCGGCTGCTGGAAGGTTCGGGCTGGCTACCCGAAGCGTTGCGCACGATAGGGCGGCCAGATGACACATCTGCCGATATGACGGTAGCTGCTGAAGGCATCGAGGCCATTGCCGCCGAATAAAACGATGGATTTTGGAATTGTGAGACAGCGGCTTCCGGTGCCCGGAAGCCGCTTTTTCATGTCCGGCACCCCGGAAAGAGGAAGAGGGCGGCTTCGCCTTCTGTGCCGAATAACCGGCATAGAGGAGAGTTTTCCATGACCACGACCACCATCCTGCCCCCTGCGTCCCGTGGCGCCGCGTCCGGTGGCTTCCGGATCGATCCCTCCCGTGGCGGCCGCAATGCCCGCGTGTCTTCGGAGTGGTTCTCGCGCCCCGATGACGAGCGTTACCTGTCCCTGTCCGATTTGCACGCCGCCACACTTGCCCGTGCCGAGCGCGCCACGGCCCGCACGGTGGAAAGCCGTGCCATCCGCGTCGAGGCCAGCCGCGACAATGCCGAACGTCTCACCCTGACCGTGCCGGGGCAGAATGAGCCGATCGCACCCACACACTGGTCGTTCGGCCAGATGTGCAGCCTTGTCGGCGCACCCTCGTCCTACCTGCGCAATCTTCCAGCGCCACTCGCGGCGATCAACCTGCAGCATGGCCTGCTGTCGCATCGGGCTGAGCTGGTGAAAACGCTGGAAACCGAAGACGGGCGCGTCGAGCTGCGCGCCGTAACCGGTCCCGATTACGGCCGCATCTGGGACCACGAACTGGTGGGCGCGGTGCGCAAGATCGCGGGCGATGGTACGGGCGATACCAACTGGAAGGTGCCGGGTGTCATCGACTGGGCGACCATGACCCATAATCCGTACGTGGACATCACCAAGGAAACCACGACGCTCTATGCGTCAGACAGGGATGTGTTTCTGTTCCTTGTAGACGATACACACCCGATCGAGGCCGGACGCCTGCCCGATGGCGACCCCGATCTCTATTTCCGGGGTTTCTATGCCTGGAATTCGGAAGTCGGCAGCAAGAGCCTCGGCATTGCGTCGTTCTATCTGCGTGGAGTGTGCCAGAATCGCATGCTGTGGGGTGTGGAAAATTTCGAACAGATCACGATCCGGCATAGTAAGTTTGCCGCTTCGCGTTTCGTGCATCAGGCGACGCCAGCTCTGCGGAATTTCGTCACGGCCAGTCCGGCCTCGTTCATCTCGGGCATTCAGGCCTCACGTCGTGCTCTGGTGGCGAAGAACGATGATGATCGTGAAACGTTCCTGCGTCGTCGTGGGTTCTCGAAACCGGAAACCACGAAAATTATCGAAACGGTGCTGCACGAGGAAGGGCGCAAGCCCGAGAGCGTGTTCGACTTCGTGCAGGGCATTACCGCACTGGCACGGACGAAGACCAATCAGGACACACGGCTCGATCTGGAGGGAAGGGCGCGCAAGCTGATGGAGAAGGTCGGATGAAGCCGGTCATCAACAGAAACTGGCGCGATGGGGAAGGGGCGGCGGACGAGGTCCGCCGCCTTTCACCTGTCGGCAGGTCAGTCGTTCAGGCTGTCCTTGAGCGCCTTGGCGGGCGTGAAGGCCAGCTTGCGCGAGGCTGCAATCTGGATGGTCGCGCCCGTGGCCGGGTTGCGGCCTTCGCGGGCGGCGACTTCCCTGACCTTGAACTTGCCGAAGTTCGGCAGGGTGATTTCATCACCAGCTTTCGCAGCTTCGGTCATCGCCTCGATCAGGGCGTCCAGTACCTTGCGGGTATCGGTCTTGCTCGTGTCGGTGGTGGTGGCGATATGATCGACCAGATCGGCAATCTTCATGGGACTATCCTTCGTTCTCTGTCGGGCCGAAACCCGCTGCTCCTGCCGTTACGGGGGAATTATGGCGTCTTCAAGCCTGCCGGGAGGGTGCAATGACAGACATGCCGCCATGGGATGCCGCCGATCTGGCCCGCAGGCTGGCGGAGAACGCAGAAGCGGTGTGCCGTCATTACCTCTCCGCCGGGCGGCGGCACGGCGGTTACTGGCTGGTCGGCGACGTCCACAACACGCCGGGACGGTCGCTCTATGTCCGCCTGCATGGTGGTCTGGACGGACGTGGCCGTGCGGGAAAATGGACGGATGGCGCGACAGGGCAGCATGGCGATCTGCTCGACATCATCCGCGAAAGCCTCGGGCTGCTGGATTTTCGTGATGTCGCCGACGAGGCCCGACGCTTTCTCTGCCTGCCGCAACCACAGCCACGACCGGCCTCTGATCGCGGTCGTTCCGATGCGTTCGGGCATGACGCTTCCCCGCAGGCATCAGGAACCGCTGATGCGGCACGAAGGCTCTGGGCGATGTCCGGCCCGATGGCCGGCACGCTGGCGGAAATCTGGCTGCGCCATCGTGATCTTACCCGCCTGACGGACCTGTCCTCGCTGCGTTTTCACCCGGATTGCTACTACCGCACCGATGCTGACAGTCCAACGGAGACCTGGCCTGCCATGATCGCCGCCGTCACCGATCTCGAAGGCCGCGTGACCGGTGTGCATCGCACCTGGCTGGCGCGCGACGGACGCGGCAAGGCGCTTGTCGAAATACCGCGGCGGGCGATGGGCGACCTGCTCGGTAACGCCGTGCGTTTTGGCACGACATCCGACGTGCTGGCGGTAGGCGAGGGGATCGAGACGGTGCTCTCGCTCCACGAAGTCATGCCCGATCTGCCACTGGCCGCCTGTCTGTCCTCGGCGCATCTCGCCGCCATTATGTTTCCGCCCACGCTGCGCCGCCTTTACGTGCTGCGCGATGACGACCCCGCCGGAGACCATGCGGTAGCGGCCCTGATGGCCCGGACGCAGGAGGCCGGGATCGAGTGCCTCGTGCTGTCACCACGTCTGGCGGATTTCAACGATGATCTGCGCTATCTCGGGCGTGGGGCGATGCGGGCAATCCTGCATCCCCAGCTTGCCCCGCAGGACGTAGCGCGGTTCCTGCAACCCGTCGCGCATTGAGGCGGGCCGGGAAGGGGATGTGGGTCATCTTCTTTCCCTGCCGTGTGGGGCTGTCCTGTTTCCGGATGGGGCGCGCCCGCGGCCTTTCTGGAAGGGGAGCGGGCGTCAGCCATGCCGGGCCTGCAATGGCGGAGCCGGCTATTTTCCGCCGCGCGGGACTGCGTCCGCGCTTTGCATCGCGAAGCAAAATAGCCGGCTCCCTGCCATCCTCCACTGCGTTCCGGCCGCGCTCTGCGCGGTTCCGGCCCGGCCTTCGTCTGCCGCTTCCCGCCCCTGGAAAGGCCGCGAGGGGCGCGGCCAGAACCGGAGGACAGGCCCATGACCCGCACACAGGACGATTTCGAACCCGCACACGCCACCTCTTCCACCGCTCATGTGCTGGCCGAACTCCAGCTTTACGGTCACCGTCCTTTCGAGGACGAGCCGGACCCGAGGTCCTTGCCCGACGCCAGCCAGATTGAGGGCGCGGTCGCCGACATCTTCGATGCCCTGTCCGCCACGCTGACCGACACAAGGCTGGAACCCGATCTCGAACCGCTGCTCTGGTCCACGGTCAACGTCTTTCACCGCATGGTCGGGCAGGTGGAGCGCGATCTCGATCGCAACGAGGCGGCGCAGAAGCGCAGCCAGCAGGAACAGGATGGCAGCGAGATCCGTTCGGTGGAACTGGAACGCCTCATCGCCGAGGGACTGACCCTGCTGGAGCGACGCAACGCCTACGAGATATTCCGCGATCTGGCCTGCGACCAGTTTGAACGTCTGACCATGTCGCCCTGGCGGCCACGCTCCGGATCGCTGGTCAGTCGCAGCACCCTGACGGCGTCGATGATCGACAGCCGCGATTTCCTCAACGCCCGCCGCAAGGCCGAAACGGAGCTGCTCGTGCCTCCCGGGGCAAAGGTCGCGGTCACCGGCGGTCTCGATTTCGAGGACCATCACCTGATCTGGAACCGCCTCGACAAGGTGCGCGAGAAGCACCCCGACATGGTGCTGCTGCATGGCGGCTCGCCGAAGGGCGCGGAATTCATCGCCTCCCGCTGGGCCGATCATCGGGAGGTCGCGCAGATCGCCTTCAAGCCCGACTGGAACCGGCACGGCAAGGCCGCCCCGTTCCGGCGCAACGACGCCCTGCTGAAAGTCTTGCCCGTAGGGGTCATGGTGTTTCCGGGATCGGGCATTCAGGACAATCTGGCCGACAAGGCCAAACAGATGGGTATCCCGGTCTGGAGGTTCCGCAAGGACAGTGGCGCGTAAGCGCCATTGTCTCCTTTAACCACATCCCGGCAATGATGATCGCTACTCCCGATTTTTCGCATGGCTCCGATCGATCAGAACTTCCCGTCGGGCTCCCCGTTGCCCGCGCTGCCGGTTGAAGCAAACGGGATTGACCGCGCCCCGGAAGGCCCCGCCCGGAGAGATCGGGTGCGGAGTGTGACCCTTTTCCCCATTCCGGCTGCAGGGACGATGGATGAGGGAGCGGTGGTCCTCTTCCTCGCCGGTGAACAGGTCGAAACAGCCATGGCGAGGCCGGGAACGTCCAGCGGGCAACTGGCTGGCCAGCCTTCGTTGGAACGACGGGTCCAGAGGATGCGGCCCGAACCGTTCGCAGCAGGGACGCGGCAGTCGGGGGCGGGTGTCTGGCCGCGATCCGCGCCACCAGCATGGAAGACGGTCGCACCGGGCGAGCACGATATCCTCCTGTGTCGCACGGTCCCCACCTGTCGGACCGGTCATGTCGGCATCGTCTCTCCATTGGGCTGGCGGGTCCGCACACCATGGCCTCGGTCGGATGGCTGATCTAGCCGAAGACCGGCTACGCCTCGATCGGCTGGCCGCAACGGCGTTCCGGAACTTTCTTCCCCTGACGGCTGCGCCGTCATTCCTCGCGGGACAAGAAAGTTCCGGCCCTGCCGTCCTCCGCTGCGCTGCGGCCCTGAAGGGTGCTCTGCCGCTCGCCTCCGGCTGGTCGATCGCCATCGAGGCCACGGTGGTCGCGGCCCGATAACAGCATGGAGATACGACAATGGCTAACATCGGTTCCTTCAAGAAGGCGGGCGAAGGCTTCGAAGGCGAAATCGTCACCCTGGCCCTGCAGGCCCGCAACGTCCGTCTGGTGGCGGAAACCAACCGGGCCAACGACAACGCCCCCAACTACCGCGTCTACCTCGGACGGGTTGAACTCGGCGCCGCATGGACCCGCCGCTCCAGCGAAGGCCGCACCTATCTGAGCCTGAAGCTGGACGATCCCTCCTTCGCCGCCCCGATCTTCGCCAACCTGTTCACCGACGAGGAAGGGGAGGGCTACACCCTCATCTGGACCCGGCCCCGCAGCCGGAACGGGGAGTAAGCTCCCCACCACCAACCCCGCCCGGTCTCCCCGGGCGGGGCCTTCCGGGGCTTCTTTTCCCACGGGCTCTTCGGGGGCGCGGGCGGCAGCGCTGGTCGCCCGACGTGAGACGCAGGAGGAATAGGGGGCTTTCCCTCAGCCTTCCCATTGTACCATGCGCGAGGGCGAACCGCGTCAAGGACGCGTGGTCCCCCCAATTTTGCCCGACGCCCCCTTCGGGCACGCCGAACAAAATCGGCTCCCCCACGCGCCGGCGAGCCGGTCGCCTGCGGCGATCCCTGACCCGGTCCACCCCGGCATGAGCCGTCCGTCCTGTCTTCAAGAAACGTAAAGGAACAGGACGATGACCACACTACACGACCACATCCAGATGCTGCGCGCCGAACTGACCAGCTTTCACCTGAGCCGCCGCGAGCGGCAGCAGATCGAGCGCGAACTCAAAGAGGTGCTTGCCCGGCAGGGTAACGTCGAAGCAGACACGCCGACACCGCCCCATTGAGGGCGGATAGGGCAGAGTCAAGTATCCCTATTTCTGATCCTCAGCCGGAAGATGATTTTCATCCAGTAATGCTGCCGGTCGCACGCCCAGCGCCTGTGATGCGTGCCATAGCGAGAGAAGTGTCACGTTCTGGCGTCCGGTCTCGATCCAGCTGATATAGGCGCGGTCCACGCCCATCTGCTCTGCCAGGGCTTCCTGGCTGAGACCGGCGGCGCGTCGCAGGCGCCTCACGTTCGCGCCGAAAAGTCCTCGGATGTCCATCCGCAGGATAGGAACGATTTGTGTATTATCGCGCTACGTATTATAATACACGGAACACTCAACGCCTTTCCGTGTGATGCGTCACGGGCATCACGTGATGTCGCGCAAACAGACGTTTCCGGCCCGTCTGGCGTCAATATCCCCCCGATATAGAAATAATCCCGAACTTATAGGATATGTTCGGGATCACCTTCCTGAGTCTTGGGGACTACCCGTTCCGGTTCTGCACCGGATACTGGGTCGAATCCATGACATATCGGGGAGGGGGGTGTGCCGACAAATCGGCCGTGGGATGCTGTACCCTTTCGTCGCGCCTTCGCCGGGCTCGACCCTGCCGGTCTCGCCCAGGAATGGCTGCGGCATAATCCGGCCTATCGACACGATCATGCAGCAATAATTCGGATGGGCAAGGTTGACGCCGAGGCATGGCGCGCTTTTGCCCGTCGCTGGGGGTTGCGTTTTCCCTGTCGACCCTGATCTCCCTGCCTGGCTCGCCCCCGCGTTCTGGGATCCGGACATCGCGCCGGAGGTGGCCGTGCGTGGTGATGGGGGTGACATCCTGTCCCGCCTCGCGCCATACGCGCGGGCACGACATGACGGTCCCGATGGCATCCATCTCGTGCTGGACAGTGCGGCAGGCCCGCTGCGCATCGTCATTGTCGTCGATCGACAGCCCGACGCACCAGGAACCTGGTTCATCATCGATGACAGGCACCTCACGACCCGTCTGGCTTGCGTTGTGCGCTTCGGCCGCCTGCTTGCCGGTCAGACGCCCGGTCCTATTCCCTCTACGCTGCGCCTGAGTCCCCAGCAGAAACTGCGGCAGATTCGCATGCTCTGCATTGCCGAAGGCCGGCGCATGGGGGTGGCGGTCCGACGGATCGCGGCCGGCATCTACGGTGAGCATATCCTGCGCCTGTCCCGTAATGAATGGCGTGCCAGCTCATGGCACCGCGCCTTCTACCGCGATCTCGACAGTGCCGGTTTCTATCTGAACGGCGGCCATATCGCTCTCCTTCAGGGGCGGAAGCAGGGGGGTGACATTTTGGCGGCCTGAACTTTGTCATCCCTCCCCACAGCTCATTCTCCGGCAGCGTCCTCCCATGAGCCGCGACATCCCGCCAGCGGCCCGATACACCGGGAGAAAGACCCCATGCGTGTCCAGCCGACACTGCCACCGCGCTATCTGCGCACTCCGGACGCGGCCAATTTCGTTGGCCTGTCCATCCGCACCCTCGAAAAACACCGGAGTTGCGGTACCGGCCCGCTCTACCGCCAGCTTGGTGGCCGGATCGTCTATGCCGTGGAAGACCTCTGCGCCTGGGCCGACCTGAACGTCCGGCTGTCCACCGGGGATGGTGGCGGCATCCCGATGCCGTCCGATCCCCGCGCCTATATCATCCGCCTGCAGGCGAAGGCCCGCAAGGCGCAGCGGAGTGCCGGACGATGATGCCGGCCGCCGATAGCTGGCGTCAGCCCGACCGCCGCTTCATGGTCACGGGGTCGGCACGGCCCCGCGACATTCGTGATCTGATGGGGCGTCCGTTTTTCGCATTGGGAAAAACGCCGCGCCTTACCCCGATCGATTACCAGGCACGACATATCGCAGTCATGGTTCGGGCTGAAAATGCCGGTGGTATGGCGACCGTCTGGGACGTCGATGTTCTGATCTGGCTGACCGGGCAGATCGTCGATGCGCTGAACCATGGATTGTGGGTGTCACGCCATGTGCGCTTCACGCCCTGGCGTCTGTTTCAGGATCTGGGCTGGGCGACGGGCGCGCATGAGTATGATCGCCTCCATGGCGCGCTCGCGCGTCTGTCGGCGACAACAGTCATAACGAACATCCGCCAGGGCACTGACTGGAGGGAAAGACCGTTCACCTGGATCAGTGATGTCCGGATATCCCATGATGAGGGCGTGGCCCTGACGCTGCCGGACTGGCTGATGGAAGCCGCCTGCGATCGCTCACGCGTGCTGAGCGTTGATCCTGCTTATTTCTGCCTTCGTGGCGGTCTGGAGCGGTGGCTTTACCGCCTGGCGCGTCGGCATGCCGGGCGGCAGAAAGATGGATGGCGCTTCGATCTGGCGGAGTTGCACGCACGCTCAGGCAGTCTGACCCGGCGTCGCGATTTCATCGCGAAAATCCGCGCCATTGTCGTCAGCCAGATCATCCCCGGTTATGCGTTTCGCGTCATTTCTGGCGGAAAACTGGGGATTTTATGCGCTGTTCCAACGAGTCAATCCACCGATGGTATGGATAACGATGTGAAACATGTCGTTGGATCAACGGCGCATCATATCGTGGGAGCGGCGGCGGATTTATCGTGGGATCATTGGCGAAAATCGGCGCAACGTGTTGTTTTCAAAAGCGGAATCAGACCCGTAACTTATATAACTAATATAATAACTTATTATGTAGGGGATTTCGGTCTTTTCGCTCCCCTTCCGACAGCCCAGTCGGGGCATGGAGAAAAGGCTTGGGAAGCGGTCGCGGATCGTCTGGTCGGTGTCCCATGACCGCCCGCTCTTTCCGGTCGGACGACGCTGTGCTGACCACGGTCGAACTGACCTGGATCGAGAAGCGCATCGAACATTGGGTCCGCTTCGGTCACCCTGTCGAGGATCGCATTCTCGACCGTCGGCATAGGCTGATGAGCTTCTCGCCAGACAGCGTGTTCGCCTTCATCCGTTGGGCCGCGAACGATTTTGGTACGGTCGTGTCCTGCATCGACATCGTGCGCGCTGTTGGGGCTCAGGAAACCTGCCAGACGGTGCCCTTTGTGCGCCCCGGCGGCGAGAGCCTGCTGCGGCAGAGCGGCTGGCCGAAGGTAAGGCGCGTGCTGGAGGCCATCGACGGCGTGGAGGCGCTGGGAATTGATCCCGCCGCCGCCTGTCCCGATCACTGGCGACACCTGCATCACCGGCTCACGGCAGCGCAGGAGCCACGTCCCTATACGCGTGAACGGCACGAAGGATGGTTACGCCGGAGGGCCGCGTCATGACCCGGCGCGCATGGTTCTTCACCACGTATTTCGCCGTGCTCGGCGTGGGCGCCTCGCTGGCGTTTCATCCCGCGCCGCGCTGGGTCTGGAACGAGACGGCGAGCGTGCCGGTCGGGCTGTATCGCCTCCAGCCCACGGTTCCGGTCCGCGTCGGCGACATCGTCGCGCTCCGCCTGCCCGAGCGCGAGGCGACGCTGCTGGCGACACGCGGCTACCTGCCGTTCTGTGTGCCGCTGCTCAAGCCTGTGGCAGCACTGGCGGGGCAAAGTGTCTGCCGCATCGGCATCCACGTCACCATCGATGGTAAGGCGGCCGGTGACGCGAAACTCGTCGATCATCGGGGCCGCAAGCTGCCGGTCTGGCAGGGCTGCCAACGTCTCGAACCGGGGCAGGTTTTCGTCATGAACGCCGCTGTGCCAACCAGTCTGGACGGGCGGTATTTCGGTGTCCAGTCGATGGATACCGTCATCGGGCGTGCCGTGCCGGTTCATGTCCGCACGGGTGAGGCGGAGCAACCGCCCCCGCATTTCGATCTCCTCCCGGATCTGCGCGATCCGGTGCGGGAGCGGCCGCTTCTGGGACCGCCCATGATGCCCATGAAACAGAGCGAACCGCCGATCGAATGACGATCGTAAAGCACACGGATTTTCCATCATCCCTATCATTTCCGAAAGGATTTTTCTCATGAGTCAGATCGGATTTTTCACCCGCACCGCTGATGGTTTTGCCGGGCGTGTGCGCACCCTGTCTCTGGACGCCGAACTGACCTTCGTGCCAGCGGAAAACAATGGCACGGAGCATGCGCCGGATTATCGCATCCACTTTGGTGATGGAGAGTCCGGGCCAGAACTGGGCGCGGGATGGAAACGCACCGGGGAGCGTGCCGGCGAGTATGTGTCCGTCGTGCTCGATGATCCCAGTTTCACGCAGCCGATCCGGGCAACACTGTTTCAGGCCGGGCGCGGGGGACGTGAGTGGCAACTGGTGTGGCACCGCCCCGCAAAACGCCCGGGAGGTCGGGAATGAGGCGCCGGTTTTTCGTGTCCGCCGGCATGCTGGCCATGCTCTCGCTGACACTCTCGCCGGCCATCGTCTCGGCGCATGACTTCGATGACCTCGTGCGTCAGGCGGCGGAACGAAACGCGATCCCGTCAGCATGGGTGAGGGCCGTCCTCCATGCCGAAAGTGCCGGCGATCCGCATGCGGTTTCCGGTGCTGGTGCAATGGGTCTGATGCAGCTCATGCCGGGCACCTGGAAGGAGGTCCGACGCACGCTCAATCTGGGCGCCGATCCCTTCGATCCGCACGACAATATCGTGGCCGGAGCAGCCTATCTGCGATGGCTGCACGACCGCTATGGCGATGCGGGATTCCTTGCCGCCTACAACGCCGGTCCCGGTCGTTATGACGAGTATCTGGCGACCGGTCGGCCACTGCCAGGTGAGACGATTTCCTACGTGGAATTCGTCACACAGCTGATGAAAAACCGATCATCTGATCTCCATTTTCCCGTTTCTGTTTTGTCCTTTCCGGCTCGCTCCTGGGTGACGGCCGCGCTCTTCGTCTCTGGCTATCCCGATGCGTTTCGAGCACTCACTGCACGTCATGTCGCTGCTCCCGACAACCTCTTCGCAGGGCATGCCGGGGAGAGGTCCGGCATGGTCCCGCTGCGAGGATCGGATCAGGCCCAGTGAGGCGTGAGAACCCCGGAAAGCCAACAGAAAAGGGAGGGCTGGATAAAAGGCCGCACATCGCGGCTCGGTCGGGGTGGCTGTTTTCCGGGGTTTTTGAAGTCTTGTCGCGAGGTGCATGGATTTTCCGCACCTCGCGGCAAGGTATCATCTCTTTGATCCGGCGCGATCTTTCGCGCGGTGCAGGACATTTTTCATGAACGGAGACGAAGAATTCCGGGTTCGGCCGGGGCGCATCCGCTCCACCCGCGCCCGGCAGGCGCGGCCTTTCGTGACGCAGGTGCTGGCGTCCGTGCAGCGGGCCGGTGGCCGGGTGTCCCGCGCGGGGAAAATCAGTGCCGGGCGTCGCTCCAGTTTCGGGCGGGGCCGGGCCGCCGCTCATGCCGCCAATCGCCTGCTGTCCAGCCGTTCGCGGGGCGTCGTGATCAAGGCCCGTGTCGTACGGCACGCACCGCGCGCGACGCCGCTGGCAGCACACCTGCGGTATCTCCGTCGGGAGGGCGTGACGCGAGACGGGGAGGACGCGCGCCTGTTCGGCAAGGACAGCGACGATATCCGCGCCTCGGACTTCGCCGAACGCTGCGACGGCGATCGTCATCATTTCCGCTTCATCGTCTCGCCAGAGGATGCGCCGGAGATGTCGGACCTGCGGGCTTTTGCACGGGATCTGATGGGGCAGATGGAAACCGATCTTGACACGAAACTGGACTGGGCCGCTGTCGATCACTGGAACACGGCGCACCCCCATCTGCATGTCATCGTCCGGGGTGTGGCAGAGGATGGTTCCGACCTGGTGATCGCGCGTGATTATATCCGTGAAGGCATGCGTGCCCGGGCCCAGGATCTGGTGACGCTGGAACTCGGACCGCGCACGGATCATGATATCCACCAGGCGGTCGAGCGGCAGGTGAACGCCGACCGCTGGACTCAATTGGACCGTCAGCTTCAGAAGGACGCGGGGCAGGATGGCGTCATCGCTCTCGGGCGCGCGCCGGGCGAAACACTGGACGCCTTCGCGACGGTGAAACTGGGTCGCCTGCGCCGCCTGGAAACGATGGGGCTGGCGCATCGGGTCGGACCGGATCGCTGGCGGATGGACGAAAGTGCGGAGGCAACCCTGCGGGAGATCAGCGAGCGCAACGACATCATCAAACGGATCCACCGGGGGCTGGCGGAGCAGAAGATCGATCGTGCCGCGTCATCCTGGGTAATGGCCGCCGAGGATACCACCGATCCTGTCATCGGCCGGCTGGTCGATCGTGGCCTCGACGATGAGCTGCGCGGCACAGCTTATGCGGTCATCGACGGAATTGACGGACGCACGCATCATGTCCGCCTGCCGAACATCGAAGCCGCAGGTGATGGGGCAGTCGGTTCCATCGTGGAACTGCGACATTTCACCGACAAACGGGGACGTGACTGTGTCGCTCTGGCCGTGCGCTCGGACGTCACGCTGGAACGGCAGGTGATGGCGGATGGTGCCACCTGGCTCGATCGGCAGGCGACCGCGCGGGAGCCTCTTGCCCTGGCGTCCACCGGGTTCGGCGCCGATGTCAGAGAGGCGATGGAAAAGCGCACGGATCATCTGATGGAGCAGGGGCTGGCCAGTCGCGACGGCGGAAGCGTCCATTATGCCAGGAACCTGATCGCTACGCTGCGCCAGCGGGAACTGGAGACGCTGGGCCGGAGCCTCGCCAGGAAATCGGGGATGCCGTTCCGGCGGAGCGGGGAAGGCGATCCCGTCACGGGCACCTACCGCCAGCGTTTCAATCTGGCGTCGGGCCGGTTCGCCATGATCGACGACGGGCTGGGCTTCGAACTGGTGCCATGGTCGCCGTCGCTGGAAAAACAGCGCGGGCGGGAGGTGGCGGGCATCATGCGTGGCGATGGGGGGATTGACTGGTCGTTCGCGCGCAAGCGAGGACTCGGATTGTGATGGGCAAATCGGATGACTGATCTTCAGATTTGCTCAGCATGTTGGGGCAGGGCACGATGTTCCTGGCGTTCCCAGGTTTCGATCAGGAACAGTGCCAACGAACTCGCCGCATTGATGGCAAGCCGAGCAATCCGCGCGTCAATGCGCCGGAAACCTTTTTCGCGACCATGCGCATCTCCACCGTGCGTTCGTAATGCGCCAATGCCTTTGGCAACGGAGGTGAGACCACTGAGCGTCTGACGGATGTCCGCTTCTATTTCCGACGGGAGATCGGTACGCCCAGGAGATAGGCCAAGGGGTATCTGCACAGCGCGGATCAGCCCATCAATATCCTTTTTGGGCGGCAGTGGCAGGGCAAGTTCCACGAGGATCGAACGGCACACCGCCTCAATCAGGGAACAGGCCGCTGTAACCGCATCTTCCGGATCGCTTTCCAGATTGGGGAGAGCCCGTGCGATTTCCATCTGGACCGTGTCGAAATCCAGCGTGGCCACTTTCTTGATAAATGGTTCGACAATTCCGCCGGCTCCCTGACGCTCTGTCAGAACAGCCTTCCCGCCGACGATAACGACGGCCAACTGGTCAGCTCCAAGAGCCTTGTTGAGATGCTCGCGTACAGCGGTCGCTCTGTCAGGATGCTCCAGATAGGTGCGGGGGTCACAGACCTGTTCGATAATCCGGGTGAGATAGACCTCAGCGTTACCATCAGGGTGGTTGGCGACCCTGCGGAGGAAGTCAGTTGTGGCCGGAACGCGCGAACTCGCGCCAATACGCATGTCGAGGCCACAGTTGAGAAAGAACTGCTCGATTTGGGGGCCTGAGCGATAGACCCCGATTGGGGGTGTATTATCGTTTCCAGCACCACCCGTGATTGTGTCGACCAAGGCTTTGATGACAAACGGAGAGAACTTGTTGGTCATGGCTTCATCGCGAGCAGGGTGAGAACGGTCTGCTTTCGGTCCATCCAGGCGGCGGCCACCTGACTGCGCCATGCGATCATGTCATGGATCCGTTGATAATCATCGGCGATATTGCGAGTGAAGATTGGTTCGTGATGCGCGATCCGGTTCCTCAGACGTCGAATGATCTGGAGGTCCGCATAGGCCGCTGCCCGCAATTGCGGTATCGTTTGTCCTGATGGGGCTCCGGGGAAACAGTTACGCAAATGTGTGTTCCAGATGCGACTGTCCTGACCAGCAGTGAAAATGTTCTCCCAGAATGCAAACTTTAATTCGGCTATAATTTTGCCGGTGGTAGGCAGTATCGCGGCGCGAGCTTGAAGATCGATCGCCGGGTTATATCGTGCCCGCCCCTTCGGGCGAGGCAGGCTTCGGATGAAACCATTGTTCCATGGCCAGTTGGCACCATGGACGTGCTCAATCGCTTCAGCGATGCCATTGCGGACAGCAACCTCGCAGACCTGAAGCGGGATGATCAGCGCCGATGAAACGTCGAGATTCCACTCATAAAGCGCGAGAGCCTTTTCCCGGTCGTTGCCCATGGCTTGCAGGTATGTTGCAAAGCGTGGTGCGGAAATGACGACGGGCAGATCCTGTATCTCGGCCGGGGAGAAAGGCAATGAGGAGTTCCTGTAGGCACGATATTGACGGTGGCATCAGAGCCACGATATAAGAACGCAGCGGCTTTGAGAACGCGGGCTTATGCCCCCCCTCATCGTCCAAGGATATATTAAGGCCCGCCGAAAGGCGGGCCTTTTTCTTTATATTGCCCGTCAAGCGCCTTGGCCAGAGTGACTATGGCGGGCAGTTCAAAGCGTTGGAAATTCATCGCTCAGGAAGCCGTGCCCTGTGTGCAATGCGTTCACCGCATCAATCACATGGTCGAGCTTCCGCTGTTCCTCCGTGCATTGCTGATCGACGGTATCGTCAGACGGGGGGAAGAGGGGCGATGATCCGGTCATGGCTCGACTCCTTCCGGGGTTATTCTGCGCATGATGTGCGGGTTTGGCTGTAGTCCGCAACGTGCAAGTATTTCTTCGCTCCTGCCCGCTCCTGTACGACGGCCTCCAGTTCGCGCTTGCTTCCCGGAAAATCCCGGTTCTTCGCTGTCTCCCATGACAAGGGGAGGGATCGATGGACCAGCCGGGAACACGTATCCAGTGGGGACAGGCGCTCGTGGTCCTGTCCATGATCGTGCTGTCCTGGTGGACGGCCACTCAATGGACGGCCTGGGAACTGGCGTTCCAACCGGAACTCGGTCAACCGTGGTTCACGGTTCTGCATCGTTGGCCGGTCTACGCTCCGCCGCTTTTTTTCTGGTGGTGGTACGAGTTCGACGCCTACGCGCCGGCGGTCTTCGCGCGCGGCGCTTGGATCGCGGGCTCGGGCGGGGTGCTGGCTTTTGCGGCGGCGGTGGCGCTGTCCGTCCACCGCGCCCGCGAGGCGAAGCGCGCCGCGACCTATGGCTCCGCCCGCTGGGCCGAGGACGAGGAAATCCGCGCGGCCGGGTTGCTGGGCGAGGACGGCGTGGTGCTGGGGAAATACCGCCGGGCCTATCTCCGACACGATGGTCCCGAGCACGTCCTGACTTTCGCGCCGACGCGCACCGGCAAGGGTGTGGGCATGGTGATCCCCACGCTCCTGACCTGGCCGGGTTCGGCCATCATCCATGACATCAAGGGCGAGAACTGGCAGATTACCGCCGGTTTCCGTGCAACCTTCGGGCGGGTGCTGCTGTTCGACCCCACCAATCCGGTGTCCTCGGTCTACAACCCGCTGCTGGAGGTCCGGCGCGGGGCGTCGGAGGTTCGCGACGTGCAGAACATCGCCGACATCCTGGTCGATCCCGAAGGCTCGCTGGAGCGGCGCAACCATTGGGAAAAGACCTCCCACGCCCTGCTGGTCGGCGCGATCCTGCATGTGCTCTATGCCGAGGACGACAAGACGCTCGCCGGGGTGGCGAAATTCCTCTCCGACCCGAAGCGGTCGATCGAGGCGACCCTGTCCGCCATGATGCGGACATCGCATCTTGGGGAGGCGGGGCCACACCCCGTCGTGGCGTCGGCGGCGCGGGAATTGCTGAACAAGTCGGACAATGAGCGCTCCGGCGTGCTCTCGACCGCCATGTCGTTTCTCGGCCTCTACCGCGATCCGGTGGTGGCCACCGTGACCAGTCGTTGCGAATGGCGGATCGGCGATCTGCTGGAGGGCGACCAGCCTGTCTCCCTGTATTTCGTCATCCCGCCCTCGGATATCAGCCGCACCAAGCCACTGATCCGCCTGATCCTCAACCAGATTGGGCGGCGGTTGACGGAGGATCTGTCCGGTCGGGAGGGGCGGCGTCGCCTGCTGCTGATGCTCGACGAGTTTCCCGCCCTTGGACGTCTGGATTTCTTCGAGAGCGCGCTGGCCTTTATGGCGGGCTACGGGATTAAGGCATTCCTGATCGCGCAATCCCTCAACCAGATCGATAAGGCGTACGGTCAGAACAACAGCATTCTGGACAATTGTCATGTCCGGGTCAGTTTCGCCACCAACGATGAGCGCACCGCGAAGCGCGTGTCCGACGGTCTGGGTGTGGCCACCGAGATCCGGTCGCAGAAGAACTATGCCGGGCATCGGCTGTCGCCCTGGCTCGGACATCTCATGGTTTCACGGCAGGAAAGCGCGCGGCCCCTGATGACGGTGGGTGAGGTGATGCAGCTTCCGGCACGGGAGGAAGTGGTCATGGTGGCGGGATGTCCGCCGATCCGTGCGCGGAAGGCGCGGTATTTCCGGGATCGCCGTTTCGTCGAGCGCATCCTGCCGTCGCCCGATCCGGCGCAACTGCCACGGCCGGTCCGGCCTGATGACTGGAGTGGTCGTCCGTCTCCTGCCACCTCGCCACCGGAGCAGACGACGTCATCGGCAGCACCCGAACATCCTGACGATGCCAATAGTGATGAATCCCTCGGCACGGGACGGAAATGGTCGCGCGAGCATGATCCGGCGGAGGTGGGCAAGCACGGGCAACGCACAGTTCCCGATCTGTTTGGCGAGGAACCACCACCGGATCCGGAAGCACGAGACCGCGCCGACCTGACGCGGATTGCCCGGCAGGCCGGGCTCGACCGTGGCAACGATCTCGGGCTGTGAGGGCGTGATGAGGACATCCCCCAAGAAGGCGCGGCTGTCGGTCTATCTGGAACCGAAGCTGCTGGACGCCCTGACAGCCCATGCGGCGCGGCGCGATCTGTCCCTTTCCCTGGTGGCGGAAGCCGCCATCGCATCCTTCCTGTCGCCCGATGCCGATGAGCGGCGGGAGGCGGCAATGAGCCGCAGGCTGGACCGCCTTGACCGGCAGGTTGCCCGCATGGAGCGGGATCTCGGGATCAGCCTTGAGACGCTGGCTCTGTTTATCCGCTACTGGATGACGGTCAGCCCGGCCTTGCCGGAACCAGCGGCCGCTGCGGCACGGGCACAAGGGGCGGAACGGTATGAGGCGTTCGTGGCTGCCCTTGGCCGACGACTCAGCCGGGGGCCACTTTTCCGGCATGAAATCCCGGAGGATGTACCTCCCACATCGGAATCATGATGTCCGCAGCCAGCAAGTAAAAACCGCATCCGTTACGATCCTGTACGATCGCAGGAAAATGCTGTTGAAAACGGGAGAAAACAACACTCTCTAATGATCCCCGTCGTCGTCCGGAGAGGCCGGATGACCCAAACGGACGGGGATTCCCATGGCGGTTACACCGATTGAAAATGGTGCCCGACAACGTGGGATTTCCATGCTGCGTACGGCGATGGGACCGGCGATTGCAGCGCACATGGCAAATCCGGCCGTCGTCGAGGTCATGCTCAACCCCGATGGGCGGCTGTGGATCGACCGGCTGTCCGAGGGCCTGTCCGACACGGGCGACACTGTCACGCCCGCCGACGCCGAGCGCATCGTGCGTCTGGTCGCCCACCATGTCGGAGCCGAGGTGCATGACGGTGCGCCGCGTGTCTCGGCCGAACTCCCGACCGGTGAGCGGTTTGAGGGACTGCTGCCACCTGTGGTGACGGCTCCGTGCTTCGCGATCCGCAAGCCCGCCGTCGCGGTGTTCACCCTCGACGACTATGTCGAGGCCGGGATCATGACTGAGGGGCAAGCACATTTCCTGCGCCAGGCCGTTGCCGAGAGAAAGAACATCCTGGTCGCTGGCGGCACGTCCACCGGCAAGACCACGCTGGTCAACGCCCTGCTGGCCGAGGTCGCGAAAACCGACGACCGGGTCGTGCTGATCGAAGATACGCGCGAACTGCAATGTGCTGCGCCCAACCTTGTCTCGCTCCGTACGCGCGACGGCATCGTGACCCTGTCCGAACTGGTGCGCTCGGCCCTGCGCCTGCGGCCTGATCGTATCCCGATTGGTGAGGTGCGCGGTCCCGAGGCACTGGATCTGCTCAAGGCATGGGGCACAGGCCATCCCGGCGGCATCGGCACGCTGCATGCGGGCACCGCCATAGGTGCCCTGCACCGCATGGAGCAACTGATCCAGGAGATCGTCGTCACCGTACCCCGCGCGCTGATTGCAGAGACGATCGACGTGATCGCCGTCCTGTCTGGACGGGGCGTGCAGCGCCGGTTGTCCGAACTCGCCACGGTGGATGGGCTTGATCCCGCCACAGGCGCCTATCGCATCCATCCCTTCCAGCATCCGGGAGAACCTCAATGACCCATGCCATAATCCGCGTGCGTCGGCACGCGCCTGTCCTTTCCGCCATGCTGCTGCTGTCTATCGCATGGTGTTCCTCGGCCCTGGCGTCCGGGTCGGACATGCCGTGGGAGGAACCGCTCAACCAGATTCTGGAATCGGTGCAGGGACCGGTGGCGCGCATCGTGTCGGTGATCATCATCACCGTGACCGGCCTGACCCTGGCCTTTGGCGAAACATCCGGCGGCTTCCGTCGCCTGATCCAGATCGTCTTCGGCCTGTCCATCGCTTTTGCGGCCAGCTCGTTCTTTCTGTCGTTCTTCTCCTTCTCGGGTGGAGCACTGATCTGATGGCCGCCGGATATGACGATGACGCGGTGCCGGGTTTTCATGTCCCGGTGCATCGCTCCCTGACCGATCCGATCCTGCTGGGTGGCGCACCCCGTACGCTGGCGATCGCCAACGGTACGCTGGGGGCTGCGATCTCGCTGGGGCTGCGGCTCTGGCTGGTTGGAGCCGTGTTCTGGATCGTCGGGCACGGGCTCGCGGTCTGGGGTGCCAAACGCGATCCGCAGTTCGTCGAGGTGGGACGGCGACATCTCCGTTACCCCGCCTGGCTGCGGTCATAGGGAGGGCAGGGCGATGATGTCCCTTGGCGAATATCGCAACCGTGCTGCCCTCCTGTCGGATTTTCTCCCATGGGCCGCGCTCATGGAACAGGGTGTGGTCCTGAACAAGGACGGTTCATTCCAGCGCACGGCAAAAATTCGTGGTCCCGATCTGGACAGTGCCACACCAGCGGAACTGGTTGGAGTCACTGGCAGGCTGAACAATGCCCTGCGCCGTCTGGGCTCGGGCTGGGCGATGTTCGTCGAGGCGCAGCGCGTGCCCGCGACAGTATATCCCGACAGCGATTTTCCCGATGCGGCCAGCCAGATGGTCGATCTCGAACGTCATGAGCAGTTCGAGGATGAGGGCGTGCATTTCGAGAGCCAGTATTTCCTGACGCTGGTCTGGTTGCCGCCTGCGGAATCATCAGGCCGTGCCGAACGGTTTCTCTATGAGGGACGGGAGCGGGAGGGACCGGATCCGCATGGCATGCTCCATACGTTCGTGGACCGCACGGATCGGATGCTTGCCCTGCTGGACGGGTTCATGCCTGAAGCGGCATGGCTCAATGACGGCGAAACGCTAACGTATCTCCATTCCACCATTTCGACACGGAACCAGCGCGTCAGGGTGCCGGAAATTCCCATGCATCTGGATGCGCTGCTGGTGGACCAGCCGCTGTCGGGTGGTCTGGAGCCGAAGCTCGGCGATGCTTATCTGAAAACCCTGACCATTACCGGTTTCCCGTCACGGACCTTCCCCGGAATCCTGGATGACCTGAACCGGCTGGCGATGCCGTATCGCTGGTCCACTCGTGCCATCCTGCTCGACAAGACCGACGCCACGAAGGTGCTGACGAAAATCCGTCGCCAGTGGTTCGCAAAGCGCAAGAGCATTACGGCGATTGTCCGGGAGGTGATGACCAACGAGGCGTCGGTTCTCGTGGATAACGACGCCGCCAACAAGGCGGCGGATGCGGACCTTGCCTTGCAGTCCCTCGGTGCTGATGACGTCGGGCAGGCCTACATCACCGCCACGGTAACAGTCTGGGATGGTTCCGCTTCCATCGCTACAGAAAAGCTCCGTTTGGTCGAAAAGATCATCCAGGGCCGCGATTTCACCTGCATGGCGGAAAGCCTCAATGCGGTGGAAGCGTGGCTGGGTTCTTTGCCCGGTCATGTCTACGCCAATGTGCGCCAGCCACCTGTCTCGACGTTGAATCTTGCGCATATGATCCCGCTTTCCGCCGTGTGGGCGGGACCGGAGCAGGATGGGCATTTCAAGGCGGCACCTCTGTTCTACGGCAAAACGGCCGGTGCCACACCGTTTCGTTTCAGCCTCCACGTTGGTGATGTGGGTCACACGCTGATTGCAGGCCCGACAGGGGCCGGAAAGTCGGTGCTGCTGGCGCTGATGGCGCTCCAGTTCCGCCGCTATACAGGATCGCAGGTGTTCGCTTTCGATTTCGGTGGTTCGATGCGGGCCGCGACGCTGGCGATGGGCGGGGACTGGCACGATCTCGGCGGTGGCCTGACGGATGATGACGGCCACCCCGCCGTTTCGCTCCAGCCGCTGGCAGGGATTGATGATCCCGATGAACGCAAATGGGCTACCGAATGGCTGGGGCAGATCCTTGTCGGCGAGGGGGTGACGCTGACGCCGGACGTCAAAGCCCATCTCTGGTCGGCCCTGAATTCCCTCGCGTCATCGCCCGACCATGAACGCACGATCTCCGGTCTGGTGGCACTCCTCCAGTCCAACGTCCTGAAGCAGGCCCTGGCGCCCTACTGCCTTGGTGGTCCCTATGGCCGCCTGCTCGATGCAGACGCCGAGCGGCTGGGTGAAGCCGACGTGGTGGTGTTCGAGACCGAAGGTCTGATCGGTTCTGGCGCAGCCTCTTCCGTGTTGTCCTACCTGTTCCATCGCATCGAAGGCCGTCTGGATGGTCGCCCAACGCTGCTGGTCATCGACGAGGGCTGGCTGGTGCTGGATGACGGGGATTTCGCCGGCCAGCTACGGGAGTGGCTGAAAACCCTGCGCAAGAAGAATGCGTCGGTGATTTTCGCGACCCAATCCCTGTCCGACATCGCCAACAGTCCGATCGCGCCAGCAGTGGTGGAAAGCTGCCCGACGCGGATCTTCCTGCCGAACGAGCGGGCGATCGAGCCGCAGATCGCCACGATCTATCGGGATTTCGGGCTGAACGAGCGGCAGATCGCCATCATCGCCCGTGCGGCCTCGAAGCGGGAGTATTACTGTCAGGCCCAGCGTGGCAACCGTCTGTTCGAACTGGGGCTCGGGCCGGTAGCACTCGCCCTGTGCGCGGCATCCGGCAAGGACGACCACAAGCTGATCGACGCGGTGCTGGCGGAGCATGGACGGAATGGTTTTCTCCCCGCGTGGTTCGAGGCGCGTGGCGTCATGTGGGCGGCAGATCTGTTGCGCGATGATCGTGGACCAGAGGGCGTGCCATGATTGAAAAATCTTTCCGGCTTTGGGCTGAATTTTTCGGTCGTGCGAGCGAAAAACATTTCCGACGAGGTGTCCTTTTTACCTCTGCAATGCTGGCGGTTGGCGGGACATTCTCTCCCTTGCATCCGGCCCATGCCCAGTGGGCGGTGTATGACGGTGCAAACCACGTCGAGAACGTGCTGATCGCGGCCCGGACCCTCCAGCAGATCGACAACCAGATCACGTCCCTCGCCAATCAGGCGCAGATGCTGGTCAACCAGGGGCGCAATCTCGCGAGCCTGCCACTTTCGACATTGTCGACCCTGCAATCAACGATTTCGCAGACGACGGCACTGCTCGCGCAGGCGCAGAACATCGCCTACAGCGTGCAGTCGGTCGAGCAGCAGTATCAGCAGGCGTACACGTCCGTCTCGGCCGGCATGTCTGACGGCGCCCTGTTCAGCCAGGCACAGACGCGGTGGCAGAATTCCGTCGGCGGGTTTGAGGACGCCCTGAAATTGCAGGCGCGGGTGGTAGGAAACATCCCGAGCGATAGTTCGGCCATGACGCAACTGGTTTCCGCCAGCCAGACTTCCACCGGGGCGTTACAGGCCGCGCAGGCGGGCAATCAGCTTCTGGCCCTGCAATCCCGGCAACTGTCCGACATCCAGGCGGAACTGGCCGCGAACGGGCGTGCCATGGCCCTGCAACAGTCGCGCGATGCCGCGACAGAAGCAGAAAGTGACGCGCAGTATCAGCATTTCTCGCAGCATGACGCCTACGTGCCGGGCACGGTGTCCATGTTCGGCGGCAGTGGGAACTGACGGTCATGGCCACGAACGATGTCGGTGTTATCGACACTTTCCTCAATACCTTCACGACCACGATCGACAGTGGCTTCGGCCTTCTGAAAGGAAATGTCATCTCACTGGCGGGGTCATTATCCGTGCTGGACGTCGCCCTTGCCGGACTGTTCTGGGCCTGGGCGGCTGATGAGGACATCATCCAGCGTCTGGTGAAGAAGACGCTGTATATCGGGTTCTTCGCGTTCCTGATCAACAATTTCGACCATCTTGCGAAGGTGGTGTTCGACAGTTTCGCCGCCATGGGTCTCAGGGCCGGTGGCGGAAGTCTGCCACTTTCGGATTTCCTCCATCCCGGCCGACTGGCCGCGACGGGGTTCGATGCGGCCCAGCCGCTGCTGGAGTCCGTTCATAATCTTCTCGGCCCTGTCGCATTTTTCAAAAACTTCATCCAGATTTTTGTGCTGTGCCTGTCCTGGTTGATCGTGCTGGCAGCGTTCTTCATCCTGGCCGTGCAGCTTTTCGTGGCCCTGATCGAGTTCAAGTTGACCAGCCTCGCTGGTTTCGTGCTGATCCCGTTCGCCCTGTTCAACCGGACGGCGTTTCTGGCCGAGAAGGTGCTGGGCAATGTTGTGTCGTCGGGCGTGAAGGTGATGGTGCTGGCGGTGATCTCCGGCATCGCGTCCGTCCTGTTCCGGCAGTTCAACACCTCCTATGGCGACGCGGTTCCCACGATTGGCCAGGCGGTCTCGGTCGTGCTGGCGTCGGTGTCGATCGTCGGTCTGTCCATCTATGGCGGCAGCATCGCCAACGGGCTGATCTCCGGTGCCCCCCAGCTTGGGGCTGGCGCGGCCGTAGGGACCGGCATGGCCGTCGGTGCCATGGGCGCTGCGGCTGTTGCGGGTGTCGGGGCTGTCGCATCCGGTGGCGCCGCAGCCCTCGGCGCCACGGCTGCCGCCGCACGGGGAGGGGCCGCGATCGCCGGGGCTGCCACGTCCGCCTATTCGGCGGGAGCCGCAGGCGCGTCTGGCGGCGCGGGCAGCATGGCCGCCGGGATCGGAGGCATGGGCCGGGCCGTCGGCGGGAACGTCGCGAATGCCGTCAAAGGGGCGGCATCACGTGCCGGTTCATCCCTCAAAGAAAGCTACGCCGCCGGTGGACGCTGGGCCGCGCGCGGGATGGGCGGTGGAGAGGGTGACGAAACCGGTGGCAGCGGGCCGTCTCCATCGGGTGGGGGTGGTCCAGCTGGTGGCGGCGGCCCCTCGGGAGGTGGCCCTGCCGGTGATGGTCCATCTGGTGGAGATGGTGGCGGTTCTGGTGAACCGCCCCGCTGGGCTCAGAAGATGAAGCGTCGCAATGCCGCCGCCCATGCCGCCGAGGCCGCCCACATCATCCGCTCGGCCGACGGCGGCGGTGGCTCGGCGTCCATTGATCTCTCGGAAAAGGAATGAGGACGATGTTCCGTCGCTCCACCACCCGCTACGGGACCACGCCCGAACCCGTGACGCCCTATCAGAAAGCAGCGCAGGTTTGGGACGAACGGATCGGTTCCGCCCGCGTCCAGGCAAGAAACTGGCGGCTGATGACGTTCGGATCGCTCTTTCTCTCGGCAGGGCTCGGGGCCGGGCTGGTCTGGCAGTCCGCGCGCGGCACCATCACGCCGTGGGTGGTGCAGGTGGACCGGCTGGGGCAGGCGCAGGTCGTGGCCCCCGCGACAGCGGGCTATATGCCCGCCGATCCGCAGATCGCCTGGTATCTGGCGCAGTTCGTCCACGACGTGCGCGCCCTGTCGTCGGACCCTGTGGTAGTCCGGCAGAACTGGCTGCGGTCCTATGATTTCACCACCACGTCGGGCGCGCAGGCGCTGAACGATTATGCCCGCCTCAACGATCCGTTCTCGCGGATCGGGCACGAGCAGGTCGAGGTGGATATCGCCTCGGTGATCCGGGCCTCGCCCGGCAGCTTTCGTGTGGCCTGGAGCGAGCGCCATTACCGCGACGGCGCTTTTGTTGGCACCGAGCGCTGGACCGCCATCGTCTCGGTCGTCCTGCGCACGCCGCGTGACGCCGATCATCTGCGGAAAAATCCTCTGGGTATCTACGTCTCCGCCATCAACTGGTCGAAGGAGCTGGGCCAATGATCCGTCGTGCTCTTCGTTTCCTCCCGCTGTTTGTCCTGCCTCTTGCAGGCTGCGCGCAGCATTACCACCCGCCGATCATCCGCTACGATGATGCCGCTCAGGCCCTGCGCCAGCCCGATCCGCCGAAGCCGGTGCAGGTCGTGGAGGTTCCAAAAATCCTTCCCCTGCCGGGCCAGCTCAAGCCGCTGCCGCCACGACGCACGGCCCATCCGGTGCCCGAAGTCGCCGACCCGACCGTGCGCGTGACGCAGGCCAATCTGGCGGCGCGTATCCAGCCGACGCGGGCCGGTTATGTGAACGCGGTGCAGGTCTATCCCTATTCTGCCGGCGCGCTCTATCAGGTCTATGCCTCGCCCGGTGAGATCACCGATATCATGCTCCAGCAGGGTGAAAAGCTGGTCGGCACCGGGCCGGTGGCCGCTGGCGATACCGTGCGCTGGATCATCGGCGATACCGAGAGCGGGGCGGGGGCCACGAAGCGCATCCATATCCTGGTCAAGCCGACCCGGCCGGACCTGGCTACCAACCTGATCGTCAATACGGATCGGCGCACCTATCTCGCCGAACTGCGCTCCACGCCGGTGACGTATATGGCGTCGGTATCGTGGGACTATCCCGAGGATGATTTGATCGCCCTGCACCGGCAAAACGATGCGGCCGATGACATTGCTCCTGTGGACGTGGGTTTGGATCTCGACGCGCTGAATTTCCGTTACGCCATCCAGCCGGTGAAAGGCGCCACACCGCCCTGGTTACCCAGCCGGGCTTTCGATGATGGGCATAAGGTCTATATCGCTTTCCCATCCGGGATCGGGCAGGGGGAACTGCCCCCGCTCTTTGTGCTGGGGGCCGATGGCGGGCCGGAACTGGTCAATTACCGGGTGCGGCAGAACTGGATGATCGTGGATCGCCTGTTTGCCGCCGCCGAACTGCGGCTGGGCGACAAGCATTCCGAGCAACGGGTGCGCATCGTCCGTACCGACGGACGGCGGACATGACCGGGCAGGCGCCGACAGTGGGCGAAAATCCCGCAGGTGCTGCAACGCCGCCGCCCGATCTGCGTCTGCGGGCCGATCGGCCGCGCGTGGTGCGTCTGTCGCGCACCGTGGTCTGGTCGCTGGGCGGGGTCGGCATGGTCGCGGTGGCCTTCGCGCTGGGTTACGCCCTTCAGGCCAGCCATAGGCCGCCGTCCACGTCGGCCACACAGGATACCGATGTCCGTCCCTCGGCCGACGGGCTGGCGGGGCTGCCCTCCGATTATATCGGCAAGGACGTGCCGAAACTCGGGCCAGCGTTGCCCGGTGATCTCGGGCGCGCCATCCTGCATGCGCAAGGGCAGGGGAAGGCGGCCTCCGGTACCGAAGACCCCCGCGCCGCGCAGGAGGCCGAGGCGGCGATCGCCAGCCGGCTGTTCGTGCAGACGGGGGAGCGCGACCGTGCCAGTGACCAGGCGATGCCACCCGTGCCGGGCGCTCCTGCCTCTCAGGGGCGGGCGTCCACCACGGACGGACCACAGGCTGGAAACATTGCCTTCCTGGAAGGGCAGCCGGATCGCGCGACAACCAGCCCCGATCGCATCATGCCGCTGGTCTCGCCCTATATCCTTCAGGCGGGCACGGTGATCGCTGGCGCGCTGAACACGAAAATCAGCTCCGACCTGCCGGGCCAGATTACCAGCCATGTGACCCAGAACGTCTATGACAGCCCGACCGGGCGCTATCTTCTGATCCCGCAGGGGAGCACGCTGTTTGGGGCCTATAACAGCAGCGTCTCCTTCGGGCAGCAGCGCACCCAGATTATCTGGACCCGGCTGATTTTCCCGAATGGCGAAAGCCTGGTGCTGGAAAAGCTGCCCGGCGGCGACGCCATTGGCCAGTCCGGCCTGTCCGACGAGGTGAACAGTCACTGGGGGCAGTTGTTCAAAGCCGCCCTGGCCACGACCCTGCTCAGCGTGGGCTCCGAAGCCGGGACGTCATGGAACGAGAACAACCTGATGCAGGCGATCCGTTCTGGCGCCAGCAACGGGTTTTCCATGGTCGGTAACCGGCTGATCGATCGCAGTCTGAACGTCCAGCCCACCCTGACCGATCGGCCGGGGCTGCCCTTTACCGTTCTGGTCGGGCACGACCTGCTACTCAAACCCTACCGGGATCAAGGACATATACGATGACGGACCTGAAAATCCGGGAACTTCCCGATGAGAAACCGGTCAGAATGACCGTGGCGCTACCCGCCGACCTCCATCGTGACCTGCTTGCCTATGCGGCACTTCTTTCCGGCAACGATGGGGCGATGGACCCGGCCCGGCTGGTCGCGCCCATGCTTCGGCAGTTCATGATGTCGGACAAGGGATTCGCCAGGGCGCGGAGGCAGGCAAAAGCAGCATCGTCGGAAAAGTAGCCTCACGGCCACGGCTGATGGGCTTCGATATATCGGGCGAAGCTCTGGGCGCAGGGATTCTCATTGTCGGGCCGCCAGACAATGCCGAATTCCAGATGGGAGGAACCGCCTGCGTCACGGATTTCCATGATCGCGATGTCGTGGCCATGCTGATCGCGGATCAGCGGCAGCCACGAGGCCGGAAGTAGCGCGATGCCTTCCTTGTTCTGGACGAGTGCGACAACCCGATTGCTGCCGATATCATGATGACGGATTCTGGGATGGATATCGGTTTCACCGAGTTTTCGCCGGATAAGTTCCTTGAAATCATGACCGGCATTATCACGTCCGATCAGGAATGTTTCATGACGCAGATCTTGCCATGAGATTTCCCGTCGTGTCGCCAGAGGGTGATCGGTGGAGAGCGCCGCCACGATGCGGTCGCTCCAAAGGGGCATGACGCGCAGGACTGGCGTCAGATTGCGACGTGTGACGACCGCGAAATCGATCTGTCCGCGCTGGAGCCGACGCACCAGTCTCTTGCCTGTGCCCTCGGAATAGCGAAAGATGATATCGGGATGCGTAGCACGGAACTCCGCCGTGAAGGCCGAGAGGCGTCCAGGCAGGACGCAGGTCTGGATGCCGATGGAGATCTGGCCATTCTCGCCCTTGCCCGTCCGCCGAGCGCGGGCGTTCATGCCAGCCACGTTATCCAGGATCATCTGGGTCCAGAGGATAAATTCTTCACCGAAGGCTGTCGGGGTAGCACCGGCCGGGGAGCGGGTGAACAGCCTGACATTCAGCCGCTCTTCGAGGTTGTGCAGGGAGCGGCTGACGGCCGATTGCCGGGTGTTCAGGAAACGTGCCGCGCCGTGGATACTGCCTTGCTCGGCGATTGCCCGCACGCATAGGAGTTGCCACAGATCGAACGGTGGGCGCCGCATGGCCCGTCACACCATCTTGCCACGGCATGGTTTCAAAACCGTATTGTCCGTTAATTGTATAAAACGAGCATAGATGGGCAGAATAAACATGGCAGTTTTATCCTGTGATTGGGTATTGTTACGCCTCCGAAAACATAGCTAAATAAAATGACGCTGATAAAACTCATCTTGCGGAGACATTAATGTCTCCGCCCTGTTCAGAAATTTTCTTGATGTGATTTAGCATTCGTAGCCGTAAAATACCACTTACCCACCGGATGCATATCCAATAGGGAAGAAATAGCCGCTTTGTTTTTCTATCTGTGCATTTTATTCGCGTTTCTGTAGTTAGGAGGCACTCGCCTTTTGTAATTGACGTTACCATAATTGATACAAACACTTTATAGAAACCGGGCCGAGTAAAATGGATAAAATCAGAGGGGGATCGCATCACAGGAGATGTATTCGAAGAATCGAATGTGCCTAAAAGGCCGCGTATGATTTCTTTGGAGGGAATTTCGCGAAGGACGATAAAATCTTCAAAATCAAACATATCCGTTGCATCAAATGCTTTCAGACGTCGCGCCGGAAAGCGTAGCGAAAGGAAGAAACGGATAAGAGGGTCGTCCCTCAGCTTGAATGCCAAAGCGATTTTGAACAATGAGTTCTGATCGCTTCTGACCTTGATTGCATGTTGTTCTTTGAAATCATATTCAGGCGACACTTGATCGAGATCGGATGACGTTGTGAGAGTTTCGCCGCGCCGGATAAGAACATTCATGATGCGATCGGTAATATTCACGACTGCCAGCCTCCCCCAAGTGCGCGAAAGCATTCAACTGCGGCGCGATCCTCTTCTGCCCGCATGGATGCCAGTCGATCCTGCGCGTTCAATAAGGTGATGTTTGCTTGAAGGGCATCATTTAGAGCCAGAGTGCCCGCTGTATAGGACTGCCATGTGAGAGCCGCAGCATGGTGCAACGCTTCAACATTATGCATTTGTGACGCGATCGCTTGCCGTGTCTGGGAAAGATGAAAGAATGCATCTTCTACATCTTCTGCTGCGCGTAACATGGTGGCCTGATAGCTGGCGAGCGCCTCTGCGTAACTACCACGAGCACGGGAGACATCGCTGGATATTTTTCCGAAATCGAAAATGCGCCATCGTAATGCTCCTGTCGCAGTCGGCTGGAATCCAGGCGCAGTGAATAGCTGTTGCGGGCTCATACTTTCGAAACCCAGCGCGCCCTGAAGAGATATTTTTGGATAATAATTTGCCAGAGCCTCGCCGATGCGGGCGTTGCTTGCTGCCAGTCTTCTTTCCGAGGCGATAACATCGGGCCGACGCCGGAGAACTTCCAGAGGCTGCGCATTCGCGGATGGTGCGGGAACAGCGGGTAATTCAGCATAAATCCTGAGTTCTACAGCGTATGTTCCGGGCTGTGTTCCCATCAGGACATCAAGTCGGTTTGACTGCGTTTCCTCATCTTTTTCTATATCGATCATGTTTTGCCGGGCGGCCTCGACGACTACTGTAGCAGAGGACAATTCCCGGTCGTCGGCAACATTTCGACTGCGACGCTGCCGGATAAGGTCCATCATCTTCTGGTTGGAGGTGAAAACATCCCTGGCTATGCGTAGCCGGGCCTGATCGCCCCGGATGCGGAGGTATGTATCGGCAGCCTCGGCCGCGAGGCTCAGTCTCGTACCATCACCTTCTGCCTCAGCAGCCTGAAACTCATCCCGTGCGGCTTCGTGTGCTCTTCTCAAACCGCCGGCGATGTCCAGTTCCCAACTTGCCACCCCACCGACGTTGTACTCGCGATAATCCCGATTGAAGTGTGGAATTTCCCGAACAATATGACCGATGAGTCCTTCTTCGGACAATCTTGTCGCCGAAACCTGAGGGGAAAAATCGAGAGTTGGTAACATCTGTGCGGCTGCTGAGCGCGCGATTGCCCGTCCCTGAAGCACTCTCGCATAGGCTGCCTTCAGATCAAGATTCTGGGTAAGCACTCGGGACTCAATTTTATCGAGTTCTGTATCATGAAATGATTTCCACCAAGAAACCGCGTTCTCCGAGGAAGATATCGAGAACGCTGTTTTGCTGACATTGTGGAACGGGATAAGCGATATTTGTGGTGTCCGATAGTTCGGACCGACAGCGCATGCCGTCAGGCATGACATCACTGCGGCGAATACCGACTGTCGAATAATGGCTGCGGCGGGGCGGCGTCTCGCCCCTGGGTAAATAAGGCAACGCGTTCCTTCCTTCAGGGTACGGTTCTGAATCACCTGGGGAACCTCTGTCATGAATTGGTGCAGCCGTATGGAGTGTGGCGTATGACGTGTTCCATAAATCGTCACTCATTGTCAACGTGAGTAGCTCAACGTATGAATTAAGTGTTCCCTTTTTCGACGTGAGGTTCGGATGCAGTCAGCAGGCAAAGGTCAGAGAGGCCCGATAGACCATGAGCGGCGGGAGCAGATTCTCGATGCCGCCAATGAGCATTTCCGCCACTATGGATACAAGAAAACGACTGTCGCTGACCTTGCCAAGGCGATCGGTCTCTCGACTGCATATATCTACAAGTTCTTTGATTCCAAACGGGCTATCGGCGAAGAGATCTGTCGCCAGTGTCACGAGCGGGTGATGGCGGACGTCAAGGATGCCATGGGCTCCGGCAAACCAGCGTCGGAGAGGCTTCGCCTCATCTTTCTGACCCTTGCCCGTGACGGAATCGACCTTCTGTTCAATGACCGGAAAATGCACGACATTGTGCTCGCGGCTCTGGAAGAAGGCTGGTCGACGGCCGCCGACTTCGACGCGGAATTGCTGTCACACGTCAGATCGGTGATTGCCGATGGCAGGGACGCAGGAGAGTTTGAGCGCAAGACTCCACTAGAAGAAGCCTGCCGTGGAGTGGTCCTTGCACTCCAGCCTGTCAGACATCCCGTGCTTCTCGAGTTTAATCATAATACCCTTATTGAGGATGCCTCTCTCCTGGCCGGCCTGGTGCTGAGGAGCCTTTCAGTATAGAATTAACAAGTGACGAATTGACAATATCATCACTCGCGGCGAAGATGGCTCCCACGATGTATCGAGGGAGCAATTTGAATGCCGCCAAGAAGACGGTTTTTCGGGAAGTGGCTGGGCATATTGCTCCTCATGCCCGTAGTTGGTTGCAATAGGCATACGCCGTCAGATCCGCGCACGGCTCCGCGTGCCGTCCTTGTGATTGTTCCCGGCAGCACGACCTTTTCGTCCCCGATATATCCCGCTGTCGTCGCGGCACGCGTGCAGCCCACGCTTGCCTTTCGTGTTGCGGGGAAAATAGTTTCCCGGAAGGTCGACGAGGGTCAGGTCGTACATCGCGGTGATGTACTGATGACCCTCGACAGAACCGATCTTGCGCATGACGTGACCAGCCAGAGCGCTAATGCGGCATCGTTGCGTGCGGCCTGGGAGAATGCAGCGGCTGACGAACGTCGTTATCGGGGTCTGGATCAGACGGGCGCCGTGTCGAAGTCTTTCTACGATGGAATACGCAGTCGTGCCGAAAGTCTCCACGCACAACTCATGGCGGCGGACGCCAATCGCAGGATCGCGACTGACCGGGACGACTATACGGTTTTGAGGGCCGACCATGACGGTACGGTGCTTTCCGTTTTTGCCGAGGCCGGTAATGTTGTATCGGCAGGCCAACAGGTCCTGACCTTCGCATCAGCCGGTCCTCTGGAGGCGTCGGTTGATCTCCCCGAAGACATGAATCTTCCTATCGGCTCTTCAGCGATCGTTTCAGATGCAAAGAGCGATCAGATCATCACGCGCGCCGCGTCGCTCCGCCAGATCGCCGCTATTGAAGATACTGCAACGAGAACGGTGAACGCACGGTACATCATCCCGAATTTTCCGACGAACTTACGGATCGGACAGACGCTCACTGTTACGCTGACATCGTCACTGTCCGACGATATGGTCGTTCCTCTTTCTGCTCTTTTCGATATGGGAAGCGCACCGGGCGTATGGATCATCGAACCATCTAACAAGAAGGTCGCGTTTCACCCGGTGCCTCTCCGGCGTGTTGAAGGCAGCGCGGCTGTTATAATGCCCGATCAGAGAATGCGCGACCTGCGTGCTTCCGGCGAATTACAGGTGGTCGCTGCTGGTGTCCATGACCTCCATGCGGGGGAAGTTGTGACGATCGCGCCTGACCAGGCGCAGATGCAATGAAGGCGTTCAATCTCTCGGCATGGGCGGTTAGGGAACAGGCGATCACGCTGTTCCTGATCGTCGCGCTCGCCCTATCCGGTGCCTATGCTTTCTTTGCACTCGGCCGTGCAGAGGAACCAAGTTTTACCGTCAAGACGCTGACAGCCACTGTTCTATGGCCAGGCGCTACAGCAGAGGAGGTACAGGATCTGGTTGCCGATCCGCTGGAAAAGCGCTTGCAGGAGCTGACCTGGTATGACCGGGTGGAAACAATGGCACGCCCCGGCATGGCGGTCATGATGCTCACCCTCAAGGACAATACACCTCCATCTGCCGTGCCGGAGGAGTTCTATCAGGCGAGGAAGAAACTGGGGGACAGCGCGCATGTGCTTCCACGAGGTGCTATTGGCCCCTTCGTCAACGACGAATATTCCGACGTGGTCTTCACGGTTTATACCCTTGAAGGCAGGGATGTTCCGCTCTTCTTGGTGACCCGTGCTGCGGAGACCGTGAGAGAGAAGCTTCTGCATGTGCCAGGGGTCCAAAAAGTAGCGATTGTCGGGGAGCAGCCGGAGCGGCTGTATATCGATCTCTCACACTCGAAGCTGGCGGAACTCGGCCTGAGCGTAACGGACGTTATCCAGACGCTTCAGGAACGGAATGATGTTGTAGATGGGGGTTTTGTCGAAACCAGTGCCAGTCGGATTTATGTTCGTACGCGGCAACCACTGTCGCGACCGGACATTATCGGAAACACAACGATCAGTGTGGGGGGCCGGACTGTTCGACTGGGTGATATCGCGGCGGTCCACACAGGTTATGAGGAACCACCGGATTTTCTGACCCGTCATAACAACCAGTCCAGCCTGGTTCTCAATGTTGTCATGCGGCCTGGCTGGAATGGCCTGAAGCTCGGTGCTGCGCTGTCTCATGCTGAAGATGGGATCAACCGGAGCCTGCCGGTCGGGATTACGCTCACGCGGATCGTTAATCAGGCGCAAAATATTCACGCGGCCGTCGGCGAGTTCATGTTGAAATTCTTCGTGGCGTTGAGCGTCGTCATGTTGGTCAGCTTTATCAGCCTCGGCTTTCGTGTGGGTCTCGTTGTGGCAGCTGCCGTGCCTCTGACGCTGGCAATCGTCATGATCCTCATGCTTGTAACGGGGCGCGCGCTCGATCGGATCACGCTTGGCGCCCTGATCATCTCACTTGGACTTCTTGTCGATGACGCGATCATTGCTATTGAAATGATGGTCGTGAAGCTTGAGGAGGGCATGAACCGTATTGCGGCCGCGTCCTACGCATGGTCTCACACGGCGGCACCGATGCTCGCGGGAACACTCGTGACGATCATTGGTTTTACACCTATCGGTTTTGCACAATCAGCCGCAGGTGAATACGCAGGAAACATCTTCTGGATCGTCGCGTTCGCTCTCATCACGTCATGGTTTGTCGCCGTTATTTTTACGCCTTATCTGGGTGTCAAATTTCTGCCTGATCTCCGGGCAGCACATGCGCAGCCACCGTATCAATCCGCACGGTATGAGCGTTTCAGGCGGCTGGTCCGCAGCGTAATAACTCATAATAAGGCCGTCTGTGCAGGCGTGGTCTGCCTGTTCGTGCTGGCGTTTGTCGGTATGGGATTTGTGCGGCAGCAGTTTTTTCCCAGTTCGGATCGACCGGAGCTGCTGGCAGAAGTAATAATGCCGAAAGGAGCACCCATCGAAAGCACGGCCGAAGCAGCAAGGAAAGTCAGTGACTGGCTACAGAAGCAGCCTGAAACTCTCAGCGTCACAAGCTATATCGGTGGGGGCGCTCCCCGGTTCTTTCTGGCGTATAATCCGGAACTGCCTGATCCGGCATTTGCAAAAATCGTTATTATGACCGCAAACGCGAAGCAGAGAGACAGGCTGCGCGATAGCTTGCGCCAGGAAGTCGCGAAGGGCCTGGCGCCAGAGGCCAGGGTGCGTGCGACCGAGTTCGTCTTTGGTCCTTATACGCATTTTCCGATCATGTACCGCGTCATGGGGCCGGACGCCCAAACAGTAAGTCATATCGCTCAGCAGGTCAGCGATATTGTCCGGGCCGATCCCGAGACGCGGCAGGTGAATACCGACTGGGGAGAAAAACAGCCATCCCTGCATTTCGTGATGAATCAGAGCAGGCTGGCGCAGTTGAGTCTCTCACCTGACACTGTCTCGCGTCAAACCCGATTTATGTTGCAGGGCATAAGCGCGGCCCAGGCTACCAAGGATATTCGGTCGGTTGATCTGATCGTGCGCTCCGACGGCCAGTCTCGTGCAGACCCGGCCCGGCTTCTCGATCAGGATATCATTGCCGGTGACGGCCGTCGTATCCCGCTGCGGCAGATCGGCATGCTGGAATATCGCAGCGAAGAGCCTGTTCTGTGGCGGCGAGATCGCATTCCGACGATGACCGTGCAGGCGGATATCAATGATCAGCTTCAGCCGCCCGAGGTCGCCGCGCGACTGGACAAAGTGCTGCAGCCTTTGCGAACGACCCTTCCAGAAGGGTATCGTATTGAAACGGGAGGTAATACCGAAGAGTCCGCGAAGGCCAACGCAGCAATGGCACCGATTTTTCCGATCATGATTCTGCTCATGCTCGGGGTTATCGTTGTCGAAACCCGATCTCTATCGGCGATGACGATGGTCTTTCTGACGGCACCTCTCGGCCTCATCGGAATGGTTCCCACGCTTCTCCTGTTTCACCAGCCCTTCGGGTTTAATGCGATCCTTGGCCTCATCGGTCTTTCAGGCATCCTGATGCGCAATACGCTGATTCTGATTGGTCAGATCCACACTAATCTGGCAGACGGCATGGAGTTTTCCGATGCAGTTGTCGAAGCCACGGTACAACGGGCACGCCCTGTCATCCTGACGGCCCTGGCGGCAGTCCTGGCATTCATTCCACTGACTGAGTCGATTTTTTGGGGAGCACTGGCATTTACTCTGATTGGCGGAACTGCCGCCGGTACCGTGCTGACACTCCTTTTTCTGCCAGCATTATATACTCTCTGGCCGAGGAAGTCATTGGGGACGATTCATGCCGAACATGGCTGATATTTCCCGCTTAGATCTTTGCTTTCTGCACATATTGCTGTGATATGACCTCAAAACGGCAGGAACTGCCTTCATGTCTCAGCAATCTCCGTAGAGACCCGGTACGGGGATAAAACCCGGTAGATCGCGGACGCGATCGAGCCAGCGCATAAGAGCCGGGTAGGGGGTAAGGCTGATACCGCCTTCGGGTGCTAGTGCAAGGTAGGGAAAGAGAGCGCAGTCGGCAATTGTAGGCCGGCGGAGCGCAAACCAGTCCTGTGTCTCGACATGCGCATTAAGCACCGGCAGGAGTTTGTCGGTCCAGTGCATGGCAGTGCCCATATCGAGGGGATCACCGAATTTGTGGATCAGACGGGCGGCGTTCGGGCCATTGCGTACCTCGCTCGACGCCACTGAAAGCCATTGTGTGATGGTGGCTTGTGACATGGCGTCTTCAGGCCACCAAGCGCGGTTCGCCAGCCGGGCGGCAAGGTAAACCAGGATGGCCTGGGAGTCCCGAAGTGTGAAGTCACCATCCACCAGAACCGGGACTTCCCCGAACGGGTTCAGTTTCCGGAAATCCGGATCATGGTTCTCACCCGATGCGAGATCGACAGGAACAAGGTCCAGCTTCGTGTTGGTAAGGGCCGCGAAAAGTCGGATCTTGTAGCAGTTTCCGGAGGCGTCCAGATCATAGAGAAGCATCACGGAGTGTCCTGTGGTTGGAAATTAAGAGGGCAGGAGGCGGACAGGACTTGCCCGGCAGCACCATGCGCCCTACTGTGACGAACGACTGTTCGTGAGTCAAAGGCGAAATGAGAGAACCCGTTCCTATCCACCAGATCGTTGTCGAAGCCCGCGAACTGTTTCGCGAATATGGCTACGAAGGGGCATCCATGCGCGATCTGGCCGATCGCGTGGGTCTGCGTCCGCAAAGCCTCTACACGCGCTTTCCGTCGAAGGAATCGCTGGTGCCAGCAGTGCTGGCCCTGACTCTCGACGATACGCTGGTCGATCTTCCGGATCCAGCGGGGGACTGGCGTGCTGCCTGGCGGATGCTGATCGGGAGGATCGCGGAGACGTTCGAGGCACGAGGGCGCTGCGTGGGATTGCATCTCGCGTATGGCGTGACGGCGCAGACACCGGACGCTCGGGACGCGGTGCGGACGTTTTTCGCACGATTGCGCGATGCGATGGCCGGGATTCTGGACGCCGGGGAAGTTTCTGAACCGGTATCCGTCGCGACGGATACACTCGCGCAACTCGAAGGGGCAACGCTCTGGATCACGACCGAGGGCGACATGGAACCGCTCCGGCATGCTGTGGAACGTGCCCTGTGTATTGGTGATCGGGAAGGGAGACCACTGTGATCGAAACCAAAAGATTGTGTCTCTCGCTTCATCAGATGACGGATTTCCACGATCTACATACGATGTGGAGCGATCCGGATGTCGTTCGACACATCAGCTGTGTTCCATCGTCGGAACAGGAGTGCTGGTTTCGCCTTCTTCGCTATCGGGGCCTGTGGGATCTTCTGGGTTATGGATACTGGTGTGTCCGCACGAAAGCGGATGGGCGCTATGTCGGCGATGTCGGCTTCGCCGATTGGAAGCGCGATATCGAGCCATCTCTGGACGCTGCGCCGGAAGCCGGCTGGGTTCTGGCGCGCTGGGCGCATGGCAAGGGATTTGCGACCGAAGCCCTTCAGGCTGCATTGGCATGGATGGACGGGCGCGGCGTGGATCGCACGGTCTGTATCATCGCACCGGAACACGCGACGTCGTGCAGGGTCGCGGAGAAATGCGGATATTTTCTGAAAGGCAGCGCTTGTTTCCGAGCGGAGCAGACGCTGCTTTTACAGCGCAAGAGGGACGATCGGTGATGGACGCTTCCGTAACGACATACCGTGCCTGGAGCTGGCACGCGCCGGGCGAGCCCGAACAGCTTCAACTGGTGGACCGGGCCTTCGTGTCTCCAGGACCGGGTGAGATCGTCGTGCGGAATACCATGATCGCGCTCAATCCCGTTGACTGGAAAGTCATTGCCGCCAGTCCCGACGGATGGAGGCCGGGGCATGTGCCGGGCGTGGACGGTGTCGGAATCATCGCGGAGGTCGGCGACGGCGTGAGTATCCCCCTGGGAACGCGGATCGCATATCATCAGGGGATCGGCAAACCGGGTAGCTTCGCGGAATATACGATCGTGGATGCCGATTGTGCGCTCGTTATTCCCGACGGTGTCAGCGACGAGAGCGCCGCCGGAATTCCGTGTCCGGGGCTGACGGCGTGGCAGGCGCTCGCCAAGGTACCGGATATGCCGAACCGGGATGTACTGGTGACCGGGGCTGGCGGCGCTGTGTCGCTGATCCTGGTGCAACTGGCATTGCGTCGGAACTGGCGTGTCTGGGCGACCGCGTCGCCGGCTCATCACAAACGGCTGCTTGCGTTGGGCGTTGCCGGTACGTTCGATTATCGCGATGAGCGCTGGCGTGCGCAATTGACCGTAGCACTCGGGCCGCGCCGCCTCTTTGCTGTATTCGACACCACGAGCGGGGCGTATGCACGCGGTCTGGCGCCACTGGTGGGGTATAACGGACATCTGGTCTGCATTCAGGATCGGCTGGAATCACCGCCTCTGCCGCCGTTCACGACGGCGCTGTCCCTGCATGAAGTCGCGCTGAACAGCGCGCACGGCCATGCGACGGCGGAGAACTGGCGGGAGTGGCGCCAGGCCGGAGCGCAGTTGCTCGACGCTGTGCGGATTGGTGCCCTCGGTCTCCAGCCGCATATAGTCACCGCGTTCGATGACCTGCCGGCAAGCCTCTCCGCCCTGAAGCACGGGCGCATCAAGGGGAAAAAGATTCTCGTGCGCATTGAGGCTTGAAGCCGTAATACCAGCGTGCCCGTGCCCTCAGTGACGCGCGCGAGTAGAGTTTCCAAACTGTGTGATGACTGACTTCGGGCTGTCAGGGGTTTCGAAGCGTAGACTAATGGCAGCAACGGGTGGGGAACGGATGGTCGGCTCGTCTCTAGAATGGTCAAAAATCTGACATTCGCGATTAATACGCCAGAAAGACATATGGGAATCCATAGGCTCTAACTCAAAACTGAAGGTATATTTAGCATTAAGGGTAGCAGAAACACTACCCTATATAGCCGTTCCGTTGCACAACACTTGACTCTAGCGTGCCCGCATAGACTGTGGCTACCATATTTTGGGATGAAATTATGTTGATAGAAAGTGCGTTTTCAATGTTGCCTGAATTTGTTGCTGGGTTTGGCTTTCAAAAAGTAAAAAGAGAAGCAAACGCAACAGCAAATTTTTCTTTTTCATTACTCAATGCACTACATGCGAAAAACATTTTAGATCCAATACAAAAAATACAAATGGAACATAGTTATCAAACAAGTAAAGTTCCACTTCCCGCAACTGGAGCAAACAGGCATTGTGATATTTTTCTTGATTATGGTGGTTCAAAAATTGGTACCAAAGCACTTGAAAATTATGGCTGGAGGTATCGAAACTTTGTTGAGGCTAAATTTCTTAAATATTACAAAAAAACGAAATCAGGTCAGGATACTACGGTTTCAAAAAATAGCGCTGAAGTAATTGCTGATCTTCTTCGTCTCGTTGCGCTAGTTCCTGAACCACAAGCTTATTTAAATGCACCAGTGGCAAAGACAGCGACTGCCCGTTATTTTCTTGTCCTTTCCGACAACAACCCATCCATATTTATAAATAAACATCTTAAAGATCTTCATGCTGAATTTAAAAATCCCACACACACGAGCAATATTCACATAGATCTAAGCACGAAAAAAGCATCGAAACTATCAGAAAACACTGGGACCAATTTTAAAAATATTGACTTTTTAATTGAAAGAACAAAATGTTTTGTTCATTATCCATTAGATGAAAATTCACCAAATGCCATTTGGATGCTTTTATTACGGATAGATGCTGCAAAAATAACATTAAATACTCCGCGTGGTGCAATCTGGTTTCGTATAAAAGATAATCGAGAAATCGAACAGTCCCGGCCAGATGCATACAAAGACATACGGGATTTTATTGCAACAAATATAAAGTAATATATTTTACGTATTCAACATTCTAAATATTATTTCCACCCATGTCTCGATATTCATATAATTCCCGGTTAAACACAATGGAAACCACAGCGATATTATCTTCGCAATAACTGCGGGAGCCGAGGGCGAACCGGGGCCTCGCACAGCACGGTGGCCGTGGGCACGCCGTCGCGCAGTATCTCGCCTTTCGGCCCCCTCACGACAGGACAGATAACAGCGCAGACCACATTGGGGACAAGCGCACGGACATGGTGTCTCGTGCATAATTTTTATCGGTCGTAACAGCTTCCGACCCGAGGCCGCTTTTCGACTACGGAACAGGAGGCGAAACCGTCCGCTATGAGGGCGGAAGCGGACATAGTTCTGGATGCATAAGCTTTACGCTTTATGAGGGTAGGGGGCATTTATTCAGTAAGAGGTCATGCGTGTGCCGAAAAAAGTTCATTAAAACAGCCTATTAATCCCGCTTTGCTCTCAACTTGCGGTTGCCGCAAGCTGAGAAGCAATCCTGCCCCCGCAACCAAAATCCACAAACAAAATCAATACCTTAAAAGGCCGCGCAAGCGGCCTTTTGGCGTTCTACACCCACAACTGGAATCATATGGGAAGCTCAAGACCATCCGGCGGAGGTTTCCAGTTCTTTTGCTTGGGCAGTCAGCCGATTGCGATCCACTTTATTGGTTCCGGCCCAGGGGAGTTCCGTGACGAACTTGATCCGGCGTGGATGTTGATATGCTGGCCCGTGTTCGAGGGCATACTGTTTGATTTCAGCAACAGACAGGCTTGCGCCCGGATGCAGGACAAGAAATGCGACGGGAACCTGGCTGCGTTCCTCATCGGGGAGGGGTACGACTGCTGCCTGCTGGATAAGGGGATGGGATTCCAGCATCTTCTCAATATCGCCGGGATAGATATTCTCACCCGAGCAGTTGAACATGTCATCCGCGCGGCCAACGAAGAAAAAGAAACCGTTTTCGTCCCGGCGCACTATATCGCCGCTATTGTACCACCCGTCATGCAGAACCTTGACCGTACGGTCCGGCAGGTTATGATAGCCTTGCATGACTGCGGGATTGCGCATTTCCAGCACGCCATGGTCGGGGCCTGGTCCATCCACCAGCCTGACCTCCGCTGTGGGGAGCGGATAGCCGATGGAAAGATGTGGCGTGGGCAGTCCGTCTGGATGCGGGCCAAATACCGCAGGGCCGGCCTCTGTCGTGCCATATCCAAACGTGATCGCGACGTTGGGGAATGTTTCCTGTATTCGTTGCAGCAGGCCGCGCGTCATGGGGGCTGAGGCAAGCGTCATCCGGTGAATGGAAGACAAGTCGCTTGCGGCCAATAAATCCGCTTCTTTTATGACGCGCGCGAGCATTGTCGGAACGGCGCTGACCCAGGTTATGCGGTAGCGGGCGAGGGCGTCGATATAGGCTCGCGCGTCGAAACCTGCCTGCAAGACAACCAGACCATGGGTTGCGAACGTCACCTTGGCAACGAACAGTCCGTTCATGTGGAACAAGGGCTGGGCCAGCAACACACGTTCGGGCTGGTTGCGCCCGGCGTTGCTCAACATGTCCAGCGCCCAGAGCTGGCCTGTATGGCTAAGCCGTACACCCTTGGGCCGTCCTGTGGAGCCGGAAGTGTAGAGCATCTGCCCCGTTTCTTCCGGTGTTGGTACGACCGGATCAAATTCCGCGGGTTGGATAGACGCCATCCAGCCTTCGGGCCCGGTATCGTCGAAATCGACGCTCGGAATTGCTGGGGGTACCAGGGTGCAGTGCGGATCGTCGGTGAACGCCAGCACCACGCCTGCATCGCTGAGGACGTAATCGATTGCCTCCCCCGCCAGCTTTATATTGACCGGAACCACCACCATCCCGGCACGCAGAATGCCGAAATAGGCGATCAGGAATTCTGCCCGGTTCATGGACAGGATTGCGACCGGGTCACCACGTCGCAATCCTCGGTTTACCAGATACTGTGCGACACCATTGGTCAGGCCATCCAATTCGGCGTAGGTGTACGAACGGGGGTGGGAGCCGGCACCCAGATCGATGATTGCAAGTGCTTCAGCATCGCGGGCAGGGTCTGCAATATCCCCGAGATTCCGCCACGTTTGTTGGGATTGCGGTATGGTATCGATCGTTCGGTTCATGGACTGATACTCCCGATGGTCTGGATAATTGTTGATTTGTCGCAAGGCGCGCACGCCGGAAGGGTGATCCGCCCGCAGGATGTCAGGTGCCCATGGCGTAGCTGCCCCGACCAATGGCAACGAGCCTGTCCTGTTCGTCGAACACGTCGACATCCGCGATGCCGACGCTACGTCCCTGCCGCCTGACCCGCGCTACGGCTATGAGAGCCGTATCGATGGCGGGTCGCAGGTAATCGACGCGGAAATTGATCGTCGGCAGCGCGCGGCCGACCAGCATGCCAAGCGCGAAGTCCCCCGCGGTGTCGATCACTGCGGCGATTGGACCACCGTGCCACTGCCCGGTGCCCGCCATGCGCGCGAATTCGGCACGCATGGGACACCGCAGGATTACCTCTCCCTTTTCGAGATCGCAGGACATGACCTGCATGCCGGCAAAATGGATAAAAGGGGACGCATCGAGGATCTCCTGGATATTCGCGGCCGAAAGAGGTTCGGTCATGGCGTGACCACCACCTTGCCAATGACCTTGCGGTCTTCAAGCTGCGCCAGCGCCTGAATGCCCTCGTCCAGCGTATAGGTCCGGTCGATCACGGCCTTCAGCTTGCCGCTACCCACGAGTGCGAGCAGGGTATCGATGTCTTCGCGTTCCCATGCGTTCGAGCCGCGAATCTGCAATTCGAACGTCCAGATGTAACGCAGGTCATCTTCCACCGCGAAGCCGGCCGTGGCGCCGCAGGTAAGCTGCCGCCCACCCAGACGCAGGGTGCGCAATGATTTCTTCCAGGTATCGCCGCCGGTGAAGTTCACCACGACATCAACACCCCCACCTGCCACGCCGCGCATGCGTGCCGCCTTGCCGTGTCGTTCCTGGACGGCTTTGACGATATCGGTCTCTGTATAAAGGATGATTTCATCAGCCCCCAGGGCGCGCAGCCGCTCGCCTTTCTCCGGGGTGCCTGCACATGCGATGACATGACAGCCTGCAAGTTTTGCAAGCTGCACGCAGC
This sequence comes from Acetobacter garciniae, assembly GCF_017377735.1. Classification (GTDB taxonomy): domain Bacteria; phylum Pseudomonadota; class Alphaproteobacteria; order Acetobacterales; family Acetobacteraceae; genus Acetobacter; species Acetobacter garciniae. Next base: position 103,014 of record NZ_JAFVMH010000005.1, read on the forward strand.
AGATCCCGACACCGCCACTGGCACCGAGGATCAGCACCTTCTCCCCCGCCTTGACCTGCCCGATCGTGTACATCATGCGCAATGCGGTGCCATAGGCCACCGGCAATGCCGCGGCCTGTTCGAAAGAGATATTCTCGGGCAGGCGAATGAGCTGGTGCGCCTTGGCACGGCAGAGTTCCGCCATGCCGCCATGCTGGGTTTCGCCCATCAATCCGCCCTCGACCCGGTTGATCGGGTCAACCAGGACGCGATCGCCCACCGCCCAGCCCGTGACACCGTCGCCAATCGCTACCAGTTCGCCGGCGACATCCAGCCCCATGATGCAGGGCATCGGCAGTTTGATCCCGGGCATGCCGCGACGGGTGAAGATGTCATGATAGTTCAACGATGTCGCGCGGACACGAAGGACGACTTCGCCTTCGCCGGGGGTGGGATCCGGAAAATCTCTTTCCAGATGCAGTTTTTCCATTCCGCCATGCTCATGCAACACCAAGGCTTTCATCAAACATCCTCGTCTTCTTGAAAATTCATTCAGGAGTGCGCGTCGCAGCCCGTATGTATCCTATATGACCAATGTAGGGTGCTTACAAGGCGGATATGGAAACATTAGATGGTGAATGTGTGGTTGCCAGGGGGCTGGCGTGTATCCGCATGTCTGCTTGCGGGCAGGGCATTTATCCGCTAAATTGAAAGACCTATGGACAATCATAAAATCATGCCCGAACTCGTCCGGTTGCCGACCACGCAGGGGGAACGCCAAAGCGACAAGGTTTTCGATATCCTGCAAAAAGCGATTACGCGATGCGAATTGCCGCCCGGAGAAATCGTTTCTGAACCGCAGTTGGAACAGAACTACGGATTTGGGCGTGTTCCGCTGCGGCTTGCAATGGACCGGCTTGTGCAACTGGGCCTGGTCAAGCCGTTGCACCGGCGTGGATACGAGGTAGCCCCCATCACGCTGAGCGATGTCCGCCATACGTTTGAACTGCGCCTGATGGTGGAACCCCCGACAACACGCATGGCTACGGGAAAAGTCGATATCGCGGCGCTGCGGGCATTGGGGCCGGAAGAGACCGAGCTTGCAACCCCCACGGACCCGGCGACGCAGGAGCGCGTGATCGAGCGGAACCGCAACTTTCATCTGCTGATCGCGGAAGCCGCAGGCAACCCGAAGGTCGTGACCCTGCTCGGTCATGTGCTGAGCGATATCGACAGGGTTTATTATTTCGGCCTGTTGACCGATTCACGCTTTCTGGACATGCGCGACGATCATTGCAAGCTGATCGAGGCTCTGGCAGCGAACGATGGCGCGAAGGCGGAAAAGATCAGCCGCAAGCACATTGAAACCGGATATGCGATTGTAGTTGACGCCATTGTCAATAGTTCGAGCCTGAGCCGTACCACGGTTCAGGTCATGCGCTCGTAGGACGCCCGACCGGGCGGAAGGCTTGTGCATAATCTGCTTGGTGCTGCCGCGCCTACCCGAATGTCCGCTTTCCGCACGCATTGCCCAAGGACTTGGCAAGGCCTGAACTTGCTGCCAGTTTTTCCACACCTCTCGGGCAATGGGGGGCCGGGCACTTCTTCCTGATCGGTGGGCAATGGATACGAGACATCTCGAAGCGTTCCGGGCGGTATATGAAAACGGCTCGATGAGTGCCGCGGCCGCCGTGCTTCGTAAATCGCAGCCTGCAATCAGCAATCTCATCGCCCGGCTGGAGGATGAAATCGGCGTCAAGCTGTTTCGGCGCACGCGCAGCCGGCTTGAACCCACACCGGAAGCGGCAACGTTCTTTGCCGTCATTACCCGCACGCTCGATGCGATGGAAACGGTTATCTCGGTCTCAAGCAACCTCAAGGGGCTTTCTTCCGCGACCTTGCAGATCGCCAGCCCGCCGGGCCTTGCGACCTATGTGCTTCCTCCCGTCATTGCCGAGGTACTGACGGCCCATAGCGGTGCCACGGCGCGTTTCATTACCCGCTCATCCTACGCTGTGCGCGATCTCGGCCTTATCGGCGCTTTTGACGTGGGGTTCGCAGAACTGCCGATCGATATTCATGTGGCGTCGCTGGAAGTGTTCGAACTGACCTGCCTGTGCGTGATGCGTGCGGACCATCCCCTCGCGCGCGAGACAATGATAACGCCGCAAAAGCTGGATTCGGCGCCCTTCATCACCCTGTTTCCCGAACACATCACCCATGTGGCCATGGCCGAAGCCTTCTTTGCGGCGAAGGCGCGCTGGAACGTCATTGCGGAGGCCGAATTCTTCGGAACGGCCTGTACACTGGTCCAGCAGCTTGGTGCCGTAACCGTGGTCGATCCGCTTACGGCACGGTCGTTCGCGCCTGCGGGGCTGGTCGCTATTCCGTTCGAGCCGAAAATTCCATACCGGTTTGGCATGTTCCAGCCCAATGCGCGGCCCCCATCCCGGATAGGGCTGGATTTCATGGCGCGTTTCCGCGTTGCGATGGAGCGTGTGAACGCGGGTCTATAACCCAGAGTTATAGAGTTGCCCATAATTCCTGTTTGACCAATCTCTGTCTCGGGGCCGTAATGAACCACGTGCTTCAGCGACGGTGGGCAGGCAGGATAGTCGATGTCGATATTCACAAAAACGACCGAAGGGATCGGCATCGTCCTGCTCTGGATCGCCCTTGTGCTGGCCCCCGTCAGGGCTGTGGCGAAGGACACGATCACGATCGGTTTTACCGCCGCACTGTCCGGGGATTCCGCGGCCTTCGGGCTGAATATCCGCAAAGGTCTCGAACTCGCCGTCGAAGACCTGAACCGCAGGGGCGATCATACCTACAGGCTGGTTTCGATGGACGATCGGGGCGAGGCGCGTGAAGGGGCGCTGATCGCCCAGCGCTTCTGCTCGGACCCGACGGTCGATGTGGTGATGGGCTATTCCTCCGCCTCGATAGCCCTTGCCGCGGCACCCATTCTCGATGGCTGCAAGCTGCCGGTCATTGCCTCTGCGGCGACCAGCCCCGCACTTTCGAATATCAGCCCATATTTCCACCGCAACGTGCTGACAGACACGGTGCAGGGCGGGATGATGGGGCAGTATGCCGCCAGGACACTCGGGCTTTCGCGCATCTATGTGCTGAACCAGCAGGACGATTACGGGATCGGTGTTGCGCGCGCCTTCTCCGATGGTGCGCAAAAGGCTGGCGCACAGGTGCTGGGCACGGAATCCTACCTTGTCGGCACAAGAGATTTCCGCACGATGCTGACCCGCGTGCGCATGGCCCGGCCGGATGCGATCTTTATCGGCGGTTACTATACCGAGGCCGCGGGGATCGCCAGGCAGGCCCGCGCGCTCGGCATTCAGGCGCGCTTTCTCTCGACCGACGGCGCGCTCAATACCGAGTTGATGAAGCTTGGCCATGGCGCGGTGGAAGGCATGGTCCTTTATGGCATGTTCGACCCATCCGCCGCCGCGCCCGAGACGGCGCAGTTCGTGCGCGCCTATCGCGCCGCCCATGGTGAGGATCCGGGCGCGTGGTCGGCCCTGGGCTACGATGCCGGCAAGACGCTGGAGGCCGCCGTACGGCTTGCCGCGCAGAATGGGCAGGTGACGCGCGAAAGCCTGAACGCGGCCTTCGCCCAGGTGAAAGCGGTGCCCGGTGCAACCGGCCCGACAACCTTCCAGCCCAGCGGCGACAGGGACGGGGTGCTGCATTTCTTTGCCGTAGACCACGGGCGTTTTGTCTCGCTGGCGGGTGGGGTGGCGCCGCTGGCTCAGCCCCAAGGCGCGTATCCGGCAAAACAGGGTGCGGGGCCGGTGGGTGATACGATCGCCTATTTCGGCCAGCTTCTTGCCAATGCTGTCGTGCTGGGGGCGATCTATGCGCTGACCGCCGTTGCGTTCACGCTGGTTTATGGCGTGGTACGGCTGGTAAATTTCGCGTTCGGCGAGTTGTTCATGCTCGGCGCCTTCGTGACGGTCTCGCTCATGCTGTCCAGGATTCAACTGGTCGGCTTCACGCTGCCCATGCCGGCCCTGCCATTCCTGCTGGCGGCCCTGCTCGCCGTTCCCGTGACGGCGGCCCTTGGCGTGGCGGTCGAGCGCATTGCCTATCGCCCGTTGCGCCGTGCACCGCGTCTGGCGCCACTCATCACCTCCATCGCCGTTTCGATCCTGCTGCAAAGCCTTGCGCAGACCGTGTGGGGCGCGGAGGAACTGCGTTTCCCCGATTTTGCGCTCTCGTCCCTGCCGCCGCTTGTGCTGTTCGGCACCATCTATTTCAGCGTCATGGATCTTGTGGTCATCGGGGCTGCGGTGGCGGCCATGCTGATGCTTGCCCTGTTCATCTCCCGCTCCCGGCTGGGCCGGGCCATGCGCGCCACGGCCGAAGACCAGACGGCGGCACAGCTTGTGGGGATTCCCGTTGACCGGGTGATCGCGGCCGCCTTTGCCATCGGTTCCGGCTTTGCCGCACTTTCGGGCCTGCTCTATGCCCAGACTTATGGTTTCGCCCATTTCAGCATGGGGTTCGCGCCGGGGCTGAAGGCGCTTATTGCCGCGGTCCTGGGTGGTATTGGTTCCTTGCCGGGGGCGGCCCTGGGTGGGCTGGTGCTGGCCGTTGCCGAAACGATCGCAGGCGGCGTGCTGCCCGATGGTGCCGCCTGGAAGGATGCGGTCGGTTTTGTGCTGCTGGTCCTGCTGCTGCTTTTTCGCCCGCAGGGGCTGCTTGGCCGGCGCGAGATGAACACCGCCGGGCGCGGAAGCCTGCTGGACGGAACGGGGGTGGCATTCGGGCCGGTGGCGCGCAGAATCTTCGCCCGGGTCGATGCCGGCATGGCCCGGATCGGCCACAACCCGCGCGGCCTGGCATTGGGCGCCCTGGCCGTTGCTGTCTTGCTGGGGCTGGGCCTGTCTTCGGATTACTGGCTGACCTGCCTGACCATGATCGTGCTTTACGGAACACTGGCCAGCGGGCTGAACCTGATCGTCGGCTTTGCCGGCCTGCTCGATCTCGGTTTTGTGGCATTCTGGGCGGTGGGTTCGTATTTCACCGCCATCCTTTTCGTCTCCGTCCTGGAACATGCGATGGGTGCGGCCCCGAGGCAGATCTGGTGGCTCTTCTATCTCGACCTGCCATTGGGCGGCCTGCTTGCGGCGGGGCTTGCCGTGCTACTGGGCACGCCCACGCTGCGCCTGCGGGGCGATTATCTTGCCATCATGACACTGGGCTTCGGTGAGCTTGTGCGGATCGTGGCCACGAACTGGATCGGGCTGACGAACGGTCCGATGGGTATTCGCGGCATTCCTGCGCCCGCTTTGTTCGGCATGCCGCTTGCTTCCGCCCGGGCGCAGTTCCTGGCGGCCCTGGTCCTGGCGATTATGGTCGTCTTCGTGCTGACACGGCTGGTGCGTTCGTATATCGGCCGCGCCTGGGTCGCCATTCGCGAAGATGAAGACGCCGCCGCGGGCATGGGCATACCCGTGGCGCGCTACAAGCTGTACGCCTATGCCACCAGCGGCTTCATCGGCGGGATCACGGGTGTCTTTTACGCCCATACCCAGCATTACATCAGCCCGCTGAACTTCGACCTGTTCGAGAACATCCTGCTGCTGATGCTGATCGTGCTTGGCGGGATCGGCACCTTTGCCGGGCCTTTCGTGGGCTCCGTGATCTGGTTCCTTTTTCTCCAGTTCAGCCTGGGCATTCCCTTCGTCCAGAACCATCCGGAAACGCGGTTCGCGCTGCTGGGCGTGGTCCTGATCCTGCTGGTGCTGTTCCGCCCGCAGGGCCTGGCTGCGGGGCTGCGGGTGGCACTGATCCTGCCCGGGCTTGGCAGGGAACGGCCCGCATCCGCCGCACCGCTTGCCACGCCCGCTACCGCAGCCAGCACGGAGACAGGCGCATGAGCGCGATCCTGCATGCATGCGGGCTGAAGGTCCGTTTCGGTGGGCTGGAGGCAATCGGCGGGGTGGATCTGTGCGTGCGGGCTGGGGCCATCCACGGGCTGATCGGCCCAAATGGTGCGGGCAAGACGACGCTGCTCAATGCGCTGAGCGGCTTTGTGCGCCTTGCCGCGGGCCAGTTGCGGTTCAACGGACATGAGATCGCGGGCAGGCGGCCGGATGCGATTGCAGCACTCGGCCTGTCCCGCACCTTCCAGAACATCCGCCTTTTCGGCGCCATGACGGTGCTGGAAAGCCTGCTGGTGGGCGCGCATCGCCAGTTCGACATGGGGGCAGGGGCCATTGTGCTGGGTTCGGCCCGCTCGAAAGTGGCGGAGCGGGCCATGATCGGGCGTGCCCATATGCTGCTCGACTTCGTGGGGCTTGGCGCGGATACGGCGGCACGCGTGGCCACCACGCTGTCCTACGGCCAGCAGAGGCGGGTGGAAATCGCACGGGCCCTGATGTCCTCCCCCCAACTGGTGCTGCTCGATGAACCGCTGGCGGGGATGAACGCGCTTGAAAAACAGGAGATCGCAACCCTTGTGCGCAGTGTCCGGGCGCAGGGAACAACATTGCTGCTGATTGAGCATGACATGCAGATCGTGCGCGACCTGTGCGACCACCTGACCGTGCTGGACCACGGAAAGCGCCTTGCCGATGGCCCCCCGCGTGACGTGCTGGCCGATCCGGCCGTGCAGGCCGCCTATCTGGGGCGTGGCCGATGACCGTGCTGCACGACAGTACCGCACCGCTGCTCGACGTGCGCGGGTTGAGCGTATCCTACGGCCCTATCCGGGCTGTGCACGGTATCGATTTCACGGTCGAGCGTGGAACGGTCGTCTCACTCGTCGGGGGTAACGGGGCTGGCAAGTCCACGACGCTGATGGCGATTTCGGGCATCCTGCCCATGGACACAGGCACCGTCCGGTTCGGGGGCGAGGATATTACCAGCCTGCGGCCGGAACTGCGCGTGCGGCGCGGGATCGCGCATGTGCCCGAAGGCCGCCGCGTCTTTGCGGGCATGAGCGTGCGCGAAAACCTGGTCCTTGGTGCCTACTGCCGCCATGACCGGGCGGAGATCGCCAGCGATCTGGATCGGCTGACTGCGCTTTTTCCCGTTCTGGGCAGGCGCATGAACCAGATGGCGGGCACGCTTTCGGGTGGCCAGCAGCAGATGGTCGCCATCGCGCGGGGGCTGATGTCGCGGCCTTCGCTTCTGATCATGGACGAACCGACGATGGGGCTTGCGCCCCAGATGATCGATCTCGTTCTCGACACGGTCAGCGATATCCGTGCGCAGGGCATTACCGTGCTGCTTGTCGAACAGAACGCGGTGGAGGCGCTGCGCCTGTCCGACCGTGTCTACGTGATGCGGCTGGGGCGCATCGTCCATTGCGGTGCGGGTGCGGATATCGATTCCGACCAGTTGAAAGCCTTTTACATGGGAGTTGATGCATGACGGACTCTAATTATTCCGCCCAGCCTGCCGCGCAGGCGCGCATGCGCCAGGGCACGTTCCTTGGGGTGCCGCCTGCAACGCGGGCGACGACCGGGCAGATCGCGATCATGGGCCTGCCTTTCGATTGCGGGACGCATGCCACGCGCATCGGCTCGCGCCAGGGCCCGGCAGCGTTCCGCGCCATGTCCAGCGAGGTGCGCCCGCTCTATCCCCCACTGGCGGATGCCGACCCGCGCGAGGGCCGGCGCGTGGTCGATCTGGGCGACGTGGATGTGGTTGCTTCCGATATCGGCCCGTCCATGGCGGCGATGGAAGCAGCAGTAGCAGAGGTGGTGAACGCCGATGCCGTGCCGCTTTGCGTGGGTGGGGATGGCACCGTCACGTTGCCGGTCCTGCGGGCGCTGGCCAGGCGTTATCCCGACCTTACGCTTATCCATATCGACGCGCATACGGATTCCTATCCGGGTGAGAGCCTGAACACGTCCACCACCTTTACCCTTGCTGCGCTGGAAGGGCTGGTCGATACGAAGCATTCCTTCCATATCGGCGCACGCGGCACGATGTCGGTTGCCGGGGCCTATGACCATACGCGCTCGCTGGGCTTTCGGATGATCACGGGGGATGAAGTGCGCAAGCGCGGGGCAGAGGCCATAGCCGCCGAGATCTGCCAGACGATCGGCGCGCGCCCGGTGCATCTGTCCTTCGACATGGATTATTTCGATCCTTCCGCAGCACCGGGTGTGGCCACACCGACCTGGGGCGGCCCACCCGTGGCGGAGGTGTTCGACCTGCTGCACGGCCTGAACGGCCTGGATTTCGTGGGGGTCGATATCAACACGCTCAGCCCGCCGCACGATACGCAGGGCATGGCGGCGATGCTCGCGGGCCATGTCGCGGTGATCGCCATGCATCTTGTCCAGCTTGGCCAGGCAGCACACCACCCTAACGGAGGGCCCCGCCTGTGAACACCGTGCCGTTCGAGCCGAAACCCTATCACTGGAGCGGGCCGCCGCCGGGTGAGGCGATGAGCGCGCCGCCGCGCTTTTACACCGATCCTGCGATTTTCGAGGCCGAAAAGACGCATATCCATCTCAAGACCTGGTTCTTCGCGGGCCGTGTGGATGAAATTCCCGCAGCGGGGGACTACAAGAGTATCGAGACGGTCGGTGGCCCGGTGCTGCTGGTGCGCGACGAAAAGGGCGTGCCGCGCGCTTTCGCCAATGTCTGCCGCCATCGCTCTTCCACCCTGCTCGATGGATGTGGCCACGCGCGTAGCATCCTGTGCCCCTATCACGCCTGGAGCTACCGGCTGGATGGCGCGCTCATGGGGGCGCCGGGCATGAACGACGCGCCGAATTTCGAAAAGTCGAAATTCGGCCTGACCCCGATCCGCCTGGAAGTCTGGGACGGCGCGATCTTCCTGAACTACGATACCGCCGCCCCGGACCTGCGCAGCTATCTGGGCAATATGCCGGACCTGCTGGGCAGCCACCGCATGGGCGATATGGTCAAGGTATGGGATATCCAGATCGAAATCGGGGCCAACTGGAAGCTCGTGCTCGAAAACGCGATGGAAACCTACCATACCGGCATGGTGCATAGTGAAACGATCGGCGCCCAGCGTTCCATAAGCTTTCCCACGCAGGGCGAATGGCACTGCATACAGGTCCTGTCCGACCGGTCCATTGCGGTGCTGGGCGATACAGAGGCTTTCCCCATGATCGAGGGGCTTTCGGAACAGGCAGGCAAGGGGGCGTTTTTCACGGTTATCGAGCCCACGACACAGTTCGCCTTCGCGCAGGACTGCATGTGGTGGCTGGCTGTGCGACCGCTCGCGGTCGATCGGTCCCTGCTTTCGATCGGCGGCGCCTTTCCGCGGCATTTTCTGGACCTGCCGGATTTCGAACGCCGGGCCGCACCCTATTTCAGCCGGTGGGAAGCCGTGGCGAAGGAGGATGTGGGTATTCTTGAAAAACAGCAGGCCGGGCTGTCTTCCGCCCTGGCGCGCCCAGGGCCCCTCTGCTGGCGTGACGACAAGGTCCTGGCCCTGAACCAGTGGATCAGAAGTCGCCTGCCGTCCGATATTCTTGATGAGGTTATAGCATGATGCGTGTTCTTCTTACCCATAACCGGGACCTGCTCAAGCATTTCTACGGCGAACGTGCCGTGCGTGCCCTCAAGGCGCTCCCGATCGAGCTGGTCATGAACGACAGCGACGAACCCCTGACGGGTGATGCGCTGGTCAAGGCGGCGGAAGGCTGCCAGGTCGTTATTTCCGACCGTCTGGCGGCGGGCCCGCGCGCGGTGATGGAGCAGTTGAAGGATGTAAAGCTGTTCACGCGCTGCGCCGTGGACATGCGCAACATCGATGTGGATGCGGCATCGGATGCGGGCATCCTGGTCTGTAACTGCGGCTCTGGCTATGCGGACGCGGTGGCTGAACATGCCCTGGCCCTCATGCTCGATCTGGCCCGGAACATCACCCATGATGCGGAGCGCTATCACGCGGGGCAGGCCACCCATCCGATGGTGTTCGGTCGCCAGCTTGCCGGGGCCCATGTGGGCGTGATCGGCTATGGGTCGATCGGTCGGCGTATCGTCGAACTGGCGCTGGCCTTCAAGATGAAGGTCTCGGTATATGACCCCTACGCCCGGATCGACAACGGCGCCATAAACCCGGTCGGGCTGGACGAGGTACTGGGAACGCCCGATTTCGTTGTCTGCGCCGCCTATGCCACGCCCCAGACCAATCGGATGATGAATGCCGAAGCATTCGCGAAAATGCGCGCGGATGCCTTTTTCATCAACATATCGCGCGGTATTCTGGTCGATGAGGATGCGCTGGAACATGCCCTGACCAACGGGATTATCGCCGGGGCGGGGCTTGACGTGGGGGATGGCCCGGACCAGCAGCCTTCCCTGCGTCTGGCGCGGCTGCCCAATGTTGTGGCAACCCCGCATTCAGCCGCGCTGATGATCGAGCCGTCGGAGTTCCAGGCCATGGAAACGGTCGAACAGGTCAAGGCGATGCTGGCTGGCAAGCTGCCCATCCATGCGAAAAATCCGCACCGGGTGCGGGGGCTGTTCGAAGCATGAACGGGCTGATCCCTGCGCGCAAACCCGCGTTCCGACCGCCTGCCGGGGCATGTGACTGCCATATGCATATCTACGGGCCGACGGATATCTATCCGCCCGCGCCGGGCTCGCCTTTTCCGCCGGTCAAGGGTGGGGACATCGCCACTTATCTGGAGTTGCGCAAGGTCCTGGGGCTGACCCGTGCGGTGGTGGTCCAGCCATCCGTCTACGGGTTCGACAACAGCGCCACGCTGGATGCCATGGCGGTGATGGGGGACGATGCGCGCGGTGTTGCCGTTGTCCCGCCGGATGTGAGCGATGCCGAACTCGAACGCCTGACGGGGCTGGGCATCCGTGGCATCCGGTTTTTCATGATCGGCGGCGGCGTGCTGGGCTGGGACGACCTGGAACGCCTGGCCGCCCGGACCGCAGCATTCGGATGGCATGTGCAGATGCAGATGGACGGCCGCCACCTGCATGAGGAAGAGGCGCGCCTGGCCGCACTGCCGGGCTCGCTCGTCATTGACCATAACGGCAAGTTCCTTGAACCTGTCAGCCCCGATCATGAAGGGTTCTGCGCGCTCAGGCGGTTGATCGATCGGGGGCGCACCTGGGTGAAGACCTCCGGTGTTTATGAAACATCGCGCGTCGGCGCACCCGATTACGCCGATGTCGCGGTCCTTGCGCGCACGCTGATCGAAACCGTGCCCGATCGCTGCCTGTTCGCAACGAACTGGCCGCACCCTTCCAAACCGAACGCGCTTCCCGACGATGCCCGGTTGCTGGATCTTTTCGCGGGCTGGTGCGGGGATGAAAAGACCGCCGCGACAATCATGGTCGATAACCCGGCCACGGTCTACGGTTTCGCACCATTGCCCTGACCGAGCGTCTTTTTGTGGAACCGCGTGCAAGCCTTCCGGGCGTCATGCCGGTTCCGCAAAGGAATTTGCACGGCATATTGCAGAATATTTCATATGCTTTTTGAAGCATGCTGTATCGCCTTGCCGATCTGCATGAAGGTCGAAACCGCCGGGTTTTTCGAGACGATCGGCGCACACAGGACAACATCCAGTTGGGGTGGGTCGGTCAGGGTACCTGACGTAAGGCCCGCACCCAGCCCGGCACAGAGCGATTCAGGGATCAGTGCTATACCCAGCCCCTTTGCGACAAGCTGGATGATCGTGTGTTGCAGGCGGGGTTCGAACACGACATTCGGCACAATCCCTTTGGCGGAAAAGTAACTGTTGATCGCGGACCGCAGGGCAGGTGCCGTTGCGACGGGTGTTGCAATGATCTTCTCCGCGCGGAGTGCGGCAGGTCCGATCTGCGCGGCCCCGGCGAGAGGATGGTCCGCCCTCATGATGATGCGCAGGCGTTCCCGGGTCAGCAAAACTGTCTGCAAATGCGGCGTATATCCGCAACCGAATGTCACGGCGGCATCCAGTGTGCCACCTACCAGCATCTCGTCGATCTCGGTGGGGGTGCGTTCGTCAAGAACAAGGCGGACATCCGGTCTGGCTTCCGAATAAAGCTGCACCAGTTGGGGCACGACACTATGGGCGGCGTGCATCATGAAACCGAAGCGTAGTTCGCCCTTCATGCCGCTTGCCACCAGCCGCACGTCACGGCAGGCATCCTCGAACTGCGCAAGCACGGTGCGGCAGTCTTTCATGAAATGTTCGCCGGCCGGGGTCAGGGCCACATTGCGCGAGTTTCTTTCAAACAGCTTCACGCCCAGCATGCGCTCGATCATGGCAATCTGCCGGCTGAACGGCGGCTGGCTCATGCTCATCCGTTCGGCCGCCCGACCGAAATGGAGGGTTTCGGCAAGAGCCATGAAGATGTGCATATGCCGTGTGTCCATTTGATACCTTAAAAGTATTGATCATGCACCATTTGAGCATTGGATTATATCGATAGCGTGCAGTAGCGTCACGCTTTTTGCGGATTCCCGAGACATTTGATGTTCACTAACCTTCTGATCGTTCTACCGATTTTTGCCCTTATTCTGACAGGATGGATCGCCCGCAAATCGGGTGCGCTGGGCCCCAACGCCACGCGGGAAGTCAACCGGCTGGTGGTTTATCTCGCGCTGCCGGCGGTGCTGTTCGACATCGTGGCGAACGCAAAAATGTCCGATCTGTGGGAGCCTGGCTTCATTCTGGCCTTCACCATCGGCTGTTTTGTCGTATTCGCAGCAACCCTGTGGTGGCGGTTGTCTTCCGGGCTTCATCTGGCCGATGCCGCCATCGACGGACTGAACGCAAGCTATGCCAATACAGGGTTTGTCGGTTTCCCGCTTGTTCTGTCGCTTGTCGGTGATCGCGGCATGGCGCCAACGCTTATCGCGACCATCGTGACGGTCTGTGTGCTGTTCATGGTCGCCATCGTCCTGATCGAGGCCGGGCTGCAAACCGAAGCCCGGCGGCGCGATATCGTGGCAAAAACCCTGTTCTCTCTGGTCAAGAACCCGTTGCTGGTCGCACCGGCACTGGGTGCCATGGTCATGATATCGGGCGGTCACCTGCCGGGGCCGGTCCATGTCTTCCTCAAGCTTCTCGGGGGGGCGGCTTCCCCCTGCGCCCTGATAGCCCTTGGCCTGTTCCTTGCCGGGAATTCTGCCGGGGCCACACCTGTTCGCCCATCGACCGCCGCCATTCTTGTGGGCCTGAAGCTGGTCGCCCAGCCTTTGGTGACGTGGATCATCGCCGCACCCGTGCTGCATCTGCCACCTGCGACGACACATATTGTCGTGCTTCTTGCCGCCCTCCCGACAGGGACGGGATCTTTCATGCTGGCGGAATTCTACGACCGTGAGGCAGCCCTTACCGGCCGGGCCGTCCTGGCATCCACCGTGTTCTCGATTGCCACGATCTCGCTCTATCTCGCATTTTCACACGCGTAAGGACATTTATCGGCACAGGGCGGCATGCCAGTCCGGTGAGCCGACGCGGCATGGGGACCGGCCATGCCCATGACCACCTGATGCCGCGTCAGTGCTATAGCTCGGGCGCACCGGATTGCAGCCGGGGGCCGATCAGGTCCACCAGCCAGTCCACGAACACCCGCACGCGTGCGGAAAGCTGCCGGTTGCTCGGATAAAGTACTGAAAGTGGGGTGGGCGTGGGTAGAAAATCGGGCAGGACTTCGATCAGCGTGCCGTTCGCCAGATCCTGTGCAAAACCATAACGCGGCGCCTGGGCCAGCCCAAAGCCCAGCCTGGCTGCGGCGGCACTCATATCCGCACCACTCACCAGCAGGCGTGCGGGCAGCGAGACCTCGATGACCTCCTCACCACGCGTAAATTCCAGCGGCAGTGCCTGTCCGGTGCGTGATGACACGAAGCCGATCATCTGGTGGCCTTCAAGCTCGTCAGGCGTGGCTGGTGTTCCGTGCCGTGCCAGGTAGTCCGGGCTGGCGACGGTTACCTCGTCCATAACGCCCAAGGGCCGGACGATCATGTCGCTATCGGGCAGCCTGCCGGCCCGCACGACACAATCCACCCCTTCGCGCACCAGATCGACGAACCGCTCGCCTTCGCCAAGGTGAACCGTCAGTGCCGGATGCCGTGCCAGAAAGTCGGGCAGGGCGGGCAGCACGATCATGCGCGCCATGCGGCCGACCACGTCGGCGCGCAACAGGCCTGCAACGGCACCGCTCGCGCTCCGGTCGGCGTCCTCCAGATCGGCAAGGATCGCCACACAGCGGCGATAATAGGCAGCCCCTTCCACGGTTGGCTGCACATGGCGGGTCGAACGGTGCAGCAGCCTTGTGCCGAGCCGGTGCTCCAGCGCCTTGATCGCGGCGGTTGCGACCGGGCGGGAGACGCCGCAGGCGGCCGCAGCGGCGCTGAAGCTGCCGCGATCGACAATGCGAACGAAGAGATCGAGAGTGGCAAGTCTGTCCATGCGATTATTCCATGACGCAAAACAATGCTGATGGAAATAGCGCCCTTATCGAACAGCCGAGGGTGTGATCAAGATAGGCCCATCATCAGATGGAGAAACCAATGCCTGAATCGAACACCATTGCCATTGTCACCGGTGGAAGCCGCGGACTTGGCCGCGCAACCGTGGAGGCGCTTGCCCGTCGCGGCGTCTCGTCCATCTTCACCTATCACACCAACACATCCGCAGCCGATGAGGTGGTTGAGAATGTCCAGAGCAGCGGCGCCCGCGCGGTGGCGTTGCCACTCGACACCGGCGATACGCATGCCTTTCCTGCCTTTGCCGACGAAGTCCGGCGCGTGCTGCGCGACTGGGGGGCAGAGCGGTTCAATTACCTGGTCAACATGGCGGGCACGTCCCATAGCGGGCAGTTCGGTGCGGTGACGGAGGAGGATTTCGACGCCGCCTACCGTGTCCATGCCAAAGGTCCGTTTTTCCTTACACAGACCCTGCTGCCGCTGATCGCGGATGGTGGCCGGATCGTGAACATCTCCTCCGGCCTGACGCGCTTTGCCTATCCCGGCTGGATTGCCTATGCGGCCATGAAGGGCGCTGTGGAGGTCATGACGCGTTACATGGCCAAGGAACTCGGCCCGCGCGGTATCGCCGTCAACACGGTGGCACCGGGTGCAATCCAGACAGATTTTTCAGGTGGGCTGGTGCGGGACAACCCCGATGTCGCCCGCCATATCGCGGAAGCAACAGCACTGGGGCGTCCCGGCCTTCCGGACGATATCGGCCCGATGATCGCATCGCTCCTGTCCGAGGATAATCGCTGGGTCAACGCGCAGAGGATCGAGGTTTCCGGCGGTCAGGCCATCTGAATACCCCCCATCAGTCCTTAAGCGACTGATGGGCCGCCTGGCCGGCTTTGCAAACACGCCCGCAGCGTGTAGTCTGGCACTATCAGGGAAGTCGGTGAAATGCCGACGCGGTCGCGCCACTGTAATTCCGCCACGCCATGCGTTGCGGTAAGCCAGACCCCTGAATTGCTTTTTGTCCCAATCCGGAACGCGATTTTCCGAGCGGAGCGTGTCATGAACTACAGTTTTTCCCACTCCATTCCCGTAGCGCCAGCACGGCCCGATGCCATTCCCCTGCGCGCGCTTGTGCCCTGGGCGGTCTTCGGCCTGATCCTGTCGGCGCTGCTGCTTTATTTCGTAGGGGCCGAGCAGGGGGCTGTGTCGCTGGTTTCGGGCCATGCGGTTCATGAATTCGTCCATGACGGGCGGCATCTTCTGGGTTTTCCCTGCCACTAGGCGGGAATTTCCTTCATGGCTGGCCGCCTTCTGGCACGTGGCATGATCGCGGGCGTTCTTGCCGCGTGTCTTGCGTTCGTCTTTGCCCGCGTGTTCGGAGAACCGCAGGTTGATCTGGCCATCGCCTTCGAAGCGGCACGCAATGCCGCTGCAGGCATGGCACCCGAACCCGAAATCGTCAGCCGTTCCATGCAGGCATCGTTCGGTCTTTTGACTGCGGCGGTCATGTATGGTGCTGCCTATGGCGGGGTTTTCGCCATTGTGTTCGCCCTGGCCTACGGGCGGGTGGGGCGGCTTTCTGCCCGCGCGCTGGCATTGTTGCTGGCGGGGGCGGGTTTTTTAACCTTTGTGTTGATCCCGGATCTGAAATATCCGCCCAACCCGCCATCCGTGGGGCTGCCCGCCACGATCGGCCTGCGCACGGCGACGTATTTCGAAATGATCGTGCTGTCGGTATGCGTGATGGCGGTGTCCGTTCTGGCAGGGCAACGGCTGGTCCAGCAGTTGGGGCGATGGAACGGCATAGTCTGCGCGGCGGGGCTGTTCGTGGTGCTGACCGCGCTGGTGCAGTGCGGCCTGCCCGATATCAGCGAAGTGCCGGAAGATTTCCCCGCTGTTGTGCTCTGGCGATTTCGTGAAGCAGCCATCGGCATGCAGATCGTCTTGTGGGGCGCCCTGGGGCTGATCTTCGGGCCGCTGGCGGAAACGGCCCTTGCGTCGTCAGGGTCTAGGCGACACCGCCTCGGCTGAGGGCCGCGAAATATGCAGGCGTCAGCCCAGTGGCACGCCTATGGCCGAAACCCGCCAGCCCCCATGGCGGGACATGGCGCTGCGGCTTGCAGGCATGACGTCCAGATGCCGGGTCATCTCCACCCCGCCACCCAGGGCGCGGATCAGCAGCATTCTGACAACCGCCGGGCGGGCAATGACGACAAGGCTTTCCGCGCCATCGGGCAGGTGGTCCAGCCAGCCGCCAATACGCTCGAACGCCGCGCGCATGCTTTCGCCATCGGGCGGGGCGAAATCCGGGTCCTCCACCCAGCGTCGTACAGCGTCAGGCGAAAGATCGCGCAGGTTGTATCCATGCCATTGCCCATGATCGCGTTCGCTCAGATCGGGCGCGATGGTCATGCCCAAGTCGGCGCAGGACCGCGCCAGCGCCGGCCCGATCTCCGGTGCGGCGATAATCGGTCCATTTGGGCCGACGGTGCGGAGCCAGGCCGCAATGGGTGCATCGTCGCTGGCCGTATTGCGCGGCGGGATGGTGCCGCGCCTTGCGTCACCCGGCAGGGTGGAGGCGATGCAGGAAAGCTTCATTCCGCGCTGTCTCTGCCCAGGTCTTTATGGTTGCGGATATGTTTTTCCAGGCAGTGCGGGCACAGGCAACCCGACAGGCCGCCCGTTGGAACCGGCACTTCATGCGGCACGGCCATGCACCAGCAGGTGGCGGAGGCCGTGCAGGCCGTGGGGGTGCCGCAGGCCGTACAAAGGGTTGCCCCATCATCATGGCCGGTCATGGGTTTTCCCCGCGCCAGACATGCAGCGCCTGAGCAAGGCGCGCCCAGCCATGCTCATCACCGGGCAGGCCAAGGCGCAGGGCGTCGGGCAATGCTTCGAACCGCCGGGTGATAATCCCGTGGCGGCAGAGATGGGCCCATAATTCCTGCGCGCCTTCGGTGCGGAGCAGGGTGAAGAGCCGGGCCTGGCCTTCATGATACAGGCCTGATGCTGCCAGCAGGCCGTTCAGGCGGTTTTTTGCGCGGCAGGCGGCCAGACGGGCCTGTTCCAGCCAGCGTGTATCCAGCAAGGCCTGCCGACCGGCGGCAAGGGCAACGGTGCTGACGGGCCATGCGCCAAGCAGGTTGCGTGTTCGCGCCACTAACGCGGGCGACGCCACAAGAAACCCAAGCCTTACGCCCGGCAGGCCATAAGTCTTGCCGAAGGAGCGCAGGACAATCAGGCCCGGATGGGGCAGGGCCGGTATCAGGCTCTGCCCGTCGAAATCGGCATAAGCTTCATCCACGATCAGGTGGTTCCCGTGCGATGCACAGCGTTCGGCAAGCTCGCGCAGGACGGAGTGGGGGATCATGCGCCCGTCCGGGTTATTGGGGTTGCATACGATACACACAGTGCCCGGCACCCTTGCCCGGCGCAGAAGGTCCTGAAGATCGGGGGTGTTCCACACGTCTGCGCCCGCTTGCCGCCATGCGGTTGCGTGCCCCGAATAGGTCGGCCCCAGGATGCAGGCACATGAGGCGGAAACGATACGCGGCAGCAGGGAAATCAGGCTCTGGCTGCCCGGTCCGCTCGCGATCATGTCCGGGTGGGCGGCGTTGTACGCTGCCGCCGCTGCTACGCGCAGGTCGTCTTCCTCATCCGCTTCGGGGAGCCTGGTCAACGCCCCCAGGGACGGCATTTCCAGCGGATAGGCCTGCGGGTTGATACCGGTGGACAGGTCTATAAACGGGCGGGGGGCATGGGGAAAAAGGCGCATGATCGCACGCACCTGTCCGCCATGCGCTTCGGGCCGATCCATTGCCTGCATTATCGTCATGCGTTGTCGTCCTCCTCCGTCATGCTGCCCACATGCCGCCGGAGCAGATAAATGTCCATGATCCAGCCATGGCGGGCCCGGGCCTCGGCCCGGGTGGCGATAATGCGCGGCCCGGTCTGCGCCAGTGGGCCGCAGAGCAGGATCTGCTCGGGCATGCCGACATACGCCCCCCAGTGGATCGTAACACCCTCCGTGGGGATATGCTGGAACGAACAGTCGCCATCGAGCATGACCACGACGGTATCCGTGCCGGGCGGCCAGCCATGCTCGCGCAACTGGCGCCCGGTCGTGACCATAAACGGCGCGCCGATGTCGTTGAGTGCAATGGTATGGGCGGCGGCCAGCATGTTCAGCGACATGATACCGGGAATACTGCGTACGGTTGCGGGGGCGGGGCGCAGCCGCTCGGCAATGCGCAGGGTGCTGTCATACAGGGCGGGATCGCCCCAGACCAGCAGCGCCACCGTGCCGCCCCGGGGCAGGTTGGCACGGATCGCATCTGCCCAGGCCCGGGCGACAGCATCATGCCAGCGTGCGACACCGCTGCGGTAATCGGGGTCGGTGCTGTCGCGCACGGGCATGTCGAATTCCACAATGCGGGTGGCCGCGTTTGTCAGAACCCGCGCGCAGATAGCGCGGCGCAGTTCAGCCAGCTCCGCCTTGTTCGCGCCCTTGCGTGGTATCAGGATCAGCTCCGCGGCATTGAGTTCGCGAACGGCCTGAAGGGTCAGATGCTCGGGATTTCCCGTGCCGATGCCCACCATTACCAGATCGATCATGGGTATGCGCCCTCTCGCGGGTTGCCCAAGGCACCGTAGAGGATCAGCGCAGGTGTGCTGGTATCATGGGTGGCCAGCATGCCCGCCAGTTCGGCGACCGTGCTGCGCACAAGCCGCTGTTCGGGGCGGCTGACCGCTTCGGCCAGCAGGGCGGGCGTGCCGGGGGGTAGTCCGGCGGCGAACAGAAGGGCCGCAAGCCGGGGGAAGGTGCGCTTGCCCATGAACACGACGGTTGTTGCCGCAGGGTCGGCCAAGGCTGCCATGTTCAAATCTTCAGGCAGGTCGCCCGTGACATCGTGACCGGTCACGAACTGGAGCCGCCGGGCGGTCTGGCGGCGGGTGAGGGGAATGCCAGCCGCCGCGGCCGCTGCGCAGGCCGAAGGCACGCCGGGGATGATCTCATAGCCGATGCCAGCCGCGTTCAGGGCGCTGATTTCTTCCTCCAGCCGGCCGAAAATACCGCCATCGCCCGATTTCAGGCGGACGATCCGTGCGCCTGTTTTCGCGTAATCGACCAGCAACCGGCTGATGCTGTCCTGCCGGGGCGAAGGGCGCCCCGCGCGCTTGCCAACGCTGACCAGGTCGGCTTCGGCACGGGCATGGGCAAGGATCGGCCCGGAAGACAGGTCGTCGAACAATATGGCGTCGGCGGCCCGCAGCCGCGCCACGGCCTTGAGCGTGAGCAGTTCCGGATCACCCGGCCCGGAGGATACGAAGGAGACAAAGCCGTTCATGATGCTGGTGCGATCAGGTGGAAGAAAGTGCCGGTGGCCAGCCCCCGCCGTGACCCGGCCTCGGGCACCGCAGCGCCATTGGCGTCGAATGTCTGCGCCAGGGCGTCATCAGGCTGGCTGGCGATGGTGGCATAGTGGAATTCATGCCCGCGCAGCCGACTGCCTGCCGCGTAGCCGGGTATGGGGGCCAGAAGTGTGGCCAGCCGGTAGCCCAGATGCATCCGCCGTGTGGCGAACGAGGTTTCAAGCCCCAGCAGGCCGGCCATGGCGTGGCGTGTTCCTTCCGGGTCGATCAGCCCCGCACCCATGGCCATGTAGCCACCGCATTCGCCATGCACCGGCTTGCTTGCGGCAAAGTGGCGCAACCCGCTGCGAAAACGCGTGGCGGCGGCCAGCCTGCCGGCATGCAGTTCAGGGTAGCCGCCGGGAAGCCAGCAGGCATCCGCACCTGGGTCGGGCGCTTCGTCTGCAAGGGGGGAGAACGGCACGATTTCCGCCCCTGCCGCGCGCCATCCTTCGATCAGATGCGGGTAGATGAACGAAAAAGCCGCATCGCGCGCCAGCGCCACCCGGTTGCCCGGCGGGGCGAGCGCAATCGGCCGGGCCTGCGCGCATACCGTGCCAGCAGCCAGCATCGTCACCGCATCCAGATCGACATGGGCTGCGATAAAGGTGCCAAGTTCGTCCAGCACGGCTGCCAGATGCGGCTGCTCCTCGGCCTGAACAAGGCCCAGATGCCGTTCGGGCAGGGCTATCGTCTGGCGTCGGGGGAGTGCTCCCAGCACCCGCAGCCCCGCTTGCGCCATGCCCGCGCGGATCAGCGCCTCATGGCGGGGGCTGGCCACCCGGTTGAGAATGACACCCCCGAGCCTGACCGTGGCAGAGAATGTCGCGAAACCCTGGGCAATGGCGGCGGCGGACTGGGCCTGTCCGGATACATCCAGCACCAGCACGACGGGCCAGCCGGTCAGGGCCGCAAGGTCGGCGCTTGCGCCGTTGCCTGCTTCACCCGCCGTGGCCACGCCATCGAACAGGCCCATCGAGCCCTCGGCGATCATCAGTTCGGCATCCGCGTGGGTGCCGATAAGCCCCGCGATCCGCTCGGCCGACATGGCCCATGTGTCCAGATTGGCCGAAGAGCGACCGGATGCGGCTTTATGAAATGCCGGGTCGATATAATCCGGCCCGTTCTTGAAGGGCTGCACCGCAACGCCGCGTGCACGCAGGGCGGCAAGCAGCCCAAGGGTGAGCATGGTCTTGCCCGCCCCCGACGCCGGGGCGGAGACGATAAGGCCGGGGGTGCTCATTTTACCTCGGGAAAGCGCGGGGTGGTGCCTAGGGGGCGGAAACGGCGGTCGTAATCCCCGGCATAAAGGCGGCTTTCTTCGAACGCCGTGGCCCCGATCGTGCGGCCGACCAGAATCAGCGCCGTACGTTCCATCTCGGTGGCCAGTGCGGTTTCCAGCGTGGCCAGCGTTGCGCGCACGATGCGCTGGTCCGGCCAGCTTGCGCGCCACACCACCGCTACCGGGCAGTCAGCACCGTAATGGGGGGCCAGTTCGGCCAGGACGTGATCCAGCACATGGATCGACAGATGAATGGCCAATGTCGCACCGGTTGCAGCGAAGGCGGCCAGGGTCTCGCCCGGCGGCATGGAGGTGGCCCGGCCGGAAACACGTGTCAGCACGACTGACTGGGCAACGCCCGGCAGGGTCAGTTCGGTGCCCAGTGCGGCGGCCGCGGCGGCAAAGGACGGCACGCCGGGTGTGATGTCATAGGGAATATCCAGCGCGCGCAGGCGGCGCAGTTGCTCCCCCATGGCGGACCACACCGACAGGTCGCCCGAATGCAGCCGCGCGACATCGTGCCCCGCCGCGTGGGCCGCTATAATTTCGGCCATGATCGCATCAAGTGACAGGGGAGCGGTGTTGATGATCCGTGCCCCCGGCGGGCAGTATTCCAGCAACGCCGCGGGCACCAGAGATCCGGCATAGAGGCAGACCGGGCTTGCCGCAATCAGGTCGCGCCCCCGCAGGGTGATCAGATCGGGCGCACCCGGCCCGGCACCGATGAAGTGAACGGTCATCGTGTGTTTCCTTGTGTATTGCCTTGCGCAATCGCGGCAACGGCCATCCCGTCGGCGGACACCGCACGCGGGGCGAGCAGATGCCCGCCCTCTCCAATCGCGGCCAGTGCCGCTGCTTCGGCAATGCTGCCGGTGCCGAAACCTGCCATGATGCGGGGCGATCGGGTCAGGGTGCGGAAACGCGCCAGCAATGCGGGCTCCAGCGCGTGGACGGGCAGGCCGAGTTCTTCAGCCAGGGCCAGGAATGCCGGGGCCGTGGCCTTGTGCGTGAGTGTCGCCAGCGCATCGAGCCCCACGACCCCGCCCGCTGCCACCAATGCGGCGCGCAGCGATGCGGTGGTGGCGGCCTGACGGAAGCCGAACCCCGCGACCTTCATCGTGTCACGCTCCATTGCACGATCGGGCGTGCGGGGCACCATCCGCGCATGGACCCCAGCGGGGCAGCGCTCGCCAGTTCGATGCGCAGCAGATCACCCCCTTTTTGCCCGTGCCAGAGGCCCAGCAGGGCTTCGGTTTCCAGTGTGACGGCATTGGCGACAATCCGTGCACCGGGCCGCAGCACGGTCCATAAATGCTCCAGCATGGCCGCATTGGCGCCCCCGCCGATAAAAACGGCATCCGCGTCGGGCAGGTCGGCCAAAGCCGCCGGGGCCTCGCCCTCCATGACCCGCAGGCGGTGCTCCAGGCCCAGCGCAGTTGCGTTGGCATGGATAGTCGCCGCACGGTCGGCGCGGATCTCGATTGCAAAAGCCTCGCCGCCGGCCAGGCACCATTCCGCCGAAATCGATCCCGATCCGGCCCCGATATCCCATAAAATCTCGCCAGGGCGCGGGGCCAGGGCAGACAGGCTCAGCGCCCTGACGGGCCGCCTGGTTATCTGCCCGTCATGGACGAAGGTGCTATCGGGCAGGCCCGATGCCCTGCTCAGCCCCGGCGGGCCGGACAGGGTGATGCCAACTGCAACGGGTGCGGCCACATCCGTGAAGGCGAAATCCGCCGCGATAACGCTGCGAATACGTTCACGCGGGCCGCCCAATGCCTCCATGACATGGAGGGTGGAGGCCCCGTAGCCCCGGCCCACCAGCCATTGCGCCAGGCTGCGGGGGGCATCGCCGTCTCGCAGCAGGCAGATCGCGCGGATATCGGGCCCCAACAGGGGCACCAGTCTTTCGAAGGGGGCTGCGTGCAACCCTAGGCAGGTGACCTGTTCAAGCCGCCAGCCCAGCCGGTTCGCTGCCCGCGAAAAAGTGGAGAGTGCAGGCTGGGCGATCCATTCGCCCGGTTCCAGCCGGGCCGCAAGGCTGCTCCCCGCCCCGAACCAGAACGGATCGCCCGATGCCAGCACCACCACCCGGCGCCCGCGTTCGGCCAGTACGGGTTCGAGCGAGAACGGCACCGGCCAGGGGCGGCCCTTTTCCCCCGCATGGACCAGTGCAAGATGGCGCGGGCCGCCGAAAATGACATCGGCCTGCGTCAGCGCGGCGTGGCCTGCGGCCGACAAACCTGCCATACCGTCCTCACCGATACCGATGATCGTAAGCCACGGATCAGGCCGGGAGTGGAGCAAGATGCGCATCCTTCTGCTGGGCGGCACGACCGAAGCCAGCCAGATGGCCCGTGTTCTGGCGGATGCCGGGATGGACGCCGTTTTTTCCTATGCGGGCCGCACCGGCTCTCCCGCGCCGCAGCCTTTGCCGGTCCGTATTGGCGGGTTCGGGGGGGCGGAGGGGCTTGCGGCCTATCTGCGCACGGCACGGATCACCCACGTGATCGACGCCACCCATCCCTTTGCCGCCCGCATGAGCCACAACGCGGTGCGGGCCTGCAAGGCCGTGGGCATTCCCCTGCTCGCGTTCGAGCGCGCACCTTGGCTGCCAGCAAGGGGTGATTGCTGGCATGCCGTGCCCGATATGGCGGGGGCGGTCGCAGCCCTGCCGGCAGCGCCCGCGCGGGTATTCCTTGCAATCGGGCGGCAATCGGTCGCGGCTTTTGCTGCCTGCCCGCAGCATGACTACCTGCTGCGGCTGGTCGATCCACCCGGCACGGCCCTGCCGTTGCCCCGCGCAAATGTGGTTATCGCGCGCGGCCCGTTCACGCGCGAAGGGGATCTCGCCCTCATGCGCGCACACGGCATTACCCATGTCGTGGCGAAGAATGCGGGTGGGGTGGGGGCCCGAGCCAAGCTGGATGCCGCACGCATGCTGGGGGTGCCGGTGATCATGATCGACCGGCCACCCATACCGCCACGCCCCGTTGCCCGGGACACGGGCGAGGTCATGGCCTGGCTTGAAGGCAGTGTGCCGCGTCATAGGGCGTGCCTGGGCGTGTAGACATATGGCCCGACCCGCCGTGTCGCGGCATTGCCGAGCAGGACCACGGTTCGCATGTCGGCCATGTCTGCCCGTGCTTCGGCCAGTGTCGTTACGACCAGTCTTTCATCGGGCGTTGTCACGGCATGGGCGAAGATAATCAGCCGCTCCGCCCCGCATTCCGCGCGCAGGATATCCAGCGCGCGGGCCAGTTGGTGCGGGCGGCTGGCCGAGCGGGGGTTGTAGAACGCCATGGCGAAATCCGCCCGGGCGGCAAGGCGCAGCCTTCGTTCGATTACCTCCCACGGCTTCAGGTTATCCGACAGGTTGATGATGCAGAAATCATGGCCCAGCGGTGCGCCCGCCCGGGCTGCTGCTGCCAGCATGGCGGTAATACCCGGCAGGATACGAATATCGACATGGGCAAGATGGGGGGCCTGTTCCGCTGCCTCGAACACGGCCGAGGCCATGGCGAACACCCCCGGATCGCCCGATGAGACGACAACAACCCGGCACCCCGCCGCCGCCAGTTCCAGCGCATGGGTGGCGCGCGCCAGTTCCACGCGATTATCCGTGGCATGCAGCCTCAGTCCCGCCCGCCCGGGAATGCGCGCGACATAGGGAGTGTAGCCGATCACGTCGGTCGCGTCGGCAAGGGCTGCCGTGACTTCGGGCGTGATCAGCGCTGCATCGCCCGGGCCCAGACCGGCGACGACCAGTGTGCCGGTCATGCTTCCTCTCCCCCGCAGGCTTCGGGGCGGCGGCCCTGCCCATGCACCAGAACGATCGCGAAATAGGGGCAGTCTTCGTCCCCCGCTTCGGCAAGGCGAATGACCCGCTGGCCGGGCATGGTGCCGCGTTCCACCAGCCAGGCATCCTCCAGCCGGCCGGCGCTGCCCAGGGCGCGGCGCACCTTGGGCAGGTTCCTGCCCGTCTTCATGACCACCAGCGCATCGGCCGCACGCATATGCCGCGCCAGTTCGGCCTCCTGCATCGTGCCGGTCAGGATGGTGAGCACATCGTCACCCCAGGTAATGGGAATGCCCGTAGCGTTCCAGCAGCCGGTCATGCCGGTAATGCCGGGCACGATGTCCATCTCCACCCGGCCCTGAAGGCGCGCATGCAGATGCATGAAGGAGCCGTAGAAGAACGGATCGCCCTCGCACAGCACCACCACGTCATGCGTTCGGGCCAGATCGACCAGGCGGTTCGCCCAGTCATCGTAAAACCGGGCCAGCATGTCCCGGTAGGCGGGGCTGTTGACCGGCAGTTCGGTGGTGACGGGATATTCCATCGGATATTCGGTGGCGTCGGGGGCCAGCATTCCCGCCACGATCCGCCGTGCCTGCCCGCCACGCCCGGCCTTGCGGAAATAGGCCACATGGCGGGCCGTGCGGATCAGCCGGTCGGCGCGCACGCTGATCAGTTCGGGATCGCCGGGGCCCAGCCCGGTGCAGATGATCTTGCCGGGCATTATTCGCTCCGGCTGGCCAGCGCATTGATCGCGGCGACCGTCATTGCCGAGCCCCCCAGCCGCCCCAGAACGCTCAGTGCGGGGGCGGGCAGGGACTGCATCAGCGCGGCCTTTGATTCGGCGGCTCCCACAAAGCCGACCGGGCAGCCGATGATTGCGGCGGGTTTCGGGCAGGTGGCGTCTTCAAGCATGGTGAGCAGGTGGAACAGGGCGGTGGGCGCGTTGCCGATGGCCACCACGGCACCACGCAGATAGGGCCGCCACAGTTCAAGGGCCGCAGCCGAACGGGTGGTACCGCGCTCGCGCGCCAGATCGGTCACGCAGGGGTCGTTCAGCGTGCAGATCACGTCATTGTCGGCGGGCAGGCGCGCGCGGGTAATGCCTTCGCTGACCATGCGCGCATCGCACAGGATCGGGGCCCCGCCCTCCAATGCCGCGCGGGCCGTGACCGCCATGCCGGGTGAAAAGGCGATATGCCGTTCAAGACCCACCATCCCCGCCGCATGGATCATCCTGACCGCCACGATCTCCTCCTCCGGGGTGAAACGGGCCAGTTCGGCTTCCGCCCGGATAATGGCGAAGGACTGGCGGTATATGGCCGCACCATCGGTTTCATACAGATAAGGCATCAGGATTTTCCATCAGCATCGTGGGGGAAGCCAGTATTCGTTCGACCGGAAGGAGAGGGGCGATGGGCGCGGCCTTGGCGTTGCCATTCCGGACAAGGCCAAAGCCATGGGCTTGCGCGACCAGGCTCAGCCACGCCCGCTGCGGCTGTGCGCAGCCTTTCGCGCAGCCTGACACATGCAGCACCCTGCCTTTGGGAACATGCGGGGCCAGGGCCCGTGCGAGCGGGCGCGTGGGTTGGTGGGCCTGGGCGCAGTCGGGCAGGCCGGGGCAGGCGACAACCCGCAGCAGCGGATCCTCCGCATGCGTGATGATATCGTCCAGATCCGGTGCGCCAGCCTGCCCTTCAAGCAGCAGCATGCGCCATGGCGTGACGCGCAGGGGGGCGATGTTCGCCAGCGCGAACAGCGTACGTGCCCGCATCTGCCCGAAAGGGAGGCCGATCATGAACCCTGCGGCCGATGGGCCGGGAACCGGGCCCGGCTGCGTGCAGCGTGGTGCGGCATCAACGCCGGTAAAGATGGCGGGCAGCGCCGCCCCCGCTTGCAGACAGGCCTGCATGCGCCCATGCCCCCCGCTGGCTGCGAACCAGCGCGCAAGCTCAAGTGCTACGGGGATTGCGGTTTCCGGCGTGACCCGCGCGCCACTGCTCGTCCCATCGGCCCGGCAGAGCAGGGCCCCGGAGGGATCGCGTTCAAGTCGGATATCGGCGGAAACATCGCGCAGCACGGGGCGTGTGCCCGTATCGACCGCAAAGCCGAATTTGGCGGGCAGGTCGGGCGTGGGCCCGTCCAGCAGGGCGTTCTCCAGGCGTGCGGTCAATTCCACCGTGCCGTCGCCGCCCTGCCAGAAAGGGGTTGTAACGATATTGCGCAGCCCTTCAGCTTCCGGCGTCGGGTCGATAAGGCCCAGTGCCGCAAGGCCGGTAACAAGGGGGGCGTGGGTCGCAGGCGTGACGCCGCGAAGCTGGATATTGCCCCGTGTGGACAACTCGATCATCCCGTTGCCATGCCAGTCGGCCAGACGGGTGATGCCTGCGGCCTGCTCGCGGCTCAGCCGTCCGCCGCGTGGGCGGATACGCACCAGCAGCCCGTCGCCCGATGGCATGGGCCGCCACGCACCCGGGCACCAGCCCTTGACCAGCGGCGCGGTCATGGTGCGTCCCGCAGGCTGGCGGCGATGGCGTTGCGGCGGGTGGTCCACAGCTTTGCGGCATCGAGTGCGCGGAAACGATTGTGCAGGGCAGCCAGGGCGGCGGGGTTCTCGCGCGCCATGAAGGCCACCACGTCGTCACGGCCCAGCGTGGCGTCGTAATAGATGTCGAACAGATGGGCCGGTATATCGCGCGTCAGATGCGCGAATGCGGCAAGGTTGTCGAGTGTCGCGGTAATTTCCGCAGCACCGCGAAAGCCATGGCGCATCATGCCGCGCGCCCAGTCCGGGTTGCCCGCACGGGCGCGAACCACACGGGCAATTTCTTCGCGCAGGCTGCGCGCATGCGGGGCTTCGGGCCGGGTGGCGTCTATGTGATAAAGGGCGGGGGCCGGTGCGCCGATATGGGCAATGGCGGCGGCGGGCCCGGCCTCGTGCGCTGCATAATCGGGTGAGAGCAGCAGGTCGGTTTCGGGTAAGTCCTGCACATGCGCGATACTGTCGGCGGTGCGAAGCCGGGCTTCCAGCGCGCCCCGGTCGCGCCTGATGTCACCTTCCGCTCCGATCGTCCATTCCGAAGCACTGAGCCAGGCCTGCCCTGCCGTATCCCGCCCCTGCTGGCTGTAATCTTCCAGCGCCGCCCCCATGCCAATGCCGTAATGGCCGGGCTGGGGGCCGAAAACCCGTGGTCCACGCATATGATAGGGGTTTTCTTCCGCCGGTTCATGCCGATCGGCCAGGGCTGCGGCGGCGGCTTCGAACATCTGCGCCAGGGTGGGAAAAACATCGCGGAACAGGCCCGATACCCGCAACGTCACATCTATGCGCGGGCGGCCCAGCAAGGCGGGGGGCAGGATTTCGAAACCGCAGACGCGTTCGGATTCCCCATCCCATTGCGGGGCAACCCCTGCCAGATGCAGGGCCATGGCGAATTCCTCACCCGCCGTGCGCATGGTGGCCGATCCCCACAGATCGATGATCAGGCCGCGCGGCCACTCGCCGTGGTCCTGCAAATGACGGCGCAGCAGTTCCTCGGCCAGGCGTACGCCCTGCCCGTGGGCAACCCGGCTCGGCACGGCGCGGGGATCGACCGCGTAGAGATTGCGCCCCGTCGGCAGCACGTCGGCCCGGCCACGCAGGGGCGAACCCGCGGGCCCGGGCGGGACATGCCGGCCGGATAGTGCTGTCAACAGGCCTTCACGCTCGCCCGCACCCTGGCCGTATATATGCAGCCCGTCACCGAACTGGCTTTCCTTGATATCGCAGACAAAGCGGTCGATCCGCACAATGGCCTCGGCCGCACTTGTGTCCTGCCCAATGCCCAGATCCTGCTCGACCCCGGCGGCCCGGGCCTCGGCACGGATTGCGCCGATCAGGCGGGTGCGGCGGCCGGGGTCAAGGCCCTCGGCAGTGGAGTATTCATCCAGCAGTTGCTCCAGCCGCAGCATTTCCCTGGGTACCGCGCTGCGGCGTTGCGGCGGGGGCAGATGCCCCAGCGTGACCGCGCCAATCCGGCGCTTGGCCTGCGCGGCCTCCCCCGGATCGTTCACGATGAATGGATATATAACGGGCGTGCCGCCCAACAGCGCATCGGGCCAGCAGGTGGCGGACAGGGCAACCGCCTTGCCGGGCAGCCATTCCAGCGTGCCATGTGCGCCGACATGCACCAGCCCGTGAAACTGCTGCGTCCTGAGCCACAGATAAAAGGCGACATAGCCGTGGCGCGGCGTGCCGGACAGGTCATGGTAATCGGCCTCGCGCTGGTCTGGCGTGCCGCGTTCGGGCTGCAAGGCGACCAGAACCGCCCCGCACCGGATTGCGGGAAAATGGAATGCACCATCGCGCACGGTCGGATCGCTCGCCGGATCGCCCCATGCGTCGTGCAACGCTTTGCGCAATTCGGGCGCCAGGCTGGCAAGGGCAGCGCGATAGGACGCCAGCGGCCAGCTTTGCCGACTGTTCAGCAATGCCTCGGCCAAAGGCCGGTCGGGGGGCGGGACAGCATAGCCCGCCCGGCCCAGATCGGTCAGGATCGCATCGGTCGAGGCCAGCCCGTCCAGCCCTACGGCATGGGCCATCTGGTCGGGGCGGCCGGGATAGGTCGAGAGGATAACCGCCAGTTTGCGTTGCGGCGCTGGTGTGGCGTCCAGGCGGTGCCATGCGGCCACCCGGTCCGCCACGGCCGTAATGCGCCCCCCGTCCGCCCGGTGCATCAGCCGCGAAAACTGCAATGCCGGGTCACGCTCCTCCGCCGATTTGAAGCTGACCACACCCGCGAAGACGCGCCCGTCCACCTCAGGCAGGACGACATGCATGGCCAGGTCAGCGGGGGAGAGACCCCGTTCTGATTCCGCCCAGTCATTTCGCCGCGCCGTGGACAGGGCGACCTGAAATACCGGGCAGGCGGTCGCGTCGAGCGGGGAAGTGCCGTCTTCCCCCCTGGCGGAGAACGCGGTGGCGTTGATCACGACGGACGCATCGGCCTCGCGCAGGGCCGTGCGAACCCAGCGCGCCGCATCCGGGGCCTTGAGCGATGGCGCGAACAGCCCTGCGGCGCGAAAGCCGCGTTCACGCATGGCGCGGATCAGCGCATCGATCGGATCGGTATCCGCCGCTGTCAGATAGGCGCGGTAGAAGGTGATCACGGCCAGCGGCGCATCGCCCTGCGGTGCGGCACCGATCGGGCCTGTATCCGGGTCGTACCAGCCCTGTTCGGGAATGGTTTTCAACCCGATGACGGGGGTCGCATTCAGCCCGGACGCCAGGGCCAGTTGCGCCAGCGCGGCCCGTGCCGCCACCGCGCCACCGCCGTCGCACAGGGCGGCAAGCCGTTGCAGCGTTGATTCCGGCACGGTGGACAGGGCGGCAAGCTTTGGGTCTTCTCGCCCGTCGGCCGGCAGCACGGCAAGTGCGATACCCTTTTGGCGCGCCAGATCTTCCACCTGTGTCAGCCCGTAGGCCCAGTAGCCCACGCCGCCGATCAGCCGGATCAGGATACCTTTTGCATGGGCCAGTGTGGCTTCCACATAGGTATCGACCGAGAGCGGATGCCCCAGTGCCGCCAGATTGGCCAGGCGCAGGCCGGGCAGCGTGCCCCCGGCCCCGTGCCACCCCGCAGCAAACGCGCCAAGGTCGCTGTCGGAAAAGGACAGCACGACCAGTTCGGCCGGGCTCTGGCCCAGGTCGACCGGTGTCTGTGTCCCTTCCAGACCGTGGCTTTCGCGGAAGATGACATGCATGGCAGCCTATCCCCGCGGCGCTACCTGGCCTGCCAGCGCGGCATGGATGGCCGTTGCATCGATATGGTCGTGTTCGGCAATGACTACCAGCCGGGTCTGGCGCGGCTGGGTGCCCCAGGGGCGGTCGTACTGGGTGCGCACCCGCTCCCCCACGGCCTGAAGCAGCAGGCGCATCGGTTTGCCCCTGATGGCGACATAGCCTTTCACGCGCAGGATATGCTGTTCGCGGGCAAGCGTGCGGATTGCCGCAACCAGCCTGTCAGGGTCCGCGATTTCGGGCAGGTCTATGACCATGCTGTCGAAATCTTCATGCTCGTGCTCGTCATGCCCGTCATGATGCGACGGGCGGGCGGCAAGGTCGTCTTCCGCCGCAGCCCCCAGCCCGAGCACGATCTGCGGGTCGATCACGCCGTCGCGCATGGGCAGGACCGGCAGGGGGCGGGGCGCGATTTCGGTAACGATGGTGCGCGCATGCTCAAGCCCGGCTTTGTTCACCAGGTCGGTCTTGGACAGCAGCACGATATCCGCACAGGAAAGCTGGTCCTCGAACACTTCGGCCAGCGGTGTGTCGTGATCCAGGCTGTCATCGGCCAGGCGCTGCGCGTCCACCGCCCCCGGATCGGAGGCGAAGCGCCCTTGCGCCACGGCTTCGGCATCGGCCAGGGTGATGACGCCGTCCACCGTGATGCGTGAGCGGATACTTGGCCAGTCAAAGGCCTTGAGCAGCGGCTTGGGCAACGCCAGGCCCGATGTTTCGATCAGGATGTGCTCGGGCCGCTGGGGCAGGGCCATCAGCCGTTCGACGGTGGGGATGAAATCGTCCGCCACGGTGCAGCAGATGCAGCCATTGGCCAGTTCCACAATGTTTTCCGCCGGGCAGTTTTCATCCGCGCAGGATTTGAGAATATCACCATCCACCCCCAGCGTGCCGAATTCATTGACCAGCACCGCCAGGCGTCGCCCCTGCGGGTTGGCCATGAGATGGCGGATGAGTGTCGTCTTGCCAGCGCCCAGAAAGCCGGTGATGACCGTGACGGGAATTTTGTCCAGATCGGTGCGGATGGTCATGTCAGCGCTCCTGCGGGGGGAGGCGCGCAAGGCTCTGCCTGCGGAAAATCTGCGGGCGTTCGCGCCAGGGCACCAGCCCGTCGGTGGTGGCGGCATAGGCGGCGGCCCCTTCAATAATGGGGGTCACGTCATCCACGCCCAGGCGGCCGTAGACATAGCTCCAGCAACCGGGTGCACTCAGGGCGACAGCACAGCCATTGGAGCACGCGGACAGGCATTCCACGGGGGCAATGGCAACGCCTTCGGGCGGCGGTGCCGACATAAGCGCTGCATAGAGGCGCGCACCCGCTACGGGCTTTCCCTCCACGGGCGTTTCACCCGCGCGGCAGGTCGTACAGACGAAAAGTGTCGCGTTCATATCCCCAGGCCCTGTTCCGCAACTGGGGTACCCGCGGCCAGACTCCTGTGCCGCAGATGGGGGGCAGGCAGGAGCGTACAGCCGGTCGCAGCGCACCCCGGCTGCCCGTTGTCTCTGTCTGCTGGCAGGTCTCCCGGCTCGCGGATTCAGGGTTTCCCCAACGATCGCTCCCCTTCCCGACAATGCGTCAGTGGCATGGGCGATCTATCCGGTGACGGTCGCGGGGGCGGCTGTGCCTGGGGCTGCCCCTGCGGGCGGGCTCCATCACATTCCCTCTTAGCCGCTCCATAGATTGGGTCTATAGAACGGAACCAACTCACCTGCTGTTGCGGCAACGCGCCCCGCATGTCAAGCGAAGGAGCTATTGTGACCCCTGCTGCCGATTGCCATGGAACCGGACCGGATGACGCCGTTCGCCATGCCGAAAAAATGGCCCGCAAAAAGGCCGCGCGCGACAGGATCATGGAGTCCAAGCAGGCCGACAAGGGGCTGGTGATCGTCCATACCGGGGCGGGGAAGGGGAAATCGTCTTCGGGGTTTGGCATGATCCTGCGCTGCATCGCCCATGGCATGCCCTGTGCCGTGGTCCAGTTCATCAAGGGAGCGTGGGATACGGGGGAGCGGCGCCTGATCGAGGCGAATTTTGCCGATCTGTGCCAGTTCCATGCAATGGGCGAGGGCTTTACGTGGGAAACGCAGGACAAGGCGCGCGATATCGCCGCTGCGCGCAAGGGGTGGGAAAAAGCCAGGGAGCTTATCCGCAACCCCGATATCCGCATGGTGCTGCTGGACGAGATCAATATCGCCCTGCGCTATGATTATCTCGACATAGGTGAGGTGCTGGACTTTCTGCGCGCGGAAAAACCGCCTCTGACCCATGTCGTGCTGACCGGGCGCAACGCAAGGCCGGAACTGATCGAATACGCCGATCTGGTGACGGAGATGACATTGGTCAAACACCCCTTTCGTGCCGGGATCAAGGCGCAGGCCGGTGTCGAATTCTAGGGGGCGGACAATGCGCGCCCTGATGATACAGGGCACCGGCTCGAATGTGGGCAAGTCGCTGCTGGTGGCGGGGTTGTGCCGCGCGGCCCTGCGGCGCGGGCTGTCGGTCGCACCGTTCAAGCCGCAGAACATGTCGAACAATGCGGCCGTAACCGAGGACGGCGGAGAGATCGGCCGCGCGCAGGCGCTCCAGGCTCTGGCCTGTGGCCGCGTGCCCCATACGGACATGAACCCCGTCCTGCTCAAGCCGGAATCCGATACCGGCGCGCAGGTGATCGTGCAGGGGCGATGTGTGGCCACGACGCGGGCGCGCGACTATGCCCGGCTCAAGCCGCGACTGCTGGCCTCCGTTCTGGAAAGTTTCGCACGGCTGCGGCAGGGGGCGGATATTGTCATTGTCGAAGGCGCAGGCAGCCCGGCCGAGGTCAATCTGCGGGCGGGCGATATCGCCAATATGGGGTTCGCGCGGGCGGCGGATGTGCCGGTCGTCCTTGTAGGGGATATCGATCGGGGCGGCGTGATTGCCCAGATCGTGGGAACACAGGTCGTGCTGGACAGGGCTGACGCCGCGCAGATATCAGGGTTCCTGATCAACCGTTTTCGCGGCGATCCGTCGCTGTTTGACGATGGCTATGCCCTGATCGGGCAGCGTACCGGCTGGCGCGGCTTCGGCGTGGTGCCCTATTTTGCCGATGCGGCATTCCTGCCTGCGGAAGATGCGATAGACCTGCGCCAGATGGGTGGCGCGGGCGGGTTGCGGGTGGCGGTGCCGGTTCTCTCCCGTATCGCCAATTTCGATGATCTTGATCCCCTGGCACAGGAACCCGCTGTCTCGCTGCGCATGATCGGCCCCGGGCAGGCCATTCCCGGCGATACAGACCTGGTCATTCTGCCGGGCACCAAGTCGACTATCGCGGACCTGGCCTGGCTGCGCGCCCAGGGGTGGGATGTGGATATCCAGGCCCATGTGCGGCGTGGCGGTCATGTGCTGGGCCTATGCGGCGGCTACCAGATGCTGGGCCGAACCATCAGCGATCCGCAGGGGCTGGAGGGCGCGCGGGGCGATGTTCCCGGCCTGGGTCTGCTCGACCTTGTCACGACCATGAAGCCGAACAAGCGTCTCTCCCGCGTGGAGGGGGGGCATGCGGCCAGTGGCATGGGGCTGACGGGGTATGAAATCCATATCGGCGAGACCACGGGCCCGGCCCGTTCCCGCCCGTTTGCCCATGTCGCGGGGGTGCCGGAAGGCGCGGTGTCCCCCAACGGGCGTATCATGGGCACCTACCTGCACGGTATCTTCGCGGGCGATGCCTTTCGCGGGGCGTTTCTGCGCCAGCTTGGGGCCGCTCCCTCGGCCCTGGCCTATGGTGAGAGGGTAGAGACGGTTCTCGATGCATTGGCCGACCACCTTGAAGCCCATTGCGATGTGGCGGGGCTGCTGGCTTTGGCACGATAGGAAGGTGGAAAAGGCGACCCAAAACTTTTACCCGGATCTATCCGCCCAGCAGGATGATGAAGGCCATGACGGCTGCCAGCATCACCATGGCCCGGCGGTACAGGGCCAGCCCCCGGGCAAGGTCGCGGGGTTGCGGGTCCGGTGCTTCGCCGTTGAGCCACGGTTCCTCGGCCACCCGCCCCGCATAGGTCCGGGGCCCGGAAAGGCGAATGCCCAGTGCTCCGGCAAAGGCGGATTCCGGCCAACCTGCATTGGGTGAGCGGTGCGCATGCGCGTCGCGCAGCATGATCCGTAGCACTGCCGCGGGGCGGGGAGAGGCAAGGGCGAACAGCAGGCCGGTCAGCCGCGCGGGAACAAGATTGGCCACATCGTCGATCCGGGCGGCCGCCCAGCCAAAGGCCTCGTGACGGGGGGTGCGATGGCCGATCATGGAATCCATCGTGTTGATTGCCTTGTAGGCGGCAATGCCGGGCAGGCCCAGCAGCATGCCCCATATCAACGGGGCGACGATACCGTCGGATGTGTTTTCGGCAAGGCTTTCCGCCGCTGCCCGGGCGATACCGGGCCCGTCCAGCAAGTCCGGGTTGCGGCCGACGATCATCGAGACCGCCCGGCGCGCACCGGCAAGATCACCCACGGCCAGCGGTCTGGCGACGGCAGCGACATGATCGTGCAGTGAGCGTGCAGCCACAAGCGGCCACGCGAGGATACCGGTCAGGATCACACCCGCCCGATTGTCGGGCAGCAGGTGGGATATCGCGAATGCCAGTCCCACCGTCAGGGCGATGACGGCCCCGGCAAGGACGATACCGGCCAAGCGGCGCGAGCCATAGGAAATATCCGCGCGGTTGAGCCGTCGATCGCCCGCATCGATCAGCGCGCCCAGCCATGTCACCGGATGGCCGATGCGTGCGTACAGCGCGTTCGGCCAGCCGAATGCGGCGTCCAGCATCAGCGCGATCAGCATGGCCGCCGTTGTCGCGCCAGTCAGCATGAGTGGGGCCGGCAAGTGCGGGCCTGATATGCGGCTGTTCGTCGTTTGCTCTGCAGAGTGCCGCCCATTCCAGACCTTTTCTCTCGCTCGTCTTGTCAGTCCGTGCCGCGTGGGCGGCCTTGCGGAACTTAACCCTATGCCACCGGTTATGAACATAACCCGGTAATCATGTCGTCAGATAGACAGGATGACGCGTGAACGCTCCATCGCCGCATAGCGCGCAAGCCATGGCGGGGCCGAGATATGAAACCGCTCCTGCCTGCCTTCGCCGGAATATCTCCGGACTCTGCAACGGAGCTTGCGCCCGTATCAGGCGGGATACTGGTTCTGAATGCGGGTTCATCCGGCATGAAGTTTGCCGTGTTTGCCGCCGGAGGTGCCAAGGCTGAGCGGCTGGTCCGGGGTGAGGTCGAATGTCTTGGCGAACGGCCCCGTCTGCAGGCGCGCGATCCGCAGGGGCGGGTGCTGATGGAGCGCGAATTCACCCTGACCCCGCCTGAGGAAATACGGGCCAGCGCCGTGCAGATCCTGATGGACTGGCTGGATACGCATGCGGATATCGGCGACATACGCGCTGTCGGTCATCGGGTCGTGCATGGCGGGCCGGATTTCGCCCGGCCTGTACTCATCGATGACGCCACGCTCATGCGTCTTGAAGACCTGACACCCCTGGCCCCCATGCACCAGCCCGCTTGCCTTGCCCCGGTGCATGCGTTGCGCCGGGCGCGGCCCGCTTTGCCACAGGTCGCGTGTTTCGACACGGCTTTTCACCGCACCATGCCCGCTGTGGCCCAGATGCTCCCCCTTCCGCATCGCTATGGCGCCAAAGGCATCCGACGCTACGGGTTCCACGGTCTTTCCTACGAACATATCGCACGCAGCCTGAACCAGCCCGATCGCGACTGGCCAGGTGCCCGGATCGTGGCGGCCCATATCGGCAATGGGGCCAGCCTGTGCGCGCTGCACCATGGGGTCAGCATGGACACGACCATGGGGTTTTCGGTGCTGGACGGGCTGGTCATGGGCACGCGCAGCGGCACAATCGACCCAGGCGTGCTGCTTTACATGCTGAACGAGGAACGCCTCACCCCGACCGAGGTGGAAGATATCCTGTACCATCGGGCGGGACTTCTGGGGGTGTCGGGGCGTTCTGGGGATATGCGCGTTCTGCGTGCGCATATGCACGATCCGGCCGTGCGCATGGCACTGGATCTTGCGGTTTATCGTTTTGCACAGCAGGTAGGGGCCATGGTCGCGGTTCTCGATGGCGTGGACGGGATCGTTTTCACCGGCGGGATCGGGGAACATGACGCGGCCTTCCGGCGTGATGTCTGTACCCGGCTTGCCTGGCTGGGTGTCGCACTGGATGGCGCCGCCAATGAAACGCACCGCCCGCTGGTTTCAACGCCCGACAGCGCGGTGCAGGTGCATGTCATCGCCGCGGACGAGGAAGCATCCATCCACCGGCATGTTCTTGCCTGTATCGCGCAATGACGCCATGCCAGGGCGTGGCGGGATCGAGGTTTTCAGTCATGACCCTATCAGCACAGCGACTTTCCGAACACCAGCTCGCCCTTTTCAATAAATGGTGGCAGGCCGCGAACTATCTGTCCGTGGCGCAGATCTACCTGCTGGCCAATCCGCTCCTGCGCCAGAAGCTGAAGCTGGAGCACACGAAGCCGCGCCTGCTGGGCCATTGGGGCACCACGCCGGGGCTGAATTTCATTTACCTGCATCTCAACCGGATTATTCGCGAACGGGCCAGAAGTATTCTGTTCATCGCAGGGCCGGGCCACGGGGCGCCGGGGGTGGTGGCCAGCACGTATCTTGAAGGCACCTATACCGAGTATTTTCCCGACGTCACGCAGGATCTTGAAGGTCTGGCCCGACTGGTCAAGCAGTTTTCCTTTCCCGGCGGTATTCCAAGCCATGCGGCCCCGACCACGCCCGGTGCCATCCACGAAGGGGGCGAACTGGGCTATTCGCTTTCGCATGCTTATGGCGCGGTCTTCGATAATCCGGAACTGGTCGCCGCCTGCGTGATCGGGGATGGCGAGGCCGAAACAGGGCCGCTGGCGGCAGCGTGGCATAGCAACAAGTTCCTCAACCCCGCGACCGATGGCGCGGTTCTGCCCATTTTGCACCTGAACGGCTACAAGATCGCCAACCCCACGGTTCTGGCCCGTATTCCCTCCGCCGAACTGCTCAGCCTGTTTCGGGGCTACGGCTACGCCCCCATCCTGGTGGAAGGGCACGAGCCCGACCCCATGCACCAGGCCATGGCGGCCGCCATGGATGAGGCATTCGATGCCATTGCCGCCATCCAGCAAAAGGCCCGCCGGAACGGGCCCCTTCCACGCCCGACATGGCCCATGATCATCCTGCGCAGCCCCAAGGGGTGGACCGGCCCCAAGACGGTGGACGGCCTGCGGACAGAGGATTACTGGCGTTCCCATCAGGTTCCGTTCTGCGACCTGACAAAGCCCGCCCATCTGGCCCTGCTGGAGGACTGGCTGCGCAGTTACGAACCGGAAACCCTGTTTGACGAAAACGGAACATTGCGGGGCGATATCCGGGCCCTGGCCCCCGTGGGTGATCTGCGCATGAGTGCCAACCCGCATGCGAATGGCGGCGTGTTGAAGCGACCGCTGCGCCTGCCGGACATTGCCGCGCATGCGGTGCAGGTCACGGCACCCGGGGCGGTGGCCGCCGAAAGCACGCGCATTCTGGGAACATGGCTGCGCGATGTCATGCGCGACAATCTTGCCAGCCGCAATTTCCGGATCTGGTCGCCCGATGAGAACAATTCCAACCGCCTCGACGCCGTGCTTGATGTCACGCAACGGGCCTGGGTGGCCGAAACTTATGAGTATGACGACCATCTTTCGCCCGATGGGCATGTCATGGAAATTCTGAGCGAGCATACCTGCCAGGGATGGCTGGAAGGTTATCTGCTGACAGGGCGGCACGGTTTCTTCTCATGCTACGAGGCATTCGTTCCCATTGTGGATTCAATGGTCAACCAGCACGCAAAATGGCTGAAAACCGCCAGGGAAGTGCCGTGGCGGCGGCCTATTGCCTCGCTCAACTACCTTCTGACATCGCATGTCTGGCGGCAGGATCATAACGGCTTCAGCCATCAGGACCCGGGCTTTATCGACCATGTCATCAACAAGAAAGCCGATATCGCGCGTGTTTACCTGCCGCCTGATGCGAACACGCTGCTCTGTGTCGCAAGACACTGCCTTGAAAGCTGGAACAGGATCAATGTCATTGTGGCGGGCAAGCAGCCCGAACCGCAATGGCTGGGCATGGATGCCGCTATCAGGCACTGCAAGCAGGGGATCGGCATATGGGAATGGGCCAGCAGCGACAAGGGGAGCGAGCCAGACCTGGTCATGGCCTGCGCAGGCGACGTGCCGACCATGGAAACGCTCGCCGCCGTCTCGATCCTGCGCTGCCATGTGCCGCACGTGAAAATTCGCGTGGTCAATGTGGTGGACCTGCTCACGCTGGCATCGCAGGACCAGCATCCCCACGGGCTGGAAGATCCCGCCTTCGACAGCCTTTTCACCATAGGCACGCCGGTAATCTTCGCCTTCCACGGCTATCCGCAGCTTGTTCACAAGCTGATCTACAAGCGGGCAAACGCGATGAACTTCCACGTACACGGTTTTCAGGAAGAAGGCACGACCACGACACCTTTCGACATGACGGTGCTCAACCATCTGGATCGGTACCATCTGGTGCTCAATGCCATCCGCCAGGTGCCGACACTTGCCGCCCGGGCCGCCTATGCCGCCCAGGCCATGCGCGACAAGCTTGTGGAACACAGACGCTACGTGGACACATACGGGCAGGACATGCCCGAAATCCGCGACTGGACATGGACCCCCATGGGCGATGCACCCGCTGAAGCCGCCCCACCCGATCGCCATCCCATACAGTAGGTCCCGCACCATAACGGTGCACTTTCATATCTCCCGAAGAAGGCAAGCCCCCGGCAGGCTTGGACCGTGGGCCTGAATAGGGCCCTGTCAGCGCTTTTTAAGCGGGGCCTGTCAGCCGATTGCCCGTCTGGTGCGTTAAGGAGAAATCCGGCCGGGAAATGCGTTCTCCAGCCCGGCCCGTCAGGGATCACGATCATGACAATGCGCCGCGTCTTCGGGAGTCCAGTCCACCGTGTTCCGGTCTTTGCCCCCATAAGAGGGCATGCGGGGCTTATGACTGCCGCGCGCCCTGCCTGCGCGCATTAGTCGGCACACATGAACGCGATTGTTCGTCTCGCGCTGGCCCGTCCCTATACGTTTGTGGTGATGGCGCTCCTGATTGCCATTGTCGGCGTGCTGAGCGCCATCCGCACGCCTGAGGATATCTTTCCTGATATCGGCATACCCGTCATTGCCGTGGCGTGGACCTACAGCAACCTTTCGCCGCAGGACATGTCAGGGCGGATCGAACTGCCCTTCCAGCGCGTGCTGACCACGACCGTGAACAATATCGAACATATCGAAGGCCAGTCCCTGACGGGGATCGGGGTTACAAAAATCTTCTTTCAGCCGGGCACGGATATCCGTATCGCCAATGCGCAGGTGACAGCCATTGCCCAGACCTTGCTGCGCCAGTTGCCCCAGGGCACCACGCCACCGCTTATCCTGAATTACAATGCCTCCACCGTGCCCATCGTCCAGCTTGCGCTGTCGGGCGAAGGCATGACCGAACAGCAGCTTTACGACTACGGCTTCAACTTCATCCGCAACCGCCTGGTGACGGTGCCGGGGGCGGCCATTCCCTTTCCCTATGGCGGGCGGGTGCGCCAGATCCAGATGGATCTCGACCCGGCCAAGCTGCAATCGCACGGCGTATCGGCCCTGGATGTGGGCAGCACCCTTGCCAGCCAGACACAGATAACCCCTGCGGGTTTCGTCAAGATCGGCGAATACCAGTATAATTTCCGGCTGAACAACGCGCCGCTTTCTGTCGAACTGCTGAACATGCTGCCCGTGCGCACGATCAATGGCGCGGTCGTGCGCGTGCGCGATGTCGCCCATGTGCGCGACGGCTCCACGCCGCAGCAGAACGTGGTTCATGTGGATGGCCAGCGTTCCGCCCTCATGACCGTGCTGAAATCGGGGGCGACCTCCACCATCGCCATTGTGGAAGGGGTCAAGGCGATGATCCCCGATGCCACCCGTGGCCTGCCCAGACAGCTTAAACTCAAGCCCGTCAATGACCAGTCGCTTTTCGTCAGGGCGGCGGTAGACGGGGTGATGCGCGAAGGGGCGATTGCGGCGGGGCTGACCAGCCTGATGATCCTGCTGTTCCTGGGGTCGTGGCGGTCCACGCTGATCGTGGCGACCTCCATCCCGCTTTCGGTCATGGGGGCGATTGCGGCCCTTTCCACCCTGGGGGAGACGCTGAACGTCATGACCCTGGGTGGGCTGGCGCTGGCCGTGGGTATTCTGGTGGATGAGGCGACGGTCACGATCGAGAATATCGAACGTCACCTGGAAATGGGCAAGGATGTCCAGGCCGCCATTATCGACGGGTCGGGAGAGATCATCGTTCCGGCTTTTCTCTCGCTCGTATGTATCTGCATCGTGTTCGTGCCGATGTTCTACCTGCCCGGCGTGGCCGGCTTCCTGTTCGTGCCGATGGCGCTGTCGGTCATGCTTGCCATGGCGATGTCCTTTATCCTGTCGCGCACGCTGGTTCCCACCATGGCCATGTTCCTGCTGCACCCGCATGACGACGGGGCAAAACAGCCGAAGGAGACTATCTTCACGCGTTTCCAGAAAGGGTTTCAGCGGCGTTTCGAAGCCCTGCGCGACCGGTACACGGACTTACTGCAAAGCGTGCTGGAGCGTCGCGGCTGGTTCGTTGCGGGGTTCCTGTGTTTTGCCGCACTGAGCATGGGCCTGCTGCCTTTCCTGGGGCGTAACTTCTTTCCCCAGGTCGATGCGGGAACGATGACACTGCATGTGCGCGGCCCCACCGGCATGCGGATCGAGGAAACATCGTCCCTGTTCCAGCGCATAGAAAAACAGATCCGCCAACGGGTGCCGGCGGATGAGATTGAATCCATTGCCGATAATATCGGCCTGCCCACAAGTGCGATCAATACGGCCTATAACGCCTCGGGCACGATCGGGCCGCAGGATGGGGACATTCTGGTCGCCCTCAAGCCAAACCACCATCCGACCGAACGCTACGTACGCGTCCTGCGTGCCGAATTGCCAAGACAGTTCCCCGAAGCAGGTTTTGCCTTCCTGCCATCGGATATTACCAGCCAGATCCTGAATTTCGGCGCACCCGCACCGATCGACATCCAGGTATCCGGGCCAAACCCCGATGAAACCCGACAGTTCGCCGAACGGATATTGCGCGCGATACGCCCGATAGACGGGCTGGTCGATGCGCGGATCCAGCAGCCAGGCCATTATCCCGAACTGCGGTTCGACGCCGATCGCACCCGTATCAACCAGCTTGGCCTGAGCGAAGGCGATGTCACCACCAGTATCGCGACCTCGATTGCCGGCACGGTGCAGACCGCGCCCCTGTACTGGCTGGACCCGCACAGCATGGTCACGTACCCCATTGCGGTGCAGATGCCCGAATACCGGATCAGTTCGCTGGCCGATATTATCGGCCTGCCGGTCACGGGGGCCTCCACCTCGCAACTCCAGGTGCTGGGGGCGCTGGGCACGATCAGCCGGGGCACGACATCGCCCGTCGAGGCACAATATAATATCCGCCCATTGATCGATGTTTTCGCGGGAAGCGACGGGCGTGACCTGGGTGCGATTGCAGCGGACGTGCAGGCGGCGCTCAGGCACCTTGAGCACGACCGGCCCGATACGGTGACGGTTACATTGCGCGGGCAGTACCAGGCCATGTCCACCGCCTTTTCGGGCATGGGGTTCGGCCTGCTGGGCGCGATCGTGCTGATCTATCTGCTGATCGTCATCAATTTCCAGAGCTGGACCGATCCGTGCATTGTCGTCCTTGCCTTGCCGGGTGCGCTGGCGGGCATATGCTGGATGCTGTTTGCAACCCAGACCCCGCTTTCCGTTCCTGCATTGACGGGGGCGATCATGTGCATGGGGGTGGGGACCGCTAATTCCATTCTGGTCATCACCTTCTGCCGCGAACAACTGGCCGAACATGGCGATGCCCTGCGCGCGGCGGTGACAGCGGGCACCACCCGGTTGCGGCCGGTCATCATGACGGCGCTGGCCATGATCATAGGCATGCTGCCCATGGCGCTGGGGCTGGGGGAAGGGGGGGAGCAGAACGCGCCGCTGGGGCGTGCGGTCATTGGCGGGCTGATATTCGCGACCTGTGCTTCGCTGTTTTTTGTGCCCGCGTTATTTGCCATTATCTACGACCGCCGTGCGCGCCGGGCTGCAAACGGGGCTGCCAATGGGGCTGCGAACCGGGCAGGTGCCCATGGCTGAAACCGACCCCGCGCCACAGGCCACGCATAAACCGCGCCTGCGATGGATCGTCCTGATCGGTGCGGGTGTTTTCGGGGTTATTCTCATCGCGGGAACGATTGCGCGCATTCATGGCCGCCACCGTCTACATGCCGAAAATGTCGCGGCCCTGGTGCCGAGCGTGACCGTTGTGCATCCTGGCGGGCAGGCGGTCGATACGCTGGTTTTGCCCGGTATACTCCAGGCGTGGTACAGCGCGCCGGTCTATGCGCGGACCAACGGCTACCTGCGGCAATGGTATGTCGATATTGGACAGAAGGTGCAGGCTGGCCAGCTTCTGGCCCAGATCGACACGCCCGATGTCGATCTCCAGCTTGCCGCGGCAAGGGCGGCACTGGGCACCCGGACCGCCCAGCGCGACCTGGCCCGCATCACCTCGCGCCGCTGGGACCGCCTGAATGCGCAGAATGCCGTATCCCAGCAGGAAACGGACGAACGCCGCGGCAACCTTGCCGCCAGCGAGGCCACGCGGCATGAAGCGGCGGCCGATGTCGAACGGCTTGAAACGCTCTCGGCCTTCAAGCTCATCCTTGCCCCCTTCGCCGGGGTGGTGACCAGCCGTGCGACCGATATCGGCGCGCTGATCGTGGCTGGCACTGCCACCACGCAGCCGCTTTTCACGGTATCGGACGTAACCCGCCTGCGGCTTTACGTGCGTGTGCCCCAGGCCTATGCCGCGCGCATGCAGGACGGTTTTGCCGCCCGTTTCACGGTGCCGGATTATCCGAACCGCCAGTTCGAGTCACGCCTGATCCATTCGGCCGA
Organism: Acetobacter garciniae; assembly: GCF_017377735.1. Lineage (GTDB taxonomy): Bacteria > Pseudomonadota > Alphaproteobacteria > Acetobacterales > Acetobacteraceae > Acetobacter > Acetobacter garciniae. Next base: position 146,768 of record NZ_JAFVMH010000005.1, read on the forward strand.
TGCCGTTGACTCCCAGTCGGGCACCATGCTGGTCCAGCTTGTCTACGATAACGCACAGAACCTGCTCAAGCCCGGGGCCTATGCCCAGATCGCCTTTACCTTCCACGGTCCTGTACCGCAGGCCCCGCCACCCGTGCGCATTCCCGCCAGCGCCCTGCTGTTCCGCCGGGATGGCACGACCGTGGCGCTGGTGGACGAGCACGATCATGTCGTGATCCAGCCTGTCTCGATCATGGTCGATTTCGGGACGGAACTGGAAGTGACGGGGCTTGACGCCCAAAGCCGCGTCATAAACAACCCGCCGGACGATATTGCCCAGGGGGATCCGGTCAAGCCGCGCGAGGATGGACATGGTTCCTGAATGGCGCAGGGGCGGGGTCATGCTCCTTGTCTGCCTGTTCTGCGGGTGCGATCTGGCGCCGCGTTACGTCAGGCCCACGCTTGACGGCGTTCCCGCCACGTTCAGGGAAACCGGGCCCTGGACACCCGCCCAACCGGCCGAAACCCAGCCGCGCGGGGCGTGGTGGGCGGTCATGGGCGACGATGAACTGAACCGGCTGGAAGATCGGATCGAACAGGGCAGCCCGCAACTGGCCGCCGCCGTGGCCCGCTACGACCAGGCGCGTGCGCTGGTGCGGCGCGCACGCGCCGAGTTCTTTCCCCAGATCGACGCCACCGCCAGTGCGCAGCGTGAACGCGCCCTTTTTACCACCACCGGCAATTATTACGACTACCGGGAATACGCATCGGGCGGCGCCATTTCGTGGGAGCCCGATATCTGGGGGCGTATCCGCAATCTCGTCAGGGCCGCGCGGGCGAACGCGCAGGCCAGTGCGGCCGATCTGGCATCGGTCAGGCTCAGCCTCCAGGCCGAACTGGGGGAAGATTATTTTCAGCTCCGCGGGCTGGATGCGCGGATCGCCCTGCTGCAAAGAACGGTGGCGGCCTATACGGCAGCCTTCGACCTGACGACAAAGCGCTTTGTCGGCGGGGTGGCGAACGAACTGGATGTGGGGCGTGCGCAGACCCAGTTGACCACAACCCAGTCGCAGCTGGAGCAGCAGCGGGCGGACCGGGCCCTGGTCGAGCACGCCATTGCCGTGCTGATCGGGGAACAGCCCTCCATCTTTGCCATAGCACCTTCAGGTGACCTGCCGCCGGTGCCGGTCATTCCTGTCGCGGCACCATCTTCCCTGCTGGAACGCAGGCCCGACGTGGCCTCCGCTGAACGGCATATGGCCGCCGCCAATGCCCGGATCGGCGTTGCACGGGCGGCGTTTTTTCCCAACATTACGCTCAGTGCCACAGGTGGCTCCGAAACCACGATCGGCGCCCTGGCCGCGGCCGGCACGGGTGTGTGGGCCCTTGGTCCGGCCATGGCCACGCTGGCCCTGTTCGATGGCGGCCGGCGCTTTGCCAACCTGGCCGTAGCCCATGCCGCCTATGCGGAAGCCGCAGCCAATTACCGCCAGACGGCGCTGAACGCCTTTCGCGAGGTGGAGGACCAGCTGGCCCTGCTGAACCATCTGGCGGATGCCGCGACCCGGCAGGATGCAGCCGTGGCAGCCGCCACCCGCACCGATCGTCTGGCAGGGGTGCAATACCGCGAAGGTGCGGTGGACTACCTTCAGGTCGTTATTGCCCAGACGGCCGAATTGCAGGCGCGCGAGGATATGATCACCCTGAACACCCGCCGCCTGATGAGCGGGATCGACCTTGTCAGGGCCATGGGCGGTGGGTGGCGGAAATAACGCGAGCGGGCGATAGTTCACTCATACGCCGAAGTTTTGCAGCGGGGCCGAACCACTCTCGCACTGGATGGATGGCACGTCTTCATGGGGCAGGACGGCGGCATGGCCGTTGCCGGTCACGTAAGCCTGTAATTCCCGCGCTTCTTCCTCCGCCGTGGCAGCACGGAGCTTGACCACGTCGCCAATGCTGACCAGCCCCACCAGCTTGCCATCTTCGAGCACCGGCATATGCCGGGCGCGGAAAGTGGTCATGCGGCAGGCCACGTCATAAAGACTGTCATCGGGTGTGGCGGTGGGCACGTCGGTCGACATGATGTCTTTGACAAAAAGCGTGGACAGGCCCGCGCCATGTTCCGATACCGCGCGGACAATGGTTTTTTCCGACACAAGGCCGACAAGCTTTCCCTGCGCGTCTACAACGGGCGCGCCACCGATATTGTTGTGCACCAGTATATCGGCCAGGGTCGTGACCAGATCGTCTTCCCTGACCGTAATGACCATGCGCCCTTTCTGGGCCAGAATATGAAAAACACGGGAGGACATGGCGAAAATCCTTTACATGCTTTCAGGCGTGAGCCGTTGGGTCGGCACGGCGGCGGGCGGGGGCCCCGGCTGATAGGCGGGAAAAAGCGGGTGGATGATAAAGGCGGGAAACAACCCTCCGACAACCACTATCATGCTCAGAACGATGATCAGCGCCGTCAGTTCCGGCGATGCGCCGGGCCCGCGGCGTATCGCCGGAAGGGAGGGGGGCACCATCATCAGGCGAATGATGTTCAGGTAATAATACAGCCCCATGATACTGCCCGCGACCAGGACAAGCAGGAGCAGCCCGCGATGGTGATCCATACCGGTTGCCATGATCTCGAATTTTGCAAAAAAGCCGATACCGGGCGGAATACCCGCAAGCGAGAGCAGCATGAGCGCCATGGCGGTTGCCAGGAACGGGCGCGAAAAGAACAGCCCCTTCCAGTCCAGTATTGTCGTGCCGTCTGTGCCGTCCGGCGTGGCGAAGGCATTGATGGCGGCAAATACCCCCAGCGTGCTGGCGGTATAGGCGGCCAGATAGGCGCCAAGCGTGCCGGGTTGCAGCGGGCCGGGGGAATAGAAGGCAATCAGCAGGTAGCCCATATGCGCGATGGAGGAACACGCCATCAGGCGTGTCAGGCTGGTCTGGCGCAACGCCAGCAGGTTCCCGACCAGAATCGTCAGCACGATCACGCCATACAGCAGGGTATCGAGGAATGGCGGGGCATGCCCCATGCTGAAATAGCGGACAAGGGAAGAAAATATCGCTATTTTTGAGACAACCGCCATGAAGGCGGCAACAGGCACGGGTGCCCCCTGCATGACATCGGGCAGCCACATATGAAAGGGTACTGCCGAAAGTTTGAAGAACATGCCGGCAAGGATCATGACCGTCGCCGCCATGGCCACCAGAGGGGGTATGCCATTTCCCGCAACAGGCAGGCCAAAGCGCAACGAGCCCGTGGCAGCATAGGCCAGGCCGATGCCAAAAAGCAGGATGGCGGAGGAAACACCCGAAAGGATCAGGTATTTCATGGCAGCTTCACATGCCTGCATGGCATGGCCCTGTCGGTAGGCGATAAGCCCGGGCAGGGATATGCCCAATATTTCCAGCCCCAGAAAGAACGGCATGAAATTGGCAGCATACACCATGGCGAAGGCCCCCAATGTGCCCAGCAGCACAAGCAGGGAATATTCATCGCCAATGGATGTGCTATCGAGGGTGCCACTGGATGCGCCTGCCGGTGTGGCGTTGAGTGTGGCATTGGGTGCACCGATGGACGGATCAGTGCGCGGGTCAGTCCTCATGCCAATGTGCGGGCCGGTGCCTGTATCCGCCCGGGGGCCGCTCATGTCCCGCCAGGACATGAGCAGAATGCACAGGGCCGAAAACCCCACCAGTCCGGCGGTATAGACAGCCCAGCGGTCCTGAAGGAAGAGGGCCGCCCCATCCACGGGGGCGGCACCGATATGGGAACCCACGCTGACAAGGGCCAGCAGCAGCGTCACCAGCCCGATGGACAGGTTGCGCCGGATCGAGCGCCGCCAGGCGATACTGCCCAGCATGATCGCGATCCCGCAGGAAAGCAGGGGTAGCGGGGTAGGCAGGAACAGGTCATGCATGATCATGGCGCGTTGCTCCTTGTGGCAGCCCCTGCGGCAACCGGCAGGGGGGAAGGGGTGGAAAATGTCATGAAAGGCTGGGGGTACAGGCCCAGCACGACCAGGAACGCCATGATACACGCGAAAACCACCATCTGCCGGGCGCCGAAATCCGCCCCGGCTATGGGTTCGGGGCGGGGGGCTGCCAGGAAGATGCTGTTGACCATCCGCAGGGAATAAACGCTGGCCAGAACCAGCCCGATAGCGGCCAGCGCCCCCATCAACGGGCTGACAGGCCAGATCGCCAGCAGGACAAGGAATTCCCCCGCGAAATTGCCCAGACCCGGCATGCCGAGCGAGGCCACGGCAAAAAACAGCCCCGTTCCCGACAGCCGGGGCATGACCCGCCACAATCCGCCAATGACCTGCATGTCGCGCGTGTGCATGCGCTCCCCAATGGCGCCCGCAATCAGGAACAAGGCCCCTGTGCCCAGCCCGTGGGCCAGCATCTGGATCACCGCCCCCTGCACGCCCATGGAAGAACCACTGAAAATGCCCAGCAGCACAAAGCCCATATGGCTGATACTGCTATAGGCGATCAGCCGTTTGAGATCGCGCTGGTTACACGACAGCCATGCCCCGTACAGAATGCCCGCAATCCCCAGCCCCATGGCAATCGGGGCAAGGCGGGCCGCGGCATCGGGAAAAAGCATGACATTGAAACGGATCATGCCATAGCCGCCGGTCTTGAGCAGGATCCCCGCCAGCAGGACGCTGGCCGCCGTAGGGGCCTGGGTATGGGCATCAGGCAGCCAGACATGCAGCGGCACGGCGGGCAGCTTGACCGCGAAGGCGATGAAAAACCCCGTCATGAGCACCATGGAGGACATCGGGGGCAAAGGCGTTGCGGCCAGGGTGAAATAATCGAAGGTCAGCACGCCCGTTACGCGATAATGCGCGATGACAAGCCCAAGGATCGACAGCAGCATGATCAGCCCGCTGCCCTGGGTGAAGACAAGGAACTTCATGGCTGCGTATTGCCTGTTCTCGTGCCCCCATACCGCGATCAGGACAAACATGGGCACCAGCATCAGTTCCCAGAAGAAAAAGAACAGGAAAAGATCGGTGGCGAGAAATGTCCCGATAATACCGCCAAGCGTTGCCAGCAGAAGGCAGTGAAACACCCCGGCATGGTACGTGACCTGGCGGGTCGCAACCCCCACGCAGGCCAGCGACAGGACAAGGGACAGCCAGATCAGCGCAAGGGAAAGACCGTCCATGTCCAGGCGGACCGCAATCCCCAGCGGTGGCACCCAGGGCCGGTAAAAATGCGCCAGCCATGGGCCCGCAGGCGTGGGGTGTCTGAATGTGACCAGCGCAAGCAAGGCCGTTTCCAGAACAAGGGTCAGCATGCTCATGCGCCACGCCCCGTCGCGCAGCCGTAGCGCAGCACCCAGACGGGGATGATCCAGCACCCAGGCCAGCCCGCCACCCAGAACAGGCAGGAGCACAAGTGCGGCAAGAGGGCTCATGGCAGCACCATTGTCGCCAGGGCCGCGCAAAGCCCTGCGGCGATCCATGCCGCATACCAGCGCACCCGGCCGTCCTGCATGCGGCCCAGAAGAATGCTGCCCTCCCTTGTCAGCATGACCGTTCTGCCAGCCACCAGCCCGATCATGCCGCGTCGGGCAAGTTCGAGCCGGTCGCTGGCAAGGCGGGTCAGCCGGCCGGTCCGGCCAAGGCAGTAAGCCGCAACATCGTGCCGCACGAACCACAGCAGCACGCGCAAGGGGCGCACGAACACAAGCCCGTACAGCGCATCCGTCGCGCGCGGAGTACTGCCCGCCAGCGGGATAATGCTGGCCTGCCCCGGCATTTCGCGCATGATGCGGGGCGTTCTGCCCCACAACACCCATGCCGCCAGAAGGCCGGAAAGGGGGGCCAGTGCGCCTGCCAGCACCAGCCAGGCTGGTTCATGCGCCTGCGGGGGCGAGAGGCCGAGAAATGCGGTGAAAAGGTGGATGGGGGCCAGTGTGTCCGGCATTTCGACCATGCCGCCGAACACGGACATTACGGCAAGACAGGCTAGCGGTATGCCCATGCCGGCCGGTGTTCGCCCGGTTGGGTCGGTTCTGGAATCCCCCTCGAAAACCACGAAAACGGCGCGGAAAATATAAAGTGCCGTCAGGAACGCACCCAGCAGGCCCAGCCCCCACAGGACAGGCCCTGCGGGTATGTCATGGCCCGCCAGCATGAATCGTGCCGGCCAGAGCCCCGACAGGATCATTTCCTTGCTGTAGAACCCCGCACCCACCAGCGGCAGTCCCGCAAGGGCGGATGCCCCAGCCACGAAAGCGGCCGTCACACCCGGCATGGCCCGGCCCAGCCCATTCATGCGGAAAATATCCTGCTCGTGCCCTGCGCGCAGGATGATGCTGCCCGCGGCCAGAAAGAGCAGCGCCTTGAAGAAGGCATGCGTCATCAGGTGGAACAGCGCCCCCTGCCATATCCCGCACCCCAGGGCGAGATACATGTAGCCAAGCTGGCTTATGGTGGACCAGGCCAGAATGCGTTTCAGGTCCGATTGAACAAGCGCCGTGCAGGCCGCCATGAGCAGCGTAAGCACCCCCATGACCGCGACCAGCGCCTGCACGGCCGGTGCCAGCGCGAACAGCCCGTGCAGGCGCGCCAGCAGGTAGACCCCCGCCGTGACCATGGTCGCGGCATGGATAAGGGCGGACGTGGGCGTCGGCCCCGCCATGGCGTCGGGCAGCCAGGCCTGGAACGGGATCTGGGCTGACTTGGCAAAGGCCGCCACCACCATGCACAAGGTCGCGGCATTGACGACCATGTGTGAAACCTGGCCGCTTTCCGCCGCCCCCACTTCGGATGCAATGCGTAGCGACCCGGTTGCCGTGGCCAGCAGCAGCAGGGCGCACAGAAAGGCGACATCGCCTATGCGGGTCAGGTAGAAGGCCTTGCGGGCCGCTGCCGTATTGGCCGGATTATCGTGCCAGAAGCCGATAAGCAGGTAGGAACACAGCCCGACACCTTCCCACCCAATGAACAGGCAGAGCAGGTCGGACGCCAGAACCAGCACCAGCATGGCGGCCACGAACAGCGTCATGCAGGCGAAAAAACGCGCAAGGGCCGGGTCGGTGCGCATGTAGCTCATGGCATAGATATGGATCAGCCCGCCCACGATCGTGACCACCAGGATCATGAGCAGGGATATCCGGTCCAGCATGAAGGCGATATGGGCTGAAAACCCGCCTGCGCGCATCCAGGTCCACAGATCGACGTGCAGGACCTCCGTTACGGGCCGGGCCAGCAGCCAGGCTGCCAGAATCACGCAGCACAGGGCGGAAAGCCCCACGCCGCCGCAGGCCACCACGCCAACCCCGCGCGTGGACAGATGCCGTGCGCAGGTGAACAGGATGATGGACGCCACAAGCGGGCACAGGACAGCCAGAGGGATAAGGAACGCCGCCATGATCGCTATCCTTGCAACAGGTTGTTGCTGTCGCCGTCCAGGGTGGGACGTCCACGGGCATGCAGGCACAGGATGATGGCAAGCCCCACCGCTGTCTCCACTGCGGCCAGGGCGAGGATCATCAGGAACATGACCTGCCCCGCTGCGTCGTGCCAGCGCGCTCCTGCCGCCACGAAGACCAGGGCCGCCGCATTGAGCATGATATCGAGCGACATCAGCATGAACATGAGGTTGCGCCGCGCCAGCACGCCCGCCAGCCCGATGCAGAACAGCACTGCTGCCAGCACCAGGCTTTCATTGAAGGACAGGGCAGGGGCCCACAGAGCCTGCGAGGCCACGGGCGGGGGGGGAAGGGGCGGCATGTCAGCGCTCCTCCGCGCGGCGGCGGCCGATGTGAAAAGCCGAGACAAGGCCCGCCAGCAGCAGGAACGACACCAGTTCCACCATCAGCACATAGGGGCCGAACAGGCTCAGCCCGACATCGTGCACGCCCAGGCGAAACAGGGGGGGCGCCGGGGGGAGGGGTGTCTCGGTGGCGGGCCCGGCGAATGGCGGGGGCAGCGGAGCCAGCAGGGATGGCAGGGCGTAGAGCAGTTCAGCGCATAAAAGGGCCGCAAGCAGGGCAGGACCCAGCCAGGCACGCGGGCGCATCCATTCGCTTTCCCGCGCGCTGTCGGCCTGGCCCAGATTGAGCATCATCACCACGAAAACGAACAGCACCATGATCGCCCCCGCATAGATGATCACTTCCAGGGCCGCGGCGAAGGGGGCCCCCAGCAGCGCCAGCACCACGGCCAGGGCAAGCAGCGTCACCACCAGGTAAAGCACCGCATGCACCACCACCTTGCGTGTGATGACCATCATGGCCCCCACAAGCGTGGTTGCGGCACAAAGAAGGCCCAGGGCGTGCGGGATCGGGGCGTGCATGGCTAGGGCAGCAGCGAATGCAGGTCGACCGGCGGGCGTTCGCGTTCGGACGCGCCACGATCCTTGCCGGGAATGGGAATACCCGTGACATGGTAGAAGCTGTAATCGGGATATTTGCCGACACCGCTTATCAGCAGGTCTTCCTTTTCATAAACCAGGTTGGGCCGGGCGTATTCGCTCATCTCGAAATCGGGGGTGAGCTGTATGGCGTAGGTGGGGCATGCTTCCTCGCAGAACCCGCAGAAGATGCAGCGGGAGAAATTGATGCGGAAATATTGCGGATACCACCGCCCGTCCGCTTCGGTTTTCTGCAGGCTTATGCAGTCCACGGGGCAGGCCACCGCGCACAGGTTGCATGCCACGCAGCGTTCCGCCCCGTCAGGATCGCGCGAGAGAATGATCCGCCCCCGATAGCGCGGGGGCAGGTAGGGCTGTTGTTCGGGGTACTGCACGGTCGCACGCCGGTGAAAGCTGTGCAGGAACGTCAGGAACACGGTGCGCAAGGTATCGAGCATGGGACAACATGCCTTTGCATGGGGCGCGCTAGGGCGTGGCGCGCAGCATCAGGACGGTCGCGGTAGCCATGACATTGAGCAGCGAAAGCGGGAGCAGGACCTTCCAGCCCAGCGCCATCAACTGGTCGTAACGCAGCCGGGGCAGGGCTGCGCGCAACAGGATGAAAAATACCACCACCACCCCTGTCTTGAGTGCGAACCACAATGCAGGTGCCAGCCACGGCCCGCGCCAGCCGCCCAGGTACAGCGTGGCGATGAGGGCCGAGATAAGGACGATCCCCGCATATTCGGCAATGAAGAACATGCCGAACTTCATGCCGGAATATTCGGTATGAAAGCCCGCCCCCAGTTCGTTCTCCCCTTCGGGCAGGTCGAAGGGCAGGCGGTGCGTCTCCGCCAGCCCCGCCAGAAGGAACACGCAAAACCCCAGACCCTGCGGGACGATGAACCACAGCCCCGCCTGGGCACTGACAATGGTCCGCAGGTTGAAAGACCCTGCCAACATGACAACGCCCAGCAGGGAAAGCCCCATGAAGACTTCGTAGCTGATCATCTGGGCGGCGGCACGCATGCCGCCCAGCAACGCGTATTTGCTGTTGGACGCCCAGCCCGCCAGCACGACCGCGTAGACCCCAAGCCCCATCATGCCCAGAATGAACAACAGCCCGACATTAAGGTTCCCCGCGATCCATAGCGTATCGGTCAGCGGAATGACCCCAAAGGACAGCAGCACCGTCATCATGCCGATAACGGGGGCAAGGATGAAGACAGAGCGGTCGGCAAAGGGGGGAATCCAGTCCTGCTTGAACAGGATCTTGGTGCCGTCGGCCACCGGCTGGAACAGCCCGCCCGGGCCCACGCGATTAGGTCCGTGGCGGTCCTGCCACAGGCCCAGCAGCCGCCGTTCCACCCATGTCAGCACGGTGGCAAGGCCAAGCAGGGCAAAGGGGCCAAGCACGACAAGGGCGAGGGAGGCGCGCGTCATGACGGTTCGCCCGTGCCATGGGGCCCCTCCAGCCGGGCGCGGACGGGAAAGCGAAAGGCGCGCATCACCCGGTGGGTGGGGCACAGCACCACGCCTTCGGGCAGGCCCGCCAACGGCGATACCGGCAGGCTGTGCGGCCTGTCATCCAGGTGCAGTATGGCTCTATCGAACGCGGCCATGCGTGGTGCTGCGCGCAGCATTGGGGGTGCTGCACGGGCCGCTACGGGGGGCGAGAGCATGCTCAGCTCCTCGCTGCCGAACAGGCATGGCTGGGGCAGGACCAGCACCGTATGATCGGCGGCAGGTGTAAAGGGGGGCGGAATGTCGGTGCTGTAGGGGTAGGCGCGTGCCTCGCCATCGTCCGAGGGGGGGAACAGGCGCACGCCCGCCGCACCACCACGCAGCCTGCCGCCGATTTCCTGCTGGAACCGGTTGAGTGCCTGCACCGAATTCCACGACGGCACCTGATAGCCGGGAACAAGGGGGGCTGGCATGTCGGGCCCGTAGGCCCCCTCCATCGAACTGCTGAAAGGCGTGTCCGGGCTTGCGGGCGGTGGCCGGTCATGCACGCTGATATGCGAACGGATGACGGTGCGCCCGCTCGCACGGTAGGTCTGGCTGCGCAGTTTCTGCCCGTTCATGCGGTAATCGGCCCCCGGGGCCGCGCTGGCAGCCCCGGCCAGCGCGGGAAAGGCCAGGGCCAGATCCGCCAGCACATCGTCCAGATCCTGCCAGTCGGTCAGGTGCCACGCGGTATGGGGCAGGTCAGCCGGGCTGGTTGCATTATGCTCGGCACCGCTTTCCATGCTGCGGGCCAGGGCCTGCACCCAGCGCCAGCTTTCCTGAATGGGGGCTGCGGGGAAAACTACCTGGAAAAAACGTTGTGCCCTGCCTTCAAGGTTGACCAGCGTGCCGCTGCATTCGCTGAAGGTCGTGGCGGGCAGCACAAGGTCGGCCTGGCGGCACAACGGTGTTGCGGTATGGTCTATCACCACGATATTGGGCACCAGCGCCACAAGTTCCGCCACGTCCGAGGGGGGCAGGCGGCGGGTGATGTCGTTCTCCACAATCACCAATGTGGTCAACTCTCCCGCGCGGGCCATCTCCAGCATGGCTTCCAGCGACACGCCGCCCAGCATGGCCAGCCCCATACTGTTGCATTCGGGCACGATCAGCGACAGGCCGGGCCGGGGCACCCTGCGGGCCAAGGCCGCGGCAATGCTGGCGGCGGCCTGCATGAGGGCGGGCGCGCCATACTGCATGCCCGAGACGACAAGGGGAGCCTGTGCCGCCATAAGGGCTGTGGCGACACGCTGGGCCAGCGCCGCGTCTGCCTCTGTCAGATCCGCGACCGCGGGTGCTGCGGGGTCGATCAGGTGCGCGATGGCAAAGCCAAGCCGTGCGATATCGTCGGGCACGGCCCGCACGCTTTGTGCCGCGACCGTGTCCAGATCGGTGGGGGCGGGGGTGATGACAAACAGGCCCGAGGGGCTTTGCGCCCCCAATGTGCGCACAGCACCGTCCATCCAGCGGGGAACCCTGGCCGCATCCGCATCATGGAACGACGCCTGACGCACGGACTGGCGCAGGGACAGGCCAAGGCGGGGCGCTGTGGCGCAGACATCCTCACCCAGCACCAGCACGGCATCGGCGCTTTCCATGTCGTGCAGGGTGGGAAGGGCGCCAGGGTGCTTTGCCAGCAGGGTATGGGCCAGTTGCACGCAGTCCTGTTCGAGCTGCGTCTGCCCGGTTGAAAAACGGGCCTCCCCCACCAGGGCGCGCAGGCTGAAACAGCTTTCCAGTGCCGCGCGGGGGGAGGCAATGCCGCCAACCGTGCCCTGGGCCGCCATGCGCGTGAAATGTTCGAGTGCTTCCGTCAGGGGAAGTGCGACCTGCTGCCCGGCCATGAGGCACAGGGGCGTGCGGATACGGGTTGGCGCATTGACGAACCCATGCCCGAACCGCCCCCGGTCGCACAATACGTAGCGGTTGATATCCGCATGATAGCGGTTGAGAACCCGGCGCAGGGTTTCCTCCCGCGCGTTGACGATGGTGTTGCAGCCCACCGCGCAATGCACACATACCGAAGGTGCTCCGCGCATGTCCCATTTGCGGCTGTAGGTGGCCGAAAAAGGCTTGTCGGTAAACACGCCGGTGGGGCAGATTTCCGCCAGGTTGCCGCTGAAGGCGTTTTGCAGCACGCCGTCTTCCGCCCGGCCGAAATAGACATGATCATGGGATGCAAAGGCTGCCAGGTCGTCACCCCCCGCATAGTCGCGGTAGAACCGCACGCAGCGATAACAGGCAATGCAGCGGTTCATCTCATGCTTGACGAACGGGCCAAGGTCCTGGTTGCGGTGGGTGCGCTTGGTAAAGCGGTAGCGGCGCAGGTTATGGCCGGACATGACGGTCATGTCCTGCAGGTGGCATTCCCCCCCTTCCTCGCAGACCGGGCAGTCATGCGGGTGGTTGACCATCAGCCACTCGATCACGCCTGCACGAAAATCCCGTGCCTCGGCATCGTCGATCGAGATCAGGGCGTTATCGCTCACCGGTGTCATGCAGGCCATCACGATACGCCCGGCCTTGTCGTCGGGCCCGCTGAACTGCCTGATGGCGCATTGGCGGCAGGCCCCCACGGCCCCCAGTTCGGGATGCCAGCAGAAATAGGGCAGGTTTTCCCCCGCTTCCAGGCAGGCTTGCAACAGGTTGATGCCGGTGCGGGTGGGGCAGTCCCTGCCATCTATGCGAATGCTGGTCATGATCCGGGCCTCCCCCCTGTGGCTGCGGTCAGGCGGCGTGCCGCTGGGGGCAGCGGCACTGGGCGATATGGTCGGCAAAATCGTCGGCAAACAGTTTCAGCCCGCTGGCCAGTGGCGCCATCGCACCGGGCGCATGGGCGCAGAAGGTCCGGCCCGGCGCACCCAGCATGCGGGCATGGCGGCCAAGCTGGTCCATGTCCTCCTGCGTGCCCGTGCCCTCCTCGATCGCGTCGAGCAGGCGTTCCACCCAGGGCAGCCCGTCGCGGCAGGGAGTGCACCAGCCACAGGATTCCTGGGCGAAGAAATGTTCCAGATTGCGGATCATGCCGATGGGGCAGGTCTGGTCGTCCAGCACAATGGCCATGCCGGTGCCAAGGCGGCTGCCCGCCTTTTCCACCGACGCGTAATCCATGGCGACATCCAGCGCCGATGCGTCGAGAAAGGCGGTGGACGCCCCACCCGGCAGCAGGGCGCGCAGCCTGTAGCCCGGCCGCATGCCGCCGGCATGCTCCTCTATAATCTGGCGCAGCGGGGTGCCCATGGGCAGTTCCCACGCACCGGGCCGGGCCACCCGCCCGCTTGCCCCGTAGATCTTGGTGCCACCGTCATCCCCCAGGCCGAGGGCTGCGAACCACTCCGCCCCGTTGGCGATGATAGGGGGCAGGTTGCACAGTGTTTCGACATTGTTCACCACGCTGGGCGCCCCCCACAACCCGCCGGTCTGCGGGAAAGGCGGCTTGCTGCGCGGGGTTGCGCGCCGTCCTTCCAGGGTGGTGAGCAGGGCGGTTTCTTCCCCGCAGATGTAACGCCCGGCACTGGAATGGACGTGGATATCGAAGCTGAAGGCAGAGCCCAGAATATTGGGCCCCAGCCAGCCAAGCTGCCGGGCCTGCCCAATGGCATGTTCCAGGCGCTGGCAGGCCAGATGGTATTCCCCGCGCAGGAAAATAATGCCGTGCCCCGCCTGCACGGCATAGGCGGCCAGGATCATGCCTTCGACAAGCTGAAGGGGGTTGCCCTCCATCAGCCAGCGGTCCTTGAAGGTGCCGGGTTCCATTTCATCGGCATTGGCAATCAGGTATTTGCGCCGCTCGGATGCCGGTTCTTTCGGCACAAAGCTCCATTTCTGCCCGGTGCCGAAGCCGGCACCACCCCGCCCGCGCAGTTTCGAGCGGGTCACGATATCCGTGACATCGGCAGGGCTCAGCGTGCCCAGCGCCTTGCGGGTGGCCTGCCAGCCGCCGCCGCGTTCATACGCCGTACAGTCCGGCGGACCGGTGACGGGGTCTATCATGGCGGTCAGGGGGCGTTGGGCGGCGGACATCACGGCTGCTCCTTCAGGCCCGGGATCAGCCGGTCCAGGGCGGGGATATCCACATCGCCATGCAGCGTGTCGTCCACCAGCATGGCGGGCGCGTGGTCGCAATGGCCGATGCAGACCGTGGGCAGCAGTGTGATGGCGTTATCGGCCGTGGTTTCCCCCTGGCGGATGGCCAGAACGCGGCCCAGATGCGCGCATAAAGGGTCGCGCCCCATGATCCAGCACGAAACGCTGTCGCACAGTAAAATGACATGCCGCCCCACGGGTTTGCGGAACAGCAGGTTGAAATAGGTGGCAATGCCGTCCAGGTCGTCCATCGACATGCCCAGCAGTTCCGCGACCGCGCGCAGATGCGGGGTGCTGATCCACCCGAAATGCCGCTGCACCGCCTTGAGCGCGGCAATGCTGGCCCCGCGCGGGTAAGGCTCCGCCGCCGCCAGGGCGCGGATTTCCGCCTCAAGGGCTGCGGGCAGGGTTTCTTCAGCGGTCGACATCGGCCATCACGAAATCGATGCTGCCCAGGATCGCGATCAGATCCGCGATCATGATGCCGGGGCAGAGTTGCGGGATCATCTGCAAATGCGCAAAGGACGGCGTGCGGATGCGTGTGCGGTAGGAGGTCGTGCCCCCATCGCTGATGAGGCTGTAGGCGTTCACGCCTTTCGTTGCCTCGATACAGCAGCGGGCTTCCCCCGGCGGGATGACCGGCCCCCAGCTGACACTGAGGAAATGGTGGATCAGCGTTTCGATGTCGTGCATCGTGCGCGCCTTGGGGGGCGGGGTTGTCAGCGGATGGTCGGCCTTGACGGGGCCTGCGGGCATGTTGTCCACGCATTGGCGGATAATGCGCAGGCTCTGGCGTATTTCCGCGACATGAACGGCCACGCGGTCGTAACAGTCCCCGCATTCCCCGGTGGGAATGTCGAAATCAAGCTGGTCGTACCCGCCATAGGGGGCATGCCTGCGGTAATCCCACGCCAGCCCGGTGGCGCGCAGGCCCGGGCCGGTGACACCCCATTCCACCGCGTCCGATGTGGTATAGGCCCCGACCCCTTTTGTCCGGGCGCGAAAAATGGGGTTGCGCATGACCATGGCATCGTATTCATCCAGCCGGGCGGGCAGATCGTCGATGAAGGCGCGCACCAGCCTGTCCCAGCCATTGGGCAGGTCCATGGCCACCCCGCCAATGCGGAACCAGGCCGGGTGCATGCGAAAGCCGCAGATCGCCTCGATCAGGCTGAACACGCGTTCGCGGTCGGTAAACATGTAGAACACGGGGGAAAGCTGCCCCACATCCTGCGCCATGGTCCCATAGAAGACGAGATGGCTGGCAATGCGGAACAGTTCCGCCAGCATGATGCGGATCATCTGCGCGCGTGGCGGCACGGTAATGCCCGCCAGCGTTTCGACCGCCATCACGTAGGGAAAGTTGTTCATGACCCCGCCCAGGTAATCCACCCGGTCGGTATAGGGGATGTAGGTATGCCAGGACTGGCGCTCCCCCATTTTTTCCGCCCCACGGTGGTGGAAGCCGATATCGGGCACGGCATCGACGATCCGTTCCCCTTCCAGTTGCAGCACGATACGAAAAACACCATGCACGCTCGGATGATTTGGCCCGAGATTGAGGAACAGGAAGTCGCTGTGTTCGCTGTGCCGCTTCATGCCCCATACCGACGGGTCGAAGCGCATGGCCTCCTGCTCTGCCTGTTCATGGTCTTCGGTCAGGCTGTAGGGGGGCATTTCGGTGGCGCGGGCGTGGTGGTCGCGCCGCAGGGGGTGGCCGGTCCAGGTGGGGGGGGTCAGGATCCGGCGCAGGAAGGGGTGCCTGTCGAAGCGGATGCCGAACAGGTCCCAGACCTCGCGCTCGTACCAGTTGGCGTTGGGCCACAGGTCGCAGATGCTGGGAAGTGCCGGGTCATGGGCGGGAAGGGCGACCTTGATACGCACCTCATCCTCGCGCCGGCTGAGCGAGAGCAGATGATACACAACGGTAAATGCCCCCTCCGGCTGCCCGTCGCGGTGGGTGCGTTCGCGCTCATCTATCGCGGTCAGGTCGAACAGCATGAGCAACGACCCGGCCCGCGCCTTCAGGCTGGCAAGGACAGGGCGCAGGCTGGCGGGGGAAATCCACAGGCAGGCCACATCATCGGCCGTGACCTGTGTGGCCAGCAGGCCGCCGGGGGGCAGGGGGGCTGCTATCGTATCGGCAAGGGTGGGTGGGGGTTCGGGCACCAGGGCAAGGGGCATGGCATCAGACCCCGTCGGGGGAGCGCAGGTCGTGTACGCTCCGGCGCTGGGCGCGCTTTTCATCGCGCAGGCTGGGGGGTGTTACGGGCACCACGCCCTGCGGGCCCATCATCCAGCTTAACGGCCGCCTGCACGCGCCAATGGATTTTTGCAGCAGCATCAGCCCTTCAAGCAGGGCTTCCGGCCGGGGAGGGCATCCGGGCACATACACATCCACGGGCAGGAAGCTGTCCACGCCCTGCACCACGCTGTAAATGTCATACATTCCACCGGAATTGGCGCATGATCCCATGGAAATCACCCATCGGGGTTCGAGCATCTGATCGTAAAGATGCTGGATAACCGGGGCCATTTTGACAAAGACCGTGCCCGAGATCACGATCAGGTCCGCCTCACGCGGGGTGGCGCGCAGCACTTCGGAGCCAAAGCGCGCAATATCGAACCGGCTTGTAAAGGCGGTGGCCATTTCCACATAGCAGCAGGACAGGCCGAAATTCAGCGGCCACAGGGAATTCTTCTGCCCCCAGGCCACAAAATCCTGCAACCGGCCCATGACCAGGTTGCGCCGGATGGTGTCGGTAAAGCTCCCTGCGTCAGGCTGGGTCGTGTCCTGGGTGGGGGTGGAAAGGGACCAGGTCATGTCGCATGCCCCCCTGTCCTGTCCGCGGGCTGATGAACCGGCGGCCGCGGCCCCCAGTCCAGCGCCCCAACCCGCCACAGATAGACCAGCGAGAGAGCCAGAAACAGAATAAAGACCATGGCTGCGCAGTAACCAACCCAGCCGGATTCCGTAACGACTGTGCCCCAGGTGAATAAAATTGCCGTTTCAACATCGAATACGACAAAAAAAAGCGCCACCAGATAATATTGGACAGGCAGGCGCACATGCGCGGACCCGGTCGGCACCATGCCCGATTCAAAGGGCATGGACAGCGCACGCCCCATGGCCGCCCCCCGTCGCCGCGTGCCGGTTATGGCCGACAGGCCCAGCATGCAGGCCAGAAGCCCGCCAAGGATAAGCGCGTATAAAAGCAGCGGATAAAGGCCAGGCATGTTTTCCATGGCAGGAACTTCCGTTTCTGTTCGTTTTATTATGAACGGAGACGTTATTTTCAGTATAGGCTGTCCTTCTGGACAGAAACTGCCCTGGCTCCCGCCTGAACAGGGACGGCTGGCACATTGCCCCAGCCGATGCTAAAGCACTGCACGACACTCTGCTTCCTATACGCCGCGCGCAGGCAGAAGTTCCGGTTGGCGGAGATTTTGAAAAGGGCCGGGGTGTGGTCCTTCACTTTGCGGGCCAATAAAACCCGGCCGCTCAGCCCTGGCGACGAAAGCGTATATGCGCGCGGGTGATTTCGCGACAGGAGCGCGCACCCAGCATGGCCATGTCCCGGTCGATTTCCGCTTTCAGGAGCCCGATCGCGTGGGATACGCCAGCCTCCCCCCCAAGGGCCGCGGCATAATTGAACGGACGGCCCACAAAGACAAAGGCAGCGCCCAGGGCTAAGGCCTTGAGAATATGGCTGCCCCGGCGAAAGCCGCTGTCGATCATGACCGGCAGCGTGGTGGCGGCAACGATATCGGGCAGGATGCGAAGGGGTGCGATAGCGCCATCCAACTGGCGCCCCCCGTGGTTGGAGACGATGATCGCATCCACCCCGTTATCCTGCGCAAGACGCGCGTCACTGGGGTGGAGGATCCCCTTGATAATGAGCGGGCCTTTCCAAATCTGGCGGATATGGCGGATATGCGCCCAGTTGAAGTGGTCGCGGGCCGTAAAGTCGCGCAATACGTGCGAGGACAGGATGGGTGCGCCGCGTTCGGCAAACGAATTCTCGAAATGGGGCATGCCATGGTGCAACAGGGTGCGGCCAAAAGTACCAGCCAGCCAGCGCGGGTGGCTGATCCCGTCCATGGCCAGGCGCAGGCTGGGCCGCAGGGGGGTGGAAAAGCCCGTGCGTATATTGTTCTCACGATTGGCCGCCACCGGAATATCGACGGTCACAACAAGTTCGTGGAATCCCGCCTTGCGCGCGCGGTCCAATAGCGCGTCGATCCGTGCGGTCTCCCCCGGCAGGTAGGCCTGGAACCACGTTCCGGGTGCTGCGGCTATCACCTCTTCCATGGGGATGAGGGATGATCCGCTCAACACCATGGGGATCTCGGCTTTGCGCGCCGCCACGGCCTGCACGATATCGCCCCGATAGGCCGAAAGGGCTGAAAGCCCCATGGGGGCGATACCGAACGGTGCGGCATAGGTCCTGCCCAGCAGCGTTGTCTGCTGGGTTCTGGCGGAAACATCCATCAGGACCTGGGGGATCAGGTCCAGGTCGGAAAACGCATCCTCATTCGCGGTGGAGGACAGATTGTCTTCAGCCGCCCCCGCAACATAGCCAAAAACGGGGCGGGGCAGTTTCTTGCGCGCCGCGCGCTCAAAGTCCTTCAGGGCGAGAAACGAGGCAAGTTTCATGGTCCGCTCACCTTCAAGGCGTCACCAAAAAACAGATGACCCGCCCCACACGATCAGAATAGCTCCTTCGTAGGGCCTTGCCCGGACGTTGTCAGAACATATTTTGTTGAGAAGGATAATCGGGGTAACGCCCGACGCGCTTCAGGCCATAAGCCTGCCCGCAACCGGGAGCCTGTGTGTTTCTATGGCCGGGGCCGTGCCATGCTGTAACGGCAGGGCATAGCCCGGTCGGCATGGGCTGTCAGGCGGGGCAGAACCCGCTCACTCCATATGGACCGGCCGTTTGAATGCCGGCTTTCAGGCGCCGGGCGAGGCCTGGGTGCCATTGGCCTGTGCCTGCTGCCGGGCGGCTTGCAGGGCCTGTTTGGTCAGTCTTTTTTCGTTCTTCTTCAAAAACGCGCCGGTGGCGATCAAGCCGATCACGGTGGCGACCCCGATCGCTATTCCGGCCGGGCCCGATACCTGCGAAATACGCCGGCCCAGCATGTAGGTGCCCAGCGCATAACCGCCCGCCCAGCACGTTCCCCCCAGCGCGTTGAAGATCATGAATTCCGGCCAGCGCATGCGGCATGCCCCCGCAAGCACCGCCACAAAGACACGAACGACCGAGACAAACCGCCCCACAAAGACGATCGCATTGCCATGGCGGCTGAACAGATACTGGCCCAGGATCAGCCGGTCATGGGTCAGGCCCACACGCGGCCCATAGGTTTGCAGGAGCGGAAAGCCCACGCGCCGTCCGATCAGAAAGCCGAAATTATCGCCGATGATCGCCCCGGCGATTGCTGCCAGCGCCACCCCCTGAATGGCAAGATGGTGCGTTTTCAGGCAATATAGTGAGGCGGTGATGATACAGGCTTCAGCCGGGACGGGCAGACCCATGCTTTCCATCATGACTATCAGGGTTACGATGCCATAGCCGTAATGCTGAAGCAGATGATCAAGGTGGTGAAGCAGCGGTTAACGTCCTCATCTATGCACATGCGGCACAACTGCCCCTTTATGGGGCGGATGGCAGAATGGAGCAATGTGCACGGCGGGGAAAGGTGCCCTGCCTGCATGGCTGCCTTTCTGCCTGTCCTGTCCGTGATGCAGGGCATTCCGCATACGGCCCGGGGCGGGCAGGGGCTGTTAGGTATGGCGCGTTATCCCCAATGGCCGCAGCATGGGGCCGCACTGAAAGCGTAATGGAACAGGGCTGCGGGTTTGTGCGGCTGTTCAGCCCCCGCTGTGCTGCTCTATTCCGGGTACGGGTTGCTTGGGGAAAATCAGGCCAGGTGCTGTCGCAGCGCTTCGTCGCTGGCGTAGAATTTCAGGATCCGGGCCCGCTGTTGGTCGGTCACCCGAAAGGTCCGGCGGTCCGTTTTGTTGATGACGGGAATTGTCTGGTGCACCAGCGCTGGAATGGAGGCGGATATCTTGTCCATGCGGGAAATGTCGATCAGGAAATCCACATCGATCGCCCCGTATTTATCGCATATATACCACGATTGCGGCCGAAAGACGTGGTCCAGCTTGTAATAGCTCCCGGCATTTTCCAGCATGTCGAGCGCGGCATCGATATTTTTCAGGGCCATGTGTTTTTTCTGGAACGCCGGGCTGATCTTGACTTCCGCCGTGCCACCCTTGCGGGCAAAGTCATAGGCGGACAGAAAACGGTCGACCGGATCACGCCAGATCGCAAAACGGACGATCTGATCCGAGAACAGTTCCCGCGCCACATGCCGGTAATAACGCACACTCTCATGCCGCATGGATTCCCCATATAGCAGCCTGCTGATGGATGTACCGGCATTTTTGGGAACGTGAATGAACAGCGTCTGGGCTGTCTTTATTTTTTGCAGGCGAAGACATCGCCTTTTTCCAAGCGGAAGGGAAACGCCCCGCTCTGCCGCACGTTCATGTACATCCCGGAATTCCTGAATGCCCAGCATCCGGCTTGCAAGCGATTTCAGCACCGTTACGGGCAGGCCCTGTGCTTTCGCACCTTTTACGGGCAGATGGGAATCTGCGCCCCGCAAGCCCGATAACGGACGGGCCCCGAAGTCGGGCGATACAAGATTTTGGTCTGCCTTGGTGTATAGCATGGTCATCCTTGTGACAGGGACAGGCCTGCGCTCCGGCGCAAAGGCGAGATAAGAAAAAATGACGAGGGAACAACGAGCCGTCCTGCTCCGGATCTCTGTGCCGCCACCTTGGGCGGGCACGGAAGATCAGGGTCCATGCGGGCGGCGGTGTGAAATGAGATGCGCCACCGAGCGCCTGCCCTGCGGGGTCATCTGGTTCATGGCGTCAACCAGCGCATTGTTGAAGCCACCGACAAAGGAATCCCACGCCGCCTGCCTGCGCAGCATGGCGGCATGCACCGCGCCCGCGTCGAAATTCGGGTCGAGCAGCAGGCGATTGAGGTCATCCTGCGCGCTCATCAGTTCCTCACGCGCCTGGGTATAGCGCGATCCTTCCTGCTGCATCATGGTCTGGAAGATTTGTGCATCCGCGGGCGACAGGCGGGAGCCCACATGTTGGAACATATGCGTCATGACCCCGAAAGGCGGTGGCCCGTCCGGGTGATGTTCGAAATGATGGCCTATGTTGAGTGCGACAAAAAACAGGTTCAGAAGAACGGACAGGACAAAAAGCCCGCGCCAGATGCTCGATATTTTCAAGAATTTTACCATGTGCCGCCTACCAGGGCAGAAGTGAGCAGGGAACTGAACAGGTCGGCCGATGTGCTGGTGGTGGGTTTCCACCCTAGCCAGAACCCGCTTATGGCGGCGGCCCCGGCCCCCAGGGCTATAACTCCCCAGCGCAGGGTGGCGCGCCGCCTTGCCGAGCCCACCCGGGCAAGCAGACGCGACAGGGTCCACCACGCGGAACGTGCCTGCTGTTTGTGGGAGATTTTTTCCCCCACGATCAGGCTCAGCCGCATGACGGCGGCATCGGGCTTTTCAAGCTCGGTCTGCTGGTCGTAAAGCGCCTGGTCCGCCGCAAAGGCACCGGAAAGCAGGGTATCGACCTCCTGCTGGGCGGCAAGCAGCGCGCGCGCCTGCGGGGATGACGCCAGCAGGGCCGCCGCTTTCTCACGCTCGGCTTCAGGCCACCGCGACAGGGACGCCCCGTAGGTTTCGGCCAGGATCTTGAAGCGTTCATGACTGAACATGGGACTGTTTCCTTACCGGCTGCTGTCTGGTTTCAGCCGCGTGCGCAAAAAGGCCCGGCCCCGGGCCAGCAGGCGTTCCACCGCCTTTTTGGACAGGCCAAGGCGGCGGGCAGTCTCGGCCCCCGACAGGCCTTCGTCATAAACCAGTGAAAGGGCTGCCTGCTGGCGGACGGGCAGGGCATGCAGGGCTTGCAGCAGGGCGTGGCGCTGTTCGCGGGTTTCGATCTGGCGGTCGGCTATGGGGCTGTCATCGGCCCTGTCGAAATCCGCGGGCAGCGGGGTTGTGCGCAGGGTTTGTGCGCGGCGATGCTGGTCGAGGCTGAGATTGACGATAATGCGGTAAAGCCAGGTGGTGAACTGTGCACGGGATGGGTCGAAATGTCTTGCATGTGTCCAGGCTTTTACAAAGGCGTCCTGAACGATATCCTCCGCCGCTTCTAAAGTGTCCGTGAAACGGGCTGCCGTTCTCAGGGCGTAGGCCCCATGGCGCAGGACAATCAGCCTGAAGGCGTCCTGGTCGCCAGAGCCGGACCATTCAAGAAGTTGCTCATCCGATGCCGCGCTATAGCGTCGGACCTGATCCGCCATGGGCCGCTCCCTTGTCTGCTGTCCACAAGGCGTCGCATACTTCACAAACTGGTTTGCAATCGTATAACTGGGAAACTGTTCGGCCATTGTTCACATACTGTGCTTGGTATCACAGACTGATACGCACAGGCAGGCCCAATCCCCCGCGCCCGGCGGGCACAAAATATCTCCCCGCCGGAATGCGTATTTTCCGGCTGGCGCAAAAGAGCCGGGAGGGAGTGCAGGGCTGCCTACAGGGGCGCATCCACCAGCAGGACGACCGATGTCTCCCGCGCGATGGCGACAAGGCTGGTCTCGTTTTCCAATGCTGCGGCGTCACCCTTGGCCAGCAGCGCATCCCCCAGGCTGACCTGGCCGGAGACCACCACAAGGTAGAGCGCACGCCCCGGCGTGGTGCTGTAGGCCGCCCCTTCATTCTGCACGATCTCGGCATGCAGCAGCCGGGCGCGGGCCCGCAGGGTAAGCGGGGCTCCATCCGTTACGGTTTGGGTTTCTTCCGGGTCGTCTTCGGGAAAACCCGATGCCACGATCCTGAACCCGCTATTATCCGCTTGCGCGGGGGCGGGCCTGACTTCCTGCGTGGGTTCCCCCCCTTCCGTATCGGGCAAAACCCAGAACTGGAAGAAGGTTGTATCCGCACGCGCATGCCAGTCCAGCGAACGGCAGCCCCCGGCGGTGCTGACGGCATGCAGCCCGCCGCCCTGGATCGCCTCGTCCGGCAGGCCTTCGACCGATGTTGTCAGCACGCCGTGTTCCACCCAGGTCAGGATATCCATCTCCTGTTCGGCGCCGAGCGTATAATGCTGCCCTGCGGGAATATGTCCCGCATTGACCACGCGCAGCCGCCCTTCATGCTCGTGTCCGGGCTCGATACTGGTGGCGAAGGAAAAATAGCAGTCCAGTTCGACCGGGCCAGACTGGATGACACCTCGCGTTGCGGCGCGCCGGATGCTGATCATGTCTGGTCCTATCCCCGTTTGGGCTGGGTTGTGGGGTAAAGACGTTCCCACCCGCCGCCAAGGGCGCGATACACATGGGTGAGGGAGCCCGCAACACTGGTGGTGGCATCCACCAGCGCATTCTGCGATGCAAGAAGCGCGTTCTGCATGGTCAGCACGTTCAGGAAGTCGGACGCCCCCTGCACATACTGGGCCTGGGCGGTCTGCACGGCAATTTCGTTCTCATGCACGGCTTCGGCCAGCCGGTCGCGCTGGTTCTGGGCGGCCGTAAAATCGGCCAGCGCGTCATCGATTTCCTGCCACGCCTTCAATACCGTGCGCTGGAACATGACCGCGGCTTCCTGCTGCTGGGCCTTGCGCAGGTGCAGTTGCCCCGTCAGCCGTCCGCCCTCAAAAATCGGCAGGGTGGCGGTGGGGCCAAAGCCGTACTGGCGGGACGCCCACGAACCCAGGCCGCTGAACTGCAGCGCCTGCACGTCCAGGCTGCCGGACAGGGTAATGCGCGGGAAGAAATCGGCCACAGCCACGCCAATGCTGGCGGTGGCGGCATGCAGTCTGTCGGCCGCCATGCGGATATCGGGCCGCCGTTCCGCAAGTTCGGATGGCAGGCCCACGGGCACGCTTGGCGGGGTGGGCGGAATGGCGGCGGGCTTGCCCAGTTCGGCGTCCAGCGCGCCGGGTTCACGCGCGACCAGAAAGCTCAGCGCGTTCAGCAGGTGGACTTCCTGGCTTTTAAGCGGGGCAAGGCGGGATTCGAAGTCGTGCAACTGGCCGGTGGAATCCGCCACGTCCAGCCGGGTGGCGGCACCCTGTTCAAAACGCAGGGTCGTCAGCCGCACGCTATGGCGCGCGATGTCGATATTATGTTCCACAATGCCGATATGCGACTGCACCCCGCGTAGCGCGATATAATCCTGGGCTGTCTCGGCCATCAGCGAGACCAGGATATCGCGGCGCATATCCTCGGTTTCCTGCATGGCGGCGGTGGCGGCTTCCACCTGGCGGCGCACATGGCCCCACAGATCCACCTCCCACGATGCGCTCATGCCATATTGCGGCAGGTTGAAGGACGGGTTGCCCACGCTGCCGGGCAATGCGGTCGGGCCAAAGCCCTGCGTGCCGCTGGCGATGGAGCCCGCGGGTTCGCGTTCCATGACGCCAAGCAGGCCAAGAATACCGTTGGTGCTGGCGCGTTCGCGTGCGTAGGAGGCATTGGCCTCGGCGTGGGGAAACTGCGCGGCACTGGCAATGCGCCGTTCGGCCGTGCTTTCGGCCAGCCGCAGGGAGGCGGCCTTGAGGTCGAGATTGGCGCAGGCCACGTCCTGCTCCAGCCGGGACAGGATGGGATCGTGAAACACGTTCCACCATGCCGGATCGCTTGAAGCCGTGACAGGCCGGCTGGCCTCGGGCGGCAGGGTCTGGCGCCACGCGGCGGGCGCCTTGACCTGCGGCTTGTGAAAATCGGGCCCGACGGTGCAGGCGGCAAGGGCCAGAACCGGCAGGGCCAGGAACGCCCTGGAGCGTTGCAAGCGGTTACTGCCAGACATAACGCGCATCCCCGGCATGGGCCCCTTCCGGCGTGGAGGCTGTGTCGATGCTGACTTCCACCGACATGCCAACGCGCACCTTCTCGGCCAGGGGCTGGCCTGCATCGAATGTCAGCTTGACGGGAATACGCTGCACCACCTTTGTAAAGTTGCCGGTGGCGTTGTCGGGCTGGATGGGCGCGAAGGCAACGCCCGTCGCCGGGGCCAGGGAGTCCACATGCGCCTTGAGCGGATGGCCGGGAAAGGTATCGACCCAGACCGTGGCACGCTGGCCGGTCTGCACCTTTGTCAGTTGGGTTTCCTGGAAATTGGCCAGGATATAGGCGGCCTGGGTGGGAACCACGGCCAGAATCCCCGTGCCGGGATGCACATAGGCCCCCACGCGCACGCCGCGTTCGCCCACCGTGCCATCCACCGGGGCGGGAATGGTGCAGTAGGACAGGTTGAGTTCGGCCTGCTTGGCATTGCCCTGTGCGCGGGCCAGCGCACCACGGGCATGTTCGAGCTGGCCCTTGAGCACCTCCACCTGGCGGATCGCCGCATCGACCCCGGCCTGATCGCGCGCCATGGCGGCGGCCACTTCCTTTTCGCGCGATTCCGATGCCTGTTTCTGCTCCACAGTGCCAGCGCCACCGGTGGAAAGGGTCCGATACCGTGCGGCGTTCTGGTGGGCAAAGAGCAGGTCGGCCTCATCCGCCTGCACGGCCGCGCGCGCCTGGGCGATGATGGCGTCCTGGCGGGCCAGTTCCGCCTCCAGGTTGGCGACATCGCCCTGGGCCGCCAGCAGGTTGCCACGGGCGACCTCCAGGGCCGCGCGGTAGTCGTCATCCTCAATATGGGCCAGTTCTTCCCCCGTGTGCACGCGTTCGTTGTCCTGCGCGTCCACCCGGTCGATGCGGCCCGCCACCTTGGGGGCGACGGTCGTGAAATCCGCCGTGACATAGGCGTCGTTCGTGTACTGGTCCACGCCGTTGCCGTTGATCAGGCGGGTTCCGCCCCATGCCACAAGGGCCAGGGCCGCGGCGGTGCAACCGGCGTAAAGAAGAGGCTTTCGATAAATCATGGAGCGTGCATTCCGGGTTCAGCGTGCGGGTACGGTGGGGGAGGGGGCTCGGGGCGGGTAGACGCGGTGCGGCAACACGAGGTTGAGGATCGCGTAGCCGATGCAGACCCAGACCAGCACGAAATAGATATCGGCCAGCGCGAGCACGAGCGATTGTTCATGAACATAGGTATGGAAGACCTGCAGCGCGTTGCGGGCCACATGCCCGCCATCGGGCGATGTTCCGGCAAGCTGCTGCGTAATCGGGTCCCCCATGCCCGCAAGGGCGGTCTGGTGCGTGCCGTGGTGGTCCAGCAGCATGGTGGAATGGTATTGTTCGCGGCGGCGTGAAAAAGCCGAGAACAGTGCGAAGGCCACGGCATTGGCCAGCCCCTTGAGCATGTTCACCATGCCCGAAATGAACGGCCCGTCGGCCGGCCCCATGGCCAGGGTCGCCAGCATGAGCGTGGGGATGACCGTCATGGGCTGGCCGAAAATCTGGAGAATTTGCAGCGGGTAGAAATTGTCGCGCACCCAGTCGGGTGTCAGCCACGTGCCAAGCCAGGCGGCGGCGGCCAGGCACAGCATGCCCCCGGCCAGCACGAACCGGCAGTCCACCTTGCGGCTGTTGCAGATCGCAGCAATCAGGGGAAGCATCACAAGCTGGGGCAATGCCACGACAAGGGAGACCGGGGCCGCCTGGATGGGCCGATAGCCCCGCACGGCCTGGAGATATGTGCCGGGAATATCGGCCATGAGCGCGCATATGGCCAGAATGCCCACAAGCGAGAGAAGGGAGGCCTGGATATTGCGCGACTGCCAGTACTGGATGCGGAAATACGGGCTGGGGTGAAAGGCTTCGTTGACGACGAACACCACGAACGCCGCCCCGCCCCACAGGGTCAGGTCCGTAATGACGGGCGAGCGGAACCAGTCCAGCCTGTCGCCCTGATAAAGGACGATCACCAGCGAACAGATGGCGGGCAGGCCCACCACAAGGCCCAGCCAGTTGAATTTCTCGAAACGTTCGAAATGCATGGGGTCGCGCGGCAGGCCATAGGCCAGCATGGCGACGGCCAGCGCGGCCATGGGAATGATCTCCCAGTACAGCCAGTGCCAGCCCACGTGCTCGAACCAGAACGCCTCCAGCGGCAGGCCCAGGTTGGGGCCGAAGGTCGCGCTCATGGCGTAGCCGCCAATACCGAACACCCGGATTTCGGGCGGGAGGTATTTGAGCATGACGGTCATGAGCACGGGCGGCAGGCAGCCAGCCGTAAGCCCCTGGAAGGCGCGCAGGATGCACAGCGATGTCACGTCGGGCATGAACGGGGCGGGAATGGCCAGCATGGCCATGGCCGCGGTCATGAACATGGAAAAGCGATAGATCGAGAACGTCATGTAGAACCATGGCGTAAAGGCCATGGCCGCGATGTTAAACGCTTCGTAGATCGCGATCAGCCAGGTGCCTTCGTCGTGGCCGATATGCATGGCCCCACGTATGTCGGACAGCCCGATTTCGGTCACATGCTCGTTGAACCCCGCAATATGCACGGCCAGCAGCATGCCAAGGCAGCCAATGACCGTCCGCACGCCAAAGGGCGGAATATAGGACGGAACAGGGGGGGAGGCATGAATAACCGGGGTCACATCCGCCTGTGGGGCAACAGCACTTGTCATGCCGCTATGTTCAAAAAAACAGGGACGCTGAAAACCCTCATTCCTGACAAACAACGATTTCACTTTCTGGAACCATAAAGGTTGGCTCCTGCAATCAATGATGTCTAAAAATGGAGGAATGAGACGTTACGACCTTGATTTGCTGCGCTACCTCCAGGTGCTGGTGGAGGAGGAAAGCGTATCCGCCGCCGCCCGGCGCATGCAGGTGAGCGAACCGGCCATGAGCCGCCAGCTTGCCAAGCTGCGCAAGGTTTTCGCCGACCCCATTCTGGTCCAGTCGGGGCGACGGATGACTGCGTCGTCCTTCGCGATCAATATCCTGACCCGTGTGCAGGACACGGTGCGCGCCGCCGACAGCCTGGTCGAAACCCAGGCCCTGGCCGATCTGGCCAATATGGCGCCCCGCTTCACCATCCGCGCCAATGACCTGATTGTGTCGTCCCTGGGCTTGCCGCTCCTGCGCACGCTGCGCCAGGGCTGCCCGAAATGCGAGATCGTTTTCGCGCCCGAGGTGGATGACCCCGCATCCGATCCGCTGCGCTATAACAGCATCGACCTGTATATCGGGGCGACGATGGATGCCCTCAAGCCAGAAATCCGCCGTCAGACCCTGTTTCGCGATATCATGCATGGGCTGGTGCGCCAGGGACACCCCATTCTGGCCCAGCCGGTCACGCCGCAAAGCATGGTGCTGTACGAATATATCAGCGTCTCACGCCGGGGGCGTGCGCGCGGGCCGATCGACTGGGCCCTGCGCGACCACCACGGGCTGGAGCGGCGGATCGCGATGGTGGTGCCCACCTACCACGCCATGGTCGAAAGCATGTGCCATACGGATCTTATCCTCCCGCTTCCGGGCATCGTGCTCGATCATATTTCCATGGAGGCGCTGGGCCTTACGACCTTCGAATTCCCGCTCTCCCTGCCCAGGATCGAATCGTTCCAGGCCTGGCACCCCCGTCAGGATACGGACCCCGTCCACAGATGGCTGCGGGAGACGCTGTTCCAGGTCTCCAAGCAGGTATTCGCAGGCAAGACGCCCGGCCCCTGACCGTCCTGTGCACATGCTGCGGCCCAATAACGGCTGCACGCTGCAACGCTTTGGGGTGCATGACCGAGCGACCATTGGGGGCCAAGGTGATTTTTTTGTGGCAGGCTGTGTGGAAGTCCCGGATTTTATAATGTTTTTGTCGGAACATTGCCGGGTGCGCGGCGTTTGACGCCTTGAGCGCTGGCGTGGAACAGGGCTGATGTGTGGGCAGGGGCGGCGGCAGGAAGGGCGAGGGCGGACATGGCACGGAATGCGTTGGTTTTTGTGGCGATACTGGCAAGTGTGGGCATGGCGTGCGTGGTGTTCTGGAATGTGGTGGCGCGGCCCGAATACGCGACCCTGACCGTGATGGAGGGAATGGGCCCGCACCCGAAACTGCCCCAACCCGATGAAACCCTGATGCCGACAGTCAACATCGCCCGCCCGGTGGGCTGGCAGGCCGGGCAGACGCCCGTTGCCGCACCGGGGTTGAGTGTTACGGCCTTTGCGAACGAACTGGACCATCCGCGTTGGCTCTATCGCCTGCCCAATGGCGATATTCTGGTGGCCGAAAGCAATTCGCCCGGCACGGACGTGCCCACACTCAAGACAAAAATTGCCGGACTTATCATGAGCCGTGCGGGAGCAGGCGTGCCCAGCCCGGACCGCATCGTTCTTTTAAGGGATGCGAATGGTGATGGAAAAGCGGAAATCCGTTCGGTCTTTCTGGAAAAATTGCATTCGCCCTTCGGCATGGCCCTGATCGGGCAGGATCTGTATGTCGCCAATACGGATGCGATCCTGCGGTTTACCTATCACGATGGCGACCTGCGGATTACCCAGCCCGGGGTCAAGGTTGTGGACCTGCCTTCGGGCTACAACCATCACTGGACAAAAAATATCCTGCCCAGCCCCGATGGGCGCGCCCTTTATGTCACGGTGGGGTCGAACAGCAATGTCGGTGAAAACGGCATGGCGGTGGAGGAAGATCGCGCACGGATCGACCGCCTGGACCTTGCCACGGGTAAGCTCGCCCCCTTTGCAACCGGGCTGCGCAACCCCAATGGCCTGGCATGGGAACCGCAGACCGGGGCCTTGTGGGTGGTCGTGAACGAGCGTGATGAAATCGGCAGCGACCTTGTGCCCGACTATATTACGGCGGTGAAGGAAGGGGCCTTTTACGGCTGGCCCTACAGCTATTACGGCCAGCATGTCGATGCGCGCGCGCAGCCCCCGCAACCCGACCTGGTGGCCAAGGCTGTGGTGCCGGATTACGCGGTGGGCCCGCATACCGCCTCTTTGGGGATAGCGTTTTCACAGGGGGCCGACGCCCTGCCCGATACGTGGCGGCACGGGCTTTTCGTGGCCCAGCATGGTTCGTGGAACCGCAGGCCCAAGAGCGGTTACAAGGTGATTTACGTTCCCTTCGAGAACGGACAGCCTGCGGGCCTGCCGCGTGATGTGCTGACCGGCTTTCTGGCCGCGGGTGAGGAACATGTCTATGGGCGGCCGGTCGATGTTCTGCTCGCCCGGGATGGCGCACTTCTGGTCACGGACGATGTGGGCAAAACCGTCTGGCGCGTGAGTAGTGCCGAGCAGCCCTGAGCGCCCTGGCGTGGTTGCAGGCACAAGCCCGCCAGCCACGCCATGGAATGGCGGCGGCTGGCGTGCCGGGCGGGCTTCGCTTACTGGCCGGATTTCAGGCTGGTGGTGACCGCCTGCTGTGCCAGTCTGGCATCCGTTTCGCCCTCGCCCCCGCTCAGGCCCAGCGCGCCAAGCAGCTTGCCCTTCACCACGATCGGGTAGCCGCCCCCCGCGGGCAGCGTGTCGGGCAGGGTGGCGATCATGTAGTTGCCCGCATTCAGGGCATGTTCCATATCCGCCGTGGGGCGCAGGTAGTTCACCGCCGTCTTGGCCTTGAGCATTGCAAGCTTGGTGCTGCCAAGCTGCGTGTTGTCCATTTTCTCGAACGCCACCAGATTGCCGCCGGCATCGACAATGGCAATGGCAACATGGGCGTGGGCCGCATTGGCGGCCTGTTTCGCCTGTTCAATGAAGGCGAGCGACGTTTTCAGGTCCAGGGCCTGAATATCCGCAGCCCGGGCAGGCTGTGCAACCGCCAGGCCCGCCAGCAGGGCGCAGGTGCTCGCCAGCCCCAGGGCTGCACGCGGCGCTGTCAGTCCCCGTGACGACAAGGCGCTGGTGCGCCGGGCAAGGGATGAAAGGCTGCGGAAGAGAAAGGTCATGATATATCCACCGTTGTTGCATGATGTGTCATATCCGGGTGCCCGGTAGGGGCACTGTGGCGCGGGCATGCACAAGGCAGGGTTCGCGCGCACCGGGGCAGCATGTCAGAAATTGGTCGTGAACTGCCCCCCGAGGATTGCGATATCCTTGAAAGTTGTTGTCGCTCCGGGATGTTGCAGGAACTGGAAATCGGCCTGGAGATTGGTGGCGGGGGCGAGGTTGAAGCTGTAGAAGGCTTCGTACATGTTCTCCCACCGCTGCACGCCGTAAACAGGGCCCCACTGGTTGGACAGGTAGGGCAGGCCAAGGGCGCGTGAGGATTCCTGCTGCTGCTGGAGCGTGTGGCTCATATCCACATGCTGGAACAAAATGCCCGCGGAATCGTTGGGGCGGCTCCACGGCGTGCCGCTATCCACAAAGCCCACCCATTCACGGTCGCGCATGGCCACCTCGTTCCCCTGGGCGTAGGCGGCACCCCCTTCGATCATCAGGCCGTTCATCAGGCCGGGGCCGTTGCGCACCAGCATCTGGTTGAACATGAGCCAGGCGACACTCATGCCCGCTTCGTAACGGCGGGGCAGGCCGGTTGCCTGGAAGGAATTGCCGTTGATGTCCTGGTACAGGTTGGGATAGCGCGAATTGTCGTACCAATAGCCGATCTTGTAGTTGCCGCGCAGCTTGTCCTTGCCGAATTCGGGCATCCAGCCGATTTCGAACTGCGAGGAAATCTTGCCAAGCCCGCTCTGCGCCCATGCCCAGCCGGAAATGCCGCCATTGTAGGAATGCGGGCTGACGGCGAAAACGCCGCCCATGATATAGGTCTGCTCCGTCGGGCGGAAACGCAGCACGCCGCCCAGATTGCCCGAAGGCCAGTCACGCCCGCCCGGATTGTACTTGCCGGGCGCGAAGTTGCTGCACACGGACACGTTCATGAAAAAACACGCCGTATAGTCGTAGGCGAAGAAGCTCCCCGTAGGGATATAGCCCAGCGAGAGGATGATGCGTTTGTTGAGAAACGCCTTGTCCATGTAAAGCTCGACAAGATGGGCGACCACATTGCCACGCGCGCCGTAGATCTGCTCGGGGTTGGTGATGGAATCACCCAGCGTGTAGCTGAAGCTTCGGCCATGCCCGTTGATGACGAGCATATGCGTCCACATGCCGTCTATGCCGGCAAGGCGCTGCCAGTCGATATCAAGCTCCCCCGCCACCTGGCCTGCCAGCACGTTCGCACGTGTCCGGCCCCCGGTGATATTGCCCATGAATTCCTCATTGAGGGAAAAATTCAGGAAAATCCCGTGCTTGAGCAGCCATGGCTGCATGCCATGCCAGTCACCGAACAGATGCGGCCCGCCCGCCAGGGTGGGGATAATGGGGCCGACATTGAATTCCCCCACATTATCCATCGGATACGCGGTGGGTTCGTAGGTGGGGGTGGGCGGTGTGGTATGGACCTCAAGCGTATCCTTGCTGGGGGATGTCTGGGCAAGGGCCTGGGCGTGGCAAAATAATACCAGGCAGGAAAAGAGAGTGGACCATATGGCACTTTTCAAGAAATAACGTGAATGGTTCCATGTAGTGTGTCGAGCCATTGGAGTCCTATAGAAAACGTCAGAATTTTATAATGTAAATTCACTGCTGCGGTCGTTGAAAAGCGAATGATCAGCGAATTCTGCTTATGCCTTTATGCGGGAAGGACTTGGATTCTGTGTTCCAGAAAGTCCTGAATGCCTTGCCAGCGTTCTGCCATGGCCTGGATATCCGTACGGTGCAGGCACCTTCTGGGTGACGGTGCGGGTCATTGCAGGGAATCCCGTACAGAAAAATGAACAAGGAAAAATGTAACGTATCGATTCTGTCATGCGTTCCCCAGTCGAATAATGCGTTACGGATTATAATATCCAGTTAAAAAATTTTTTAGAAGTTTTTATTCGACCTAAAACCAAAATAAAATACAACGATCACATTTCGTTATATTGGTTATAGATTTGGCAAATCAAGAATTATACTGTGTTGACAGCACTAAACTGGCGGCGGGATGGTGGTAACTACCTTATGGAATAAAATTAATGCAACTTTTTTTATCTGACTGTTTTAGTAATCGAGGATTTGAGTGAAATATTAAACGCAGAACGTATTTGTTATGACAGTTTAATACATAAAATTTATGAATTGACGCGATTGATCGGTTTTTATCAAAAAAAAGTTACAATTTCATTCAGGTGTCTGCGGTTATGGTGCCCCGTCTTCACACAGTTCGATGGCGGCGCGGATTTTGGATATTTTTTCTAAAATTTCCTGTTTTTAAAATAGGTTTTGCGTATTTCGGTATCGTAATGACTAACGCTTGATAAGTTCGGGAATGATATGGAAAACACTGAAGGACGGAAAGGACTGCATCCAGGCAGCCGCATGGTGTCTCGTCGCAGTCTGCTGATGGTGTCTGGCGCCGTGGGCCTTGGGGCGTTTGCGGCATCGTTCCGGCCTGCGGTGGCCCGGGCCGCTGTCGGCGCGGCTGAAGGGCAGAGCGCACAGTTCCTGGCTTTTTCGCGCTTCGCCACAGGCCACGCCAACCTGGACCCGCTTGTGGGGCGTTCCCTGCTGGCGGCCTTGCAGGCGCAGAATGCGGGATTTGGCGCGCAACTGGCGGCCCTGGCCAAGACCGTGGCCGATACCACCCCGGCCGATGTCGAGGCGCTGGAGGCGGCCCTGCGCGGCACCCCGCTGCACGACACGCTGCTGCTGATCATTCGCGGCTGGTATTCGGGCGTGATCGAGGAAGGCACGCAGGCCAAGGTCTATGCATTTGAAAACGCGCTGATGTACCAGCCCGCGCGCGATGTGGTGGTGATACCGACCTACGCGCATAACGGCCCGAATTACTGGGTCGCCGAACCTGCTCCGATCGAGCAGATGCCACAATTCTAAACTGGGCCGAACCATGAAAAAATCTGTCTCGAAAGCCGGAGCCTCTCTTCGGCATTTCCTGCTGGCGGCTCCGTTGGCCCTGCTGGGGCCTTCTTTCGCCCATGCGCAGGCACCCATGAGCAGGGGCCATTACCTTGCCATCGCCTCGGACTGCGCGGCCTGCCATACCAACGGGCGCGATGGCGCCTACCTTGCGGGCGGCTATGCCATCCAGTCCCCCATGGGGGCGATCTATTCCACGAATATCACGCCGTCCAAGCAATTTGGTATCGGCAATTATTCGCTTGAGGAGTTCGCGCAGGCGGTTCGCCATGGCGTGCGCCGTGATGGCGCGCAGCTTTACCCGGCCATGCCCTATGGTTCGTTCAGCCTGCTGACGGATGCCGATATCGCGGCCCTGTATGATTATTTCATGCATGAGGTGCCGCCTCTCGACCAGCCATCGCCCAAGACCAGCCTGCCATTTCCGTTCTCGGTCCGCGCAAGCCTGTGGGGCTGGAAACTGGCGAACAGTATTGTCCAGTCCCCCTATGTGGCCGATCCCAGGCACGACGCGCAGTGGAACCGCGGCAAATATCTGACCGATGGGCCCGCCCATTGCGGTGAATGCCATACGCCCAGGAACCTGTCGCTGGCGCCCAAGGCATCCGCCTATCTGGCGGGGGCGGATATCGGGTCGTGGCGGGCACCCAATATCACCAGTGATCCGGTGGCGGGTATCGGGGCCTGGTCCGCGCAGGAATTGCAGGAATACCTGCAAACCGGCAAGACGGTACACGCCCGGGCCGCCGGCCCCATGGCAGAGGCGGTGGAACACAGCTTCCAGTATCTGTCGCCTGCCGATATGGCCGCCATCGTGGCCTATCTGAGAACCGTGCCCCCCATTGCCGAACCCGGGGTAACCGCACCCAATTTCAGCCATGGCGGCACACCGGCCCCCTTCGATTACGGTGCGGCCAATGCCCGGCGCGACCAGAGCCTTCTGGCCAGCACGGCCTCGGGCGCGGTGCTGTATGAAGCCGTGTGTGCAAGCTGCCACCATTCGGATGGCAAGGGCACGGCGGATGGCTATTATCCGTCCCTGGTCGGCAACACCACAACCGGGCAGCGCAATCCGAACGATCTGATCGCCAGCATCCTGTTCGGGGTCGATCGCAGCGTGAACGGGCACCAGGTGCTCATGCCCGGCTTTGACGGGAATTCACTGGTTCAGCAGCTTGATGACCAGCAGATCGCCTCCATCGCCAATTACGTGCTGACCCATTTCGGCAATGCGCAGGCATCGGTCACGCCCAAGGCGGTCGCCATGGTCCGTGCGGGCAGTTCGCAGGTGCCCATTGCCAAGCTGGCCGATCCCAAGGTGCTGGCAGCCCTTGTCCTTGCGGGTCTCGTGGTGCTGGGCGCTCTCGTCCTGGCGATCCGTTTTGCCATCAAATCCAGACGCTAAGCCGAAAACAGGAGAAATTACTTATGGCACAAGATACGCAGACGGCGGATGTCGTCATCGTTGGCGCTGGTATTTGCGGGTCCATGCTGGCGCACAAGCTCGCGCGCAACGGGTTGTCGGTCATCCTGCTGGACGCGGGACCGCATCGCGACCGCGACCAGATTGTCGAAAACTGGCGCAACATGCCGCCCCACAACAAGTCGGAATACGACTATGCAACGCCTTATCCCTCCGTTCCGTGGGCGCCGCATACGAACTATTTTCCCGATAACGGGTATCTGATCGTCAAGGGCCCCGATGCCAGCGCCTACCGGCAGGGCATTATCAAGGGCGTGGGCGGCACGACCTGGCACTGGGCCGGATCGAGCTGGCGCTACCTGCCCAACGATTTCCGGCTGAAATCGACTTATGGCGTTGGGCGCGATTACGCCGTGAGCTATGACGAAATCGAGCCGTACTATTACGCGGCCGAGCTTGAAATGGGCGTGAAAGGCCCGAACGGGCAGGAGATCATACCCTCTGCACCGCGTAAAAACCCCTGGCCCATGGATTCCATGCCGTTCGGCCCGGGTGACCGGCTGTTCACGGATATCGTCAAGCCGATGGGCTATGACAATACGCCCGTGCCCCAGGCCCGCAACAGCCGCCCGTACGATGGCCGTCCGCAATGCGTGGGCAACAATAACTGCATGCCCATCTGCCCGATCGGGGCGATGTATCACGGTGTGTACGGTGCGTGGAAAGCAGAACGGCACGGCGCCAAGATCATCGCCAATGCGGTTGTCTATTCGATCGAGACCGACGGCAAGAACAACATCGTCGCCATGAACTACTACGACCCGGACAAAGGGTCGCACCGTGTTGTCGCCCGGACATTCGTGATCGCGGCCAACGGGATCGAAACACCCAAACTGCTGCTGCTGGCCGCCAATGACCGCAACCCCAACGGCATTGCCAATTCGTCCGACCAGGTCGGGCGCAACATGATGGACCATCCGGGTATCGGCATGAGCTTCCAGTCCGCCGAGCCTGTCTGGGCGGGTGGGGGCTCGGTGCAGATGAGTTCCATCACCAATTTCCGCGATGGCGATTTCCGGTCGGAATATGCGGCAATCCAGATCGGCTACAACAATACCGCCCAGAATTCCCGCGCGGGCATGAAAGCCCTGTCCATGGGGCTGGTCGGCAAGAAGCTGGATGACGAAATCCGCCGCCGCACGGCCCATGGGGTGGATATCTACGCCAACCATGAAGTGCTGCCCCACCCCGACAACCGGCTGGTTCTTTCCAAGGAACACAAGGACGCGCTGGGCATTCCCCACCCCGAGGTGACGTATGACGTGGGCGAGTATGTGCGCAAGTCGGCCGTGCTTTCACGCCAGCATCTGATGAAGATCGCCAAGGCCATGGGCGGGACGGAAATTGAAATGTCGTCCTTCTTCACGCCCAACAACCATATTACGGGCGGCACCATGATGGGGCATGACCCCAAGGATTCCGTTGTCGATAGCTGGTTGAGAACCCATGACCACCCCAACCTGTTCCTGGCGACGGGTGGCGCCATGGCGGCATCGGGGACCGTGAACTCCACCCTGACAATGGCCGCACTCTCGCTCCGCGCGGGGGATGCCATTCTGGGTGATCTCAAACACGGTTAATTTTCCTCAAAGTCTCTGAACGGGCGATTGATCGCCGGTTCCTGCTTCATGCGTAAATGGCGCGGCCCCTGTGGGGTCGCGCCATTTCTGTTGTCCGCAAGGCTACGGGCCGGTCGCGAGGTTAGCCAAGTGTCGGCATGACAAATTCAGCACCCTGGCGAATGCCCTGTGGCCAGCGTGTGGTGACGGCCTTCAGGCGTGTGTAGAACCGCACCCCTTCGGGGCCGTGCATATGATGGTCCCCGAACAGGGAGTCCTTCCACCCGCCGAAGGAATGGAACGCCATGGGCACGGGAATGGGCACGTTCACACCGACCATGCCAGCCTTGACGGCATGGGTGAAGGTGCGTGCCGTATCGCCATCGCGCGTGAAAATGGCGGCACCGTTGCCGTAAGGGCTTTCATTGACCAGCTTGAGCGCCGTTTCAAAATCCGGCGCGCGCATGACACCCAGCACGGGGCCAAAAATTTCCTCTTGGTATATCTGCATGTCGGGGGTTACGGCGTCGAACAGCGTTCCGCCGATAAAAAAGCCCTTTTCATGACCGGGTACTGCAAGCTCGCGCCCATCCACGACCAGTGCCGCACCCTGCTGCTCGCCGGAGGTGACAAGATCGCTCACGCGCGCCTTGTGCTGCGCGGTGACAAGGGGCCCCATTTCGTTGCTGTCATCCGTACCGTTGCCGATCCGCAGGCTGCGCACCCGTTCGGCCAGGGCCTTTATCAGCGGATCGGCAACCGGGCCGACCGCCACCGCGACCGAAATGGCCATGCAGCGTTCCCCGGCTGATCCATAGGCTGCGCCCAGCAGCGCATCGACCGTTTTTTCAAGATCGCAGTCAGGCATGACAATGGCATGGTTCTTGGCCCCGCCCAGAGCCTGCACGCGCTTGCCGTAGGCCGTGCCGGTGGCATAGACGTGCTTGGCAATGGGGGTGGACCCGACGAAACTGACAGCCTGGATCGCGGGATGTTCGAGAATGGCGTTGACCATGTCCTTGTCGCCCTGCACGACCTGGAACACCCCGTCGGGCAGGCCCGCTTCCTTGAAGATATCGGCCAGGATGACGGAAGCCGACGGATCCCGTTCCGAAGGCTTGAGAATGAAGCAGTTACCCGTGGCAATGGCCATGGGCGCCATCCACAGCGGCACCATGACCGGGAAATTGAATGGTGTAATCCCTGCCACAATGCCCAGAGGCTGGCGCACGGTATAGGCGTCGATCCCGCGGCTGACCTGTTCTGTATATTCGCCTTTCAGGATTTCGGGCGCCGCCGTTGCGAACTCCACCACTTCCAGCCCGCGTGTGACCTCGCCCCTGGCGTCGGAATGGATCTTGCCGTGTTCGGCGGTAATGGCCGCGGCCAGTTCATCGGCGCGTGTTTCCAGCAGGTCACGGACCCGAAAGAGAATACGCGCACGCGTCAGGGCCGGGGTGCTGGCCCAGATGGGGGCCACTTTCCGTGCGGCGCTAATGGCTGCTTCAAGATCCGCCTGGGTGCCAAGGGCGACCTGCGCGCTGACAGCGCCCGTGGCGGGGTTGAATACGTCCGAACGGCGGGTGCCAACTCCTGGGGTGTGGGCGCCGCCAATAACGTGGGGAATGATTTTCATTAGTCTTGTCCTTGAATGATCTGATTGCGATGCGTGTTCAGGCGGCCTGGTCCGGCTCGGCCATGAGGCCGTTATGCGAAAGGGACGAGGCCTGGCGTTTTTCGCCGCTGCCCTGCGGGAGTGTTTCAGGCACGCAGGCCCAGGTGACGACAAAGCCCACGGCGCAGACCGCAACAGGGTAGAGCAGGCCAGCAAAGACATTGCCGGTCCGGCTGACGAGGCTCAGGCTGATAAGGGGCAGAAAACCGCCGAATATGCCGTTGCCGATATGGTAGGGAATGGAAATGGACGTGTAGCGGACATGGGCGGGAAAACTTTCGACAATGAACGCGCCGTAAGGGCCGTAAATGAGGGCGGCTATGACGACGAGTGCGAAAATCGTGAAAGTGACAGGCAGGAACGCGATCCCGTCGGGATGGACGGCGGAGCGCAGCAGCATGAACAGGGGCAGGTAAAGCACGACGGCCGCAGCCATGCCTAGAAGTGACAGGCGCTTGCGACCGATCCGGTCGGACAGCGCGCCGAAGATGACAAAGAACGGCAGGCCCAGGAAAGCCCCGGCGGCCACGGCCAGGGTCGCGGGCAGGAAGGCGACCTTGAGCACGCTTTGCAGGAAATACAGCGCGTAGAACTGGGCGGTATAGAACGTGACAGCCTGCGCGCAGGCCACGCCGAACAGGAACATGACAATCCGGCGCGCATTGCCCGGTATGGCGAATGTATCCTTTATGGGAGAGGCCGAAAGCTGGCTGTTTTCCTGCATTTCCACAAAGACGGGGGATTCGTGCAGCCGCAGGCGGATGCGGAATGACACCGCGACAAGGACGACGGAAATCAGGAAGGGCAGGCGCCAGCCCCAGTCCCCGAATGCCGCTTCGCCCAAAGTGACGCGCAGCCCGATGACCATGCCCAGCGAAAGGATAAACCCGCCAGACGCCATGGCCTGGATGTAGCTGGCCCATTTGCCCCGTTCATGCGGGGGCGAATGTTCCGTGACATAGGTCGCGGCCCCGCCATATTCGCCCCCCAGGGCCAGGCCCTGGACAATGCGCAGCGTCACCAGCAGCACGGGGGCAAGGTACCCGGCCGTGGCGAAGGTGGGCAGGATACCGATCGCGGCGGTGGAACACCCCATGATCAGCAGCGTGGTCAGGAATGTCACCTTGCGGCCGAACCGGTCGCCCAGATGGCCGAAGATAAGGCTGCCCAGTGGGCGCACGGCAAAGCCGGTGGCAAAGGTCGCGACACTGATCAGGGTTGCCGCAACGCCTTCACCCGGCGGGTAGAACAGCTTGGCGAAAAAGATCGCAAGGCTGCCATAAAGGAAGAAGTCGTACCATTCGATAATGGTGCCGACACTGGAGGCGAAGACAAGACCGTGCATGGAGCGGGTCTGTGCAGGTGTGGTGGCCATGGTCGTTCCCTCCCTTCCTTTCAGGCCCAGACACGGCAGTAGAGTTCCACGATCTCTGATGCCGTCGGGACACGCGGATTATTGGCGGGGGAGCCGGAGGCAAGTGCCTGCTCGGCCATGAGAGGCAGAAGATTGTCCCAGCGTTTTGCATCCAGCCCGAACCCCTTGGGGCTGGGCACGCCAATTTCGGCATTGCGTTCGCGCAGGGCTTTGACAAGGGCCGTTCCCGCCGCATCGTCGGAGAGGTTTTCATCCGCAATGCCCATGGCGCGTGCACATACCGCGTAGCGTG
The DNA here is from genome assembly GCF_017377735.1 of Acetobacter garciniae. Taxonomy (GTDB): domain Bacteria; phylum Pseudomonadota; class Alphaproteobacteria; order Acetobacterales; family Acetobacteraceae; genus Acetobacter; species Acetobacter garciniae. The sequence continues at coordinate 186,979 of NZ_JAFVMH010000005.1, forward strand.
CGGGGCTGCCCGACAGCGACCACGCCGTGATTTCGGGCAGCAGCATGGCGTTGGACAGCCCGTGCGGCACATGAAAATGCGCGCCGATCGGTCGGCTCATGCCATGGACAAGGGCGACAGAGGCGTTGGAAAACGCCATGCCCGCCTCGAACGCGCCCTGCATGACCTCGGCCCGCGCCGTGTGGTTGCCGGGGTCAGCGCAGGCCGTGGGCAAACAGGCCCAGATGCGTTTCATGGCCGTCAGGGCCAGTGCGTCCGTGAACGGGCTGGCGCGGCGCGATACATAGGCTTCCAGCGCATGGGTCAGCGCGTCCGTTCCCGTGTCGGCGGTCAGGCGGCGGGGCATGGACAGGGTGAGTTCGTAATCGACAATGGCAATGCGCGGCTGGTAGGCGATGCCCATGCACAGCATTTTCTCATCCGTCGTCTCATCGGTGATGACGGTCACGCGCGTGGCTTCCGAGCCGGTACCAGCCGTGGTAGGAATGGCGATAACGGGCAGGCCGGGCACGTCCTGCACATGGGGCACTTTCAGGGCGGCGGGGGTGGTGTCGTGCACCGCCAGCACCGCGACCATCTTGGCGGTATCGATCGGGCTGCCACCACCCAGGCCGATAACGCAATCGTGTTTGCCCTCGCGCAGGGCGGCAAGCGCGGTGTTGACGCAGGCGACCGTGGGGTCTGGAACGGTGCCGGTAAAAGCGCGCAGTTCAACACCACTTTCGCGCAGGATGACCCTGACGCGTTCAAGCGTGCCCGATGCCGCCATGAACGGATCGGTGATCAGGAACGGGCGGGACAGGCCGGCCTGGCGCAGTGCGGTCGGCAATTCGTTCAGGGCGCCGCCGCCAAGGCGTACAAAAGGCGGGAGAACTAGGGCAGTCATGAGCATCCCCTTTTCGGTTCCGGCTCAGAGGCGGCTTTAAGGGCGTTGGGCCCCGCCGCTTCTTGGTTGTTGACGTTTTTCGCGATAGCGCGGTGCCCCCCACGCGAAAATTAGGATTTTTCGCCCATCCTATGTGCAAATATGCACAGGCAACGCGCCATTCGGGTGGGTTGGAAAAGGATGCGGGCATGACAAGGCGGGGGCTGGACTGGCGGGACTTGCAGTATTTTCTGGCCGTGGCGCGCGGGGGATCGCTCTCGGTTGCCGCCCGCGCGCTGAACGTGGACCACGCAACGGTCGGGCGGCATATCCAGTCGCTTGAGGACGCGACGGGCACGATCCTGTTCGAGCGGCACCTGCGGGGCTACGCCCTTACACGACAAGGTGAACGCCTGCTGGCGCGGGTCGAAGCCATGGAGCACGAGGCGAAGGGAGTCGAAGCCGGGGGCGAGGGCGGGCTGTCCGGCACGGTGCGGATCAGCGCGCTGGAAGGCTTTGCCAATTTCTTTCTCGCCCCGCGGATCGGGGCGCTTCTCGCGACCAACCCCGCCCTTACGGTCGAAATGGTGACGATCCAGCAGATCGTCTCGCTCTCGCGCCGCCAGGCGGATATCGCCGTCACCCTGACCCTGCCCAGCGGAAACCGGTTCGTGGCCGAAAAGCTCACGGATTACCGCCTGTTCATTTACGCCAGCCCCGATTATCTGGTCCGGCATAAACCCGTACGCACCCCGGCCGACCTGTCGCACCATATGTTTGCAGGGTATGTGGACGAACTGCTGTTCACGCGCGGGCTGGATTACCTGGAAGGGCTGGGGATCGGCCAGCAGCTTGTCAGGATCCAGAATTCCTCCATCCAGGCGCAGATGGCGGCCGTGGCGGCCGGGCTGTGTCTGGGGGTGCTGCCAGCCTTTGTGGCGGAGTCCAGGCCCGGTCTGGTGCGCGTGCTGCCGCTGAGCATGAACCTGACCCGCACGTACTGGCTCATCACCCGTGCGGATGAAAGCCGCACCTCGCGTATCCGGCATCTGTCAGGGGTGCTGCGCCAGGAGGTGGAGCGCGCCCAGCCCATGTTCCTTCCGCTGCCCGAACCCGCAGCGCCCGCAAGGCCGGACAACGGGGCGGGGAAGGGGCCCGCTGTCGCGTAATCGCGCGTCTCATGCCCAGGCGGGATACCTGCCGGCGTTATGACGATCTGGCGTTTTGGCGTGCGGGGGCATAAGTTTGCACAGGCGGGATGATCTCTTTTATCGTCGTGGCCCGGGTTCGCCTGTGTGACATTATAGAGGTGCTATTGATATTCCCGCCGTGGACGACTAGGCCATACGACACTGTGGGCCACCCGACGGAGCGGCGGGTTTTTCCACGGCCAGAACACCTGCGAACAGATCTGCCCTTTTTGATTCCACTTTCCTGTCGACAAAAAATAACAGTTTCGAGTCAAATACTTATGAAACGTAAGAGATATGGATGGGCGCGCCCGGTGTGGGTTTTCTCCGCACTGGCGGCATTGGGCATGATGTCGGCTGGCCAGGTGCGGGGTGCGGACTCGCCCACCATCCATCGCGATGCGAATGGCGACCTGACGGTCGACCCCAATTCCCCCGTCATCCCGCGCCTGAAGGTGGAAGCCGTGACCGCGCAGGCGCGGCCGCAGGATATCGATGCGCCGGGGCAGGTCGTGGCGGAGCCCGCGCGCAGCATCAACCTGCTGGCGCCCTTGACCGGCCGCATCGCGCGGCTGGATGTCGCGCCCGGTGATGCGGTCAGGCGTGGGCAGTTGCTGGCGTTGATCGCATCGGGCGACATGGCGCAGGCCTGCACGGATGAAGAAAAGGCCCGCTCCGCCCTCGCGCTGGCCGAAAAGCAGTTCAAGCGGGGCCAGAGCGTTCTTGGCGTGGGTGGGGCCGCCGTCAAGGATCTGGAAAGTTCGCGTGCCGCCTATGAACAGGCACAGGCGGAATACCAGCGCACCACGGAACGGCTTGCGGCACTGGGCCAGGACGACAGCACCGCTTCCGGGTCGCAGACGGGTTGTTTCATTCCCCTTGTCGCACCCATCGATGGTGTCATCGGCACCGTGGCCACCGCCGTGGGCACCAATGTGACCGATCCCACCGCTGTGCTGATGACGCTGGTGGATACGAGCAAGGTCTGGATCGTGGGGGACGTGGCCGAAGACCAGAGCCCGCTTCTGCACGCCGGCATGGAAGCGCATGCGACCCTGCCCGCCGTGCCCGATGTGGTGCTGGGCGGCGCATTGGGTGGGCTGCCCCCCACCATACAGGGCGATACGCGCCGCCTTGGCGTGCATTTCGAGGTGGCCAATCCCAGCGGTGTCCTGCGCCCGGGCATGTATGCGCATGTTACCATTGCCGTGCCCAGGCCACCGGAAATTATCGTGCCGCAGACGGCATTGCTGATGAACAACGACGCCACGACCGTGTTCGTGGAAGTCAGGCCCAATGTGTTCAGGCGGCGTGTGGTCGATATCGTTTATGACGACGGGGCCGACAGCCATGTTCTGGACGGTCTTTCCGTCGGGGAACGTGTCGTGACACAGGGCGCGGTGCTCCTGAACGATGATTAACAAGATTATCGGCTTTTGCCTGCGCAACAGGCGTATTGTGTTTACGGCCATGGCCATGCTCGCCTGTTTCGGCGCGCTGGCTTGGCGTGAAATCTCCGTTGAAGCCTATCCCGATCTGGGATCGGTGAATGTGGTCGTCACCACACAGGTGTCCGGTCTTGCGGCCGAGGAGGTCGAACAGCAGATAACGACCCCGCTTGAACGCCAGTTGGCCAGTGTTCCAGGGCTGATCGACAGCCGGTCGAGCAGTACGTTCGGCCTGTCTCTGATCACGCTCATTTTCAAGGACGGCACGGACGTCTACTTCGCGCGCGACCGCGTAACCCAGCAGATCGGCCAGGTCGTCAACCTGCCGTCCGGGGCCATGCCCGTGCTGGGACCGGTCACCGGCCCGGCGGGGGAGGTGTACCGTTATACGTTACAGTCGGACAAGCTGAACCTGATGCAGCTTTCCGATATTCAGAACTGGGTCGTCATTCCGGACCTGATGCAAATTCCCGGTGTGGTGTCGGTCAGCAATTTCGGCGGTTTCACCAAGGAATACCAGCTTCTGCTCGATCCCGATGCGCTCAATAAATACAATATCGGCATCAATGACGTGCTGAATGCGCTGCGCAACAACAACCTCAACGCCGGGGGCGACCGCGTTACGCGGGGCGATCAGTCCTATATCGTGCGTGGGGTCGGCATGATCCATACGCTGGGCGAAATGGGCGAGATCGGTGTGGCCCAGCATGACGGCCAGCCGGTGCGCATCCGCGATCTGGGGCAGATGCAGTTCGGCCACCAGGTGCGCCAGGGCATTCTGGGGCTGGATAACAATGCCGACACGCTTGAAGGCATTATCGCAATCCAGAACGGCCAGAACCCGTCGCAGGTGCTGGCGGCGCTGCATGCCCGGGTCAATGAACTGCAAAAACAGCTTGCCCCCCAGGGCGTGCGGATCGTCCCATATATCGACCGTGACAATCTGGTGCACGCCACGACCGAAAAAGTCGCCCATACGGTTCTCGAAGGGATGGGGCTGGTCTTTGTGGTGCTGGTGGTGTTCCTGGGCAGCCCGCGCAGCGCGATTGTCGCTGCCGTGACCATTCCACTTTCCCTGGCCACGCTGTTCGTCATCATGACCGCGCTGGACATGCCGGCCAATCTGTTCTCGCTGGGGGCGATCGACTTCGGGGTGATTGTCGATGGCGCGATCGTCGTGACCGAGGCGATCCTGCGCCTGCGCGAAGCCCAGCCGAATGAAGTCCTGACCGTGGGCGATATCCTCGAAGTCACGGAAACGATGGGCAAGGCGATTTTTTTCGCAACCCTTATCATTATCGTGGCCTACGGACCCCTGTTCGCCTTCGAAGGGGCTGCGGGAAAACTGTTCCGGCCCATGGCGTTCACGGTCAGCTTCGCACTGCTGGGCGCGCTGTTATGTGCGATCACGCTTGTTCCGTCCCTGGCCTTTCTGGCCTTGCGCAAGCCGCACAGGCTTTATCACAACAAGCCGCTGGACTGGTTGCACCATGTCTATCACCGGGGGCTGGATTACAGCCTTGGCCGACCGCTGCTGGCCTATGGCGCGGGGGTCGTGGCCTTTATCCTGATCGGCTATCTGGGGGCGACCGCGGGGCGGGAATTCCTGCCCGACCTGGATGAAGGGGCGTTGTGGATCCAGGTCCAGCTTCCATCGGGCCTGTCGCTGGAAAAAGCGAGCGACATCGCGGACGAGATCAGGGCGGCCATTCGCTCCTTCCCCGAGACAAGCTATGCCGTGACCCAGCTTGGCCGCAGCGATTCCGGCACGGACCCCTGGACACCGTCGCATATCGAGGTGCCGGTGGGGCTCAAACCCTATAGCGAATGGGCGCGGGGGGAGACAAAGCGCCAGTTCGTTGCCAGGCTGAGTGCCCGGCTGAGCCAGATACCGGGTATCAGCTTCGGTATCAGCCAGCCTATCGCCGACAACATGAACGATCTTGTTGGGGGCGCGCATTCTCCCCTGGTCCTGCGTGTTTATGGCGATGATCTGCGCGAACTGCGCCGGATCGGCACGCAGATCGTGTCCGTGCTGCGCAGGGTGCCCGGCACGGCGGCGGCCTCCATCTTCCAGGAGCCGGAAATTCCGGAACTGGATGTCACGCTCGACCGCATGGCCGCAGCGCGTTACGGCTTTAGTGCGACGGATATCATGGCCGTGGTCCAGAACATGATCGGGGATGCGCCAGTGTCTTCCATCTATGTGGGTAACCGCGTCTATAACATGACGGTGCATATCCCGCGCGCCATCAACAGCAATCTGGATATCATCCGCCATTTCCCGCTTACCGCCCCTTCGGGCGCGCGGATTCCGCTGGGTGCCGTCGCCCATGTCACGCTGCGGACGGGCGAAGGCACGATCGCGCATGAGCGCAACCACCGCCAGCTTACGATCCGCCTCGATAACGGGCAGAGGCCGCTTTCCCAATACCTGGCGGATGCGCAACAGAGCATTGCAGCCCATGTCCATTACGACCCGACCGTCTACCGCCTGGAATGGGCCGGCACGTTCGAGCAGGCCCAGCGTGCGGAATCGCGCCTGACCGTTGCACTGGGCGTGATGTTCGCCATCATGCTGGTGCTGCTGTTCTTCCAGTTCGGGGCCATGCGCCAGGCGGTGCTGGTCCTGATTGTCGTGCCCATGGCCACATTGGGCGGGCTGATCGCATTGCATGTGCGTGGCGAGACCCTGAATATCGCAACGGCCGTAGGGTTCATCGCCCTGTTCGGTGTCGCTATCCAGAATGGCATTATCATGGTTTCCAACTTCAACCGCCTGCGGGCGGAGGGCGAACCCCTGCGCGCGGCGGTGCTGGACGGGGCAGGCCAGCGTTTCCGCCCCGTGCTGATGACCGCGACCGTTGCCAGCGTGGGCATGCTGCCCGCGGCCCTGGCCACGGGGATCGGCACGGATGTGCAGCGTGGCCTTGCGACCGTGGTTGTCGGCGGGTTGGGTATTGCAACCCTTCTGACATTGTTCATTCTGCCGACCTATTATTACGAAATGGAAGCCCGGCGCGAAAAACGCCGCAGGCAGGCCGCCGAGGCCGCAAGCAACCAGACCTGACGGACAGGCCGGGGGGAGCCGCCTTGCTGGTCGAGCAGGTGGGCCCCGGGCTGTTTTTTCGGGGCCTGAAAATGCTGCGCTTGTCCGAACCCTGTGGAGGGCGCCGCTCAATCCCCCCGTTCCGATCGGGTTTCTCGTCAGGCTCGCGCGGCTGGTTTTGCGTGCAGCATGCGGCAGGCCATGCCAGCGCATGCTGAATGATGCAGAACCGCAACGAGGGCATTGCGGTGGCCGCGATTGTCGGATATTGTATCCAATATAGTGAGGATGCGGAGAAAGAGATCATGAAGCATAAAGACAAGGTCGTTCTGGTCACGGGTGCGGCTCAGGGGCTGGGCTTTGCCTGCGCGAAGCGCTTTTACGACGATGGCGCCAAGGTGGTGCTGGTCGATATCCAGGCTGATCTGGTTCGTGAAAAGGCGGAGCTTCTGGGTGACCGCGCGACATGGATGGTCGCTGATTTTTCCGAAATCTCGCGCGATATGGCCCGGAAGGTGATCGAGAAGGCCGTCAGCCATTTTGGCGGGCTGGATATTCTCGTCAACAATGCCGGCATTATCCATATGGAAGAATTCGTCGATTTTTCCGAGGAGGCCTTCGATCGCGTCCAGCGCGTCAATCTCAAGGCACCGTTCCTGCTCGGGCAGGCGGCGGCGAAAGTCATGATCGATCAGGGCCGTGGCGGTTCCATTATCAACATGTCGTCCATCAATGCGCTGCTGGCCATTCCCAATTCGGTGGCTTATGCCGTCTCCAAGGGCGGGCTCAAGCAGTTGACGGCGGTCATGGCCGTGGGGCTGATCCCGCATGGCATTCGTGTCAACGCCATCGGGCCGGGCACCATCCTGACCGAACTGGCCCAGGCGGTCATGGCCAATGACAGCCAGCGCAAGACCATCATGTCCCGCACGCCCGCCGGGCGGTGTGGTCAGCCTTCCGAAGTGGCGAGTGTCGCCTCCTTCCTGGCCAGTGACGATGCATCCTATATCGTCGGGCAGACCATCTACCCCGATGGCGGCCGCCTGGTCCTGAACTATACGGTCCCTGTCGAGGAGTGATGCCGGGGCTTCGGGCCGCATGCGCCGCGGCCCGAAGCGTGCCTGAAACGGCCCATTTCGCGCATCTTGGGGCGGCGGGGGCTGATGTATGGCGGACTTGCCTGCCCTGGGCGGGGTGCCAGCGCCAGTCGGTTTGTCGGTGGTCAGTGTCTCGACGGCGCTGGTTGTGGCGCAGCAAGGGAAGACCTGCGATGGGTGTCGGGCAGCCGGTCTATAACGTCATTTCATCCTGACGGAGCAGTATCTGGCATGGCCGGGGTTGTGAAGAAAAAGACGATTTCATCGCAGGTGGCGGATATTCTTCGGCAGAAGATCCTGTCCGGCGAATATGAAGCGAACACGGCCATAAGGCAGGAACATATCGCGGCTGAACTGGGTGTCAGCCGCATACCCGTTCGCGAAGCCCTGCATCAGCTCTATTCCGAAGGCTTTGTCGAACTGATTTCCCATAAGGGAGCCGTCGTCTCTTCGGTTTCGCTTGAAGAAATACTCGAACTTTACGAACTGCGCGCGAGAATTGAAACTTGGCTGATCGCCCTGGCCATTCCCCGCATGACCGAAGCCGATTTTGCCAAGGCCGAGGCCGCCGCGCGGGAATTCGGGTCCTGGGGGGCGGAGGATGATTATTCCTACGAGCATAACTGGAATTTTCACGCAGCCCTTTACGCGGCCTCGGGCCGGAAGACGACGATCGAGATGGTGGGGAAAATCCACCTGCAGATCGAACGCTACGAACGGATGATGGTCTCGCTGACCGGCCTGCAGGCCAAGTCGGACCGCGAACACTGGCAGCTTATGGAATTCTGCCGCAGGCAGGATACGGATGCGGCTGTCGCCCTCCTGGAGAAGCATATTCTCGACGGCGGGCAGATCCTGATCGAACGTCTCAAGGCAATTCGTGACGGGTAAAAGGTTTTTTCAGGAACGGTCCAAGGCTTGCTGGCCTACGGGTGCGGCACGCGTGGCAAGGCTGTGCCCCATGACCGGGTCGGTGGACGGGGTGCGGTGGGGCTGGCCAGTTTAGCCGAATGAACAGGGATTTAGGGTGGCGGAGCCCACGGGTTCATGCACGTGCAACGCCAGGAAGACAGGAGTGGTAAGTGGCGGGATCGAAAACAGGGACAGTCCTTATTGCCGGTGGTGCCATCATGGGCAGTTTCATCGCGTATTTTTTGAAAAAACAGGGGTTTGCGGGCGAGATCACCGTATTGGAGGCCGATCCGACCTATGTGCGTTCGTCAACGGCGTTGTCCGCGGCATCGATCCGCACCCAGTTCGGCTGTCCCGTCAATGTGCACATGAGCCTGTTCGGGGCTGACCTGTTTCGCAATATCCGTAGTGAATTCGGGCCGGATGCCGATATCGGGTTTGTCGAGAAAGGCTATCTTATCATCGGGCCCGAAGGTTCGCAGGACGAACGGCGGGCAGGGGTTGCCATGCAGAACGGGGAAGGGGCGGATATCGTGGCTCTGACACCGGATGAGGCCCAACGCCGTTTTGCCTGGCTGAATGTGGAAGACATAGGTATCGCAACCTTCGGCCTGAAGAACGAAGGCTGGTTCGATGCCTGGTCCCTGCTGCAACTGGTGCGCAAGGCCGCGATCGGGATGGGTGTTACGTACCGGCAGGCACAGGTCGATACGGTTGAAGTGCATGGCGGCCGCGCCACGGGCATGCGGCTGGCAACGGGGGAGTTGCTTGCTGCGGACTGGTGCATCAACGCGGCCGGCCCGAAGGCGGCCCATATCGTGCGCGACCTGGCGCCTGCCTTGCCGGTCGAGCCGCGCAAGCGCACGGTTTTTTCCATCAAGGCCCCGCTCGATGCGGCTGATTTTCCCATGCTGTTCGATGCGTCCGGCGCATGGATACGCCCCGAAGGGCAGGGGTTTATCTGCGGTATCGCCCCACCCGAACATAATGACCCGGACGCCACGGGGGATTTCGAACCCGCGTATGACCTGCTTGAAGACGTGGTCTGGCCCGCACTGGCCCAACGGGTTCCCGCCCTGGAGCGGTTGCGGGTGGAACGGTCATGGGCCGGGCATTACGAGATCAATACACTCGACCACAATGCCGTGATCGGCCCGCATGACGAAATCCCGAATCTTCTGTTTGCTAATGGTTTTTCGGGGCATGGGGTCATGCATGCCCCTGCCGCCGGGCGGGCCATTGCCGAACATGTCCTGACCGGCGCTTACCAGAGCCTGGACCTGAGCCCGCTGGGGTTTGGCAGGATCCGTTCGCGCACACCCTTGCATGAAACGGTTGTCTACTAGGCGCGATCGCAACGCGCGCGTGCCTGCGCCGGGGGCAGGCACATTGCGTCTTGTGCGATACCCTCCACAATATGATTTTGTGGTGATTGATTCGTGGGCGAAACTTCCCCGGACTGGTTTGCCGGCCGGGTTTGGAAATATCGGGCGCAGAGACCATGGGGCAAAGGCAGGGTAGCGGATGTTGAAACTTTCCATGGCCGGGTCGGAGGCAATTCTGGTGGATGCGGCGTCAGGCGCGTTCGACCAGGCGATCCAGCAGCGGATCTGGGCGTTCGCGAAGAAAATGCGCGGCATTGACGGGATAGAACAGGTCGTGCCGGGTGTTAACAACGTGCTGGTCGTTTTCGACTCCCTGCATGTGTCGGGGGAGGCGGTGGAAGCGCTCATTCGCAAGGAATGGGCCGGGGCCGGGCTTGAAACGCCATCCGCCAAGGTGGTGGATGTGCCGGTTCATTACGGTGGGGCATTGGGCGAGGACCTGGCCAGCGTGGCGCAGGAAAGCGGGCTTTCGGTAGCGGAGGTCATTGCCCGGCACAGTGGCGCGGATTATTCCGTCGCCGCCGTGGGGGCCATGCCGGGCTTCGTCTATCTAACCGGGCTGGACCCTGCTTTGGCCGTGCGCAGGCGTAATACCCCGCGGCTGAGCGTTCCCAAGGGCGCGGTAGTGATCGGGGGCGGGCATGCGGGTATCATGCCCTGTACCGCACCCTCTGGCTGGCATATCCTGGGCATGACGGATATCGATCTGTTTTCGCTCGAACGGGCTGATCCGCTTTTGCTCCACCCAGGCGATGTCGTGCGCTTCCATCCGGTGGAAGGATGAGCACCATGCAACGCAACAGCCAGGACGGGGCGCTGGAAATTCTGGCAAGCAGCACCCTGAACAGCATCCAGGACCAGGGGCGGCGCCATTCGCTGACATTGGGGGTTTCCGTCGGCGGGGCGATGGACCGTTTTGCCCTGTCGGCGGGGAACGCCCTGATCGGCAACGATCTGTCCCTTGCGGGGATCGAAGTCGTCTTTTTCCCCTTCCGCCTGAAATTCCATGCCGACACCGTTTTCGCCCTCACAGGGGCCGATACGGGCGCGAATCTGGATGGCAGCCCCATACCCGCCTGGTGGGCCGTGCCCGCCAGGGCGGGGCAGGTTCTTTCGCTGGGCGCACCGCGCGTGGGCGCACGCGCCTATATTGCCGTGACAGGCGGGATCGACGTGCCGGTCGTGCTGGGTTCCCGCGCGACGGATCAAAAAGGTGGCTTTGGCGGCATTGGCGGGCGGGGCCTGCAACGCGGGGACAGGCTGCCCCTTGGTGCGCCCACTTTGGGTTCGATCACGGGCAACCCAAAGGCTTTTCCGCAGGCCGGGCTGGGGGCTGCGATACAATGGCCCGAAGTGCGGGCGGATGCGCACACAACCGTACGTGTCCTGCCCGCGGCCGAATGGGACCGGTTCGCGCCCGAAGTGCAGGAGCAGTTCCTGTCCGTGCCCTGGCAGGTCAGTGCCGATGCCAACCGTGTAGGCTACCGGCTGAGCGGGCCCGAACTGGTGGCCCTGTGCCAGGACAGCCTGATGTCGCATGGTATTGTGCCCGGCACGATCCAGGTGCCATCGTCCGGGCAGCCTATCGTGCAACTGGCTGATGCCAATACCTGTGGCGGATACCCCAAGATCGCAACGGTGATCGAAGCCGACCAGCGTCTTCTGGCCCAGACACGGGTGGGCGGGCAGGTCCGCTTCGTGCTGGCCACCCGCGCGCAGGCACAGGCGGCCCTTAGGGCCCAGCATGATGATCTTCTGGCTCTTTCGCGCGCTCTCGGCACCGTTACGGCCTGATACGAAAAAACCGATACTACTTTATTTCGCCCTGCAAGGATGACAAACATGACACAGACCGGCCAACACGAAGTGGATCTGAATGCCGACCTGGGAGAAGGGTTCGGCTGCTACAAGATCGGCGATGACGATGCCATGCTCTCGATTGTGACATCGGCCAACGTCGCCTGCGGGTTCCATGCGGGAGATCCCGAGATCATGGCCGCGACTTTTCGCAAGGCAAAGGAACTGGGCGTGCGGATTGGCGCGCATCCCGGTTTTCCAGATCTGTGGGGGTTCGGGCGGCGTGTCATGCCGTTTTCACCGGCGGAAATCGAACGGCTTGTCGCCTATCAGGTCGGGGCCGCCATGGGCATGGCCGCCTATAGCGGGGAAAGCCTGCGCTACGTCAAGCCCCATGGTTCGTTGGGGAACCTGACCGAAAGCAACACCGACATTGCGGAGGCCGTCGCGCGCGCCATTCACGCAGTAGACCCGAAGCTTCCCGTTCTGGCGATTGCCGGCGGACAGCTCGATCTTTGCGCGCGTGCTCGGAACATGACAGTGTTTTCGGAAATTTTTGCAGATCGCGGCTATACGGAAGAAGGCCGCCTTGTCTCAAGAAAGCTGCCCGGAGCCCTGATCCACGACCCGGAATATGCGGCGGCCCGCGCGGTGCGGATGGTGCAGACCGGGGCGGTGGAAACGCTGTCAGGCGCCATGGTGCCGGTCAGGATCGATTCAATCTGCGTGCACGGCGATAATGCCCATTCGGTCGAGGTGGCCCGCCGGGTGCGCGAAGCGCTGGTTGCCGCCGGTATCGCCGTGCGCGCCTTTTGCTAAGGCATGTCCAACCGCCCCAAGCCCCCGCAAGGGATGGACAGGGATAGACAGGGGTAGACCATGAATCTCGACTTGCTGGATGCCTTGATGGCGCTGATGGCCGAACACGGGATCGAGGAACTCGATCATACCGAGAACGGTGTCAGGGTGCATCTGAAGCGGGCGGCCCAGGCCGATCCCCAACAGGGTGTGCTGGCTGCCCGCCCTGCGCCCGCGCTGCACGCCAACGTGCCTGTGGCGGCCGCACCGGCCGCGACCGCCGAAGTATCGCAAAACCGCGCACCCGCTCAGGAGGAGATTACAGCCCCCATGGTCGGGGTCTTCTACCTGGCTCCGGCCCCCGATGCGCCGCCTTTCGTCAAAGAAGGCGATGTGGTGGCCGAAGGGGCTGCGCTGTACATTCTGGAAGTCATGAAGACACTGAACCGGGTCGTGGCTGAATTTGCCTGCCGTATCGTGCGGATTGCGGCAAAAAACGGCGAAATGGTCGAGGCCGGAACGCCCCTGTTCGTTGTGGAGCGTATCAATGACGCTGACATTTGACACTGTCCTTATCGCCAACCGGGGCGAGGTCGCGTTGCGCATTGCGCGTGCGTGCAAGGTGCTGGGCCTGGCTTCTGTCGGCCTTTACGCGGAAGGGGACGATGCCCAGCGTCATCTGGCGCTGGTGGACAGGGCAATCTGCATCGGCCCGGCTGCACCCGGCAAGAGCTACCTCGACAAGGAACGGGTGCTGCGTGCCGCCCGTCTTACGGGTGCCCAGGCCATTCATCCGGGCTATGGTTTCCTGTCCGAGAACGCGGCATTCGCCCAGGCTGTGGCCGAAGCGGGGCTGACCCTGATCGGGCCGCCGGCCGCCATTATCCGCGCCATGGGCGACAAGATCGAAGCCCGTCGCCAGATGATGGCCGCAGGCGTGCCCTGCCTGCCCGGAACCGAAGGTGCGCTGCCCGAGGACATGGCGCAGGCCCATGCATTATGCGAGGCGGTGGGTTATCCGCTGATCGTCAAGGCATCGGGCGGGGGCGGCGGGCGCGGGATGAGGGTTGTCAACTCTCCCGCCGAACTGGACTCTGCCATCCAGACCGCGCGGCAGGAGGCGGTTCACGCTTTCGCCAATGGTGACCTTTATGCCGAACGGTTCCTGACAACACCACGCCATATCGAAATCCAGGTCCTGGCGGACCAGATGGGGCATGCGCTCTGGCTTAGCGATCGGGACTGTTCCGTCCAGCGCAGGCACCAGAAACTGGTGGAGGAAGCCCCGGCCCACGGCATATCGCGCGCGGCAGTGGCGGAGCTTGGGCAACACTGCGTAGCGGCCTGCCAGCGCATGGGCTATGTGGGGGCGGGAACATTCGAATTCCTTTATGAAGACGGCAGGTTTTATTTCATTGAAATGAACACGCGCCTTCAGGTCGAACATCCCGTAACGGAAATGGTGACCGGGATCGATATCGTGGCCGAGCAGATCCGGGTGGCCGGCGGGTTGCCACTTTCGATCAGCCAGGACCAGATCACGCTGGACGGGCATTCCATCGAATGCCGGATCAATGCCGAGGATCCGCAAAAATTCATTCCCAGCCCGGGTAAAATCACCCGCTGGCGTCCGCCCGGCGGGCCTGGCGTGCGGGTGGAAAGCCATTTGTACGAGGGGTATACGATCCCGCCGTCCTATGACTCGCTCATTGCAAAACTTGTTGTCCATGGCGCGACGCGGGCCGATGCGATCGCGCGCATGAAGGCGGCTTTGGGCGAAATGGAAATTGGTGGCGTTCTGACGACAATCCCGTTGCATCAACGCCTGATGGATGAAAGTGCTTTCAAAAGTGCTGATATTTCCGTGCATTATCTGGAAAAACTTCTAAGCCGGGATGATGGGGGCAGCAATGGGCAGTAACCATGCCGTAACGGATCGCGTTGCCCGTCTGCGCGATATCGTTGCCAGAATGCGCCAGGGCGGGATGGCCCTGCTGGATTATGACGATGGCCAGACACGGCTTTTGCTGCGCCTGGCGCCAGAACCGGGTGCGCAAAACGCGGTTTCGGCACCGCTACCCCCGCCTGCCCAGCCGGCGAGTGCGGCTGTGCCCAGCCCGGATCTGGGTGTGTTCCACGCCACCCACCCGCCTGCAAGCGGCAAGGGCATGGCGGTTGGTGACAAAGTCAGTGCAGGGCAGATCATGGCGTTTGTCGAAGTGGGGCCGATCGTCCTGCCTGTTGTCGCCCCGGCTGGCGGGCAGATTGGCACCATCAACGCGGTTGAAGGGCAGAGTGTCGGCTATCATGAAGTGCTGTTCGAGATCGCACCTGCCTGATCTGTACCGGTGATGGCAGCATCCATATTGGTGCGCGATCAGGGGAAGGTATATGAGTTTGCAAAATTCTTCGGCAGCGCAGGAAAAGTCGCAAGGTAGCGAAAAACCACCGTCGGCGGGGCCTG
Source organism: Acetobacter garciniae (assembly GCF_017377735.1). Classification (GTDB taxonomy): domain Bacteria; phylum Pseudomonadota; class Alphaproteobacteria; order Acetobacterales; family Acetobacteraceae; genus Acetobacter; species Acetobacter garciniae. The sequence goes on from NZ_JAFVMH010000005.1 coordinate 201,984, forward strand.
TCTCGCGCTCGCGGGTGCCGAGATTCGCTATTAGGAAAATGCCATGAATGTTCTGATCGTATACGCGCATCCCGAACCCAAATCCTATAACGGCGCCATGAAGGATATTGCGGTGCGGACCCTGTTGGAACAGGGGCACGTGGTTACGGTCAGTGACCTGTATGCCATGAATTTTTCTCCTGTTCTGGGTGTGGGCGATTTCCCTGAAGGCTTGCAGGACCCGTCGTGCCTGAATCTTGCGAAGGAACAGACCTATGCGTATGAGGCGGGCACCCTGTCGGCGGATATTCGCGCCGAACAGGAAAAGCTGCGCCAGGCGGATCTGGTTATTTTCCAGTTCCCGATCTGGTGGTTTGGTATGCCCGCGATCATGAAAGGCTGGGCCGATCGTGTCTTTGCGCGGGGCTTTGCCTATAGTGCCGGGCGCAAATACGATACGGGCCTGTTCAGGGGCAAGACGGCCATGGTGGCCGCAACGACCGGCACATCGGCCGATACCTATGCGCCGGACGGCATCGATGGGGATATTTTAAGCGTTCTGTGGCCGGTGCATAATGGCCTGCTGCGCTATACCGGTTTTGACGTGATCTCGCCTTTCATTGCCTACATGCCCGGGCGGATGACGGAGCACATGCGGACCGCCAGGCTGGAGGAATACCGCCAGCGCCTGCAAAATCTGGACAGGACGCCACGTCTTTTCTTCCATCCCGCAGCGGATTACGGGCCGAATGAACGCCTGTTGCCCGGGGTTCTGGCGCGCTCGGGTATTCAGCGCAACGTCTGAACGGTGCCGCCCGACGGGCCTGCCAAGGGAGTTGCAGGATACCGGCTAACCGCGCCCGTGCGGGGGAGGGCGCGGTTTTATGTTTACATCTCATAAAGCCTTGCGTATCATTGCGCCCGTTTTCTAACGCCTTGAATATATGGCTTTTTTAGCGCCATGCGGGCTGCTGTCCCTTGTTTACCAAGGGCGGGGTGCCTGCCGGAATGGAGGGCGCGGACCCTTCTGGTTTGAATATCAGTCATTTTCAGGATCATAAGGGCTTTTTGATGTCCGTGGTAAAGAGCGAACGTACGGAGCGTATAGGCGCGCTCTACCGTGAACCGGCAGGTTTTTTCGATTTCGCGGCGTTTACGGCGGCCCGCCCCACAAAGGCTGCAATCCTGGCTGTTTTTGTAGGTTTTATTGCTGTCTGGACCTTTTTCTACACGGTTACGGAAGCCCCGGTCCCCATCAAGCACGACATGACAGAGGCCTATGCCTGGGGGCAGGAATTCCAGTTCGGGTACCATCAGCACCCGCCATTCTGGGCGTGGCTATGCGGAATCTGGTTCAAGACTTTCCCCACGACACCGCTTTTTTTCGCGGCTCTCAGCGCTACCAATGCGGCTGTCGGCCTGCTGGGTGTCTGGTATCTTCTGGGGTGTCTGGTCTCTGGCCCGCGGCGTGTCGCAGCCTGGGCGTTACTGCTACTGACCCCGCTTTATACATTCTACGCCTATAAATTTGATGCCAATATCATTTTTCTCTCGGTATGGCCCTGGACGCTTTTTTTCTTTTTCCGCTCCGTCTCGCGGCCCGGCCTGTCATCGGCACTTGGCCTGGGCATTATGGTGGGGTTTGGCCTGTTGTCCAAATATTACGTGCTGCTGCCTCTGGCCGGGTGCGTGGGCGCGGCGCTGGTCGCCGCACCGGGGCGGCAATGGCTGGCTTCGCGCTGGCCATGGGTGTCGGCAGTTGTGGCCTTGCTCACTTTCGCGCCGCACCTGCTGTGGCTGGCGCAGAACCAGGCTCCGCCGTTGCATTATCTGGGCAGCAAGCTGGGTGCTCCCTGGCACGAGGTCTGGCACCGGGCCCTGCGGGCAGGGGGTGGGCTGTGCGGCATGATGCTGGGTGTTGTGGGGGTTGTCGCAGGCGTAGCGGTAATGGGGCGTGCCCTTTCGGCTTCGCCCGCGCAGGCCCAGCCCCCTGCTGCCGAGCCGGCAGTTCTGTCGCCTGATCAGTGGCGCATGGTCGCGGTGGTGACCCTGACCCCGGTTATCCTGACCGAGCTATCGGCCCTGATGCTGAAAACCGTCGTGATGGATGAAATGATGATCGGGGTGGTGCCGCTGGCACCGCTGCTGGTCATGCAGGCTTTTCCCCACTGCCCGACCCGCCTTCTGGCCAAAGTCAGCGTATATGGCGCGGCTCTGCTCAGTCTTGGCGCGGTGGCGGCGGCCCCGGCCTATGCGTATTGGCGTGTGGCGCACCAGCAGAGATGGCTCAAGCAGGCGCCGGTCGAAGAAATCGTGCTGGAAGCCACGGCTTTGTGGCAGCGCCATGTTCCGGCCCCGCTGACCTATGTCAGCGGATCCTTTACCATGGAAAACGGGGCGGCGTTCTACAGCCCGGCGCATCCGCACAGTTTTGTCGGGCATGATTTCAACCAGGCCTTATGGGTGACGCCCGAACGCATTCGTGACCACGGGCTGCTGTCCATCTGCGTTGCGGACGACCTGATTTGCCTGCAAAATGCCGCCCGGTTCGCGACCGCGCAAACGCTCCGCGTGCCGGTGACCCTGTCGCATCGCTTTCTCGGCTACAGCGCCAATCCTGTTGCCTATATCGTGGTTATTACACCCCCGCTTGCCCGATAGGCACGATATTCCGCGTCATGGGGCGGGGGATTATGGCCCGGTGCCCGGCCGTGCTATGAAGGGTATGGGCGTATGCTGGCCTGATCGCAGCGGCGACCCTGACCTGGCCGTTGGTGCCAGGTGTGTTCTTTCAGCCAGGAATCCTTGGAGATGAAACTGTGTCGTTTTGGCAAGGACGGGGCGGAACGTGCCGGGCTGGTCGATGCCCAGGGTGTTCTGCGCAGCCTTGAAGGCCATGTGGCCGATATCACCCCCGACAAACTTGCCCCCGAACATCTGGCCCGACTGGCAGGTCTTGACCCGGCAAGCCTGCCTGTCGTGGCAGGGCCTGTCCGTTACGGGGTGCCGGTTGCCGGTATTGGCAAATATATCTGCATCGGCCTGAATTACCGCGACCACGCACAGGAAGCCGGGCTGGCCATCCCGCCCGAGCCGATCATTTTTCTCAAGGCGATCAGCGCATTATGCGGCCCGGACGACGGTATTCTTCCCCCTGTGGGATCAACCCGCCTGGATTGGGAGGTTGAACTGGCCGTGATCATCGGATCGCGCGCCAGCAACGTGGCGGAGGATGCGGCACCGGAGCATGTGGCGGGTTATTGTGTTGCCAACGATGTGTCCGAACGTGCTTTTCAGATGCAGTCCAGCCAGTGGGACAAGGGCAAGGGTTGCGACACGTTCGGCCCGCTGGGCCCATGGCTCGTAACCCGGGACGAGGTCCCCGACCCGCAGAACCTCGGCCTGTGGCTGGATGTCAACGGGCGGCGGATGCAGGCGGGCAACACGTGCAACATGATTTTTCCGGTGGCGGAGATCGTCTCCTATGTCAGCCGCTACATGACGCTGCTGCCGGGCGACGTTATCGCCACCGGCACGCCGCCGGGTGTCGGCATGGGCATGCGGCCGCCTGTCTACCTGCAAGCGGGCGATGTGGTGGAACTCGGGATTGACGGGCTGGGCCGACAAAGGCAAATCGTCGCGGGCTAGATGCCCGTTCGGCACAGCTGTTTCAATCACCCCTGTTCGGTGCGCCTGCGCGAGCACCGTTCCGGCCCGTTGCATGAAGATCGCGCATGATAACCCGTCTGTTCCCGTTCTGGGCCATTGTTGTTTCCGCCCTGGCCGTATTCTGGCCCGCACCGTTCCTGCGGATCACGCCCGCCGTCACGTTTTTGCTGGCGTTTATCATGTTCACCATGGGGGTCACGCTGACACCGGGCGATTTCGGGCGGATTGCGCGCAGGCCATGGCCCGTTCTGGCCGGGGTGGGGCTGCATTATCTGGTCATGCCGCTGGCGGCGTGGCTGATCGCCCATGCGCTGCACATGTCCCCCGACCTTGCGACTGGCATGGTGCTTGTGGGCTGTGTCGCCAGCGGCACGGCGTCCAATGTCATGATCTATCTGGCGCGGGGGGATGTCGCCCTTTCGGTCAGCATCAGCATGCTGTCTACCCTGGTGGGTATTGTGGCCACACCGCTTCTGACACGGCTGTATGTGTCCGCCGGGGTGGCGGTCGATAGCTGGGGGCTGTTTCGCAGTATCGTGACAATGGTCGCCCTGCCGGTGCTGGGCGGAGTTGTCGTCAATACGCTGTGCCACCGTGCCGTGCGCCGGGTGGAACCCGCCTTGCCCTTGGTGGCCATGGTCTCGATCCTGAGCATTATCGCCTGTATCGTGGCCGGGGTGGGCCCGTCTTTGGCATCGGCCGGGCCTGTCGTCCTGCTTGGCGTGGTCGCCCATAACGCGCTGGGGCTTCTGGGCGGGTATTGGGGCGGGCGCGCTCTGGGGTTTGACGAGGCCGTGTGCCGCACGCTGGCCCTTGAGGTCGGCATGCAGAATTCAGGCCTGGCCGCCACATTGGGGCGGCTTTATTTCTCACCCCTGGCGGCCCTGCCGGGCGCTGTCTTTTCCATCTGGCATAATATTTCCGGCTCCGCCCTTGCCGCCTTATGGGCCGGACGGCCCGCGAAAACGCGCAGGCCCTAGCCCGCAGACCGCGTGGCCCGGCCCCGCGTTCGCGCAACGCAGGGCCGGGCCGGCAAAGGCAGCGCGGTTCAAGGCGCGGTATCCACCAGGACGATTTCACTGTCCTCCAGCGCGGTGATTTTGAGGACATCCACATCGGAAATCGCGACACCGTCGCGCTCGTTCACGGTTTGCCCGTCAATCTCAACGCGGCCCCGGGCCATTACCAGATAGCCCAGCCGGTCTGCCCCCAGGGCGTAGTCGGTGCTCTGCCCCTTGTTCAGCGTTGCACCCAGTACCCGTGCATCCGCATGGATCGGCAGGGCGTCGCCATCGTCCTTCCGGCCCGAGGCCAGGGCCACGAAACGCCCGGCCCGCTCACCCTTGGGGAACATCCGGCTGCCCCAGGACGGCGCATGGCCGCCGCGGTTGGGCATGATCCAGATCTGGAAAAGCCGGGTGGTGCTGTCTTCCAGGTTATGCTCGGCATGGCGTATGCCCGTTCCAGCCGACATGACCTGCACATCCCCCGCTTCCGTCCGGCCCGTATTGCCCAGGCTGTCCTGGTGGGTAATCGCACCTTCACGGATATAGGTGATGATTTCCATGTCCCGGTGCGGATGCGCGCCAAAGCCGGTGCCCGGGGCAATCGCATCGTCGTTCCAGACGCGCAGTGCGCCCCAATGCATGCGATCGGGGTCGTGGTAGTCCGCGAACGAGAAGTGATGCCTTGCATCCAGCCAGCCATGATCCGCGTGGCCGAGTTTTTCAAAGGGGCGAATTTCAATCATTGTCGTGTCTTTCTGTCCTGGATTGCGTTTGTCTTCAGGCAGACCATATCGCGTCGGCCATAATGTTTTAAATGGAAATAAACGAAATGCTTTGTTTCCATTTAGTGTGTTATACCTTGAAGGCAGGGCTGTGGCCCCCATGTGGTTATGGGGTTGCAAACCGCAGCCAGCGTTTGTTTGTGGAGTTGCGCGATGCGCCTGCCTGATTTTGAAGCATGGGCGATTTTTGCCAAGGTCGCGGAGCAGGGGTCGTTCTCCCGCGCGGCGGAGGCGGTTCAACTCTCCAAACCCACAATCTCCAAGGCGGTCGGGCGTCTGGAACGTGCGTTGGGCGTGGCCCTGTTCAACCGCAATTCCCGCCAGTTGTCGCTGACCGAAACCGGGCGCGCCCTGCTGGGCCACGCAAACCGGATCCTGGCCGAAGCGGAGGCCGCGGAAAGCGAGGCCAAGGGCGGCACGCTCAAGCCGTCGGGGCTGATCCGCGTGGCCGCCCCCATGACGTTTGGCATACGCCATTTCTCGCCGGTCCTTCCGGGGTTTTTGGAACGCTACCCCGATGTGGATATTACCGTCGATTTCAGTGACGCAATCATCGACCTTGTGGCCGAAGGCTATGACCTGGCCCTGCGTATCGCATCGCTGGCGGATTCCGCCCTGCGCGCGCGGCGTCTTTGCCCGGTGCGCCTTCTGCTTGTGGCAACGCCTGCCTATCTGGACGGGATCGGGCGGCCCCGGCACCCGCGTGATCTGCAAAGCAGGAAAGGCTTTGTCTACACCAACACCTCTGCCCCCGGCATGGTGCGGTTGAAACATGAACCAACGGGCAAGGATTTCGTGCTTTCACAGGCATCGCGCCTGCGCGCCAACAATGCCGAGGCTTTCCTGCCCGCGCTGGAGGCGGGGCTGGGGTTTGGCCTGTTCCCTGAATTCATGGTCTCCGAAGGCCTGCGCTCGGGCTTGCTGGAACGCATCTTGCCGCAGTGGGAGGCCCCGCCCGTGGCCCTGTATATCGTAACCCCGGCCAGTTCCCTGCGCCCTGTCAGGGTCAGCGCTTTTCTCGATTATCTGGTCAAGGCGTTCGAGCACCCGCCATGGTGCGACACCGAGCCCGAAACGATACCCGCCCCGGCCTGAAACGCGCGGGGCGGGGCTGTCATCAGGCCAGTTTAAGGGCCAGTTGGGCCACGCGCGCGCCCAGGAACCTTGCCCCATCAAGCTCGTTCGCGCTGGGGTTGCGGGCGCCATCGCCGCCCGCAATCGTGGTGGCCCCGTAAGGCGACCCGCCCGTGACCTCATCCAGCCGTGTCTGGCCCTGGAAGGTATAGGGCAGTCCCGCGATCAGCATGCCATGGTGCAGCAGATTGGTGATGAGGGAGAACAGGGTGGTTTCCTGCCCACCATGCTGCGTGGCGGTGGAGGTAAAGGCCGCGCCGATCTTGCCAACCAGGGCTCCCTTGGCCCACAGCCCGCCGGTCTGGTCCCAGAAATTGGCCATCTGCGCGGGTATGCGGCCATAGCGGGTGGGTGCCCCCACGATAATGGCGTCATAATCGGGCAGTTCGGCGGTTGTCGCAATCGGTGCGGCCTGATCGGTCTTGAAATGATGCGCCTGCGCGACAGAGTCGGGCACAAGTTCGGGCACGCGCTTGACCTCCACGGCAACACCTTCGGCACGCGCGCCTTCGGCAATGGCGTGGGCCATGATTTCGAGGTGACCGTAGCTGGAATAATACAGAACAAGGATTTTCGTCATGTCTTCAGTCCTTCCCAAAAAATACCCGTGATCCACGCCGGTGTTTTTTCCGATCCCCAGCGGAGCCATTGTGGATCCGGGCGGTTCCTGACTGGATATCGGAGGTGGAGGCGCGTAAGAACAGAAACTTCATAAACACTCCATTTCCGATTTTTGCCTTGATCCCTGCATTCCCATGCGCCCCGGGGTTTGCGACAGGTCGGACCGTCTGGGTCACGGACGCTCCTGTGGTAAGACGTTCCAGAACGGATGAAGTCGCCAATACGTGCCCCGATCGGGTGTGGCCATGGGTGTCCCGATGGGGGCCTGCTGTTCACCATCCCTGCGAAAAGCCGGTATTGAAGGTCTGCCTGTGGTGGGCCAGACTGTTAAACACCCGTAACAGGTGCCGGTTTGCACGCGCAGGCCATGGCTTGGTCCAGAACAAGGAGACACAGACCCCATGCGACCCAGCAAGCGTATCGTGGCCGCCCGGAATGAAACCGCCCGAACGGGGGCCAGCCGCAATGCGGCGGCCAGGCAGACCGAAGACCTGGCGACCGGATCGCTGGCCAGCCCGGCGCGTGAACTCACCTTGGAAGAATCGCTGGGGGCCCAGGTCCGCCAGCTTCGTCGCCGGGCCGAACTGACGGGGGGCGACCTGGCAGCAGCGGCGGGTATTTCGCTGGGTATGCTCTCAAAAATCGAAAACGGGCAGATCTCGCCCTCGTTGGCGACCTTGCAGGCGGTCTGTCGGGCGTTGTCCGTGCCGCTCAGCCAGCTTTTCGCAACGGCCGAGGAACAGCATGACTGCTCTTTCGTCAAGACCGGGCAGGGTGTGGCGATCGAACGCCGCGGCACCAAGGCGGGCCACCATTACAGGCTGCTGGGCCATCTGCTGAGCGGGCCCGTGGTCATGGAACCGTATCTGATCACGCTGGATGAAGACGCCCAGCCTTATACGAGCTTTCGGCATCAGGGCGTGGAACTGCTGTACATGCTCACCGGGCGGGTGGCGTACCGCCACGGGGAAGAAATTTATGAAATGGGACCGGGTGACACGCTGATGTTCGACAGCCAGGCGCCGCACGGCCCCGAAAAGCTGATCGAAACCCCCATGACCTATCTGTCGATCATCGTTTATCCGCGCCAGGTCGAGGGGTGAGGATATTTTCCTTTCAGGAAATTTTTATTCTTTTGTGTTGACATGACGGCGATGTCGCTTATTGGATAGGGGAAGGAACTCAAGCACTTTCGGGGAGTGATGCGATGTGCGGCATCGTTGGATTGTTTCTCAAGAACCCGGCCTTGCAGCCTGAGCTTGGCCTGCTGACCTCGCGCATGCTCAGGACCATGACCGAACGCGGCCCCGACAGTGCGGGGTTCGCGGTTTATAACGCCCTGGCGGCGGGCCAGCGCAAGATGACGGTGCGCGGCATCACGCCCGAAACGCAGGGCCCGTTCGAAGCCGGTTTTCTCGAACTCGTGGGCGGCACCGGCACGCTGCTCCAGCGGCATGACCATGTGGTGCTGACCTATGCCGGCGTGCATGAAGCAGCGCTAAGGGCCTATGTGCGCGACTTTGGCGCGGGCATTGCCTTTGCGGCAAGTGGCGAAGGGATCGAACTGTACAAGGGTGTGGGGCTGCCCGAACATGTGGCGACCCGCTTCGGCCTTGAAGGCATGGGGGGCACGCATGCCATCGGGCACACCCGCATGGCCACTGAATCGGCCGTGACCATTGCCGGGGCGCACCCGTTCTCCACCGGGCCGGACCAGTGCCTGGTGCATAACGGTTCGCTTTCCAACCACAACACGCTGCGGCGCCAGCTTGTGCGCGAAGGGCTCAGCTTCGAGACCGAGAACGATTCGGAAGTGGCGGCGGGCTACCTGTCATGGCGCCTTTCGCGCGGTGAAAAGCTGGATGAGGCGCTCAAGGCGTCGATCGACGATCTGGATGGGTTCTACACCTTTGTCGTGGGCACGCGCGACGGCTTTGCGGTGCTGCGCGACCCGGTGGCCTGCAAGCCCGCTGTCCTGGCCGAAACCGATGACTACGTGGCCTTTGCCTCGGAATATCGTGCCTTTGCCGAACTGCCGGGCATTGCCAATGCGCAGGTGTTCGAGCCCGAGCCCCAGCGTGTCTACCACTGGGATCATGCAGCGTAAGGCGGAGAGCGGATAATGCAGATTATCGACATGAACACGACCGACCTGCGCGCGCTGAACACCGCGTTGCAGGCGGGTGAGGCAGGCAGTGCGTGGAGCGTGCATAACCCCGCCGGGCGGCACGCGCTGGCCGTGGGCCTGATGGAGGACATGACCGTCACCATCGATGGCCATGCCGGGTATTATGCGGCGGGCATGAACCAGAAGGCGCAGGTCACGATCAACGGCAATGCGGGCCAGGGCGTTGCCGAGAACATGATGAGTGGCGCGGTTCACGTGAAAGGCAACGCCAGTTCCAGTGCGGGGGCCACGGCCCAGGGCGGCCTTCTGGTGATCGAAGGGGATGCAGGGGCGCGCTGCGGCATTTCCATGAAAGGCGTGGATATCGTCGTGCGGGGCTCCGTGGGGCATATGAGCGCGTTCATGGGCCAAAGCGGCAACCTGGTCGTGTGCGGTGACGCGGGCGAGGCACTGGGAGATTCCCTGTACGAGACACGGATTTTCGTGCGCGGCACGGTCAAGGGCCTGGGTGCGGACTGCGAGGAACAGCCCATGACCGAACAGGATCGCACCATTCTGGCCGGGCTGCTGGAACGCGCCGGCGTGACCGATTGCACACCCGCGGATTTCCGCCGCTATGGATCTGCGCGCACGCTCTATCACTTCCACGTCGACAACGCATCGGCATACTGAGGCAGTCATGACGGACCACAATCACGATTTCACCAAGACCGAGCCCCGGTTTTCCGCCACGTTCGACCCGTTCACCATCTCGCAGATCCAGCGCGCGGCCGCCACGGGCATTTACGATATCCGTGGGGGCGGGACCAAGCGCAAGCTGCCCCATTTCGACGACCTGCTGTTTCTGGGGGCCTCGGTCTCGCGCTATCCGCTCGAAGGCTACCGCGAACGCTGCGGCACCGATGTGGTGCTGGGCACGCGCTTTGCCAAAAAGCCCATTCATCTTAAAACGCCGGTGACGATCGCGGGCATGTCCTTTGGCGCGCTGTCGGCCCAGGCCAAGGAAGCGCTGGGCCGTGGGGCCAGTGCCGTAGGCACGTCCACCACCACAGGCGATGGCGGCATGACGCCGGAAGAACGCGGCCATTCCTCCACCCTCGTGTACCAGTACCTGCCCTCGCGCTATGGCATGAACCCTGATGACCTGCGCCGGGCGGATGCGATCGAGGTGGTGATCGGCCAGGGGGCCAAGCCCGGTGGTGGTGGCATGCTGCTGGGGCAGAAGATTTCCGCCCGCGTGGCCAAGATGCGCGACCTGCCAGAAGGGATCGACCAGCGTTCGGCCTGCCGCCACCCCGACTGGACGGGCCCTGACGATCTGGAGATCAAGATCGAGGAACTGCGCGAAATCACCAACTGGGAAAAGCCAATTTACGTCAAGGTAGGGGCCAGCCGCCCGTATTACGATATTTCCCTGGCGGTGAAGGCCGGGGCGGATGTGGTGGTGCTCGACGGCATGCAGGGTGGCACCGCCGCCACGCAGGAAGTGTTCATCGAACATGTAGGCCTGCCCATTCTGGCGGCCATTCGCCCGGCGGTGCAGGCGTTGCAGGATCTGGGGCTGCACCGCAAGGTGCAGTTGATCGTCTCGGGCGGGATCCGCACTGGGGCCGATGTGGCCAAGGCGCTGGCCCTGGGGGCGGATGCGGTTGCCATCGGCACGGCCGCACTCATCGCCCTGGGGGACCAGAACCCCGAACTGGCGGCGGAATACGCCAAGCTTGGCTCGGTCCCCGGCGCGTATGACGACTGGCAGGACGGGCGCGACCCGGCCGGCATCACCACGCAGGACCCTGCCCTGGCGGCGCGGCTGGACCCCATCATGGGTGGGCGGCGCATTGCCAACTACCTGTCGGTGCTGACGATGGAGGCGCAGACCATCGCGCGCGCCTGCGGCAAGAGCCACGTGCACAACCTCGAACCCGAGGATCTTGTGGCCCTGACGCTGGAAGCCGCAGCCATGACCCGCCTGCCGCTGGCGGGCACGGACTGGTACCCCGGCAAGGCCGGTTTTTAAAACCCCAGGCGGGACCACGCCTAAGGACGGGTCGCGACCGGGCAAACCTGTTGCGGCCCCGGGTGCCCGGGGGCTGCGGGTAGCCGACGAATGACTGCCGGGCGGCATTTTCGGGTGCCGCCTGTGGTGGCCGCTGTCGGTCGGCAGGGTGAAGGCCGGCTTTGCTTGCGGCCTGCCCCGTGGCGCGCGGGCGTTCTCCGGCTTCCACCAGCCTGTCTTTGGGGCGGTTTGACGCGCATGACGCGATGCAAGGAATGGACACGTAGCGATGGCTGACGCTCAACAGGATTGTCGCGATCTGGAAACACTGGCCCGTGAGCAGGGGATCCGGTATTTTCTCATCTCTTTCATAGACCTTTCGGGGGCGCAGCGCGCCAAGCTTGTGCCCGCAACGGCCATTGCCGCCATGCAGCGCAACGGGGCGGGGTTTGCGGGCTTTGCCGCCGCCTTCGACTTTTCCCCCGCCGACCCGGACCTGCTGGCCATACCCGACCCGTCGGGGCTGATGCGCCTGCCCTGGAAGCCCGATGTGGCCTGGCTGCCTTCCGATCTGAAAATGCGCACTGACTACGTGGAACAGGGCCCGCGCAATACGCTGCGGCGGCTGATCGCACGTGCACAGGGTCTGGGGCTGACTGTCAAGACCGGGGTGGAGTGCGAGTTCTTCCTGGTCAACCCTGACGGCGAACAGGTGGGGGACGCGCTGGATAACGGCTCCAAGCCCTGTTACGACGCCTCCGCCCTGATGCGGCGCTACGACGTGATTGCCGAACTGTGCGACGCCATGCAGGGGCTGGGGTGGGAGCCATACCAGAACGACCATGAGGACGCGAACGGCCAGTTCGAAATGAACTGGAAATATGCCGATGCCCTGGTGACGGCGGACCGGCATGTGTTCTTCAAGTTCATGGCGCGCGCCATTGCCGAAAAGCACGGCCTGCGGGCGACCTTCATGCCCAAGCCGTTCATGCACCTGACTGGCACCGGCTGCCATGCGCATATCTCGCTGTGGCAGGGGAAGACCAATGTCTGCCACGACGCGTCGGACCCGCTGGCACTGTCCGAACAGGGCTATCACTTCGTGGGCGGGCTGATCCATAACGCGCAGGCCCTGTGCGCGATCCTGAACCCTACCGTAAACTCGTACAAGCGCATCAACGCGCCGCGTACGGTCTCCGGCGCGACATGGGCGCCCAATATGGTGACCTACGCGGGCGACAACCGTACGCATATGATCCGCGTGCCGGGCGGCGGCCGGTTCGAGATGCGGCTGCCCGACGGGGCGGCCAACCCCTATCTGCTCCAGGCCGCATTGCTGGCCGCCGGGCTGGACGGGATCGAGAACAGGCGTGATCCCGGGCCGTGGCAGGATATCAACATGTATACCCAGGCCCACCTGGCGCAGGACGCACCGCGCCTGCCGCTGAACCTGCTGGACGCCCTGCGTGCACTGGACGGTTCCGCCACCCTGCGCGCCATGCTGGGTGACGGGCTTGTCGATCCTTATGTCCAGATCAAGACAGCGGAATGGAACGCCCATTGCGCCCATCTTTCCGCGTGGGAAAAACACCAGACTCTCGACTGCTGAACGGGCGGGCGGCGTATCGCTCGCAGCATGATGGCAGGCAGCAGGTGGCTGGCGCAGGATAAGAGTTGCTGCGGGTGGCACTTCCTGCCATGCAGGCGTCATGGAGCAAGACAGGGATTTCGAGATTTTTCTGGCCACCGTCCCGGGGCTGGAGCCGGTGCTGTATGATGAAATACGGCTCAAGGGGTTCAAAAGCCCGGCGGTAACGCCGGGCGGGGTCACCATCAGGGGCGGCTGGCCCGAGGTCTGGCGCGCCAATTTATGGGTGCGGGGGGCCAGCAAGGTCCTTGCACGGCTAAAGACCTTCCGCGTCGTGCATCTGGCGCAACTGGACCGGCTGGCCCGCCAGATGGCCTGGGGCGAAATCCTGCGTGCGGATGTGCCGTTCCGGGTCGAAGCGGTCTGCGCGGGCTCGCGCATCTACCATGCCGGGGCCGCCGCCGAGCGTATCACCACCGCCATCAGCGAAACATTGGGTGCGACCGCGGCCCCCGATGCGCAGGTGGTCGTCATGGCCCGCATAGAGCGCAATAGCTGCACGATCAGTATCGACACATCGGGCGACCTGCTGCACCGGCGCGGCTACAAGCAGGCAGTGAACCGTGCCCCCATGCGCGAGACCATGGCCGCCCTGTTCCTGCGGCAATGCGGTTATGACGGGTCCGAGCCCGTCCTGGACCCCATGTGCGGTTCCGGCACCTTCGTGATCGAGGCGGCCGAAATAGCGGCCCGCCTGAACCCGGGCCGGTCCCGGCACTTCGCCTTCGAACTTTTTGCGAATTTCGACGCCGCCGCCTGGCAGCGCATGCGCGACGTGAAAAGCCAGCGCATACCCTCCGCCCGGTTTTATGGCAGCGACCGCGATGCCGGGGCCGTCAGCATGAGCGAGGCCAATGCACAGCGCGCCGGGGTAGGCGATTATACCGAATTCCATTGCAGGACGATCAGCGAGCTTACGCCCCCTGCCGGGCCTGCGGGGCTTGTTATCGTCAACCCGCCTTACGGCACGCGCATTGGCGAGAGAGATGCGCTTTTTCCGCTATACCGCGCACTTGGGCAGGTGCTTCTCAAGCGTTTTACGGGCTGGCGGGCAGGGCTTGTCACTGCCGATACGGCCCTGGCGCATGCGACCGAGCTTCCATTCCTGCCCAACACCGCGCCGGTTCCCCATGGCGGCCTGCGTGTCTCGCTTTTTCAGACCGGGCCTTTACCCCAGCCGCCGGCGTGAGCACAGATTACGCAAGAACCGGGGTTCCCAAGCTGTTTCAAAAGTCAGTCGGGTCGGTCTGAGCGGCTCTTTTCGGGCCGGATTATCTCCTGCCGCGGTTGCTGGTTTTTTCCCGCACGTTTCAGGGAAGTGGCGGCAGAGGACGTTTACGCTGACGGCTGGCCCCGTAATGGGCGATAAGCCAGGGCAGCCCGACAAGCAGGCAATCCAGAATTTGCTGGAGGGTGGCCATGACCACAAGGGTTGCGGCAAGGGCCGCCTGCGAAATCGCCAGACCCTTGGCGGCACCGAACCCCACGCCCAGAAAAAGCAGGTCCTTGCCCGGCAGGAGCGGAATACGCGTAATGAGCAGGCGCAGAGTAATGAGGTCGAAGCACAAGGCGAGATCAGCCACCGCACCCGAGAAAAAAAGTGCGAACATTTCCAACCCGAAGGTGGCGGCGCTTCGGCCCAGATGCACGATAAAAGTCAGTGACATGTCCTGCCGGGACAGGCGTGTCGCCAGCCGACCGCCGCCGATCAGCACCAGTGCGGGCACAAGCGGGAGTGCAAGCAGGGCCGCTGTCTTCCAACTCGCGTACGCTTTGACCGTGCTGTAAACCGCGTTGTGCGTCAGAAAGAGAAGAAGAACAGCACATAAGACCACGACAAAACCCGCAGCACCCGAAAGCAGGGCGGAATCCTTGACCACGTGGAAGAGCGTATTTTTGGTCAGGGCAAGATTGTTTTTGGCCCATAAGTAAAAATAGGACTCGCCTGAATATTCGAAAAAGGAATTATTCAGGATTCTTTTCCTGAAAAAGATCGTGGTTGGAATTTTTTTATCGGATTTGATCAGATTGCTGAAAATCATTCTCTCTGAAAAAGGGAGAATAACAAACAGCATAGCTTCCAAAGCATAGAAGACAGGGTTTGTCGGCAGGGCGTGAAGAATATTTCTCCATCCTGTTTTGGAAAGACTATAGGCGATCATCGTCAGGAAAATAATCGGGAACAGCCAGCGCAGGACTTGCAGGGCAAGCTGGGCGAATTTTTTTATGCCGGATTTTGTGCGGGCCTGCGGAACCGGATCATCTTCCATCACGCTATCACTAACAGCGCTATGGCGTTCGGCCTGGCGTGGCAAAACGGTTTTTATGGGGGCAGGTGTCGCGTTGTCCGGCAAGGGCCCCACCTGTTGCGGTGTAGAACGGGAAGAACACGATAACATATCGCCACCTTTTAGCGCGTGGCAGGAGCGCAGTAAACCATGTCGAAAAATGAACTGTAAAGAAAATATAAAAAACACCGAGGGCTTTTTATTTTATAACCAGGGATATTGATGGGAACCGATCATAATAAATGGCGAAATTTCAGGAACCGCAGAAAAAGGGGTGTCACTGTTATTCAATAAAGACAGGTGTTGCGTCATGAGCACCAGGGCGGGCATGCAAAAGACAGATCGGCGGGCACCCCGCGCTGCATGGTTCAGCCAGATTATGACGGATTTCAGAAATTCGTGATGCAGGTGGGGATCAAATGCGGTTGACGAACCATGAAGCGGCTGCTTACCCGGCGGGGACGATTTCTCAGGCGTATACGCAGCGCAGCGCCTTTGAATTTACGTTCTCATGGTCCCTGGCGCAGTCCCTGCGCGAGGTGCCGCCCAGCAAAATCATGCAGATGAACCGCCCGCTGCGCGTGGCCATTGTTGCCAGTTCCTATAACTATATTCGTGACGGTGTTGCCTTTACGCTTAACCGGCTGGTCGCCTACCTGGAAAAAGCCGGGGTGGAGGTCCGCGTCTTCGCGCCGGTCGCGAAGGTACCCGCGTTCAGGCATAACGGGGTGATCGTTCCCGTTCCATCCATTCCCTTGCCCTGCCGGTCCGATTACAGGCTGGCCTTCAGCCTGCCCCGGGCTGAAATCGAAGCGTTCCAGCCCGATATCATGCATGTGGCGCTTGCCCCCGACTGGCTCGGCTTTTCAGCCCTGCGCCTGGCCCGCAAGCTGGGAACACCGCTGGTGGCGTCCTACCATACCCGGTACGAGACATATCTCGAACATTATGGCTTTGCGGTCGGCTTTAAAAAATTCATGACATGGTATCTTAATTTCTATTATGCCTCCTGCCGTGAAGTCTATGTCCCCACCCAGTCGATGATCGACACCCTGCTGGGTGCGGGGTTGGAGAATAATTTTGTCCTCTGGCAGCGCGGGGTCGATGCCGAACTGTTCAGCCCGGCCAAAAGATCCGATGCCTGGCGGCGCACGCTGGGGATTGGCGCGGATGAGGTCGTCGTGCTGTTTGTCTCGCGCCTGGTGCGTGAAAAGCAGGTTACGACGCTGGCCGCCACCCTGCGCCGCCTCAAGCAGCAGGGCGTGGCCTTCAGGAGCATCATCGTGGGGGACGGGCCGGAACGCCAGGCATTGGAGCGCGACTGCCCCGATACGCTCTTTACAGGAACCTTGCAGGGCGAAGAGCTGGCCCGCGCCTATGCATCGGCCGATATATTCCTCTTTCCAAGCGATACGGAAACATTCGGCAACGTCACGCTGGAAGCCATGGCGTCGGGCTTGCCGTGCGTATGCGCCAATGCCACGGGCAGCCGTTCCCTGGTCGTGGACGGGGTAACGGGCTTTTTGGCGGAATCGCGGAATGTGGAGGCATTTGCCACATCTGTGAAAGACCTGATCGAAAAAACCGACCTGCGCCGCAGCATGAGCCGGGCCGCGCGCGAAAGAAGCCTGACATTCTCGTGGGACGCGTCGATGGGCTTGCTGCTTGAACGCTACAAGGCGTTGGTGAGCGAGCATGCCGCGTGAAAATAGCGGATATATCGGAATTCTATTCGCCAACAGGTGGGGGTGTCAGAACGTATGTGGATGAAAAATTCCACGCCGCAGCACGCCATGGGCATACGATCGTCCTGATCGCCCCCGGGCCGGAGGACAGGGTTGAGCACCGTGATGGCGGCAAGCTCGTCTGGGTCAAAAGCCCGGTACTTCCCATGGACAGCAACTATCGCATGTTCTGGAAGGCCGCCCCGATCTGGCAGGTGCTCGATGCCGAACGGCCCGATATTGTCGAGGGATCCTCGCCATGGAGGGGGGGCTGGCTTGCTGCCACATGGCCGGGGGCGGCCCCGCGTGTACTGTTCATGCATGCCGACCCTGTGGCGGTTTATCCGCAGACCCTGCTGGGCAATATTCTACCAGCAGCCACCATAGATCGGCTTTTTGGCTGGTTCTGGGCCTATCTGCGGCACCTGAACCGCCATTTTGACGGCTGTGTGGTGGCGGGTCGGTGGCTGGCCGAACGCTTTTCCCGCCACGGGCTTGAGCGTATCAGCGTTGTGCCATTCGGCGTGGGTGTCAATGCGTTCGACCCGTCCTGGCGGGATGAGAGCCTGCGGGCCACCATGCTTGAGGCCTGCGGGCTGGACCGGCATGCCAGCCTGCTGGTTACGGTAGGGCGGCACCACCCGGAAAAACGTCTGGGGCTGTTGATGCGGGCTGTAGGCCGTGCCCAGAAAAGCCGCAGGATCGGGCTTTACGTGATAGGGGACGGGCTGATGCACCGGCAGGTTCAGGCCCAGGCCGCGCGTATGGAACATGTCCATGTGGCGGGGCATGTGGGAGACAGGCAGGTGCTGGCGCGCATGATGGCAAGTGCCGATGCGCTTTTGCACGGATCGACGGCGGAAACCTTCGGCTTTGTAGTGGCCGAGGCATTATGCGCGGGCACGCCCCTGATCGTGCCCAGGGCCGGTGGCGCGGGCGATCTGGCGGCAGATGCTTATGCGGAAACCTATGAACCAGGCAACGCGTCGGCGGCGGCTGCGGCCATTATCCGTCTGCTGGCGCGTGAACGCGGCCCCATGTCCGATGCAGCACGGGCAGCGGGCGTGGGGCTGGGGGACATGGACCAGCATTTTACGCGGCTGTTTACGCACTATGAACAAATTGTCCGAAATGCCGGGCCCTTGTCCCGCGCGGGCCCTGGCCCGGTTTGACGGTGCGGGGAACAATGCGCGACAGGGTTCGTGCAGCCTGCGTGCCCCATTACCCCTCCCTTGTCAGCGACCACGCTCCCCGCGCCAGTGGATCAGCACGACTGAGACCAGAAGGGTTCCGGGCACCAGGGTCGCGGCCAGCCATGCGGGCAATGTTCCGGTCTGGCCCAGCAGCAGGCAGGCCCGGGTTGCGGCATGGGCTGCGTACCCCCACGCAATAACTCCCCCTGTGGCAATGGCGGATGCGCCATAGGCCAGCCGTGTCGCGCATAGCGTGCTGGCAAGCATGGCCATGGCGCCGGGCAGTATCAGGGTGGCGAGCAGCATGGCCATGCGGGTGCGGTACGGTGCGGCGTCGTAGCCGTTTTGGGTGTGGCTGGCCAGGCTTTGCAGTGTGGCAAGCGGCAGGTACTGCGCTTCCATACCGTAGACACTCAGCCACAAGGGGTCGAGCGTAAGGGTTATGGCATAGGGCGGGGTGGGGATAAGGCGTGTCTGCTCGGGTGGCATGGGCCGGGCTGCGCGCGTATCCGCCGGGCGTGCGTCGTGCCAGACCTGCGGGTTCTCCAGTTGCCACAGGCCGGTCTCCGGCACGCGAATGGCGGCGTCCGCCTTGTCGATTTCGGTCAGGAGCGACGCCGCATCGAAGCGAAAAAGCAGGAGCGTGCGCAGGGATGCCGGTGGCCCAAAGGCGATGGAGGCGGAAAGAACGCCCTGGGGTGTCTGCATCCAGACCGGGTTGCTCGGCTTCGTACGGTCAAGGCGCTGGGCATCGCGGCCTGTTTTCTGGCGCATCTGTTCCGCCATGGAAACCGGGCCCAGATAGCCGTCCATCACGAACGTCGCCGGCCCCAGCAGCAGGCCCAGAAGCACGGCCGGGAAAAGACTTTTGAGGGGAGAGCGCCCGGTATTGGCGATAAAGAGCCGCTCGCCCGAGCGTGTCTGCGCGATTTCGACCAGGCAGACCGCAAGGAACGTCGCAAAAGGGATAAGCGGGGCCAGCAGGCCGGGAATACGCAAGGTGGTGAAATAGACGATATTGCGCCACGCCGGCGCGGAACCGGAGGCCATGACCATGTCGATCTGCGGCCACAGATCGATCGTTTCCGCAATGGCCAGCAGAACGGCTGCGATCATCATCAGGCTGCGCAGGTAGCCCGCCAGGATATGGCGCGTATACAGCCCGAACGGGGCAAGCCGAACAGGGTTGATCGGCGCCCCACCCGGCGTGGGCGCATGTATCGGTGCCGTGTTCGGGGGCGCTGAAAATGGCGCGATCGTCATGGGCCGTTATGCCCGAAGCAGCTGTGGCAGGAGAAGGCGGCTGATCCCCAGCCGCAATGCCGCCAGCAGGAGCCCTTGCAGCGTTGCGGTCAAAAGCAGCAGCAGCACAAGTTCCGCACCCAGCCCGGATGGTGCCACCGCCCTGATAAGGGACTCCGTTCCGACATTGAAGGCCAGCAGGGCCATGCAACTGGCCGGCAGCGCTATGGAGCGATTGCGTTGCGTGGTCTGGCTGAGTGCAGCCAGCGCCACCAGCGGGGCCAGAAGGCAGAGCAGCCCGCGCGACAGTCTTTCCCCCAGCAGGCGCACAACCAGCACGGGTGAAGGTTCGTTCGCCTGCGTGGCATGGTGTGCAAGGAGAACAAGCAGTTCGGGCAGTGTCAGTTCGTTTTCCTGCTCCCAACGGGGGGGAAAGGGCAGGATGTCGTCAAGGGGAATGATCTTGTCGGCCGTGTCCGCGTAAAATGTCATCTGTTCATCGTCGCGCAGGTTTGGGAAAGTGCCCTGGCCAGGTGTGGATGCGGATACTGCGCCCTCAACGGAGAAGATATGGGATGTCATCTGTGCCACGCTGACACCGAACAGATTTTCAGGGGCGGAGCCCGTGGTGCGTACGCTTCCCGACTGAACGACGCGAAAATGCGTGGGGTCGAGTGGTTCGTAGACAAACAGATTCCTGCGTGTCATCGGTGCGGTCGATATTGTGGCTGGCGGGTCTTTCTGCGGGCTTTCCTGCGGGATAAAGGCCACGCGGTTCCCCACGAAAACAAGCTGGCTCTGGCCTGTTGCAGTGATGAGGTTGCGATAGGCGGCATCGAACAGCACGGCACGCTGCGCATAAAGTGCGAGCGGATTGACCACGCCGGAGGCTGCGAGCGACAGCAGCAGGGCAGCCACCGCCAGGACAATGGGCGGAAGAATAAAGGACCGGGGTGCCAGCCCGCAGGCGCTCAGCACCAGGAGTTCGCGATTTTCGCGCATGGTCAGCGCCGTGCGGTAGACGGCCACGATCATGGCCAAAGGCAGCGCGAAATCCAGGATCTGCGGGCCGGTCAGCAGGAAGATAAGGCCCGCATCGAACAGGTTGGCGTGATGGCTGATGACATCGCGGAAAATCATGGGGAAGCGTTCGGCCAGGAAAATCGCTTCCACCAGAAGCAGCGTGGCCCCGGCCTGCCACAGGACCGAGCGCATGAACTGGCGAACGCATAACTGCCTCAACCAGCCATGCGGCGTCGCAGGAAGGGATGGGGGCGGGCCGTTGGGGACAGACGCCATCACAGCACCACCCTGCCGCCCAGATAAGCCTGCTGCACATCGGGGTTATCGACCAGATCCTCCGGCGTGCCCTGTGCCAGAACGCTGCCCGCTTCCACCACATAGGCGCGGTCGACCAGGCGCAGCAGATCAACAGCACTATGGTCGGTAATGAGAACGGACATGCCCCTGTCCGCCAGGTCGCGCAGCAATGCCGCCACGGTGCCGATATTGCGTGGATCGACCCCGGCAAATGGTTCGTCGAACAGGGCAATGACAGGTGCGCAGGCAACGCAGACGGCAATTTCGCACCGGCGCCTTTGCCCGCCCGACAGCGTGCCGATGCGGTTGTGGCATACGTCGGTCAGTTCGAAATCAGCCAGCAGGGACGCGATATGGCGTTGTCTTTCCGACCTGCCTGCCATGCGCGTTTCCAGAACCATGCCCAGCGCATCCGCCACACTGAGCGAACGCGGCAGGAAGGAGCCCTGGGGCAGATAGGCCAGCCCGTGGCGCGCCCTGTGGTGGAACGGCATGGATGTGGCGTCGATCCCGTTGAGGAAAATCTGCCCGGAATCAGGTGCCATGATGCCGGTCAGCATCTTGAACGTCGTGGATTTTCCCGCGCCATTGGGGCCAAGCAGGCCCACGATTTCACCTTCTCCCACATGCAGGCTTATATTTTCGACAATCCGCATGCCGTCGAAGGATTTGACAAGATTGCGGGCCGTGAGCATGGGCGTTCAGCCTCGCCCCGCGGCCCTGCTGCCGCTTAACGCGGCATAGGCGGCAGCGTAGGCCGTGCACATGGCAGCGATCCCGCATTCCTGTTCGATAAAGGCACGGGCTTGCAGGCCCAGCGTATGGACCGGGGCTGCACGGGCCTGCCGCATGGCGGCAACCAGCCCTTCCAGCCGTTGCTCGGGCACCAGCCAGCCGGTTTGGCCGTCACGCACGATTTCAGGAATTCCCCCGCCCGAGAACGCAATGACAGGGCGCGCGGATGCCATGGCTTCAAGCACCGACAGGCCAAGCGGTTCATCGCGCGAGGTATTGAGGCTGACATGGCTGGCGGCATAGGCATCGCCGGGGTCCGAGGTGTAGCCCGTAAAACGAATGCGATGTGAAACACCAAGCGTGATCGCCAGCGCTTCCAGTTTTTTGCGCAGGCTGCCGTCGCCTGCGATGATAAGACGGCAGTCGGGAAGCTGCGCAAGGGCCCGAACGGCAAGATCGGGCTGTTTCCAGGCTTCCAGTCGGCAGACAAGGCTGAACGTGAACGGAGTATCCGCCGGAAACGCGCGCGGGCCAAAGCGTTTTTCATCCACCCCATTGCGGATAACCCGCAGCCTCGGTGCCATCTCGGGCGCATGGGCCGACACGAAGTCGCGCACATAGTTGCTGACGCAGATAATGCTGTCCGTTCGGCGCAGGGCCCGGCGGCGACCCAGCGCGCAGCTTGGGTCGGTGTAGTGGTGCACGCCATGTTCCGTCCGCAGCACCGGCAAACCAAGCCGCTGCGCCGCCCGCACACCCAGGATATGGGAGGCATAGGTATGCACATGGACCAGATCGGCCTGTTCCGTCCTTAGAACGTTCTCAAGCCAGCGGACATCCCGCGGGCCGAAGGCGCGCCACAGATAGGCCAGCGGATGCAGATGGATCGGCCCGCGGTCGGCAACGCGCACCCCGGCCCCCATGATCAGCGCGCGCAGCTTTGGATTGGGCGTCATGAGGGCAATGCTGTGTCGTGCGCCGCTGAGCACGGGGCGTGTCGTAAGATCCAGCAAAAGGCGCTCCGCCCCGCCGATATCCCCCGCAACCACGACATGCACGACATTGGGCGGGCGAACCGCCGCGACCTGGCCTGGCATTTCGGGCAACTTATTGCGGGCCATGCTGTTCACGGGCGTCGTGGGCTACCAGGCGCAGCAACTGGGCCTGAAGCAGGCTGGCATGGCGTCGGGCTTCGAACTCTTCCATCACCCGGCGGCGGGCGGCCTGTCCGTGGCGTTGCCGCAGGTCAGGGTCGTGGAAATAATCCAGGCAGGCCTGGGCCATGCCGCCAATATCCGGCGGGTGGCCCGGCAGCAGCCGACCCTGTTCATGGTCGCGGACCATTTCGCCAATACCACCGACATCGAAGGCGATCACGGGCTTGTTCAGGGCCATGGCTTCCATGACCGCGCGGGGCAGGGGGTCGGGGTAGATACTGGGGATGAGTGCGACATCGAATTCTGCCACATAAGGGGCGACCTCCGCCCGGAATCCTATGAAATGAACGGCGTCGTCCACGCCCAGTTCGCGCGCCAGGGCACGGCATTGGGCTAGATGGTCCTCTGGCATGTCTTCGGGCGTATCGCCCAGCACCACAAAATGACAGCGCGGGCGTTGGGCAGTATCCAGCTGGTCGAGCATGAGACGGGCCGCGCGGATCAGTTCGATAAACCCCTTGTGGCGCACGATCCGGCCATGGGCCCCGAAAATGACGCTGTCATCTCCAAGGCCCAGTTCGGCGCGCAGGCAGGGCGTGCGGGCCGTTGCGTCAAAGGCTTGCAGGTCGAGCGCGTCGTGGCAGATCTGCACCTTTTGCGGGCAGGAGGAAAACTGGCCTGACACCGCGCGCGACACACACAGAATGGCCCGAACACGGGAGCCGGCGGCAAGAGCGCGGTGCAAAGGCCGAATGACGGACGGCACGCAGGGGTAAAAGACATGCCATATCGCGGGCACCCGCGTGGCGGCAGCGACAATGCCCCCGATCAGGGTGGCTACGGTGCCGTTGCAAAAGATCAGATCATAGCGTTCAGCACGGACATGGCGCGCAAGGCGTGCCAGCCCCGTTGCCGCGCGCACGATATTGACCACGCCACGCCAGAGGCGAAGCGGGGCAGGGGCTGTAAAGTCGCGCCGGGCCATGCTTCTGGACCAGGGCTGCAAAAGATTTTCGATCAGTGCCGGTTCGATAATCACCCGCTCGGCGGCGCGATGCCTGCGCACTTCCCGGCTGACCACATCCTCACGCGGCAGCAGGACAGTGCGGTGGATCTTGGCGGGGTCGAGAAATTTCAGCAGGCAGACAAGCGTATGGCCGGGCCCGCCATTTCTGGCCGTGTCGTTGATGAAGAGAATTCTGGTGTGCGAGAAAGGCGCCGTGTCTGTCCGGGTGCTGGCCTGGGGGTGGGTCATCGGCAGGGATCAGCCCGGCATTGGGCCAGGTTGTCCAGGGCAGGGTGATGGGACCAGCCGGGTTTCAGATGGGGCAAGGATGTTTCCGCCTGCGATCTTGGTCAATGGGTGACGGGCCATGGGCAGTAAAGATGTGCGACGCCCATTTTTAAGGGCGGAGCAGGGGGTGTGGCAATGGGTGCGGGATTTCCTCCGGGGCCGATAAAGAACGCTGTGGGCAGATAATAATTTCCCGCTCCCATGCGCGCTTTTTGGGCGGAATAGCGCAGTTTACAAAGGGTTTGCGCGTTCATGGGCAAGGCAAGGGTGCCCATTGCGGCTGGCAAAAGGTTGCCTCGCCCCACATTCTGTCATCAAAAATTCTTCTTATTGCAGACGCTCGGCAAATGGCTTCGCCCCGGCACCCTGATGAAGCCGTCCCTGCTGTAACATGCGCGCGTGGATGGTGCGCAGCGGCCAAGCGGGCTGACAGGTGTGCATTATCGGCCCGCGGGTTGCGCCATGCCTTGCCCCTGGGCGCACAAGGGCGGCCTGTCACGTCGTGGGCTGCGCTTTATCCCTGCGCCTGTAGCCAGGCGGCGAGGTGAGTATGCTTCAAAGAATACTGCCAACCCGACAGGCGCCAGCGTTTTTAACGGGCGAGACAGCCTGAAACGGGTGCTGGATTATTCCTGCCTTTGAAGCTGCGCCCCATGGGCCCCCACAGGTGGCTGCGGCCAGAAGGTGGTGGCGATGGCGGCCTGGATCTGGGTAAGCTGGCGCTGTATCCAGTTCATGTAGTCATGCAGCCCGCGACTGATGATGTCCTCGGCGGTCTGGTCGCTCAGGGTTGCGCGCAGTTCGTCCAGGCATTCCTGAAGGGGCGCGCACAGGTCGCGCAGCCCTGCGTGATTGGCCAGAAATGTCAGTGTCTCGTCAACCAGGCGGAGATTGCCCGCAAGGGAGCGCGGAAAGCTCTCGTTTTTAAGAAGAAAGCCGACGATATTGGATGGTGTCACGGCAACCGGCCGCAGACGCCTGAACGCATGGTAGGCTGCCGCCGATCGCAGCACGGACGTCCATTGCGTGATGTCGATTTCCGAGCCGGGGCGTTCTTCACGCGGCAGCAGCATATGGTAGCGGATATCGACCAGGCGGGTAATCTGGTCGCACCGTTCCAGGTGCTTGCCCAGACGGTAAAAAAGCCATGCCTGATCGTGGTAGAGCGTGCCTTCGGCAATGCCGTAATGGGTCTGGCATTCCTGGCGGATATGCGTGCACACGGCCGAAAGGTTGTTCAGCTTCGCGCGGCCCGCATCCAGGTCGAGCAGCCAGCGGGTAAAGACATTCAGGTGCGTCCACATTTCAGTGGAGACAAGCGGGCGCACGGCCCGGGCATTATCGCGAATGGCCACGGCCATGGACACGATGGAACCGGGGTTGGCATGCTCGGTAATGTAGAAGGAAACCGCATCAGCCGGGTCGTTGGCCGGATGGAGCTGGGTGAAAAGCTCCTCGTCCGAATTGATGCTGATAATGGAATCCCACGCTGTCTGGCCTTCGCCGTCGCGCACGAAGGTTTCCGTCACTTCCAGCAGGCGGGCGAGGTTTTCCATCCGCTCCATGTAGCGTGCCAGCCACATGATGCATTCGGCGTAACGGGAAAGCAGGGAATTGAATGTAAAATCCGTCATGATGCCATGACCCAGGTATCCTTGGAGCCACCCCCCTGGGAGGAATTGACAACCAGGGAGCCCTTGCGCAACGCCACGCGCGACAGCCCCCCGGGCAGCACCCAGACCGCACGCCCGGTCAGGGCGAAGGGGCGCAGGTCCACATGCCGGGCTTCGACCCCATCAGGGCACAGGGTCGGGGTTACCGACAGGCCGATGACCGGCTGGCTGATGTAGTTTGCAGGGTTTTCGAGCAGCTTGTGCCGGAAATCCTCAAGCTCCGCCGCCGTGGCGTGCGGGCCGATGATCAGCCCGTACCCACCGGATTCCCCCACGGGTTTGACAACCAGCTTGTCCAGGTTGGCCAGCGTGTAGGCCAGGCCTTCGGGTTCGGCGCAGATATGGGTGTCAACGCTTTCCAGAATGGGGTCTTCGCCCAGATAGTAGCGGATAATGCGCGGCATATACGCGTAAACGGCCTTGTCGTCGGCAACCCCCGTGCCCAGCGCGTTCGCCAGTGTCACGTTCCCACGCCGATACGCCTCGATCAGGCCGGGCACGCCCAGCAGGCTGTCGGGGTTGAATACGAGCGGATCCAGGAATTCATCATTCAGGCGACGGTAGATGGCATGCACGGGCCGGGGCCCGGTGACCGTGCGCATGAACACCCGGTGGTTGTCCACAAACAGGTCCTTGCCCTCCACCAGGGGCACGCCCATCTCGCGTGAGAGAAAAACATGCTCGAAATAGGCGGAATTATAAATGCCGGGCGAGAGCAGGACCACTTGCGGGTCCACAACGCCTTCGGGGGCGACCTCGCATAAGGTCTGGTGCAGGCGGGGGCCGTATTCCTCTACCGAGCGGATGGGCAGGCCGGATGCCAGGTCGGGCATGAGCCGGAGCATCATATGCCGGTTTTCAATGACATAGGACACGCCCGAAGGGGTGCGGGCATTGTCTTCAAGGATAAGAAAGCGCCCGTCGCGGTCGCGGATCAGGTCGGTGCCGCTGACATGCACGTAAACGCCGCCGGGCACTTTCAGGCCGATCATGGCAGCGCAGTAATTGGGGTTGTTCAGCACCAGTTCTGCGGGAATGATCCCGTCACGCAGGACTTTGCGGTCATGGTAGATGTCGTGCAAAAACAGGTTCAGCGCGGCGATCCGCTGCTGCACGCCGCGTTCGATATGGTCCCATTCCTGCGCGGTGATTACACGCGGAATGGCGTCGAATGGCAGGATACGATCGATCGCCTCGCGGTTGGAATAGACGGTGAAGGTAATGCCCATGCGGTAAAGCTGCGCTTCGGCGGCGGTGGTGCGGCGGCGCAGTTCTTCAAGGTCGAGCGATGCCAGCCGGTTGCGCACGGATTGCACGGCCGCGGGCACAGGCCCTTGCCGGTTCATCAGTTCGCAAAAGAAATCAGGAATCCGGTAGTTGTCCAGCAGGCCGGAAAACTGTGTCGAAGAGGGAGCATGCAGCGTGGCATCACTCATATTGGGCCTCCCTTCTGAGCAGTCCGGCTGATAAGGCAGCGGGAAACCGCGCCGGCCAGATTGTTGCGTTGGTGTATTAACGGGAGCAGGAATTCCGCTCTTTGCCAAGAGGAAAAAAATCAAAGACTTTTTTGCAGTTCCATGACATGGGGACGCTTGCATGCGGGCCTGATGCTGATATGGTTTTTCGCCAGAACTGTGCCAGCGGGCAGGCTATCGGGTCAGGGTGTGATGGGCTCGGCATAAAAGGCGAAAGGGCAGGGCCGTTTTTTGATGAGTTCGCACATTACGCTGGTCCACCGAACCTGCTACGAATATGACAGGCCCGTTTCCATGGGGCCGCAGATCATCCGCCTCCGGCCCATGCCTGACAGCAGAACGCCTGTGCTGTCCTACATGCTCAAGATCGAACCGCGTGGTTGCAATCTCGGCTGGCAACTCGACCAGCACGGGAATGAAACCGCCTGTGTCAGCTTTGGCGGGCAGGTCACGCATTTCGATATCGAGGTCAGCCTGGTGGCCGATATCGCCCCCTATGATCCGCTGGCGAACCTGATGGACAATGCCGAAGGGACAGGCGATGCCGGGGTTGACTGCGCATATTCCCGCCAACTGCCCCTGGGGGCGGATGCGCTGGCTTTTCTCCGCGAATGGCAGGATGGCACGCCCACGGATGCGGTGCCCCGGCTGATCTCGCTCAACAAGGCCATTACCGCGCGCGTGCGCTACGAACGGCGGATGGAGCCGGGTGTGCTGTCCGCGCAGGACATCCTGCGCCATGGCTGCGGGTCCTGCCGCGACAGCGCCTGGTTCCTGGTCGCACTGGCGCGGCATATGGGCTATCGCGCCCGTTTCGTGTCCGGCTACCTGGTCCAGAGTGCACGCACGGCGGGGGAGGAGGAAGTCCTGACGGGTGACCTGCACGCCTGGGCGCAGGTGTGCCTGCCCGGCAAGGGCTGGATCGGGTTCGATACGACATCGGGCATGCTGGCGGGGGAAGGGCATATTCCCCTGGCTGCGGCGGCGACACCAGAAGATGCGGCACCCGTTTCAGGCCTGCTGGACCGGTGCGAGGCGCGTTTCAATGTCTCCATGCAGGTGCAGCGCCTGTACGCCTGAGGGGCGGGACAGGCAGGAAAATACGCACGGCTTGGCCGGGGTTGCGCGGTCAGGGGTTGCAAGAAGGGCAATGACATCATGAGGCGGTTTAGCTGTCAGTCCTGCGGTCAACTGCTGTCTTTCGAAAATACCGTTTGCGGGCAATGCAATTCCATTCTGGGTTTTCTGCCCGAGCTTGTGGATATGTCGGCACTGGTTGCCGTGGGCGACGGGTCATGGCGGCCCCTGGCCCCGCTTGCCCATGGCAGGCCGCGCATGTTCTGCGCCAATAATGCCTACGATGTCTGCAACTGGCTGGTTTCCGACAGCACGCCGCAGGGCTGTTTCTGTTTTGCCTGCCAGTTCAACCGCATGATCCCCAACCTCGATACGCCGGGCAACCTGGAGCGCTGGCGCAAGCTCGAGGTTGCCAAGCACCGGCTGTGCTACACGATCCTGCGCCTGAAACTGCCGGTCCGCACCCGGCTGCAGGACCCCTTGCACGGCCTGGCCTTCGACTTTCTGGACGACCCGGCCGATGGATCGTCCACCGTCATAACCGGGCATAGTGACGGGATCATCACCATCGCCACGCGCGAGGCGGATGACGCCTACCGTGAAAGCATGCGGGTCGAACTGGGCGAATATTACCGCACGTTGCTGGGGCATTTCCGGCATGAAATCGGCCATTACTACTGGAACGTGCTGATCCGCGACGGGGGCAGGCTGGACGCGTGCCGGGCGGTGTTCGGGGATGAAAGGCAGGATTATCAGTCCGCCCTGGCGACCCATTACAACCGTGCCCTTGTCGATAACTGGCGGGATGATTTTGTCAGCCTGTATGCGACGTCCCACCCGTGGGAGGATTTTGCCGAAACCTGGGCCCATTACTTCCATATCGTCTCCACACTCGAGACAGCCCTGTCCTATGAGTTGAGTGCGGGCCCCGCCGTGCATGGAGAAGCCCTGTCGGCGCTGCATGGTGACCCCTGCACCCAGATGTCGTTCGAGAATATCATCAACGCCTGGGTGCCGCTGACCTATGTCGTGAACGGCCTGAACCGCTCCATGGGACTGTCGGATTTCTATCCCTTCGTGCTGACCAGGGGCGTCCGGGCCAAGCTTGGCTTTATCCATGACGTCATAAGGGACGCGCAGAAAAAGGGGTTCTGAACCCATGCTGGTTTGGGGCGCAGGCCCCGGTCAGCGTGCTTCGCGCACCCGGGGGTCAAGCAGGATATAGAGCATATCCACGACCGCATTGGCGACGACCACAAAAACCGCCGAATACATAACGGTTGCCATGATCAGGGGCAGGTCCATGTTGTTGAGCGCCTGATAGGTCAGGCGGCCCACGCCGGGCAGGCCGAACACGACTTCGGTCAGCAGCGCGCCGCCGCCCACAAGCTGGGCGAAATCCATGCCGAACAGGGATACGAATGTGATCATGGCCGTGCGCAGCCCGTGGCGCAGGAGAATACGGCTGGGCGAAAGCCCCTTGGCGCGGGCCGTGCGCATGAAGTCTTCCTCGCTCAGCGCGACAAGATCGGCCCGCAGGACACGGCTGTAAATGCCGATGAACATGACCGCCAGGGCAAACCAGGGAATAACCAGCGCCTTGAACCAGCCCAACGGGCTTTCGGCAAAGGGAATATAACCGAGCCCCGGCACCCAGGAGAACAGCCAGGTATCGTGGTAGCGGTTCTGGGTGATCATGTTCGCGACCTGCCCCAGCCAGAAGACGGGGATCGAAATCCCCACCAGCCCCAGCATCATCACCGAGCGGTCGACCCATGTATCCTTCATGGCGGCGGCCAGCACCCCCATGCCTATGGAGCCCACGACCCAGATAATGGCGGCCCCGCAGACAAGTGACGCCGTAATGGGCGCGGCCTTGACGATTTCGGGCACAACCAGTTCGCCCCGGTTCGCGTAGGAGGCAAGATCGCGCGTGATGAAAAGCTTTTTCATCATGATCGCGTATTGCACGGTTATCGGCCGGTCGAACCCGTATTCCCTGCGCACTTTTTCAATCGTCTGGGGGGCCGCGTTACGCCCGGCGATACGGGCCGTGGGATCGGCCCCTGGTGTTGCGAAGAATACGGCGAAAACCAGCACCGAAATACCGAACAGCACGAACAGCGTCTGGCCCAGCCTGTGCAGGAGCGATGTCAGCATGGGCCGGTCCTATCCTGCGTCACGGCGGCTGGTTTCGCGCACATCCAGCGCGTCGCGCAGCCCGTCGCCCAGAATGTTCAGCGCAAGCACGACTGCAACAATGGCAAGCCCCGGTGCGATGGAAGCCATGGGCCGGGTATAGATCAGGCCTTCCCCATCCTGGATGATCGTGCCCCATGACGCGGCCGGGGCCTGCACGCCTATGGACAGGAACGACAGCGCACTTTCGGCCAGCAGGGCCATGGCCATGATAAGCGGGCCCAGCACCACCAGCGTGGTGGTGATGTTGGGCAGGATATCGAACAGGACAATGCGCCAGCGGGGCACGCCCAGCCCGCGTGCGGCGGTCACGAATTCCGCATGCCGCAATGTTATGACCCGCCCGCGTATGGGGCGTGCGGCGTAAGGCACGTAAACCAGCGCGATAATGGTAATGGGAATGAGCAGGTTGTTCGCCTCGATCACGAACGGGCCGATCTGCAAGCCGGAATTGACGGTCACGATCGAGAGCGAGATCGCGAACAGATAGACCGGCACCGCCCACATGATATCCATCAGCCGCGACAGCACGGTATCGACCAGCCCGCCCATGAACCCGGCGATAATCCCCACCATGGCGGCAACCACCAGGCACAGAACGGTCGCGCAAGACGAAATAAGCAGCGAATTGCGGCCGCCATAAAGCAGGCGTGCCGCAATGTCGCGCCCCTGGCTGTCCGCACCCAGCAGGTAGGTGCGCTGCCATGTGGGGCCGATGGGGCTGAGCCCCAGATGCAGCGGGTTGTCGTTGGGCTGCATGATATCGACCTCCTGCCCGCCCAGCACGACGGTGCCCGCCACGTTGGAGACGAACGGGTCGGTTCGCGCGACGTTATGGGCGTAGAACGGCGCAAGCAGGCAGGCCATGGTAATGAGCGCAAGGGCCATCAGGGCCGTCATGGCCGACGGGTTCCGCCCGAGGCTGCGCAGGGCAACCCGCCAGGGACCGGGTGAGGCACGACTGCCCGATTGCGCGGAAGATACGTTCATTGGACCTGAAGCTGTGAAAGCAGGATTTCGTCGTTCAGCGTTACGATGACGTTGCGCACGCGTTTTGACAACAGCACGACACGCCGCGTCTGCACCATGGGAACAGCCGGGGCCTGTTCCATCAGGGCGCGATCGACCTGTGCCCAGGCATGCTCGCTTGCCGCCCGGTCGGTCAGCGACAGGTCCGAGGCGTGGTCCATCAGCCCGTCGATCTCGCGGTTGCAGAAGCCCGCCATGTTGGGGGAATTGTCCGAGCCGGGATGAAAGCTGTCGCACGAGAAAAGCGTGTTCAGGAAACTGGAGGCCGAAGGGTAGTCGGCATTCCACCCGCCGAGCGAGATCTGCACATGGTTGTTGGTGTTCTGCACGAAGGTGAAATGGATGGCCGAACTGATGAAATGCACCGACGCCTTGTAGCCCAGCGCGTCCAACGTGCCGCGCAGTTCATCGGCCACCGTGCCCGATCGCCGGTCGGATGGCACGACAATAACCACCTTCTCCCCCGCCGTGCCACTTTCACGCACCAGTTCGCGCGCCCGCTCCATATCGGGCTTTTGCCATGTTGTGGCGGGGTGTTGGGGGGAAGCCCCCCTGGTGTAAAAGCAGAACGGTTCGTAGCCGGGCGTGCCTTCGGGCAGGAGCTGGCAGAGAGGGGCCGAAATGGCGGGCCCGCCGCCGTAAATGGCCATGGCGTGCCGGTTGATGGCGTAATTGAGGGCCTGGCGCACCTTGAGCGAGTTGAAGGGCGGCTCGTTCACATTCAGCATCGCGAAGTAATAGAGCAACAGCCGGTAGATATGCACCTGGCCCGTATAGCGGCTGCCGACCTCACCCAGGCGGTCCAGCGGCACGTTGTCGTACATCCAGTCCGCCTGCCCACTTTCCACGGCCGAGACCTCCGATTCCGAATCAAGCCCGAAGGTGATCTCGATCCGGTCCGGGTAGCCCGCGGGCTGCGCGTCATGCGCCCATTCGTGGAAATAGGCATTGCGTTCAAGCCGCATGCCGGTTGTCGCGTCGAAATGCGTGATGCGGTACGGACCGGTGCCGGGTGGCGGTATGTCGCCCATGTCATGGGGTGGGGTATCGGCGGGCAGGATAACGCTGTGTATCCAGGCCAGATGATCCAGAAATTCCGGGTCGGGCCTGCGCAGGTGGAAGGTAATGCTCCGCTTTTGCGCGTCGGTTTCCATGCCGCCTTCCAGCGTGCAGGTCTCAGGCTTTTTCAGGCACAGATCGGCACCGATGATACGGCTGTAATACGGCCCCGCCGTGGGGCTGCCGACCTTGAACATGCGCCTGAACGAGGCCGCGACATCGTCCACCCCGACCGGGCGGCCATCGGAAAAATGCAAGCCTTCGCGCAGGGTCAGCCGGTATGTCAGCCCGCCATCCTCGGGCATGGGCACGGCTTGCGCCAGGTTGGCGATAACCGGCTGCGCGTCGGGTCCGGCAAATTTCGGATAGGTCAGCAGCGTGTCGTAGACCGGTGTTTCCATGGATTTGGTCAACGCCAGATAGGCGACCTGGGGGTCCAGCGTGCCGGTGGACGCACCCGCCAGAACGCGCAGCGTGCCACCCACCCGCCGTGGGTCCTGCGCTGCACTGGCTGATGATTGGGCGGGTGGCATTGTCTGTGCGCGGGCCGCGCTGTTTGGCTGAAATGGCGCATAAAATATCAGCACACAAAAAAACAGGGGGCACTTGCGGATCATGCCCCCGTTATGCCGCGCATTGCCGTCGCACTCAAACAGGAAAAATCGTCCGCTGTCCCGTTTGGAAAAATGCCGCCGCATGCTGTCATAAAACCATAATGCCCGCCTGAAAGGTTTTTCGCTACAGTGCGGCTGCCTACAACAAGGAGAGGTAAAGGACATGAGCGTCCAGCCCGAAAGCCACCAGCCGCAGGCCTTTTCACTCCCCACCGCGTTGCCCAACTGGCGCGATGCCGTCAGGGAACGCTGGCGTGCGACGTTGTTGCAGGTTCTCGAACACCCGCATGAGCATCCGGTGAACCTGCTCGCAGGCCGGAAGAAGCCCCTTACACGGGACATCTCCCGCCGTCATGCCCAAACCCTGGCGGAGTCCGCAAAAACGCCCTGAACCCCCGGGCGGGGCGGTGTAAAACCGGGGCGGCGTAAAAAAGCGCATCCCGGGCACTGATGGCGCATGCCAGAAAACCGGGTGCTGCGTCTGGTTCGGGAAAGGTGGTGGCTGTAGAAGGAACCCCGTTTTTCACGATGTGGTCTCCCCATGACAGTTCCTGCCATCGACTCGTTCCACGCCCTGTCCATCGGCGCACTTGCCCATCGTCTTGAGCAGCAGGGGCGCTCGGTCATTCATCTGGAATTCGGCCAGCCTTCCACACCGGCCCCGAAAGGGGCGATAGCCCGCGCGCACCACGTGCTGGACACCGACCCGATGGGGTATTGGGAAAGCGAGCCCCTGAAAGAGCGGATCGCAGCCCATTACGCCACCACTTACGGGGTATCGGTCGCGCCTGAGCGGATCGTGCTCACCTGTGGGGCTTCGGCCGCGCTGGTGCTGGCGTTTTCAAGCTGTTTCGGCCCTGGCGCGCGCGTGGCGCTGGCCCGCCCAGGTTATGTCGCCTATCGCAACACGCTGCGTGCCCTGCATATCGAACCGGTGGAACTGGCCTGTGGTCCGGCCGAGCGCTTCCAGCTTTCCGCGGCCCGTATTGCAGCCCTGGACCCAGCCCCGGCGGGGGTGCTGGTGGCAAGCCCGGCCAACCCCACGGGCACCGTCCTTTCTGGCCCCGAACTGCATGATATTGCCCGGATCTGCCGCGAACGGCGCATTACGCTTGTGTCTGACGAGATCTATCATGGCCTGACCTATGGCGAACCCGCCCATAGCATGTTGGAATATGACCCAGATGCAATCATCATCAACAGTTTTTCCAAATACTATTCCATGGCCCCGTGGCGGCTGGGCTGGCTGGTGGTGCCCGAAATGCGGGTCGATGCCGCGCGGGCCCGCATGGGCAACATGTTCCTGCCGCCATCGGCCTTGAGCCAGCATGCGGCCCTGGCGGCGTTCGACTGCCAGGACGAACTTCAGGGCCATCTGGCCACCTACCGGAAGAATCGGGACCTGTTTCTGCAAGCCCTCGCGCCACTGGGGCTCAACCACATCGCCCCGCCCGATGGCGCGTTTTACATCTATGCCGATATCGGACATCTGAGCGATGACAGCCTGGAGTTCTGCCGTGAACTCCTGCTCGACACCGGGGTGGCGACAGCCCCGGGCCTGGATTTCGATCCTGTCGAGGGCGGGCATTTCATTCGGTTCAGCTTTGCGGCTTCGACCGAGCGGGTGACCGAGGCACTGGCGCGCATGATCCCGTGGTTTGCGGCCCGGCCGCGCATAAAGTGATAAAAACCCGAAGCAGGTCTTGCGTTCGGGCCTGCAACCTCATATGAGGAAGCGCCAATGGTCGGGTGACCTGCGGCAATGCTTTTGCTACCGGGTAGACCCGCCTTGTTGTCTCTCATCAAGGATGCCCGCTGCATGACTTCCTCCCCGTACAGCCGTGTTACTGAAGCTCTGGCGTTCGACGATGTCCTGGTCGTGCCGGCGGCGTCCGATGTCGTGCCCAGCCAGACGACCGTGCGCACACGCCTGACCCGGTCCATCGAACTGAACATACCCCTCGTTTCCGCCGCCATGGACACGGTGACGGAAGACCAGATGGCCATCTCCATGGCCCAGCAGGGCGGGCTGGGGGTCATTCATAAAAACCTCTCGCCCGAAGATCAGGCCGAGCATGTGCGCCGCGTCAAGCGCTTTGAATCGGGCATGGTGGTCAACCCCGTGACCGTGGGGCCTGACCAGACCCTGGCCGAAGTCCGCCATATCATGAGCCGCCACGGCATAAGCGGCCTGCCGGTTGTCGAACCGGGCACGCAGAAGCTGGTCGGTATTCTCACCAACCGCGATGTCCGCTTCGCGGTGGACAACAACCAGCGCGTGTCCGAACTGATGACGCGCGACAGGCTGGTAACGGTCACCAACGGCGTGGACGCCGATACGGCGCGCCAGCTCCTGCACAAGCACAGGATCGAAAAACTGCTGGTGGTGGATGATGAAGGCCGTTGTATCGGCATTGTCACCGTCAAGGACATGGACAAGGCCGTGGCCCATCCGCTGGCCATCAAGGACGCGATGGGCCGCCTGCGTTGTGCTGCCGCAACCGGTGTGGGTGAAGACGGGTTCAACCGGGCGAGGCTGCTGATCGACGCCGGGGTGGATGTGCTGGTGGTCGATACCGCCCATGGCCATTCCGCAGGCGTTCTCGTCGCGGTCGAGCGGTTGAAGGCGCTTGATCCTTCCATCCAGATCGTGGCGGGCAATGTCGCAACGCCCGAGGCCGCGCAGGCCCTTGCGGGTGCCGGGGCCGATTGCGTCAAGATCGGTATCGGGCCGGGCTCTATCTGCACCACGCGCATCGTGGCCGGTGTTGGCGTGCCGCAGTTCTCCGCCGTGCTGGAAACGGCGCAGGCATGCCGCGAACTGGGTATTCCCTGCGTGGCCGATGGCGGCATTCGCACCTCCGGCGATATCGTCAAGGCGATTGGTGCCGGGGCCGACGTGGTCATGATCGGCTCCCTGCTGGCCGGGACGGAGGAGGCACCGGGCGAGGTGTTCCTCTATCAGGGGCGGTCCTACAAATCCTACCGTGGCATGGGCAGCCTTGGGGCCATGGCCCGCGGTTCGGCCGATCGGTATTTCCAGCAGGAAGTCAAGGACACGCTCAAGCTGGTGCCCGAAGGGATCGAAGGCCGTGTGCCCTACAAGGGCAGCATGGCCGCGGTCATCCACCAGTTGGTGGGCGGGCTTAAGGCAGGCATGGGCTATACCGGCTCGCGCGAAATCCACGATCTACAGACCCGCGCGCATTTCCGCCGTATTACGGGTGCGGGCTTGCGCGAAAGCCATGTGCATGACGTGTCCATCACGCGTGAAGCACCGAATTACCGCCAGGACTGATACGAACTTATGACCCCTACCGCCAGGCTTGCCGCCAGTATCGACCTTCTGGCAGCCATGAAAGCCGCGCCGCGCAAACCGGCCGATGCCATCGCCAATAATTTCTTCCGCGAAAGGCGTTATGTCGGCGGGGGCGACCGGCGCGCCATTTCCAGCCTGGTATGGGATGTCATGCGTGGCTGGCGCCGCCTGACATGGTGGATCGAACAGGGCGGGCTGAAGGCTACGCCCCGCATGCTGGTGGGTGCGCGCCTTCTGTTTGATGCAACCCCCATGACCAACCTTGCCGCCATGTATGCGGAAGGTCGTTTTGCAGCAGGTGCCCTGATCGGGCGCGAACAGGCGTGCCTGAGCGCGCTTGTGGGCAAGACGCTGGACGATCCGGCCATGCCAAGGGCTGTCAGGCTGGAAGTGCCCGACTGGCTGCTGCCCCGGCTTGAGGAAACATTCGGCGAAAACCTGGAGGAGGAGTTGCATGCTCTCTCCACCCCCGCACCGCTGGATTTGCGCGTGAATATCCTGCGCGCCACAAGGGCCGAGGTCAGGACCGCCCTGTCGCGCGAGGGCTTCCATGCCGAGGAAACCTCTCTTTCGCCCTGGGGCCTGCGGCTGGAAGAGCGCCTGCCGATCATGGGCAGCGTGCCGTTCAAGGACGGGCGGGTGGAAATCCAGGACGAAGGCAGTCAACTGGTCGCGGCGATGACGGGGGCGGGCCCCAATATGCGGGTGCTGGATTACTGCGCCGGGGCGGGTGGTAAAACCCTGGCCATGGCCATGATGATGGAAAATCGTGGCCATGTCGTGGCCTGCGACGTGTCCGAACCCCGGCTGGAAGGGGCTGTCAAACGCCTGCGCCGTGCGGGTGTCCACAATGTGGAGCGGCACCTGCTGAGCGCGGGCGATAAATGGGCCAAGCGCCGCGCGGGCTCGTTCGACCGCGTTCTGGTCGATGCCCCGTGCAGCGGCACGGGCACCTGGCGGCGCAACCCGGATGCGCGCGTGCGCACCACCCAGATCGACCTGGAAGAACTGCTTGAAAAACAGGCGGCCATTCTGGATACGGCGTCTGCCCTCGTGCGCCCGGGTGGGCGCCTGATTTATGCAACCTGTTCCCTGCTGAAGGCCGAAAATACCGATCAGGTGAACCAGTTTCTGGCCCGACACCCGGATTTCAGGCTTGTCGCCGCGGAATCCGACGCCTTGCCCGCATCCCTGCGCCACGAAAGCATGATCAGCCTGACACCGGCCCGCCACGGCACGGATGGTTTCTTTGCAGCCGTCATGGAACGGGCCGCGCCCGAGGCCTGAAAGCCGAAGGTGTGGCACCGGCACGGTTGGTAGCGTGTTTGTCAAGTCTGTGGCGCGCGTGAATCCTGTAAGGCAGAGCAACATGCCTAACACCCGGCCTATGGACTTCGTATGAACCCGCTAGACGCCCAAACCCTTTCCCCCACGCGGCGGCGCTTGGTCATGCTGTGCGCGGTTCTGGGCATTGTGCTGGCTGGGCTGGATGGGGCCATTGCCAATATAGCGCTCCCCACCATCGCGCGTACCATGCATTGCAGCGATATGCTGAGTGTATGGATCGTGAACGGCTATCAGGTGGCGGTGGCGGTCAGTCTTCTGCCTGCCGCCGCTTTCAGCGAAATACTCGGGCTCAAGCGCGTTTATGCGTTCGGTCTGGCGTTGTTCACCTTGGCATCCCTGGCCTGCGCGCTTTCGGGTTCCATCGGGGTTCTTATCGTGGCCCGTGTCGTCCAGGGTGTGGGCGGGGCCTGCATGGCGGCATTAAGCGGTGCCTTGGTGCGTGCGATCTATCCAAGGTCGATGCTGCACAGTTCCTACGCCATTATCGCCCTGGCGGTGGCTATTTCCGCCGCTGTCGGGCCCACCCTGGCGGCCCTGGTGCTGGCGGTTGCGTCATGGCCGTGGCTGTTTCTCATCAACGTGCCGATCGGGCTGCTGGCCGTGCCCTTGTTCCTGCGTGTGGCACCGCATACCCCCGCTTTTGACTCCAATACCGCGCCGCGGGACAGAATTCTGTTCGACTGGCGGGGCACGGCGCTGAATGCGGGTGCCTTCGGGGCCGGCGTGCTGGGGGTAGACGCGCTGGGGCAGGGCAACACGCTTCTGGGTATCGTGGAAATGGGAGTAGGCGGGGCAAGTACGCTTGCGTTCTACCGGCAGCAGCGTGGGCGAAAGGCGCCCATGCTGCCGCTCGACCTGCTGGCCATTCCTCTGTTCTCGCTTTCGATTCTGACATCCATCTGCGCTTATGCCGCGCAGATTCTGGCCTATGTGGCGCTTCCGTTCCTGTTCCAGTCCGTCATGCATTATTCAACGGTCATGACGGGCCTGCTGGTCACGCCCTGGCCGCTTTTCGTGGCGTTTGCAGCCCCGCTTGCGGGCAAGCTGGCTGCGCGGTACCCCGCAGCGCTTCTCAGCAGCGTGGGGCTGGCCATCCTGGCCTTCGGGCTGCTCATGCTCAGCATCATGCCAGCTCATCCTGAAATACCCGATATCGTCTGGCGCATGGGCATATGCGGCATCGGGTTCGGCTTTTATCAGACCCCCAATAACCTGACGGTCATGACATCCGGCCCGTCCACACGCAGTGGTGCCGCCTCGGGCATGCTGGCGGTGGCGCGCACCACCGGCTGGTCACTGGGGTCGGCACTGGTTGCGCTGATATTCGGGCTGGCAGGGGGGAGCCATGGGGCGACCGCCTGCCTTGAACTCGGGGTGGTTTTCGCGCTCTGTGGTGCCTGCCTGAGCGTTACGCGCCGGGTTGTAAGGCAGGACAGCAAGGCCTGAGGGCGAGACGTGCGTTCGCTGCCCGGCCTGGCGCGTATCAGAGCGACGTGCCGGGTGGGTGGATTGTCATGGCATTGGCGCCTTCGGCCAGCACGGTGCGCAGATCCTGTTCCGCAAGGGCCACGCAGCCTTCGGTGGGTGAGCGGTCGGGGCGTTGCAGATGCATGAAGATAGCCGAACCGGCACCGGGCCGGGGCGGTGCGTCGTTGTAACCCACGATCACAACCAGGTCATAAACATGATCGTCGCGCCACAGCAGTTCGTGGCGCGCCGAACAGGGCAGGGTCACATGCCGGTTGTAATCGGCACTGGCGGGGTCATCGCACCAGCCATCCGTGGGGGCCAGGGGTATGATCGGCAGAACCGTGCGGGGCCTGCTGATACGATCGGCCCGGTAATACACGGTTCTGAGCGCGAAAGTGCCGATGGGCGTGCACAGGTCGCCTTCGCGCTTGGCCGGGCTGATCCCGTTGCGACCGATAATCGCCCTCATGATTTTGTGTCCGCAATGCAGTTGTGCGTCGCCACCACTGTTTGCAGAGCAGCAGACATGTATCATCATCGCTAATCTTGCCCCTGTTTATGGCTTTCTCGTGTTGATCACGTATCATGCGGCCCTATTGGAGCCGAGGCGATTCGTGGCATGGTAAGACGAACAGGTCAGGCGGCCGCTTATTATGGCTGACACAAGGAGATGGACCCCATGACGGGTGCGCGCCCTATTTTGGTTGTTGATGATGATCAGGTAATCCGCAAGACATTGGCGGAGCAGCTTCAGCTTGAAAGCGAATTTCAGGTCATGGAAGCCGCAACCCTGGCAGAAGCCCGGGAAAAGATGAAAGGGCCGGATGCGCGGTGTGACGCCATTCTCCTGGACGTGACATTGCCCGACGGCGATGGCCGCGATTTCTGCGCCGAACTGCGCAAGGCGGGCCTGCGCATGCCCGTCATCATGCTGACCGGCTCCGATGATGAGGCGGATATCGTGCGGGGGCTGGATGCCGGGGCGAATGATTACGTCGCCAAGCCGTTCAGGATCGCTGAACTCCTGGCCCGTTTGCGTGCCCAGCTTCGGCTGTTCGAAAACAGCGAAGACGCGGTGTTTTCCATCGGGCCATATACGTTCCGCCCTTCGGCCAAGCTGCTGCAGGAACCCGCAAGGAACCGGCGTATCAGGCTGACGGAAAAGGAAACCGCTATCCTGAAGTTCCTGTACCGTGCCGGCACGCGCCCGGTGCCGCGTCAGGTGCTGCTGAACGAGGTCTGGGGCTACAACGCGGCGGTCACCACCCACACGCTCGAAACCCATATCTACCGCCTGCGCCAGAAGATCGAACCCGATCCCGCCCACGCGTCCCTGCTGGTGACGGAAGGGGGCGGCTACCGCCTTAATCCCGAACCGACCGCGCTGGCCTGACAGCGTCGGCCGGGAGCATAGTACAGGGCGTTCCACCGGGCAGGGGGCTTACCACCTTTGTCCGGTGTTTTCCTGCTCCCTGATTTCATATTCCATCCACAGCGTTATCCACCAAGGCATCCGCAGAATCTGTGGATAAGGGCCTGTCGCCGCGCGAACGGGCTGCGGCTGAGCAGATGCGCGCGGGCCTGACGACGAATTTTACCCCCACCCACGCAATCCGCGCGTTCAAATACGCCCGGTCCCCATGAAAATTTAGCGCCACCGATTGTTGCGGCACGCTTTCACGCGGTGGCGGACATGCGGCGTGCATGAGGTTGTCCCAAAATCCGTGGGCTGGTGCCTGATCCGCTCTTTTGTTACAGGTATGCAACAATTGCGTTGCCGAAAGAATGCCCGATGAAGTCAATGCGCTACGTTATCATGAGTTTCGAATGCGCCCTGTTCTGGGCCACGACGGGCATTTTCATCCGGGGTATTCATGGCATTGCCGGGATCGATATCGTCTGGCTGCGATTTTTCTTATGCTCGGTGTTCTCGGTCTTTTATCTTAAAAAATTCCTCGCATCCGTCAGGCGGGATATCGTTATTTTTCCCTCTCTCCTGATGTCGGGATATTATATCTGCGCGACAGTATCGTTTATGTATATTCCGATTGCGATAGCGACATTGCTGGTGTCCCTGTCGCCGGCGGTGCCAATTCTCTTTAATGTCTGCAAATATAAAACGATCCATCTCAATGAAATTGCCAGTTTCTGCCTGATCGGGATCGGTATCACGCTTTTTCTCTGGAGAGGCGATGCGCATCATGCGGGCATGGGAATGCCTTTTCTCATCGGGCTGGTCCTGGCCCTTTCCGCGGCCTGTGTGCGGGGCGTGTTTTCCATCCTGATATGGGAAAAAGGCGTAAAGGGGCATGCCATTGAGGGGACGCTCATAAACACCGCAACATTTGTCTACGGGTTTATCCTGACCACGCCGCATATGGTGTTTGCCTATCACGCCTCAATGTTGACGTACCAGAACATGATTGCGGCAGTCCTGCTGGCTTTTGTCTCCACCTATCTGCCGACAAGCCTGAATACCAGGGCCTCCGTAAAGGTCAGCCCGTTCGTGCACCAGGCCGTAGGCATGGTAACGCCCGTCCTGGCGGGTATCATGGCGTGGCTGGCGCTGGGCGAGAAAATGTCGGGCCGCGAAATGATCGGGTGCTGCGTTGTCCTGGCCGGCTTGGCGCTGGTTCTACGCGCCCGCCCGTTGCCGAAAAGCGCATAGTCCGCGCAGGATAAAATCAGCCCCGTGTCGCGCAAGGTCCAAGCTGACTGGCAGGTTTGTCCCTCAATTCAGCATCACGCGCGTAGCGGTCTCCCGGCACGCTCTGTGCCTCGGTCAAGGGGCTGCCTTGCGCATAGAGGTGGGGCGGGCCTGAGGGGAGGGGCCGGGCATTTGCGCCGCAAGCGGTGCACGGATTATGCATCGAACGCCGTCTTGCAAAGCAAGGATACTTGCAAAAACCAATCAGGAATAATCAGGGGAGAAAGGCAACCGGAGGACCATGAAATCCTTGGAGAACCAAGGAAAACCATGGTGGGTGCGACAGGGATTGAACCTGTGACCCCCGCCGTGTGAAGGCGATGCTCTACCGCTGAGCTACGCACCCGGTTGGTGGAGATGCTAATACCCCGCGCCTATCCGCTTGGCAAGAGGGGACGTTCATTAAATTTAAAAAGACCGTCCCACCCACGCGATGTCGGTAAAAACACCGGGTCGATCGTTGGAAGGGTCCTGACCAATGCGCCGCACAGACAATAAAAAAGGCAGGGGATAAGCCCTGCCTTTGGTAAGATCGCGGTCCTGAACCGGGCGTTCTATCGCAGAAAACCCACCAGCTTTTCGGCCTCGGACACAATCGGTTCGGCTATGGCCTGTGCGCGTTGTGCGCCATGGCGCAAGGTGTGCAGAAGATGGGTCTCATCCTTGAGCAGGCGCGACGTTTCCTGCCCGATCGGGGCTATGGCGTTCACCACCACTTCTGTCAGCGCGTTCTTGAAGGGGCCGAAACCCTGGCCCTTATGGGTGTCGAGCACCTGCTGGATGCTCATATCCGCAAGCGCTGCATAGATCGCGACAAGGTTCCTGGCTTCGGGACGGGATTCGAGCCCGGCCGGATCATCGGGCAGGACATCGGCATCGGTCTTGGCGCGGCGGATTTTCTGAGCGATCGTGTCGGCGTCGTCCGTCAGTTCAATGCGGCTCTGGGCGGACGGATCGGATTTGGACATTTTCTTGGTGCCATCACGCAGGCTCATGACCCGGGCGGCAGCCGGCGGGATCAATGCCTCCACAGCGGGGAAGAATTCCACCCCGTAATCGTGGTTGAACTTCTGGGCGACGTCGTTCGTCAGTTCCAGATGCTGCTTCTGGTCTTCGCCCACGGGCACCCTGGTGGCCTTGTAGGCCAGGATATCCGCTGCCATCAGGTTGGGGTAGACATACAGGCCGGATGAATGGTTTTCGCGGTCCTTGCCGGCCTTGTCCTTGAACTGCGTCATGCGGTTGAGCCAGCC
Organism: Acetobacter garciniae; assembly: GCF_017377735.1. GTDB lineage: Bacteria > Pseudomonadota > Alphaproteobacteria > Acetobacterales > Acetobacteraceae > Acetobacter > Acetobacter garciniae. The sequence continues at coordinate 245,123 of NZ_JAFVMH010000005.1, forward strand.
CAGACGGGTAACGCAGTTGAAAATCCAGGCCAGGCGGGCGTGGGCCGACACCGCGGACTGGTTGAAGAGAATATGACGCGACGCATCGATACCCGAAGCCAGCAGAATGGCCGCCTGGGTCAGCGTATGGCGACGCAGTTCCTCCGGTTCCTGCCAGACGGTGATGGCGTGCATGTCCACCAGGCAGAAAATGCATTCATGACCGGACTGAAGATTGACCCAGTTGCGGATGGCCCCAAGGTAATTACCCAGTTGCGGAACGCCCGAGGGCTGAATGCCAGAGAAAATACGTTGCATGATGATCTCGAAAGTCAGGGAATAGGGTGAAGGCGGTCCAGGTTTTCGCGCTCGGTGGCGATCTTGCCCGCCGACTGTCGAACGGCGCGTGCCTGCGCAATGTCCGCTGCCGTGATCTCGGGCGCGGGTGTCGTCTGGCCGCGCTGGGAAAGCCAGGTCAGGATAGCGGCGACATCCTCATCCGGCAGGTAGCGGAAGGGTGGCATTTCCGCATTGAAGCGCATGCCGTTGGCCGTAATCGGCCCGCTGACACCGTTCATGAGCACATCGGCCAGGTAATGTCGGCCTTCGGCGGTGGACGCAATGCGGTCCAGGCGGCCGACAAGCGGGGGCACTTCCCCCGGCATGCCGTCCCCGCCATGATGACAGATACCGCAATTGCTTCCGTACAGGGTCTTGGGGCTTTTGCGTGAGCAGCCACCCAGAACCAGCACGCTGAAAACAGCCAGCGCATATCCGGCATTCCGCCAGAAGGGGAAGGCCGTGTGCGGGGCGTCAGCCCTCATGCGCGTGCTCGACCCCCAGAAGCTGGATGCGGAAAATCAGCGGGCTGTCGACGGGGATAATGCCCATGGTCTTGTGCCCATAGCCCAGTTCCGGCGGGACATAGAGCATCCAGGTATCGCCCACATGCATCAGGGGCAGCGCTTCCATCCAGCCTTTGACAAGGCCGTCCAGGGGCATTTGCATGTAGGCGCCATTGCCATGCTGGTCGGAGGCATCGAAAATCGAGCCGTCGGGCAGGCGGCCTTCGTAAATGATCATCATCCCGTCGCCCCGCCGTGGCTGTTCGCCATCCTTGGGGCCGGATTCCAGAACCTTGTAGGCCAGGCCGTCCTTGAGAACCGTAACACCCGGCTGCGAACGCAGCTTTTCCATTTCCTGTGCGGGCGTAAGCTCGGCTTCTGCCTCTTCCTTGTGACCGCCGCACGCCATCAATGAAAGCGTCAGGCTGGCCACAAATGCGCGGGAGATAAGCGAAAAACGACGGACCATGGTCTTTTTGGCTCCTTTTGCCTCAGGATGTAACAAACACGGGGCGTGTTACAGCGTGCCGCCGCGACGGCCGATCTGCGCGCCCAGTCGCAGGCGCAGGGCGTTCAGCTTGATAAAGCCCTGTGCATCTTCCTGGTTATACGCGCCTTCGTCGTCCTCGAACGTGACCACGCGGGTATCGTACAGGCTATTGGGGCTTTCGCGACCGACGCAGATGACATTGCCCTTGTAAAGCTTGAGCCGGACACGGCCGCTGACCGAATGCTGCGATGCATCGATCAGGGCCTGGAGCATCCGCCGCTCGGGCGAGAACCACAGGCCGTTATAGATGATGGACGCGTAACGCGGCATCAGGCTGTCCTTGAGGTGCATGGCTTCGCGGTCCAACGTGATGGATTCGATGCTGCGATGCGCCGCCAGAAGGATGGTGCCGCCGGGGGTTTCATAAATCCCGCGCGACTTCATGCCGACAAAGCGGTTTTCCACCAGGTCCAGGCGGCCGATGCCATTGGCCTTGCCCAGCTCGTTCAGGCGGGTCAGCAAGGTTGCGGGGGACAGCGCTTCGCCATTGATGGCGACCGGATCGCCACTGACGAAATCGATGGTGATTTCGGTGGCCTTGTCGGGCGCCATTTCCGGCGCGATGGTGCGCTGGAACACGATTTCCTCCGGCGGGACGGCCGGATCTTCGAGCATTTTGCCTTCAGAGGAAGAGTGCAGGAGGTTCGCATCGACCGAGAAAGGCGCTTCACCCCGCTTGTCCCGTGCGATGGGGATCTGGTTTTCCTCGGCAAAGGAAAGCAGGCGCGTGCGCGATGTCAGGTCCCATTCCCGCCAGGGGGCAATGACCGTGATGTCGGGCTTGAGGGCGTAATAGGCCAGTTCGAAACGCACCTGGTCATTGCCCTTGCCGGTTGCGCCATGGGCAACGGCGTCGGCCCCGACGGCTTCGGCAATTTCGATCTGGCGCTGGGCGATCAGCGGGCGGGCGATGGAGGTGCCCAGCAGGTACTGGCCTTCATACAGGGTGTTGGCGCGGAACATGGGAAAGACGAAGTCCTTCACGAATGTCTCACGCAGATCTTCGACAAAGATTTCCTTGACGCCGAAAAGCTCCGCCTTCTTGCGGGCCGGACCCAGTTCCTCGCCCTGGCCCAGATCGGCGGTAAAGGTAACGACCTCGCAGCCATAGGTTTTCTGGAGCCAGCGTAGGATAACGGACGTATCGAGCCCGCCGGAATAGGCAAGGACAACTTTCTTGACGTCTTTTTTGGCGGAAGTCGCGCCCATATGGAAGATCTCCTGGTCAAACTTGAAGACTGCTGGCCTCTCTCCTAACATTGCAAGGAGCCGGGAACCAGAGCGCTTTGGCGTCGGGACTGGTGGATTGGCTGAAAAATCCGGCTCAGCCCTGGTTTTCGCTGGCGCGCGCGCGTTCGCTGGCTGTCTTGAGCTGCCCGCATGCGGCCAGGATATCCCGCCCGCGCGGTGCGCGGATGGGGGAAGCAAAGCCTGCATTCATGATGATGTCGGCAAAACGCGCCTGCTGTTCGCGCGTGGAGGGGCGATAGGCGCTGCCCGGCCAGGGGTTGAAGGGAATAAGGTTCACCTTGGCGGGTATGCCGGCAATCAGGCGCACCAGTTCACGGGCATCGGCCTCGCTATCGTTGATGCCGCGCAGCATGATGTATTCGAACGTGATCCGGCGTGCGTTGCTGGCTGCGGGGTAACGGCGGCAGGCGGCAAGGACCTCCTCGATCGGGTATTTGCGGTTCAGCGGCACGATCTCATCGCGCAGGTCGTTGCGCACGGCATGGAGCGACACCGCAAGGTTGATCCCAAGCTCATCTCCGCACCGGTCCATGAGCGGAACCACGCCTGAAGTGGACAGCGTGATCCGGCGGCGAGAAAGCCCGATTCCCTCCCCATCCATGATGATCTTCATGGCCTTGGCGATGTTCTCGTAGTTGTAAAGCGGCTCGCCCATGCCCATCAGGACGATGGTGGAAAGCAGGCGCGGCGTCTCGCCCTTGGGGCTGGGCCATTCCCCATAGGAATCGCGCGCGGCCATGAACTGGCCGACAATTTCAGACGCGGCCAGATTGCGCACGAGCTTTTGCGTGCCGGTGTGGCAGAAGGTGCAGGACAGCGTGCAGCCCACCTGCGAAGAAATACACACAGCACCGCGATCTTCCCGCCGGTCGGGAATATAGACGGTTTCGGCTTCCTGCCCGTCACGAAAGCGGAAGAGAAACTTGCGTGTCTCGTCGCTGGATGTCTGGACGGTCGCCGCTTCCGGACGGCTGATGACAAAGCGTTCGGCCAGCTTTTGCTGGAGCGGCCGGGCAATGCTGCTCATGCGCTCGAAATCGGTAACGCCCTGATGGTAGATCCAGTGCCAGAGCTGTTTGGTGCGGAAAGGCTTTTCGCCGATCTCGACCAGCAGGTCCGTCAGTTCCTCACGCGACAGGCCCACCAGGTCGCGCCGCCCGTCCGCCATGACACCGGTGGGCGGGCTGAACAAGGCAGCCTTGGCCAGGATACGTGCCCGCTCCTCGGCATTCAGCGCCATGATGGCGTCTGCGCTGGAGGACGGAACGGAAGAGGGCGACACAACAGGCGGCATGACAGACAACGTGTAAGGGGAAGAAGGGGGCCTCTATAACAAGAAAAAGGGGAGGCTGATACACGCCTCTGCCGTTGTCCGCGCTTTTATGGCGCAAATACCGCCCGTATTTTCAGGGGGTGGAGGGGGCATCCTGCTTTTTGAGTGCTGTGCGCAGCCACGGGGCCATGGTGACCTTGGACAGGTCGATATTGTCCAGGATCATGCCGATGGTCTGGGCGGAATACGCATCAGGCTTGGTATCGGCGGAGATGGGAAAGCCCGGGCGGGCGATTTCCAATGTCATGGCGGGTTCGGCAGCCGGGTCCGGTGCACCGGTAGCACTGACGGGATTAAGTCCGTCCGGCTGGATCGTGGCGGTAACGGACAGGGTGTTGCGTTCGGGATGCTGGCCAAAATACAGGTAAGCATAGGTCGCCGCCGCTGACAGGACATCTGTCAGGGTCATCCGGTAGGGGTTGCTCTGCGATGCGTCATGCACGTGCAAAGCTGCGGGGTCCGCCTGAATGCTCAGCGTGCCAGCCTGCGCGTCATCCTTCAGGACAAGGCCGTCCTGTTCGTAGTCGCTCAGCAGGCTGCCATCCACTTCCGGCGCCGATACGGCGGGGCGGCTGGAAGACGGGTGGGAAACAGGTGCTGCATGTGCGACGTGAAGGGCGCTGGCAAGAAAACCGGCGCCAAGCACAGCGGCGAGCTTACTCATGATATGGTCGATCCCTCGGGTTATTGCTTTTTGTCCAAGCTCTATACTCTCGCAAAAGTGTGGCAAAAAATGAGCAAAACTGCCATGCGAAAAGCGGGATACGACTTGAAAATATTATTTAAGTCTGCTTAGCAGTCACGCGCGCGCAAAGGCTGGTGCCAGTTCCATGCACGAAAAACTGCATGGAAGGTCAGGGATGAAGGATAGCGGCGGCTGTCAGCCCGGCAACAGGCTGCTCAAGCTGAACCGTTCAAACCGGTCCACGCACTACGTGCAGAGCCTTTTCAGTCGTGCCGCGCTGCAATCAGGAATTCCCGGTTGCCTTCGGGGCCGGTGATCGGGCTGGGCTCGACCCCCAGAACCTGCCAGCCGGGCAGGGCGGACCACCATGCGTGGATGGTTGCGCACACGGCGTCATGCACCGCGGGATCGCGCACCACGCCTTTGGCCCCGATCTGATCACGTCCGGCTTCGAATTGCGGTTTGATCAGCGCTACAGCCCATGCCCCCGGTGCTGCCAGGCTCAGCGCCGCAGGCAGGACGGTTCTCAGGCCGATAAAGCTTGCATCGCACACGATTGCTTCGGGGGCCTGCGCAATAAGGGCTGTATCGAGATAGCGGGCGTTGCATTTTTCCAGCACGCTCACGCGTGGGTCGGAGCGGAGCTTCCAGGCCAGTTGGCCATGCCCCACATCCACCGCATAGACCGCGCGCGCGCCATGCGTCAGCAGTACATCGGTAAAGCCGCCGGTCGATGCCCCGACATCAAGGCCAATACGCCCCTCGGGGGAGAGGTCGAAATGCTCCAGTGCATGAGCAAGCTTGCACCCCCCGCGGGAAACCCACGGGTGGTCCTGCCCGCGCACGTCCAGCGGGGTATCTTCGGCTATCTGGTCGCCCGCCTTGGCTATGCGTTTCTCGCCCGAAAACACGAGCCCTGCCATGATCAGGGCCTGTGCCTTGCTGCGGCTTTCAACCAGCCCCCGGTCGACAAGCAACTGGTCTGCGCGGCGGCGGGCCATGGATCAGGCCGTCTGTTCCGTCAGGTTCACGCCCAGCGCGTTAAGTGCGGTAGCGACGATATGGGGGGCGTTGAGGCCTGCCTCGTCATATTGCGCGGGCTGCGAATTATGGTCGATGAACCTGTCTGGCAGGGTCATGGGG
>NZ_JAFVMH010000006.1 GCF_017377735.1 Acetobacter garciniae
ACGAAAAACACTGATGCTCAATTTTTTTGCCCACGCAGGTCTGGAGCATCCGTTCGCTCACGCAGGAGGCGGATGGTGGCCCCCTCCCCCCTGGGTGGAAGGCTTGACTTGATTTGGCGGAATACGATTTTTACTCAGGAGCAGGCTGAGAGAGGAAGGCGATCCTCTTTCCGGCTTATGGAACATAGTTTGATCACTCATGGCGCCAAGACGCGATAGAAAGGATGTCATTCTGCCAATGCGCATTCTCTTCCCATCCATCGCTCAATCGCATCAAACCCTGCATTCCCTGCCAGTTGCCATGAAGATGGCGTGCTCATATCCAAGCGTGACAGTGCGGTTGGCCCCTGCGGAACGAACGCATGGGGACTATGTGCGTTTACTGGATTTTCACTCTCCGGAATCGAGGGGGCATTGCAGCTTTCCGCAACCGTCTTCTCTTCCGCAGTATCGGGTCACCGTCTTCGAGGGGACTATTTTTCCCCGCTTACCGCACTCTTTCCTTAACAAAAATTATTTCTCGACGTTTCACGAGGTCGTCCCGCTCGCCCGGCTTTCGCTTTCCCTGCGGCATGGGGGACTTCACACGCCACGCCGGGTCCAACCACGACAGGATAGTGATGCCAGGACGGTTGGCATCGTCCCGAGTGGCTGGAATTTAGGTATTCCCGGAAATGGCCGCCTGAGGCCGCGAAATCTTTGGGTTCGAGGGACTGCTTCCCCCAAAAGCCGTGGCATCGGAATTCCTGCAAAAGCGGCGTTCGCAACCCGGTCGGGCAACGGTCTGCCGGGGTACGCTCTGCGCATTAACGGGGATAGCGATGAGGCCCGAGATGTGCGGGCATTGCGCCCCCCATGCAGCCTGGCCGACATGCGGGACGGAGACATCGGGCGGGCCTTGCCGACGCATGACGCTTTCATAAATCCCCAAAAAGACTATATACGCGACACGTTCGGCCTGACGGGGGGCGAACCTACCGCGCCACTGGGCGCTGACGCGATTGTTGATTTTCTTCGAATGGCCAGTTGATGAACATAATGAACTCTGCCCCTGCACCCACCCTGGAAGAGACGCTTCAGCCGGTTTCGACCGCATCCGGGCAGCCGCGCCGTTACGGAAATTTTGCGACCTTCTGCGAAGCGCTCGATTACGCAGCGCAAGGTGAGGCCGGTATCAACATCTATTCCGGCAAGGGCACGCTGCTTGAAGCCCTGCCCTACCGGACATTGCGCGACCAGGCGGTCGAGACGGGGCTGCGCCTGCTTGGCATGGGCCTGCAGCCCGGTGACCGCGTGGCCATTATTGCCGAAAGCGATGGCGACTTCGCGCGCATCTTCTTTGGCTGCCAGTATGCGGGCCTTATCGCGGCCCCCCTGCCCCTGCCCGTAGCCTTTGGCGGCAAGGACGCCTATCTGGCCACGTTGCGTGGCATGATCAAAAGCTCGCTCTCCAGTGCTGTGGTCATTCCCAATATTATTGAAGGCTGGACCGATGAGATTGTCGCCGGGCTGGGCCTGGTGTTCGCCGGCTCCCCTGCCGACCTGATGGCCCGCCCGGTGCCTGACATCTCCCTGCCCGTGGTCAAGCCGGACGCGTTGTCCTACCTTCAGTTCTCATCGGGGAGCACGCGCTTTCCCATGGGGGTCTGTGTCAGCCATCGTTCGGGCATGGCCAATGTATCCGCCATCGCACGCGACGGATTGCAGGTGCGCGAGACCGGGGACCGGTGCGTTTCCTGGCTGCCGCTCTATCACGACATGGGGCTGGTGGGGTTCTTCCTGACCCCTCTGACATGCCAGTTGACCGTGGACCTGCTGCCCACGCGAGAATTCGCGCGGCGCCCGCATGTGTGGCTCGACCTGATCAGCCGTAACCGCGGGACAATCGCCTACAGCCCGTCCTTCGGGTATGAACTGTGCGCCCGGCGCCCGGCATCGGCGGATCTGGACCTGTCCTGCTGGCGTGTGGCCGGTATTGGCGGCGACATGATCCGCGCGCATATCTTGCAGGAATTTGCCGACCGCTACGCCCCTGTGGGTTTTGACCCCAAGGCCTTCGTCGCAAGCTATGGCATGGCCGAAGCTACGCTGGCCATCAGCTTCGTGCCCCTGGACAGCGGCATTCAGACCGACACGGTCGACCTGCCCTACCTGGAAAGCAACGCCATCGCGCGCGCACCTGCCACACCGGACACGCCCAGCCGCACGTTCGTCGTATGCGGCAAGGTTCTGCCCGGCCATGAACTGGAAGTGCGCAACGCCGCCGGACGTGTTCTGGGCGATCGCCAGATCGGCACGATCTATGTGCGCGGCCCCAGCCTGATGAGCGGCTACTTCCGCATGGAAGACGAGACGAACAAGGTGCTGGACAGCGATTTGTGGCTGAATACCGGCGACCTGGGCTATATGCTCGACGGGCAGATTGTGGTGACGGGTCGTGCCAAGGATTTGATTATCATCAATGGCCGCAACATCTGGCCGCAGGACCTGGAATGGTCGGCCGAGACGCATATTCCCACGCTGCGCAGTCGCGACGTGGCAGTTTTCTCGCTGGAAAAAGGCGACCATGAGGAAATCGTGGCCCTGATCCAGTGCCGCACATCCGACCCGTCGGTGCGTGCGGCGCTGTGTTCCGACGCCGCCAGCCTGTTCCGCCGCCTGCATGGGGTTGACGTGTCTGTGGTGCTGGTGCCCCCTCATGCCCTGCCCCAGACATCGTCGGGCAAGTTGACACGCGCCAAAGCCCGTAACATGTACCTGAGCGGCGCTTTCGCGCAGCAGACCCAGGTCGCCTGAGCAACCTGCCCATTTACACGCGCCTATGAGAGAAAGACTGGTCAAACCGGCTTTTTTCTCTCATAACGCGCCACAACGGGCTGAAGCTCGGTTGTGAGCCTTATAGGATTGAAGGATCTGACATGAGCGAAACCGTTGAAAGCGTTTCCGCGCTGATCATCCAGAAGCTGCTTGCCAACCCGAAGGTGCCACGCGACATCGACGGCAACTGCAAGATCATGGAAGACCTTGCTTTTGATTCCCTGGCGGTAATGAACTTTGTCATGGAAGTGGAAGACAGCCTCGATGTCTCCGTTCCCCTCGACAAACTGGCCGATATTCGTTCGATCAACGATCTGGCTGCCTGCATTGTCGACCTGAAGAACAAAGGGTAAGCGGGGCATGACGTCACTGTTTGCCAAATATCAGGGCATCGCAAGCGCGTTGGGCGCTGTGGTTGCCGCTGGCGGACGTAACCCCTTTGCCGTCGTTATCGAAAAGCCCGTCTCCTCGACGGTGGGCATTATCGAAGGTCGGCACACCCTGTTGTTCGGCACCAACAACTATCTGGGGCTGAGCCAGTCCGAACGCGCCATCAAGGCGGCACAGGACGCAGCAGGTGCTTGTGGCGTGGGCACCACGGGTTCGCGCATCGCCAACGGCACGCAATCCCTTCATCGCCGCCTGGAACACAAGATTGCGGCGTTCTTCCACCGGCGGGACGCCATGGTGTTCTCAACGGGGTACCAGGCCAATCTGGGCATGATCTCGGCCCTGGCGGGCAAGGACGACTACCTGCTGCTGGATGCGGACAGCCATGCCAGCATCTATGACGGCAGCCGGTTGAGCAGCGCACAGGTTATCCGTTTCCGCCATAATGACCCGGACGACCTTTACAAGCGCATCAAACGTCTGGATGCCCCCGATAGCGCCAAGCTTGTCGTGGTCGAGGGGATTTACTCCATGACCGGCAATGTAGCGCCCGTGAAGGAATTTGCCGCCGTCAAGAAAGAGACCGGTGCGTATCTTCTGGTGGACGAAGCGCATTCATTCGGCGTGCTGGGCGAGCACGGGCGCGGCGCGGCCGAGGCGGACGGTGTCGAGGCCGACGTGGATTTTGTCGTGGGCACGTTCTCCAAAAGCCTTGGCACTGTCGGTGGCTATTGCGTGTCCGACCATCCCGAACTCGAACTGGTCCGTCTGAACTGTCGGCCGTATATGTTCACCGCGTCACTTCCGCCAGAAATTATCGCAGCGACTGCTGCGGCTCTGGAAGAAATGCAGGAACGCCCGGAACTGCGCCTGCGGCTGATGGAAAACGCCGCCAGGTTGCATGCGGGTTTTGTGCGGATCGGGCTGAATGCCAGCAAGCAGGTCAGCCCCGTTATCGCCGTAACGCTGGAAACGGTGGAACAGGCCATTCCCATGTGGAACCGGCTGCTGGAACTTGGGGTTTACGTCAATCTCAGCCTGCCCCCCGCCACACCGGATTCCCGTCCGCTGCTGCGCTGCTCGGTCATGGCCACGCATACGCCCCAGCAGATTGACGACGCGATCGAGATATTCAGGCAGGCCGCGCAGGAAACAGGGGCAACTGCGGCACCCGCACCACTTGTGGCGTCCTAACGCCGCGTAAAAGCCCCGCGCCGCCAGAGCGACCAGAACACTGGCGGTGCTGCAAGCAGCGGGTGCTTTTCGGCAAACGGCGTTATGGGAATTTCGATCCCGCTATGGCGGCGCAGTTTCCATGCGACGTAGCGCGCAGCACCTGTAAAAGTATACGCGGCCTTGATCAGGCGCATGATATTCAGCGGCCTGCCGAACCGGGCCCGCAGCCCCCACTGGCTTGCGGCCCGCTGCTTCTGGCTGGCGGACAGGCCGGGGCTGATGGCGTTCCCGTCCACACTGGGGTGTAGACCCGCAAGAACCCAGCAGGGCTCAAGCGCCTGTTCGTACCAGTCCGGACAGGCATCGACCAGGCTTGTCGGCCGCTTTCCACTTTCCACACGCAGTTCGGCACCATAGGTCCGACGGTAGAGCGCATCCCAGAAGGCGCGGCGCGGCGCGGTTTGCGGCCCCAGCAGGGCCGCCCAGCGGGCTGCCGTGACAAGGGCGCGCATGACGCAGCACTGGAGAGCGCGGGCAGCAGCAGCATCGCGCGCCCAGACCAGCCGAGAAGGCTGGGAAAAACGGGCCCATATCGTCGTATCGAGTGTCGCAAACCCGGTCAGCGCACGGAATTGCCTGAGCGAGAGGATGGCCACCTTTGCGCGCATCCGACGCCCACCTACGATCTGTTCGTGATATTCCACATTGGGGGGCAGCACGGCATTGCCCAGCCGGGCCAGTGGGGTGCGTGGCCAGTCCGACTGACGTTCGACGATGACATAGAAATCGAGCAGCGTGTCATCGTCAATGCCGCCACGCAGCCCTGAACCGTAGAACAGCACCCCCAACGGACGCGCAGCCCCCATGATCTGACCGACAAAGTCGGACACGCCGGCTGGCAAGGTGGCACTGAGTTCGCGCGCCGTCAGGGCGGCAAGCAGGGTCCGGGCCTGGGCCGTGGTCATGCCTTGGCTATCGGGCGATACATACGTCATGCCTGGAGGAAGGAGACCATCGGGCCGGCCGCGATCGTGATACGGCCATCGGTGCCGGGGGACAGCACTTCTCCATCCAGTACGAAAGCCTGCCTGGTTTGCAGCACCAGCCTGTCCGCACGGCCGCTGGCATAGCTGCCGGACTGCTTCAGCCACTGCGGCACATGTCCGCGCAGCAGGTTCCACGCCGCAGGGAACAGGCGCTTGGGCATGGCCGCCACGTCAAGATAGCTCAGTCCCCTGTCGGCCTCCCCCGCCGCGTTCCAGAACGGCCAGGCACCGTAGGGGAGCCGTTGCAGGCTTGTGCACAGCAGCAGAAAATGCTCGGCACCGGGCATGGCATGACCGTCGGCTGTGATCCCTGCCGTTACCCCTGCAAGCCAGCTCCGGCGCTGGGCGGGGGATATGAGCTGGGCAAAGCTTATCAGCAGCGTGACCAGAACAGCCATGTCATGCGACCAGTGTTCCAGAACGCCGGGCTTGTGCGCGATCTCTATGCCGCGTGCAAAAGCGCCCAAGCCCCCGAAAAACCCCAGAATATCCTCGCCCTCATGCCCCATGCGGGAGACCACAAGCGGCCTGCGGCGGCATAGTTTCGCCCCCGCCTGCCCGCTGGCCAGCCGGTCCCGCACCAGACGCAATGCCTCTGGCCCCCGCATACCGAACCCCACATCCGCTGCGATCAGGTTGGTATTGCCCGAAGGCAGGACAGCCAGGGAGGGCCAGTATTCATGCGGCCAGGACGAGGCATGGAGCGCGCTCAGCACGCTGCCGACCGTGCCGTCCCCCCCATCCACCACGATACAGGCAGGCGGGACACGGGCCAGGTTTTCGATGACCCGGCGCAGTTCGGCATGCGATCGGGGGGCATGGCACATGCCTGAAGGCATGGCCCGCACCACCTCCTGATACTGCCGGTCGATCTTGAGATTCCGCCGGCTGCGCGGGTTGTAGATAAGGGCGAAATGGTCCGGCACTCGGTATCTCTTGCTCACACGATCAAACGGTCAGGGGCTTTTGCCCTGCCCTGGTCATGGTGGTATACTGGCACTTTATATCGTTGTCACATGCCGTACCCTCACGGCAATCGTGATGGGAGCTGGCCTTGTCGTTGCCCTGTGTTCGGATTGCGCATTTTTCCGACCCCCATCTGCCTTTGGCCGAACTGCCCGGCTGGCGGGAACTGGGTTTCAAACGGATCCTGAGCCTGCTTTCGTGGAGCGTGAGACGGCGCAAGCTGCATCGCTGGGCCCCGCTGGAAGCGGTCATGCGCGATATAGCACGCGCGCGGCCGGATCTGGTGGCCCTGACGGGGGATCTGACCAATCTGGGCCTGCTGGCGGAATTCCGCCAGGCCCGGCAGTGGCTGGACCGGCAGGATCTGCCCCCCACACTGCTGGTTCCCGGCAACCATGAAGCCCTGCTGCGCGAAAACAGTGCCGCCAAGCGCGCGATGTGGGAGCCCTGGCTACACCGCAGCAAGCTTTACCCCGCCCTTTCCGTGTTGGAACAGGATGGCGTGGCCTTGATCGGCGTCAACACCGCGCGGCCGTCCCTGCCTTTTCTGGCGACCGGCAGCGCGGGGGAGGCACAGCTTGCGCAACTGGCACAGTGCCTGAGCCAGAGCAGGGCGGCCGGGCTATGTCGCGTCGTGCTCCTGCACCATCCGCCGGTGGCGGGGCTTGTCAGCACCCGAAAAGGCCTGACCGATCTTGAAGCCTTCCAGGCCGTTCTGCGCCAGAACGGAGCGGAGCTGGTGCTGCACGGGCATTCGCACCGCGCGACCTTCACCCGGCTTGCGGGTTCGGCCATTCCCGTCCTGGGCACGACCTCGGCCTCGCACACGCCCGATACCCCCGCCACGGCCGCCGGCTGGAACCTGATTACCATCACCCCGCAACCCGACAGGTGGGCGATAACCGTGCAGCGACGCGCCCTGACACCGGGCGGAAGCATGACCGACTGTGCAGAGTACCATGCCTTTACCGCGGATCGCTTTTTGCCGCCAAGCGCGCTATAAGGCCGTTCATGCCGAAAGAGCCTTTTTTGCACCGGTTCAGCAAGGCGCTTGCTCCCGGCACCCTCGACAAATACATGCTGACGCAGTTGCTGCCGCCATTCGTTATCGCCCTGTCGGTGGTCATGATCGCGTTGCTGCTCGAACGCCTGCTGGTGCTGCTCAACCTGCTGGCTGTCGGCAACAGCCACCTGGGCGTCTTTCTGGAACTGGTCGCGACCCTGCTGCCCCATTACCTGGGCCTTGCCATCCCTGCCGCGCTGTGCGTGTCGGTCTTTTCCGTCATCCGGCGCATGAGCCAGAATGAGGAAATCGATGCGATCAACAGTGTGGGCATTTCCCTGCTGCGGATCATCCGGCCCTATATGCAGCTTGGGGCCGCCCTGGGGGTTGCCTCGTTCTTTCTCTACGGGTTCGTGCAACCCCATGCGCGTTACGAATTTCGCGCCGCATTCTATTTCGCAAGCCATGCCGGCTGGACCCCGCGCCTGCAGTCCCGCATGTTCGGCAGCCCCTCTGCCGACCTGACAATCACGGCGGAAGAGGTCACACAGGGTGGTTCGGAACTGCACCATGTCTTTATCCGCGACATGACAGACCATTACGAACGCGACATCACCGCCCGGCGCGGGCATATCCGCCTGGCACCGGATGGCAGCACGGTGCAGATCGATCTCGAACACGGAACCATCGTCACCGACCGCCCGCAGGATGCCCCTTCGATCACCACGTTCGAGCATTCCACCCGTTTCCTGACCCATGCGTCCGAAGTTTCTCCCTTCCGCCAGCGCGGGGATGACGAGCGCGAACTGACCTCGCCCGAGCTTGTTTCGCGGCTGGTGGCGCATAATCCGGCCATTTCACGCCCGCATATGCGCTCGGAAGTGCATTTCCGCCTGGCCCGCAGCCTGACCGTGCCCTTCATTCCCATGCTGGCCGCGGCCCTTGCGATCGCGCGCAAACGCCAGCGCGGCAATATCGGCCTGCCCCTGGCATTTCTGATCATGGTGGGGTTCGATCATATCCTTCAGTTCGGCCATAGCCTTGTCGCCACCCGCAAGGCGTCGCTGCTGGCAATCTGGGGGCCTGCGGTCATTTTCATCCTCATCTGCGCCACCCTGCTGCTCTATCAGTCGGGTATGTTCTCCCTTATCCGCGCGCGCCTGCGCCGCCACCTGCCCAGACCCGCCTGATGGAAACCCTGCCCCCCCCACGCCCCGACACCGCGCCCGGCGACAGGCTGCCCTTCATGTCGCGGCATGTGCTCCTGCGCTATCTGTCGGGCACGTTGTTCATGCGCGTCATGTTCTGCTGCGTGGTGCTGGTAGGGCTTCTGGAAATTCTGGCCCTGCTGGAACAGACCACGCCCATATTGCAACGCCATCTGGGCGTGCGGGGCATTCTGTCCTATGCGGGCATGCGCCTGCCGTTCCTGCTGACGGGCTCCCTCCCCCTGAGCGTGCTGATCGGCGCGCTGGTCATGCTCACGCAGCTTACCCTGAGCAGCGAGATCGCCATTCTGCGGGCCTGTGGCCTGTCCACGATCGGGCTGTATGTGCGCCTTATTCCCGCAACACTGGTCATCGGCCTGGCAGGTGTTGTCATGGATGACCAGTTCACACCCCGGTCCGAACAGGCCCTGGCGGCGTGGTGGAACAGGACCGATCCCCAGCCCGATCAGGGGCGCGCCTTCTGGTTTCGCGATAATGGCCGAGTCCTGCGGGTGGGCTACGTGTCGGATGGCGGCAATATGCTCACACGCATAGATATTTATACACGCGGGCCGGACGGGTTGCTGACCCAGGCCCTGCACGCCCAGCGGGCCACCTACACGGGGGCGCAGGGCTGGACCCTGCACGATGTCACCAGTGTCAATGTCCATGACTCCAAGGTCGAACGCCCCGCCCCACTGGCGGACAGCCCCTGGCCGACCGGGCTGCGACCGGCCGATTTCATCCGCCTTGCGGCAGACACCCCGCCCCTTTCCACCACCACTGTCCTGGGCATGCTGCGCGGGCGCCTGCCTTCGGATTCCACACCGGCTTACTTGCAGGCCGGCCTGCTTGAACGCTTCCTGCGCCCGCTGTCCCTGCTGGTATTGCTCTTGCTTGCCTTGCCCGTGATCTATATCCCTCCCCGGACAGGCACACGCAGCTGGCTGCCCGTCTGGTGCCTGGGTGCCGGGCTGCTGTTCATTATCGTTCAGGGATTATTGCGCGCCATGGGCAATGCCGAACTTTTGCCACCCGCGCTTGCGACAGTTCCGGGGCTGGTAATCTTCACGCTGGGTGCGCTGAGCATACTCATTAGGAGCGAAACACGATGAGTGGCACGTTAAACAACCCGTCGCTCAAGACTGGCCGCAGTTTTGACCTGGGTAAAATGAACCTTCGGCAGCTTTGGGTCGCCTATCTGACCTACCCGACCATCCTTTTGTATTTCGCGCTCATTCTCGGCTGCCTTGCGATGACCTGCCTGTATTTCGCGGGGTGGGGTGCAACCTTGCTGGCGGCCTGTGCCGTGGTCGTGGTCTACCCGCTGGCGTGGTACCTGCTGCACCGCTACGTGCTGCACGGACATTTGCTGTACAAAAACCCCTGGACCGCCAGCCTATGGAAACGCATCCATTTCGACCACCATCAGGACCCGCATCTACTTGACGTGCTGTTCGGCGCACCCGTGACCACGCTGCCCACCATTATCCTGATCACCGGGCCGATCGGCTACCTGATCGGCGGCGTGGGTGCTGCCGCAGCCGCCATAGGCACCGGCATTACCATCACCTGTATCTACGAGTTCTTTCACTGCATCCAGCACCTGAACTACAAGCCCCGTTCAGCCTGGATCCAGCGCATGAAGGCGCGGCACGTCTTGCACCATTTCCATGATGAAGACGGCAATTTCGGCATTACCAGCTTTGTGGTCGACCGTCTTTTCGGCTCCTACTACGTGGATGCCAAGGCCCGGCGACGCAGCCCCACCGTGTTCAACCTGGGCTATGACATCCAGCAGGCCGCGCGCTATCCCTGGGTCATGCAGCAGACAGGTTCCCCCCCGCGTGACCGGCCCGATGGCGCCCGCCCGGAAGGCAAACACGCCGCATGAATGCCGCCACACGGCCGGTAACAGCCCTGATCCTGGCTGGAAGCAGGCCGGGCAAGCCAGATCCGGTAGCCGTGGCCAGCGGTGTTGCCCATAAGGCACTGTTTCCCGTGGGCGGCGTTCCCATGATAGCACGGGTGATCGCGGCCCTGCGTGCCACGCCGGCCATTGGTCGGATTGTTGTCTGCACCAACACACCCGACGGCCTGGCCCCCGTTCTGCCGCCCGATGTGGCCATGCTGCCATCCAGCCCCGAAGGACCCAGTGCAAGCGTTCTGGCGGCCCTGGGGCAGTACGGCACGCCCCTGCTGGTAACGACCGCGGACAATGCGCTGCTGCAAGCCGGCTGGGTGGAGGAATTTCTGGCCCGTATCCAACCCGGCAGCGACATGGCCGCCGCAGTCGCCACGGAAGAAACCGTGCGGCGCGATGTTCCCAATACCCAGCGGACCTATATCCGCCTGGCTGACATGGCGTTCTCGGGCTGCAACATGTTTTTGTTCAAAACCGCCATTTCCGCACAGGTGGCCACCCTGTGGCGGGAGGTGGAAAAGAACCGCAAGCACCCCCTGCGTATTGCCTGGACCCTGGGCCCGCTCATCCTGCTGCGCGCCCTGACAGGCCGGCTAACGCGCAAGGCCCTGTATGCGCGCATTCACACCCTGACAGGGGCACAGGCCGAACTGGTCCCCCTGTCGGACGGGCGCGCGGCGGTGGACGTGGACAAACCGGCCGACATGGTCCTGGCCGAACGCCTGGCCGCAGGTTTGCCGCCCGTCCGTTCGGGGCACAGCTAGGCCTGCCTTCTCGGTCACTTTCGCCCCTTTTTGAAGCCCGGCAGGCAGGCCGTTCCCTGAAGACTGGCCTGCTGGTCGCTATCGGCGGAGAGGGGCTCCGTAAAACAGGCTCTCCCACTGCGGCAGTATCCGGTCGGGCCCGAACTGTGCGGCCTTCTGCAACGCGGCACGCGAATAGGCCTGCCTGCGGGCCGGATCGGCCATCAGGTCGATAAGCGCTTCGGCCAGTCCCTGAATGTCGCCGGGGGGCACCAATGTACCGGATACGCCATCGGCAATCAGTTCTTCCGGCCCGGTCAGGCAGGCAAAGGCCACGCAGGGTAATCCGGCCGAAATTGCCTCCTGCAACACCATGGGCAGCCCTTCGAACCGTGAGGAACAGCAATACAGGCCGGCTGCGTCGAAACAACTGGCAATATCGCTGCGTGCGGGCTCCGCGCTCACGCGCGCGCTCAGCCCCGTGGTTTCTATCTGGCGCATCAGCGCGGCCTGCTCGGGGCCGTTCCCCACGATCCGCAAGCGCCATCCGTCGGCCCGGGGGTCGGCACATACACGCGCCCATGCCGCCAGCAGGAGGTCAAACCCCTTTTGCGGCACCAGCCGCCCCACCGCCAGAACGGTGCGCGCGGTCATGTCCACACGCGGGGCGGAGGCAGGCGGAGGCGCGATATTGGGAATGCAGGTCATGCGCGCACGCACGGTAGCACCAGCGCGCCACAAGCCGATATCGCGCTCTGTCAATGTCACGATATCGCTGGCCTGGCGGGCGACAATCTGGCGTCCCCACCGCCGCTTGCGCTTGCCCAGATCCGCCGTGAAATTGAAATGTTCCCAAAAGACCACGCGAACGCCCAGCCCCCGCAAGGCCGGAACCGCGAACAGCGCCAGGCTGGAGCCGATCACCACCACCGTATCGAACCCGCCGCGCCGCACATGCCGACGCAGCCGCAGCATGAGCCGCCACCCTGACAGCGCCAGCGATACCGGCCGGTCGAACAGTGCTGCCCGCCCGATCCGCCCGTCCAGATGGAATGCGGGCTCGCCCCCGCGTACGACTTCCAGCACCTCGAAATCGGCACCATGGCCCCGTTCGGCAAGGCCGCTGAGCACCCGGCACACGGAACGCTCCGTTCCCGCACGCGCGACAATGTTGTGAATCAGCAAACAGCAGCGCACCCTCTGTCCTTTCCTATCGGGGGTCAGCGCCACCCGGAACCGGGCCACGTGGCCCTGCAATCTTCAGTCCATGACGGAGGCCCAGACATGCCCGTAATCAGCGGCGACAAAGCCCGACAGCAGAATGGATGAGCGTTCATCCGCGTCCATACAGCACGCCCCGATCAGCGTATAGTGCACCCCTGGCGTGTCAGGCCCCTGCCCCCTCCCTACCGGGAACAACGATTTCGATCGGCGCATGCAACCCGAAAGTCCCCCTTTTTTTTCCATGAATATCCGCGCAGGGGCTTGCAGCATTACTGGGGCAGCTGGGGCATCAATGAAGAATGGGGGGCCGCTCCATTGAGCCCGTAAACAGAAATGGACGACTTGCCCACGGGGGCCGTATAGACAAGGTGATACTCTGTTTGCAGCCTATTATTAAGTATATCTCGGGCTTGTATATTTTCACCCGGTATCATGGCGTCTTTCAAGACAATATATATCGGCTTTTTTTGCAGTATACGCTGGATTTCGGTCAACGGATTGATGCCCGTCGCCTTCTGTTCGCCCAGGGCATAAAGATGCGCAGGAAACGGATGTGTCGTCATGTTACAAAAATCTGAAAAATCGTAGAAAACGGGAGAAGCATTATAAACAAAAACGCAGCCGGCGGGATGCGAGAGAACAGACACGACATTGTCGAAAAGCGCTTTGTTACCGTGGTCGTGCTTATGTTTGATGACCGTGAGCTGCCCCTTGACGGTCACATAGGCCAAAAGGACCACCAGCCAGACCTGGCCCCATTTTTTATTCCATAAAGGCGCCACGGCAACGCTCAGGGGCGTAAAGACGGGCAGCGCGTAATGGATATATCGGGTTCCGAAGACCGCAACGCCCAAAAGTGCCGACAGGGCCCAGAGATTGACGAACCGTCCGCAGTCCTTCTGCTGCACGGTCATGGCCGGGCAGGCCATTTTTCTGAAAAGGATGCTCAGCAGGAACGGCAATGCCAGCACCAGCATCTTGATGGCCTGATGCCTGGCGCTGCCCGGCTGGCTTTGTCCCCGGTAGAAAATGGAGATCACATTCGCAAACCACCATTCCTGCCCATATCCGGCCAGGCCATAAGCCAGGGCGACGATTGCGGTGGGCAAAACTGCGAGAACGACCCAGAGCAAGGCTTGAAGGGCGACATCACGCAAAGAGCCTGTTTTGCGGTAGAACAGCCATAACAGGAATGCACCCGCAAACACCCCTTCAAAAACGACTGTATATTTGATCTGAAGAGAGAGACCAAAGAGCACCATAACCTTGCAGGCTGCTCTTTTCATATCTTTTATACTCTTATTATCAGCATTTATCATGTCGATGATAAGAGACATCGCCCAGGCAACCAGGAGATTATAAAATACGGGGGACTGTCCACCTTCCCCGCCAGCCAGGTTCATGCAGCCGATATAGAGCAGCGCAGCCACCAATGCCCCCAGGGCGGGGGCGATGTGCCGTGCCATCTTCATGACAAGCAGGCTGGTCAGCCACACGCTGATCACCGCGCCAATCTGGTACGCCAGCAACCTGTAGGGACCGAATAAATGGAAAAAAGCATAAAGTAAAAAGAGACCAGCAGGCTTCCGGTCCCAGATATCGACGAAGGGGATCGCCCCATGGAGGATCTGCCCGCCGACAAACAGGTAATAGCCCTCATCCAGGTCGATCAACGGATTACCGAGGGACTGGAGCCGGGAGACAAGACAAAAAACCAAAAGAAGACCGGCAGAAAGACTATTCGCCAGACGCGATTGGCAAAAATTCGTCGCTTTCCCGATCACAGCACCATCTCCACTTAAATCTCGACGTCTTCTTCTAAAATTCACGTAATCAGGAGAAAGGAGCGGGCCCGGTTAATAGCGTCAGGACAACGGAGGCAAGGCGTCAGGGCTTGTATCTGCGCACCATAACGCTCGCCCCCATTCAAGGCGACTGATCCTTTGACATTATCTCCGTTTTTCAGACTTTCATTGAAAAAAAAATTTATTCACCTTCGATGCTGCCCGGAACAGAATTGGGGGAATTGTTACAATATGCCTGCGCGGCCCTGGCACGGCATAAACACTGCCGGACGCGCTCAGTCTCAGAACGACAGATGGGCTTTCGCCCTCATATCCTTGTACGCTGGTGCGGGAGCCGGCACCGGTGATCGTTGCATGAAACGCAGAATCGCATCGGCCGCCCGGCGGGACGATGGCGTGCCGTCGCTCACGCCGAATGTCTCCCTGCATGCCTGTTCCTGAAGATGGGCAAAGCGCGCGGGATCGGCCATGGCGCGATCCAGTGCTGCCGGCAGTTCGGCAACGCTGTCTATCACATCGCCCAGAAGCCAATGGGCGTAATTCGGGTTGCCGCGCCAGGCCGCGTGGTGCGAATTCAGAAAAATGCAGGGTCTTGGCCGATATATCCATTCATAAACCTGGCTGCTCACATCGCCCAGATAGATATCGGCCGCCCGCGTATAGGACATGTCGGTCGACAGCGAACTGCCCGTATCGATGCGCATATGCGGCAGGCTGAAAAAACGCTGCGGGATCTTCCTGCGCAACCGGATACGCCGATGTTCGAGCGAGGCATGCAGGCGACGCTGGAACAGCATGACATGCGGCGCGAAAATCAGATTGAACCGGTCCTGCTGCGCGAAGTAATCGAGCACCTGTTCGCCCATAGTCCCCCAGGATGATAACAGGGGGTCGAAATGCGGGTTGTACAGGACTGTGGGCCGGTCATTGTCGAAAATGCGCGGCACGTGATCGAGATCGACCGTATCGAATTTGGGGTAGCCGACAACGGCATAATTATCGGGTGTGATCAGCCCGCTGCGCAGCATTCTGTCGCGCACCTTGTTGCCCGATAACAGGACAAAATCGAACAGGCGCGTTACACCGCGAAAACCGATGGACCTGTCCCCCGCGCCATGCGGCAGGTAGATCAGCTTCAGGTTTTTCAATCCATAGCGGCTTTTAAGCAGCGTGGATGTGGTTTCGGGCACGACCAGCGCGTCAAACCCGGCAAATATTTCCAGGTTCTGGCGCAAAATGCCCAGCCGCCGGAATGGAATGACGCCGCCGGTCAGGCTGTTGGCGATATTGGCCAAGCCGGATGTGGTCAGGCGCACGAACCGGACAGGCATGTCAGGCGGAATAAAGGCCCGCACGCGCTGTTCCTGCTCAGCGCTGGAGCACAGAACGGACACATCGACCCCGTCGGCCGCCAGTTCCGCCGCGATCGGCGCCGTATGCGCGATCTGGTGCAGCATATCGTGGTTGAACAGGAAACCGATTTTCATGGACATAGGAAATTCCGGATGGCGTCCGCACCCCGCCGCGCGGCCCCCGGCGTGCGATCCCCCAGCGAACGGGCGGCCATGTCTTCCTGGCGGGCGCGATACAGGGCGTGGCGTTCAGGTGCGGCCGCGATGGCGGCGGGGAGATCGCGCGGATCGTCGATCACATCGCCCAGATGCCAATGGGCGAAATCGGGATTGTCGCGCCAGTCGATGTTATGGGCATTCAGGAACACGCAGGGCCTGGGCGTTACAAGGAATTCGTAAACCTGGCTGCTGACATCGCCGACATAAATATCGGCAGCCATCGTATAGGTCATGTCAACGCAGGCATCCGAACCCGTATCGATCAGGATTGTGGCATTACTGCGCGCATTCCAGCGGTCCCGGACCGATTGCGCCCGCCGGCGGAACATTTTTGTATGGGGAGCGACAACCAGATTGAACCGATCCTGCGCGGAAAACTGTTCGAGCATGGGTTCGATAAATCGCGGCCATGAAGACAGGCCACGCGCCTTGTGTGCATTATAGAGCACCACAGGCCGCTTTTGCGCGAAAAGCGGCTGCCCCGCACGTGGCAGCATTGCACAGGTTTCCAGCTTGACCGCGCCAATGACCGAATGATTGTCAGCCCGTATCAGCCCGGCATCGAGCATCCGCTGCGCTGATTTCTCACCGGGCAGCAGGACATGATCGAAAGCCCTCACCTCATCCGTAAAGCCGCGCGCGCGGTCGCCACATCCATGCGGCAGGTAGATCAGGCGCGGATGCGTAATACCCAGCCGCCGGGCAGAGGCCACCGTATCCTCCACCGTTACGATCGCATCGTAGCGGTTCAGTTCCCGGGCGTTATCACGCAGGACCATGTCCTTGAACATGCCCAGAATACGCAGCGACTGCATGGCGGCCGTGGGCCACGAGCGACGCATGGCGCGATAGTCCATTTCCGGCGCACCAAAGGCCGCGCGGACGCGTTCAAGATGATGCGGCGTTTCGGGGTCGTTGTAAAAACTTGTTACATTTATTGTATCGCATTTCGCCAATTCCAAAGCGATTGCGGCCGAATGGTAGCACTGGTAAGATTCAGCAATGTATAGAAATGCAACATTCATCGTGGGTCACCGTATAATTTTATTGTGTCTGGTGAGCAAGTCTTGGTGACAACCGTGGCACGTGAGGACGGATTACTCAGCCGGACACTTGCCAATCTTGCCTGGCTTCTGGCGGGCAAGGGTGTTGGCGCGGTGCTGAGCCTGATTTATCTGGGGCTGGCGGTCCGGACATTGAAGAGCCAGGGCTTCGGGCAATTCACCCTTGTCTTCGGCACCGCCCAGGCCATTGCCGCTGTCGTCAGCTTCCAGACCTGGCAGATCGTCATCCGCTACGGGGTCAATCATATTGCCACGCGCGATACGGGAGCGCTCGCACGGCTGGCCGGGTTCTGCATCGGGCTGGATGTCGGCAGCGCCGTTGCGGGCTGTTTTATCGCCTGGGGTGGCGTAGCGCTTCTGGGGCCGCTGCTTGGCTGGCCCGAAGGGCTGTCGCATGCGGCCCTGGCGTTCTGTTTCGTCATGCTGCTTTCCGTGCGCTCCACGGCCGTGGGGCTACTGCGCCTTCACGACCGTTTTGGCGTGGGGGCCATGGCCGACGCGGTAACCCCCGTCGCGCGTTTCATAGGCGCACTGGCCGCGGTCCTGTGGGACCGCACCGTAACGGGCTTTCTGCTAGCCTGGGCGATTGCAGATATCATCACCGCGATTGCGTACTGGGTTTGCGTGGCCAAGGTCATGCCGGGTGCCCTGCCCGTGGCACAGCTTCGCCAAGGGTGGCGCGCGCCGGTCGAAAACCCGGGCATCTGGCGCTTTGCGTGGCTGACCAACCTGAATTCGATCATCGGCACGGGCTGCAACAACATGGTGGTGATCGTGGTGGGCCTTGCCACGGGGGCGGCCGATGCCGGGCATTATCGGCTGGCGTATCAGCTCAGCCAGGCCCTTGTGCGCGTGTCGGAAATGTTTTCCCGTGCGGTTCTGCCTGAACTTGCGCGCGCCCATGCCAGCCAGGCGCTGGACAGTATCCGCATGCTGCTGCGCAAATCCACGGGGCTGGCCCTTGGGGCCACCCTGGCACTGGCACTGGCACTCGCGGCATTCGGCCGCCCTGTGCTGCACCTTGTCGCAGGCCATGATTACCTGGCGGCGTTCCCGCTCCTTGTGGCCCTGGGCATTGCCGCATCGCTGGACCTGATCGGCGTGAGCTTCGAGCCCGCCCTTCTGGCAACCGGCCATGCCGGGCAGGCGCTGAAAGTGCGCCTTGTCCGCACGTTTATCCTGTTTGCAGCCCTTGGGCTGCTGATGCCGCGCATTGGCATAAAAGGGGCTGCGTGGAGCATGCTGATCTCATCAGCCGTGGGGCTGGCCCTGTCCGGGCTTGCAGTCTGGCGGGCCATTGCCAAAAAAAAACCGGCCCGGCCGCAATAAGCAACTGCCCTCCGCCCCATATGGCCCTGCATCAGCGCAAGCCCGAATGCGGCCTTGCGGGCGTAGGGTGACAATGGAGGTGCTCCGGGGACGGACCTAGCCTGTGCGTATCCTGTCCGGGGGCAATACCGTCTCAAGCGTTACGGGCACCTGCGCCATGCTCCGCGCCAGCGGGGCCGAATGCCCGGAATGCCCCGGTGGCGGGGTCACCCCATAACCCCAGGCCGCGAATACGAAGTCGCACCCCGCCCCTTCGGCCGCCAGCCAGTCCGGGGGCATGTCCCCGATCATGACGCTACGCTGCACCTGCCCGCCCGCCTGCACGATGGTGCCCAGCAGGTGGCGCGGGTCGGGCTTGCGTGCGGCAAAGCTGTCGCCCCCGCCAACGGCCGCAAACAGCGCCGCCACACCCAGCGTATCCAATATGCCGCGCGCCGCCCGTTCGGGCTTGTTGGTGCAGATCGCCAGGCTCCAGCCCTGGGCTTGCAGCGCATGCAGGGCGTCTTCCGTGCCGGGAAAGAGCCGGGACAGGCGGGCCGCGCGGGGCGTATAAAATGCCATGAAACGCTCCGCCGCCTGTGCCGATTCGGGCAGGGTCGTCACAGGGCCACCGGTCAGGGCGGCCTGTTTGCGTGCCGCCAGGGCCAGGGCACGGGTGACAAGCACCTGCACGCCTTCACCGATCATGCCCCTGACCTCTGCATCCGAGATGGGGGGAAGTGCGTAGGACGCCAGCAGGTCCCGGCTGCATTCCGCCAGATCGGGCAGGGAATCCAGCAAGGTGCCATCCATGTCAAAAACCGCGAGCCTGCGGGTCGTCATACTCGGTCAGCCTTCATCAAAAAGATCGGAAGCTTCAGGATATGGCATGTCTGCCCCACCCCGGCGAGACGTTTGACACGTGCCTGTGCTTGGCTTACCGCATCTGACATGACGTCTCTTCCCTCTTCGCGTCCGGCTACGGCGGTTCTTCTGGCCGCAGGGCTGGGCACCCGCATGAAATCCTCGCGCCCCAAGGCCATGCAGACCCTGGCGGGCCAGCCCATGCTGGCGCACCTGATCGCCAGCGCGGCGGAGGTATTCGACCGGCTGGTGATTGTCGTCGGCCCCGATATGGACGACGTTGCCAAACTGGCCGCCCCCTTCCCCGTGGTGGTCCAGCATGAACGCCTGGGCACCGCCCATGCCGCCTTGCAGGCCGAACACTGGTTCGGTGAAGGCGACGTGGCCGTGCTGTATGCCGATAACCCGCTGATTTCGGCCCAGACCCTGGCCGCCCTGCTGGCCGAACGCCGCAAGCCCGGTGTGGGGCTGGCGCTGCTGGCCATGCGCCCGGCGGACCCTGCCCGTTATGGCCGGGTCATGACCCAGGGCGAAGACGTGACCCGCATTGTCGAATGGGCGGACGCCACGCCGGACGAGCGGGCGACGGATCTGTGCAATGCCGGGGTGCTGTGCGCGGGAGCTGCGGATTTTCGCAAATGGCTGCACCGCGTGGGGAACGACAACGCCAAGGGCGAATTCTACCTGACGGATGTGGTCGGCCTGGCGGTGGACGACGGGGCCCGGGTGCGCGCGGTCGAAGCGGCCGAGGATGAACTGCGCGGCGTGAATTCCCGCGCCGAACTGGCCCAGGCCGAACACTGCCTGCAAGAACGCCTGCGCCACAAGGCCATGGAAAACGGGGTGACGCTGGTTGCCCCGCAGACGGTCTTTTTCAGTGCGGATACCGCGCTCGCCCCCGACGTGCTGGTCGAACCCAACGTGGTGTTCGGCCCCGGTGTCACGGTGCATGAAAACGTGGTGATCCGCGCCTTCAGCCACCTGGAAGGGTGCGAGGTGCATGCAGGTGCCGTCATCGGCCCCTATGCGCGCCTGCGGCCTGAAACCAGCATAGGCTCGGGTGCGCGCATCGGCAATTTTGTCGAGGTCAAGAGTGCGACGCTGGGCGAAGGCACCAAGGTCAACCACCTGACCTATCTGGGCAATGCACGGATCGGGGCGCATACCAATATCGGCGCGGGCACCATTACATGCAATTATGATGGCGTGTTCAAGCACACCACCACAATCGGGAACAACGTGTTCGTGGGGTCTGACTCGGTGCTGGTGGCGCCCGTCAGCATCGGGGACCACGCGCTGGTGGGTGCGGGCAGCGTCGTTACATCCGATGTCCCGCCCGAGGCCCTGGCACTGGGCCGGGCGCGTCAGGTCAACAAGCCCGAGCTTGGCAAACGCTTCATGGACGCCCGCAAGGCAGAAAAGGAAAACGGCTGATGTGCGGAATTTGCGGCGCAGTTGGACTGCGACACGCAACCCCTATCATATTCGAGGGCCTGCGCCGGCTCGAATATCGTGGTTACGACTCGGCGGGGATCGCCACACTGGTCGATGGCCAGGTGGAACGCCGCCGCGCCGCCGGCAAGCTGGACAACCTGGCAGACCTGCTGGCCCAGGACCCGCTGCCTGGCACCACGGGCATTGGCCATACGCGCTGGGCCACGCACGGCGCGCCCACCACGGGCAATGCCCATCCGCACGGCACAAGCCGCGTCGCCATTGTCCATAACGGTATTATCGAAAACTTCGAAACCCTGCGCCGCGAGCTGGAAGGGGCGGGGCAGGTCTTCGAAACCGAAACCGACAGTGAAACCATAGCCCAGCTTGTCGACTATCACCTGCAACAGGGCCTTACCCCGAAAGAGGCCGCCCTGCGCACCCTGCGCCGCCTGGAAGGGGCGTATGCGGTCGCCATGATCTTTGCAGGGCATGAAGGGCTGATGATCGGCGCATGCCATAATGCCCCCCTGGCCGTGGGCTTTGGCGATGAGGAAATGTTCCTGGGTTCGGACTCGCTGGCCCTGGCCCCCCTCACCCGCCGCATCGCCTATATGGAAAACGGGGATTGCGTGATCCTGACCCCGCAGCGCGCCGACTTCATGACCTTCGATGGCACGCCCGTCGAACGCCAGGTCCAGGTCACCGCCCTGACGGCAGGGGCCATCGGCAAGGATGGGTACCGCCACTATATGGAAAAGGAACTGCACGAACACCCGCTGGTGATCGGGCAGACCCTGCAACGCATGGTGGACCCGGCAACCCGCAGGGTCAGCCTGCCCGACCTGCCGTTTAACCTGGCCAGTGTGCCACGCGCGGTCATAACCGCCTGCGGGTCCGCCTTTTACGCGGGCATGGTCGGGCGCTACTGGCTGGAAGAGCTTGCCCGCCTGCCGGTCGATATCGATGTGGCCAGCGAAATGCGCTACCGCGACCCGCCGCTGACCCCAGGCTCGCTCGGCCTGCTGATCTCCCAGTCGGGGGAAACGGCGGATACGCTGGCCGCCCTGCGGGGCCTGCGCGAAAAGGCCATTCATATTCTCTCTGTCCTGAATGTCGAACACAGCACCATGGCGCGCGAAAGCGACACCGTGCTGGGCACCGTGGCCGGGCCTGAAATTTCAGTCGCCTCCACCAAGGCCTTTACCGCGCAGTTGACCGTTCTGGCCTGCCTGAGCATTGCCACGGCGCGTGCACGCGGCAAGCTGGACAGCCTGCGTGAAGAAGAACTGGTGGGTGCGCTGCTGGACCTGCCCAGCCGCGCGGCCGATGTGTTCAAGCAGGGGGATGCCATACGCACCATGGCCCGTGTCGTGGCCGAAGCGCGCGACGTGCTGTATCTGGGCCGGGGCAGCCTGTTCCCCGTGGCGATGGAAGGCGCGCTCAAGCTCAAGGAAATTTCCTACATCCACGCCGAAGCCTATGCGGCGGGGGAGATGAAGCACGGCCCGATCTCGTTGATCGACCGCAGCGTGCCCATTGTCGCCACCGCCCCTTCCACCCCGCTGTTCGACAAGACCCTGTCCAACCTGCAGGAAGCAAAGGCACGCGGCGGCAGGCTGCTGGTCTTTACGGACACACGCGGGGCGGAACGCGTGGGTGCCATTGCCGAGCATATGGTGGTGCTGCCCAGCGTGCATGACTTCGTGGCCCCGATCCTGCAAACCATCCCGGTCCAGATCCTGGCCTATGAGGTGGCAGTGCTCAAAGGCACGGATGTGGACCAGCCCCGTAACCTGGCCAAATCCGTCACGGTGGAATAGGCGGCCCCGCCAAACAGGCGCCGAATACGGGTGGGGAAAGTTCCCCGCCCGTATTCATCATGAGGTCACTGGCAAGATTGCTTTCAGGGCACCAGCCTGGGCGGGTCTTCAAGCTGGATGACGATATGCCCCAGCTTGGGGTGTTCCAGTTCCAGCCGCACCACGACCAGCCCCACCTGCGGCACGTCCTCGAACCAGACCTGGCCGGGCTGGGGCTGGCGCAGCTTGCTGGGGCGGGCTGAAACCTTGAACCCCTGCACCTGCTGCAAGACGAAATTGCACCGCAGCCCGTCGGCACCCCAGTCACGCATCGTGCCTTCGGGCAGGCGCTGTATGCCCGCGTCACTCATGCTCAGCGTGCTCAGGCGCAGGCCATCGAAAATCTTTCTGGGTGTGTCCGTGCAGCGATGCGCGGCCTGGACCTGGTGCAGCACCCCCATGAAGGTGGCCAGCATGTCCACCGCCCCCACCTTGTCCTGAAGGGTTACGGGCTCACGATCGGCCTCGGTGGGGTTTTCCTCCGTCACCTCGGCCATGCCCTTGGGGTACCCCATGTTCAGGAGCCAGTCCTGATGATGGGAGCGGCCATCGCTCTTGTAGAACTGGGGCGTGACCGTACCGTCGGGCGTGAAGGTGCCCATGCCGGACATCCGCAGGGAACTCTTGACGAACAGGCCCACCAGCCCGCCTGTCCTGGCGGCGGCGGATACGCTGTACTGATCGGCCCCCAGGCGATACGCCGTATCCAGCGCCATCAGTTCCAGCCCATGGGCATAGATATGATAGCGTGCGACGTTCTGCGGCAGGGTTTCGGTCGCACCGGCACCTGCGGCAGGCTGCATGACGCAGGCCGCAAGCAGGCCCGCCAACAGCCCGCCTTTGCCCAGCCGGGCCGGGAAGGCCCGGCGGAATACCCCGTAACGGACCACGCCCGGGCGCGACCCCCGCGAAAACAGGAAAGCGCGTAATCTGTTCATGATGTGCCCTGTCATGTGCCCCGTGACACTATAGGCCGCGATAGCCAAGCCTGAAGGAAACCGCGCGTGCCAGATCAACGGCCCTGGCCCCCAGTTCCTTGACGTCATACTGGGTCAGTTCCGTCTGCGGCAGGCTGATCCCCACCCCTGCCACGGCCTGGCCGGAATGGTCCCTGATGGCTGAACCGAAACACCAGAGCCCGTCAAGCACCTGTTCGTCATCCACCGCGTAGCCCCGATCCTGTATTTCGGCAATTTCGCGCACCAGTGTCGTGACCGAGCGTATGCCATGCGGCGTGGGGGGCTTGGGCCAGGTCGCAACCGGATGCTGGGCCAGCCAGTCCTCGAATGTCTCGTCATCCATGCCCGCCAGCATGGCATTGCCTGTGGCCGTAAATATGGCAGGCAGGCGCATGCCCACCCGAAAGGATGCGCCCAGCACCGTCGCGCTGTTGCGACAGGCCAGGTAAACCACCTGCATCCCTTCGAGCATGGTCAGGGTCAGGGTGAACGTATCCAGGTCCGGGCGGTTATCGAGCACATGGTAGAACTCCGCCACCAGATCGCGCTTTTCGGTCACGTCACCCGCCCAGTCAAGCAAACGTGTACCCAACCGATACCCCTGGGACGACGTTTTTTCCAACAGGCCAAGCTCGACCATGACCGCCAGCAGCCCGTGGGCCGTGCTGCGCGGCAGATCGAGCTGGCGGGCGACATCGGCCGCCAGCGGTGGGCGGCTTGCCGCCTTGACGAGATCGAGAATGCGAACGGCGCGCCGCAGGGCTGGCACCGTATCCGGGGGACTGGGCATGCGTTTTCGTATTTTCCTATTGACAGAGGAAGCTCATCTCTTCATATTCCACATACGGGATCGAGTTCAATATAATGAACAACAATAAACGAACCGATCTCCCCGCGCAGAGTTGCGGTGGAAGCCTGAAACAAGAACCCGAAACAGGGCACCAGGCTTCCACCCTGCCGCGCCAGCGATCATTCCCTTGGTCCCTTTCCACTCGCCCATCATGCGTCATTGAGCTACACAGATCTCTCTCCTGCCACAAAACCAGCAAAAGGGCAGCACCTTGACCTGTGTATATAATTTTACTCTTCCCGGACTTGAAGGCGGCAGCATCGACCTTGGCACCTATCGGGGCAAGCCCATCCTGCTGGTCAATACCGCATCCCTTTGCGGTTTCACCCCGCAATATGAAGGGCTGCAAGCGCTCTGGACCCAGTTCAACAAGGCTGGGCTGGTCATCGTGGGGATTCCCAGCGACGATTTCGGCCACCAGGAACCCGGTTCAGCCCACGAAATCGCCACCTTCTGCCAGCGCAATTACGGCGTGACCTTTCCCATGGCCGCACGCTGCCACGTCAAGGGAGGTGAAGCCATTCCGCTGTTCAAGTGGCTGGACAGCCAGTTGGGCATTCTGGCCCGGCCGCGGTGGAATTTCTTTAAATACCTGACGAACCGGCAGGGCATGCCCGCCACATGGTTCAGCAGCCTGACACCCCCCACCGCATGGCGGGTCAGGCACGCGGTCGAGCAGGTGCTGCAAGCCGACTAGGCCTCTGCCCGCCAGCACTCTTTAGCGTGCCTAGCGCGGGACGATCTTGCCTTCGCGCAGGGTCACGACCCGGTCCATACGGGGCAGAAGTTCCTCGTTATGGGTCGCGACCAGTGCCGCCAGCCCCTTTTGCCGCACGGCTGTCAGCAGTTCGGCAAAGACCGCATCCGCCGTGTGGACATCCAGGTTGCCGGTGGGTTCGTCCGCCAGCAGCAGGGCCGGGTTGTTCGCCAGGGCACGGGCAATGGCCACGCGCTGCTGTTCCCCGCCTGAAAGCTTGCCCGGCAAATGATCCAGCCTGTGGGCCAGTCCGAACATGTCCAGCAGGCGTTCGGCCTCGGCCCGCGCGCGCGCCTTGGGCACGCCGGCGATCATCTGCGGCAGCATGACGTTTTCGCGCGCGGTGAATTCGCCCAGCAGATGGTGGAACTGGTAGACAAAGCCGATCCGGTCGCGCCGCAAAACGGTACGACCGGCCTCGGCCATGCCCTTGGTGGACTTGCCCGCAATGACGATATCGCCCGCATCGGGCGTGTCTAGCAGGCCCGCCAGATGCAGCAGGGTGGACTTGCCGGTGCCCGACGGGGCGACAAGGGCCACGATTTCCCCCGCCCGGAGTTCGAAATCGGCCCCGCACAGCACGGGCAGCACGCCGTCATCCCCGCTGCGATAGGCTTTCTGCACGCCTTCCAGCGCCAGCACGGTCGGGTTATTCATGGCGCAGAGCCTCCACCGGGTCCGTTTTCGCCGCCCGCCATGATGGGTACAGCGTTGCCAGAAGGGACAGCACCAGCGCCATGGCAATGACCTCCACCACCTGCCCCCAGACCAGCCGGGCCGGCAGGTGTTCGAGGTAATATACTTCGGGGTTGAACAGGTTGGTGCCGGTCAGCCTTTGCAGAAGCTGGCGAATCCGCTCGATATTCAGGCAGAACACCACACCCAGCACCGTGCCAGACACGGTGCCCGCCACCCCGACAAAAGCCCCGCACATCAGGAAAATGCGCATGATCGCACCCCGGCTGGCCCCGATGGTGCGCAGCACGGCAATGTCGGCCGTCTTGTCCTTGACCATCATGATCAGAGAGGAAATGACATTGAACGCCGCCACCAGGATGATCAGGGTCAGGATCAGGAACATGACATTCTGTTCCACCTGAACCGCGCCGAACAGGGCGTTATTGGCATTTGTCCAGTCCAGCACCCGCAGGCCGGGGTTCCCCAGCGCCTTGTCGATCGCCATGGAGATCGGGCGCACATGCTCGGCATCCGTCGTCATGACCAGAAGCTGCGTCACCTGTCCGGGCATCTGGAAATAGACCTGAGCCGCATGCATGGGCAGGAACACCACGGAGGAATTGTAATCGTTCACGCCAGCATCGAAAATGGCCGCCACATGATAGGTGCGCACACGCGGCACGGTGCCGAAGGCGGTGGCCGCCCCATCGGGCGAGACAAGGGTCAGCCCGGACCCCACGGACAGCCCCGCCCGTTCGGCCAGCGTGACACCCACCACAATGGAATCGTCACTGCCGAACGCATCGAGCGAGCCGGCGATAATGGAGGAACTGACGGCCTTGAGGTCACGCAGCCCCTGGGGGGTGACACCATGCACCACCCCGCCGGAACTGTACGCCCCGGCACTGAGCAGCACCTGGCCTTCGATCATGGGGGTGGCACTGACCACGCCGGGCACGGTACGGACCGTCCGCGCCGCGGCTTCGTACTGCGAGATGGTCCGCCCCGAACCGTAAATGGTCAGGTCACCGTTCAGGCCCAGGATGCGGCTCATCAGATCGGCCTGAAAGCCGTTCATCACCGCCATGACGATAATCAGCGTTGCAACGCCCAGGGCAATGCCGATCAACGAAAAAATGGCGATGATGGAGACAAAGCGTTCCCCCCGGCGCGCACGGAGGTAACGGCCCGCCACCGCCCGCTCGAAGGGACCGAACATGGCCCTTAGCCCGCCAGGACCAGGGCCAGCGCGTCATCCACGCTGACTTCGCGCCGCTCACCCGTGGCCCGGCGCTTGAGTTCGACAATACCTTCCTTGGCACCACGCGGCCCGACCACGATCTGCCAGGGGTGGCCCATCAGATCGGCATCGGCAAATTTCACGCCCGCGCGCTCGGCCCGGTCATCATACAGGAAGTCCTCGGGGGCGGCTGCGTAAATGCGTTCGCACACGTCATCGCACAGCGTATCCCCCATTTTCAGGTTCAGGATGGCGGCCTTGAAGGGGGCGACGGAATCCGGCCAGATAATGCCGTTCTCGTCATGGCAGGCCTCGATGATGGCACCGGTCAGACGCGACACGCCAATGCCGTAGGACCCCATTTCCGGGTAGAGCTTGTTACCGTCCGGCCCGGTGATGCTGACATCGAGCGCCTTGGTATATTTGTTCCCGAAGTAGAAGATGTGGCCCACCTCCACCCCACGACCTTCCCGCCTGCGCTCGGCGGGCACGTTTTCCCATGCGGCGGTGTCGTGCATTTCGTCCGTGGCGGCGTAGGGTGT
This sequence comes from Acetobacter garciniae, assembly GCF_017377735.1. Lineage (GTDB taxonomy): Bacteria > Pseudomonadota > Alphaproteobacteria > Acetobacterales > Acetobacteraceae > Acetobacter > Acetobacter garciniae. The sequence continues at coordinate 27,432 of NZ_JAFVMH010000006.1, forward strand.
GGTCACGCGGTTGAAAAACGCTTCCAGCGCTTCGGGGTTGTTGGTGTCCACCGGTTCGTCCAGCCAGTCCTGTTCGCCCAGTGCCGCATCGTAATACACACCGCTTTCGCCGGTCGGGGCCAGGATCAGGAATTCGTGGCTCAGTTCACCGCCGATGGGGCCGGTATCGGCCCGCATGGGAACCGCCTGCACGCCAAGCCGCTGGAACGTGCGCAGATACGCCAGCAGCATGCGCCGGTAGCTGGTCACGGCGGAGGCATAATCCACATCGAAGCTGTAGGCATCCTTCATAAGGAATTCGCGCCCGCGCATCACGCCAAAGCGCGGGCGCACCTCGTCACGGAATTTCCACTGGATATGATACAGGGCCTGGGGCAGTTCCTTGTAGGACTTCACGGCCTGGCCGAACAGGTCGGTAATCATTTCCTCATTGGTGGGGCCGTAAAGCAGTTCGCGCTTGTGGCGGTCCTGAATGCGCAGCATTTCCGGGCCGTAGGCGTCATACCGCCCCGAACGCCGCCACAGATCCGCGGATTGCAGGGTTGGCATCAGCACTTCCTGCGCGCCGATCCGGTCCTGTTCCTCACGCACGATCTGGCCGATATTGCGCAGCACCTTCAACCCGGCTGGCAGCCAGGCATAAATGCCCGACGCCGTCTGGCGAACAAGCCCCGCGCGCAGCATGAGCCGGTGCGAGACGATCTGCGCCTCTGCGGGGTTTTCCTTTAACGTGGGAAGAAAGCTGCGCGAAAGACGCATGGTGCATTCAGCCTTGTGCAGGGAACGGCTTATGGCACGGCAAAGCCTGTTCCGATGTTATGAAGTCCTGCGCGGGTTTAGAACAGCGCAGGGTGAGAGAAAACCCGGCCAGGCCGGGCTTTCCTTGATAGTGGGGGCTTGCGGTCGTGTTCAGACACGCAGCAGGTGCACGTCAACCAGCGGGCGCTTTTGCAGCTTGCGCCCCAGGGCACGCCGCAGCGCCGTCTTGGCCGCGTCACGGAAGGCGGTGTCATCGTTGCGCAGTTCGTCGGGGATGACATCGAGCGCGTTGGCGAATTCCTCGCGCACGCGAATGCTCTCCAGATCATCGGGTTCGAGCAGGCCGGGGGCACTCAGCTTAGGCTCACCAATGACAAAGCCTTCGTCATCAACCGCAAAGCTGCCGATCACCACCCCGTTGAACAGCATCTTGCGCCGGGCTGCCAGCACGCCGCCATTCATGGGCAGGAGACGGTTGCCGTCCAGCGCCAGGCGGCCGGTGGGGGCTGTGTCCACCACTTCGAGCTTGCCGGGTGCCAGGCGCAGAATATCGCCGTCTTCAAGCAGGATGGGGGTAATGCCCATTTCCTGGGCCAAAGCCGCCTGGGCCGTCAGGTGCCGCCATTCGCCATGCACGGGAACGACATGCTGGGGCTTGAGCAGGCCGTACATTTTCTGCACGTCCCCACCCGTGGCATGGCCCGACACATGCACCAGATGATCGCGATCGGTCAGGACCGTCACGCCGCGGCGGGCCAGGTTGTCCTGCACCGCCATGATGGCCTGTTCGTTGCCGGGGATCATACGGCTGGAATAAATGACCGTATCGCCCTCCCCCAACGAGATATTGGGGTGAATATCGAGCGAGATGCGAGACAGGGCGGAGCGGGGCTCCCCCTGGCTACCGGTGATGATCATCAGCAGCCGATCATCTGGCACCTCGTTGACATCCTGCTCACTCAGGAACGGCAGCACGCCCGACAGGTAGCCGCATTCGCGCGCCGCCGTGTCGAGGTTGCGCAGCGAACGGCCCACCAGCATGACCGTCCGGCCCGCAGCCTGCGCCGCCATGGCGATGGTTTCGACACGGGCTACGTTGGAGGCAAAGCAAGTGACCGCCACGCGCCCTTTCAGACTGGCGATCAGTTCCGTCATGCTCACGCGCACTTCGGCTTCCGAACTGGAAAAGCCGGGCTTCATCACATTGGTGCTGTCACACACCAGGGCGAGCACGCCTTCCTTGCCGATTTCCTCCAGCCGGGCCAGATCGGTGGGCGGGCCCACCAGCGGCGTGGGGTCGAACTTCCAGTCACCCGTATGCACCACCACGCCCGAAGGCGTGCGCAGCACCAGGGACTGCGCTTCGGGCACGGAATGCGTGACCGGCACGAATTCGATATCGAACGGCCCCACGTCAAAGCGGCTGCCGGGCTTGACCACATGGATCGGCACATCGTTCAGCCGGGCTTCGCCCAGCTTGCGCCGCAGCACCGCATTGGCGAAGGGGGTCACATAGATCGGGCATTCCAGCATGGGCCAGACATGCGCGATGGCACCGATATGGTCTTCATGCGCGTGGGTAACGACCAGCCCCGCCAGGTTCTTGCGGCGTTCGACGATAAAGGCCGGGTCGGGAACCAGAATTTCTGCCTCAGGCGTGTCGTTGCCGCTGAAACCGATGCCGCAGTCAATCGCAAGCCAGGTATCGCCCAGGCGATACAGGTTGAGATTCATGCCAATCTCGCCTGTTCCGCCCAAGGGCAGAAAGGCCAGATCGCCGTTGTGTTCTGTCATAATGTCGTTTTATCCTTCAGTCAGAAAATCTCGTTCCACAGTCAGTTTTGGCAAGGGGTTACGCCCCGCCAGCAAGCGCAGTCCATTCAAGGTCAACATTGAATCCACCTGATCGAAAACAGTCGTTCCTTCCGAGAAGAGCGGAGCCAGACCACCGGTTGCAAGCACCTTCATAGAAGGCCCCACTTCCCGCCTGATCCTCTCGACGATCCCCTCAATCAGACCGACATACCCCCAGAATACCCCCGAGCGCATGGCCGAAACCGTGTTCCGGCCAATCGCGGATTCCCCCACCGGGCGGCCTATGCCAATGCGTGGCAGACGTGCCGCCGCCTGATGCAGCGCTTCAACCGAAAGGTTGATGCCCGGCGCGATCACCCCGCCGCAATAACTTCCTTCACCATCTACCACATCGAAAGTCGTGGCCGTACCAAAATCGATCACGGTCAGCGGGCCGCCATATTCGTAATGGGCGGCAAGCCCGTTCAGCAGCCGGTCCACCCCGACCTCGTCCGGGTTGTCGACCTTGATGGCAAAACCCCAGTCCAGCCTGGAAGATGCAAGCAGCGGTTCCACCGCGAACCATTGCCGGCATAACGTGCGCAGGTGGTACAGGGCTGCGGGCACCACGGTCCCGATCACCGCCCCTTCGATGGCGGCGGGGGTCATGCCCTGCGTTTTCAGCAACGCCAGCAGCCACACGCCATATTCATCCGAGGTGCGCTGGGCCTGCATGGTGATGCGCCAGACACCACGCCATTTTTCCCCATCATGGACGGCAAAAACGACATTGGTGTTCCCGGCATCGACAACGAGCAGCACCGTTACGCGCTCCCCTGAGCCAGCAAAATCTCACCCGTCGCGATTATCTTCATCCCGCCATCCGTGTCCAGCATCAGGCGACCATCCGCCGTAAGCCCCGCAAAACGCCCTTCCTCATAAGTACTCCCGCCCTTTACGACAAGAGGCGTTCCTATCGGGTGGGCCCGATCGAGCCAGGCCGCGCGCAGCGGCGCAAAGCCCTGTTCCCGCCAGATCGCACACCAGATGGACAACTGGGTAAGCACCGCGCGGGCCACATTTTCAACCTCCGGCACGTCGCCACATTGGGCCAGGCATGCTGTCCTGCGCCCGATTTCCGCAAGCCCGGGGGCGGCTGCCAGGTTGGCCCCCAGCCCGATGACGACATTTGCGCCGTCGCGTTCAATCAGGATACCACCCAGCTTGGCGCCATCAAGCAGAATATCGTTGGGCCATTTGATCGCAAGCCGCGCACGGGCCGCAGGCACACTGGCGGCAAGCCCTTCAAAAAAAGCCATGGAGGCGGCAAAGGGCCATCCGCCAAGGCTTTCGCTTCCCGCCATGTTGGCGTCCAGCAGCGCGGAAAGGGCCAGGCTTTGGCCCGCATCCTGCCACTGGCGACCGCGGCTACCCCGGCCCCGTGTCTGCCGCCTGGCCAGGACGGCCAGCCCTGCGGTCTCTCCCGCCCTGGCTTTCTGCAGGCAGTAATCGGAAGTGGAAGGCAGTTCGTCATGGCATTCAAGCCGCCACGACACGTCCCGAACGTTCATACACCCCCACTCTCATACGCGCGGGCTTACCCGACGAGTGCCACCGCAGCCTGATGGGCGAATGCCATCAACGGTCCCAGCATAGCAATGAACAGCACCGTTGCCAGCCCCATGCCGCCCGAGACGAAAAGCAGGCTGGACGCGGGCCGGTCGAATTCCTCGGCCGGGGCGTCAAAATACATGACCTTCACCACCCGCAGGTAATAATAGGCCCCTACAATGCTGGACAGGGCGCCGATCACGACCAGCGTATAAAGACCGGACTGCCAGGCGGAGGCAAAAATAAGAAACTTGCCGAAAAAGCCCGCCAGCGGGGGCACGCCGACCATGCTGAACATGAAAATGGCCAGCGCCAGCGCCATGCCGGGGTTGGTTTTTCCAAGCCCGGCCAGATCGGCAATGCCGGTGACTTCACGCCCGTGGCGGCGCATGGCGCCAATGCAGGCGAACACGCCCGCGTTCATGACCAGATAGGCCGCCAGATAGATCAGTGTCGCCTGCACCCCGGCGGAAGATGCCGCCGCCAGCCCCATCATGGCGTAGCCCATATGCCCGATGGAGGAATAAGCCATCAGCCGCTTGATATTGGTTTGCGGAATGGCGGCGAACGCCCCGTAGACCATGGACAGGATGGAGACCACCTCCACCAGGATCTGCCAGCGCGGTGCGATGGTACCGAACGGCCCCGCCATGACACGCAGGAACAGGGCGAAGGCCGCGAATTTAGGCGCACCGGCCATATAGGCGGTCACCGGCGTGGGGGAGCCCTGGTAGACATCGGGTGTCCACATGTGAAACGGCACCACGGAAAGCTTGAAGCTCAGCCCCACCACCACGAACACGATACCGACCACAAGCCCCATGGGCGGCATGGCCACGGCACGGACGGCCTCGACCAGGCCGGTATATTCCATCGTGCCCGCATAGCCGTACACCAGCGAAATGCCGTAAAGCAGCAGGCCGGAGGCCAGGGATCCGAGAATAAAATATTTCAGCCCGGCTTCAGCGGACAGGACATTCTCCCGCTCCAGCGCGCACAGGATATAGATGGACAGCGAAGACAGTTCCAGCCCGACAAACAACGTCATCAGATTGGCCGAGGATGCCATGATCATGGCCCCCAGCGTGGAAAACAGCATCAGCACAGGGGCTTCGAACGGCAGCGCCTGCGCATCGTTCGTGCGGTAGCTTACGCTCAGCACCACGGCCGCCAGACCGCCCGTCAGGATCAGGATCTTCATGAACCGGGCAAAGCCGTCATTGACGAATGTTCCGGCGTAGCCCTGGCCCGCCGGAGCCAGCAGCACCAGCAGCGCGCAGACCAGGAACGCAGCGACACTCAGCATGGCGGACGGAAAGAACCCCTCCCCCTTGCGCTGGAGAACACCGGCCACGAGAATAACGATGCCAGAGAGTGCCAGAACAAGCTCCGGCAGGGCCACGGCCCAGTTGAATGTGGTCATCACGCCCATTGCGCAGCACTCCGCACAGCAAGAGAAGACAGGAAGCCAGGAAAGTCACGTGTCATGTCGGCTTATCCGCACAGGGCCACTGTCAGGAGCACGACAAGTCCCGCCAGCATGGTAAAGGCATAAATGGCGATGGACCCGGTCTGGAGCTTGACGGCCTGCACCGCCCCGTCCCGCGTGGCATGCACGACATCCAGCGGCAGGCCTTCCACGACAGCTTCATCCCCGTCTTTCCACAATGCACGGGCGATAGCCGCATAGGGACGGACGAAAATGATGTCGTACAGTTCGTCGAAATACCATTTGTTGAGAAAAAAGCGGTAGAGCGGGCCTGTCGCATGGGCAAGCGCCACCGGCAGGGTCGGGCTTACCACATAGAACACCACCGCCAGGGCAATACCCGCGAAGCCGGCAACCGACGGCAAAAGGGCGATCATGGCGGGCACGTGTTCGAACCGCTCCATGATCGCGTTGTCCGGCGCGTTGAAGATGGCGCCGTTCCAGAACGCCACCTGATGCGCACCGATATAGAACGGGGCCAGCAACGCACCGGCCAGGGCAGCACCGATCGCCAGCAGCACGAGCGGCACGCTCATGACTGCGGGACTTTCATGTGCGGCGTCGAGCGCATGCCTATCAGCCGCCTGACCGTGGAAGACCAGGAAAATCAGACGCCAACTGTAAAAGGCGGTCAGGAACGCCGTCACGGTACCCAGCACCCACGCATAATGGCTGTAGGATGCATCCGACGCCCACAACGCGTTCAGGATGGCATCTTTCGACCAGTAGCCGGCAAGCGGGAACACACCGGCCAGTGCCAGACTGCCGATCCAGATCACTGCGTAGGTCAGCGGCAGTTTTTTCCACAGCCCGCCCATGCGGAACATATCCTGTTCATCATGCATGGCGTGAATGACCGAACCCGCCGCAAGGAACAGAAGCGCCTTGAAGAAGGCATGCGTGGTCAGGTGGAAAACAGCAGCCTGATACGCCCCGACCCCGACCGCCGCGAACATGTAGCCAAGCTGCGAACAGGTGGAATAGGCGATCGTGCGTTTGATATCGGGCTGCACCATGCCCACGGTAGCTGCGAAAAAACAGGTGGTCGCACCGATCACGATCACGACCGTGCGGGTGCCGGGCGCGAATTCCAGCAAAGGCGACATCCGCGCCATCAGGAACACACCCGCCGTTACCATGGTTGCGGCATGGATAAGGGCAGAAACCGGAGTAGGCCCTTCCATGGCGTCAGGCAGCCATGTGTGCAGGAAAAGCTGGGCCGACTTGCCCATGGCGCCAATGAACAGCAGCAGGCAGATTACTTCGAGCATGCGCACAGGCATGCCGAAGATGGTGTAGGATGCATCCACAACCTGCGGAACGGCGGCAAAGATCTGATCGTACTGCACCGTGTGGAACAGCACGTAAACCAGCCCGATGCCCACGATAAAGAACAGGTCCGCCACACGGTTGACGACAAAGGCCTTGATGGCCGCAGCGGTGGCGGACGGGCGATCGTACCAGTAGCCAATCAGCAGGTAGCTGGCCAGGCCAACCCCTTCCCAGCCGAAAAACAACTGGATCAGGTCGTTGGAGGATACCAGCATCAGCATGGCGAAGGTAAAGAGCGACAGATAGGCAAAGAACCGGTAGGTCGGCATGCTTTCGTGGCTCATGTAGCCAACGCTGTAGCAATGCACCAGCAGCGAAACCGACAGCACCATCGCCACCATGGTGGTGGACAGGGTGTCGAAGCGCAGCGTCCAGTCCGCCTCGAACCCGCCAGCATGGACCCATTCGGCCAGCGGCACGGCAAGATGGGGGAAACCGGCCTGCCATGCCCCCCACAGGGCCCCGATGCCGCATAGCGTCGCAACACCCATGCACAGCAGCGTAATGGCCTTGGCCAGGGTGTCACCAAACAGGCGGCCACCCAGCCCGGCTATGGCCGCCCCCGCCAAAGGGGTGAGAACAGCCACGGAAAACAGGGAAAGATCAGTCTGCATGGCGGGGTCAGCCCTTCATCATCGTCACGTCTTCGACCTGGATCGAACCACGGTTACGGAAGTAGACCGTAACGATGGCCAGGCCGATCGCCGCCTCCGCCGCGGCTATGGTCAGGACAAACAGAACCATGACCTGCCCCGACAGGTCGCCCAGTGCGGAGGAAAACGCGACAAGGTTCAGGTTCGCGGAAAGCAGGATCAGTTCCATCGACATCAGCAGGATGATGATGTTCTTGCGGTTCAGGAAAATGCCGAACACGCCCAGCACCAGCAGCACCGCACTGACGATCAGGTAAGGGGTGAGCCCTATGGAAGCGATAGCGGGTGTCATGCGCCCTTCTCCTCGTTTTCCTGTGCTTCGGGCTCGGGAACACCGAAGGAGCCCGGCACCGCGATTTCGTAATAGGAGCCCTTGGGCCGCAGGAAACCACCATGCTCGGCTACGTTTTCGCCCAGGGAAACGGTGACAAGTTCAAGCGTGTCACCAACCTTGCGCGCATGCTGGCGCGAGACGACCTGCCTGCGCCCCATCGGCTGGTCACGCAGCGTCAGGACAATGGCCCCTATCATGGCGACCAGCAGCACAAGCCCGCAGGCCTGGAACAGCAGGATGTAATGGGTGTAGATAACCGTGCCCAGGGCCGCCGTGTTGGTCAGGCTCGGGTCGATCGCAAGCGGGGTGCGGACCGCAGCCGGGGCCATCTGCCAGTTGCTGAACGCCAGCACGAGTTCGGCCAGCAGCACGCCGCCGACACAGGCCCCCAAGGGCGCGTATTTCTGAAATCCTTCGCGCAGGCGGCTGAAATCGATATCCAGCATCATGACGACGAACAGGAACAGAACCGCCACCGCGCCGACATAGACGATGACCAGCAGCATGGCCAGAAATTCAGCCCCGGCGATCAGGAACAGGCCCGACGCGTTGAAAAATGCCAGAATAAGGAACAGGACGGAATGCACGGGATTACGCGCCGTAATGACCATGATGGCCGAAAACACCAGTACCGTCGCGAAAACATAAAAAACAAGCTGTGCCATTAGGGGCCAACCTCCTGCCGTATCGTGCCTTGCATCTGCTGCATCGGATCAGCGATACGGCGCATCAAGTTCAAGCCTGCGGGCAAGCAAGGCTTCCCACCGGTCCCCGTTCGCCAGGAGCTTTGCCTTGTCGTACATAAGCTCTTCACGGGTTTCGGTGGCAAATTCGTAGTTCGGGCCTTCGACAATCGCATCCACCGGGCAGGCTTCCTCGCACAGGCCGCAATAGATGCACTTGGTCATGTCGATATCGTAGCGCGTGGTACGGCGTGACTGATCATCGCGCGCCTCCGCCTCGATGGTGATGGCCTCCGCCGGGCAGGTCGCCTCGCACAGCTTGCAGGCAATGCAGCGTTCTTCCCCGTTCGGGTAGCGGCGCAGCGCGTGCTCTCCGCGGAAACGATGCGAAAGCGGGCTTTTCTCGTAAGGGTAGTTCAGCGTCACTTTCGGCTTGAACATCGTCCGAAAGGTCGAGGCCATACCCGCGACCAGTTCCTTGAGCAGGAAGGAGTTGAACGTATTGCTTAGCGTACCCATCAGTTCACACCCCCGGCATGAGGCAGCAGCCCGGTTGCCATCAGAAATCCGGCCGTCCCGATCATCCACAGCAGCGAGAAGGGCAGAAAGACCTTCCAGCCCAGCCGCATGAGCTGGTCATAGCGATAGCGGGGGAACGTGGCGCGCACCCAGATAAAGACAAACAGGCAGAAAAGGATTTTGAAGATCAGCCACAGCGGGCCCGGCACCCAGGTCAGCGGGGCAATGCCCAGCGGCGGCAGCCAGCCCCCCAGGAACAGAATGCTGATCATGGACGACATCAGGATCATGTTCGCGTATTCGCCCAGGAAGAACAGCCCGAAAGCCAGGGACGAATATTCGACAAAGAAGCCCGCCACCAGTTCGCTCTCGCCTTCGGGCAGATCGAACGGGGCGCGGTTGGTTTCCGCCAGGGCGGAAATGACGAACACGATGAACATCGGGAACATCGGCAGGCAGAACCACACATGGCGCTGCGCCAGGACGATGTCGTTGAGGTTGAGGCTACCGACCGCAAGCAGGACGGAGACGATCACCAGCCCGATAGAGACTTCGTATGACACCATCTGCGCTGCGGCACGCAAGCCGCCCAGAAAGGCGTATTTGGAATTCGATGCCCAGCCCGCGATCAGGATGCCGTAAACCCCGAGCGATGAAATCGCCAGCAGGTAGAGGATCCCGACATTGATGTTCGCAACCGCAAGCCCGTTGCCCGTGGGAATGACGGCCCAGGCCACCATGGCCAGCGAAAAGGTCAGGAACGGGGCGAACAGGAACAGAACCCGGTTGGCGCCGGAGGGAATGACCGTTTCCTTGACGATCATCTTGATGGCGTCGGCAAAGGCCTGCAACAGGCCGAAGGGGCCATTCACGTTCGGCCCGCGACGGCGCTGCATGGCGGCCATCACCTTGCGCTCCATCAGGGTCAGATAGGCAACCCCGATCAGCAGCGGCACCAGCACGGCCAGCGTTTCCAGCACCATCAAAATGACCTGGCCGACGAGTGTATGGTAAAAAAACTGCTCCATGCCCATTACTCCGCCGCCACCGCACCATAGACCGCTGAACATTCCGCCATGGTCTGGCTGGCGCGGCTGATGGCGTTTGTCTGGTAATAATCCACAATGACGGGGCGGAACGGGCCGTCCGTAAAGCTGCCTGGCTGCGCGACACTGGCCGGTGCAAGTGCCGGGTTCGCATTCGCCAGCAGTCCCGCAGGTGGCGCGGAAAGCGCGAATACGGGATTGACCTGCGCCATGCGCGCGCGCAGTTGCTCCAGCGTGTCATAAGGCAGCGTATGGCCCACGACTTCTGAAAAGGCACGAATGATCCGCCAGTCTTCCCGCGCCTCGCCCGGGGCGAAAACCGCGCGATAGGCACGCTGCACGCGGCCCGCCGTGTTCACATAGGTGCCCGGCTTTTCCGTGTAGGCCGCACCGGGCAGGATGATATCCGCCCGGGCCGCCGCACGATCGCCATGGTGGCCCTGATAGACCACGAACGTCTCGGCCGGGATGCGCTCCAGCGCCACATCATCCGCACCCAGCAGCCAGAGCACATCCACCCCGCCCCGCACCATGCCGCCGGCGGCACAACCCTGCGGCCCGGGCAGGAAGCCCAGATCCAGCGCACCCACGCGCGAAGCCGCCGTATGCAGGATGTTAAAACCGTTCCAGTCTGCCGTGACCACGCCCGTGGCATCCGCCAGTTGCCGGCACGCCGCATAAATGGCGGGGGCATCCTTGCGGGTCAGTGCGGCATGGCCGAGGATGATCATGGGCTTGCGGGCGTTGCGTAGATGTTCGGCAAAGGGGTGCGTGCCGTCCAGCAGGCTGGCCAGCACCTCCGGCCCATCACCCAGCAGGTCGGCCGTATAGGTCAGATCGCTCGACGGCCGTCCGATCACGCCTACCGGAAAACCACCGCGCCCGGCATCGAGAAACCGCTTGCGAATGCGCGCATTCAGCACCGGGGCTTCGTGCCGGGGCATGGCCCCGACAAGCAGAAGCGCGTCGGCTTCGTCAATGCCCGCCAGATCGCTGTTGAACAGATAGGCCGAACGCGTCGTGGTATCGTACCATGCGCCATCCTGCCGGCAATCGAGGTTGGAAGATCCCAGTGCGGTCAAAAGGTCCTTGAGTGCACACAGGCTTTCCGCATCGACCAGATCTCCGGCGATGGCGCCGATCTTCTCACCCGCGACACCGTCCAGCCTGCGGGCCAGCGCCACAAGGGCGTCTTTCCAGGGCACGGGAACCAGCTTGCCATGCACCCGCACCCACGGACGATCGAGCCGCCTGCGCTTGAGACCATCGACCGAGAAACGTCCTTTGTCAGACAGCCATTCTTCGTTCACCGCATCATTGACGCGGGGCACGATGCGCATGACCTCGCCACCGCGTGCCTGCACCTGGATATTGGTGCCCAGCGCATCCATGACGTCGATACTGTCGGTTTTCTTGTATTCCCACGACCGGGCATGAAAGGCCGAGGGTTTTGCTGTCAGCGCACCCACCGGGCAGACATCGATCAGGTTACCCGAAAGCTCCGATGTCAGCGCTTTTTCCACATAGGTGGTGATCTCGGCATTTTCACCGCGCGACACCAGCCCCAGTTCGGGCGTGCCAGCCACTTCGGTGCTGAAACGCACACAGCGCGTGCACTGGATGCACCGGGTCATGACCGTCTTGACCAGCGGGCCCAGATCCTTGTCCGTGACCGCGCGCTTGTCTTCCTTGTAGCGCGACACGCCCGAACCGTACCCGTAAGCCTGGTCCTGAAGATCGCATTCCCCACCCTGGTCGCAGATCGGGCAGTCCAGCGGGTGGTTGATGAGCAGGAATTCCATCACCGCCCGGCGGGCGCGCCGCACGACCTCGGTATCGGTAAAGATTTCCATGCCATCCGCGACCGGAAACCCGCAGGACGCCACGGGTTTTGGCGCCCGGGCCACCTGCACCAGGCACATGCGGCAGTTGCCCGCGACAGACAGCCGTTCATGATAGCAGAAACGCGGAATTTCCTTGCCTGCTGCCTCACACGCCTGAAGCGCGCTGGAACCGGGAGCGACCTCGACCGGTGTGCCGTCAACAATTACCCTGACCATTGTCCGTTACTCCGCCGCCACAGGAACAATGCCCGCGGGCACCTGAACCAGCCCCGTGCCACCATGGGCCGCCTTGTATTGCTGGATACGTGCCTCGATCTCGGGCCTGAAATGCCTGATCAGGCCCTGAATGGGCCAGGCCGCCGCATCGCCCAGCGCGCAGATGGTATGGCCTTCCACCTGCCGGGTGACCTGTTCGAGCAGGTCGATCTCATCGATCTCGGCCCGTCCTTCGACCATGCGGTCCATCATGCGCATCATCCAGCCCGTGCCTTCACGGCATGGGGTGCACTGGCCGCAGCTCTCATGCTTGAAAAACTTCGAGAAACGGGCAATCGCTTTTACGATATCCGTGGACTTGTCCATGACGATCATGCAGGCCGTGCCCAGGCCGGAACGTTCGGCCCGCAGGCTGTCGTAATCCATCAGCACGGTTTCGCAGATCGCCTTGGGCAGAAGCGGGACCGAACAGCCGCCAGGAATGACCGCCAGCAGGTTGTCCCACCCACCCCGCACGCCCCCGCCGTGTTTCTCGATAATGTCCTTGAGCGGCACGCCCAGTTCTTCTTCAAAAACGCAGGGCGTATTCACATGGCCAGAAATGGCCATCAGCTTCGTGCCCGCGTTGTTGGGCCGCCCCAACCCCGAGAACCAGGATCCCCCGCGCCGCAAAATGGTCGATGTAACCGCAATGCTTTCCACATTGTTCACGGTCGTGGGGCAGCCGTACAGCCCGACCCCGGCCGGGAAAGGCGGCTTCATGCGCGGCTGGCCTTTCTTGCCTTCCAGGCTTTCGAGCAGGGCCGTTTCCTCGCCGCAGATATAGGCACCTGCACCACGATGAATACGGAAATCGAAATCCCACCCGGTGCCTGCGGCATTTTTTCCAAGCAGGCCCGCTTCGTATGCTTCATCGATCGCGGCTTGCAGGCGTTCGGCCTCGCGACAGAATTCGCCACGAATATAGATGTAGGACGCATGCGCCCCCATGGCGAAAGACGCGATCAACGCACTTTCTATCAGCTTGTGCGGCTCGTTACGCAGGACTTCACGGTCCTTGCAGGTGCCCGGTTCTGATTCGTCACCGTTGATGACCAGATAATGCGGCCTGCCATCGTTCTGTTTTGGCATGAACGACCATTTCAGCCCGGTGGGAAAGCCTGCCCCGCCGCGTCCGCGCAGGCCGGAGGCCTTCATTTCCGCGACGATCGCATCCCGCCCGCGGGCCAGAATGGCGGCGGTATCGTTCCAGTCACCGCGCCTGCGCGCGCCATCCAGCCGCCAGTCATCCTGACCGTAAAGATTGGTGAAGATCCGGTCCTTGTCTTCGAGCATGTCCCGTCTCTCCCGTTATTTGTCCGCCGCGACCGGCGTTGACAGCAATGTCTTGCGCCCGCCAACCGGGGCCGATCCGCTCCGATCCACCACCGGCCCGGGGGTCGGACGCCGCCCTGCCCTGAGTTCGGCAATCAGCGCTTCGGTTTGCGGACCGTCCATATCTTCGTAGAAATCATCATCGACTTGCAGAATAGGCGCATTCGAACATGCCCCCAGACATTCCACTTCGGTCATGGTGAACAGGCCATCGGCACTTGTCTGGCCGAAATGGCTGATGCCGGTCGCCCGCTGGCAGGCCGCCACCACGTCGTCAGATCCGCGCAGCCAGCACGGCGTGGTGGTGCAGACCTGCAAATGATACCGCCCGATGGGCTTGGTATTGTACATGGTGTAAAAAGAGGCGACCTCGTATACGCGGATCGGCGCCATATCGAGCCGGTGTGCGATCTCGTCCATTGCGACAATCGGCACCCAGGCATTGCCCGTCTGCCGCCCTAGCTGGCGCTGGGCAATATAGAGCAGCGGCATGACGGCGCTGGCCTTGCGTTCGACCGGATACTTGGCGAGCACGACTGCGATTTCCGCTTCCGAGTCTGCATCGAAGGTGAAATCTTCCGGCTGTTCGGGCGGGGTCCAGACAGGGTTCATCGATCAACTTCCCCAAACACAAGATCAAGCGATCCGATAATGGCCACCATATCCGCGAGCATGCCCCGGCGAGACAGCTCATCGATGGCCTGAAGGTGCGAAAAGCCTGTGGGGCGGATCTTGCACCGGTATGGCCGGTTGCTGCCATCGGCCACCAGATAGACGCCGAATTCGCCTTTCGGGCTTTCCACCGCCGTGTAGGTCGCCCCGGGCGGCACGTGATAACCTTCGCTGAAAAGCTTGAAATGATGGATCAGCGCTTCCATGGACCGTTTCATGTCCGCACGCGGGGGCGGGCTGAACTTGGGGTCCTGGATCTTGACCGGGCCGGGCCTGATCTGGTTGAGGCACTGATCGATAATTTTCAGGCTCTCGCGCATTTCGGCCACACGCACCAGGTAGCGGTCATAGCAGTCGCCCTGGCGGGTCACCGGCACGTTGAATTCGACCTTGTGGTAATTGTCATAAGGCTGGTTGCGCCTCAGGTCCCACGGCACGCCCGATGCGCGCAGGCATGGACCGCTGAAACCCCAGGCCAGAGCCTGTTCCGCGGTGAAAACCCCAATCCCCACCGTGCGCTGTTTCCAGATACGGTTTTCGGTCAGCAGGCCTTCCAGATCGTCGATCCAGGCCGGAAACTCCCTGGCCCAGGCACCAATTTTATCCTCGAGCCCTGCTGGCACGTCACGCGCGACACCGCCGGGACGGAAGTAATTGGCATGAAAACGCGCACCTGACGCGGCTTCATAGAATTCGACAAGCTTTTCGCGCTCCTCATACCCCCACAGGGCAGGCGTGACTGCGCCGCAATCCAGCCCCATGGAGGTCAGATTGAGAATATGGTTGAGAATACGGGTTATTTCCGCAAACAGGACACGCAGCCATTTCGCCCGTTCGGGAATGTCGATACCCAGCAGCTTTTCCGTCGCCAAAGCGAAGGCCTGCTCCTGGCACATGGGGGAGACGTAATCCAGCCGGTCGAAATACGGCAGCGCCTTCTGGTACGTCTTGTATTCGATCAGCTTTTCCGTGCCCCGGTGCAGCAGCCCGATATGGGGCACCGCGCGGGCCACGACCTCGCCTTCCATTTCCAGCACCAGGCGCAGCACGCCATGGGCGGAAGGATGCTGCGGGCCGAAATTCAGCGCGTGGGAATCGATCTCGACGATCTTGTGCTCCCTGACCTCTGCCTTGTGTTCGGGCAGCAAGGTTTCGGGAATATCCTCTCGCAGAACGGTTTGCGCGAAAGCGAGGGATGCCTTGTCCTGTGACTCCGCCATCAGCTCGACCTCTTCATGCCCTGCCGGACTTCATGTGCTTTTTCATCCCCCGGCAGGGTCAGCATGCCCTCCCATGGGGAAACAAAGTCGAAGTCTCGGAAATCCTGCGTCAAGGAAACGGGTTCCTTCACGACCTGCTTGCGTTCGATATCGTACCGCACCTGCTCGAAGCCCGACAGCGGGAAGTCCTTGCGCAGCGGGTGCCCTTCAAAGCCGTTATCGGTCAGGATGCGGCGCAGATCCGCCTGGCCCGAGAACAGGACGCCAAACAGGTCGTAGCATTCGCGCTCCCACCATGTGGCGCAGGGCCAGAGCTGGTGCACGGATGGAACCGGTGCCTGCTCATCCGTTGTAACAATCACGCGAACCCGCCGATTATACGTCACGGAAAGCAGATTATAGACCACGTCGAAGCGTTCAGGCCGTTGCGGGTAATCCACCCCGCATAAATCCATAAGCTGCTCGAAACGGTAGCGCGGGTCGTCACGCAGCAGGGTCAGAAACGGCACCAGGTGGTCGCGCGTGGTGCGCACAACCAGTTCCCCTTTTTCGACGGCGGCATAGGACACATAGGCCAGCGACGATGAAAAGGCGAATGCCAGCGCGGAAAGCTGCCCGTCCAGCCGGTCCTGTCGGGGATTGAGCGGAAGATCAGCCACGGAGAATGGTCCCTGTCCGACGAATTTTTTTCTGGAGCAGAAGGATGCCGTAAATCAGCGCCTCGGCCGTTGGCGGGCAGCCCGGAACATAGACATCCACCGGCACGATACGGTCGCATCCGCGCACCACGGAATAGGAATAGTGATAATACCCCCCGCCATTGGCGCAGGAGCCCATCGAGATTACCCAGCGTGGCTCGGCCATCTGCTCGTACAGGCGGCGCAGCACGGGCGCCATCTTGTTGGTGAGCGTGCCCGCCACGATCATGACATCGGACTGCCGGGGTGAACCACGCGGGATAATGCCCATGCGGTCAAGGTCGTAACGGGGCATGTAGGCGTGGATCATTTCCACCGCACAGCACGCCAGGCCGAAGGACATGGGCCACAGGCTGCCCGTACGCCCCCAGTTGACGAGCTTGTCCAGATTCGCCACCACAAAGCCTTTTTCCGCCAGGACCCCGGTTATGCCCTGTACAACGGCGTCCTGTTCGGGACCGGGAGGCAGCGCCTCACGATTCCACATGATGGCGTTTTCATTGTGCTCTGCGTTCATGGCCACGCTCCTTCAATCCCAATCCAAAGCGCCTTTGCGCCACTCATACAGGAAGCCGATGCCAAGTACGGCCAGGAAGCCAAGCATGGACAGGAACCCGAACAGCCCGATCCGCCCCAGGCTGATCGCCCATGGGAACAGGAACGCCACTTCCAGGTCGAAAATGATGAAAAGAATGGCAACAAGGTAGAAGCGGACATCGAACCGGTGCCGCGCATCGTCAAACGCGCCAAACCCGCATTCATACGCCGTCAGTTTTTCGGGGTAGGGCTTCTGATGCCCCGACAGCAGCGCCATGCCAAGCATGGCCGCCGCGATAACAACGGAAATACCGCCAAAAATAAGGACTGGCGCATAATCATTCAAAACAGACTGCATGGAGCTCGATCCTGCATCTATGAAAGCCCTGTAGGCTTTGCCGATGCGCTCACCCTAGACCTGACTGCTGCCCACGACCATGCACGAACGCGTTGTTCGGCGGCCACTTTCCTGTGAATGGGGGAATTGATGCATAAAATGAAAGGCGCACCCGCATGGCACCCAGTGCTACGGGCAAAAGGGCACCGCATGCGATGCGTGATGCCCATCGGCCGATCGAATTTTTAATGGGGGGGTGGTGGGCGATGACGGGATCGAACCGCCGACCCTCTCGGTGTAAACGAGACGCTCTACCGCTGAGCTAATCGCCCGGGAGCTTCTGTCCCACAAACAGAAACGGCCGGCAACCCCCTTTTTCAAGGAGATTGGCCGGCCGTTCAAAAAACCGCCAGCTTAGCTGCTGACCGCATCCTTGAGCGCCTTGCCCGGCTTGAAGCGGACAGAGGTGGAAGCCGGAATATCGATTTCCTCACCCGTGCGGGGGTTGCGGCCCTTGGCGGCCTTGCGGGTGGCGGTGACAAACGTACCGAAGCCAACCAGACGCACTTCCTGCTTTTTGGCAAGGGCCTTCTCGATAGCACCGAATACGGCGTCGACCACTTCTCCGGCCTTTGCCTTGGGCAGGTCGACAGCCTCAGCCACGGCTGAAACCAGTTCCTGCTTGTTGAGCGGCTTCTCCATGTTACGCCTTTCTCTTTCTTTTCCGTTTTCGTGAAGTGGCGGGAAATGGGTTCCCCCGCCACAACCTGCTCGCACTATGAAGCCGTTTTTTCCTACGTCAACCAAGCATGAGCAAAGTTTGCAACTTTGCGGCCCAAACCCCTTTGCAGACCGCGTATTGCCTGACGCGACAGCCTAGTGCGGCAGCACCGGAAGCACCTTGCCGGCAGCCGTACCCGGCACCGGATCGGGCACGTCTTCCCATTCGATCGGCTGGGGCTGGCGCACCAGGGCACGGGCCAGAACCTCATCCACATGCGAGACCGGCACGATCTCGAGGTTGTTTTTCACAACATCGGGGATTTCCGCGAGATCTTTTTCATTTTCCTTGGGAATGAAGACCGTGCGGATACCCGAGCGCAGGGCGGCCAGAAGCTTCTCCTTCAGCCCGCCAATGGCCAGGACACGGCCACGCAGGGTAATCTCGCCCGTCATGGCCACATCCCGCCTCACGGGAATGCCCGTCAGCACGCTGACCAGCGATGTGACCATGCCCACACCGGCCGAAGGCCCATCCTTGGGAGTCGCGCCTTCAGGCACATGTACGTGAAAACTGCGCTTTTCGAACAGGGTGGGGACGATTCCGAAACTGGTGGCCCGACTCCGCACAAAGGAGAACGCAGCGGAAATGCTCTCCTTCATCACGTCGCCAAGCTTGCCGGTTTCGACAATGCCACCCTTGCCCGGCACCATCACGCTCTCGATGGTCAGGATTTCACCCCCCACCTCGGTCCAGGCCAGGCCGGTCACGACGCCAACCATATCCTCGGCCTCGGTCTCACCGTAGCGGAAACGCGGAATGCCCGCGTATTTCTCCAGGTTCTCGGCCGTCACGGCAACGGACTCCGCCTTGCCGGTCACGATTTCCTTCACCGCCTTGCGGGCAAGCCCTGCCAGTTCGCGTTCCAGATTACGCACACCGGCCTCGCGCGTGTAATAGCGGATCAGGTTGCGCAGGCCGTCATCGCTGATCGTCCATTCACCGGGCTTGAGGTTATGGGCCTCGGTCTGCTTGGAAATCAGGTGCCCGCGCGCGATCTGGACCTTTTCATCCTCCGTGTAGCCGGACAGGCGGATGATCTCCATGCGGTCCAGCAAAGGCTGGGGCATGTTCAGGCTGTTGGCCGTTGTCACGAACATGACATCGGACAGGTCGTAATCCACTTCCAGGTAATGATCGGCAAACGTGCCGTTCTGCTCGGGGTCCAGGACCTCCAGCAGCGCCGATGACGGATCGCCCCGCCAGTCGGCCCCCAGCTTGTCGATCTCATCGAGCAGGAACAGCGGGTTGGACACTTTCGCCTTCTTCATGCCCTGGATGATCTTGCCCGGCATGGAGCCGATATAGGTGCGCCTGTGGCCGCGAATTTCGGCTTCATCGCGCACACCGCCCAGCGACATGCGCACGTAATGCCGCCCCGTCGCCTTGGCGATTGAGCGCGCGAGCGAGGTCTTGCCCACGCCCGGCGGCCCCACAAGGCACAGGATCGGCCCCTTGAGCTTTTGCGAACGGCTCTGCACCGCCAGATATTCGAGAATACGCTCCTTGACCTTGTCCAGACCGTAATGGTCGGCGTCCAGGATCTTCTCGGCCTCGGTCAGGTCATGGCGGACCCTGCTGCGCTTCTTCCACGGAATGCTCAGAATCCAGTCGAGGTAGTTGCGCACCACCGTGGACTCGGCGGACATCATGCTCATGCCACGCAGCTTCTTCAGCTCGCCCAGCGCTTTTTCCCGCGCTTCCTTGGACAGCTTGGTCTTGGCGATCCGCTCCTCGATTTCGGAGGTTTCGTCCTTGCCGTCCTCGCCTTCGCCCAGCTCCTTCTGAATGGCCTTGAGCTGCTCGTTCAGATAGTATTCGCGCTGGGTGCGCTCCATCTGGCGCTTGACGCGGTTACGGATTTTCTTCTCGACCTGCAGGACGTCGATCTCGGCCTCGATATGGCCAAAGACCTTTTCAAGCTGCGCCTGAACGCTGGGCGCTTCCAGAATGTCCTGCTTTTCGGAAATCTTGAGGTTGAGGTGGCTGGTCACGGTATCGGCCAGTTTGGACAGGTCGCTGATCTGGTTCAGCGACACCAGCACTTCGGACGCAATCTTCTTGTTGAGCTTCATATACTGCTCGAACTGCGTCACGATGGAGCGGCCCAGCGCCTCCGCCTCCGGCCCGTGGGCCGGGATATCGACAATCGGCTCGACCTCGGCCTCGAAATGTCCGTTGACATCAAGCAGCGCCTTCACGCGCACGCGCTTCACGCCTTCCACCAGCACCTTCACGGTGCCGTCGGGCAGCTTGAGCAACTGCAGAATGGTGGAAAGCGTGCCCACGCGGTAGATATCGTCCGCCGTCGGGTCGTCCTGGGCGGCATCTTTCTGCGCCACCAGCAGGATATGCCGGTCGTCCCGTGTGACGGATTCCAGAGCGCGCACGGATTTTTCCCGCCCGACGAACAGCGGCACGATCATGTGCGGGAAGACCACGATATCACGCAGTGGCAGTACCGCCACACGCCCCGAACCCTGCTTTTCAGCCACCGCCTGCACCGACTCCGGAGCCTGGGCATCCTGCGCGGTGGGGGTATCCGTCTTGCGCCTGCGCCGTGTGGTGGCAGGTTTTTCGTTTTCAGCCATGATTATTGACCTCCCGATAAGGACGATCCAGGCAGCGCACCCGCCAGGCGGCATACGCTTGCTCTGTTCGGCTTTTCCGCGCGGCGAAAAAGCCCGTCTGTGATTTTATGTTGGACTGCGTAACGCGCCGCGCAATAGCACGGGCGTGAAAACAGTGCCGACGGACCTGCCGCCGACACTGCCTGAAAGGAACCCTGGCTCAGGCGGATTGCTCCGCCGGCAGGTCTTTTTTCTGGCCGTAGACATAGACCGGACTGGTCTTGCCGTCGGCCACCTCACGGTTGACCACCACCTCTTCCACATTGTCCAGACCGGGCAGGTCGAACATGGTGGACATGAGAATGCTCTCCATGATCGAGCGCAGGCCGCGTGCACCGGTCTTGCGGACAATGGCACGGTCCGCGATGGCCTTGAGCGCATCATCCGTAAAGGTAAGCTGCACGTCTTCCATCTGGAACAGGCGCTGATACTGCTTGACCAGAGCATTCTTGGGCTCGGTCAGGATCTTGATCAACGCGGCCTCGTCCAGGTCGCCCAGTGTCGCCAGAACCGGCAGGCGCCCGATAAATTCGGGGATAAGCCCGAATTTCATCAGGTCTTCAGGCTCCACGTCGTGCAGGATCGCCCCTGTCCGCCGCTCGTCCGGGGAACGCACATCGGCCCCGAAACCGATGCTGGTGCCCTTGCCGCGCGCGGAAATGATCTTGTCCAGCCCCGCGAACGCGCCACCGCAGATGAACAGCATGTTGGTGGTGTCGACCTGAAGGAATTCCTGCTGCGGATGCTTGCGTCCACCCTGCGGCGGTACGGAGGCAACGGTCCCTTCCATCAGCTTGAGCAAGGCCTGCTGCACGCCTTCGCCGCTGACATCGCGCGTGATGGACGGATTGTCGGATTTCTTGGAGATCTTGTCGATCTCGTCGATATAGACAATCCCGCGCTGGGCGCGTTCGACATTGTAGTCCGACGCCTGCAACAGCTTGAGGATGATGTTCTCGACATCCTCACCCACATAGCCCGCTTCGGTCAGGGTCGTGGCGTCCGCCATGGTGAACGGCACATCCAGGATACGCGCCAGCGTCTGGGCCAGCAGCGTCTTGCCCGAACCGGTCGGCCCGATCAGCAGGATGTTGGACTTGGCAATTTCGATATCGCCCGTCTTGGCAACCTGCGTCAGCCGCTTGTAATGGTTATGCACCGCCACGGACAGGACCTTCTTGGCCTGCACCTGACCGATGACATAATCATCCAGAACCTTGCAGATTTCCTTGGGGGTAGGCACCCCTTCGCGCGACTTGACCAGCGTCGTCTTGTTCTCTTCACGGATGATATCCATGCAGAGTTCGACACATTCATCGCAGATGAACACCGTAGGGCCGGCGATAAGCTTGCGTACCTCGTGCTGCGACTTGCCGCAGAACGAGCAGTACAGCGTATTTTTGGAATCACCGGACTTCGTATTCATCGCCCCCTCCCTCGATCGTCTCTGGCCCCACGGCACGGAGAGCCGAGTCCCAGACTTCCCCCACCTGCGGGCAAGCCGGGAGCTTCCTTATTGTAACAGGAAGTCCACAGTATGCCAGCTTAAGGATGGTCTTTATCCTTCTTACCCGTTTCCGTGGCTTTGTGATGGCTGATAACCTCATCGACAATGCCGAAAGACTGCGCCTCGCCCGCGGACATATAGGTGTCACGCTCGAGCTTCTGCTCGATTTCCTCAAGCGTGCGGCCGGTATGCTCGCGGTAGATCTCGTTCAGGCGCTGGCGGATGATCAGGATTTCGCGCGCCTGGATTTCGATATCGCTCGCCTGTCCCTGCGCCCCGCCCGAGGGCTGATGCACCATGACGCGCGCATTGGGCAGGGCGAAGCGCCGCCCTTTTTCGCCGCCGGCCAGCAGGAGCGAACCCATGGACGCCGCCTGCCCGATACACACCGTGCTGACGGGGCTGCGGATATACTGCATGGTGTCGTAGATCGCGAGCCCGGCGGAAACTACGCCCCCGGGGCTGTTGATATAGAACGAGATTTCCTTGTTCGGATTAACACTTTCCAGATACAGAAGCTGCGCGGAGATCAGTGACGCCACCTGGTCATAGACCGGGCCGGTCAGAAAAATGATCCGCTCCTGCAGTAGGCGGGAATAGATATCGAAAGCCCGTTCCCCGCGTGAGGTCTGTTCGACCACCATGGGCACCAGGGCGTTGCTGAAAATCTCAACGGGATCACGATCCCTCATACCACTCATTCCCGTATAAAAACTGCTCTTCCCTCCCCCATTTCCCGCCTCGGGCGAAAAACCGGTTCAGGCTCCAACCTTCAAGATAGAGATAAAGTAGCAAGATGCCACCCCCGCGATGGAAAAACATGCCCCAAAAAGAATGTCCCGCCAGTTCACACTGGCGGGACAGAGCCGTTTTTCTCAGATATCCGCGGGTGGAATATCTGAAAGCTCTTCGGGGGTCACTTCCTTGTCCGTGACCTTGGCCAATTCGATCAGGTAGTCCACGACCTTGTTTTCGAAGATCGGGCCCCGCAGGCTTTCGGCAGCCTGCGGATTCTTCTGGAAGAATTCGAAAACCTGCTGTTCCTGGCCCTGGTAGCGCATGGCTTCCGCCCGCACGGCCCGCGCCAGTTCCTCGGAACTGACGGCAATGCCGTTCTTGGTGCCGATTTCAGCCAGCAGAAGGCCCAGCTTCACGCGGCGTTCGGCAATCTTGCGATAGTCCGCACGCAGGGTGGCTTCGTCCTTGTCCTTGTCCTCGTCATCGATCTGGCCGTCCTTGCGGTCGGCCTCGACACGGGCCCAGATCTGCTGGAATTCGGCATCCACCATGTTGGCAGGAGCTTCGAAATCCGTCTTCGTGGCCAGTTCGTCCAGCAGCTCGCGCTTGATGCGCAGGCGCGAAAGCTGGTCGTATTCGCCTTCGATCTGCTTGCGGATCAGGTCCTTGAGCTGGTCGAGGCTTTCAAAGCCGATCTGCTTGGCCAGGTCGTCGTTGATCGCGGCGTCCACGGGCTTCTTGATCTGCTTGGCCTTGATGTCGAACGTCGCTTCCTTGCCGGCAAGCTCGGCCGCACCGTAATCCTCGGGGAAGGTCACGGTAATGACCTTTTCCTCGCCCGGGGACATGCCTTCGATCTGTTCGGCAAAGCCGGGAATGAACCCTTCGCCGCCGATTTCGATATTCACATCCTCGGCCGTGCCGCCGTCGAAGGCCACACCGTCACGCTTGCCGACAAAGTCGACCGCGATCACGTCACCCTTGGCGACGGGGCGGACTTCCTCGACCACCTCGAACGTGCGACCGCGCTTGGCGATATCTTCGATCGCCTTGTCGATGGCGGCTTCCGCGACAGGGGCCTTCAGGCGTGTCAGCGTCAGGCCGGACAGGTCGGGCACCTTGATTTCGGGCAGGATTTCGCTTTCGACCTTGAATTCAAGGTCCTTGCCATCATCATCCTGGCCGGACACCAGATCGACCTGCGGCTGGCCGGCAGGGCGCAGGCCGCGTTCGTCGAAAACAGTGCGGATCGCATCGGACACCGTCTGCTCCATGACTTCGCCCCACACCGCGGCACCGTAGCGCTGGCGGGCCAGGGACACCGGCACCTTGCCCGGACGAAAACCCGGCAGTTTCAGGTTGGCGGCAACATCCTTGAGGCGCGCATCGCGCTTGCCTTCAAGCTCAGCAGCCGGAACTGTGACGGTGAAACCACGCTTCAGCCCTTCAGAAAGGGTCTCGGTTACCTGCATCGGCCAGGCCTTCCTCTCGGTACAAAACTTCAGACAGCCCGCTACGTCATGCCGAAAGGCCGTCGCGGAACAGGACGGGAGAATGAAGCTGGATGGTACGGGCGGAGGGACTTGAACCCCCATGACTTGCGTCACCAGAACCTAAATCTGGCGTGTCTGCCAATTCCACCACGCCCGCGCACATTGCTCGCCGTCGCAAGAAGCGTGGACTTAGCTCAAAGCGTGCCCCACGGCAAGAGACCCCGCTTTATTCCCTGAACGGCCTTTATAACCGTTGCCCCCTGCCCGCTGGCAACGCGGTATCCAACCCGCTATCGGGCATGACCGAGGGCGCAAGACCCTGCTGGCGACGTGTGGCCTCCTGCCGGGCGGGGCCCAGATAACGGTCCAGGTCTTCGGCCAGCGGCCAGCCGCCCGTATCGGCGGCGGCGCGGATCCCGGCCTCCCCATGCAGCCAGACACCGCCGCACGCGGCCTGCCAGGCGGGCATGCCTGCCGCCAGAAGGGCCGCGATCACGCCCGAAAGCGTGTCGCCCGACCCCGCCGTGCCCAAAGCGGATGTTGCATGTGTATTGATGGCCAGCCTGCCATCGGGTGCGGCAATCATGGTTGTGGACCCTTTGAGCACCACCACGGCATCGATCAGCCTTGCCGCTTCCCGCACCCGCTCGGGCGGGTTGGCGCCCACCGGGCCGAAGACACGCGTGAACTCCCCCGCATGCGGCGTAATGACGGCCACACCCTTTAGCTGTTCCGGCCGGTCGGCCGCGGCACTCAGCGCGCCGGCATCGGCCAGCACGCAACGGCCAGCACGCAACAAGGCTGGCAGGGTATGGGCGACCTCATCTTCGGCAAGGCCGGGCCCGCACACCCACACATGACGACGCGCATCTTCGAGCAACACGCCCAGTGCGGCGTCATCCACGATCATGCCCGCAGGCCCAAGCCGGTAATCGCGCGCCGCATTCCCGGCGGCCACACGCACCAGACCCGCACCTGCTGCCCGCGCGCCCGATGCGCAAAGGCGCGCCGCACCCGGCATGCCCTGCCCCGCACAAATGCTGACCACACCACGCGTATATTTATGGCTTTGCGGCCCCGGGACGGGCAGGCGCCACAGGCCGGGTTCGTTACGCCACATGGTGAACGGAACCTGCTCCGCCAACGGGGCCGGAATACCGATGTCGGCCAGCACCAGTCGCCCCATCAGCCCCCGGCCGGGATAAAGCAGATGCCCGGGTTTGAAGCGATGGAACGTGACCGTCAGCTCCGCCTGCGGCGCGTACCCCCGCACCTGCCCCGTGGCGCCATCCACGCCCGAGGGCACGTCCACCGCCACCACCCGCGTGGCCGCCCGCAGCATGTCGGCCGCCACCCCCGTGGCATCGCGCGCAAGCCCCGCACCGAACAGGGCATCCACCACCAACCCGGCCCGCGCGACCTCCGCCACATCAAAAGGCACGCGGGGGCCTGTATACAGGCAGGCCTGCGCATGAGCCGGCGTGCCTTGGCGGGGTGGCTGCATTTCCGCCACCGCCACGGGCCAGCCAGCATCGGATAACAGCCGTGCCGTGACATAGCCATCGCCACCGTTATTGCCCGGCCCGCACAGGACCAGGGTGCGCATGGGGGGGATAGACCGCCTGATCGCGCGGGCCACGGCCCAGCCTGCACGCTCCATCAGCACCGATACCGGAATTGTGGCGGCACTCAACGCGTCCACCCGCGCCATATCGGCGGGCGCGTAAACACCAAGAACGGAGGGACAGGCAAGCTCCACAGCTTATCTCCATGGGCAGGATTATGGGTGGTGCGCTGAACATACCCCTTGCACCCGCACCGTCACATTGGCAATCAGACAGCAAGAACGCGCCGGAGGCCCTGTTGCCGCACCGGCCTGAGCCCTGTCGTCGGCACCCGAGGGGACCGGCAAGCCTAGCGGAGTTTGCATGCCACATTCCATTCTGTGGAGCCTTGTCCTGGCGCTCCATCTCATCAGCATCATCTTCTGGGTGGGGGGTGGCGCCTACGCTGTGGTGGTGCTGCGGCCCAGCCTTGGCCTGCTGGACGCGACCCAGCGCAATTCGGTCCATCTCCAGACCATGGCGCGCTTCTTCAAGGGGCTGACGCATGCCATTCCCACCGCGCTGATCACCGGCTGGCTGATGATCTTCCACGAAGGCGGCTTTGCCAACGTGCCCTGGACCACCAACCTCATGCAGCTTGCGGGAATCCTGATGGCGCTCTTGTTCGCACGGCTGTATTTTGGCGCCTACCAGAAGGCCCGCCGGGCGATCCGGCCCCAGGCTTCGGTCTTCGACTCGATCCGCACGCAGGTCCTGGTTATTGTCGCACTGGGAATGCTGGCCGTGCTGGCCGCCAGCCTGGGCCATCCGTTTGTGTGAAAAAACAAGGGAAGCTGGCCCAAAAACTTGCTTTTACGCACAAAGACCTTTATCCGGGCTAGCGCCTGATCGCGTGCTGGAGACGTTGCCGCCTCACGGCTTTTTGTCCGGTCGGAACATACAAGCCGGCCAGCCCGTCCGATAATGACTGTTGAAGTTCCGAGAGCATATTGACCGCAAAAGCACCTGCCCGCCCCCGCAAGACCACACCCCGCAGCCCCAAGAAAGCCGCGGTACCTGACACATCTGCAATCGTGGAAGCGGGCAGCGCGGAAGACGAAGCCGCGCCCCCTGCCGCAGCGGCCGCCGTAGCGGAAAAAAAGCCCAAACCTGCCGCGAAACGCCGGGCAAAACCAGCCAAGGGTGCTGAACCAGAAGCCCCGAAGGCCGCGGCCAAGCCAGCAGCCAAACCCAGGACCAGCCGCGCCGCCAAGGCAGCAAAGGCCGAGTCGGAAGAGGCTGTGGCACCAGCACCCCGGAAAAAAGCCGCACCCCGCCGCAAAAAGGCCGCCGAGCCCGCAGCGGAAGCCCCCCAGCCCGCCCAAACTATTGCCGACGTGGCTGAAACCGCCCCCCCGGCGGAAACACCTGCGCAGCCGGAAGCAGCAGCACCCGCCCCCGTTGCCCCGGCGGAGCAGGCCGCAGCGCCCAAGCCCGCCGCACCGGCCGCGACCGAGTCGGTCACCTTTGCCGATCTCGAACTGTCCGAACCGATCCTGCATGCCATCGCGGATATGGGCTACACCACGCCCACCCCCATCCAGGCGCAGGCCATTCCCGCCGTGCTGATGGCGCGCGAT
Organism: Acetobacter garciniae; assembly: GCF_017377735.1. Classification (GTDB taxonomy): domain Bacteria; phylum Pseudomonadota; class Alphaproteobacteria; order Acetobacterales; family Acetobacteraceae; genus Acetobacter; species Acetobacter garciniae. The sequence continues at coordinate 54,883 of NZ_JAFVMH010000006.1, forward strand.
GTGCTGGGCGTTGCCCAGACCGGCACCGGCAAGACCGCGTCCTTCACGCTGCCGATGCTCGAGATCCTGAGCGGTTCGCGGGCACGGGCCCGCATGCCGCGTTCCCTGATCCTGGAGCCTACGCGTGAACTGGCCCTTCAGGTCGCGGAAAATTTTGTCAATTACGGCAAGTATCTCAAGCTCAACCATGCGCTGCTGATCGGTGGCGAAAGCATGGCCGAGCAGAAAGAGGTGCTCAATCGCGGCGTGGACGTGCTGATCGCAACGCCGGGCCGCCTGCTTGACCTGTTCGGGCGTGGCGGGCTGCTGCTCAGCCACACCAAAATCCTGGTGATCGACGAAGCAGACCGAATGCTCGATATGGGCTTTATCCCCGATATCGAAAAAATTGTCGGCCTTCTGCCCCCCACCCGCCAGACGCTGTTCTTTTCGGCCACCATGGCGCCGACCATCCGCAAGCTGGCGGATGCGTTCCTGCATAACCCCAAGGAAATCACCGTCGCGCGCCAGTCCTCGGTTGCGACCACGATCACCACGGGGCTGGTGATTGTTGACGAGCACGACAAACGCAAGACGCTGCGCCTGCTGCTGCGTGACCCGACCTTGCAGAACGCCATCGTGTTCTGCAACCGCAAGCGCGATGTGGATGTGCTGACCAAATCGCTGATCAAGCACGGTTTTTCGGCCGGGGCGCTGCATGGCGACCTGCCGCAATCCGTCCGTTTCGCAACGCTGGAAAAATTCAAGAACGGCGAGCTGAAAGTGCTCGTCTGTTCGGATGTGGCGGCGCGCGGCATCGATATTGGCGGCCTGTCGCATGTCTTCAATTTCGACCTGCCGTTCCACCCCGAAGACTACGTGCACCGCATCGGCCGTACGGGCCGCGCCGGGCGTGAAGGCCATGCCTATTCCCTGGCCACGCCCTACGACAAGGCGCTGGCCGAAGCCATTGAGCAGCTTATCGGCAAGGAATTCCCCCGCCTGGCGGTGGACGGCGTGGAACAGCTTGAATGGGCGGAAGGCAAGCGCCCCGCGAACCCGGCCGCGCGTGGCAAGGATCGGGATCGGGATCGGGATCGGGATCGGGATCGGGATCGGGATCGGGATCGGAACAAAGACCGGTCCAAGGCAAAGAACAAGACCCCGAACCAGCCCCCCGCGCGTGAGGAACGCGCAAGCCCACCGCCGCGCGATACGCAGGCCGAACAGCGTGCAGAGCGCGCCCCGCAGTCCGGCAGCCGGAGCGCGAACAAGCCGAGCCGTTACCAGCGGGACGACATAGCCCCCATGCCCGCGGGCGAGGTCGTGGGCTTTGGCGAATTGCTGCCCGCCTTCATGCTTCTGCCGCGCCGCGACTCCGAAACGGCCACGGCGAAGGCAGAGGCGCGACCGCAGGGCGACTCCGAGACGGGCCACCCGGTTCCCGCCACACCCTGATCCGCTGGGCAGGCCCATGAATACGGTGGTTGAGGCACCTGTCCTGTACCTTGCGGCACAGGGCGATGGCGCGGTTCGCCTGCCGGACGGGCAGGTCGCCTATTGTCCTGGCACGCTGGCAGGTGAGCGCGTTCGCCTGATACAGGATGCGGCGGGCATCTGGCGGCTGGATACGGTGCTGGATGCCTCGCCCGACCGCGTAACACCCCCCTGCCCGCTATTTGGCACCTGTGGCGGCTGTTCCATGCAGCAGATGCAGCCCGCAGCCCTGCTGGACTGGAAAGCCAGCAAGGTGCGCCACGCCCTGCAAAAAGCCGGGTTTGCGCCCATTCCCGAACCAACATGCACACAGGTGCCGCCCTATAGCCGCCGCCGCGTAGATCTGGCCGTGCGGCGCATGCCCGACGCCATGCTGATCGGGCTGCATGCGCGCGGCAGCAAGGCGGTGGCGGATATGACGGTCTGCCCAGCGCTGAACCCGGATATTCTGCGGCTTCTGCCCGCCTTTCGCACCACATTGCGCAGCCTTCAGGCCATTCGCAGCGAGGCGAGTCTGCATATCAACCTGTTCGATTCCGGCCCCGATATCGTGCTGCTGACCGACAGCCCCTTGCAGGCACCTGACCGGATCAGGCTGGCCCGTCTGGCGGAAGAGCACGGCATACCGCGAATCGGCTGGCGGTTGCTCAAGGGGGATGGCGAGCCCGAAACCGCCGCACAGAACGGCCCGGTCTTTCAGAGCATTGCCGGCCACAGAATCACCCCGCCACCGGGTGCGTTCCTGCAAGCGACCGCCCGGAGCGAGCACTCCATCCAGCAGGCCGTCATGGCGGCCCTGCCCGCCAGGCTCGGGCGGCGGGACAATGTGATTGAACTCTATGCCGGGTGTGGAACGCTCACGCTCCCGCTTTCCGAGCGCTGTCGGGTCATGGCGTATGAGGGACATGCCCCAGCCTGTGCTGCCCTGAAAGCGGCAGGCAACACCCGTATCCAGGCCCAATGCCGCGACCTCAACCGCCAGCCGGTCATGGCCAAGGATCTTGCAAAGGCCCCGGTCGTGATACTCGACCCGCCCCATGCGGGGGCAAAGCTGCAAATGCGCCAGATCGCCCAGGGCAGGCCCGCGCAGGTCATTTACGTAAGCTGCAACCCCGCGGCCCTGTCAAAGGATGCCGCCCTGCTGGCCGAAGCGGGCTACAGGCTGGACAGCATAGCCGTAATTGATCAGTTCCTCTGGTCGGCGGAGACAGAGGCCGTGTGCAGCTTTATACGTGAAAGCTCTCACCGCAGCCGCAGCGGCCCTTCTCGTTCGGGTTGATGAACACGAACCCGGCTTCCAGATCGCCCATGCGGTAATCCATCTGCGAACCGATCAGGAACAGCGTGGCCTTGCGGTCGATCAGCAGGGTCAGGTCGTGGTCCCTGATGATCTCGTCGCCCTCACCGGGCTTGTCGACAAAGGTCATGTCGTAGGCCTGGCCCGAACAGCCGCGCGTGGTCACCGAAACGCGTAAAAGCTGGCCCGTATGCGCCGTTGCGTATAAATGCCGCAGCCGCTCGGCCGCCGCATCCGTCAGGCTCAGCAGCGGGGGCAGCGCGCGTCGTGGCGGAGCAGTGCTGATGCTTTGAGACATCGTTACGTCCTTTCCTGCGTCAGAACATGTTAAGGGACAGGCGGGCTTCATCGCTCATGCGCGACATGTCCCATGGCGGATCCCACACCACCTCGACCTCGGCATTGGTCACACCCGGCAGCTTCTCCACCGCGTCCTTGACCTGCACGGGCAGTTCCTGGGCACTGGGGCAGTTGGGCGCGGTCAGGGTCATTTCAACGCGCACACGCCCGTCATCGTAAAGGTCGATCGCGTAGATCAGGCCAAGCTCGTAGATATTGACCGGTATTTCCGGGTCATGAACCGTGGCGATGGCCTCGATCACCGCATCTTCGGACGGATGGGTGCCGGTGGCCCCCTCCGCCTTGGGAGCGGGTGTATCTTCGGCGGGGGCGTGCTCCGCATCGTCCCCATCGGGTCGCCAGCTTTCCACCGCCGCGCGCGCCGCATTTGCGGCGTGGTCCGCGTGCAGGACATCCTCCACCGGCGGCGCCTCGGGCTGCGTGGTCAGCACCTCCGGCGTGGGGGCCGGGCTGTGGGCGCGCACATCGTCAGTTACGGACATGAGAAAGTGCCTCCTTCAGGGCTATCCACGGCAGTTCGGCGCAGCGTATCCGGGCTTTATGGGCACGTACCGGGGCCAAGGCCTGCAATGCCCCCAGTTCTGGCAGTCCGGCCTGGGTCCGGGGCCGGTCCGCCCCATCGCGCAGCAGCGCGGAAAAACGGTGCGACAGGGCATCGGCCTGTTCGATACTGCACCCCGCCAGACGTTCGGCCATCAGATCGGCCGTAGCCGCACAGATCGCACAGCCCCGAGTGTGGTGGCTGATCTGTGCTATATGGGGACCGTCAAGCCGGATATCGAGCCGTGTGCGATCGCCACAAAGCGGATTTTTGCCTTCCCCGCTTACATCCGGGTTGGCCAGCGGGGCCGCATGCAGCGGCTTGCGTGCCCGCGTGACGATCAGCCGGTCGTACAGGGCCTCATCCATGTCGGTCACACGAAAAAGTCCCTGATCCGCACCAGTGTATCGGCCAGCGTGTCGATCTCGTCCTTGCTGGTATAGATACCGAAGCTTGCACGTGCCGTAGCACTCAGCCCCAGCCTGCGCATGAGCGGTTCCGCGCAATGATGACCCGCCCGCACGGCAATACCGTTGCGGTCCAGCAGGGTGGCGATATCGTGCGGATGCACATCGGCCATGGTGAAGGACACAACGCCCCCCCGGCATGCGGGATTGCCGGTCACGACAAGGCCCGGCACTTCGGCCAGGCGGGCCAGGGCATGGGTGGTCAGGGCCTGTTCATGGGCCGCAATCGCCTCGAACCCGATGGCGTCCACCCACGATACGGCAGCCCCCAGGCCAATGGCTTCGACAATGGCGGGGGTTCCCGCCTCGAACTTGTGGGGCACATGGGCCCAGGTCGCCTTCTCGAACGTGACGGTGGAGATCATGTCCCCCCCGCCCAGGAAGGGCGGCATGTCTTCAAGCAGGGCCTGCCTGGCCCACAGCACGCCAATGCCGGTCGGGCCATAGAGCTTGTGGCCGGTAAAGGTATAGAAATCGGCCCCGAGCGCCTGCACGTCGGTACGGTGATGCACCACGGCCTGGCTGCCGTCGAACAGGACCAGCGCACCGGCCGCATGGGCCATGTCCGCGATCTGGCGCGCCGGGGTAATGGTGCCCAGCACGTTGGACATATGGGTGATGGCGACCAGTGCGACCTTGCCATCGGCCAGCAGCGCTTCAAGTGCCGGCAGGTCGATATCGCCCGCATCGGTAATGGGGGCCACGCGCAGTTCGATTCCCGCGCGGTCACGCAGCATCTGCCAGGGGATGAGGTTGGCGTGATGCTCCATTTCCGAAATCAGCACCGCCTGCCCCGGCTTGAGCATGGAGCCGAAGGAATGCGCCACCAGATTGATGGCTTCGGTGCTGTTGCGGGTGAAAATGATCTCATTGCGCGACGGGGCGTTGAGGAACCCCGCAATCAGGTCGCGGGCGTTTTCATACGCCTCGGTCGTGCGCTCACTCATCCAGTGCAGGCCGCGATGGATGTTGGCGTATTGGTGGCGCATGGTCTCGGCCATGGCACTGATCACGGCTTCGGGCTTCTGGGCGGAGGCCGCACTGTCCAGGAACACCAGCGGCCTGCCATGCACCGTTTCGGACAGGATGGGAAACTGCGCGCGAATAGCCGCAAGGTCGAAGCCGCCGGTATGGGGGGGCGTTGTGGTCATGGCGGTCATGCCTGTCCTCCCTTCTGGCCGAAGCGTTCGGTCATGATGGCGCGGCAGATATCCTGCGCCGTCTCGTCCGTCACCAGGGCCAGGGCTTCGTCCAGGAACGCATCGATCAGGATCTGGCGGGCCTGTATTTCGGGCACGCCGCGGCTGCGCAGGTAGAACAACTGGTCGTCATCCAGCGCACCCACGGTCGCACCATGGCTGCACTTTACGTCATCCGCGTAGATTTCCAGTTCCGGCTTGGCGTCGATCTCCGCATCGGGGGAGAGCAGCAGGGCCTGGTTCATCTGGTAGCCGTCGGTCTTCTGGGCCACCCGTTCCACCAGCACCTTGCCCTGGAACACGCCGCGTGCATGCCCGTCCAGCACGTTGCGCACCGTCTGGCGGGATACGCAATCCGACGCCGCATGGGTGATCACGCTGGTCATGTCACCGACCTGGCGGCCACCCAGCCGTTGCGCACCATTGACATGCACCAGGGCATGCGGGGCGGCCAGGCGGGCATGCACCTCATGCCGCGCCAGTGCGCCACCAAGCCCCAGGGCAAAACTGTCGTAAACGCCATGGCCTGCGATATCGGCATAGACCGTGCCCAGGCTGACAGCCTCCACCCCTTCAAGCTGGAGGGTGACATGCCGCAGTTCGGCACTTTCACCCACATGGATATCCGTTACGGGATTATGGAAATACGCCCCTTCCCCCGCATGGACCGACAATACCGACAGGCTGGCCCCCGCACCGAGCGAGATCGCATGGCGCGGATGGTAGGACATGGCCTGTTCCCCACCCAGCCCAAGCGAGATCACGGCAACCTGCCCGGCCTTGACCCCGGCGGCCACGGACAGCATCACGCCATCTTCAGCCAAAGCGGTGTTGAGGGCCACCAGCGGGTCCCGGTCCGGTGCGGCCTGCACCCCGAATGTGGGGGACTGGTTGAAAAAACCGACCTGAAGCGTATCGGGCACGTGGCTGAGTTCGGGCGCATGGGTGCCATTGACCAGCACCACGCGTGCGAGCGTTGCCAGGCTTTCATGCGTGGCCAGCACGTGGTCGAGCAGGGCTTGCGCCCGCGCCGTGTCGTATCCTGCGGCAGGGGCGGCAAAACTGGCGGTGCCCAGCGCGCGCAGGGCAGTATATTTCCACGCCTCCGTGCGGCGGCTGGGCAGGCCGGTTCGGGCCAGCGCACCCAGGGCGGCATGGCGTTCAGCCCCGGCCACGCCGTTCAGGCGATCGGCGAACAGGGCCAGCGGGCCGGGCATGGTGGTGCTGATGGCGTTCACGCTGCCTCTGCCTCCGCCAGGAATTTGGTGTAACCCTCCCGGTCGATCTCACGCGCAAGCTCAGGCCCGCCGGACAGGATGATCCGCCCCTGCGCCATGACATGGATGCGATCGGGCACCAGATAATCCAGCAGTTTCTGGTGATGGGTGATGACAAGGGCCGAAAACTGCGGGGAACGCAGGCGGTTCACGCCTTCGGCCACAATGCGCAGCGCGTCCACGTCCAGCCCGCTATCGGTTTCGTCCAGAATGGCGAAGCTGGGTTCGAGCATGGTCATCTGCAGGACTTCGTTGCGTTTTTTCTCACCGCCCGAAAACCCGACATTCACATTGCGCTTGAGCATGTCCGGGGCCATGGAAAGTTCCTTGGCTGCCGTCCGGGCAAGCTTGAGGAACGCCACGGCATCAAGCTCGTCCTGCCCGCGCGCGCGCCGCACCGCGTTGACCGCCGTGCGCAGGAAATTGGCGTTGTTCACCCCGGGCAGTTCAACCGGCGCCTGAAAGGCCAGGAACAGCCCGGCAGCCGCACGTTCTTCCGGCTCCATGGCCAGCAGGTCCTGGCCCTTGAACAGAACACTGCCCGCCGTGACCTCGTAATCCTCACGCCCGGCGAGAACGTAGGACAGCGTGGACTTGCCGCAGCCATTGGGGCCCATGATGGCATGCACCTCACCGGGGGGGATGCTCAGATCCACGCCGCGCAGGATCTGCTTTTCCTGCCCGTCAGCATCGATTCTGGCTTTCAGTCCGGAAATTTCCAAAAACTGGCTCATGGTCTGTACTTCCTTACCCAACGCTGCCTTCAAGGCTGATCTGCAACAGTTTCTGCGCCTCGACCGCGAATTCCATCGGCAGTTCCTTCAGAACGTCGCGACAAAACCCGTTCACGATCAGGCCCACGGCGTCTTCCTCGGACAGGCCGCGCTGACGGCAGTAAAACAACTGGTCTTCCGAAATTTTCGATGTCGTCGCCTCGTGCTCGATCCGGGCCGCCATGTTGCGGCTTTCGATATACGGCACGGTATGCGCGCCACACTGATCGCCGATCAGCAGGCTGTCGCATTGCGTGAAATTGCGCGCACCCGACGCCTTGGGCTGCACGCGCACAAGACCGCGATAGGTGCTGTCCGACCGGCCGGCACTGATGGTCTTGGCAATAATGGTCGAGCGTGTATTGCGCCCGATATGGATCATCTTGGTGCCGGTATCGGCCTGCTGGCAGTTATTCGTGACCGCGACCGAATAGAATTCCCCCACCGAGCCTTCACCCTGAAGAATGCAGGACGGATATTTCCAGGTAATGGCCGATCCGGTTTCCACCTGGGTCCAGGAAATCTTGGAGCGCGCACCGCGGCACGCACCGCGCTTGGTGACGAAATTGTAGATCCCGCCACGCCCTTCCTCATCCCCCGGATACCAGTTCTGCACCGTGGAATACTTGATCGAGGCGTCATCCATCGCCACCAGTTCCACAACGGCTGCGTGCAACTGGTTTTCGTCACGCATGGGGGCCGTGCAGCCTTCAAGGTAGGAGACGGAAGCCCCTTCCTCCACCACGATCAGCGTGCGTTCGAACTGCCCGGTATTGCGCGCATTGATGCGGAAATAGGTGGACAGTTCCATCGGGCAGCGCACGCCCTTGGGCACGTAGACGAACGAGCCATCCGTAAACACGGCGGAGTTCAGGGCGGCAAAGAAGTTATCGCCCGCCGGCACCACGCTGCCCAGGTATTTGCGCACCAGTTCGGGGTGATCCTTCACCGCTTCGGAAATGGGGCAGAAGATCACGCCGGCTTCTTCCAGCGTCTTGCGGAAGGTGGTGGCGACCGAAACACTGTCGAACACCGCATCCACCGCCACGGGCGGGCGGGCGGTTTCGCCCTCGGGCAGTTCCACCCCGGCCAGCAGGGCCTGTTCATGCAGCGGAATACCCAGCTTTTCATACGTCCGGAGCAGTTCCGGGTCGACTTCTTCCAGCGACTTGGGGCCCGGCTTGCGGCGGGGGGCTGCGTAGTAATGCAGGTCCTGGTAGTCGATGGGGGGATAGGACACCTTGGCCCATGTGGGTTCGCGCATGGCCTGCCACGTCGCAAACGCCGCCAGACGCCATTCCAGCATCCATTCGGGCTCTTCCTTGCGGGTTGAAATCAGACGGATGATGTCTTCATTCAGCCCCTTGGGAGCCATATCCATCTCGATCTCGGTCTCGAAGCCCCATTTATATGTGGACTGACCGAGTTTTTCGACGGCTTCGCGGGTTTCTGTTACGGCCGGCATGAGCTAGGCCCCTCCACGCAGTTCTTGAACAGTACTTGCCGCGCCATTGCCAGCATAAGGGCGTGGCGGGCGGATTGTCTGGCTCTGGCGCATGCTCTCGAGCGAGATGCCCTCCAGCGTCGTGCGGATGGCCTGGTTGATCGTATCCCAGCTGCCGCACAGGCTGCACGATACGCCGTTATCGCACCCCCCGCCATCGACACAGGCGGTCAGGGCGATCTTGCCATCCACCGCCGTGATCACGCTGGCGACGGAAATATCGGCAAGCGGCCTTGCCAGCCTGTAGCCACCCTTGGCCCCGCGTTGCGACAGCACGAAACCATCCCCCGCAAGAACCTTAAGCACCTTGGCAACGGTCGGTTCCGGCACGCCGGTTTCGTGCGCCAGACAGGGAGAGGTCACAACCCCCGCCTGCTCGCCAAGCCTTACGAGAATGACAATCGCGTAGTCCGCCAGGCGGGAAAGTTTCAGCATTATCCGGCCTTCACCCAATTAAAGACCTGTGCGGTCCTGTTTCGGATACATGGCCCCAAGAAGGACCTGCGTCAACCCAAATCGGCGGGAATATTGCCCCCGCATAGCTGTCCCTCGCCCCTGCCGTGCCGGGGTTCGGGCCTATTGCGCATTCAGCCCGAACATCAGCCGCAGGACGGCGAACAGCAACGCCCCCACCCCAAAGCCCACCAGCGTGCCGTTGAAACGGATGAACTGCAGGTCCTTGCCCACCCGCAGTTCCAGCCGGTCGGCCATTTCCACCGTGTTCCAGCCCGACACCACGCGGGCGATGAAGTCGCCCACACGCTCACGCGCAAAGGGCAGCATGCGCAGGACGGCGCGGTTGGTCCCATCCACGATCCGCCTGCGCAGCACCTCGTCGTCGCGCGCCTGCGTGGCAAGGCGGGTCAGGCCATCACGAACGAGAGAGGCCACGCGGCCTTCGGGGTCTTCGATGTCGGACTCCACCATGCGGCGGAATCGGTGCCAGATATCGCCCCACCAGCCCGCGACACTTTCATGCGACAGGACGGACATGACAGCCTGGGTGAATTCCCGCCCGCGTTCGGGGTCGGTCTCGATCCGGTCCACCTGCGCACGCACCCAGGTGGTAAAGCCTTCGCGCAGGCTGGAATTTTCCGGGTCGATCCGCTCCAGTTCCTTCCCCGCCGCCAGAATGACCTTGGTGGCGATGGACCCGCCAATGGCCCAGCCCAGAAAGCGCCCGCCCTGTTCGCGCACCCGGTCCTCGATCATGGCGCGCAGCGATGCTTCCTTGGATTGCAGGCCGTCCTTGATCTGGCCCAGCAGATAGGACAGCACCTCCTGGTGCCGGTCGTCATCGACCATGCTGCGCAACGCCTTGGCGATCACGGGGGCAAGATCGTTCCCCCCCAGCAGGCGCGGCAGCACGCGTGCCAGCCCACGGCTGGCGCGCCCGTCTTCCAGACGGTCGAGAATCTGCGGGGTGGAGCGGGTCAGCGCGCCAACGATCGTGTCCTGTGTCGCGGGGTCGTCGAGAATGCGGGCCACAAGGGCGGGCACGTCCATCTGGGCGAGAACCCGCGTGACTTCCTTTTCGGTGAAAACCTGCCCCGCGACAAAACGACCCAGCGCATTACCCAGGCGGTCCTTCTGCGCGGGCAGGATCGCGGTGTGGGGAATCGGCAGCCCCATAGGGTGGCGAAACAGCGCGACCACGGCGAACCAGTCGGCCAGGCCGCCAACAACCCCCGCCCGCGCCCCCGCCCGCAGCATTTCCAGCCAGAATCCGTCCGTGACCCAACCGGCCGCGGGCGCTGCATAGCCAAGAACGGTCAACCCGCCCATCAGCACCAGCAGGCCTGTGGCCGCCCTCTTGTATCGCCGCAGCATCTGGCGGGCGGCGAAATCCCCTGCGTTTTCGACTTGTGACGTCATGCCTGTTCGATAGCACCACGCAGCGCCAGCCCCAAGTGTCCGCTACGGGCATGCACCCGCAAGCGCGGTCTGCTGTCCGCATTGGCCATTGCACTGCCCCGGGCTTTCACGCCGCCTGTTGCGCGCGCCTGGCAGACGTGAAAAGACTCACCCTCGCGTTTGCGCATAAATTCACGTGTCTCAACGACCAATCCTGCAAGGACCCCGCGCGCCCCATGTCCCCTGATCTTTCATCTCTTCCGCCGCGCATCGGCAGCCTGCTCGCATCCGTGGGCGAGGCATCGGCCCCCGGCACAGTGGCGGAAGGCACCAATCCGGTCATGGCGACGGCCCTGCGCCTTGGCGAGGCCTTCGAGCGGGAGGAGATCAGCTACGGCGATATTCTCGGCCTGATCCGTACCCTGCGGGACGAGGCGTTCCTGAACCGCGCACGGCGCCTGCACCGCTATGTTGGGGGGGCCACCCTTGCCGCATCGCACGACAAGCTGCGCGAGGTGGCCGAACATATCCGCGCCACCCTGCCCGAACCCAGCTTTGCGGCTTTCCAGGAAGCGATCAGCACCATCCGCTTCGCCGCCGTGTTCACCGCCCACCCGACATTCGCCCTGAGCAACCCGGTCTATGCGGCCGTGGCGGCCAGTGCCTCCACCGCCATCCCGCCCGAGACCGCACCTTTCTTCGAGACGCATCGCCGTGCAGCCCCCCCCACGCTGGAGGAGGAATTCACGCTGGCCGCACAGGCCATAACCCGCGCGCGTGACGCCATAGACCTGCTGTCCACCGCCCTGCTGGAAACCGCGAAAACCACCTGGCCCGAAGACTGGAACCATCTGGCCCCCTGCCCCGTCATTGCCACAAGCTGGGTCGGTTACGACACGGACGGCCGCACGGATATCGGCTGGTGGGATACGCTGCGCCTGCGGCTGCGCATGAAACTGTTTCAGCTCATGCGGCTGGAAGCCCAGATTACCCATGAAGGGGTGCTGGCCCCCGAACTGGCGGAAAGGCTGCAAAACGCCATAAGCTGCGTCAAGGCCCAGATCAGTGCGGCCCCGGCGGGCCCGGCCGATGTGCAGGCAGTGGCGAATTTCGCGCGGCTGATGGTGGACGGGCGCGAAACCGCCCTGACCCACGCGCAGGAGCTTGAAGGGCTGTTGCAGGCCGCGATCGACACCGCCCCGCCATCGGCCCAGGTGCCGCTGGCCGTGGCCCGCGCGGGCTTTCTGGCCCACGGGCTGGGGCTGGCCCATACGCATGTGCGCCTGAATTCCGTGCAGGTGCATAATTTCGTCCGCCAGAAGCTCAAGCTGCTGGACGACCCCACCAACCCGGTGCATCGCCGCGCCCTGCTGATCCAGGTGAACGAGGCGCTGGAGAATGTCGAGGCGGTGCCGGTCGATTTCGGCGCGCTCCTGAACGACCCGTCCACGGCGGGGCGGCTGCTGATGACCATCGCCCAGATCACCAAGTTCGTGGATACGCAGACCCCGGTCCGCTTCCTGATCGCGGAGACCGAAACCGGCTACACGCTGCTGGCCGCCCTGTGGGCCGCGACCCATTTCGGCGTTGCCGAGCATATCGAAATCTCCCCCCTGTTCGAGACGGAGGAAGCGCTGGTCAACGGCGCGCATATCGTGGAGGAAGCCCTGCGCTCCCCCGCATGGCGCGCCTATGTGCGGCGCATGGGGCGTATCTGCTTCCAGTTCGGCTATTCCGATTCCGGCCGCTATATCGGCCAGCTTGCCGCATCCTACCAGATCGAACGGCTGCGCCTGCGGATCGGGGACCTGCTGGCCCGCTGGGGGCTGTCCGATGTCACGGTCGTGTTTTTCGACACGCATGGCGAAAGCATCGGCCGGGGTGCCCACCCCTTTCGTCTTGCGGACCGGCTCGACTATCTTTCCCCCGCGCATGTGCGCAACCGGTTCGAGGAAAGCGGCATTGTCTGGCGGGAGGAAACATCCTTCCAGGGCGGGGATGGCTACCTGCTGTTCGGCACCCCGGAACTGGCCAGTGCGACACTGGCGACCATTGCCGAGAACATCTACCTGCCCCACCGCCAGGACAGCGACCCGATCTACGACCACCCCGATTTCGCGGCGGATTTCTTCTCCAGCGTGATCGAGAACATGAAAAGCCTGGTGGCCGATCCGGGCTATGCCGCCCTGCTGGGCGCGTTCGGCCCGTCTTTGATCGATCGTACTGGCTCGCGCCCGCCCGCGCGCCAGAGTGCGGAGGCCGCGACCCGCAGCCGCATCACCCATCCGGGCCAGCTACGCGCCATTCCCAACAACGCCATCCTGCAACAGCTTGGCTGGTGCGCGAACACGCTGCAAGGGCTGGGGGCCGCCGCGCGCCGCCATCCCGAAACCTTCGAGACGCTGAACACTTCCAGCCCGCGCTTTCACCGCGCCCTGGATTTCGCGCGCCATGCGCTGGCCTGCTCGGATGACAAGGTGCTTAAAAGTGTGGTCTGCCTGTTGGACCCCGGCTTCTGGCTGGACCGCGCGAGCGAGGAAAAAGCCGCCAAGCGCCGCCAGGCTTTTCTGGGGATCATGCGGGATCTGGAAAAACTGAACCTTTCGGCGGAATTGCAGACCCTGTTCCGCCGCATCCAGGCGGACCACCTGGCCCTGCGCGAAGCCTGGCAGCACGCCCCCCGGGTGGAGCCGCGCATTCGCCTGCTGCACGCAATCCGTATCATGCTGATCGAACGCATCTGGCTGCTGGCATGCCGTATTCCCTTCTTCATGCCCCGCGGCGGCTTCAACCACGAAACCATGATGCAGCAGATCCTCTGCCTCGATATCCCTGCCGTGTTGCAGGAACTGGGCAATATCTTCCCCACCGGCACGGGCCCTTCGGAACTGGACTTCCACGAACCCGCAGGCCCGCGGGACGAAGGCATTTACGTGCGCGAACACAGGGAAATCTTCACCCCCATGGGGCAGTTGTTCGAACTCCTGCGCGAGATCAGCGTCGCCCTCATGCACGATATCGGCGCGTTCGGCTGACAGGCGCGTCGTTCCTCCGTTAAGGTCGAAGAGGCAGCTTCAAAAGCCTGTCCGCGACATATCGGGGGCATTGCATAGAAGTTCGGCCGCCACTTTTTTAAAAACGTGGCGTTCCCTCAAGCTTTTTGAAAAAAACTTCACCAAAAACTTTTATCATCATCGGGAGACTGTTTTGGAACGGTCTCTGCGCCGCCGCCCGGAACAGGGCCCCATAGCAAAAAGGGCTGCCCCGAAACCGGAGCAGCCCTTTTTATTTAACCGCCTGAAAGCGACGTTATCAGCGGGACTGAGCCATGATTTCGTCGGCCACGTTGCGCGGCACGGGATCGTAGTGGTGGAACTGCATCGTGAAGGATGCACGGCCCTTGGTCATGGACCGCAGGTGGGAAATGTAGCCGAACATTTCCTTCAGCGGCACATAGGCGCGCACCATGACCGTGGAACCCGAAGTTTCCTGGTTCTGGATCATGCCACGACGACGGTTGAGGTCACCCACCACGTCACCCACGTGATCGTTCGGGGTGGTCACTTCCACGTCCATGATCGGTTCGAGAATGACGGGGCCGGCCTTCTTCATGCCTTCGCGGAAGCAGGCCTTGGCAGCGATTTCGAACGCCAGGGCGGACGAGTCGACGTCATGGTACTTACCGTCGAGCAGCGTGAACTTGAAGTCCACCGTCGGGAAGCCTGCCAGCACACCGGTGGAGGACTGGACGCGAATACCTTTTTCCACCGCAGGGATGTATTCGCGCGGCACGGTGCCGCCCACAACCTGGTTTTCGAACAGGATACCGCCGTTACGTTCGACCGGCTCGAAGTTGATCTTGACTTCAGCGAACTGGCCCGACCCACCGGACTGCTTCTTGTGGGTATAGGTTTCCGTATGCGGCTGCGAAATGGTTTCGCGGTAAGCCACCTGCGGCGCGCCCACATTCGCTTCCACGCCGTATTCGCGGCGCAGACGGTCGATGATGATGTCCAGGTGCAGTTCGCCCATGCCCGACAGAATGGTCTGGCCGGTTTCCTGGTCGGTCTTGAGCTGGAGCGAAGGATCTTCGCCAGCCAGCTTCTGCAGCGCCAAGGTCATCTTCTCGACCGCGTCCTTGGTCTTGGGCTCGACCGAGATGTCGATAACCGGAACCGGGAAGGACATGCGTTCCAGCACCACCGGATCGGACCCGTCGGCCAGGGTGTCACCCGTCTGGGTGTCCTTCAGGCCCACGAACGCCGCAATGTCACCGGCATGCACTTCGGTCAGTTCTTCGCGCTTGTCGGCGTGCATCTGATAGATACGGCCGATACGTTCCTTGTGGCCCTTCGTGGTGTTCAGGACGGTATCGCCCGTCTTGAGAACGCCGCGATAGACGCGCACGAAGGTCAGCGTGCCGTATTTGTCGTTGATGATCTTGAACGCCAGGCCAGCGAACTTGCCATCGGGATCGACGGGGATGATCGGCTGGTTCTTTTCGTCGGCTTCCTCGCCTTCGGGCGGGGCGCAACGAATGCCGGCAACGTCGTCAGGGGCGGGCAGATAGTCGATGATCCCGTCGAGCAGGGGCTGCACGCCCTTGTTCTTGAAGGCCGTGCCGCACAGGACGGGGCGGAATTCACCGCTGATGGCACCCTTCTTGATGCACTTCTTCAGCGTTTCGACCGAAACGTCGCCCTTGTCGAAGTATTCTTCCATGGCGGCTTCGTCGACAGCCAGGGCCGTGTCCAGAAGTTCCTGGCGCGCTTCGGCGGCCTTTTCCTTCAGATCGGCGGGAATTTCCTCGTCATGGAACTTCGCGCCCAGCTCACCACCTTCCCAGACGATGGCCTTCATTTCCACCAGGTCGACAACACCGACAAACTGGTCTTCCGCACCGATGGGAAGCTGCAGCGGAATGGCGACGATATCGAGTTTTTCCTTCAACGTGTCGAACGCGCGGTAGAAATCCGCACCCGTACGGTCGAGCTTGTTGATGAAAATGATACGCGGCACGTTGTAGCGGTCAGCCAGACGCCAGTTGGTCTCGGACTGCGGCTGCACACCGGCCACGCCTTCGATGATGAACACGGCACCGTCGAGCACGCGCAGGGAGCGGTTCACTTCGATGTTGAAGTCGATGTGTCCGGGCGTGTCGATGATGTTGATGCGGTGGTCTTTCCAGTCGCACGTCACGGCGGCGGAGGTGATGGTGATACCACGCTCACGTTCCTGGGCCATGTAGTCGGTCGTGGTGTTGCCTTCGTGCACTTCACCGATTTTGTGGGACACGCCGGTATAATACAGGATGCGCTCGGTCGTGGTCGTCTTACCGGCGTCGATATGTGCGGTAATACCGATATTGCGGATCTTGGAGAGATCAGATTTGGTGGACACGAAAACCTCCAGAAAACAGGTCAGGCGCGACAGGAATCCCTTCGCGCCTGTGGCCACCGAACACCACGGCCCCTGCCTGAAACAACGCCGTTCAGGAAGGCCGGCTGCCGGATCCCGGCCGATAGACAAAGATGCCTGGCATGCAGCCAGCCACCCGAACCACACAGAAACCGGGCCCCTGCCTTATGGCCGCATGGGCCACGGGCACGAACCCGGCTCCGCCGAAGACAGGCCCCGAAAAATCAGGCGCTGACGGCGACCTGCTTCTTGGCCTGAGCGCGCTGCACGCGACGCTTGACGACCAGCGCTTCCGTGGGGAGCTTGCGGTTGGGCGTGCCCAGCAGGAACGCATCCAGGCCGCCATTGTGTTCGATGGTGCGCAGCCCGCGGGTGCTTACGCGCATGCGCACGGCAGAACCCAGGATTTCGGACACCAGGGACGCTTCCTGCAGGTTGGGCAGAAAACGGCGACGGCTCTTGTTGTTGGCATGACTGACGTTGTTTCCGGTCAGCACGCCCTTGCCGGTGATGTGGCAACGACGGGACATTGTCTCATCCTTAGTCTTGACTAAAAAATAGGAACAGAGGGCCGAGACAGACGCCCGGCAATCACATTCACGATTGGCGCGGCTTATGACTGACCCGCCGCCTCCCGTCAAGGGTTGTGCCCAGGCTTTCTCGCCTGGGCGCCAGTTTAATTTCCCGGCCCGGTCTCGGTGTCGGCATGGACGGAGGCATGGACATCCCCCGAACGCACGCTGGCAGCCGCTGATTCGAGAATGCGCAGAACCGTATCACGGTCCATGCTACGCGCCAGCACGCCCAGCGCACCGCCCAGAAGGGCGGAAGCCACGGCCAAAGGCGGGAATTTCTCCTGCTTGAGGTGATCGATCGCATGTTCGACCACCATGGCGCACCGGGCCAGGTCTTCGGGCACTTCGGGCCCGGTTCCGCCGTCGTGTCCGGTATTGTCCGCTGTATCAGCCATGTCTTTCTCCCTTGCTGCGTTACGACCCGGATTCGACGGGTCGTCGCTGTTGGCCGTTCATGGGCCGCCAATCCAATACGCGCTTACGCCCCTTCGCTGCCCTGTGCCGCCCACATGGCGGCGTAAGGCCCGCCTTCGGCCAGCAGGGCCGCATGCGTTCCACGCTGCACCACAAGCCCGTGGCCCATCACCAGGATTTCATCCGCATCCACGATGGTGGACAGGCGATGGGCTATGACAAGGGTCGTGCGCCGGGCGGCGACAGTCTTCAGCGCTGCCTGAATTTCCTTTTCGGTATGTGTGTCCAACGCGCTTGTGGCCTCGTCAAGCACAAGAACGCGTGGGTCTTTCAGAATCGTCCTGGCAATGGCCACGCGCTGCTTTTCGCCCCCCGAAAGCTTCAGCCCGCGCTCACCCACCCGGGTTTTGTACCCTTCGGGCAGGGAGGCGATGAAATCATGGATCTGGGCCAGCCGGGCCGCCTGTTCCACCTCGTCCTGCGTGGCGCCCAGACGGCCATAGGCGATGTTGTAGCCGATCGTGTCGTTGAACAGCACGGTATCCTGCGGCACCACGCCAATGGCGGCCCGCAGGTCGGCCTGGCGGTAATCGCGCACGTCATGCCCGTCCACCAGCACCGCACCCGAGGATACATCGTAAAAGCGGAACAGCAGACGGCTGATGGTGGACTTGCCGGCCCCGGTGCTGCCGACAATGGCGACCTTGTGCCCCGGCTCCACCATGAAGCTGACCCCGTGCAATATCTCGCGGTCGGGGCGGTAGCCGAAGCGGACATCGCGGAACTCCACCCGGGCGGGGGCCGAGACCGAAAGCTTCGTGGCCAGTGGCAGCGGGTTGGGCGGGTCGGCTACCTCCACCACCTCATCGGCCAGGCCCAGCATGTGTTCGAGATCCACCAGGGCCGTGCGAATGCCCGAATAGACCGAGCCCAGGAAATTGAGCGGGCCGTACAACTGAAGCAGGTAGGTGTTCACCATCACGAACTCGCCCACCGTAATGCGCCCGGCCTGCACGTCGAACCCGCCCAGCAGCATGATGGCGGCCAGGGAGATCGCGATAATGGCGGCCTGCCCGAAATTGAGCGTGCCCAGCGAATACTGCGTGCTCAATGCCGCCTGTTCGTAGCGCGCCTGTGCGCTGTCGTAGCGCGCAGCCTCGTGCTCCTCGTTGCCGAAATACTTGACGGTCTCGTAATTGAGCAGGCTGTCCAGCGCCTTGCCCGTGGCCTCGCTGTTCGTCTCGTTCATGCGCCGCCGAATGCCCAGCCGCCATGTCGTGAACCGCACGGTGAACAGGATATAGGCCGCGATCATCGCCACCATCAGGGCGACGTATTTCCAGTTGAACACGTGCCCGATCACGCCCATGACCAGCACCGCCTGCAAGATGGTGGGCGAGATGGACATGATCATCCGCAGCAGGGTCTCGACCGCCTCGGTCCCGCGTTCTATGGCGCGGGTGACGCCCCCCGTGCGCCGGTCGAGGTGAAAGCGCATGGATAAAGCGTGCATGTGCTGGAAGCTGCGATACGCCGCCTGCCGCGCGACCCTGAAGCGCACCGGGGCGAACAGCGCGTCACGCAGGTTGGTCAGCGCGGCGGAAATCAGCCGGACCAGCCCGTAGCCGATAATCAGCAGGGCCGGAGCCATGGCCAGGCTGTCGGGATGCACGAAGCGGTCCACCACGCGGCTGTAGACAAGCGGGACCGCCAGTGTCGCAAGCTCGCCCGCGACCATGACCAGCAGCACCAGCACCACGCGCCAGCGCAGGGCACGGTTTCCCGCTGGCCAGAGATAGGGCAGCAGGCGGGCAAATGTCATGCTGGCCGGTTTGTGCAACGGCCCGGACGCCGCGTTATGGGAAGGACGCATGGCATGGATTTGGCATGCCGGGCTGTTTTTGCAAACCCCGAAGCCTTGCCACGGCGGCCCCCGCACCCGATAACAGGTGCCTTATTTGCCCGATCCGGGCTGACAGGACCGTTCATGTCTGCTGACCCATCGCCTTTCCTGAGGCACCTTGAGCACTGCAATTCCGCGACCCTGCCTGGCGGGCGGGCCCCCTTTTCCCTGGCGGGCAGACCGGCGGGCTGGATCACGCCCGACCTGTTCGACCGGCTTGAGGCGGAAAGACTGGGCACGCGCGCCAGGGGGTTCGACCTGCCGCGCCCCGACCAGCTCGAAGCATTGGGCGAGGCGCTGGCGGTGGAGGGCTATTACACATCCCACCATGAACTCTTCGATGTCATGCCCGACCTGGGCGCGCCCGTCATGGGCCGGATCGATCGCGGGGCCCTGCCGCTGTTCGGGCTGGTGGCGGTCGGCGTGCACATGAACGGGCTGGTGCGTACGCCGCAGGGGCTGCATCTGTGGGTCGGGCGGCGGGCGGCCGACAAGCGGTTGGACCCATCCAAGCTCGATCACCTTGTGGCCGGGGGCGTGCCGGCGGGGCATACCCATCGCGAAGCCCTGACAAAGGAAGCGGCGGAAGAAGCCAGCATAGGTCCCCAGCTTGCGGCCCAGGCCACGCAGACCGGCCGCATTGTCTATGCGCTCAACCGCGCGGAAGGGCTGCGGCGCGATATTCTATATTGCTACGACCTGTACCTGCCCGAAAGCTTTACCCCCAAAGCCGCGGATGGCGAGGTTGAATCCTTCACCCTCATGCCCTTGGATGAGGCCTTCTGGATCGTGCGCGACACGGATGACTTCAAGTTCAATGTCAATCTGGTGCTGATCGACCTGTTCCTGCGCCAGGGGCTGATCGACCCCGCAAGCGCCGAGGGGCGGATGCTCCGCACCGGGCTGGACAACGGTCTTTCCCCCGCAAGCCCGGGTCGGACGCGCGCCCTGCCCACCTGACACCCGCGCCCCGGCTTGTCGGGGGCGGTCTGGCGGTTTGACCCCCTCTCCCGCCGCAGGCCCGGGCTGCCTACGTGGCCGTGCCTGTCCGGGCGCGTCCATACCCTGCCGCGCGGCATCGGCGTGCCGCTCCCCGCGTAAGCCCTTCGCCCCGGCTCCGGGTCAAGCCTTTCGGCTCAGCCTGAATAGCGCGACTGGGCCATTGCGGTGGCTTCGGCCTCGGCCTCCTTCAGGCCAGCCAGCAGGCTGACGCGAATTTCCTCCAGCCGCTTCTTGTCGGTAATTTTCAGGCCGAACAGATCCTTGACGTAGAACACGTCCACCGCCCGCACGCCGTAGGTGGTGATATGGGCGGAGGCAATCTGCAGGCTTTCGCGGCTCATGGCCTGGGTAACGTCATGCAGCAGGCCGGGCCGGTCGCGGCCGTTGATCTCGATCACCGTATGGGTGTTGGACACGCCATTATCCACCACCACGCGCGGCGGCACGTGAATGGCGCGCATGCGCATGGGCATGTGGCCGAACCCGGCCTGCGCGATTTCGGCCTCGATATCGATCTGCCCGCTCAAACCCTGTTCTATCAGCGAGGAAAGCCGCGCCAGGCGGTGCGTTTCCTCATAGGCCTGCCCCGATGTATCCTGGATCCAGAACGTGTCCAGCGCCATGCCGTGGGTCATGGTATGGATGCGCGCATCCACGATGGACGCCCCCGCCAACGCCAGCGCCCCCGCAATCTTGGAAAACAGGCCCGGCACGTCCACCGTATAGACCGTAACCTCCGTCACCCCGCGCGCGGGCAGGGGCAGGACCTCCACCGTCAGGGGGGATTCGCGGCGGTCCGCCTCGCGGATCAGGCGGGCGTGGCGGCTATGGGTCTCGTAATCGAAAGACAGCCAGTACCCCGCGTAGCCCAGGCCCAGGAACCGGTCGATATCGCGCCGGGAAACCCCTTCCTCCGTCAGGATTTCGGCTGCCGTGTCCTTGGCGTGGCGCACGCGCACGTCGCGCTCGGTCGTGGCCAGGCCACCGGCCAGCACTTCCGCCACGCGCACGTAAAGTTCACGCAGCAGGGTGGCTTTCCAGGCGTTCCATACCCGCGGGCTGACCGCGCGCATGTCCACAATGGTCAGCAGCAGCAGAAGGCGCAGGCGTTCGGGCGACTGCACGATATCGGCCACGTCCAGAATGGTCTTGGGGTCGTCTATATCGCGCTGGAAGGCTGTGTGGCTGAGCAGCAGATGGTGCAGCACCAGCCACGACACGGTCTCCGTCTCCTCGCCCGACATGCCAAGACGGGGGCAGAGTTCGGCGGCGATCTCGGCCCCGATTTCGGAATGATCGCCACCGCGCCCCTTGGCCACGTCATGCAGCAGGACGGCCATATACAGCGCGCAGCGCGATTGCAGGTCCTTGATCAGGTCGTAGGCGATGGGAATTTCATCGGCCATGCGCCCGGCCACGACCTCATCGAGAATGCGTACCGCCTCGATCGTGTGCTCATCGACCGTGAAGACATGATAGGTGTCGAACTGCATCTGCCCGACAATGCGCGCCCAGTCAGGGATCAGCCGCCCGAAAATGCCGGTCTCGTTCAGGATATGCAGCCAGTGCGAATGGCCCGAAGGCGGGTGGCTGCCATACGCCGCGGAATAGGCGGGCGTGGTCTCGTCCGCCGCCACGGCAGCCGCGACCGCACTGGCCCGCCGGCGGCGGGGGCGCTGTTCCTCCTCCGGTGTTTCACCACAGAGCAGGTCAAGGAAAATGCGCGCGGCCTCGGGGTTGTCGCGCAGGGCAGTGGCGCGGCGTTCCCAGCGGATAAGCTGGTGGCGGGCCAGCGGATGCAGCGGCCGGCGGCGCAAGCGCGCCCAGTCCAGGATCTGCATCATCTTGATGGGGTCTTCATCGAAGGACACGCCGCGATCGGGCAGGATCTGCCCGTCCAGCAGGGTAAACCCGGCCTCGCGCATGGCCTCGTCGGGTTTTGCGGCATGGGCGACGGGGCCCTGCGCCTGGCGCAGCACGGCGGGTTCAAGCACATGTGTGAGGCGCATGACCTCACGCGCGGTCAGGAAGTAATGGCGCATGAAGCGCTCGACACCGTTCTGGCGGCCGTGGCGGGTATACCCCATGCGCGCCCCGATTACCGGCTGCATGTCGAAGGTCAGCCGTTCCTCCGCCCGACCGGCGACGTAATGCAGGTGCAGGCGCAGGGTCCACAGGAAGTCCCACGACCGGCGGGCACGGGCGGCTTCCTGTTCCGTCAGCAGCCCCATCCAGATGAATTCGGGGGCCAGCAGATCCTTGACGTGGCGGGTGCCGAACGTGTTGCGGCACATCCAGTACAGGGTCTGCATGTCCCGCAGGCCACCGCGCCCTTCCTTGATGTTGGGTTCCACCAGATAGGGGCTGTCGCCAAAGCGGCGGTGGCGCTCAAGCCGTTCGCTGCGCTTGTCGTGAATGAACCCGGTCGGCCCCGCCTCCACACTGGCCAGGATGTAGCGCGCCTCGAACATGGCGAAAAACGCCGTGTCCCCCATCAGCAGCCGCGCATCCAGCAGGGCCGTGCGCACGGTCGTATCCTTTGTGGATTCCTCGATACATTCGGAAATGGTGCGCGTGGCGTGCCCGACCTTGAGCCCCAGGTCCCACAGGAAATACAGCACGTATTCGATCAGCGGGTGGACCCGTTCCCCCGCATCGTCCCCGATCAGAAACAAAAGGTCGATATCGCTGAACGGGGCCAGCATGCCCCGGCCGTACCCCCCCGTGGCCGCCACGGCAAAGCCCGACAGCCCACCCAGCGGAGCCCCCGCATCCGCATGGACACCGGGATTGGCGCGAATGGCCAGGTCGATGATGGCGCGCAGCATCACATCGGTGAAGGCCGCGATCAGCTTGGCGGACGCCGCCCCCTTAAGCTCGTAGCGTTCGAAGCGGTTGCGCACATCGGCCTGGTAGCGCCCCAGGTAGCGCCGAAAGATCGCCACGGCCTCCTCCCGCTCGGGGGTGGCGGCGTCCTGGGTCGTGGCGTCTCTAAGCTCCCGCGTCAGGCATGCGGCAAGGGCTTCTGGCGTCAGGGCGGCCAGAACGGTCATGTCGGGCTGCTGCCCGGGGGCAGCGTGTACGGGAGAAATGGACATCGGGGTTCGGGTTCGATTCCTGGAGAATTAGAATGCCTGGAGACACGATACGATCAGGACTTGAAGGACTGGCCCACAACGCCTGCCTGCTGTCGCGCTTCCTTGCAAAGCTCGTAAAGCAGATCCAGCGCACCCCTTGGGGTCAATGTATCGGGATCAATGTCCATCAAGCGTTGTTTTAGCGTATTTTCAGCTTCCGTGGGTATGACCTTGTGCGTGTCGAACAGCGGGAGCGGCTCGGGTATTGTATTTTCAGCACGCTCCAACTCCCGCAGCAAGCGCCCTGCCCTGTCCACCACACCCGCGGGCACCCCGGCCAGCCGCGCCACATGCACGCCCCAGCTCTTTTTGGCCGTGCCCGCCAGCACCTCGTGCAGGAAGACAATCTGCCCCTGCCATTCGCGCACGGCCATTGTATGCAGGCACAGCCGGGGCAGCGTATCCACCAGCCGACCCAGTTCATGAAAATGGGTTGCAAAAATCGCGCGGCAGCGCACGGTGGAATGCAGGGCTTCAAGCACCGACCAGGCAATGGCCAGACCGTCCAGCGTTGCAGTACCCCGCCCGATCTCGTCCACCACCACCAAAGAGCGCGGACCCGCCTGGTTGAGAATGGCCGCGGTCTCGGTCATTTCGACCATGAAAGTCGAACGCCCGCGCGCCAGGTCGTCCGATGCCCCCACGCGGGAGAACAGCTGGTCCACAATACCGATATGCGCCCGATCGGCGGCCACCGGAAAACCCGCCTGTGCGAGAATGACCGCAAGGGCCGTCTGGCGCAGAAAGGTGGACTTGCCCGCCATGTTCGGCCCGGTCAGCAGCATGATCCGGTATTCGGGGGCCAGGTCGCAGCCATTGGGCGTAAAGCGCGCACCCGCGGGCAGGGCGGCTTCCACAACCGGGTGGCGGCATCCTTCAAGGCGGAAGGCCGTATCGTCGGTCACGCGGGGGCAGCACCACGTACCCCCTGCCGCAAGGGCCGCGCAGGATTGCAGCACGTCCACCACCGCCAGGGCCTGGGCCACGGCGGGCAGGTCCGCTTCGGCCAGGATACTGGCGACCAGCCCCGCGAAAAGGGCTTTCTCGCGCTGGGCGGCCCTGTCCGCCGCTTGGGTAATGCACGCATCCAGGCTGGCCAGTTCCTCGGTCACGAAACGCGCCGTGCTGGCCGTGCCCTGCCGCAGGATAAGCTCGGCCCTGTCCTTCAGCCGGGTGGCCGCACCCACCGGCACCTCCATGACATAGCCAAGCTGGGCATGATGGCGGATCTTAAGGCTGGCCATGCCATAGCGGGCGCCGTATTCGGCCTGAAGCTCGGCAATCAGGCGGCGCGAATCATCGCGCAGGGCACGGTGTTCATCCAGTTCGGGGTCATAGCCCGGGGCCACCACCCCGCCATCGTCCAGCCTGGCGGGCATGTGCTCGGCCAGGGCGCTGCCCAGCAGAACCTTCAGCCCTTCGGCACCCCCCAGGCAACGGACCGCCTTTTGCAGGATTTCGGGCAGGGCGGCCTGCCCCCCGGCCAGTGCCGCGGCCGCTTCGCGCGCGGCCAGCAGCCCGTCGCGTATGGCGGCAAGGTCACGCGGCTGCCCGCGCCCCACTGACAGGCGGCCCAGGGCCCGGGCCATGTCGGGGGCTTTTTTCAGCGCGTCGCGCAGGGACTGCGTGCGCACGGGCTCGTCCTTGAGCCACAGCCACCCCGCCTGCCTGTCCGCGATCCGGGCCACCTGTGTCAGGGGCGATGCCAGCCATTCCGCCAACTGGCGGGCCCCTGCCGCGCTGACCGTGCGGTCGAGGGCGGCGAACAGCGTATGTTCCGCCCCGCCGTCGCGCGCGCGCAGAATATCCAGGCTGGCGCGGGTGGCGGGGTCTATGCTCAGCACGCCGCCATCGTTCTGGGGCACGGGGTGGGCCAGGCGCGGCATCTGCCCGGCCTGCGTGCGCCGCACGTAATCCACCGCCTGTGCGGCGGCCAGTGTTTCCTCATCGGAAAAAGTGCCGAAGGCTTCCATGCTGGCTACACCGAAGGCCGCGGCCAGGCGCTGGCGCGCGGTATCGGCCGGGGGCAAGGCCCGTTCGGGAGCCAGCCGCATGGCGTAATCGCCCAGTTCGAGGCCGGGTGAGGCCAGGATTTCCGCCGGGTCCAGCCGTGCAAGCAGCGCAGGCAGGGCGCGTGGGGCCAGCCTTGCGGTTTCGAACAGGCCGGTCGAGACATCGATCCACGCAGCACCCAGCCATGCCTGCTCCGGGCGGGCACCGTCCTTCCCGCGGCGCCCCCGGCCCGCAGCAGCACCCTGGACCAGGGCCAGCAGCAGGTTGGAACGACCGGGTTCGAGCAGTTCGTCCTCCGTCAGCGTGCCCGGGGTGACCAGCCGCACCACGGCCCGGGCCAGCGGGCCTTTGCTGGCGGGTCGGCCACGGCTTGGCGTTTCGGTCTGTTCGGCCACGGCCACGCGAAAACCCCGGCGGATCAGCCGCGCAAGATAGGCAGGGGCTGCGGCAACCGGCACGCCGCACATGGCGATGGGTTCGGAGGCATGGCTGCCACGCGCGGTCAGGGCGATGTCCAGCGCCGCGGCTGCCGTCACGGCATCGTCAAAGAACAGTTCGTAAAAATCGCCCATGCGAAAAAACAGCAGGGCTTCCGGATTCTCGGCCTTGAGCGCGAACCACTGCGCCATCGCCGGGGAGGCCCCTTCGGGGGAAATGCGTGTCATGCGCACATCATAAAGAGATGCTTAATCGGAACAACCGCCTTTACCCATTTTCCCGCACCATGTGGCGCACAAGGCTTTCGGCACGGGCCACGACCGGCCGCCATGGCCCGTCCCCCACACCCGGTGCCGGTTGGCGCAGAATACGCACGCAGGGGTACCACAGGCTGCGCGGGGGTACGCCCCCGTCTTTTGTCGCGGAAGGGTCAGCCCAGCGCCAGTCGCCGCCAAAACGATCGAGCAGGAGGGCAGG
Organism: Acetobacter garciniae; assembly: GCF_017377735.1. GTDB lineage: Bacteria > Pseudomonadota > Alphaproteobacteria > Acetobacterales > Acetobacteraceae > Acetobacter > Acetobacter garciniae. The sequence goes on from NZ_JAFVMH010000006.1 coordinate 81,008, forward strand.
CACGCCCAGCAGCCCGGCCAGATGAATGATCATGGTATCCACGCTGACCACCAGATCGAGACCGGCCATAAGCCGCGCCGTGGCCAGCACGTCGCCCTCGGGCAGGGCGTCCACCGCGAAGGGCGCGCGCGCATGGCCCGCTTCGGGCTGAAGGGCCTGGACCCGCACGCCTTCGATAGCCGCCAACGGGGCCAGCAGCGCAGGGTTGAGCGAGCGCCGCCGATCGAACTGGAATCGCGCGCTCCCGGCCCAGCACAGCCCCAGCCGGAACGACCTCCCGCGTTCGGCACCGTCCGGGCGTGGCGTGGCAAGCCCCGCCAGATCGGCCTGCCAGGCAAAGGGGTCGGACACCCCCAGGCAATGCGGCAGGCTGAGCAGGGAACAGCGGGCCGCGGCCTGCCGTGTTCCGTCCTCACCCACGGCCAGCAACCGCACCCGCGGGTTCCGCCCCAGCCGCGTCTGCCCCACCAGCCCGTGCAGGGCCGCAGGCACGGCCAGCAACACAGGAACATGGCGCGCGGCGACTTCGACATAGCGCAGGAACTGTATGCAGTCGCCCAGGCCCTGTTCGCCGTGAAGCAGAACCGCCCCGTGCGAGGGCAGAGGGCGCGGCGAGGCATCGGCCCCCGTTATGCCAGACCGGTGCGCGCCAGAGGCGGACATATCCGCCCCGAACACCCCCGCCTGCGGCCCATTTGAAGGCGGCGTGCCGGGCGCCCCCATATCAGACCTGTCCGCGCCTGCGCCGGGCTTGCCGTCCCATTGCGGCAGGGCCGCGATGGCGGGTGGGGGTGGCAGCAGGGCCTGCCGGGCCTCGAACAAAGCCCAGCCTTCTGCAAAATGCCCTTGGGCCAGGGCGATAACGCCACGGTTCATGCGTGCCCGCGCGCGGTCCTGCGGGTTCGTGGCACGGGCCTCGGCCTGTTGCAGCAGGTCGGTCGCGGCCTCGCTTTCGCCCAGATCAGCCAGAACGCCGGCGTAATTGAGCATCAGCCGGGCATCCCCCGGCCCCAGGCGACAAGCCTGCGCCAGATGCGTGCGCGCGGCGTGCAGCGCGCCTTGCGCCATAAGCACCAGCCCCAGATTGGTACTTGTCTGCGCGACAGCGGGTGCGAAGCGGAGCGAGGCTTCCAGCGCAACCTGGGCCTGTTCCTGCGCGCCGGTTGCGAACAAGGCTGCACCATGGTTGGCGAGGGCTGCGGCATTGTCGGGCATGGCCTGCGCCACACGCCTGAAATGCGGTTCCGCTTCCGCCCCGCGCCCGCAGCCATCCAGCAGCATGCCATGCAGGTTATGGGCGGCGATATTGTCCCCCTCCAGCCGAAGGGCCTTGTCCGAAAATTCCAGCGCCTGCCCTCCCCGGCCCTGACGCGCCAGAAACGCTGCCAGGGCCATGTGGCGTTCGGCCTCCAGCGGGCGCAGGGCCAGGGCCTGGCGCAAGGCGCGTTCGGCATCCGCCCCACGGCCCAGGGTTTCGAGCACCACGGCCATGGCGTCATGCGCGCGGGGGTCCGTGGGCGTTGCCAGCACGGCCACGTTCAGCGCTGCGCGCGCGGCCTGTCCCTGCCCGGCTTCATGAAGTGCCAGCCCCAGCGTGATGTGAAAATGCGCCTCCGCCCGCAGGGCGATCGCCCGTCCGGCAAGGGCTATGGCGGCTGGCGCGTTCCCGCCCGCCCGCGCAATGCAGGCCATGGCGTGCAGGGCGTGGGCATCGTCCGGGTGGTGGCGCAAATGCACGCGCAGCAGGGCTGCTGCCTGCTCGGCCTGCCCCGTGCCCAGCAGGGCCAGCGCCTGCCCGGCCAGTTCCTCACCCGCGTGGGGTCCGCCCCTTGGGGTGGCAGGCCGTTCGTCAGTATGGTGCATGATTTCCCCTTGCCCGCCGGTTTTTACCACAGGGTGCATTCCGCCCGCCACGCGGATGCTGTACCATGCCGGGCATGAATACAGCTTATCTTTCTCTCGAACGCCACTTTGCGCGCCTGTCCTCCCTGAACGATGCGATCGGCATTCTCAGTTGGGACAAGGAAGTCATGATGCCCTCGGGGGCGGCTGAACGACGGGCCGAAAACATGGCCATGCTCGAAGGGCTGCGCCACGAAATCCTGACCGCCCCTGTCATGGCGGAACTGCTGGCCGAAGCGGGCGTGGACGCCAGCGGGGACGCTGCCCCTGAGGAAACTGCCCTGTGGCGCAGTGCGAATCTGGCCGAAATGCGCCGCCTGCACAAGCGCGCCACCGCCCTGCCCCAGGACCTGGTTGAGGCGTTTTCCCACGCCGCATCACGCTGCGAGATCGCTTGGCGCAGCGCGCGTGAGAACAGCGATTTTCCCACACTTCTCCCCTATCTGTCCGAAGTGCTGCGCCTGACCCGCGCTGTCGCCGCAGCCACGGGGGATGCGCTGGGCCTGAGCCCTTACGACGCCCTGCTGGACGGGTTCGACCCCGGCACCCGCCAGAGCGATATAGACCCCGTCTTTACCCGCCTGCGCGCCGAACTGCCCGAACTGATCGGCTCCGTGCTGGAACGCCAGGCCGCCCTGCCCGCCGCCACGCCGCTGCAAGGTCCGTTCTCCGTCGCACGGCAGGAAGCGCTTGGCCGCGTGCTGATGCGCCAGCTCGGTTTCGACATGACGCGCGGCCGACTGGATGTCAGCACCCATCCGTTCTGCGGCGGGGCCACCTATGACGTGCGCCTGACCACCCGTTATGACGAAGCCGATTTCATTCCCGCCATGATGGGCGTGCTGCATGAAACCGGCCATGCGCTGTACGACATGGGCCTGCCAAGTGCCTGGGTATCGCAGCCCGTGGGGCAGGCTGGCGGCATGACCCTGCATGAAAGCCAGTCCCTGCTGATGGAAATGCAGTTCTGCCGCTCGGGCGCGTTCGCGCGCTGGCTTGCCCCGCATGCCCGTACCGCCTTCGACCTGCCCGACACCGCCACAGGGTGGGGGGCCGAAAACCTGCACAGGCTGCTGACCCATGTGCAGCCGGGCTTTATCCGCGTGGATGCGGACGAGGTGACCTACCCCGCCCATATCCTGGTCCGTTACGAGCTGGAAAAAGCCCTGATCGCGGGTGATCTGGCCCTGGCCGACCTGCCCGGCGCGTTCAATGACGGCATTCACGCCCTGCTGGGCCTGCGCGTGCCCGATGACAGGCGCGGCTGTTTGCAGGACATTCATTGGCCGGAAGGCCTGTTCGGGTATTTCCCCTGCTACGCGCTGGGGGCCATGGCGGCGGCACAGTTCCGCGTGGCGGCCTGCGAACAGAACCCCGATATCCTGCCTGCCGTCGGCAGGGGGGATTTTGCGCCGCTGCTGGGCTGGCTGCGCCAGAACGTGCATGGCCGCGCCAGCAGTGCGACCATGCCGCAGATCCTGCGCGATGCAACGGGCAAACCCCTTGGGGCGGACGCCTATCTGGCCCATATCCGCCACCGTTACCTCGACCGCGCGCCTGACGCGTAAGCCGCAAGCGTGGGCGGGCTACGTGCCTCCGCACCCGTGCAGACAAGCCATCTGCACAACACATTTGCGCGCGGGCAGCCGGGCGCGGAGAATGGCCCCACCCACACGCCCGCCCCTTCCGGCTTTTCCAGACCGCCGCATCATGGACCGACGCATGACTGTTTTGCACTACCTGCCCCGCCTCCTGCGCCCCACGCCAATCAGGCGCGCGGCCTTCTGTGCCGCCATGGTCGGCCTGCTGGCCAACCCGCTGGCCGGGCCGCTGGCCAGCACCACCGCCTGGGCGCTGCATATGCCCAAGGTGGCCGAACTGGGCCCGTCAGCGTTAACCCCGTTCATGCAGTCCGACAAACAGGTCTGGGACGCCATCCTGCCCCTGCCCGACGGGCGCATGCTTTTCGAGGCCCCGGCCTGGGTGGGCAATACCGGCCCGCAGCTTTACGCCCGCGCGCCCGATGGCACCCTGGCCCCCTGGCCCGATGCTGCGTGGAACGCCACGCAAGGTGACGCCGCGACACGGATCGTGTCGGCCGGTGGCCTGGTGCGTGCGGCCAGCGGGTCTGTCTGGGTGCTCGACAATGGCGTGCCTGACCACGCCAAGCCGCCTGTGGCCCCACCCAAGCTGCTGGAAATCGACCCCGCGCAGAACAAGGTGCTGCGCAGCATCCCTATCGAGGCCAGCGCCCTGCGTCCGGGCAGCATCCTGTCCGGCGTGGCGGTGCATGACAAAACGGCCTATGTGGCGGATTCCGGCGTAGGGGCTGTGATCGTGGTCGATCTGGCCGCGGGGATGAGCCGCCGTTTCCTCGACCATCATCCGGCCCTTGTGGCCACGCGCCCGATCGTGACCCCGGCCGGCCCGCTGCACGACGCTTCGGGCCGGCTGGCCGCCCTTGACGCCAGCATGATCGCGGTCAGCCCCGACGGGTCATGGATCGTGGTGCAACCGCCATCGGGCTATCTCTCACGTATTGCCACATCCCTGTTCTTCGACCCCGATGTGACCCCCGCCGCCTTCGAGGAAGGGGTGACCCAATGGTTCAAGACCCCCACATTGGGCGGCATGGCCATTGATTCCGATGGCACGCTGTACTGGGCCGATGTCACGACCGGCAGTATCCTAAGCTACACGACCGGGCGCATTCCGCGTCGGCTGATAACCGACCCCAGGCTGACATGGCCCACCACGCCGGGGCTTGACGAGCATGGCCACCTGTTCGTCTCCGCCAGCCAGATCGACCATACGACCGCTTTTGGGGGGGCCCAGTCCGTGACATGGCCCGTCACGGTATATGAAATGACCCTGCCCACCACGCCACCGCCGCAATAAGCGGCACGTTACACCACCATCGGGCAACCCGCCTGCCCTGCCGAAGGGTGGCTGGCTGCCTGATACAAGCCTACTTCGCGCCGCTGGCCATTCAGGGTATAGTGTCTTTCATGCGCTACATTTCCACCCGCGGGAACGCTCCCGCCCTTTCCTTTTCCGATGTGCTGCTGAGCGGTCTTGCCGAGGATGGCGGCCTGTACCTGCCGCAGGCCTGGCCGGAATTCTCGCTCGATGACTGGCGGTCCCTGCGTGGCCTGCCCTACCCGGAACTCGCGGCCCGTGTCATGGCGCCGTTCACGGCACCCGATATCGATTTCGAGACGCTGAAGAGCCTGTGCGAGCAGGCCTATGCCGGGTTCGACCACCCCGCCATCGTGCCCGTGACCCAGGTGGAAGACGGGCTGTTCGTCCAGGAACTGTTCCACGGCCCCACCCTGGCGTTCAAGGACATGGCCATGCAGGTGCTGGGCCAGTTGTTCGAGCATGTGCTGACCCAGCGCAACGACCATGTAACCATCGTCGGGGCGACCTCGGGCGATACGGGGTCGGCCGCGATCGAAGCATGCCGGGGCCGCAAGCGGCTGTCGGTCATCATCCTGCACCCCAAGGGCCGCACGTCCGAAGTGCAGCGCCGTCAGATGACCACGGTGCTGGACCCCAACATCACCAATCTTGCGGTGGAAGGCACGTTCGACGACTGCCAGGACCTGGTCAAGACCCTGTTCGCGGACCTGCCTTTCCGGCGGGAGATGAACCTTTCGGCCGTCAATTCCATCAACTGGGCGCGGATTGCAGCACAGATTCCCTATTACGTGCATGCAGCCCTGACCTTTGGCGCGCCCGAGCGCGAGGTGTCCTTTGCCGTACCCACCGGCAATTTCGGCAATATTCTTGCCGCCTGGGCCGCGCGCCGCATGGGCCTGCCCATCCGGCAGCTTTGCGTGGGCTCCAACCGCAACGATATTCTCACCCGCTTCCTCAACGCCAATGACATGACCATCAAGGGGGTCGTGCCCAGTCTTTCCCCCTCCATGGATATTCAGGTTTCTTCCAATTTCGAACGCCTGCTGTTCGAACTGCTGGGCCGGGATGCCGCTGCCTGCACGTGGATCATGACCGGCTTTCGCGCCACGGGGCATATGGATGTGCCGGAAGAAACATGGGAGCGCGCGCGAAGCCTGTTCTCGGGCCTCGCGCTGGACGACACGCAGACCGAGGCCGAAATTCGCGCCCTGCACCAGAAATCGGGCTACCTGGCCGACCCGCACAGCGTGATCGGCATTGCGGCAGGCCGCAAGTTCCGCAAGCCCGGCACCCCCATGATCGCGGAGGCCACGGCCCACCCCGCCAAGTTCCCCGACGCCATGGTGGCGGCCACGGGTATTCACCCCGCCCTGCCCGTTCACATGGCCGATCTGTATGAACGGCGCGAACGCTACCGCACCGTGCCCGCGACCCCCCAGGCCATCAAGGATGCGGTACGCGCGGCCGTTGCCGATTGTAACGCGGGCTGAGCCTCCCCATCTTCCCTATCAGGCTGCCTTGCCGGGCAGCCTTTCCTTTTTCAGGACAAGAATGACCGATCCCATCAAGCTGACCCGCCTGCCTTCGGGCCTGACCGTCGTGACCGAACGCATGGACCGTATGGAGACCGTCTCCTTCGGGGCCTATGTTTCTGCCGGCACGCGCAATGAAACGGCGGAAGAAAACGGCGTTTCCCATTTTCTCGAACATATGGCGTTCAAGGGCACGGACAAGCGGTCCGCCCTGCGCATTGCCGAGGAAATCGAGAATGTGGGCGGGCATATCAATGCCTATACCGCACGGGAACAGACGGTTTTCTATGTCAAGCTTCTGAAGGAAAACCTGGGGCTGGGCATCGATATCATCGGCGATATCCTGACCCATTCCGCCTTCGATACAGCAGAACTGGAACGCGAACGCGGCGTGATCCTGCAGGAAATCGGTCAGGCGAATGACACGCCGGACGATATCGTGTTCGACCATTTCCAGGAAACGGCCTTCCCCAGCCAGCCGATGGGCCGCCCCACCCTGGGCACGGAAGACCTGATCCGGGGCATGAGCCGCGAAACGCTCATGCGCTACATGGGCACCCATTACACGCCCGACAACATGATCGTGGCCGCGGCCGGCAACCTCGAACATGACGCGGTGGTCGAACAGGTGGCCAGGCATTTCGCCGACCTGCCGACATCCCCGCGTCCTGTCATGCAGGCCGCACGTTATGGCGGGGGCGAATTCCGCCAGGTCAAGGATCTGGACCAGGCCCATGTGGTGCTGGGCTTTCCCGCCGCCGGCTATGGCGATGCGGATTACTACGCCACCATGCTGCTTTCCACCCTGCTGGGCGGGGGCATGTCTTCGCGCCTGTTCCAGGAAATCCGTGAAAAGCGCGGGCTGGTCTATTCCGTCTATTCCTTTGCCGTGCCGTTCCTCGATAGCGGCATGTTCGGCATTTACGCCGGAACGGGCGAGAAGGAATGCGCGGAACTGGTGCCGGTCACGCTGGAGGAACTGCGCAAGGTGCAGCTTGCCGTGGGTGAGGACGAACTGGCCCGCGCCCGCGCGCAGCTCAAGGCGTCGCTGCTGATGTCGCTGGAAAGCACGGGCAGCCGCTGCGAACAGATTGCCCGCCAGCTTCAGATCTTCGGGCGGATCATCCCCACCAGCGAGACCGTCAGCCGGATCGAAGCCGTGACCACGGACGAGATCAGGGGTGCGGCGGGCCGCATTTTCGCGGGAACGCCGACGCTGGCGGCCCTTGGCCCCATCGGCAACATTCCCTCCCTCCAGAACATCGCGGAGAATCTGGCAGCATGACAGCGCCGACGCTCGACCTTCTCGCGGACCTGATCGGCCGTGCCAAAAAAGCCGGCGCCGACAATGCGGAGGCGGTGTTCATCGCCAGCACCTCCGTCGGGGCGGGGGTGCGCAACGGCGTGACGGAGGAGCTTGAACGCTCCGAAACCACGGATCTGGGCCTGCGGGTTTTTTCGGGCAAGAAGAACGCCATCGTTTCCACCACCACGATCGATGCAGCCCGCCTCGATCAGTTGGTGGACCAGGCCATGGCCATGGCCCGCGTGCTGCCCGATGACCAGTATGCCGGGCTGGCCCCGCAGGCCATGACCGGCACCCATACCACGAACGACCTGCAGCTCTCCGACCCGGCCGAGCCCGATACCGCGACCCTGCTGGACCGGGCCCGGCAGGGGGAAGAAGCAGCACTGGCCGTAAAAGGCGTGACCAACAGCGCGGGCAGCAGTGCCTCCTTCGGGCGTACGCGCGTGGCCTTTGCCACCTCTGGCGGGTTCGCGGGCAGTTACGAACGCACGAGCCATTCCAATTCGGTCTGCATGCTGGCGGGTGCGGGTGACACCATGCAGCGCGACTATGACTATCACGGCACCGTCTGGCTGGCCGACCTGCAGGACGCCAGCACGCTCGGCCGCAGCGCGGGTGAAAAGGCTGTTGCGCGCCTGAACCCCAGGCGCCCGCGCACGGGCCGCTATCCCGTGGTGTTTCACCCGCGTGTGGCCGGCAGCTTTCTGGGACATTTCGTGGGTGCGATAACGGGGACCGCCATCGCGCGCGGCACGTCTTTCCTCAAGGACAAGATGGGCCAGGCTATTTTTGCTCCCGCCATCGGCATTACCGACGACCCGACCCGCCGCAAGGGCCTGCGCTCGCGCCCGTTCGATGGGGAAGGCCTGGCCATGGCCCCCCTGCCCCTGGTGCGCGAGGGCGTTCTGCAACACTGGATTCTGGACAGCCGCAGTGCCCGCCAGCTCAAGCTGGAAAGCAACGCAAGGGCGGCCCGTGGCACATCCGGCCCACCGGGCCCTGCGGCCACCAACCTGTTCTTCGAACCGGGCAGGCTGAGCCCCCAGGAACTGATGGCCGATATTGGCGAAGGGCTGTACATTACCGAAATGATGGGCTCTTCCATCAACGGCCTGACTGGCGATTACAGCCGTGGGGCATCCGGCTTCATGATCCGCGACGGCCAGATTGCCGAACCGGTGGCGGAGTTCACGCTGGCGGGCAACCTGCTGGAAATTTTCGCCTCCATGACATTAGCCGATGATCTGATATTCCGTTTTGGCACGGACGCCCCCACATTAAGGGTGGAGGCCCTGAGCACCGCCGGGGCCTGACCTTTTGACCTGGGGACCAATTCACCTGTGAAAGCACGTTTTCTCGCATCCGTTCTTACGCTCCTGCTGGGCGCCAGCCTTGCCACCGGCCCCTTGGCCGTGCAGGCCGATGCCCGCGCGGGACAGGGCAGTTCGATGGGCAGCCGTGGCAGCCGGACATGGAGCGCACCGCCCGCTACGCGGACCTCGCCCTACAGCACGGCACCGATGGACCGTTCCATAACCCCGCGTACCGCACCTACCGGCCCGGGCTTTGGTGGCTCCCCGCAGATGGCCGCCCCCTTTGCCCGCCCCATGATGCCTTACCAGAACCGCCATCCGTTCCTGACCGGCTTTGCTGGTGGGTTCCTTGGGGCGGGGCTGTTCGGCCTGTTGAGCGGGCATGGCTTCATGGGCGGCGTGCATGGGCTGTTCAGCCTGGTAGGACTGCTGATCCAGGTCGGGCTTGTGGTCATGCTTGTCATGTGGCTGGTCCGACGGTTTTCGGGTGCCGGGCCCGCAAGGGCCGGCTTTAACCCCGGCACGGCGGGTGGGCCCATGGGCGCCGCCCCGACCACGCCCCGGCCCACAGGTAACCCGATCCAGATCACCACGGCGGATTACCAGTTGTTCCAGCAGACCCTGCTGGATATCCAGAACGCGTGGAACCAGCAGAACATTTCGGCCATGCAGCGTCTGGCAACGCCCGAAATGGTCTCGTATTTCAACGAACAGCTTGCAGCCCTTGCCAGCCAGGGGGCACGCAATGTCGTCTCGGACGTGCGCTTCCTGCAAGGCGACCTGGCCGAAGCCTGGGCAGAAAACGGCATGGATTACGCGACAGTCGCCATGCGCTACAGCCTGATCGACCTGACCACCAACGCCATGGGGCAGGTGATCGACGGCAGTTCGACCGAGCCGGTGACCATTACCGAGCTTTGGACCTTCACCCGTCCCTCACGCGGCGGACGCTGGCTGCTCTCGGCCATTCAGCAGGCACGCTGAACGCCCGGCGCAGCCGCGCCGCCAAGGGGATAGTTCGGGGCAGGAGCCGATTACGCCCCCTGCCCCAGAGCAGGGTAAGGGGCTGCTGGCGGTGCACCAAAAGCCGCCAGAGCGCGGCTCCCCTCCTGAAGCGCAACGACGGCAGAGCGAACTTTTATCCCGCGAAGTAGAATGTAAAAAAGACCCCGGCCGCATGTGCCGGGGTCTTTTTTTTGCGTTTATCAGAGCGGGATATTAGCTGCCTGGCTTGTAGGATGCTCAAGCCCCAAAACGTCGCTCAAACATGTAAACGCCTGAGCTTGCACGCCTGACAGGAATACCGCCCGTAATCGGCCTCATTTTTGAGGCGGGGAGCGGGACGCGCTCTGGCGTCTGTCAGCCCTGAAGCAGGGTCAGGCCGAACATGATGGTCGCCAGCAGGCCCATGAACACCAGCATGCCGCGCACGCGCTGGCGTTGGCGCCGTTGCCGTTCAAGCTGTTCGGACAAAGCCATATCAAGCACCTGGGTCATACTCAGTTCATCCATAACCGCAACATGTGATCGGCCAGAAGACCGCAGAACAGAAAGAACAGATAGGCCAGCGAAAAGCGGAAGGAAATCCGCGCCGCCTTGTCGCCCTTCTGGCTTGTGCCCCGATCGTCCTGGGGTTCGAGCAGCACACGCACCGCACAGGCCACGAAACCCAGCCCCAGAACAAGGGCCGTGGCCGTATAAAGCCAGCCGCTGAGATGCATGAAGGAGGGGATCAGCGAAACTGCCAGCAACACCAGCGTGTAGATGAAAATCTGCCAGCGTGTGTGGCGCTCACCCCGCACCACGGGCAGCATGGGAATACCCGCGCGACCGTAATCCTTGCAGGCATAAAGCGAGAGCGACCAGAAATGCGGTGGTGTCCAGAAAAAGACGATCCCGAACATGACCACGGGCATGACCGCCATATGGCCGGTTGCCGCGGCCCAGCCGATCATGGGCGGGAAAGCACCCGCCGCGCCACCGATCACGATGTTCTGCGGGGTCGAGCGCTTGAGCCACATCGTATAGATGACGGAATAAAAGAAAATCGAGAACGCCAGGATACCGGCCGCCAGCGCGTTGGTCGCAATCCACATCAGGCAGACGGACAGGGTGGAAAGGCCGATGCCGTAAGCCAGGGCCTCATCCGCCGGGATACGCCCTGCGGGGATCGGCCTGGTGATGGTACGCTGCATGATGGCGTCGATATCGCGGTCGTACCACATGTTGATGGCACCGGCAGCACCTGACGCCAGACAAATGCAGAAGATACTGACCACTGCCACAAACGGGTTGATATGCCCCGGCGCCATGGCCATGCCCGCAGCGCCGGTAAACACCACCAGCGAAATCACGCGGGGTTTGAGAAGTGCCAGCCAGTCGCGCGCCGTAGTGCCCACCTGCGCGCTGTTGAAACGCGGCCGCCGGGTGGTGGCGGGGGCTGCCATGCTCTCGCTCATCGGGCAGGCTCCTCAGCATTCGCGCCACGGGGCGCAGGCGCGGGCACCACACTGGCGGCGGGCACATTGCGCCCGAAACTGGCCCCGGCGGTCAGCACGAAGCACAGGGCAGACAGGCCGAACAGCGCGCCGCTGAGCACCTGCTGGCCGGGCATGAACACCAGCGCCGTCGCGGCGGCTGTCAGGCCGAAATGCAGTAGCGCCAGCGCCTGAGGGTACCAGAAGCCGCATTCCTCCCCCCGCCACAGGTAGAACCCGCCGCAGACCGCATAAAGTGCGCCAAGTTGCAGGGCCGAATGCAGCCCCGTGCCATCAACGACCTGTGCGACCCAACCCACCGACACGACAGCCAGAAAGCCCAGCCCCCACAGCAGGGGAGTACGCAGTGCCACGCGGGATTTCCACGTGCCTGCAAGCCACAGACCCGCCAGGCAGACGGCGGACAGGGAACACAGGGCCAGGACGACACCGCCGACCCATACGGCACTTGTGCGCTCGGCCCCCTGGACGAATTCGGTCTTGACCCAGGCCACAACGCCCGTCGCGGCCGTGGCGGCCATGATGATGGCCACCGGACGTTCGGAAAAACGGGCGAAACGGGCACTCATTTCAAATACGATGCCAAAGCCCGCCAGCAGAATGACAAGGCTGACCGGTCCTGCGAAACTTTCCGCCATCACGGGCTGGGTCAGGGAAGGCCAGATCCATCCGCGCACCACCTGGCCTGCCAGGACCGGCACGCTCAGCAGCAGCACCGCGGCGGCCAGCATTTCCCCCCACACGAAAGGCGAGAAAGCCCTGCGGGCAATACTGTCGGCACGGCTGTCGAAAACCGTGGCCAGAAGCGCCATGCAGGTGGACAGCGTGCCAGCACACCACAGCAGAATCGCAACACCGGCACCGGTAGCATGCGCACTGGCACCCTGCCCCGCATTCACCACGGTCAACAGCGCCGCGCAGACGACAAGCCCCAGCCCCGCACCGTTGAACCCGCGTGCGAGCATGCGGCTGCGCGCCAGCGCACGAGGCAGCCAGAGCGTGCCAAAACCGCCGACAAGGGCCGGGATCGCCACATAAAGCAGCATAAGGGCCGGATGGGCCTGTTCGATCCGGGCACCCAGGGAACCCGCAGGCAGCAGCCCCAGCCCGTTCGCTACGGAAAGACCGCCACCGCACAGACCCGCCAGGGCCGCCAGCAGTACATAGGCCGCACCCATTGTGGTATCGACCCTGTCAGTCGTCACCACATGGCGGTGGGTATGTGAACGATCCTGTGGGCTCTGCGTCTGAGCGGAGATCATGCTCCAACTTCCATTTTCTGTGCGGGCAACTGCCCCGGCGGGGCTATCGGCATGCCGACCCACCAAGGTTTGATCGGGGCAGTCTACCCGTTTTCAACGACAAGAACGAGCCGTTCAGCCACGCGTGACAAACGCCCCTGCCTTGGCGGGAGCGCACGCATTCAGCCCACAAGAACGCCGGACGGGCTCGGGGCCTTGGCGGAAACGCCCACCCCCTGCGGCTGGGCGGGTTCTTCGGGCAGGTTTTCAAGCGTGACCAGCGTGAAAAGCCCCAAAGGCGGCACAGGCTGGATATAGGCGCGCGCCAGGTCAGCAGGCGGCAGCAGGGATTCCATGGCAAAATCGGGGTGCCAGCCCAGCGAGCGGGACGCCCGGGCCATGCCGTGCTCGACCATGCTGCGCACGCCGCCCGATGCCAGAAAATGGTTTACAAACAGGATATACCCGCCCGGGCGCACCACGCGCTTGAGTTCGCGCAGCAGCTTCCTGGGGTGGGGCACCACGGATGCGACGAACATGGCAACCGCGATATCGAAGGAATTATCCGCGAACTGCGTGTCTTCCGCGTCCATTTCCAGCAGGTCCTTGACCGTGCGCAGGCCCTGGCGCTGCACGCGTTCGCGGGCCTTGGCCAGCATGTCGCTCGACAGGTCGATCCCGGTAATGACCTTGGAGGCATTGTAATGCGGCAGGGCAAGTCCCGTGCCCACGCCGACTTCAAGCACGTCCGACCCCGGCAGGCCGTTGACGGCCTCGACCGCGCGCAGGCGGCCAAAACGCGAGACACCGCCAAAAGCCACGTCATACACGTTGGCCCAGCGGCGATACGCCAGCTTGACGGCTTCCGTATCCAGCGCCGAACGTGACGGAGGCGGAACGGGCGCTTCCCCCCGGCCCGAGGGGTAATCGTGGAGAATATCGCTCATTGTTTCTCTCTGCCCGCTTGGCGGCATTTCTTCAAGAGGCACCACACGTCTTCCTTCCCTCTATGCGGTCCCGCTTGCGGCTTGTGCCGCCACGAAAGCGCCTTTGTGCCAAAGCATGCAGGCCTGCCAAAGGTTGCGACCCGCGCATTCGCATGACCCCGCAGCGCCATGCCGCGGCTTTGCCCAGCCTGCCCCGGCGTGGACAGGACACGCCCTGCCCCCGCGCTGCACAGGCATCGGAATCAGTTACCGAGCTTGCGTTCGATACAGTCCCATATCAGCCCGGCACCGTTCACGCCATCGAAGCGTTGCAGTTCCTGCAACCCGGTGGGCGATGTCACGTTGATTTCGGTCAGGTACTGACCGATCACGTCGATCCCCACGAAAATCAGCCCGTGTTCACGCAGGAACGGGCCGATGGCGGCACATATCTCGCGGTCGCGATCGCTCAGCCCGATCTGGCGCGCCACGCCGCCGACATGCATGTTGGAGCGATGATCGTCGCCCGAGGGCACGCGGTTGATCGCGCCCACCGGTTCACCATCCACCAGGATGACGCGCTTGTCCCCCGCCGTTACGGCCGGTTCGTAACGCTGGATCATCAGCGGCTCGCGCGAGCGGGCAAAGTGCATTTCCAGCAGCGCGTTCAGGTTCTGGTCGTCCTGGCGGATACGGAAAACGCCGCTGCCGCCATTGCCGAATAGCGGCTTGACGATGATATCGCCCCATTTCGCCCGGAAGGCGCGAATTTCCGCCACATCCCATGTGACCAGAGTCGGGGGCATGAGATCGGGAAAATGCGTGACCAGCAGTTTTTCGGGGCAGTCGCGCACCCAGCGCGGGTCATTCACCACCAGCGCCTTGCCCGGCCCCGTGCCATGTACGTGATCAAGCATGTGGGTGGCGGTGATATAGGCCATGTCGAAGGGCGGGTCCTGGCGCATCAGCACCACATCCATATCCCCCAGCGAGCGGCGCTCGGCCTCGCCATAGCTGGCGTGCCGCCCGTGTTCGCGGCGCACGGTGACCGGGCGCATTGTCGCACTGACCCGCGTGCGCGAGGGCTCGCCCGGTTCATGCGCCCCTTCCCCCAGGGCCAGGCTGCCGACCTCGTATACGAACAGGGCATGTCCGCGGGCCTGGGCTTCGAGCATGAGGGCGAAAGTCGAATCCCCATCGATATTGATATGCTCAAGCGGGTCCATCTGAACCGCTACAAGCCGCTGCGAGACCATGAAATTGCGCTTCCCGTTCTGCCAAGACTTAGAATGGGCCGTATCCTGCCCGCTTTGGCGGCAACACGCAAACGTCACCTGCCACACCCGATGAACGCCCGGCCCCGATTGCCGCTATTTTGCGGGCAGGCGGGCAGCATCGGGCACAAGCGGGCCGCCGTCGCAGCGCAGGCGGACATGAACCATGCCGTAGGTTTCGGCCACCACCCCATGGCGCGCGCGCGCAAGGGAGACGGACAGGTCGGACATGACCTCGAAAACACCCGGATCTGGCGCGCCCTGCCGCTTATGGCTGCGGATCAGATAGCCTTCCTGTCCGCAGGGGGGACGCGGCAGGGCGAACAGGCTCCAGCGGGGTTCCACCGCCACTACGCTGCGGGCGGGCGCGTAAAAGGCCAGTTCACCGGCCAGACCGTATTCATCGGCCATCAGCGGCAGGCCGGGTGGGGCTGCGCGGGCCACCACCTGCCCGAAGTCGCGCCAGCCGCCAAGCTGGCGCAAGGTAACATCCCAATGCGGGGCGAGACGCAGGGGAGTCGCCACGGCCTGGATCACGATCAGGGCCGTCATGCCCACACCCACGGCGATCGCCGACTTCCACCAGCGGGACACAAGGGGCGATGCCGCCAGTGCCAGGACGGGATAAACCACGACCGGCCAGTTCGCCTGCACGCGCGCACCCAGGGCATGCTGGATAAAAACAACGGCCGGGCAAAGAATCATCCAGAACAGCAGGGCGGAAAACCCGTCGCGCCGGCGCCACAACACGATTGCACCCCCCGCAAAGAAACCGAACAGCAGGGGTGAGGCCAGACCCACCTGCCCGCCAAGCAATTCGCCCAGGAAAGTCAGCATCCTGCCGGGCTGCCAGTCCGCTGTCCGCCCCCCCTGCTTGAGAAAACTGGCCCAGTGATGCGTGGCGTTCCACCACATGACGGGAGAGACACAGACCGTACCCACCAGGGCCGCACACCAGGGCCAGGGCGTGCGCAGCCAGCGTCGCCCCTGTCGGTTCACGCACAGCCACACGGCCACGCCCGCAGCGGGCAGCAGGGCCGTATACTTGCTGTCGAACCCCAGCCCCAGGGCAGCGCCCGCCACAAGCCACCACCAGCCGGCCTCATCCGCGCATAGCCTGCTCAGGCTCCACACCAGAACGGTCATGAAAAAGACAAGGGGGGTATCGGGCGTCATGATCAGCGTGCCCAGCCCCAGGGCGAGTGTCGCGTTCAGCATGATCGCCGCGCGCAGGCCCGCGTTCCGCGCAGCACCCGCCCCTTCCGCGCGTTGCCAGTACGCCCCCGCCTTGACCAGAAGGCAGGAACCGATGGCAGCACTGACCGGCCCCATCAGCCGCAGGCCAACCGGTGTATCGCCCCCCAGCCACAGGCCCAGGCGCATCCATAATGCCACCATGGGCGGATGATCGAGATACCCGGCCGCAGGGGCCAGAGCCCATATGCGGTAATAGGCCTCATCCGGGGCAAGGGGCACGAAACCCGCCAGAATCAGCCGCCCGAGTGTGACACCGACCAGCACAACCAGCCAGAGGCCATAGCCCCCGCTACTGGCGCGCAGTCTTTTCACGGTCGCCAGACAATGGTGGAGGACATGGCGTAATTCCACACCGCCGCCAGCACCGCACCGGCAATGCTCGCTTCATTCACGGCGTGGTTCTGGTCGTACAGCATGCGGGCGATCCCCACATTGGCGATAGCCCCCACCGAGCAGACCAGCATGAACAATGCCAGCCCCTGCACGCACCGCACACCCTTGAGCCGCCTGTCACGATAGGTGAAATTGTTGTCGAGAATAAAGTTCAGCACCATGGCCACGACCGTGCCCAGGCCCTGGGCCACCCCAAAGGACGCGCCGAACAGGCTTGCCAGTTGCATGACCACCAGATTGGCCAGCACGCCCACCAGCCCCACCAACCCGAACGCCACGAACCGCAACGGCAGGAACCCGCGGGAAAACTTGTCCGCCAACAATGCGCCGAACTGCAGCATGACCAGCACGTCGAGCTTGCTTTCACCAGCCAGGCGGGGGCGGAAGCCGCAGGCCACTTCGCGCACGCGCAGGGGGGCGTCCGACGACAGCACCAGGTCGAGCAGGATTTTGAAGCCCGTGCCCGACAGGTTGGGGGCGATCCGTTCGAAGACCTCCTGCCTGACGGCGAAAAAACCGCTCATCGGGTCGGTCAGTTTCACGGGCAGGACACGCTGGGCCAGCCATATGCCCCCATCGGAAAGCGCATGCCGCCAGGCATTGGCCAGCCCTTCATTGCTGCCGCCCTCGACATGCCGGCTCCCCACGGCCAGGTCGCATTCCCCGCTCAGCACCGCATCGAGCAATGCGGGCAGACGGCTTTCATCATGCTGGAGATCGCCATCCATGACGGCCACGACCGGGGCGGAGGAGGACAGCACGCCCTCGATCACGGCCGATGACAGGCCCCGCCGCCCGATACGACACATGCCGCGCACGCGCGCATCCTCCCGCGCCAGGGCGCGCACGACATCGATCGTGCCATCGGGTGAATGATCGTCGACAAAGACCACTTCCCACCTGCGGCCAGCCAGTGCGGCCTGAAGTGCCGCGACCAGCGGGCGGACATTCGCGGCTTCGTTGTAACATGGGACGACAATACTGATATCCACACCGGCCTGGCTTGCCCCATCCGGGGCGATCTCGCGGCCTGTCGCGGCATCGCCCTGCTCATCATTCACTCTGCCGGTCGTCACGTTCACTCAGTCTTTCCCCTCGCGGTCGTTTTCCAGCGGCACGCCCCAGCGTTCCAGGCTGGTGCGGATGGTCTGCAAGGTCTGCACCTTGATGACATGGGCGGCCTCGGTCAATTGCCGGGTCAGCCGGTTTTCATGGGCCGCATCGCGCGCGATCAGCCGTACAAGAAAATCGCCCCCGCCGCGAATCATGTGGCATTCCCTGACTTCGGGCCATTCGGCCAGAGTCTGCTCGAACGCACACAGAATTGTCTCTTTCTGGCTTTCAAGCCCGATCAGCGCGAAAAACGTGATGGGCCAGCCAAGGGATACGCAATCCGGTTCGGCATGGTAGCCCCGGATCACGCCTTCTTCCTCCAGCCTGCGCACGCGACGCAGGCAGGGCGGGGCGGAAATACCCACGCGCCGGGCCAGTTCCACGTTGGTTATGCGCCCGTCATTTTGCAGCTCGGCCACAATACGAAGATCAACTGCGTCCAGGTCCGTCACCTTATCCGATCCATCCTGCCCACGATGAGACTAACTGAGACCCGCGCATCGCGCCACGCCATGCCTGCCCCGATGCCGCATACAACACTCTGGGGCTCTTGCCCAACACCAAACCTCCGGCCATATCTGGGCCCGTGCCACTTCAAGCCACACACGGGTGGTGCTACGAGGCACGGCATTACGCGCAGGGATTTTACGCCATGACACAAACAATTACGACCGATCTGCTTGTTATTGGCGCAGGCCCCGCAGGCTATACCGCTGCCATTTACGCCGCCCGGGCCAACCTGTCCCCCGTTCTGGTGGCGGGGCTGCAACCGGGCGGGCAGTTGACCATTACAACCGATGTCGAAAACTACCCCGGCTTTGCCAAGGCCGTTCAGGGCCCTTGGCTTATGGAACAGATGGCCGAACAGGCGCTGAACGTCGGCACACGCATCGAATACGATATTATCACCTCGGTCGATTTTTCAACCGGCTCCCCCTTCACCCTGCGCGGGGATTCGGGCACGACCTACCGCGCCCGCTCCATCGTGATCGCCACCGGTGCGCAGGCGCGCTGGCTGGGCCTGCCCAGCGAACAGCAGTTGCAGGGCGCCGGGGTTTCGGCCTGCGCGACCTGCGACGGCTTTTTTTATCGCGGCAAGAACGTTGTCGTGGTCGGCGGCGGCAACACGGCGGTGGAAGAAGCGCTTTACCTGACCCACCATGCGGCCCATGTGACCCTTGTCCACCGCCGCGACACCCTGCGGGCGGAAAAGATCCTGCAGGACCGGCTGCTGGCCAACCCCAAGATCACCATGCGCTGGAACAGCGAGATCGCGGATATCCTGGCCTCTGGCACACCACCGGTGGTGAGTGCGGTCAAACTGCGCGACACCCGCGGGGGGGGAGAGAGCACCCTGCCCACCGATGGTGTTTTCATCGCCATCGGCCATGCGCCCACGACGGAAATCTTCAAGGGCCAGCTCGCACTCGATGCGGAGGGGTATGTTGAAACCACACCCGGCGGCACCCAGACATCCGTGCCCGGAGTCTTTGCCGCGGGCGACGTGCAGGACAAGACCTATCGCCAGGCGGTTACGGCGGCCGGCACCGGCTGCATGGCTGCCCTGGACGCAGAACGTTTCTTGTCCGCACTGAATTGATCCTGCATGCACGCATGTAGTCCCTTGACCGGGAAGTGTAATTACTGCACCTAATACCCCATGGGGCGCATAATTCGATGTGTTGCATATCTTTTATTCAATAATTAGCAGGAGGCGTGCGTGGACTGGGACAAACTCCGGGTTTTCCATGCAGTGGCGGAAGCCGGTTCCTTTACCCACGCGGGGGATGTTCTGAACCTGAGCCAGTCTGCCGTGTCACGGCAGATTTCCGCGCTGGAAGATGTCCTTCAGGTTCCTCTGTTCCACCGTCATGCACGTGGCCTGATCCTGACAGAACAGGGAGAAACCCTGCACAAGACCGTGCGGGAGGTTTTTTCCAAGCTGGAAATGACCCAGACCCTGCTGACCGAAAGCAAGGAAAAGGCCGCCGGTCGGCTGCGGGTCACGACCACAACGGGGTTCGGTAGCTGCTGGCTGATGCCCCGGCTGCACAAGTTCATTGCAGCCAACCCCGAGATCGATATCTGCCTGATCCTGGAAGACAACGATCTTGATCTGGGCATGCGCGAAGCCGACGTGGCCGTGCGCATGCACGCACCCCGCCAGCCGGACCTGATCCAGCGCCATCTGGCGGATTTCCACCTGCCGATTTTCGCCGCCCCGATGTATCTGGAAAAATACGGCACGCCGCACAGCCTGGATGACATCAAGTCCCACCACCTCGTGCTGTTCGGCGAGCATCATCCACCCGTGGCCCATGTGAACTGGCTGGCCCAGGCGGCCCATGCCGGACACACGCCCCAGGTCGCACGGCTTGAGGTCAACAGCATGGCCGCCATGGCCTATGCGATTGCCGCGGGGCTGGGCATTGGCTCCATTCCCACATATGCCGCAACGGAATTTCCCGATCTGGTGCAGATCCTGCCCGAAGTGCCCACCCCCACAGTGGATGCCTATTTCGTCTACCCCGAAGAACTGCGCAGTTCCAAGCGCGTTGCCGTATTCCGGGACTTCCTGATGAGCGAGCTGGGTATTCGCTGAACCGACAGGCCAGATATTTCAGGGCGGCCGCGCAGGACGTTATGGCGCGGCACGCACCCGACACGGGGCAATACTCACCAGAGTTATTGCCCCGTTTTTTATTGAACCGCCGCATTCGGCTCGTATAAAAATTTTTATCAACACTTGTTTTATAAAATTTATATTTTTTGAATCACAATAAACCCCAACTTGACTGCCCTGACGCTGGTTAAACGCTGTCATGCATCTTTAACATTCTCTTATTTTCATAAAAGACGTTATCCTGCACACAGTTTTTACAGATCCATATTGTAGTGCCTGCATTCCGGAAACATTAAAATTAGTTTATCAGGTTTTCGTAATATCAGATCCCCAACACATCTTTTGCACGACATTTGAATTTAATGTGCCAAATCCCTATATTCTCTATTCCCAAGGAAAAATGAATTGACTATACTTCCGTTCATTCACTTTAAATTTTTATTGGGTCAGCCATGAGTGAGAACCAGAACTATTCGCCTATCTTAGATCTTGTGTCCGAGATCGTGTCCGCACATGTTTCCAACAACCAGACGGACCCTGCCTCCATCCCGGCCATGATCAGAGATATCTATCAGGCCCTCAAGATGGCGGACCAGCCCCAGAGCGAGCCCGAGAAGCTTCAGCCCGCCGTGCCGGTCAAGCGTTCGGTCTTCCCCGACTACATCATCTGTCTGGAAGACGGGAAAAAGCTCAAGATGCTCAAGCGCCACCTGCAGAGCGCTTACGGCATGACGCCTGAGCAGTATCGTGAACGCTGGGGCCTGCCGGTCGACTATCCCATGGTCGCCCCCAACTATGCCGAACGGCGTTCGACCCTTGCGCGTGAAATCGGCCTGGGCCGTAAAATCCACGCCGCAGGCAACGAGGACGAAACGGGTGGTCGCGGCAAACGCGGCAAGAAGACAGCGGCAACCGCCAGCTAGGCGGCAACGCTATTACCCGGGAGATCTGGCGGTGCATTCTGGTTCGCACCGCCGGGTTTTCTGTCCTGAAGTCACCCCCCGAGAGGCGAGACTTACATATCGCCTGTTACAGTCTATCTGGCTACCTGATGGGATGAGAGCTCCGGCATGACCAGATCTGAGCTGATTGCAGCCTTGATGCAGAAAAATCCACATCTGCAACTTCGCGAAGCGACCCTTCTTGTCAACACGGTGTTCGGCGGCATATCGCAAAGCCTTGCCAATGGGCAACGTGTCGAACTGCGGGGCTTTGGTGCTTTTTCCGTCAAGGAACGTGATCCGCGTCTGGGCCGCAACCCCAAGACCGGCGAACAGGTACAGGTGGACAAGAAGCTTGTCCCCTTTTTCAAGACTGGCAAGGAACTTCACCAGCGCCTGAACAAGGGCCACAAGAGCTAAGAGCCTGTTTCAAAAGCTGGCTCAACCCTGATCGGAACTGCGGCTTTTTCCACACCGGATGCCTCCGGCTTATCTCCCTTTGCTACGACTGCCGCCGGTCGATCCCATTCCCACAGTGTACCCTGGCCTGCCGCTGACTGGCGGGAAGGCTTGTCCCTGCCTTGCAGGTGCTCCTTCCACCGCATGCAAGTGCTCGGGCCCGCGGCTTTTCGTGCCTATTCCGCGCGCGCCTTCTGGGCCAGAAATTCGCGTGCCAGCTTCAGGTCGCTGATGAAACGGGCCTTTTCGCGCTGCCGGCTTTCTTCATCAGGCAGCCTGAGCAGATAGGACGGGTGCACCGTCACCAGTCCGTTCGTGCCATCCTCCAGCGCCAGAATACGCGACCGCTCGCGCGAGATGGTGACGGACCGACGCAACAGGCTGCTGGCTGCGGTGGCGCCCAACATGACAATCAGTGTGGGCTTAAGCACACGGCGCTCGGCCTCCAGCCAGATGCGGCAGGCCTGTATCGAATCCTCGCCCGGTTTCTGGTGCAACCGGCGCCCGCTCCTGAACATGAACCGGAAATGCTTGACCGCGTTGGTAATATATACCTGTTCGCGCGTGAAACCCGCCGCCGCCAGGGCAGTATCCAGCACCTGCCCCGCCGGCCCCACAAAAGGCTGCCCTGCCAGATCCTCCTGATCCCCGGGCTGTTCCCCCACCAGCATCAGGCCTGAAACCGGCCCTTCCTGCCGTATGGGGCGGCCGGGGGGCACAGGCTGCTCTACCTCGCCCTCGAGCCCCGGGCCACGATCTCCCCGACACTGGTCCTGACGGGTCAGATGACCCTGACCATCGCCAATATCACCCTCAGCATCGGAAACAGCAGCGCCATCGGGCTGGTCGGGGCCAAAATCGGTCCGGGTCACACCAAAAACCGTGCGTGACGCGGGCTGCCACAGGCTACAGGCCCGGCAATCCATGGCCAGGTCACCCAATTCCGCCAGCGTGCCGGCCGCGTGCACGTCCTCCAGGCTCGGCGGCATGACCGTATGCGGGTAGCCATGCCACAAGCCGTGGCCCGACACCTGCCACTGCGCGGTCACGATCCGCTCGACCTCGGAGTCTCCGGGGCCGAAGAACAGCTTTTTTCCGTTCCACAGCGCCCGACGATAGGGCGTGCGTATTTCCCATATCCGGGCGTTGCGGGCCACACAGAACGCCGCATTGGCCTCCACGATGTAATTGCGGGGCCGATAGAGCCAGCATCTTTGCGCCTGTGTGGCGGTAAAGGCCGAAAACTCCGTTCTGAACGCCCGGGTTTCGGCATCTACGCCAGCGACGAGGCTGTGCAGGGCCAGAAGATCCGCATCCTGATCGTCCCGCAGGTCGAGCTGGCCTTGCGCCACGCGATAGACCAGCCTGTAGGCGAGGGCGAAACGCTGGGGATCATGGGCCTGGATGGCCCGTTCGAAGCACTGCATCAGAACGCGCGGCACCGCGAAATGCGTCGCCTCGCGCCCTGCCCCGTCCGTATCGACCGCTGCTGCCTGACCCCGCTGCGCAGCAGGGTCAGATGCCTCATCAAAGCGGACGACGCGCCAGGTCAGGTCGTCGGGTGGCGTGCCGGCACCCGCATGCGCCCGTGCGGCCTGCCGCCATGTTCCGAAATCAACCTGATGCGCCAGGACTATTTCGGGCATGGATTGATCTCCTGCTTAGCGCCGACCGAGCCGTTTGCCGATGGCAGCCCCGGTACTGCGCAGATTGATGACACCCAGCCCGTGCAGCAAGACGGGATAGGCCATGACACCCACCCCAACCATGCCCGCAAGCCAGACCGCGCGCGAGAAAAAAGCCCCCGGCAGCGGAAAGCCCAGCCCCGCAAGCCAGAGCCCCGCCCCCATCCCCACCGCCGCAAGCAGAACCCGCGCAAGGCGGAACGTCATGGTGGCGGGCAGGACCAGTGCGGCGCGATGCCACAGCAGGAAAGCCAGACAGGCAACGTTGATACAGGCCGCAAGGCTGCTGGCCAGCGGGGGGCCCATATGGGCCAGCGGCTTCATGAACGCGAGGTTGAGCAGGACATTCAGCACCAGGATCGCAATACCCACATAAACCGGCGTGCGCGTGTCACCCCGTGCAAAAAATGCGGGGGACAGGACCTTGACCAGCACGAAGGCAGGCAGCCCCATGGCGTAGGCCCGCAGTGACTGCGCCGAAAGCATGGCGTCATGCTGGGTAAAGGAGCCATGGCCGAACAAAACGATCATGATCGGATCGGCCAGAACCATCAGCCCCGCCACCGCAGGCAGGGTCAGCAGCAGCACATATTCAATGGAACGGTTCTGCGCATTATGAGCAGCGTCGTGTTCGGCGGCGGCCAGATGGCGTGTCAGCACCGGCAGCAGCGTCGTGCCCGCGGCGGCCCCCAGCACACCAAGCGGCAACTGGTTGATCCGGTCGGCAAAATACATGAGCGACACGCTCCCCGCCGGAAGCAGCGTGCCGATAATGGTATCGATCGTCAGGTTGATCTGGCCCACCCCGCTGCCGATCAGCCCGGGCACCATCCTGCGCAAAAGCAGGCGGATACGCGGTGTCAGGGTCGGCCACAGGGGGGACAGGCCAAACCGTGCTCGTTCGCACGCCCATGCCAGCAGCCCAAGCTGCACCACACCCGATGCGGTCACCCCCCAGGCGGCGGCATAGGCGACATTGGGGAAGAAAGGGGCCGCGCCCAGAATGGCTGCGATTCCCACCACGTTGAAGGCAAGATAAGCCGCCGACGCCATGCCGAAACGATGCAGCCCGTTCAACACCCCCGCCAGCAGGGCCGCGGCACAGATCAGCACCAGATAGGGGAAGGTGATGCGGCTCAGGCTCACGGCCAGTTCGTAGCGATCCCCGTTCTGCAGGAAACCCGGGGCGATCACACGCAGGATCTGGGGCATGAACACTTCGCCCAGGACGCACAGGAACACCAGCCAGCCCAGCATGACACCCAGCGCCTGGCGGGCGAACAGCCGGGCCTCATCCTTGCCTTCACGCGTCATGACGGAGGAGAACAAGGGCACGAAGGCCGCATTGAACGCGCCTTCGCCAAACAGGCGGCGAAACATGTTCGGCAGGCGAAACGCCACCTGATAGGCATCCTGCAACGCACCGGCGCCCATCAGGGCCGCCAGAAGCTGGTCACGCACCAACCCGAGAATGCGGCTGAGCATTGTCCAGCCACCAACCGTAAGAAAATTTCTAAGCATGAAACATCGCTTGATCCTTGCGGTCAGCCCGCCGGGGCAGGAGAATGACCGGCGTCGCAAAACTGTGGAAGCCTTCCTGCGCGTTTCCACTTTGACAAAGCCCCGCTTGGGCATGCCGCTTAGCGCGCTATATTATCCAGTGTCAAAACGCTATGATCGGCAAACGGTGCGAAGACAAGCACCTTGCACGAACCGGAATGTTGGAAAGAACACAGCCGAATGCCCGATACCCCCGCCCAGCAACCGGTTTCTGCCCCTTCACGCTGTTCGCTGACCAGACCCAGCCACCGCTCCCGCCGGGGGCAGGAGGCGGCCCGCACCTTTCTCGCCCTCTTTATCGTCGCCGTAGCCCTTTACACCATCCAGGGCTTTCTGCCCGCGCTGGTATGGGGCAGCGTGTTCGCCATTGCCACATGGCCGCTTTATACGCGCGCATGCCGCACCTGGCCGAATGCCGCGGGTGGCGCACTGCTGCCCCTGCTTTTTACCGCGGCCATGGCGCTGCTGTTCGTCATTCCCCTGACCCTGCTCACGCTTGAAGCCATTGGCGAGGCGCAAAGTGCCCTGGGCTGGCTGACGCATGCGCGCGAATTCGGGGTGCCCCTTCCCCAGATCGTCAAACGCCTGCCGATCGGCTCGGCCACCATAGCCCATTGGTGGGAAGACCATCTTGCCAATCCGGGCGATGTCTCGGACATGATCGGTTCGCTCGACGTGCATGGGGTCGCGTTCACCAAGACCCTGGGCACCCAGATCGCGCATCGCAGCACCCTGTTCTGCTTTTCCATCCTGACCCTGTTCTTTCTGTACAAGGATGGTCCTTCGGTCATCAGGCAATGCCGCGTGGCGTCGTGCCGGGCCTTTGGCAAGCGCGGTGAAAGCATAAGCCGCCAGATCGTGGCCTCCATCCACGGTACCGTGCAGGGGCTGGTGCTGGTCGGCATTGCCGAAGGGGTAATCATGGGCGTGGTCTACCTGGTCGCCCATGCACCCCGCCCGGCCCTGTTCGGGGTGATAACCGCCGTGGCCGCCATGGTTCCGTTCTGCGCGCTGATTGCAGTGGGCCTGGTTTCGGTGCTGATCATGGCCCAGGGCGCATCCATTACCGGACTTGTCACCTTCTGTATCGGCATGAGCGTTATTTTCGTGGCCGATCATTTCGTGCGCCCCACCCTGATCGGCGGCAGCACGCAACTGCCGTTCCTGTGGGTGCTGGTGGGCATTCTGGGAGGGGCAGAAACATGGGGGCTGATCGGGCTGTTCGTCGGCCCCGCGATCATGGCGACACTGCACCTGCTCTGGCGGCGCTGGACGACCGGCAACGGGGCAAGAGCCTGATAGCGGGCATTGGGGAAAGGCTTGGAAAATAGCCCCCTGAAACAGAAAAACACGCAAGACTGATCGGGCCGTAGCCCCATCATTCCTGCGTGTTTTTCAGCAACCGGATCGGTTGAAAACATATCGGGCAGGCGGGATTCGAACCCACGACCCCCAGTCCCCCAGACTGATGCGCTACCAGACTGCGCTACTGCCCGTTAAGTGTGGAGTGGTGTTTAGCAGGCTCAATTCCCCCGCACAACCCACCCCGTACAGTTTTTTTCAACCGACCAGACGGGCCCGGATCGCCTGAAGTTCGACAAGGATATCAGCCAGTTCCTGGCGCAGTTCATCACAGGCTGCGGATTGCAGCGCACTGGCGGGGGAAAGGGCGGGCTCGCGGTCCACCACCACGGTTTCCTGGCTTTCAAGGTCGAACACGGCCTGTACGATGTCGGTATTCGGCAAGGGCGCGGGCGGCAATACGGCAGGCGGAACCGCCAGGGTTGGCGCGCTGTCCCGGGTATCGAGAAGCGTGCCGTAGTCACCATCCGACTCCGCACCCGCTTCAGCCGTATCGACGGCGATCACGCCTTCGCGCAGCAGCCGCTGCACGCCCTTGACCGTGTAACCCTGGGTATAGAGCAGATCGGCGATCCGGCGCAGCAGGGCGACATCGCCCGGGCGGTAATAGCGCCTGCCGCCACCCCGCTTGAGCGGGCGTACGGCTTCGAACTGCGTTTCCCATAATCTGAGTGTATGCTGGGGCACGTGCAGCTCGTCCGCGACCTCGCTGATCGTGCGGAAGGCGAGCGGGCCTTTTTCCAGCCGGGCGGAGTCGAAGCTGTCATCCTCGGACTCGGCGGGCTGGGGCGGCAGCAGGCCCTGCACCGGATCGGGCCGGTCCATCATGCGTTCACTCATCGTCCTGGGCTCCGGCCTCGAGCGTTTCGTGATTGACTTCGGCTTTCAGCAACTGGCTGGAGCGGAAAACCAGTACGGAGCGCGGCATAATCGGCACTTCCTGGCCGGTTTTTGGATTACGCCCGGAACGCTGGCCCTTCTTGCGCACGGCAAAAGTGCCAAATCCGCTGATTTTCACGCTTTCGCCGCGCTCAAGGGCGGCCATCACCGTCTCCAGGATATCTTCCAGGAGCACAGCGGATTCTCTACGAGACAGCCCTACCTGCTGATAGATCTGCTCTATCAAGGATGCACGCGTAACAGTTTCCATGTGAATGAAAGTAACACGCCTGCACCGCGCGTCAATTCATTCACACCGCCAATCCGCAGGTTGTTATAATATAATTAGAGTCGGGCCAGGGCCGAGCCCCAGGTCAGGCCCCCACCCAGCGCTTCCATCAGCACCAGGTCGCCTTTGCGAATGCGCCCATCCCTGACCGCTTCATCCAGTGCGAGTGGGACCGACGCGGCCGAGGTATTGGCGTGGCGGTCCACCGTCACCACCACACGTTCGGGCGGGAGACGCAGTTTTTTGCCCACACCCTCGATAATGCGGATATTGGCCTGATGGGGCACCAGCCAGTCCACATCCTCGTAGGAGAGGCCATGGGCCTGCAACGCTTCATCGACCGAGGAGGACAGCTTGGACACCGCGTGGCGGAACACGTCGCGCCCGCTCATGCGCAGATGCCCGCTTTTTTCGGGCTGGCCCACTGCCCCGTCGACATAGAGCAGGTCACCCAGCGTGCCGTCGGAATGCAAATGGGTGGACAGGATACCCCGCCCGTCATCAGCGTCGGAGGCCGAAAGCACGACAGCGCCCGCACCATCCCCGAACAGCACGCAGGTTCCCCTGTCCGACCAGTCGAGAATGCGCGAATAGACCTCGCTGCCGATCACCAGCACATTGCGCGCCTGCCCGGCCCGGACAAACGCATCGGCCGTGGCCAGCGCGTAGATAAAACCTGAACAGGCGGCGGCGATATCGAACGCGAAAGCGTGCTTTATGCCCAGTTCGGCCTGAACCCGCACGGCTGTCGCGGGAAAAGCCTGGTCGGGTGTGGCCGTGGCCAGCAGCACGGCATCGATATCGTCAGGGGTGAGCCCGGCATACTCCATTGCACGGCGGCCCGCCTGGGCCCCCATGCTTGCGGCGGTATCGTTCGGTCCGGCCAGATGGCGTCGGGTAATGCCGGTGCGGGTTCTGATCCACTCATCGGAGGTATCGAGCTGGGCAGCCAGTTCCGCATTTGTAACGACCCTGTCCGGAAGATATCCGCCAAACCCGCTTAGAAGCGAATGCTTCGCCATCGCCGTTCTTTCATAATCCACCAGCACGGCTGTCCAGGCGTTACACCTGGCGGGCAATACCGTGCATGCGTTCCGTTGTCAGGAAGCCGAGGCCGCCGGTTCGCGCCCTTCTACCACCTGCTGGCGCGAAACCAGTGCGCCCATGTGGGACAGGCGGTCACGAATGCTGTCGTTGAAACCGTGCGTGACCATGTCCATGGCAACATCCACCGCAGCCGCGAAGCCTTCGGCATCGGTGCCACCATGCGACTTTACAACCACACCGTTCAACCCGACAAACACAGCACCGTTATAGCGCCTAGGGTCGAGCCATTCCTTCATCCGCTCCAGGCCGGGGCGGACGAGCAGATAACCGATCTTGGCGACAATACCGTTCTGGAACACGCGACGCAGCAGCGTGGTGGCCATTTTCAGCACACCCTCGCCGGTCTTGAGCGCCACATTGCCCGTGAAGCCGTCCGTTACCACCACGTCGGTCGTGCCGGCGGTGATATCGTGCCCTTCGACAAAGCCGTGGAACTGCGCGCCCAGCGGGCTTTCACGCAGGGTTTCAGCCGCCACGCGCAGCTTTTCATCGCCCTTGAGTTCTTCCGAACCGATATTGAGCAGGCCGATGGTGGGCGCGGGCAGGCCAAGCACGGACTTGGCGAAGGCCTCGCCCATCACGGCGAACTCGACCAGGTTGCGCGAATCACATGCGACATTCGCACCCAGGTCGAGCATGACCACATCGCCCTTGATCGTCGGGCTGATAGCCGCCATGGCCGGGCGGGAAATGCCCGGCATGGTCTTGATGACGATCTTGGCCAGAGCCAGCATGGCACCGCTGTTACCGGCGGACACCACGCCCTGCGCCCGGCCGCCAGCCACAGCATCCATCGCCAGGCGCATGGAAGACTGGCGCAGCCGCAGGGCCGAGGTCGGCTTCATGTCCATGGAGATGGACACATCCGTATGCCAGACCGTGCAGATAGCCGCAGCCTTGGGGTATTTGGTCAGCAGGGGGCGAAGGCTTGCCTCGTCCCCGATCAGCAGCACCTTGATGCCGCGATGCCTTTCTGCAGCGACAGCCAGGCCGGCAACAACAACCTCTGGAGCCCCATCCCCTCCCATTCCATCTATCGCGAGGCTGAACACCTCGTTCGGGTTGGAAGGAAAACTGTCTGGAATCTCGGTCTTGTTCATGCCTGCTTCTCTGCCATGCCGCAGATGCCTTGCCCCCACAGTCGCGCGTTACTGTTGCAACCCGCCGTCAATCCACGCCTGATAATCAGGCGCGAACCGCTACCTTCAGCGCCTTGCCGGAGGCAACCACTTCACGACCGTCATAATGGCCACAATGGCTGCACACATGGTGCGGGCGCTTGAGTTCACCGCAGTTCGAGCATTCGGCATATGCTTCCACGCTCAGCGCTTCATGGCTGCGACGCATGCCACGGCGTGAGGGGGAGGTTTTCTTCTTGGGTACAGCCATGAGCCTGAGCCCCTTCCTGAAACACTAAGTTACAAAACGTCCGGCCGCGCGCTTGTTCACGCCGCCGGACAACACCATTCGGTTCATCACCAGACTGAGCCGCGGGCTCTAGCAGACAGCAAGCTTTTTCGCAAGCAATCCGAAAAGAAAACCCGTACCCGTCATTCCTATCACGCGCCGTTCACGCCCCAGCGCCTGCCCCGGAGCCACCCCCAAGGGGCGCCCCCAGGGCCGCCCCTTCACGCATTGCCGCCTTTCCAGCGCGCAAGCCCCGCGAAGGGATTGGCCGTCTTTGCCTTTCGCTCCTGCGCGGCGATGGCCTCCGCCTCGTCCTCATCCATGATCAGGCCGGGGGGGAGAACCAGGTCGGGCGCATGGGGGTACGGGTCAAGATCCAGCGCAAACTGCTCCACCGCGGCTTCACCCAGATCGATCTCCTGGCCCTCGTACGGTATTTCGTCCACCGCCTCCAGGTCCGGCACATCAGAGTCCGTGAAATCACGCGCAGGGATGAAGCGGACCACAAAAGACCCCGCCATCATATCCTCAAATACTTCAAGGCTGACCACACAGGTCTGCATGAAGCGCGCGGCAAGTGCACCCTGTGCCTCCACCACGCCGCGGCCCCTGTCATGCAGGGTGTAACGGCAGCGCAGCATGGCGATTTCGGGCAGGCCCAGGCGCAGGGCCACCCGGCGGCGTTCCTCTTCCGTGGCCTCGACGGTATGATCCGTCCCGTCACTCCCGATTCGGCGCACCGCCATGGGGCGGGAAAATTCTGGCTTGTCGGTCATGGCGGCCTCCTGAGCTGTCGCGATATGGCATCCGGGCGGGGATCGGCCTGCAACGGCGCATTCCGTCAGGACGCTTCTATCATATCGGGCATTCCGCGCGGCGCAATGGCACAATAAAACCGCACTGGCACTTTGCTTTGCCGCCCTCGGGAATTGACGCCTCGCGGTGGTTGAGGCATCCCCGACCTGATAGGAATGTGCCACGGCGCATGCCAGACGATACGACCTCAAGTAGCTGGGAAACCCTGAGCAGATGACACAGCCACACCGCAACGGACTAGCCCGCCTGCGCAGCACCTGCGGGGCGTTCTGTGCGGTTGTCCTGCTATCGGGCTGCGCGGTTTTCGCCCCCAGCCTTATTCCGCGTGGCTCCCTGGCTGAACCCGACGACTATAACCAGTTGATACCGGGCACCAGCACCCGCGCGGATGCGCTGGACCTGATGGGCTCGCCCACCACGCGCGGCGCGTTCGATGACAATGTGTGGATCTACATCACCATGGCCACACATATGGTCCCCATGGATTTCCCCGCCGTCAGCAAGCAGCAGGTGGTTGTGCTGCGTTTTGACAATACCGGCAAGATAACAAGCCTGCGCACCCTCAGCCGCAAGGACGGCATGAACGTGGCCATGGTCGACAAGATCACGCCCACACCGGGCACCAAGATCAATGTCATGCAGCAGATCCTGGGCAATGTGGGCCGCTACAACCCCATGCAGAACATGATGGGCTCTGGCTCGGGCGACGGCATGATGGGCGGCTACAACAACAACATGCAGGGCCCCGGCCATTTCGGTTCGGGCAACTCGCTCTAACCACCGCAGGCGGCAGCCTTACTCCACGGCGCGCTCTTTTCCCGCAAATGGCAACGCCCGCCTGCGCCGCGCAAGGGTAAAACCTTACAGCGGCAGGATGACCCTGACCCGCAGCCCGCCGAATGGAGAATCCTCCAGCGTAAGTTCGCCGCCATGCGCGCGGGCGATATCGCGTGCAATCGTCAGGCCAAGGCCCGTGCCGCTGCTGCGCCCGCTTTCAAACGCCCGGAGCACCAGGGCGCGACGCTCGGGCTGGATGCCCGGCCCGTCATCATCGACCAGCACGCACACATTGCGCCCCGCCAGATAGGCCTTGAGCCTGACACAGGCGTCATGCCTGCGGGCATTGTCCAGAAGATTGGCAAAGGTGCGGCGCATGGCGTCCGGCCGCATGGGCACTTTCAGGTCGGGCGGGACATCGATCGCCTCCACCCGCACTCCGGCCCGGCGGGCGGCAGCCACCACGTCCTCCAGAAAGGTGGGAAGCTCGACCTGGGTGACGGTTTCGGCCCCTTCCCCCCGGGCGAAGGCGAGATAGCTCTCGATCATGTGTTCCATTTCGACCACGTCGCCCACCATGTCCTCTACGTCCTGGCGGATATCCTCGGCCTGGAGCGCGCCAGATTGCGGCAGCATGGCCAGCGAAAGGCGCAACCGGGTCAGGGGCGTGCGCAAATCGTGCGATACCCCGGCCAGCACCCCCATGCGCTGGGACACGAAGCGGAAGATGCGTTCCTGCATGCGGTTGAACGCTACGGCGGCCTTGCGCACTTCCTGCGCGCCCACGGGGCGGATGGGCCCGGTATCGCGCCCCAGCCCGAACTGTTCGGCCGCGCGGGCCAGAAGCCGGATGGCCTTGACCTGCTGGCGCATGAACAGGCTTGCGATGACCGACAGCAGCACCGTGCTGCCCAGCGTCCAGGCCACGAACAGCCAGAGCTGCCCCATATCCAGCCGCTTCCTGGGTGCATCCACGTCCAGCACGCCATCGGGCAGTTGAATGGAAATTTTGACCGTACGCGGGTTCTGCCGCCAGTTGACGAAAAACGGATAGCTGATCGAAGTCTGCAAGGCCCGGGCCAGGTCCTCGTCCATCGGGCCCAGCACATGGGTGGACCCGAAACGCCGCAGCCGTGCGCCGCCATGCCATGTTTCGACAAGCTGGAGGTTCTGCCTGGCCTGTTCGACGAACCACTGCTTGTCTTCGGGCTGCTTGAGCCGTTCGAGCGCGTTCAGCGACAGGACGATTTCAGACGTGACACTGTCTGAAAGCCGGCGCGATACGACCTGGAGAAAATTGCCGTAGAACAGTTCCAGCGCGATACCCTGGGTTATCAGCAGCGGGAACAGCACGATCAGAAGCGAGCGGCCCAGGAACGAACGCGGCAGCACCCGGCGGATGGATTTTTCCATGTTCCGGGTCTGGTTGGGCACGAAGAAAAGGCGTCCGAAGACCCGCTTTCTCATTTCAGCCTCTAGAGGCCGGGCTTGAGCACGTAGCCACGGCCACGAATGGTATGCAGGAACCGTGGCTCACGCGGGTCGGGCTCTATGCAGCGGCGCAGGCGCGTGACCTGCACATCCACCGCGCGTTCGCCTATTTCGCCCATATCCATGGCCTTGGCGATATCCTCGCGCGTGAAAACCTCGTTGGGCCGGCGGGCCAGAACCGCCAGCAGCGCAGCTTCGCCCCCGGTCAGGTGAATATTGCCCCTGGGCCCCGCCAACAGCATGCGGGCAGGATCGAATTCCTTGTCGCCCAGGCGGACCACGCGCAGGTTGTCCGATGCAGGGGCAGGCTGGTTGCGCCGCAGATGCGCCTTGAGCCGCAGCAGCAGCTCGCGCGGTTCGAACGGTTTGCCCAGGTAATCGTCCGCCCCGGATTCCAGCCCGCTGATACGATCGGCGGGCTCACCGCGCGCCGTCAGCAGCAGGATGGGCAGGTCCTGGCCGGCATCGCGCAAGGCGCGGGTCAGTTCCAGCCCGTTTTCACCGGGCATGCTGACATCAAGCACGATCGCATCGGGCTGGATTCCTTCAAGGCTTGAACGCGCATCCGCAGCACTGGCCGCGACACTCACGCGAAAACCGTGTTCGAACAGGTAACGCTGCAACAGGCGGCGCAGGCGCGGGTCGTCATCCACCACCAGCACATGGGGGGCTACCTGCCCCTCCATCAGATCCTGCCTAGCTCCCATGCGAAACCTCCCTGCGCCCCGAAGGCTCCTCGGCCAGCAAACTCCGGCTGTGTTCTGACAACATTCCGCGCATGACCCGGCGGAACCCTTCCACGGCGGTTCCCCCCGCCTCGCGATAGGCGGTGACCAGCCTCTGGCGCACTACCGCGAACAGCCGCGCTTCCGCCGCCTTGCCCGCCGTGCTCAGGTAAAGCAGCTTCTGGCGCTTGTCGTTCCTGCCGCGCCGGGTTTCCAGATACTGCCGTGCCTCAAGCTCATGCAGGGTGCGGCCCAGGCTCTGTTTTGTCACCCCCAGAATATCCTGCAGATGCGTGACGGGAATACCGGGGCTGAATGCCAGCGCCTGCAACACGCGGTGATGCGCGCGGCCCAGCCCCACCTCTTCCAGCACGGGGGCCACGGCTTCGGCCATGTCGCGGCCGACCAGGAACATCAGCGTCTGCGCCAGGCGCAGGCGTTCTTCACGCAGGAAAAGAAGGTCAGCCCCTGCTGCGTCCCTGGAAGGCGAGAGTGTCATGGCATTATGCGCTGCATGCTGGTCCCGCTATTCCGCCGCCCTGGCTGGCGACGCCCCCTGCCCGCCGGTCATGCGGGCCTTCAACCGCCCCAACCGCGCTACCCCGGCCAGACGGCGGTCGACGAAGGCGGCCATGGCGGCGCCGTCGCTGCCACGGCTGAGCCAGTAAAGGAACACCATGGCATAGATATGGCCCAGGCTGAGCCTTTTGGTCAGGTAGGTGACCCCCGTGGAGTCGTCGCGGGCTGCCTGCCACAGCGCGTTGACCGTGCGCAGCCACGCCCTGCGGAACGCCGCCTGCCCGCGCGGTGTCAGCGCAATGGCCATGGCCTTGGCCGCCGCCGCACGCCTGGTGTCATCCGCAGGCAGGCGGTACAGGATGGCCTGGCGCACCCGCCTGCTCAGCCGGGGTTCCTCTGTCTCCTGCATGGCCTCCAGCATCCTGCGGTCGCACAAATCGGACCAGGCTTCCAGGATCTCGGTTTCACCACCGGGGAACAGCAGGTCCGCCTGCGGCCCGGCGACATCGCGCAGCACATCCATGCCCCAGCCACGTTGGCCGGCCACCGCCGCCAGCCTGTCCAGCGCGCCATCACGATCGCTGTCGCGCGACAGGGGGACGGGCATCACGCCCATGGCCAGCGCCGCCACGGCGACAGACACCATCTGTTCGGCTTTGCCCGGTAGACTGCTCATACCCTTACCCCGTACCGCATGATTTCCGCATCGAACCCCAGGCAGGCCAGATCGGTCATGCGCATGGGGTAGAGAATACCGTCCAGATGGTCCATTTCATGCTGCATGACATGCGCCCTGAAGCCGGTAGCCACACCGTCCACCGCGTGGCCGTTTTCATCCTGCCCTCTATAACGTATTTTACGATAGCGTGGCACCTGTCCACGCAGGCCGGGAATGGACAGGCAGCCTTCCATGCGCAGGACCTTGTCATCGCCCATCGGTTCGATCACCGGATTGACGATGACCTGCACGGGGAGCGGCGGATCTTCCGCCCCTTCGCTGCGCGATTCCGGCACGGAATAGAGGAAAAGCCGGGCCGGGACATAAACCTGCGGGGCCGCAAGCCCCACACCCCCGCTCTGTTCAAGCGTTTCGCGCATATCCGCGACCAGACGCCGGATTTCGGGCGCCGAAGGATCGGCGACCTCCTGGGCGACTTGCAAAAGAACGGGGTGCCCCATGCGGGCTATTGCCAGAACGGCCATTGCTCTGTTGTCCTCTGTGCTACACCACCCCCATAAAACACAGGCTCGTGCAGAGCAGAAGTGCAAGAACAAATTGTATCTTGCGCGAAGCCCATGTTATAGAGGGCCCCAACAGAGGAATCGGGGTGTCCGCAAGGATACGCCGGGGTTCTTTTTCTTTTTGGCCTTACAAAAGCCGGGTGACCGGATTTTCTGAACAGGGGTTAGTAACCAAGTGCACGTTCTCGTCCGTGACAACAATGTCGATCAGGCTCTCAAGGCGCTCAAGAAAAAAATGCAGCGCGAAGGCATTTTCCGCGAAATGAAACTGCGTCGGCATTTTGAAAAGCCGTCCGAGCGCAAGGCCCGTGAAGCGGCTGAAGCCGTGCGTCGTGCCCGCAAGATGGAACGTAAGCGCCTGGAACGCGAAGGCTTCTAAGCCTTAACGCCAGTTCAGGACAGAGCAAGGCCGACCAGCCATCAGGCGTCGGCCTTTTTCTTTGCCTGCTTCCCTACCCCGCAAATGCAACGCGAACCGTGGCCCGAAAAAAGGCCGTATCACCAAGGTGATACGGCCTTTTGCATGGAACAGGCTGAAAAGCGTGGGCCTTTTATTTGTGGAGCTTGTCCAGTTCCAGCACAATGGCCTCACCCATGACGGAGGTGCTGACCCGGGCCATGCCGGGGGCCATGATATCGGCCGTGCGCAGGCCCGACGCCAGAACGTTGGAGACTGCCTGTTCGATCAGCGCCGCTTCGTCCTGCCTGTCGAGCGAATAGCGCAGCAGCATGGCAAAGGACAGAATCTGGGCAATGGGGTTGGCAATGCCTTGGCCCGCGATATCGGGCGCGCTGCCATGAATGGGCTCATACAAAGCGGGGCGCTTGCCGTTTTCCTGCACCGCACCCAGTGTGGCGGAAGGCAGCATGCCCAGGCTGCCGGTCAGCATGGAAGCCAGATCGGACAGCAGGTCGCCGAACAGGTTGCCGGTCACCAGCACATCGAACTGGCGCGGGTTGCGCACCAGTTGCATGGCGCAGTTATCGGCCAGCATGTGGCTGAGTTCCACATCGGGGAATTCGCGCGCATGCACCGCGGTCACGACTTCCTTCCACAGAAGCCCGCTTTCCATCACGTTGCATTTTTCAACCGAACAGACGCGGTTGTCGCGCTTGCGGGCCAGGTCGAAGGCCACGCGCGCCACGCGTTCGATTTCGGAGGTGGTGTAGACTTCGGTGTTGATGCCGCGCTTGCTGCCATCGGGCAGGGTTTCGATACCGCGCGGTTCGCCAAAATAGATGCCGCCCACCGTCTCGCGCACGATCATGATATCGAGCCCGCGCACGACCTCGGGCTTGAGGGTGCTGGCATCCACCAATGCGTCGAACACCTTGGCCGGGCGCAGGTTGGCGAACAGGCCCAGTTCCTGGCGCAGCTTGAGAATGGCGACCTCCGGCCGCTTTTCAAAGCCGACATGCCCCCATTTGGGGTCACCCACCGAACCGAACAGCACCGCATCGGCCGCCCAGGCTTTTTCGATGACCTCGTCGCGGATCGGCACGCCGTATTCTGCCAGCGATGCCCCACCCACCACGTCATGCGTGATGTCGAACGCCATGCCCCGCTTTTTTTCCAGCCAGGCGATAACCCGCCCGACTTCGTGCATGACTTCCGGGCCGATCCCATCGCCAGGCAGGACAAGAAGTTTAACAGGGGGGGTCTGTTCGCTCATGGCAGCGCTCCGAAATGAAAGATCAATCGATATGAATGGTGGGCATCCAGGACTTTTCCTGGTTTTCACGGCTTTCATAACCGTCGATGTCGCGTTCGTGCTGAAGGGTCTGCCCGATATCGTCGAGCCCTTCGAGCAGCAGGTGCTTGCGGAACGGATCGATCTCGAACGGCACTTCCTGCCCGTCGGGGCGGATCACCACCTGGCGTTCCAGATCCACGCTCAGCCGCGCATTCGCACCCATGGCGGCATCGCCCATCAGCTCGTCGCAGATCTCACGCGGGAGGCGGATGGGCAGAATGCCGTTCTTGAAACAATTGTTGAAGAAAATATCGGCAAAGGACGGTGCGATCACGCAGCGAATGCCAAAATCCAGCAGCGCCCAGGGCGCATGCTCGCGCGAAGACCCGCAACCCAGGTTTTCATAGGTGATCAGGATCTCGGCCTTGCGCCATGGCTCACGGTTGAGAACGAAGTCCGGGTTCTCGGTACCGTCGGGGTTGTAGCGCATGGCGTCGAATGCATGCTTGCCCAAGCCGGTGCGCTGCGTGGTTTTCAAAAACCGCGCGGGAATGATCTTGTCGGTATCGATATTGGCTTCGGGCAGGGCCGCGGCCACCGCCGAAAGTGTGGTGAATTTTTCCATCAGGCCAGTTCCCTCACATCCGTCAGGCATCCAGTAACCGCCGCCGCCGCCGCCATGGCGGGCGAGAGCAGGTGCGTACGCCCGCCCGGGCCCTGACGCCCTTCGAAATTACGGTTCGAGGTGGAGGCGCAGCGTTGCCCCGGGGTAAGCTTGTCAGGGTTCATGCCCAGGCACATGGAACACCCGGCCTCGCGCCATTCGAACCCGGCATCCAGGAAAATCCGGTCCAGCCCTTCTTCTTCCGCCTGCCGCTTCACGTTGCCTGAACCGGGCACGATCATGGCGCGCACGCCCTCGGCCACGTGCCGCCCGGCGGCCACCGCCGCTGCGGCGCGCAGATCCTCGATCCGGCTGTTGGTGCATGAGCCGATAAACACGACATCCACCGGCGTGCCCGCGATCGGCTGGCCCGCCTGCAGGCCCATATAATCGAGCATGCGCTGCATCTGCGCGCGGGCTGCCTCATCCGTCTGGGCGGCGGGGTCCGGCACGGTGCCGGTAATGGGCAGCACGGTCTCGGGGCTGGTGCCCCAGGTCAGGGTGGGGCTGATATCCTCGGCCCGCAGGGTGACTTCCTTGTCGAAATGCGCCCCTTCATCGGTGGCCAGGGTTTTCCACCAGGCCACGGCTTTCTCGAAATCCTCGCCCTTGGGGGCGAAGGGGCGGCCACGCACGTATTCGAACGTCGTCTCGTCCGGGGCGACCAGGCCCGCGCGGGCCCCGGCCTCGATCGACATGTTGCAGATCGTCATGCGACCGGCCATGTCCAGCCCGCGAATGGCCGAACCCGCGAACTCGATCACGTGGCCGGTGCCACCGGCCGTGCCGATATGCCCGATAATGGCCAGCATGATGTCCTTGGCCGTAACCCCCGGCCCCGGCGTGCCCTCGACGGTCACGCGCATGTTCTTGGCCGGGCGTTGCAGGATGGTCTGCGTCGCCATGACATGCTCGACTTCGGAGGTGCCGATACCGAAGGCCAGCGAGCCCAGCGCGCCATGGGTGGAGGTATGGGAATCACCGCACACGATGGTCATGCCCGGCAGGGAAATGCCCTGTTCGGGCCCCACCACATGCACGATCCCCTGATTGGCCGAAAGCAGGGGGAAATACGGAACGCCGAATTCCTTGACGTTGCGTTCCAGCGTTTCGATCTGGTTGCGGCTTTCGGGCTCCTCGATCGGCTGGGTGCGATCGGATGTGGGCACGTTATGGTCCACCACCGCGATGGTCTTGTCCGGGTGGCGCAGGCGGCGGCCGGCCAGGCGCAGGCCTTCGAACGCCTGCGGGCTGGTGACCTCGTGCAGGAGATGGCGGTCGATATAAAGGATGGAGGTCCCGTCCGGCAGGGTTTCCACGACAT
The DNA here is from genome assembly GCF_017377735.1 of Acetobacter garciniae. Taxonomy (GTDB): domain Bacteria; phylum Pseudomonadota; class Alphaproteobacteria; order Acetobacterales; family Acetobacteraceae; genus Acetobacter; species Acetobacter garciniae. The sequence continues at coordinate 120,252 of NZ_JAFVMH010000006.1, forward strand.
GATCGTCCCAGATCTTGTCGAACAACGTACGCGGCGCCATGGCCTCCTCCTTCACTATCTTGACGAGCGCTCCTGCCCAGATATGGGAGCGCGTTCCAGCGTTGCCACGATTGCAAACACCCGGCTGGCATGTCTCCAGCCGGGTTCAGCAGATCGGCTCAGACCGCGCGTACTGCGCGGCCATGACACACTTTTAGCTGGCAGCGGGAGCCGCAACGTCACGCGGACGTTCGGCGATACGGGCGGACTTGCCGCTACGGCCACGCAGGTAATACAGCTTCGCGCGGCGCACCTTGCCACGACGCACGACCTTGATTTCGGCAACCGTGGGGGCATAGAGCGGGAACACGCGTTCCACGCCTTCACCGTTGGAAATCTTGCGCACGGTGAAATTGCTGTTCAGGCCCTTGTTGGAACGGGCGATCACAACGCCTTCGAACGCCTGCAGACGCACGCGCTCGCCTTCCTTCACCTGCACGGAAACACGCACGGTGTCACCGGCTTCGAATTCGGGCACTGCGCGCTGCGCTGTCAGGCGCTCGATTTCGGCGGCCTCATACTGCTGAATAATGTTCATCTCGGTATCCTTCCTCAAACCCCTAATGGTCTGCCTGTGCGGTCCCGCCCACAGCGACAGCCTTGTTTGCTTCCTTGCGAGCCAGCCAGGCCGACCACAGATCCGGCCGTCTTTCCCGCGTTGTTTCTTCCGCCTGCCTGTGCCGCCACGCAGCAATCGCCGCATGGTTGCCCGAAAGCAGGATATCCGGCACCGCATGCCCGTCCCACACAGCGGGGCGGGTATAATGCGGGTATTCCAGCAGCCCGTCGGAAAAACTTTCCTCCACGCCGCTTTCCTCGCACCCCATCACGCCGGGCAGGAGGCGCACACACGCATCGAGCAGGACCAGTGCCGCCACTTCCCCACCGGAGAGAATATAATCCCCGATCGAGACCTGTTCGACACCGCGCGCCTGCAAAACGCGCTCATCCACCCCTTCGAACCGCCCGCATAGCAGCATGATGCCCGGACCCGCGGCATAACGCCGCACGTCCTGCTGGGTCAGCGGCCGCCCGCGTGGCGACAGATACACCCGTGGCACGTCCACCCCCGCCTGCGTGGCGGAAAAGGCCGCATCGACCACGTCAGGGCGGATCACCATGCCCGCCCCGCCCCCGAAAGGGGTGTCGTCCACCGCACGGTGACGGCCCAGGCCAAACCGCCGCAGGTCTTCCGCCTGGCACGTCCATGTCCCCGCCTGCAAGGCCCGCCCGGCAAGGGACAGGCCCAAAGGCCCCGGAAACATTTCCGGGAACAGGGTCAGGATCGTGGCCTGCCAGCTCATGCCCCTGCAGCCACCTGCCGGCCCGCGCCGTGCCCTTCCTCGCCCGAGATTTCCCCCGGCCGATGAATGCCCAGCACGCGCTGGACCAGATCGACCTCGGGCACGCAGGCCCGGGTGAACGGCACCAGCACGCCGCCGGGCAGTTCCAGGCTGGCCCCGCCGCCATAGTCATGCACCGCCAGCACACGCCCCAGCGAAAGACCGTTTTCGAACGCTTCCATACCGATCAGGTCGGCATGGTAGAATTCATCTTCCTCCGGTTCGGGCAATGCCTCACGCGGCACGTACAGACGGGTATTCACCAGTTCCTGCGCCTGCGTGCGATCGGCAATGACCCTGCCCTGCGCATCGGACAGTTGCGCAATACCATCCGCCCCGCGCCAGCGCAGGGACCATTGGCGGCCCTGCTGATCCAGCAAGGTCTCATACTGCGCGAGCGATTGCGGGTCCTGCGCATAGGAGCGTACGTGCACAAGGCCGCGCACTCCATGCGGTTTACCCACAACACCGATCAGGATGAGATCAGGACGCATGGCGGATCATACCAGCTTAGGCTGCTGCTTCCGCAGCCTTGGCTGCTGCCGCCGCACGTTCCTGAGCGCGCTTCTTGGGCGCGGACTTCTTGGGCTGTTCGCGGAACGCAGGCTTTTCGGCCAGGCCCGCATTGCCCAGGAAACGGGCCACACGATCGGTCGGCTGCGCACCCTGGGACAGCCAGTGCGTGATGCGCTCGGCGGTCAGGCGCACGCGATCGGCGTGCTCGGACGGCAGCATCGGGTTGTACGCGCCAACCTTCTCGATGAAGCGGCCATCACGCGGGCTGCGGCTGTCGGCCACCACGATGTGGTAGTAAGGGCGCTTCTTTGCACCCGCGCGGGCGAGACGAATTTTAAGACTCATTCAGACTACTCCAGACCCAAAAACAAAAATCCGAAAAACTATTCGCAGAAACAGGCCGCATCAGCGGAAGGGACGACCCCCGGGACCACCCGGCGGACCTCCACCCATTCCCTTTGGCATGAGCGCGGACATTCCCTGGCGCATGAGACCTTTCAAGCCCAGTTTGTTGAAGCGCTTCATCATGGAGGACATCATGTCGAACTGCTTGAGCAGCTTGTTGACGTCCTGAACCGTGGTTCCAGACCCCGCGGCGATACGCTTCTTGCGCGACGCCTTGATAATGGCGGGCTTGCTGCGCTCCGCCCGGGTCATGGAGGAAATAATGGCAAGGTGGCGCTTGAGAACGGACTGGTCGAGATCCTTGTCGCCAATGGCGTCCTTGATCTTGCCCATGCCCGGCAGCATGCCCAGAATGCCCGAAATGGAGCCGAGCTTGTTGATCTGGCGAATTTGCGAAGCATAGTCGTCCAGGTCGAACTTGCCGGCCATCATGCGCTGGGCCAGGCGCTCGCCTTCTTCATGGTCGAGCGTGTCGGCGGCCTTTTCGACCAGCCCGGCAATGTCGCCCAGACCCAGGATACGGCCCGCCACGCGTTCGGGATGGAATTCATCCAGCGCGTCAAGCTTTTCGCCCGAACCCGTCAGCTTGATGGGCGCACCCGTGATCGCCTTCATGGACAGGGCCGCGCCACCGCGCGCGTCACCATCCATACGGGTCATGACAACGCCGGTCACGCCCACCGCCTCGTTGAAGGACTTGGCGGTGTTCACCGCGTCCTGCCCGGTCATGGCGTCGACCACCAGCAGCGTTTCCGCCGGCTGGGTCGCATCCCTGATCTGGCGCACTTCCTCCATCAACGCATCGTCGATGGACAGGCGGCCCGCCGTATCGAGAATGACGACGTCATACCCTTCGCGCCGCCCGGTATCGAGTGCGCGGTGGGCAATCTCGACCGGGGTCTGCCCCGCCACGATCGGCAGGGAGGTGACCCCCGCCTGCTGCGCAAGCTGGGCCAGCTGCAACTGGGCGGCCGGGCGCTGCGTATCGAGCGAGGCCAGCAGCACTTTCTTGCGGTCGCGGTTCTTCAGCCGCAGGGCCAGCTTGCCCGATGTCGTGGTCTTGCCGGACCCCTGCAAACCCACCATCAGCACCGGAACGGGGGGCACGGCGCTCAGGTTCAGGGGAACCGCACCCGCCCCGCCCAATGCGTCGATCAGCGCGTCATTGACGATCTTGGCAACCGCCTGACCGGGGGAGATGCTGTCCAGCACCTCATGCCCGACGGCGCGTTCCTTGACCTTGTTGACGAAGTCCTTGACCACAGGCAGGGCGACGTCGGCATCCAGCATGGCCAGACGGACTTCGCGCATTGCCTCCATGACATCGGCTTCGGACAGCGCGCCACGCTTGGCGAGCCCGTCGAAAACCCCTGAAAGCCTGCCTGAAAGAGCCTCGAACAAAAGCAGCAACCCCATAACAAAACGCGTCACTGCGCGAACCTTCGCGAAGTGACGGGCCTGATTTACGGCGGGGTTACGGCATCACCCCACCCGTGTCAAGAAACTTCGTGCCGACAGGTTCCCCAACGGACGCCCCGATCGATACCCCAAGGGATAGCTCGGCGGGTTCAGCCCGCCCGGATCAGTGCCAGAAAGCGCGCGGCGTGCTCCACTTCGGCCTGGATGCTGGCGATACGGTCGGTCACTTCCGTGTCCTCACCCCATATGGCCATCTGGGCGCGTTCGTCCAGGGTGGCGCAGGCTACCAGTTCGCCCGGCGTGCCCGCATCCCTGAGCAATGCGAGCCCCAGCACCAGACTGCCCAGTGCCGGAACTGCCACGCCAAGGGCCGCCAGTTCACCCAGATCCAGCGCCTCCAGCGCCGCACCGAGTGCTTGCACCGTCTCGGCGGGCTGGCAAATGGGCATGACGCCGGATGTCACGCGCAGTTCCACACCAAATGCCCGTTCCAGCCACTGCGTCCATGGATCCCACGCGGCAGCCTGCTGGGCCGCAAGGCGGGGATTCGCTCCGTCGCGGTAGCAGAGCAGGTCGCTTTCCACGTAGGCCAGAAGGCTGGAAACCACGCCTTCGCGCGAGGCGGGAATGCGCTCGATCATGGAGCCCGCGATCCCTGTCAGCGGCAGGTCGGCGGGGGTGAAATACCCTTCCCCCGCCTGCCCGGCCTCCTGCCATTCGGCCGCCAGTGCCTGCGCCAGCGCGTGGGAGGGCACGCATAATGCCGCCTTGCCGGGCAGGCGCACGCTGCGCCCGTCCAGTTGCACGGCAAAGCCGGTGGGGGTGCCAGCGGGGGACAGGCTTTCGGGCAGGGCCTCGGGCACTACACTCACCTGTTTCCAGAACCGCTTGCGCCCTGCCTGCTGGCGCGGGGGCATCTGCCCCGAAGGGGGGGGAGCACTCATCGGAACAGCCCCAGCCCGTGCAGCAGGTTCATGACCTTGTCCGCCTTGCTGGCTTTTTTCTCGGGCGCTGCGGGGCCTGCCCCGCCTTCACGCGCGGCGGACAGCAGGGCCGGGCAGGTGTTCTCGTCCCCCCCTGCCCCATTGCCGCCGATTGTAATGCCGTAGCGCCCGCCGCCATATCCGGCCTCAAGCGCCGGGCGGGGGTTGGCCAGAGTGCCGGTGACAGCGATGTCGGACGCGGCAGAGGCCCCGCCCAGCAGGACTTGCGGCGCCAGATGCATGTCCAGCGCCTGCGTGCCCATGGCGATGGTACCGTGCCCGCTCAGCCTGACGATATCGCTCTCGAACCCCAGCAGGTCGATATGGGCCGCGTCATCCGCGAACTGCATATGCGTGCCGAAACAGCGGATCGGCATGGAGCCCTTGACCGGCACCTGCGGCCCCAGCAGGGATTTGAGAAAAGCCCCGCTGATGCTGCCATTGACGACAGACGCCCCCAGATGCCCCGTAAGGTTGGCCCGCCTGTCCGGCGTGGTGGCCCCCTGCGTGGAGATCGCCCCCACGAACTGCACCGTTCCGCGCATGTCCGGCGGCAGGCCGAACCAGCCCTGGATGGCCGCAAGCGGCAGGAAGACGGAATGCGCCTCCAGGGCGATCTGCGGCGTGGGGCCCGACAGGTCGTAAACCATGCGCCCGGCCTGGGGCGTGCCGTTGCCCTGTGCCGTTACCGGGTCGAACGTCACGCGCGCATTCTGCACCACCACGTGCGAGACAAGCTGCGTCCAGTCCACGCCCTGCCACTGCACGCTTTGCGCCTGCACATCGGCCGTTGCGTTCACCACCGCAAGGGCTGTGGGAATATCGGGATGGGCGACAAGCCGGCGTGTATCGGCAATATCGACATGGCCGTTCACCCCCATGGCGGTGAATACCGGCAGGTCGGCCCCCATGGCCACATGGTCCAGCGTGCCATGCCCGTCGAGCGAGGTGCGCGTGGGGCTGACACCGCCGTGCACCTGCACGCTGGAGCCCCCCTGGCTGAGGGTCAGGTCAACCGGCAGCGTGGCCTGCGGGGCACCGCCGTCCGTGGCCGCACCCGCCTGCTGGCCCGGCATGGGAACAAAGGCCGCCAGTTGGGCCGCCACTTGCCCCAGCGTGCCCAGCGTGCCGGCCAGGGCAAGGGGCTGGCCGTTCATCTGCCCGTCCAGCTTGAGTGCGAGCCCATCCGCCGGGCTGGCGGCGTCGGCCGCGGCATTTGCCAACGTGGCCCCGGGCACCCAGCGGCCCAGATCGAGCTTGCCGGTGCGCACATGCAGCACCTGCACCTGTGGGGCGGCCGCACCATCCGCGCTGTCGGCCCAGGCCAGGTCGAGCGAGATATTCTGCCCGTCAGGCAGGTTGGCATGCGGGAACAGTTCATTCAGGTCGCGCAACTGACCGACCGAGCCGCCAAACCGCAAAGCCGCCCCGCCTGAGCCCTGGGCCCCTTTCAGCACGCCGTCCAGATGGGCCAGCCCCGCCGCATGGCCGTCCACCGTATAGGACAGCCGCAACTCGACCGGCAGGGGCGAGCCCGGGGGCATAAGCGGGCCGGTATGGCCGGTAATGCCGAACCCGCCCCGCCCCTTTGTGCCGTGAATGTCAAATTGCGGGGCTGTCCCGTCCAGCCCGGCAGCACTCGCCTTGTCCAGCGCCACCGTGCCGGACAGCCGGCTGATGGCATCGGCCCAGCGCAGGTCGGCCTGACGGATTGTCACATCCGAAATATCGAGGTTCCAGTGCATGCCGCCCGATGGGGCATTGCCACCGGGTGTTCCCTGCATATCCGCCTGCCGGGGGGTGAAATGCCAGTCCGCCCGGCCGTCGGCAAAGCGGCGCAGAACAATCTTGGGCGCAATCACGCTGATATCGCCAAAGGCGATGCGGTGCGAAAACAGCGGCAGCAAGGCCAGGCGCGCGCGCACCTCGCCCACGGCCAGCATGTCCACCCCGTCCTGCGCGATGCCGGACAGGCGCACATCCCGCGCCTCCACCCAGGGGTAGGGCAGCAGCCAGACATGCAGCGAGCCTATGCTGGCCTGCCGCCCGGTCCTGACCTCGATCGCATCGACCAGCCGGGTCTTGAGCCACCCGGCCTCCTGCGTGGCGGAGACAATGCTGCCCCCACCCAGGGCCAGAACCACGGCACCGGCCAGCAGGCCGATCTTCCATTTCACACGCATGTGTCTTTACTCCCCCACGGGGCCGGGTTCAGCCGCCCCGGCGCACGGATTTGGGTGTGGCCCCGGCGGTAAAGCCCAGGTCGCGGAATGTCTCGCGCATATGGGCGGGCAGGTCTGCATAAACGATCAGGCGCCCACCTGCGGGGTGCGGCATGTCCAGCATGCGGGCATGCAGGTGCAACTGATCGGCAAAGCCTGACGGGTGGGCTGCCTCGCCCCCGTATTTCGGGTCGCCCAGAATAGGTGTGCCCAGCGATTCGCAATGCACGCGCAACTGATGGGTGCGCCCCGTCAGCGGGGAGAGTTCCACCCATGAGAACTTGCGGGCTGCCGAATCCAGCACCTCGTAGGCGGAACGGGCCACCTGCGCGTCACGGTCCTTGCGGTCAGCCGCGACCGTAATCGCCCCCGGCCCCGCACCCAGCCGGGCCAGCGGCTGGTCGATCTCGCCCGAAAGCGGGTCCGGCCTGCCGACCACGACCGCCCAGTAGATCTTCTTGACATCGCGCCCACGGAACGCAGCCGCAAGCTTGGCCGCCACCCCCGGCGTGCGGGCCAGAAGCAGCAGGCCCGACGTGTCGCGGTCGATCCGGTGCACCAGCCTGGGGCGGGGGTCGTCCGCCTTTTCCCGCAGGCCGTCCAGCATCATGTCCACATGCTTCGCAATGCCAGGGCCACCCTGCACGGCAAGGCCCGCGGGCTTGTTGAGCACGATGACATGCTGGTCCTGGTAAAGGACCATGGCGCGAATATCGCGCACCAGCCGTTCGTCCAGCGGGCGCGGCACATCCCGCGCGGGCTTGGCAGCCATGGGAATGGGCGGCACGCGCACGCTCTGCCCGGGCTCGAGCCGGGTGGATGCCTCCACCCGGCGGCCATCCACACGGATCTGGCCCGTGCGGCACAGTTTCTGCAAGGCACCCTGGGTCAGGTGCGGGTAGTGGCGGCGGAAATAACGGTCGAGGCGGATATCGGCCTCGTCCTCCGTTACGGTAAGATTGACAACGCTCATGCTGCGATATTCACGACTGGCGCCGATCGCGCAAGCGGGCCCATGTTTCCAGCCTGTGCCGGACCTCGCGTTCATACCCCCTGCCGGTGGGGGTATAGAAGCTCTGCCGCCGCATGCCATCGGGAAAATAATTCTGTCCCGAAAAGCCTTCCTCGGCATCGTGGTCGTATTCATACCCCTTGCCGTAGCCGATATCCTGCATCAGCTTGGTGGGCGCGTTCAGGATATGTGAGGGCGGCATCAGGCTGCCTGTGCTGCGCGCCGCACGCCTTGCCGCCCCGTAAGCCTTGTAGACCGCATTCGACTTTGGGGCCGTGGCCAGATGCACGACAAGCTGGGCCAGCGCCAGTTCCCCCTCGGGCGAGCCCAGGCGTTCATAGGTCTCCCACGCCGCCACCGCCAGCGGCAGGGCGTGCGGGTCGGCCATGCCCACATCCTCGGCCGCGAAGCGGGTCAGGCGGCGGGCCAGGTAGCGCGGGTCCTCCCCCCCTTCGAGCATGCGGGCAAACCAGTACAACGCCGCATCGGGGTCCGATCCACGCATGGATTTATGCAGCGCAGAAATGAGGTTGTAATGTTCTTCCCGGTCCCGGTCATACAAAACGGCGCGGCGGGCCAGCAGGCGGGCAAGGGCCTGGGCGTCCAGCGGCGTATCGGTCTTCAGGCTTAAAATCTGCTCCACCATGTTCAGCAGGTAGCGCCCGTCCCCATCGGCCATGGCGCGCAGCGTGGCCCGTCCATCCTCCGTCAAAGGCAGGGGGCGGCCTGTTTCTTCCTCCGCGCGGGCCAGCAGGGCCTCAAGTGCGGGGTCGTCCAGCCGGTTGAGCACCATGACCTGGCAGCGCGACAGCAAAGCGGAATTGAGCGCGAAGGACGGGTTTTCCGTCGTGGCCCCGACCAGCACCACGGTGCCATCTTCCACCACGGGCAGAAAACCATCCTGCTGGGCGCGGTTGAAACGGTGGATTTCATCCACGAACAGCAAGGTGCCACCCCCGGTCTGGGCCAGCCGGCGGGCGGTATCGAACGCCTTTTTCAAATCGGCCACACCCGAAAACACGGCGGATAACTGCACGAAGGTCAGCCCCGCCGCCTGCGCCAGCAGCCGGGCGATGGTGGTCTTGCCGACACCCGGCCCGCCCCACAGGATCAGGCTGGCGAGCGAGCCGCGTTCGAGCATGCGGGTCAGCGCGCCATCGGGGCCCAGCAGGTGGCCCTGGCCCACGACATCCGCCAGCCTGTTGGGGCGCAGCCGATCGGCCAGCGGCTGCGTGGGGGCGGGCCTGCCCCCACCACCGCCAGCGGAAGCTCCCCCGGCAGGCGGGGCCGCCTGGCCGAAAAGGTCGCCCCCCATCATAGGATTGTCATGCCCTGCGGCCATACCCTGCGCGCCTATCCTTCAAGCTATCTGTCCTGCTCTATATCGCGCCCGGTGGCCGGTTTTTCCAGACCACTGCGCGCCATCTTTCCCTGTTGAGGACTTTACCCTATTGGGAATCGGCCCCTACTGGGGATCGGCCGGCGGCACGAACAGGCTGGCGGGCAGGTCGCCCCCTTCATGCACATCGAACAACGTCACCTGGGTCTGGCGGCCCTGCGCGTCCACCACGCTCCATGACCGCAGGGCCACCGGTTTTTCATAGAACACCAGTGTCAGCGTGCCATCGCCGGGGGAGGACGTGCGTGTCAGCGTGACCTGTACGAAACCCTGGGCGTGCTGGAAGTCGGTTACCGTCACATCGTCCGAAAGGCTGACATGCTGGCGCAGCAGCAGGCCAAGCGGCGTGCGCTCCATGGGAATGACGGTTGTCTGGTCCAACTGGTTATCGCGGAACACCACCTTGCCGTCGGTCGCCACCAGCAGCAGGGGGGATGGCGCATCATAGGCCAGGCGCATCTGGCCGGGCCGCTTCATCCACACCGTGCCGGTGGTGCGCTTGCCATTGGCATCGATCTGCTGGATGCGCGCCTGGAAGGTGGGGGAGCGGTTCAGGGCCTGTTCGATCTTTTGCAGCCATGCCCTGTCCGCACTGGAAAGAGATGCGGCCTGCGGTGCTGCGGACGCGCCCGCCTGCATGCCCGCCTGCGGTTGTTCGGACCCCGGCCCTGCCTGCGCGAATGCCTGCCGGGCAGGTGCCGCACCCCCAAGGGCAGCCAAGGTAACGCACAAGGGCAGGACAGCGCGGAAAACGGATTTCATCGGCACGGCAACTCGTATCGGGCTATCAGGCCAGGGCGGGACAGAACGCCCCGCCAGCCTGGGGGCGGAAGGGCTCAACACTAGGGTATTTCACGCCAGGCGAACAGCCCGGCGCCATCAGGGGTGCAGCAGCCCCGCCACCAGGGCAAGGGCCACGGCCAGCCCCACCTCGCGGTTGGCGCGGAACTGGCGCAGGCAGGCGGCGGGATTGGCCGGGTCCAGCCCCGCCACCTGCCGGGCCAGCAGCGCCAGCGGCAAAAGCAGAACGGGCCAGAACAGCCACGAAACCCCGGCCAGAATGGCGGCAAGAGCAAGGAACAGGGCAGCCACCCCGTAACAGGCCGCAAGGAACGGCCGGGCCCGCCCCACCATCAGCCGGGATGTGGATTTAACGCCGATCCGCGCATCATCCTCCATGTCCTGGAAGCCGTAAATCGTATCGAAGCCAAGCTGCCAGGCGATGGTTGCGGCATATAGCGCCGCCTGCGCCCAGGACAGGGCCCCAGCCGCTGCCGCATAGCCCATGGGCGCGCCAAAGCCGAAGGTAAAGCCCATGACAAGCTGGGGCCACCACGTATAGCGCTTGGCCAGCGGGTAGAACGCCACCAGCACAAGCGATGACACCCCCAGCAGGCAGGACAGAAGGTTGAGCTGCACCAGCACCCCAAGCCCCGCCAGCAGCAACAGCGCCAGGAACGCCGTGGCCTGCTTCATGCTCAGCGCGCCACTGGCCAGTGGCCGGCCGGCAGTGCGCGCCACCTGGCGGTCTATGTCGCGGTCCCACATGTCGTTGACCACGCAGCCCGCCGCCCGCATGACCAGGCTGCCGATCCCGAACAGCACGATCAGCCTGACCCGTTCGAAGGGAGCGACACCCTGGGGTAGCAGGATACCCCATATGCCCGGCAGCCACAGCAGCCATGTGCCGATCGGCCGGTCAAGCCGGGCCAGCAGCACATAGGCCTGCATGGAAGGCGGCAGGCGGGCGATCCAGCCCGTAACCCTGATATCGGTATGTCTGATCATGCTCGGCACGCTGCTATGGGCTCCCGGCTGGCGGAAAAACAAGGTCCGCTGTCTATGCCACAAAGCGGGCCGCGCCATAAGCACCCGAACGCCCGGCCCTGCCATGGCGAGCGGGTACCCTGCCACCCTGGCCTTGCGGCCCGCACCACCATGCGGGGGCCCGCGGCAGGTGCAAAGACCTGGGACAAGCACGTTCCATCAATGGCTTCGCCCAGGGTGCCTGCGTGGCTGCTCTTGGCAAAGACGGGGCTTTCGTGCCTAAACAGGGCCCAGCATTGCTTTGTCATCCTCCAGCCCTGGCCCCCGATTACGTCCGACATGACCGATATTATCCTTCTCCCGCGCCTTTTCATGGCACCTGACGCGCTGCCCGTGGCCCAGCCCGGGGCCACCTGCGCCATGCAGGCCGACCATGCGCGTTACCTGGGCACGGTGCTGCGCCGCCAGCCGGGGGATGAGGTGCGGCTGTTCAACGCGGTGGCGGGGGAATGGCGGGCCAGCATTGTGCATATCCGCAAGGACCGGGGCGAATTCCGGCTTGAACGCCCCCTGCGCGCCCCTTCCCCCGTGCCGGGGCTGAAACTGGCCTTCGCCCTGCTCAAGCGCGATGCGACCGACCTGGTCCTGCGCATGGGCACGGAACTGGGGGTGAGCGAATTCCTGCCCGTCATGACGGAACGCACGAACACCCACCGCATTAACCCGCAAAGGCTGTGCGCAATCGCCACGGAAGCGGCGGAACAATGCGAACGCCTTGACGTACCGCATGTGGCACAGCCACAGTCCCTCGCCGCCCTGCTGGGTGGCTGGCCGCAGACGAGCAGGCTGTTCACCGCCATGGAACGCATGGACATGCGTGAAGGGGGCGCCGACAGGACGGGGCTTCACCCCTTGCGCGACGCACAACCGGGAGACGGGCTGCTGGTCGGCCCCGAAGGCGGGCTGAGCGAGGCGGAATGCCAGCTTCTGCTCAACCGTCCGTTCGTGGTTCCCGTATCGCTCGGCCCGCTTATTCTACGGGCCGATACCGCCGTGGCCGCGGGCCTGGCCCTTATGGGGGACGGGTTGCGTTCAGGCATTGTTTTGTCACAATAGCGTATTGGATTTGCCTGGCTTCTTGACGGCCGGGGCTTTTTTTCAAGGATAAGATAAGCCAGATGTCCAACCCCGGTGCAGCAGACCAGACCCCAATCCGCTCTGTCCGCGAACTCGCTGACCTGCTTGCCCAGGGCTGCAAACCGCGCGACGCCTGGCGTATTGGCACCGAACATGAAAAGTTCGGCTTTATCCGGCCCCAGGACGGGGTGGGTGGCAATGCGGGTGCCCCCGATGCGGCCCGGCCCGCCTACGCAGCCCCGCCCTACGCGCCGCAGGGGATCGAGGCATTGCTGAGCGGGCTGCAAAAAGCCGAGCCGGATGACTGGACCTCCGTTCTCGATAACGGGAACATCATCGGCCTCAAGGGCCAGGGGGCGGCGGTCGGGGCGGCGATCTCGCTCGAACCTGCCGGGCAGTTCGAACTTTCGGGCGCGCCACTGCGCAGCCTGCACGACACGGCACGCGAGTTGAACGAGCATTACGACACGGTGCGCATGCTTGCGCGCAAGCTGGGTCTGGGCTTTGCCCCGCTGGGCTTTCACCCCACCGCCACGCGGGAGGCCATGCCGTGGATGCCCAAGTCGCGCTACGCGATCATGCGCAACTACATGCCCAAGGTCGGCAGCCTGGGGCTGGACATGATGCAGCGCACCTGCACCGTGCAGGTCAACCTGGATTTCGGCTCGGAACAGGACATGGTGCGCAAGATGCAGGTTTCCATGGCCTTGCAGCCGGTGGCCACCGCCCTGTTCGCGAATTCCCCCTTCGTGGAAGGCAAGCCCAACAATTTCCTGTCCAACCGGGCCAGAATCTGGACCGATACCGACAATAACCGCTCGGGCATGCCCGCCTGCGTATTCGAGCCGGGTTTCGGCTTCGAACGCTACGTGGAATGGCTGCTGGACGTGCCGATGTATTTCATCATGCGCGATGGCAAGATGCTGGATGTGGCGGGCCGGTCCTTCCGCGCGTGGCTGAACGGCGACCGACAGGACGGGCTGGAAGGCCTGACCCCCACGATCGGGGATTTTGAAGACCATATCACCACCGCTTTCCCAGATGTGCGGCTCAAGCAGTTCCTGGAAATGCGCGGCGCGGATGCGGGATCGCCCGAAATGACCATGGCCCTGCCCGCATTGTGGACCGGCCTGCTCTATGATTCCGCAGCCCTGGAATCCGCATGGGAACTGGTGCGCGCCCGCCCGTGGGAAGACTACGTGAAACTGCGCGAACTCGTGCCCATGATGGGGCTCGACACCCCCTGGGGCGAAGGCACCGTGCGCGACCTGGCCGCCCAGATGCTGGCGATCTCGATGGACGGGTTGCAGGCGCGCGACATGATCGATGAGGAAAGCCAGGCCAGCGAATGGGTATACCTCGCCCCGCTGACGGCCCTTGCCGCCGGCGCGCCCACACAGGCCGAACACTGGCTGGACCGCTATTACGGGGCATGGATGGGGGATACGAGCCGGATCTTCCTCGAAAGCGAGATCTGACCCGGCCTGAAAGACCATTTCAGGCCAGCCTGTCGAGATAAAGTGTTAAACGTCTCGGGTGTCGCCTTTGTTCAAAAAGGCGACGTTCCCTGAAGCTTTTTGGAAAAAGCTTCACCAAAAACTTTTGATCCTTTGCGTAATATTTTTGGGGCGGGCTTTCGGTTCAGCCTCCAAGGTGCGCGAGTAATGCGCCGACGGGTAGCGGTGGGCTTTTACGAAATCCCTTTGCGCAGCCCTTATCCAGGGCCCCTTTTACGGGGCTTTTTTACAGGCATCTTTACGGAGAACGCACGGTCAGCGTGGCTTTTTCACCAGCCGGCTGGCGCTGAGCAGGGCGGAGCACAGGGCCACGCAGCCCGCCATGAGCAGGCAGCGATGCGTCGCCCCCGCAAGCGACCAGGTGAAGAAGGCTGCCACCCCCATGGCGCCGATGGTCTGCCCGGCTTGGCGGGCGACCTGCACCATGCCGCTGGCACCCCCCGCGCGGTTATGCGGGACCGAAACCATCATCGCGCGGTTATTGGGGGGCTGGAAGAAACCGAACCCCCACCCCGCCACGGCAGTACGCCAGGCAATATCGAACACGGATGGGTGGGCAGGCAGCAGCCAGAGCAGGAAAAACCCGCTCGCCGTAATGGCCAACCCGATGGAAGACAGCACCCCGGCGGAAACCCGGTCCGCCACACGGCGGATGACCGGGGCCGAGAGCATGATGCCGATCGGCCAGGGCGTGATCAGCAGGCCGGTTGCAGCCGAACTCATGCCCAGCGTGTCATGCAGCATGAACGGCATGGAGACGATATACAGGTTGGAGGACACAAAGCCCCCGAACCCGGTCAGGAACGCCACCGTAAAATCCGAACGCCGCAGCAGATCGACCGGCAGGATCGGGTGCGTCAGCCCGCTTTCGCGGCGGACCAGCACAGCCCCGGCCACCAGCCCCACCAGCAGCAGGGCGGAGGAAAGCTGCCAGCCTTCCTGATGGGCCAGGCCGTCCCCACCCATGATGCACGCCCCCAGCGCCACAATACACAGCACGCTGCCCAGCGGATCGGGCATCCTGCCCGTGCGCGGGGTGACCGGCAAGGCGCGGTAGGCCATGGCCAGTGCCGCCGCCCCCAAGGGCAGGTTGATCCAGAACAGCCACGGCCAGGAGGCAACGGTCAGGATCGCGGCCGCCGTCGTGGGGCCGAGTGCCACGCCAAGGGCGACCACCACGCCGTTCAGCGCGACGCCCTTGCCGATTTCCGCATGCGGATAGATGAAGCGTACCAGCGCGATATTCACGCTCATGATACATGCGCCACCTATGCCCTGCAGCACGCGCGCGCCCGCAAGGATAGGCAGTGTAGTGGCCGTCGCGCAGAGCAGCGACGCCCCCATGAACAGGATAATCCCCGCCCGGCACAACCGCGCGAAACCCACGCGGCTGCCAAGAGCGGCCAGCGGCAGCAGGGAGATCAGGCTTGCCATCTGGTAGGCGTTGACGATCCACACCGAAGCCGAGGACGACGCCTTGAGATCACGCGCGATATCGGGCAGGGCCACATTGGCGATGGCATAGTCCAGCAACGCCAGAAAGACCGAAAGCGAGACCGCCAGCATGGCCCAGTTCCGGGCCGCACCATACAGGCCCTGATGGGTGCCGGGCAGATTTTGCGGCGCAAGCCCGCCACCCTTGCCTGCATTTTCGGGCGTAGTGTTCGTGCTTACATCGCCGCCAGGGTCGTCAGTGGCGGTGGGTGAGGCGCTTTTGGCATCGGTCTCACGCGCACCCCCGGTGGCGGGGGGGGTAGGCTGTGAGGGTGTTACCGGATGTTGCATGCGCCGATCAGGACTCCGCGTAGGGATTTTTTGTGCCACGCGTCTGCAGGCGGATCGGCACACCGGGCAGGTCGAACGTGTCGCGCAGGCCGTTGACCAGGTACCGTTTGTAATCCTCGGGGAGTTGTTCCGCACGGGTGCCGAAGATCACGAATGTGGGCGGCCGCGACTTGACCTGGGTGATATAGCGCAGCTTGAGCCGCTTGCCGTTCACCAGCGGGGGCTGGTGGCGTTCGAGCATGGATTCGAACCAGCGGTTCAGCTCACCCGTGGGCACGCGGGCGTTCCAGACCTCTGCCGCCTCGCGCACGGCGGGCAGCAGCTTGTGCACGGCACTGCCCGTAAGGGCGGAAAAGGTCACGACCGGCACGCCGCGCATCTGGGCCAGCGAAATGCTCAGCCGGTCCAGAATGGCCTTGCGGGTGGCGGTCCTGTCTTCCACCGCGTCCCACTTGTTCAGGGCCAGGACACAGGCACGGCCCTCGCGCTCGATCAGCCGGGCGATCTGGAGATCCTGCTCATGCACGCCAAGGGTCGCATCCAGCACCAGCACGGCCACCTCGGCCATTTTCAGTGCTTCGATGGAGGCGGAGACAGACATTTTCTCCAGCGTTTCATCGATCCGCGCCTTCTTGCGCAAACCGGCCGTATCGACGATTTCGAACTCGCCGTCCTCATCACGCAGGGTCACGGCAATGGAATCGCGCGTAAGCCCCGGTTCCGGGCCGGTAATCATCCGTTCCTCACCCAGCAGGGTGTTCAGCAGGGTGGACTTGCCCGCATTGGGCCGCCCCACAATGGCCACGCGCAGGGGGCCGGCCGGGCGCGTATCCTCCTCGTCCCCATCCGTGTCCGGTGCGTTTTCGGCACTGTCCTCGCTCGCATGTTCGGGCGGCAGGCGTTCGGCGATTTCCCACATCAGGTCGGTCACGCCTTCGCCGTGCTCGGCGGAAAGGGCTACCGGCTCACCCAGGCCCAGCGCATAGGCTTCCAGTGCCGAGGCCGTGCCCTGGCGGCCTTCCGCCTTGTTGGCCAGCAGCAGGACCGGCCGGTTCTGGCGGCGGATCCATTGGGCGAAATGCTCGTCCGCCGGGGTAATGCCCGAACGCGCATCGATGCAGAACAGGATCAGGTCCGCTTCGTGCAACGCACTTTCGGACGAGGCCCGCATGCGGCCGAACAGGCTGTCGGGGGCGGCTTCTTCCAGCCCGGCCGTATCGATCAGGCGCACGTAGCGGCCCCGGATCAGGGCAACGCCTTCCTTGCGGTCGCGCGTGACACCGGGCGTGTCGGCCACAAGCGCCTGCCTGCGCCCGACAAGGCGGTTGAACAGGGTGGATTTGCCCACGTTGGGGCGACCGGCAATAACAACAACAGGCAGATCCGCCGTTGGTAAAGGCGGGACAGGCCGCATGGGCTTGTAGCGATCAGCCATAAGAATTGATGTATCCGTCGTTGGTGACAACCAGCATCTGGTTGTCAACGATCGTGGGCGGCATGAAGGACACGCCGTTCATGGCATCGACCGAAAGAATGGCGCCCGTTGCCGGGTCCAGGCGGACCATGCCGTTTTCGGGCAGGGTGCTCAGGCAGACCAGCTTGCCCCCGGCCATGACGGGGCCAATCCAGGTTACAAGATCCTTCATGGGCAGCACCAGGCGGAACTTGCGCAACTGCGTGATCCAGCGCACATGGCCCGACAGGCGGTCCACGCAGACAAGCTGTTCATCCAGCGAGAGCACGAACAGCCAGTCCCCCACGCACAGGATGTTGTTCAGACTGGTGATCGAGCGTTCCCACACCCGACGGCCCGTGCGGATATCGATCGCGGCAAGAACCTGCGCCATGCTGACGGCATAGATCACGCTGCCGACAATCACCGGCAGCCCGCGCACGCAGGTCAGGTTCAGCGTGCTGGCCTGGCTGTTCACGTTGCCGAGCATCACGCTCCACACCACCTCGCCACTTTCGGCGCGGAAGGCGACAAGGTCACCGCCGCCAAAGCCCGCGATCACCACGCCATTGGCGGCCGCCGGGGCGGGCTGGCCGAAAATGGTGGTTTCCACCGATGTCGCGGCATAGCTCCATAACTGGTGGCCGGTTGCTGCATCAAGGGCGAAGAACCGCTCGTCGATCGTGCCGAAAAACACGCGCCCATCGGCAATGGTCGGGGCGGAACGGCCGGGAGTACCCAGGTCGACGCGCCATTTGACCTTGCCGGTCGCGGCGTCCAGTGCCAGGGCCTGGGAAATACCATCGACCACGTAAAGCGTGTCGCCGTCCACGCCCAGGCCGCCGCCCAGGTTGGAGGACGGCATTTTCCGCGGCCGCGGGTTGAAGGTCCACAAATGGCGCATGCCCGGCCATTCGAACGCCCTGATCACGCCCTGCGCATCCGCCGCGAACAGGCGCCCGCCCGATACGACGGGCGGTGTCAGGATAATGCCGCGCCCCAGCGAACCAAGGGCCGCCCAGGCCAGCAGGTCGGGTTCGGAAATACCGGCCCCGATGCTCTTGCGCCAGCGCTGGTGCAGCCCGCCCCAGGCAAAATTGGCCCCGACATGGGTGGGCACGCGCCCGTTCACCGGCCATTCGGACACCGTGATTGGGGCCGGAATGGTGATGGGGGTCTTGTCTTCCTTATCCACTTCCAGCCCGGCACCCGATGACAGGACATCCTTGCGGTGGCCGGTCATGATCGGCCTTTTGTCGTCATCATCGTCGCAGGCGGCAAGGATCGGGGCCAGCGCGCCACCGGCCACCAGGCTCCTGCGGGTCAATCCGAAACGCCGCTCGGCGGGGATATTTGTCTTGCTGCTCATGCTTTTATCCTGCTGACGGATCGAGGGCCTGTGTCATGTCCTGCGCGCGGTTGCGCACGCCGGGTGGCACATCGGCCGCCATGACAAGAGCGGCGAATTTCTTGCGGGCGTCTTCAAGGTGGCCTTCGCGCACGTCAAGCATGGCCAATGCTTCCGTCGCCAGGCCGTACCATGTCTTGCCCTTACCCACCAGCACGGACAGGCGCGAACGCAGCACCGCGATGTCGCCGGTGTCGATCTGCTGCTGGCACCACAGCAGCATGGCCAGGTCGCGCATGGCCGGATCGGCCTTTTCGTTGCCCTGCACCGCGTCCCATGCGGCCAGTGCGGCCTTCAGATCGCCACGCGTGGCCTGCACGGCGGCTTCCTGCATGCGGGCCAGCACCGCCACGCCTTCGGGGCCGGTCGATGCCAGGCGGGTCAGGGTCTGGAGCCCGGTCTGGGCGTTGCCGCTCAGCGGTGTCACGGGGGGGCCAGGCTGGTAGACGGGCAGGTTGTCGGTCTGGCGCAGGGCGGTCAGATATTGGCCGGTCGCGGCCACGGCCGCCGCCTTGTGCTGCGACGCCCGCCACGACCATGCCCCGGCACCCGCCAGAACCACGAGAACGAGCCCCGCCGCCACTCCGGCATAGCGCCGCGCCATGACACGCAGGCGCTCGGCCTTCATTTCATCGTCGACTTCCCTGAAAAGATCCTCTGCCACGATCCGGTCTGTTCCTGCTGCGTATTGCGGGTGCCCCCGCCTGATCCGTCTTTCGCTATCTGCCCCAGCCGGGCGCATCATACAAGGCACAACTTGGACGCAAGCCCCCGCATGCGCCCCGCAAACCGACCATATGCCCCCGCCTGCCGGCACAGCGGGCTGCGGGCGGGCACCCTACGCCGCACCTGCCGGCGGCATTCTGTCAGCAGGGACCAAGGCCCAAGGGCGCGTTCAGAGCACGTTCAGGCCAGGCTCAGGGCGTGTCCTTCTGCAACTTCGCCCCCGCGGTCTTGAGCGCCGTCGTCAGCCGCGTGAAGTTGGAGGCGATGCGCGCCTGGATGGCGGCACTGCTGTCATGGACATAGGCGATTTTCTGCCGCGCCTCGTCACTGATTGCGGTCTCGTCCTTCAGGGCCGCGCGGGTCACGCAGGCATTATAGGTGCGTGCGGCTTTCTCATACGCATCCACCTGATCCACGCTGGCATTGTAATGCTGCACCGTGGAAACATCGAGCGTGGGGGCCGTCGGCTCATCCCCGCAGCCCGTTGCGCTCCAGCCGCGCTCCGCGGCGTTGGCGGGCGCGACAAGGCCCGGCAGCTCCAGGCCCGCCACCACCGCACCGGAAGCCACCAGCCCCGACACCGTCAACGCAGGCACCATCAACGCGGGCACCACCCCGCGCGACACATTGCCCGCCAATGCCAGGGCCGCCACGACAACCGAACCTTTGCGCATCATATTTTTATCCTTTCATGCCCTGCGGCGGGCCTTTCCTGACCGGCGGCCGGTTTTTCCCCACCTTGCGGGGTGCGGGCGTCCCTGCCTTCAGGCCCGAGCGCATGCCCTGCATCCAGCCCTGGCCGCCATGCCCAGAAGTTCTGACACAGGCCGCGCAAAAGTCCATATCCCCCATGTGTTCGCACCGCAGCTACGCTGGCGGGTGGCCCGCAAAGCGGGAGGAAGGCGGGTTGCAAAGGGGCGGTGTCCCTGGCGGGTTGCTTGGAAAACACGCCCGATGTCGTTATAGAGTCATGGTAATGCGCATTCTTTTCATCACGGCCACACGCTTGGGCGATGCCGTGCTCTCAACCGGTATTCTTGCCTCGCTGGTGCGGCGTTACCCGGATGCGCGTCTGACCATTGCCTGCGGGCCCGTTGCGGCCGGACTGTTTCGCAACGTGCCGGGACTCGAACGCATCATTGTCATGGACAAGCGCCGCTTCGACCTGCACTGGCTGGATTTGTGGCGGGCCTGCGCGGGCCGGAAATGGGACATCACCGTGGACCTGCGCGGCTCTGCCACAAGCTTCTTCCTGCGTTCGGGCCAGCGCCACATCATGCGCGGTGGCCGCCGCCCCGGCCGCCGCACGGACCACCTGGCGGCTGTGCTGAACCTCGCCCCCGCCCCCCTGCCCACGGTCTGGATCACCCAGGCCGAACGCGACGGCGCGGCAGATGTTATACCCGCCGGGCAGACGATCATAGCCCTTGGCCCCACCGCCAACTGGGAAGGCAAGATATGGCCTGCCGAACGTTACACGCAGCTATGGCATAGCTTGCAGGGCCACCACCCGCAGGCCCGCCCGGCCATTTTCTACGGCCCCGGCGCGCAGGAAGCCCGGCTGGCCCGGCCCGTGCTGGACGCCCTGCCCCACGCCATTGACGCGGGCGGGCGTTTCACCCTGACCCAGACCGCGGCCATGCTGGCCCGTTGCGCGCTCTATATCGGCAACGATTCCGGGCTCATGCATCTTGCGGCGGCCACGGGCATTCCCACGCTGGGGCTGTTCGGCCCCTCACGCGCATCGGAATACGCGCCCGCCGGGCCCCGGGCGCGCTGGATCGCAGCCCCCGGCCCGGAAGGTGCCGCCCCCATGACCGGCCTGCCCCCCGATGCCGTGGCCCATGCAGCGCTAAGCCTGCTGGAAGACACCACCCCATGACACAGCCCGCACCACCCGGCAGCCCCACCCCCGCATGCGGGGCGCTGAAAGTCGCGCATGTCATGGCCGGCTCTGCCGCGGGTGGGGCGGAACTGTTCTTTGAACGGCTCTGCACCGCGCAGGCGCATACGGGGCTGGATGTCCTGCCTGTCATCCGCCGCAACGGAGCACGCAGCCAGCGCCTGCGCGATGGGGGCACGCGCCCGCTGGAACTGCCCTTTGGCGGCCTGCTGGACCTGCGCACCGGCCCCGCCCTGCGCCGCGCACTCAAGGCCTTTCGCCCACGTGTGACCGTGGCCTGGATGAACCGTGCCGCGCGCTTCACCCCGCAGGGGGATTGGATTCTTGCTGGCCGTCTGGGCGGGTTTTACGACCTGTCGTACTATCGGCGCTGTTCGCACCTGATCGGCAACACCCGTGGCCTGGTGCAGTGGATGGCCCGGCAGGGCTGGGATCCGGCCCGCGCGCATTACCTGCCCAATTTTGCAACGGACCTGGCGCAGGTGGCCGCCGTATGGCCCAAGGGCGTGCCCCATGGTGCGCCCTTCCTGCTCGCTTTGGGGCGGCTGCATGAGAACAAGGCCTTCGATGTGCTGATCCGCGCCATGCGGCATATCCCCTCCATCCCGCTGGTGATCGCGGGGGAAGGCCCCGAACGCGCGGGGCTGGAAGCCCTGGCCCGGCGCGAAGGAGTAGCCGCGCGCGTGATCATGCCCGGCTGGGCGGACAATCCCGGCGGGCTGATACGCGCATGTTCGATCCTTGTCTGCCCGTCACGGCATGAACCACTTGGCAATGTCGTGATCGAGGGATTTTCCGCGACAAAACCCGTTGTAGCCGCTGCCGCCGATGGCCCGGCCGAACTGATCCGCACGGGGGAGAACGGTCTTCTCGCCCCAGTGGAGGATGCACAGGCCCTGGCGGCAGGCATTGCCGAACTGCTTGAAAACCCGGCCCGCGCGCACCAGATCGCCACCGCCGGACGGCAGGACTACGACAGCACCTTTGCGGCACCCCCGGTCCTTGCCGCATGGCGCCACTTCCTCGCAACCGTGGAGGGCTGAACCCATGTGCGGCATTGGCGGGCTGATCTATGCCCCATCCACTCCGGCCTGCGCGCCCGCGACCCTGCAAGCCATGGCCGAAGCGCTGGCCCATCGCGGGCCGGACGGTGCGCATACGGTCCGCCTGGGGCCGGTCGACCTGGTGCATACGCGCCTGTCCATTATCGATATCGCGGGCGGGGACCAGCCCCTGTGCGGCCAGGGCGGTACGCTGATCGCCAATGGCGAGATCTACAATGACCCGCAGATCCGCAGCGAAATCGGGCCGGGGGCGTTCCATACCGGCAGCGACTGCGAATCCGCCCTTGTCCTGTGGGCGCGCCATGGGGCGGATTATGCCCGCTACCTGCGCGGCATGTACGCCATGGCCCTGTACGACGCCACCCGCCAGGACCTCCTGCTCTCGCGCGATCCGTTCGGGATCAAGCCGCTTTACTATACCGACATACCGGGCGGTGTTGCGTTTGCATCCGAAGCCGGGGTGCTGCTGCATGCGGGCCTGGCCCGGCGCGCGGTGGCCCCTGCCGCGCGCACGGAACTGCTGCAATTACAGTTCACCACCGGACGGGACACGATTTTCCCGGGCATTCGCCGCCTGCTGCCCGGGGAAACCCTGCGTATCGCCCAGGGCCGCATGATGGAGCGCACGCGCCTGCCCGCTCTGCCGGTCGTGGAACCTGCCGCCCTCATCACTTCCGAGACGGAAGCCCTGGACAGGCTGGATGCGGCACTGATGGATAGTGTGAGCGCCCATGAACGCGCGGATGTGCCGTTTGGCCTGTTCCTGTCCGGCGGCATAGACAGCGCATGCCTGCTGAGCGCCATGGCCCGCCTGCCGCGCAAGGCCCCCCTACGGACATGGACCGCCCTGTTCGACGCCCGCAACGCCGCCAACGAGGCCGAGGCCGCCGAATATCTGGCCCGGCATGCGGGGGCCGAACACCGGACATTGCGCATTACCAGCGCCATGGTGTGGCAGAATCTGCCCGCGATCGTCGCCTGCATGGACGACCCGGTGGCGGATTACGCCATTATTCCCACCTGGCTGCTGGCGCGCGAGGCCGCGAAGGATGTCAGGGTCATTCTCTCGGGCGAAGGAGGGGATGAACTGTTCTGCGGTTACGGGCGCTACCGTGCCGCCGCCCGCCCGTGGTGGCGCGGGCGCAAACGCATGTGGCGGCGCGGCATGTTCGAGGGGCTGGGTGTGCTGCGCGATCCGGACGGGCCGCAGACCACCCATTGGCGCGACGGCATTGCCACGGCCGAAATGGCGGCCCACAATGCCCCCACGCCCCTTGCGCGCCTGCAAGCCGTGGACACCGCCGAGTGGTTGCCCAATGACCTGCTTGTCAAGCTGGACCGCTGCCTGATGGCCCATGGCGTGGAAGGTCGTACCCCGCTGCTGGACCCTGCGCTGGCACAGGTGGCCGCCCATCTGTCAGACGACCTGCGCACACGCCAGGGCAGGGGCAAGTGGCTTTTGCGCGCATGGCTGGCACGGCATAACGCCAGCGCGCGCCCGTTCGCCCCCAAACAGGGGTTCAGCGTGCCCATAGGGGCATGGATCGCCCAGGAAGGTGCGCGGCTGGGCGAGCTTGTGGCGCGACAGGACTGCGTTGCCGAAATCGCCCGGCCCGAAAGGGTGCGCGATATCTTCAAGGCGGCGGACGATACACGGGCCGGGGCCGCCGCGTGGACATTGCTGTTCTACGCGCTGTGGCACCGCACGCATATCCGCGCCCTTGCCCCGCTGGGCGATGTGTTCGAAACCCTGAGCCACTGAAACCCCCGGCCCCCGCCAGCGGTTATCCGTAACGGGCGCAGCCATTGTTCCCACCACTGCCTGACCTGGCCCATAGGCGTGTTCACCCCTGCCCGCCACCTGCCATGGCTGTGCGAAAGCCCCGGATACGAGAGCGGGCACGCCATGCGCGGCACACCACTGGCCAAGCCCCCGGCGCGGATGTAGGCTGCACGCCAGTTCCCACTGACCGCCTGTTTTATGGGAGATACCCCCTATGTCCGCCCCGGCCCCCATCGCCAAGGCCCATGTCGCGCCACTTGGCAACCGCGCCGTTCTCAAGCTTGCCGGTGCGGACCGTATCCGTTTTCTCCAGGGGCTGGTAACGGCCGATATCGCCACGCTGGAGCCGGGGCGTGCGGCGTGGTCCGCCTGCCTGACACCGCAAGGCCGCTGGCAGGCCGATTTCTTTGTCACCGCCGACCCGGATGAGACCTGCCTGCTGCTGGACTGCGCGGCAAGTCAGGCGGAACAGTTGCGCACGCTGCTGCTGCGCTTTCGCCTGCGGGCCGATGTGCAACTGGAACTGACCGGCCTGTCCGTCTATGCCGCGTGGGGGAACGATCCCGACAGCGCGATTCTGGAAAACGCCATCAGCTTCCGCGACCCCCGGGTAGAGGATGCGGGCTGGCGGCTGATCGACCCCGCCCCCGATACGCCAACCAATGCAAGCGCACTGGATTACGACCTGCACCGTCTCCTGCTCGGCCTGCCCGACGGGGTTCAGGATTGCGAGCCCGGGCGCACCCTGCCAGCCGAGGCCAATATGGACCTGCTGGGCGGTATTTCGTGGCAGAAGGGCTGTTTTCTGGGGCAGGAGGTCACGGCACGCATGCATTACCGCACGCTGCTCAAACGCCGCATGGTCCCTATTGCCAGCAGCCACCCCCTGCCCGCACCCGGCACGCCCATCACCCATGACGGGCAGGAAGTGGGCATGCTGCGCTCGTCCCACGATCATGTGGGGCTTGCCCTGCTGAAGGTGGAGGCAGCGGAGAAACCCCTGCAATGCAACGGCCATGCGCTGACCGCCCGCCCGCCGGCCTGGCTGGCGCCAGCCCTCAAGCCCGCCGACAAGGCACCCCCGGAATCCACCAGCCCACCGGAATGACCATGCCCTACACCGCCCCCGCCCCCGCCGTGCTCGACACCATGCTGGAGGGCATCAGATACGATGCCGCCGGGCTGATCGCGGCCATCGCCCAACAGCATGATACCGGCGAAGTGCTGATGATTGCGTGGATGAACGCCGAGGCCCTGCGCGAGACCTTGCAGAGCGGCCGCGTGTGCTATTATTCGCGCAGCCGCAAGGGGCTGTGGCGCAAGGGTGAGACATCCGGCCAGGTGCAGCATCTGATACAGGCCCGGCTGGACTGCGATTCAGACGCCGTGCTGCTGGAGGTGGACCAGATCGGGGTGGCCTGCCATACGGGCCGCCGCAACTGCTTTTACCGCGCCTTCACGCCCGAAGGGCTGACGGAGCTGAGCAAGCCGCTGATCGACCCGGCAAAACTCTACCATTCCCACGCCTGAAACCGTTTCAAACAACCGACGATAAAAAAGATAAAAGTTTTTGGTGAAGCTTTTTTTCAAAAAGCTTCAGACAATGTCACCTTTCTGAAAAAAGGCGATACCCGGAAACTTTTAGAAAAGTTGCGGAATATTTGTATGCCCACAAGCTGGCTCAGGCCGCCTGCCCTTTGCGCGCCAGCAGGTCCAGCACCGCCTGGGCTGCGGCATCGGCCGGCAGCACGCCCCCCGGCCCTTCCAGTCCGCGCAGCACGCTGGCGAAGGCGTCCTTCTGGGCCTGGGCTGCGGCCCTGTCTTCGAACAGGGTCCGGACCGCGCGGGCCAGCACGTCGGGGCGGCAGTTTTCCTGCAACAGTTCGGGCACCACGGCGCGGCCCGCAAGCAGGTTCACCATGGCCACATACGGCACGCGGATCAGCCGCCGGGCGATAAAGGCGGTCACGGGATTGACGCGGTAGGTCACGGCCATGGGCACGCCCGCCAAGGCCAGTTCCAGCGTGGAGGTGCCCGATTTGGTCAAAGCCGCACCGGCGGCGGCAAAGGCATCGTGCTTGTCGGCAAGGTCCGTCACCACAATGGGGCGCACGGGCCAGTCGCGGGTTGCGCGTTCCACGGCGGGGGCGACCACGCTGGAAACCGGCACCACGGGCACCACGTCGGGCATGACGGCCGAAAGCCGTGCCAGCATCTGCCCGAAAACCGGGAGCAGGCGCGGCACTTCCGAACGGCGGCTGCCGGGCATGAGCACGAGAATACGCGCGCCGTCCGCCAGCTTGTGCCGGGCGCGAAAACGCGCCGCGTCCCCATCGCGCGCGCCGGACTGAATGACCGGGTGGCCCACGAAGCGGGTTTTCAGCCCGTGGCGGCTGAAAAAATCTTCCTCGAAGGGTAGAAGGCACAAAAGCTCGTCCCACAGGCCGGGAAATTCCTTCACCCTTTTCTGCCGCCATGCCCAGACCTGCGGGGCCACGTAATGCATGCGCGCCACCCCAAGCCCGCTGATTTTTTTCAACAGCCGCAGGGCAAAACCCGGGCTGTCTATGGTTATGACCAGATCGGGCTTTTGGGCTGCGACATCGGCCACGGCCTCATCCAGCCGGCGGGAAAGGTGCCGCAGGCGGGGCAGGATCTCGACCAGCCCCATGACCGCCAGGTCGCGCATGGGAAAAAGACTGTCCAGCCCCTGCTGTGCCATGCGTGCCCCACCCACCCCCGCAAAGCGGATGGCAGGCGCGCGCGCGCGCAGCGCCTGCATGAGCCGCGCGCCAAGAACGTCGCCGCTGGCCTCACCGGCCAGAATCCAGATCAGGGGGGAAGGATTGGAAGAAACAGCCATGAGCCATGGCATAAAGGGCTTGGCTGTGCAGCACAATTCCCCCGCCCCAGCACCAGCCGCGGCCCATGCTCGCCCATAAAGGGCCTTTGCGCATATCCGCACGCGGTCTATTCGGGGGGAGAGCGTTTTTTTTACCCCAGCACAGGAAACAAGAAGCGGCGTGAGAGTTCAGCAGTATCTTCGCGAATGGACGGATGAGCCGGTTCGCAATGTCCTGGCCGGCATGGTCGGCACCTTCGCCCTTATTCCAGAGGTGATCGCCTTTTCCTACGCCGCGGGCGTGGCGCCGCAGGTGGGGTTGTTCGCGTCCTTCGTCATCAGCATCGCGATCGCCATAACAGGGGGCAGGCCGGGCATGATTTCGGGGGCTGCGGGCTCCGTAGCACTTGTGGCCGCCGACCTGGTGCACAGCCATGGCTACCAGTACCTGCTGCTGGCGACATTGCTGGCCGGGTTCATCCAGATCGTGTTCGGGCTGCTGCGCATGCAGAACATAATGCGTTTCGTCTCGCGCGAGGTGGAGACGGGCTTTGTCAACGCCCTGGCCATTCTGATCTTTTCCGCCCAACTGCCACAGATGCTGCATGTCACCTGGCACACCTACGCGCTGATCGGCGTGGGGCTGGCCATTATCTACCTGCTGCCCCGCCTGACCACGGCCATCCCATCCCCGCTTGTGTGCATTCTGGTGCTGACCGGGCTGAGCATGGCGCTGAACCTGCCCGTGCATGTGGTGGCCGACCTCGGCCCCCTGCCCGAAGGCCTGCCGCAACTGGTCCTGCCCCATGTGCCGCTGAATATGACCACGTTCAGCGTAGTGCTGCCCTATGCCTTCGCCATGGCCATGGTCGGGCTTCTGGAATCGCTCATGACGGCTGCGGTGGTGGACGAACTGACAGACACCCACAGCAACAAGCGCATGGAATGCACGGGGCTGGGCATTTCGAACATGCTGGTCGGCCTGTTCGGTGGCATGGCCGGGTGCGGGATGATCGGGCAGACCGTGGGCAACCTGCGCTATGGCGGGCGGGGACGGCTTTCCACCTTTACGGCCGGGGCGTTCCTGCTGCTGCTGCTGGTGGTGCTGCACCGTTTTGTCGCCCGCGTGCCGGTAGCGGCCCTGGTCGCCATCATGATCATGGTGTCGGTCAGCACGTTTTCCTGGGGGTCGCTGCGGGATCTGGCACGCCATCCCCGGCTGTCTTCCATTGTCATGCTGGTTACCGTGGCGGTGGTGGTGGCGACCCATGACCTTGCCGCCGGTGTGGCCTGCGGCGTGCTGCTGAACGGGCTGTTCTTTTCCTTCCAGGTCATGAAACTGGTGAGCGTCACACCCGAGACCAGCCCCGATGGGCTGACACGGCTCTACCGCGTGCGGGGCGAGCTGTTTTTTGCCTCCGCCAGCGTACTGCCCGACACGGTGGATTTTCAGGACCCAGCCCCCAGTGTCATCATCGACCTGGCCGACGCCCATATCTGGGATATCAGCGCTGCCGACACGCTGGGCAAAACCGTCTCGCGGTTACAGGACCGGGGCAAGGCGGTGTCCGTCATCCATGCCAACCCGCGCGCCGCAGCCCTGTGTTCCGCCGTGGGGTGGGGTGCCGTCCTGTCCTGATGGGCAAGGCATACAGCATTACGCCCGGCTGGACTTGTCGCCCCCCGCTTTACCCCCGGATTTACCCCTTGCATGTGCAGCCCCCGTCGGATCGCCGCCTGTCTGTTCGCCCCGTCCGGGCTTGAACAGGCGCGTGGCCAGGACAGCCAGCGCGAAGGCTGCGTATAACAGGGGTTCGATCCGCCAGGTCTTGAACGCAAGGCTGTAGTGCAGGCAGACCAGCACCATGGCCATATAGGCCAAGCGGTGCAGTTCGGTCCATTTGCGCCCCAGTTGCATGATCGCGGTGCGGGTGGAGGTCAGGGCCAGTGTCATCATGCACAACAGGGCCAGCGCGCCACAGATCAGGAACGGACGGGTGAGGAAATCATGCACGATCCGCATAAGGTCCAGCCGCGCAGCACCGCATACATAGATGGCCACGTGCAATAGCGCGTAGCTGAACGCCAGCAGCCCCAACGGCCGCCGATAGACCATGAAGTTCAGCTTGAAAAAACGCCGCAGCGGGGACACCAGAAGGGACGCCAGCAGGAAACGGAATGCATAGCGCCCGAATTCATGCAAGGTCTGCTGCCAGGACATGGCCCCGGCCCAGCCCAGCCATAAAGCCGCTACGTCGGTTACGGCAGGCACCATGAACAGCAGGTAGAACAGAAGCTGGCGCATGAAGGGCGAAAATCGTGACCGCCTGCGCGGCCGCCCCGCCTGCGCGCGGTCCTGAGTATTGCGATGCTCCATGACCCGGCCTTTCCCGCCCCTGGGCGTTTGCCCAACGGCAATCTGCGCTGGCAGATCCAGCTCGTACTCCCGCCACGAGATCTTGCCCACGATATCTGGGATGGATAGCGGCTGAGGGAAGACTTCTGCCTTGATCGCTTTATAGTAACCTAAACCATACAGGAGTCTTAGCGCACCATGTCATCCAAACAAACAATAGGATTTATCGGTTTTGGCGCCATGGCCAGCCGTATGGCCGAAAACCTTGCCAAGGCAGGCTTTGCCGCCGTGGCCTATACCCCTTCGGGCAAGGGGGGAAATGGCGACACGCCTTTCCTGCCCAGCCCGGCCGAGGTCGCGCGCAAGGCCGATATCGTTCTGGTCTGCGTCCCTGATGATGAAGCGCTCGAGGCCAGCATGTACGGGGCCGAAGGTGCGCTTGCGGGCATGAGTGCGGGCGGGCTGCTGCTGAACACAAGCTCCGTCTCGCCCGAGGCCACGAAAGCCCTGTTCGACGCAGGTGCCGCCAGGGAAATCTGCGTGATCGACTGCCCCGTATCGGGCAGCACGCCCGAAGCCGAAAGCGCGAACCTGCTGGTTCTGGCAGGTGGCACCGACGATGCCATTGCCCGCGCCAAGCCCGTGTTCGACGCGATCGGGCGCATGACCATCCATGCGGGCCCGGCTGGCAGCGGCGCACGGCTTAAACTGGTGGTCAACGGTATTATGGGCGCGGGCCTGGCCGCTGTGGCCGAAGGTATTGCCTACGGGCTGGCAGCAGGGCTGGACCGCACCATGCTGTTCGACGCCATGGACGAACTTGCCGTGATTTCCCCCCACCACAAGCGCAAGATCCGCATGGCCAAGGCGGGGGATTTCTCATCCCAGTTCCCCACCCGGCTGATGCAGAAGGACATGCGCCTGCTGCTGGATGCTGCGGCCCGGCTGGCCGTTCCCGTTCCCACCATGGGCGCCGTGACACAGCAACTCTCCCTGACACGTCGCGCCGCCCCCGATGCCGATTATTCCGCCCTGATCGGGGTGATGGAAAAAATCGTCGCCAACGACGCCTAAGCCCCCAAAAACAGGCCGGAGGGTCTGACGGCGGGGCAGGCCGCTTAGAACGGACGGGTCAGCCCCATGCCCGCCAGCATGACGGCAAGCCGGTCCCCCACCCCGCGTGGGTGGCCGGCATGCTCGCCCCCGCGCGCAAGGTCGCGCCGGGCCAGCACGGCGGGCAGGGCCGCCGCCCGCCAGCTTCTGGCAAGACCCGGCCCGGCCAGTTCGGCCAAAAGGCGCTGCCCTTCGCGCCGCAAATCCTCCACCGGGCCGGGGAACAGGAACCGTCCCGCCCGCCCCAGCACCGCACCGTGGCGCAGCAGGGCCCCGGCCCCATACGCCATGCCGCAGGCCTCCAGCCGCAGCAGGATGTTGTTGTCCTGCACGCCCAGTATTTCCCCCATGGCGCGCTGGACCGCCCCGGCACCATCGCGCAGCATGGCGCGCCACTGGGCAATGCTGGGGTCTGGCTCGTCCCGGTGGGCCAGTTCGGCCTCTGCCGAGGCAACGAGGCGGAGCAACGTCTGGCGTGCAACCCGCCTTTGTTCGACAAGTGCCAGAAGCCGGGGGGCCAGTTCGTGTTCGGGCCCGCGCGTGCCTTCCAGCACGTCGCGCCACCATTGCAGGCGGATATACCCCGCCATGGGACCGGCCACCGCCCCCGAACGCCCCGGAGCCAAGGCGCGCACCACTTCGTTATGGAAAGCCAGCACGCACCACGCAGCAGGCCGGCATGGCGCGGGCAGGAAACGCGCGCACAGCGTGCGGTCGGGGTCTGCCGCGGCCAGGGAAAAAACCGCGTCATCCGCAAGCTCCGTCGCGTTCATGCCCATGCCCGTTCTCTCCTTTTCTCGCGCCATGCGGGCCTGCCTTGCAGGGGTGGGTGCAACCCTGCCCCGTCTTGCGCGTAACTAGTGTAGCCCCGCCCGCGCGATACCGCGGACAGACCCTGCCCGGCAACCCACCCGACCAGAAGGGCAAGTTTCCGTGAACGTCCGCAGGAGAATAACGGTGTCACGCCCCTTTCCCTTGACGTGCCCGGCCTGGGCTCATAGCTCTGGAACAGACGCGCCAAGCGTACGACCAGTTATTTTACATGGAGTAGTATAATGGCTTTTGAACTGCCTGCCCTTCCCTTCAGCACCAATGCGCTTGCAGCCCGCGGCATGTGCCAGGAAACGCTTGAACTCCATCATGACAAGCACCACCAGGCCTATGTGACGGCGCTGAACGGCTTTGTCGCCGCCAAGCCGGAATTGCAGGGCAAGTCCCTGGACGAAATCATCCTGGCCGTGCGTGGCGATGCCGCCCTGGCACCCGTCTTCAACAATGCGGGCCAGCACTGGAACCACATCCTGTTCTGGAACAACCTCTCCCCCAAGGGTGGGGCCATTCCCACGAAGCTTGAAACCAAGATCAAGGAAGATTTCGGCAGCGTCGAAACCTTCAAGGAAGACTTCAAGAAAGCCGCGACATCGCAGTTCGGTTCCGGCTGGGCCTGGCTGGTGCTGGACCCTTCGGGCAAGCTGGTTGTCACCAAGACGGCCAATGGCTCCAACCCGCTGGCCGAAAACCAGGGCACCACGCTGCTGGGCCTGGACGTGTGGGAGCACGCCTACTACCTCGACTTCCGCAACCGTCGCCCCGACTACGTGACCAACTACCTGGACAAGCTGGCGAACTATGAATTCGCCGAAGCCCAGCTCAGCGCTGCCTGAGACCCTTTTCCCTTCCAGGAAAAGACAAGGGGCGGAACCTTACGGGGTTCCGCCTTTTTTGTGCCTTTTGCCCCTGCCGAAGGCCCGCGCACCTTCGGCCTGTCCACCCCAGCGCATGACGCCTGCCCCTTGATTACAGGCCCGCGATTTCCAATCTTAAAAAGGAAGCCAGAGAGCCTGAAACCGTTGCCTTTGATGGGACGGAACAAAGGGCCTTCAGTCGCCTGACAAAAAAGGGACAAGAGGGAATATTATGGATATTGCAAAATTTACGGAACGTTCGCGCGGTTTTTTGCAGGCGGCACAGACCATTGCCCTGCGCGACTTCAATCAGCAGTTAACACCTGAGCACCTGCTCAAAGCCATGCTGGACGACCCCGAAGGGGCGGCGTCCTCCCTGATTCGTGCCGCCGGAGGCAACCCCGAAGCCGTGAAGGCGGCGACCGAGCAGGCCCTGGCCAAGCTGCCCAAGGTGCAGGGCGGTGGCGCGGGACAGCCTGCGGCTACGCCCGAGCTGATGCGCGCACTCGATTCCGCCGAACAGATCGCCCAGAAGGCCGGTGACAGCTTTGTGGCGCAGGACCGCCTGCTTGCCGCATTGAGCGCATCCGATTCCCCTGCCGGGCGCGCCCTGAAAGAAAACGGTGCTTCGCCCGAGGCGCTGGAAAAAGCCATTACCACCCTACGCAAAGGCAGGACCGTGACCAGCGAAAGCGCTGAAGCGAATTTTGACGCCCTGAAGAAATATGCACGCGATGTCACGGAAGTGGCGCAGCAGGGCAAGCTGGACCCCGTGATCGGCCGTGACGAGGAAATTCGCCGCGCCATCCAGGTTCTGGCCCGGCGCAGCAAGAACAACCCCGTGCTGATCGGTGAACCCGGCGTGGGCAAGACCGCCATTGTGGAAGGCCTGGCCCAGCGGATCGTGAACGGTGACGTGCCCGAGGCGCTGAAGAACAAGAAACTGCTCTCGCTCGACATGGGGGCCCTTGTCGCGGGTGCGAAATATCGCGGCGAGTTCGAGGAAAGGCTGAAAGCCGTCCTCAAGGAAATCGAAACCGCCGAAGGGCAGGTCATCCTGTTCATCGATGAAATGCACACGCTGGTTGGCGCGGGCCGCACCGACGGTGCCATGGATGCGTCCAACCTGATCAAGCCCGAGCTGGCGCGCGGCACGCTGCACTGCATCGGTGCGACCACCTTGGATGAATACCGCAAATATATCGAAAAGGACGCAGCGCTGGCGCGGCGTTTCCAGCCGGTATTCGTGGGTGAGCCCAGCGTGGCGGACACGATCTCCATCCTGCGCGGGATCAAGGAGAAATACGAACTCCATCACGGGGTGCGCATTACCGATGGCGCCATTGTGGCGGCTGCCACCCTGTCCAACCGCTACATTACCGACCGCTTCCTGCCCGACAAGGCGATCGACCTGATTGACGAGGCCGCAAGCCGCCTGCGCATGCAGATCGACAGCAAGCCCGAGGAACTGGACGAACTGGACCGCCGGATCATCCAGCTCAAGATCGAGCGGGAGGCCCTGCGCCGCGAAGAAGACTCCGCCAGCAAGGACAGGCTTGAAGCGGTCGAGAGCGAACTGGCCGATCTGGAAGAAAAATCCGGCACGCTGAGTGCGGCATGGCATGCGGAAAAAGACCGCGTGCATGTGATCCAGAAACTTCAGGAACAGCTCGACCAGGCCCGTTCCGATGTGGAAGTCGCCCAGCGCAAGGGTGACCTGGGTCGCGCGTCCGAACTGATGTATGGGGTTATTCCCAATCTTGAAGCCCAGATCGCGCAGACCCGCGAAACGGAAGAAGACGCCGCGAGAAAAGACAACCTGGTGTCTGAAGCCGTGACCGACCAGGGTGTGGCCGCCGTCGTGTCGCGCTGGACGGGTGTTCCGGTGGACCGCATGCTTGAAGGCGAGCGGGCCAAGCTGCTGCGCATGGAAGATGAACTGCGGCGTTCGGTGGTGGGGCAGGAACCGGCACTCAAGGCCGTGGCGGATGCCGTGCGCCGCGCGCGTGCCGGTTTGCAGGACCCCAACCGCCCCATAGGCTCGTTCCTGTTCCTTGGCCCCACGGGTGTCGGCAAGACGGAACTGACCAAGGCGCTGGCCCGCTTCCTGTTCGATGACGACAAGGCCCTGCTGCGCATCGACATGAGCGAGTTCATGGAAAAACACGCCGTGGCCCGCCTGATCGGCGCCCCCCCCGGCTATGTCGGGTATGAGGAAGGCGGGGTGCTGACGGAAGCC
The DNA here is from genome assembly GCF_017377735.1 of Acetobacter garciniae. Classification (GTDB taxonomy): domain Bacteria; phylum Pseudomonadota; class Alphaproteobacteria; order Acetobacterales; family Acetobacteraceae; genus Acetobacter; species Acetobacter garciniae. The sequence goes on from NZ_JAFVMH010000006.1 coordinate 154,368, forward strand.
GTGCGCCGCCGCCCCTATCAGGTGATCCTGTTCGATGAAGTTGAAAAAGCCCATGAAGACGTTTTCAACATCCTGCTTCAGGTGCTTGACGATGGCAGGCTGACGGATGGCCAGGGCCGTACTGTGGATTTCCGCAATACGCTGATTATCCTGACCAGCAACCTGGGTTCGGAATATCTGGCCAACCTGCCCGATGGCGAAACCCCGGACATGGTGCAGGCCCAGGTAATGAAGGTGGTGCGCGAGCATTTCCGCCCCGAATTCCTGAACCGTCTGGACGAGATCATCCTGTTCTCGCGGTTGCAGAAGGCCGACATGACCAAGATTGTCGATATCCAGGTGGCCCGCCTGCAACGCCTGCTGGACGATCGCAAGATCGGCCTGAAGCTTGACCCGCTGGCCGAAGCCTGGCTGGCCAATGAAGGCTATGACCCGGTCTACGGCGCGCGTCCGCTCAAGCGGGTGATCCAGCGCAATTTGCAGAACCCGCTGGCCGAGCAGCTGCTTGAAGGGCGTATCCATGACGGAGATACGATCACCGTTTCCGCCAATGGCGACGGGTTGCTGATCAACGGCAAGACCGATGCCGAAATGGAAGCCCAGTCCTGATCCTGCGGCCAGGGCCTTTACGGCGGCGGTTATCCGCCGCACAACCGAACGGGAAGGCTGATGCCTTCCCGTTTTTTTATGCAGGCAGGAAAGAAGAGGCATGCCCGAACCGACATGGCTTGTCTGGGCGCGCGACATACAGGCCATTGCCCAGACGGGCCTGACCTATGTGCAGGACCCGTTCGACAAGGAACGCTACCAGGCCCTGACGGCCCTGGCCGCCCGGATGATGGCGGATGGCTGCACCACCGACGCTGCGACCATACAGAAGCTGTTTGACGCGCAAAGCGGCTACGCCACCCCCAAGCTGGAAGTGCGCATAGGCGTGTTCGACCCGCAGGGGCGGCTACTGATGGTGCGCGAAGTGCTCGATGACAACCGCTGGACCGTGCCGGGCGGCTGGGCCGATGTAAACCTGACCCCCGCCGAAAATGCCGCCAAGGAAGCGTGGGAGGAAACGGGCTACACCGTACGCATCACCCGCCTGGCCATGGCGCTGGACCGCGCGCGGCAGGGCCATGAACCGCCCGAACCGTTTTCGGTCACCAAGCTGTTTTTCCTGGGCGAAATTACCGGCGGTTCGGCCACGACCAGCATAGAAACCAGCGAGATCGCCTTTTTCGGGCCAGACGAAATCCCGCCCGATCTTTCAACCGGGCGCATAACGCCCCACGAGATCACCCGCCTGTTCGCCCATTATGCAGACCCGACCCTGCCAGCGGATTTCGACTGAACTCCCCTGCCCCGGCGTTCTCCCGCTTTTGACGCCCCAGGCCCTTAGAGACTGTTTCAAAAGTCAGTCGGATCGGTCTGAGCGGGTCTTTTCCGGCCTGAATGCGTTGGCTTCTTGCCCCGATGCCCCGCATCGTGGCTTCGAATTCGCCTTTTCAGGCCAAAAAATCCCTCGCCAGCCCTCAGCCGCCGACTTTCGAAACAGCCTCTTAGACCAGGCAGGGGGTCACGTGGGTGAACTGGCGTTCGAAGCGTGCGCGATCTTCGGCGGAAAGGCGGACGGTAATATCGCTTTCTTCCTCAAGATCGGTGCGCTCCACCACCTCTCCGTGCTGGTACAGCCATGCCAGTGCGGCCCCGTCGGATGCCGCCAGCCGGTAGCGTATGACCTCCATGCCCGAGGTAATGCGCTGGTCGATCCGCGCCATCAGCCGGTCCAGTCCGTCGCCCGTAATGGCCGAGATGGCAACCGTCTCCCCCGTTCCAGGCAGGGCGCCAGGCCCACCCAGCAGGTCGACCTTGTTCAGCACCTCGATCACGCGGCCCGGCCAGTCCTGCTCCAGCATGTTGTCGCGCGCCATGCCGTCGAGCACACCCAGCACGTCCTTTTTCTGGGCCGCGCTGTCGGGGTGGGCGATATCGCGCACATGCAGGATGATATCGGCCTCGGCCACCTCCTCCAGCGTGGCGCGGAAGGCCGCGATCAGTTCCGTCGGCAGGTCGGAAATGAACCCCACCGTGTCCGACAGGATAACCTGCCGCCCCGAAGGCAGGGTAATGGCCCGCATGGTCGGGTCGAGTGTGGCGAACAACTGGTCCTGCGCGTAGACGGCGGCCCCTGTCAGCGCGTTGAACAGGGTGGACTTGCCCGCGTTGGTGTAGCCCACCAGGGCCACGACGGGAAACGGCACGCGCCGGCGGGCCTGGCGGTGCAGGCCACGGGTGCGCCGCACCTGTTCGAGGTCCTTTTTCAGCCTGACAATACGCTCGCCGATCATGCGGCGGTCGGCCTCGATCTGCGTTTCACCCGGCCCGCCCAGGAAGCCGAAGCCCCCGCGCTGGCGTTCCAGATGGGTCCACAGCCTGACCAGGCGTGAACGCTGATATTCCAGATGTGCCAGTTCCACCTGGAGCGAGCCTTCCTTGGTGGCGGCGCGCGCGCCGAAAATATCCAGGATAAGCCCGGTCCGGTCTATGACCTTGCAGCCCAGTTCGGTTTCAAGGTTGCGCTGCTGGGCCGGAGTCAGGCGCGAGTCCACCACCAGCACATCGATCCCGTCGGCCTTGACCGCGACCTGGAGCGATTCAATCTGCCCCTTGCCCAGCAGGGTGGCGGAACGGCGCGCGCGCAGCAGCAGAACCGCCTTGCGCACGATGATCAGGCCAATGGATGCCGCCAGCCCCACGGCTTCTTCCAGCCTGGATTCGGCGGCGCGCATGTCCTGCCCGTGGGCCGAACGTTCCCAGGGCAGGATAATGGCCGCGCGCGTAGCAGGCGACCGGTTTTGCTCAAATAAGCTCGTCGCCAAGTGTCACGTCCCTGTCAGCTTTCGCGTCCGCCCCGTTGAAATCGGGAATATTGACAGCAATGCTCGGCATGACCGTGCTGATGGCATGTTTGTAGATCAACTGGGTCTGCTCATCGCGCCGGAGCAGCACGACCTGCTCGTCGAACCACGTGATATAGCCCTGCAACTTGACACCGTTGACCAGAAATACCGTCACGGCCGCACGCGCACGGCGGATCTGGCTTAAAAATACGTCCTGTACATTGTGTACATTCTCTTTTTCCACAGTGTGAAACCCTATCCCATGCTCTCGGCCCTGTCTTTTACAGGTCCTGATTGTTCTTGGCCTGCCCATGCAGGCATGTCAGCCAGCGCTCCGTTCTTCGGAGGTTACACCAAGCTGCTTGAGTTTGCGATGCAAAGCACTGCGTTCCATTCCCACAAACAACGCCGTGCGACTGATGTTGCCGCCAAAACGTAATAATTGTGCCTGAAGGTACTGGGTTTCGAACAGGTCGCGCGCTTCGCGCAGGGGCAGGCTCATGACATCGGCGGAAGCGTCGAACTTCAGCAGGGCGGGCGCACTTTCCCCCACCGTGGTCGGCAGCATTTCAGCCCTGATCGGCTCATTGCTGCCGCCGGGCTGCATGATCAGCACCCGCTCCATAAGGTTGCGCAACTCACGCACGTTGCCCGGCCAGTCATAGGCCTGCAACGCCGCCACCGCATCGGGGGAGAGCACGCGCGAGGGCAGGCCCGCCATTTCCGCCGCCCGGCGCAGGAACAGGGCGGCAAGGCCCGGAATATCGTCGCGCCGTTCCTTCAGGGCGGGCATGCGCAGGGGCACCACCGCCAGGCGGTAATACAGGTCTTCACGAAAACGCCCGGCCATGATTTCGGCCTGCAGGTCGCGGTTGGTGGTGGCCAGGACCCGCACATCCACCTTTACGCGCGCGGCACCACCCAGCCTCTCAAACGTCTGGTCCTGCAAGGCGCGCACGATCTTGCCCTGGGTTTCCATGGGCATGTCCGCCACTTCATCGAGCAGGAGCGTGCCGCCATGCGCGCGTTCGAGTACGCCGGTGCGCCGCCCCACCCCATCAGCCCCGCCTTCGAGGCCGAACAGTTCCTCCTCGAACCGGCCGGGGGCCAGGATGGCGCAGTTCAGTGCCACAAACGGCCCATCGGCCCGGCGGGAACGGGCATGGATGGTGCGGGCCGCCACTTCCTTGCCAGAGCCCGGGCCACCGCTGATCAGCACGCGTGAGCCGGTGGGGGCCACTTTTTCGATCTGCGCGCGGATGGTGGCGATCTGGGTGCTGGCGCCGAAGAGTTCGGTATCCTGCCCCGCACGCAGCCTGAGTTCCTCGTTCTCACGCGCCAGGCGGGAGGCTTCGAGCGCGCGCCGCACCACAACCAGCAGCCGGTCTGCCTGGAACGGTTTTTCTATAAAATCGTAGGCGCCATGCTGGAGGGCCGCCACAGCCGTCTCGATCGTGCCATGGCCCGAAATCATCACCACCGGCACGGAGGGTTCCTCCGCCTTCATGGTCTGCAAAATTTCCAGCCCGTCCATGCTGGAACCCTGCAACCACACGTCCAGAATAACCAATGCCGGCCTGCGGACCCGAAAAGCCGCCAACGCGGCATCGGAACTGGCGGCGACACGCGTTTCATACCCTTCGTCGCTCAGGATACCCTCTATCAGCATCCTGATATCGGGTTCGTCGTCAACAATCAGGATTTCATGCGCCATGGTCGTCCTTCACCGGCAAAATCAGAGTAGCCACAGTTCCCTTTCCCTCCGCCCTGTCTTCCAGACGCACCGTTCCACCATGATCTTCCATGATTTTTTTCACAATAGCCAATCCCAATCCCGTACCTTTGGCCTTGTGGGTGACGTAGGGTTCCGTCAGGCGGCTGCGGTCATCGCGCGGCAGGCCGACGCCGTTATCGGCCACCGCCAGCGCGATATGCCCGCCCTCGGGCGTGATGGTCACCCATACCTCCCCCTTCAGGGCCGTGGGTTCGCCCCCAGCATCCGCGCCTCGTTCGGTCATGGCAATAGCATCGGCCGCATTCTGCAGAAGATTGATAAGAGCCTGGCTGATAAGCCGCCGGTCGCACAGGGCGATCACCGCATCCTGGGCGGGCAGGTAATGAAACAGAATTTCGGGATGGGCGTTGCGTTGCAGGATCAGCGCTTCGCGCGCAATACGGGTCACATCCTCGTTTTTCATGACCGGCTGGGGCATGCGCGCGAAAGCGGAAAATTCATCCACCATGCGCCCGATATCCCCCACCTGGCGCACGATCGTATCCGCACATTGTGAAAACGTTTCGGGGTCGGATGTAATTTCCTTGAGGAAACGACGCTTGAGCCGTTCGGCCGCAAGCTGGATGGGGGTCAGCGGATTCTTGATCTCATGGGCGATGCGGCGCGCGACATCCGCCCACGCAGCCTTGCGCTGGGCCTGCTGGAGGGCGGTGATGTCATCGAAGGTAATGACAAAGCCTTCGATCTCGCTGCCGCGCAGGTCCGCGCCGATCCGCACCAATAGCGTGCGCTGGCTGGCCACGGGGCCGGTCTGGATTTCACGCGTCAGCACGCGGTCGGGTGCCGTTCGGGCCTCGCTCAGCAGGGGCGCGAAGGCGGGCACGCGCTGGGCCAGGGGTTCGCCTATGGCGTCCATCAGGTCGGTCTGCAACAGCACGCAGGCGGCGCGGTTGGGCAGTTCGATGCGCTGCTCCATGTCCAGCCCCACCACCCCGGCCGACACGCCGGACAGCACGGCCTCGGTAAAGCGCCGCCGTTCGTTGATCTGGCTGTAGGCGGACATAAGTTCCGCACGCTGGCTGGCCAGTTCCTCGGTCATGCGGTTGAACGCGCGCGACAGGGAGGCCACTTCGTCATCGCGGTTGACCTCGGGCACATGCACACCCAGATCGCCCTCGCTCACCCGGCGGGCGGCCACACTCAGCAGGCCCAGGGGGCGTGCGATCTGGTTGGCCAGGGCAAGCCCGATCAGCACCGCGGCCGCCAGCACCAGCAACGCCACCAGCACGAAGATCATGATGAAGGTAAGCTGGATCTTGGCCTTGTTGCTGTTCAGCCGCTTGTAGTCGGCCACCACGTTTTCCGTGCGGCGCATATGTTCGAGAATTTCAGGATCGACCAGCCGGGTGATGACCAGCATCAATGCGGGTGTCTGCGACAGTTCGACCACGGCGCGCACTGTCCGTTCGTCCGGGGAATCCAGAATGGCCACATCGCTCGAACGGGCCATGACGGTGGCGTTGGGGGGAGGCAGGTCCTGCGGGTAGCCCGCACGGCTCATCAACCCGCCGACAGCCACCACCTTGTTGGTGATGGGGTCATACACCACGGCTTCGGTCAGGCCGCGCATGGTGGTCTGGCTGTCCAGCATCTGGGCCAGTGCATCGCGATCCTGGAACAGGTCGGTGCCGCTGGCGGCCAGTTCGTTCTGCGCACCCATGATGTAGTTGGCCATGGAAAACGCATCGGTGCGGATATTGGCGTTATGTTCGGCCAGATACCCGCGTGACGCCTGCAAGGCCTCGTTCAGCGCGGTGTTGACCTTGTCGGAGAACCAGATCTGGATCCCGAAATGGAAAAACAGCGTGGCGAACACCCCCACCACCAGGGTGGGTGCGACTGCGACAATGCCGAACAGCGTCATCAGGCGCACATGCAGGCGCGCCCCCGCCAGCCCCTTGCGGCGTTCGGCCAGCAGCGGCCAGACACGAATGGCCAGGGCCAGCAGCAGCAGGGCCAGCACCAGCCCGTTCAGGACCAGCAGGGCCGGCTCCATCAGCGCGTAATGCCCGAACGACATGCCTGCGGACAGTACGACGAACGTTGCAAAGCCCAGGCACAAAGCCAGGGCCGCAAGGATCAGACCCACGCTGCGCCGTTCGAGCGAGCGCAAAAGCCAGCTCAGCCTGTTGGCCGACAGGAAGGAGCGAAGCATGGGGGCGCCGTGTGTCATAGGCGTGCTCAGACCGCGCCGCGCACGACCGGGATTTCAAGATCCCGTATCTTCTTGCGCAGCGTGTTGCGGTTCAGCCCCAGCATGGCGGCCGCCTTGATCTGGTTGCCCTTGGTTTCCATCAGGGTCATTTGTATCAACGGACGTTCGACTTCCGCAACAATACGGGCATGCAGGTCCACCATGGGCATGCCTTCCCGCCCGGCAGCCAGGTAACGCGCGATATGGCGTGAAAGCGCGTCCACCAGCGGTTCGGCGGATGCGGATTTTTCCACCGCGACCTCCCCCGCCCAGGGCTCGGCCAGTTCGGCATCGATCAGTTCGGGGGTGATCGTGTCCTGCGAATGCAGGGCGACAATACGCCGGATCAGGTTTTCCAGCTCGCGCACATTGCCCGGCCAGCGCCATGCCTGAAGGCGGGCCATGGCTTCCTCGTCCAGATGGCGCTGCCCGCCACCTTCATCACGGCACTGGTTGAGGAAATGCCGCGCCAGAAGGGGAATGTCCTCACGGCGTTCGCGCAGGGGCGGCAGGCGCAGGGGCACGACATTCAGGCGGTAATACAGATCCTCGCGGAACGTGCCCTGCTGGATCGACTGGCGCAGGTCGCGGTGGGTGGCGGCAATGATCCGCACATCGGCCCGCAGGGGCTGGGCACCGCCCACGGTCGTGAACTCCCCTTCCTGCAACACACGCAGCAACCGGGTCTGGGCTTCCTGCGGCATGTCGCCGATTTCGTCCAGGAAGAGCGTGCCGCCGCTGGCCTGCTCGAAACGGCCGGGCATGCGGCCCTGCGTGCCGCCGCGTTCGTAGCCGAACAGTTCGCTTTCGATCTGCTCACGCGGGATGGCGGCCATGTTCACGGCCACGAACGGCCCGCTGCGCCTGCGCCCGTATTCATGCAGGGCGCGCGCCACCAGTTCCTTGCCGGTGCCGCTTTCGCCCGTGATCATGACCGTCAGTTCCGAGGTGGTCAACCGTGCGATGGAGCGATAAATCGCCTGCATGACCACGGACTGCCCGATCAGCGGCAGGCGTTCTTCCACCTGGGTCGCGCCATTGGGCTGGGCGCGGTCGGTATCCTGCCGGGTTGCGGTCAGTGCCCGCGCCACCACGGCCTGGAGTTCCTTGAGGTCGAACGGCTTGGCCAGATATTCGAACGCCCCGCGCTGCGTGGCCTTGACGGCGGTGGTCAGGGTGGCTTGCGCGCTCATGACGATAATGCGCAGGTCCGGCCGCATCTGGTGGATGCGCGGGATCAGGTCCAGCCCGCTGCCATCGGGCATGACCACGTCGGTAATGACCAGGTCGCCCTCCCCCTCCTCCACCCATTGCCACAGGGTGGACGCATAGGGGGTGCTGAGCACCTGGTAGCCCGCGCGCCCCAGGGCCTGGCCCAGCACGGTGCGAATGGAACGGTCGTCATCGGCAACAAGAATGGTGGGGGGCGGGGTCATGGCTGCAAAACCAATTTGAAACGGGCCTCAGATAGGACGAAATGCCGGAAAATGCCCACCGGCCCGGAACGGGGGCAAGGCGGGCCCGGTCGATCTTTCAGGCCGGTGGCATGGCATGCATCATTCCCCCCGCGTCATCGGCTATGGGCAGGAACAGGCTTACTTCCGTGCGCCCGGGCCTGCTTTCGACATCGATGGTGCCGCCGTGATCGTCCATGATCTTGCCCACCAGCGCAAGGCCCAGCCCCCGGCCATTGGCCTTGGTGGAAATAAAGGGCTCGAACAGGTGCGGGCGCACGCTGGGCGAAATACCGGGCCCGGTGTCGCGCACGGTCACGACCAGCGGCAGGTGCCGCCATTGCGTGGTGCCCGGTGCCGCCACCCGTATGCCCGGGCGGTAACTGGTAAGCAGCGTGATCTGCCCTTCACGCCCTGATTCGCGCACGGCTTCGGCGGCGTTCTTGATCAGGTTGATCAGCACCTGCACCAGTCGGTCCCGGTCGCCCCAGACATGGGGGAGCGAGGGATCGTAGCGTTCCACAATCTGGATACCGCGCGCAAAGCCGTTCATGGCCAGCAGGCGCACATGCTCCAGAATCCTGTGGATGTTCAGCGCGCGGCAATGCATCTGCGCTTCGCCGAACATGCCCATGCGTTCGACCAGCGCATCGATCCGGTCCACTTCCTCGCAGATCAGGGTGGCCAGTTCCTTGTCGCTCTGGGTTACGGCCTGTTCCAGAAGCTGCGCCGCCCCCTTGATACCCGAGAGCGGATTGCGGATTTCATGCGCCAGCATGGTCGCCATGCCCGCGACACTGCGGGCGGCGGAGCGATAGCTCATCTGCTGGTCCAATGCCCGCGCGGCCATGGAGGCATGGAAGGTCAGCACCGTAATGCCAGGATGATCGGGCACATCGGCGGCCTGGAGCGTGACATTGGCATGATGAAAGCGCGGGGAATCGAACACCACGTCATGTTCGGTCACCCGGCCGCCGCGCTGGCGTATATGCTCCATAAGCAGAAAAAGCGGGTGGTCAGGCGGGGCAAGGCCGCGCAGCCCACCTTGCATGATCTGGTGGCGCGACATGGCGAAAAATTCTTCCGCCGCCACGTTGGCCGCCAGGACCTCGTCTTGCGGGCCTACCTCCAGGAACGGGACCGGCAGGCTGTCCAGCAGGCTGTCAGCCCCCGGCCCGCCCGGCCTGTGTCCGCGTTCCTTCACGCCGCGCAGGCACGGGCCTGCTGCCCCCCTTCATGGCGGGAAGTGCGGCTGTCGCGCACGGCTCCGGCTTCGATCTGGCGGTCGTAGAACGCGGTGATGCTCGCCACCGCTTCCTCCGCCGTGTCGATCCGGTTGAAAGCCGCGCGGAACTGCGCGGAAGCCGGCAGCCCGGCCGAATACCAGGACACATGCTTGCGCGCGAGCCGCAGGCCGGGCCGGTCCCCGAAATGCGCGAGCATCATGGCGTAATGTTCCAAAACGATGGCTTTTTCCGCCACCAGCGTGGGATCTGCCACGTCCGCACCGTGGCACAGCGCCTGCGCCACCTGGGCCAGGAACCACGGCCTGCCGTAACACCCCCGCCCGATCATGACACCGTCCGCCCCGGACTGGGCCAGGGCCTTGCGGGCGTCATCCACGCTCAGGATATCGCCATTGACGATAACGGGCAGGCTGACCGCGTCCTTGACCTGGCGCACGAAAGCCCAGTCGGCAACACCGTTGTAGAACTGCTGGCGCGTACGCCCGTGCACCGTGATCATGCGAATGCCCACATCCTGTGCAATGCGGGCCAGCGCGGGTGCGTTCAGGTGCTGGTGGTCCCAGCCCATGCGCATTTTCAGGGTTACGGGAACGGCCACGGCCTTGACCACATGGTCCAGAAGGCGGGCGGCGGCGGCTTCGTCGCGCATCAGGGCGGAACCCGCCTGCTGGCCCACCGCCACTTTCTTGACCGGACAGCCGAAGTTGATGTCGATCAGGTCCGCCCCGCGCCCCACGGCAATGCGCGCGGCCTCGGCCATGGCTTCGGGGTCGCAGCCAGCAAGCTGCACCGCATTGGGGCCCTGCGCATCCGCACTTTCGGCCATGCGCAGGGTGGTGTCGTTCTCACGCACCAGCGCCCAGGAGGCGATCATTTCGGATACGACAAGCCCCGCCCCCAGCCTGCGCGCAAGCTTGCGGAACGGCAGGTCCGTCACCCCTGACATGGGTGCGAGAATAACGGGCGTTTCAAGACGGACGCCGCCCAGATCGATCGGACGCAGCAGGGGTTGCGTTTGCACGGTCACTTCCATTTGCCTAGAGATTAGGCAGAGATACCGGGCCAACGCGCCCCGTGCAATATTTTAATACCGGACCGGCCTGCGCCCGGTTTGCCCCTTCGTTCAGGGCACCAGCACGCTTACCGTGGCGGTACAGGCAATGCCTTCCTCACGCCCGGTAAAGCCCAGCCGTTCGGAAGTCGTGGCCTTGACCGAAATCCGGTCGATATCGACTTCCAGCAGATCGGCAAGGCGCTGGCGCATGGCCTGGGCGTGCGGGCCGATTTTCGGGCGTTCGCAGATCAGGGTCAGGTCGGCGTTGATCAGCATGCCGCCGCGTTCGCGAATGCGCTGGCCCGCATGCACAAGAAAGCGCGCGCTGTCGGCGTCTTTCCATTCGTTCTGGCTGGGGGGGAAATGCCGCCCGATATCGCCTTCGGCCAGCGCGCCGTAAATGGCGTCGCACAAGGCGTGAATGCCCACATCGGCATCGGAATGACCGGCAAGCCCGAGCGTATGGGGCACGGTAATGCCGCACAGGATCAGGGGGCGGCCTTCCTCGAAAGCATGAACATCGTAGCCCAGCCCCACACGCGGCAGAAGCGTGGGGCCGATCAGCCGTTCCAGACGCACCAGATCACCCTCATAAGTCAGTTTGATATTGTCTTCATCACCCGCCACCAGCGCGACGCTGAAACCCGCGTCCTCCAGCAGCTTGGCGTCATCGGTCGCACTGGTCGATGCCGCGGCGCGGTGCAGGTCCACGAACAGGCCGAAGCGGAAACCCTGGGGCGTCTGGGCACGATACAGATGTTCGCGCGGGACCGTGCCCTCGATCACGCCGTGTTCGCCCTTCTTGAGCGTATCGGCAACCGGCACGGCGGGAATGGCGCCGGGGTGTTCGCCCAAGGCCTGCACCACATTGCCCACCAGTTCCGCCGTAACGTAGGGACGGGCGCCGTCATGCACGAGCACCAGATCGGGCTTTTCGCCTTCGGGCAGCAGGTCCAGCGCTTCCAGCCCGGCGCGCACGCTGGCCTGGCGGGTGTCACCCCCGGCCACGGGCGGCAGCACCGCCAGCCCATCCAGCGCCTGGGCCAGGGATGCGGGATCCCCCACCGGCTGGATACAGGTGACATGCGGCAAAAGGGCCTGTGCTGCATGACGAATGACAGGCTGGCCCGCCAGCAGAACGTACTGCTTGGGGGTGGCGCACCCTGTGGTGGCGGCGTAGCGACTGCCCGTTCCGGCAGCCAGAAGAATGGCGGCAACTCGCATGCACGAAGCAATGCGGCGATGCCACCAACGCGTCAAGAGCCAAACTGCGCGACCCTGCCCCAAATGCCCCGCCCGTTACGCGAGCCCTGCCCCGCCCGGCCTCGGGCCCGCGCGCTGTCCAGCCCCCCCTGCCTAGCGCCGCAGATCAGCCGGGATCGACGAAAAATGCGGGCAGGTCACATGTTCCGGCGGCAAGCTGCGTATCGATCAGATCGCACGCGGCCAGCGCTTCCTTGATGGTGACATCCATGTCCAGGTAGCGATACGTGCCCAGCCGCCCAAGGAAGGAGACGGCTTTTTCTTCCCGCGCCAGGGCGATATAGCTGTCGAGCATGCGTTTTTCATGCACGAGGCGGATGGGGTAATAAGGCACGTCCCCTTCCCCCGCCAGGCGGCTGTATTCGCGGAAACAGACGGTCTTGGAAAACTGGTCCTGCTCCCACGGGGCAAAATGCTTGTGCTCGGAAATACGGGTATAGGGCACCTGCTCGTCGCAGTAATTGATGACGGCCGTTCCCTGATGGTCCCCGTCATCTACAAAGCGTTCGAAATCCAGCGTGCGATAGCCCAACCGCCCCAGCCTGAAGCCGAAATAACGGTCGATGGGGCCGGTGTAGAACACATGCTCGAACGTGTCGGTCAGGCTTTCGAAGGAACAGCCCAGCCGCACCTCGACCCCGTCCACCGCCAGAATGTTCTCGACAATCGCCGTATAGCCGTTTTCGGGCATGCCCTGGTACGGATGGTTGAAATAGTTGTCGTCATAATTGAAGCGCAGCGGCAGGCGCTTGAGAATGGAGGCGGGCAGTTCGGTCGGCTCCAGCCCCCACTGCTTGCGCGTATAACCGTAGAAGAACGCCCGGTACAGTTCCGGGCCGATCATGCTCAGCGCCTGCTCCTCGAACGATTGCGGGTCGGTAATGGAGCGGTCGGCCTTGGCCTGAATGAAGGCCAGCGCATCCTTGGGCCCCAGCGTGGTGCCGAAGAACTGGTTGATGGTCAGCAGGTTGACCGGCAGCGTATAGACCCGGCCGCCCGATATGGCCTTGACCCGGTTGATATAGGGGCGAAAAGTTCCAAAACGCTGCACGTAAGCCCAGGTGCGTTCATCGGCGGTGTGGAAGATATGCGGCCCGTAGCGGTGCACCATGACGCCGGTCTGCGCGTCGCGTTCGGTATGGCAGTTGCCGCCCAGATGGGGCCGTTCATCCACAACCACGACCTTATGCCCGCGCTCGGCCAGATGGCGGGCAATGACAGCCCCGCTGAAACCAGCCCCGACGACACAAAACACCATACGAATCCCCCACCTTGTCTGTTCGTGTGTTTTCCTGGCCCGATAGTGCGGGCGTTCGCGCGGGCTGACCACCCGCCCCATGCCAACGTACGCCTGCCAGGGTTCCCCTGACAGCGTGCAAAATACAACAGGGCCGCACCCTGCCTGCGCCGCAATAAGCGGGGGCGGGATACGGCCCGAATAAGCTGTACGGGAATTGGCGCGCCCTGCTGGATTCGAACCAGCGACCCACAGCTTAGAAGGCTGTTGCTCTATCCAACTGAGCTAAGGGCGCAGCCGCGTTTCTCGAATAATCGGGAAATGGCGGAAAATCAATGCGTCCAGTTCTGGATACGATCCGAACGGAAATTGTCCGCGTAAACCTTGGGGCGGCGAATGCGCGGGTTCGGGGCTTCGACCTCGCAGGGGATATTCTCGCGCGCGGCGTAGTCCAGGGCGGCCTCGCATGTGTCGAAGAACAGCCTGATCTGCGATTGCGGATCGGCGCTGCCGGTCCAGCCCATGAGCGCGTCCTGCCGACGCGGGGCAGATTGTCCGTAGTCCAAAATCCATTCCCGCGTTCCCGCAAGACCGGACTGACCTGCTGGCTTGGATTGTCTATAGATACGCGCGGCCATGGTGTGCCTCCCGCTTTGTCTATGGTCGGGGCGCCCGGACTCGAACCGGGGGCCTCGTGTACCCAAAACACGCGCGCTACCAGGCTGCGCCACGCCCCGAATGAGCCGGAACCTAGGCCCCTATTGCACCTGTGGCAAGGGCCGGTCGGGTAAAAATTCAGCCAGCGGAGGGTTTTTGTCCCGCAACGAGTGGCGGCACGAAAAGGGGTGCCGTATCCCACGGGAACAGCACCCATGTCTCCTGCGGGACTTCGGTCACGAACAGGTCTGTCAGCGCGCGCCCTGCAGGCTTTGCATACAGGCAGGCAAAGCATGCATGGGGCAGGCGTTCGCGCACCAGACGGGCCGTCACACCGGAATCCACCAGGTCATCGATGACCAGGAACCCATCCCCATTGCCTGCTGCTTCGGGCTGCTTGACGATACTGGGCTCGCCCTTGTCTTCCTCGTCATAGGTTACGACGGATATGGTCTCGACCAGGCGGCACCCCAGTTCACGTGCGACAATGGCCGCAGGGATCATCCCGCCGCGCGTTACCGCCACAATCCCGCGCAGCGGCATGCGCGGCACCAGCATGCTGGCAAGGCTGCGCGCGTCGCGGTGCAGTTGGTCCCATGTGACGGTGGCGTAGGTGACAGCCATATTTCGTGCCCTTTGTTCGTAAACACCCGCAGGCCATGCCAGGGGCCTGCTTACAGGCTATGCCGCATGGACGTGCATGGGCAACCCAGTGCGCCCGCAGCGACCGGGGCCGTCCGCGCAGGCCTGTCGTCCTAGGGCCGGCCCACGGACTGGTAGAGAAAGCCCGCGGCCCGCATGGCAGCCGGGTCAAAAATATTGCGCAGGTCGACAATGGCTTTCGTGCGCATCCGCTGTGCCAGAACCTCGGGCGAAAGGGCGCGAAAAATGTTCCATTCCGTCAGGACAACCAGCACATCCGCGTCCTGCGCTGCCTCCATGGCGTCTGCACAATATATCACGTCGGGGGGCAGAAGCGCCCGGGCGGCGTCCATGCCCACCGGGTCATAGGCGCGCAGGGTGGCTCCTGCCTCGGCCAGGCGATGCAGGATGGGGATGGAGGCGGATTCCCGCATGTCATCGGTTTCGGGCTTGAAGGTCAGGCCCAGCACGGCAATGGTCCGGCCAACGACCGAGCCACCACAGGCCGCGATAATGCGCCCGGCCATGGCGGCCTTGCGGGCTTCGTTCACCTGCACCGTGGTTTCCACCAGGCGGCACCCGCTCTGGTTTTCCTGCGCGATACGCGACAGGGCAAGCGTATCCTTGGGGAAGCACGACCCCCCATAGCCCGGTCCGGGGCTGAGAAAACGGCGACCGATACGCGCGTCCAGCCCCATGCCACGGGCCAGGTCTTCCACATCCGCGCCCAGTTTCTCGCACAGATCGGCCATTTCGTTGATGAAGGAAATCTTCATCGCCAGGAAGGAATTGGCCGCGTATTTGGTCAGTTCCGCCGTTTCCAGCCCGGTAAACACCAGGGGAGCCGCCGCCTGCACCAGTGGCCGGTAAACCTGCCGCATGACATTTTCAGCCCGCCCCGCCCGTTCAGGCTGCGTCTGGTCCAGACCGATGATCACGCGGTCGGGGCGCATGAAATCGTCAATGGCGCTGCCTTCGCGCAGGAATTCGGGGTTGGACGCCACGTCGAAATCCAGGTCCGGGCGCACGTTGCGAATAATCTGGGCAATCCGGCGGCTGCTGCCCACCGGCACGGTCGATTTGGTGACAATCACCGCATAACCGGTCAGGGCCTGGGCAATCTGGCGGGCCGCGGCATGCACATATTGCAGGTCGGCAGCCCCATCGCCATTGCGCGGCGGCGTGCCCACTGCAATGAAAACCGCCTGCGCCCCGGTCACGGCGGTGGCGATATCATCGCCAAATACAAGCCGCCCGGCCTGGGTATTGGAGATGACAAGCGCGTCCAGCCCTGGTTCATAAATGGGAATGCGCCCTTCGCGCAATGCGGCCAGCCGCTGCGGATTGGTTTCCACCACAGAGACATGCATGCCGAATTCGGCAAAACACGCCGCAGAAACCAGCCCGACATATCCGCCACCAATCATGGCTATGCGCACGAGATTTTCTCCCATTCCGATACCCGTACCACGTCGTGCCAACCAGAAAGCCCGACCCCGGCAGACATGCCCGCAATGCCCGCCGGGCGCAATGCGTCAGAGCTATTTCCCACACCATAAAATGGCTCGCCCAAGCAGCCCCCAGGCAAGCACCTGGCAGCAACCCCGCACGAACGCCCCACACACAGCCCCGCCCAAAGGGCAATGGCGAGCCTCCGCGTCCTCACCGCGAACACAGACCAAACTTCGCAAATTTATATTCCCCGGCTTCAACCCTGCCCCATACGGGGCGTTATAACTGCAGGAGGACCAAGCCATGACCAAACCGAAAAAAGACCCCCCGCCATCCAAGGAAGAACGCGATCTGGACGAAGCCCTGGAAGAGAGCTTTCCCGCCAGTGACCCTCCGTCACACGAAGATCCGGACAAGAACATCGAAAAGAATACTAAACCTTAAGAAAATAAACTCTAACAATGAAATATTTGACGGGAAATTTTACTAAAAACGAGTCTACACTTAACTCGTTTTTACGAGAAAATTAGCCCCTTACAAATCAACGTTTTGCTTCACTCGTATCATGTAAAAGGGGTAAGCCGCAGCGTTGAAGGAAGCGGTACGTCTCATCATAAAAATGGGGCGGCCGTGTCCAATCGTTAGTGTCGCCGGGCGGGACTACAATAATCATACCTTGCCGTGCGCGCGTTAGAATAACGCGATAAGCGTTTTTAAGATAAAGCTTTCGATTCACGTCGTTGATGGCTTGCCACTTACTGCCTTTGAATGCTTGGCTAACCCAATGTTCGCCGTTGTGGTGCAAATCACCATCCCAGCATATGCCGGCCCAATCAAGTTCGAGCCCTTGCACGGCAAATTCGCTTGCCACGTCCTCCATATAAAAAGACGACCGCACATCAGAGGCATCATTGAGGAACCAATTAGGTGGATCAATCGCAGCTTTTATATAAATGCCGATGGGTCGTAAACGCTGCGCACCAGAAGATGCGATCAAACCGTAACGCTCTGTCCCCCTCGCCTTTTGGCGAAGCCAGGCGCGTGCTGCGCCAATGTCACGAGTAAGGTAAATGGGGTAGCTTTTCAGGATTTGAGCGTAAGTGGCCCGAGCGGCTATTGGGTTGTTATCGACAACATGCCCCACAAAATCAGATAAAGCTTCTGCACGGAAAGAGCGCATTGATACCGCTAAATGCAAATGCTCATCTTGATGCACGCGTGCCGAGAGAAGGAAGCGCGCCACTTCGGCGCCAGCGTTATAGTCCGGCAAGGTGATGCGCGGCGACACATATACATCCCAATGCCCAAAACGTGTCTCCAGCGCATGAATCCATTCCGATATTCCGGCCTCACCAGTGTTAATCTCCTGCCCGCCCCCAACTAGACAGACGATGACACACCAGTCTGGATGACGATCCATAACACTAATCAGAAATTCGGGCTCTGACACATTAAAGTCTGCTTGGCCGCGTTTACGCTGCATGAAGGCAGATGCCTGCTGGCGGGTCCAAGCACGCTGCGCCTCATCAAAGACCACGACCTTCTCAACAGGGACAACTTGATTACCGACATAATGATCGCGGAAATGATGAATATTTTGTACAAAGCTGCGTACCTCGCGTTCGGCTTGCGCCTTGGAAATATCATCCCGAGCAGCTTTATCGCGCGCCAAGGCTTCCCGCAGCACATCCACCAAGGGGCCGTTGCCCGATAGGAACACGGCGTGTTCGTCGCTGTGGTTTTCGCCGCGATGGGTTGCAATGTTAAGCCCAGCTAGGGTTTTACCAGATCCAGGCACTCCCGTAACAAAGCAGATCGCCTTCCGCCCCGTCTGCTGAGCGGCATCAATTACGGCACTTACACTAGCACTAGTTTGCCGAAGATTTTTCGCACCGGCATCCGAACGGGCGATATCAGCAACATTGTGGGTGCGATAAAGCGTTTGGGCTGCTTCAATAATTGTCGGCGTGGGTTTGTAGCCCGCATCCCTCCAACAGTGCTCATCTAACGCTGGAAAGGCTTGGCAATGAATAACATGACGTAAAAAAGCGCCAAGATCAGCAGCGTTGGTCCGCATGGGTTGTGCCACCATATCCTGTGCAAAAATTGGCGACTGAAACGGGACGGCACCGGCTGCGGTGGCAATCAGAACCGGCACAACCGGTAATCCATGGCTTCCTTCATGAAAATTTTTCAGATCGAGAGCATAATCTTCAACCTGGATAAGTCCCCCACGCCCATAATCTTGCGCGCCAACTTTGAACTCGAGAACAAAAACAATTCCACCCACTAAAACTACAGCGTCTGCACGCTTACCCATACGCGGGATGTAACATTCTAAAAAAAGAGTGCCTGCCAAACGTGAAAGAGCGGCTTTTAGGATTCTGATTTGTTCCGTCCAAGCAAAACGCTGCTGTTTATCAAGGTCATGATGATGGCAACTAGTCAGTATTCCAAGAATACGGGCCTCATCATCCTCGCAAAATTGCCGGATTGCACCGTGGTAATAGGCTTTAATACCCACAGCTCATATATCCGCGCAGCAAAAACAAACCACGATATCAATTGTCCAGTCAGGTATAAGAAATGGCAAATCCATATCTAAAAACCAATCGGCAATGACCATCCCAGCGCTGAAAGAACCCGTTTCATGAAGGCGACTATATTTAGAATCGACATCGAACTGGCGGATGGGGTGGGATTCGAACCCACGGTACGGTTCCCCGCACGCTGGTTTTCAAGACCAGTTCCTTAAACCGCTCGGACACCCATCCTCGCCATGGAGGTGAGGGCCTTATAAGCAGGATGTGCGGCGGCTGTCCAGCGGGGGAAGACTGCGGGCCGGGGCACCTGGGCGCTTGCCCTTCGGGCGTGGGGACTGTACAAGCCCCATCCTAAATAGCCATTCCTCTTGGGAACTGAAGTATGAAACAGCAGGCAAACCTGATCCGCGCCGGTCAGGTCATTGAACATGACGGTCGCCGGTGGACGGTGCTGAAGCAGCAGATCATTACCCCGGGCAAGGGTGGCGCCTTCATCCAGGTGGAAATGCGCGACCTGAAAACCGGCAACAAGACCAACGAACGCTGGCGCACGGCCGATACGGTCGAACGGCTGATGACCGAGGACAAGGAATATCTCTATTCCTATACCGACGGTGACATGCTGGTGCTGATGGACCCCGAAACCTTCGAGCAGCTGACCCTGCCCGTGTCCATCCTGGGCGACCAGGCCCCCTTCATCCAGGACAACATGACGCTGAACCTGCATCTGGTGGAAGGCGATCCGGTCAGTGTGGACCTGCCGCCGCATGTCACGCTGGAAGTGGTCGAGGCCGACCCGGTGGTCAAGGGACAGACCGCAAGCTCGTCCTACAAGCCTGCCAAGCTTTCCAACGGCGTCAAGACCATGGTACCCCCCTTTATTGAAGCGGGTGAGCGTATCGTGGTGCGTACGGAAGACAGTTCCTACGTGGAACGCGCCAAGAACTGATCTTTCCGCCCCTACACCCAGAGCAGGACAAAAAACACAGTGGCCATGCGTCTTTCCCCCGTCATGATGGTGATGCAAACCGCAGCCCAGAAGGCGGCCAAGCGTCTGTTGCGCGACTTCAACGAAGTCGAGCAGCTTCAGGTCAGCATCAAGGGACCGGGGGACTTTGTCTCCCAGGCTGACCTGCGCGCGGAACAGACGCTGCGTGAAGAGCTGGAGCGCGCGCGCCCCGGCTATGCTTTCCTCATGGAAGAATCCGGTGCCTCGGGCAGCGACAACTGGACCTGGCGCTGGGTGGTGGACCCGCTGGACGGCACTACCAACTTCCTGCACGGCATTCCGCACTGGGCCATTTCCATCGGCCTGCAACGTCGCCTGCCCGATGGCCGGGTCGAACTGGCGGCGGGGCTGGTGTACAACCCGGCGGCGGGTGAGATGTTCTGGGCGGAAAAAGGCGTTGGCGCCTTCCTGAACGAACGGCGGCTGCGCGTGTCGGCCCGGCGCGACATGCAGGAATCCGTGTTCGCCACGGGCATTCCCTTCGCCAAGGTGCCCGCGCGCATGCGTCTGCCTTTTGCGCGCGTCATGGGCAACCTGATGCCGCGCGTGGCGGGTATCCGGCGCTTTGGTGCCGCTGCCCTCGACCTGGCCTGGGTCGCGGCCGGGCGGTACGAAGGCTATTGGGAATTCGGCATCAAGCCGTGGGATTGTGCGGCAGGGCTGCTGCTGGTGCGCGAAGCCGGTGGCCAGGCGACCGATCCCGCCGGGCTCGACCTGGATGACCTGCCCGATGATATCATGGTGGTTGCAGGCAATGCCCATCTTTATGGCAGGCTGCTTGAAACCGTGGCCGACAGCCTGAAAGACCCGGCCTGACGATACCGCCAAAGCCCGCCCCGCACCCCGTGGCGGGCTTTTGTGTGCACGGCCTCTGGCATTACGTGCGGGAATGGCCCATCTAGGAAGGCCATGTCGCCTTCTTTCCCCTCCGCTCACGACGCACCGGCCCTGGTCAGCCATCGGGGTCTGTTCTCCCTGTTGACCGAAGACGGCGAACTGCTTTGCCTGAACGCGGGCGAGATACGCGAACGCCTGCACACTATGCCCGCCCTGCTGGTGGTGCATGCACCCTCGCTCGCGCGCAGGCTGGGCCTGCCCCCACCGGGCCAACCCAGCCCCTGGCTGGACCTGCTGGAACTGTTCGCCTTTGTCCACCCCGCCCGCACGGCGGCCCCCACGCCACGGGGGCTTGCCCTTGCATTGGGGCTCGATCACGACACGATCGGCGGGGCGGAGGCGGATCTGCTGCCAAGGCTGCTGTCCTGCCTGCTGGGCGATCTGATGCAGCGCGGCAAGGACGGGGGGGAGGTCGCCTATCTGTCAGCCTTCTGCCTGCGCCTGGGCCAGGCGGGCTGGGTGTGGAGCGGCACCGTGGCCGATACGCTGAACCTGCCCGAACGGCTGACACCGCGCGGCATGCTGCCCGAAGATGCGTTGCAACCCGCCGATGCGCTGCGCGTGTGGCGCGTCCTGCCCAAATGGGAAGACGCCGCCCAGCGCCCGCCCCCGGCATCGCACCCCATCAGCGTGGCCGAAGTACGCACGCGCCTGGCTGAACTGCTGGGCCCGCAGGCGGAAAGCCGGGCCGGACAGGCCGATTTCGCCAGTGTTTCGGCCTCCGCCTTCGTCCCGCGCGCGGTGCAGGGCGACCCCGCCGTCGTGCTGGCCGAAGCCGGAACGGGCACGGGCAAGACGCTGGGCTATATCGCCCCCGCCAGCCTGTGGGCGGAACGCAATGGCGGCACGGCGTGGATCAGCACCTATACGCGCCACCTGCAACGCCAGATCGAACAGGAAACCCGCCGCCTTTACCCCGACAGCGCCACACACCGGCAGAAAATCGTGCTGCGCAAGGGGCGCGAGAACTATCTGTGCCTGCTGAACATGGAAGAGGCGGTGAACAGTGCCGCCTCCCGCCCGGCGGCCATTACCATAGCGCTGGTCATGCTGGCGCGCTGGGCGCTGGCCACGGCGGATGGCGACCTGATGGGCGGCGACCTGCCCGGCTGGTTCGGCGACCTGTTCGGCCAGGGCAACCTGACCGGCGTGGCCGACCGGCGGGGTGAGTGCATTCACGGCGCATGCCCGCATTACCAGCGCTGCTTTGTGGAACATTCCATTCGTCGCGCCCGCGATGCCGATCTGGTCATTGCCAACCACGCGCTGGTCATGGCGCAGGCCGCCTACGCCCAGGCCGGCATGAGTGACGATGCCGATGACAGCGCGGAAACCACGGCCCCGTCGCGCTACGTGTTCGATGAAGGCCACCACCTGGCCGATGCGGCCGATGGCGCATTCAGCGCCGAACTGTCGGGGCTGGAAACGGCCGAACTCCGGCGCTGGCTGCTGGGGGCGGAGGGCCGCCGCTCCCGCGCGCGCGGGCTTAAACGGCGGTTGGACGACCTGGTGGTGGGCCACCCCAAGCTGGAAAGCCCACTGGACGCGGCCCTGATGGCAGCCCACGCCCTGCCCGCACCCGGCTGGTCGACCCGCATGAACGACGCGGACCTCCCCCCCAGCGCGGAACCGCCCGACATCGCCCCGTATGAAGCCCCCGCCTTGCGCCCCTCCCATCCCGGCCTGGCGGCAGGTAGCGCCCCCTCCCCCGCCGGAGCGGATTCGGACGACGCGAACGGGGCGGGGGAACAGGAAACACCGGCCGACAGGCCCGCAACGCCGCCGCAGGAAAGCGGCATGTCAGGGCAGGAACCTCCGGCAGGCCCGTCCGCACCCCAGATCCCGCCGACCGGTGGGGGCCCATTCGGCGCATCCTTGGCGGGCACACCGCTTTTTCCGGCCGTGGACGGCGCACAGCCGGTCATGACCAACCCGACGGAAGCCTTCCTGCGCCTGCTCCGCCAGCAGGTGCTGGCCCGTACGCGCGATGGCGGCAAGCAGCATGCTTTCGGCGCGCTGGAATGCGACCTGCACCCCCTCCTGCCCGAACTGGCCGAGGCCGGGCAGCAGCTTGCCCGGGCACTCAGCCGCCTGGTCGAGCCCCTGCGCACCCTGACGGAGCGTTTGCAGGCCCGCTTGCAGGACGAAGCCGATACGCTGGATTCCACAACGCGCGGGCGGATCGAAGCCATGACCCGCGCCCTGCGCCGCCGCGCCATTTCCCGCCTGGATGCATGGATTACCATGCTAGCGGCCCTGGACGAGCCACCCCAGGCGGGGGCAACCCCGTCGCATGTGCATTTTATCCGGCTGGAACGGCGCGAACGCCAGCGCATGGGGGAACAGGATGTGGGGCTGCACCGCCACTGGCTGGACCCCACCATTCCCTTTGCGGGGATCATGGCCCTGCCCGCCCATGGCATGCTGATTACCTCAGCCACCCTGCGCGACCAGCAGGCGAACAGCACCGATTCGGATAACGAAACCGCGTGGGAAGCGGCGGAAGCGCGCACGGGGGCCAACCATTTTCCCTCCCCCGCCATTCGCGCAAGCCTGGCCAGCCCCTTCAACTACCGCCAGCAGACCCGCGCGTTTATCGTCTCTGACGTGGACAATACCAGTATTGTCGATCTTTCAGCGGCATTTCGCACATTGTTCCAGGCTTCCGGCGGGGGTGGGCTTGGCCTGTTCACCGCCATATCGCGCCTGCGCGGCGTGCATGAACGCATTGCCCCCGACCTGGAACAAAGCGGGCTGCCCCTTTACGCCCAGCATGTGGATGCGATGGACAACAACACGCTGGTGGATATTTTCCGCACGGAGGAACATGCCTGCCTGCTGGGGACCGACGCCATGCGCGACGGGGTGGATGTACCGGGCAATGCGCTCAGGCTGGTAGTGTTCGAGCGCGTGCCCTGGCCGCGCCCGGATATTCTGCACCGGGAGCGGCGCATTCACCTGTCCGGCGGGGACCCCAAGGGATTCGACGACCGTATAGCCCGGCTGCGGCTGCGCCAGGCCTTTGGCCGCCTGATACGCCGCCAGTCGGACCGGGGGGTTTTCGTTCTGCTGGACCGCCGCACGCCCACGCGCCTGCTTTCGGCTTTTCCCGAAGGGGTGGAGGTGCACCGCGCCGGCCTGGCCGAAACCGCGCGTGACATCACGGCCTTTCTCTCAAGCCCCGATCAGGGCGGCTGAAAGCAAACCCGGGATAGGCCAGGACGCAGAGGATAAGAAAAGCACGCGCAAGGAAGCCGCATTACATGGGGCAATCAGGCGCCTGGCTTGTTTAATTGAAGCGTCGTGAAGGCACGGGCCGTACAGACGCGCCGTGAACGCACGCTATAAAACCTGCAACACCGCAATGGGACAGCGCCTGTGGCCAGCCCATAGGTAAAAAGCAAGTATGCCGGGGGCCGGACAATGCAGCCCCCATGCAGATCACGCCTGCGGTGCCAACGCACAGCAGGCCCGCCGACCCCAACGGGGCCGGGCGGGCGGACGTGCCGCCTGTTAAAGCGCCTGGAGGTTGGTTGCGGCCTCCTTGCCGCGCTCTTCCACCAGGTCATAGGTGACCTTCTGGCCGTCGTTCAGCCCGCGCAGCCCGGCAGCCTGAACCGCCGTGATATGCACGAAC
Organism: Acetobacter garciniae; assembly: GCF_017377735.1. GTDB lineage: Bacteria > Pseudomonadota > Alphaproteobacteria > Acetobacterales > Acetobacteraceae > Acetobacter > Acetobacter garciniae. The sequence goes on from NZ_JAFVMH010000006.1 coordinate 178,340, forward strand.
ACATCCTTCCCCCCATCATCGGGAGCAATAAAACCATAACCCTTTGTGGCATTGAACCACTTGACAGTACCGTTCGGCATGGACGGAGTTAATCCTTGTCTTTCTCTACACAACTTTCCTGCCGCACGATATGTGCTTTCAGGTAAGCTTTATCCGCTCATGTGCGGGCCGGATTGTCAATGAGAATATCCGCCCCACCCATATCTTGCTATCACAGACCCGCGCCGCAAAGGCCCCAAAGGGCGCGTTACGGGTTCAGGCAGCTCTTGAGAAAAGTAATACTGCGTTCCTGCGCCAGCGCATAGGCCCTGGGGTTGAATGTGGCGCGATCCGCGCAGCCGAAACCATGATCGGCGTCGTCATAGACATAAAGTTCGGTCTGCGGATGGGCCGCGCGAATGGTGGCGATATCCGCTGGCGGGATCGTGGCGTCCAGCCCGCCGAAATGCATCTGCACCGGGCAGCGTGGCTCCAGCGCGCTGGCCGCGGCAATACCCGCGCCATACCAGCAGCATGCGGCGTCAAACCCCATGTCGCGGCAGGCTGCCTGCCAGGCCAGCGTGCCGCCCCAGCAATAACCGATAACGCCGATTTTACGCGGTTGCAGCGCCCGGGCCGCCGCCGCGATGTCGAGCAGCGTTTTCTCCAGCGGGATCTGGGCGCGGACCGCAAGGCCCTTTTTTACGTCATCGGACGTGTAGCCCAGTTCGAGACCGGGTTCGACTCGGTCGAACAGGGCAGGTGCGATCACATGGAAGCCGGACTGGGCCAATGTGTCGCAAACCCTGCGCATATGATGGTTCACGCCAAAGATTTCCTGGAGCACGACCAACGCATAGGGGTGGGCATGGCTTTCGCTTTCCCAGGCATTCAGGCGGTGGCCGTCCGCCGCCTCCAATGTCACCATCTGTCCCATTTCATTCTCCCCTCTCATCACCATCGATCGTGGCCCGGGCCCGCGTCCTGGTACCCGCTCACTACCCGGCCCATAGCGTTACCGCGCACCCTGCCGGCTTGCCTGCGACATGGTATACCAGCCAGCCTTGGTGCCGACCATGGCCTGCAGCAAGTCCGGTGCAGGCCCGTAATGGTCCGACAATTTGCCGATTATTGGCCGGATATGACCAAAAAAAGAAACTGGGCCCCGTTCCTTGACACCCGCAGTGCCAGAACCTATCTCCTGTTCTGGCACTCCCGGGGTGGGAGTGCTAACGCGACGCGGCGTTCTGTTACGCGCGGTTAAAACTGATGGCGCTGCTTTCTGATAAAGGGCGCCGTCACAGCAAAGAATGTGGAGCGATCCATAATGACGAAATTTCGTCCCTTACATGACCGGGTAGTTGTCCGTCGCCTTGAAGGCGAACAGAAGACGGCTGGCGGCATCATCATTCCCGATACCGCCAAGGAAAAGCCCATGGAAGGCGAAGTCGTGGCAGTGGGTCCGGGTGCCCGCAACGAGCAGGGGCAGGTTGTTGCGCTTGATGTCAAGGCAGGCGACCGCATCCTGTTCGGCAAATGGTCCGGCACGGAAGTGAAGATCGACGGCGAAGAGCTGCTGATCATGAAGGAAAGCGACATTCTGGGCGTGATTTCCGCCTGATTTGTCCTGATCCGCACTCCCCTTTAAGAACGATCTTCACAGGAGAAATTCAATGGCTGCCAAGGACGTAAAGTTTGGTGGTGACGCCCGCCAGCGCATGCTGCGTGGTGTCGATATTCTGGCCGATGCCGTCAAGGTAACGCTGGGTCCCAAGGGCCGTAACGTGGTTCTGGACAAGAGCTTCGGCGCACCGCGCATCACCAAGGACGGTGTGTCTGTCGCCAAGGAAATCGAACTGGCCGACAAGTTCGAGAACATGGGTGCGCAGATGCTGCGCGAAGTGGCGTCCAAGACCAATGACGTCGCGGGTGACGGCACCACCACCGCCACCGTGCTGGCCCAGGCCATCGTGCGTGAAGGCATGAAGGCGGTTGCCGCCGGCATGAACCCGATGGACCTCAAGCGCGGTATCGACAAGGCCGTGGGCGTGGTCGTCGAGGAACTGAAGAAGAACGCCAAGAAAGTGACCACCCCGGCGGAAACCGCCCAGGTCGGCACCATCTCCGCCAACGGTGAAACCGAAATCGGCAAGATGATCTCCGAAGCCATGCAGAAGGTCGGCTCCGAAGGCGTCATCACGGTTGAGGAAGCCAAGCACTTCCAGACCGAGTTGGACGTTGTCGAAGGCATGCAGTTCGACCGTGGCTACATCTCTCCGTATTTCGTGACGAACCCGGAAAAGATGACGGCGGATCTGGAAAACCCCTATATCCTGATCCACGAAAAGAAGCTGTCTTCCCTCCAGCCCATCCTGCCGCTGCTTGAAGCCGTTGTGCAGTCCGGCCGGCCGCTGCTGATCATCGCTGAAGATGTCGATGGTGAAGCCCTGGCGACGCTGGTCGTGAACAAGCTGCGTGGTGGCCTGAAGATTGCCGCCGTCAAGGCGCCTGGCTTCGGTGACCGTCGCAAGGCGATGCTCGAAGACATCGCGATCCTGACCGGTGGCCAGGTGATCAGCGAAGATCTGGGCATCAAGCTGGAAACCGTGACGCTGGCCATGCTTGGCACCGCCAAGAAGGTCCAGATCGACAAGGAAAACACCACCATTGTCGATGGTGCCGGCAACCCTGACGACATCAAGGGCCGCGTGAAGCAGATCCGTGCGCAGATCGAGGAAACCACCTCGGACTACGACCGTGAAAAGCTCCAGGAACGCCTGGCGAAGCTGGCTGGCGGCGTGGCCGTGATCCGCGTCGGTGGCTCCACGGAAGTGGAAGTCAAGGAACGCAAGGACCGCGTGGACGACGCCCTGCACGCAACCCGCGCAGCCGTTGAAGAAGGCATTGTGCCCGGTGGCGGCACGGCTCTGGCCCGTGCGACCAAGGCCCTGGCCCATCTGCACTACCACAATGACGACCAGCGCGTTGGTGGGGACATCATCCGCCGCGCCCTTCAGGCTCCGCTGCGCCAGATCGCCCTGAACGCGGGTGAAGACGGTGCCGTGGTCGCCAACAAGGTGCTGGAAACCGAAGACTACAACTTCGGCTTCGACGCACAGGCTGGCGAATACAAGAACCTGGTCGAAGCCGGTATTATCGACCCGGCCAAGGTTGTGCGCACGGCCCTGCAGGATGCGGCATCCGTTGCCGGCCTGCTGGTCACGACCGAAGCCATGGTGGCCGAACGCCCCGAAAAGAAAGCCGCACCCGCTGGCGGCCCTGACATGGGTGGCATGGGTGGCATGGGCGGTATGGATTTCTGATCCAGCCCGTTTCATGACAGCAGGAAGGGAGAGGCTGGTTTCAGCCTCTCCTTTTACAAAAGACGGTCGCAGGCCCCTGGCTTGCGGCCGTTTTTTGTATGTAAAACACCCGGGCATTATCGAATTGCAAAGACTCGCCCCCTAGAATACGGACCCGGCCTTCGGGCCTGCCACTGCTCCAGCCGGGCCGGATCATGCTTGAGACAAAAACCTTTCGCGGCGCACCCATACGCATCCACCCTCCGGTAACGGACAGGGTGTGGGCTTTCGGGCCGCTGGGTGGCGCACCGTTGACCCGCACGCTCATGCTCTGCCCCAGCGGGCGCATTACCGGCTATGCGCATGAAGCGGCACGCTTCTGGCGGATCGAGAACCACCAGATCCTGATCCTGTCGGAAACCGGCACACTGTCCTGGCGCACGATACGGCGCGAACCGCGCAAGGACGGGCGGCTTGCCTTCGCCTTGGAACATGCCACGCAGGATGCGCTCTTTGTGCTGGAAGAAGCCCCCCCGGAAGAGGCGGGGCTGTCGGATGCGGAGTTTCTCTTCCCCCCCGAACTGGAACGGCACCCGACTGTCCTGCGCCGGGTATTGTTTATCGGCGCAAGCCTTGCAGCATTGTGCCACGAACAGCTTGGCACCCACCTGCCGGGTGCGGTTTCGGATTACGTGGAATACGAATTTTCCGCCCCCCTGCCCGACCCGAAGGCCCCGCTGGCGGATTACGACGCCATCGTCATTCAGCCCCCCCTGCGCGCCGTGCTGGAAGATGGAGTTATCTGGGCCGAACGCTTCAATGCCCCCGGCTTTGCTGCCATTACCCTGGCGCAGGCCAAGGCCCGGCTGGAAACCATGATGGCCCACCTGCTGGCCTGTACCGAATGGGGGAATATTCCGGTTCTGGTCGCCAATTTCATGGTGCCGCAAATGCGCACCCTGCCCGTGGCGGGCCATGCCATGGGACAGCGGCTTTTCGATCCGGGCGATATCGTCCGCAGCCTGAACATGGCGCTGGCCGGTATTATCGCGCGCTATACGCAGGCCAGGCTACTGGATGTAGACAGCGTGGCCGGGGTGATCGGCAAGCGTTACGTGCAGGACGATACGGTCTATTTCCACAGCCATAACGGCGCACTTTTTCAGGACTGGGATGATTGCGCCACCACCCCCGCGATCGAGACAACCTACGCCCCCAAACGCGCCAGCCTGATGCGCTGCCTGTTCCGCCAGATGGTCTGGACCCTGCGGACCATCCGGCATAACGATCCGGTTCGGGCGGTGGTGTTCGGGCTGGACAACAGCTTATGGCGCGGCGTAGCGGCCAATATGGCGCCCGATGGCCCCACCCCCCGCCAGGACGGCTGGCCAATGGGCGTGTGGGAGGCCATTCATGTGCTGAAAGGCCGCGGCATTGCCGTTGCCCTATGCGCGCAAGGCGATTTTGAGAGCATGCGTGCGCTGTGGGCGCGGATTGTCACACCCCGCTTCATCCAACCAGACGACTTCGCCTGCCTGCGCATCGATCAGGCCCCCGTGCAGGAGAGCATGGCCGTGATCTGCACCGAACTGGCCGTGCCCCCCGAACAGGTCGTGCTGGTCGAAGCCTGCCCCACACGGCGCGCGCTGGCCCAGGCTGCCTTGCCCCGCCTGCGCGTATTGGGGGCTGATCCCTACCAGACCCGCCGAATCCTGCTCTGGTCGGCCGAAACCCAAGGCGGCACAGCCCCGGCCACCTAGCAGGGTACGCGGGTTCGCCTGTCGGGGCCGCCGCACATGACTGCCCGCAGGCATCCAGCCATTCCGGGCATGCGTTCGCAAAGCGGCCCAAGCCAGAAGAAACCGCGCTCATCCCGGATCGGGACGGGTAAAGGGCACTTTGCGTTCAGATGATATAATCGATGGGGGGCAGCGTCTGGTCCATGCTCAGGGCGGGCATGCTGCCGACATGGCGCGTGCCCACCTTGCGGGCCGGGTTGCCGACCACCGTCGTAAAGGGCGGTACGGGTTCGAGAACGATGGAGCCCGCGCCGATCTTGGCCCCTTCCCCGATTTCGATATTGCCCAGCACCTTGGCCCCCGCGCCGATCAGCACGCCCCGGCGCACCTTGGGGTGACGGTCCCCGCTATGCTTGCCGGTGCCGCCCAGCGTCACGTTCTGCAAAATGGAGACGTCATCCTCGATCACGGAGGTTTCCCCCACCACAATGCCGCTGCCATGGTCGAACAGGATGCGCCTGCCCAGCTTGGCGGCGGGGTGAATATCCACCCCGAACAATTCGGACGCCCGGCTTTGCAGATGCAGCGCCAGGTGCCTGCGGCCTTCGTGCCAGAGCCAATGCGCCACGCGATAGGTCTGCACCGCCTGATACCCTTTGAAAAACAGGAACGGCGTTACAAAATCCGGGCAGGCGGGGTCGCGTTCGCGAATGGCCAGCAGGTCGGCCGCGGCCGCACAGACAATATCGGGTTCGGCATCGAAGCCTTCCTGCACCAGTTCGCCCAGGGCCGCGGCGGCCACGGACCGGTCCCCCAGCTTGCGCCCCAGCAACGCCGCGAGGGCAGAGGCAAAATCGGAATGGCTGCGCACGCCGGTGGCCAGCAGCCCGCGCACCAGCGGGTCGTTGCAGGAACAGGCCTGCTGCGTCATCTGTTGCCACAACACGCCAAGCTGCGGCGCGCAAAGCGTGCTGCTGGCATCGAACTGGCTTGCCATTACGGCGGGGCGTCCCTGGTCGCGCATGCTGTCCTCCGTTCCTACACCCCCATGGCGTGTCTGACAAAAGCCCGGCGCAGGGCCGGAATACGGTGCACCCCCGCAATCCCGATATCCCTGGCCAGGCGCAAAACCGGATTATCGTTACTGAACAGCCTGTCCAGCGCGTCGGTTGCCGCAAGCATGAGCATATTGGCCGGGCGACACGCTGCCTGGTAACGGGCCAGCAGGGCAGGCGATCCCATATCCTGCCCCTGTTCATGGGCTTCGATCAAGAGTGCCGCCAGATGGATGATATCGCGATACCCCAGGTTCAGACCCTGCCCGGCAATGGGGTGGATCCCGTGTGCGGCATCCCCCACCAGCACCATCCGCTCGGCCGTGTAACGCTGGGCGTACTGGGCGGACAAAGGATAGGTCCAGCGCCGACCGACAGGGGTGACATGGCCCAGGCGGTTGGTGCCCATCCGCTTTTCAAGCTGGCGGGCGAAGACATCATCCGGCAGGGCGGCAAAGCGCTGGGCCAGACCGTCCTTGTCGCTCCACACGATGGCGGACAGGTACGGGTGCTCCGCAGTGCCCGCCAGCGGCAGTTGCGCGAAGGGGCCCGCGGGCAGGAAATGCTCCAGCGCGCTGTTATCGTGCGGGAATTCATGCGCAATGGTGCAGACAATGGCGGTCTGCCCGTAAGGCAGGCGGGTAAGGCCGATGCCCGCATCCGATCTCAACCGGCTTTTGCGGCCATCTGCCGCAACGATCAGGCGCGCGCCAAAACTGCGTCCGTCGGCCAGACGTATGTGCGCGCCTTCCGCCTTGCGGGTCACGGTGGCATCGGCCGGGGCCAGCACCCGCACGCCCGGCACGTTCTCCAGACACGCGTTCAGGGCCACGCGCAGGGAACGCGCCCCGATCATCCACCCGAAGGGCTGGGTGGCGTCTTCACGCGTGAATTCCAGGAACAGCGAGGATGCGGGCTCCCCCGGCCTGCCGTCGGTCACCAGAATATCCTCGATCGGGCAGGCGGGCTCGGGCAGGTAATCCCACACGCCGGCTGCTTCGAGAAATTCCTTGGGCCCTGCTGCTATGGCATAGGCGCGCCCGTCAAGATCGGGATGTTCCATGGGGGCCAGGGCCAGGCGATCGATCACCGCGACCTTGAGCCCCGCCCGCCCCAGGCGGCAGGCAAGCGTTGCCCCCACTGGCCCCGCGCCCACGATACAGACATCCACATCCGCGATGGGTGTGCCCGCAGCGTGTTCACCCCCAGCAAGGGTGTTGCCTTTCTTATGGGCGGACTGGTGCATGGGGTAACGGGCTCCTTCATCGCATTCATATCGCCCCCGGACCGGCACCTGGGCGGCACGGAACGGGGTGGCAAGACGTTACTATATGCTCCCCCGCGCCTTGAAAAACCAGATGCGCGAAGATGCATGGTTGCATAAAGCCCTAGCGCGGCCTGCGCAAATATGTCAGTCTTTGCGTGGAATAGAGACGACCTGCGGCACGGAGCGAAGGTTAGATGAAGCTGATTACCGCCATTATCAAACCTTTCAAGCTGGGTGATGTTCGCGAGGCGCTGGCCCCGCTGGGTGTGCAGGGCCTTACCGTTTCGGAAGTCAAAGGGTTCGGCCGCCAGAAAGGCCAGAACGAAATTTATCGCGGTGCGGAATATCGCATCAGCTTCCTGCCCAAGATCAAGGTGGAAATCGCCACCACGGACGACCTGGTGGACCAGGTGATCGAGGCGATCCTGGATTCCGCCCATACCGGCAAGATTGGCGACGGCAAGATTTTTGTCAGCGAGCTTGACCGTGTCATCCGGATCCGCACGCGTGAAACGGGCACTGCCGCGCTCTGACACATCCGGCGTGACAGACCCCGACGGGGTATTTCCGGCACTTCTCCCCTAAGTTCAGCGCAAACTGCATCATGTCCATGACGCGTGGCGGCACCCGCCATGGGCCTAGGCCGCGGCTTCGCTGTATCCCCGCATATTAACGCGGCAGGCAAAGCACGACCTGCCGGCCACATGGCTGCGCGGCGTCAGGCGTCAGGCGTCAGGCGTCAGGCGTCAGGCGTCAGGCGTCAGGCGTCAGGCGTCAGGGCTTCTGTCGCGGTTACGATTTAGCAAGACAATAACCGTATCATTTCCTCTGGCGCGCAGGCTAAAGGCGGAAATACACGACGATGGATTTCGATCAGAATGTCGTTTTTGAAATTCTTTCCTCCCGGTTGTCGGGCAGGCGTTTCGCCTTCGGTCCGGCCGATGGTCCACGCCTGACGGAAAACCTCAGCTTCGGCCCGAATGGAGAAATAGAGGGCTATTCGCACACCAACGAAGCCTATTGGGATATCGGGGCGGAGCATTTCCGTATTCTGGATTGCAATGGCGGGGTGATGTGGCGGCCTGTCAGCGTCAGCACGGACAAGGATGGCCTGCTCACCTTTCTGCTGATCCACCCGCCTTCTCCCCAGACGCATTTCATTCTCCAGGAACTGGCGCAGGAACCGGCAGACACCCCACCCCACCCAGCCGGGGCATACCTGGGCGCCCCCCAGACAAGCGCACCACAGCAGAGAGACGCCCCGCACGAGAACCCACATCATTCAGGGCTGAGCGACCCGGCCTATCTGTTCCCGTCCGATCTTGAAGTCACGCCCACCATTCCTTCACGCGTGCTCATGATCGGTTCGTGCCTGACAGCCTTGTATGTCGAGCAGTTCAGAACGCGGCACCCAGAAACTTCTTTCGATTATATTCCCTATAATTTCGTCAGCATCCTGCCAGAGGCCCCGCCCTGCCCCGCGCAGGACTACGATTTTCAATATATCCAGATCCCCCTTCGCTCCGTCCTGACAGACCGGGTCGTGCAGGGAATGCGTTTCAATGACCCGGAGTTTGCAAGAACCATAGTGGATGACGCATGCGACGTGATCGATGTCATGCTGGATGCGGCCATGCGCTATAATCGCCAGCACGGGCTACTCAGTTTCGTCTCGGGCTTTATCGTCCCGCAACGCAGTGCCGCCCCCAGCCTGCGCGGCATTGGGGGGGCGGGCGACCTGTGTGGCATCGTCCGGCAGCTCAATGCCCATCTGGCCCGCAAAATTGCCGATTACGACAACACCTATCTCATGGATGTGGATGCCGTGGCATCATCCATCGGCAAGCGTTTCGTCCTGGATGACATGGTGTATTTTTACGCCCATGGCGCCGTAACCTATCAGGACTGGGATGATTTCGGGGCTATTCCCCGTAACGAGCCCATTCCCGCGCTGCACACGCTCTACCCGACCAGGCAGGCGGATTTCGTGGCCTGTATTTTTCGCCAGGTCCTGTGTGCCTGGCGCACGATCGGGCAGGTCGATCAGGTCAAGGCCGTTATTTTCGACCTCGACAACACGCTGTGGCGGGGCCAGATCGCCGAACATTACCGGCCCGACACCCGCCCCTGGCCCCGAACGGATGGATGGCCGCTGGGCGTGTGGGAATGCATCCATTTCCTGCGTGCACGCGGTATTCTGGTAGCGGTATGTTCCAAGAACGATCTTGCGCTCGTGCAGGAAAGATGGGCCGAAGTGGTCGATCCGCCGTTTCTGGCACTGGAGGATTTTGCCTGCGTCAAGATAAACTGGGCACCCAAGACCCAGAACATTGCCGAAATCTGCAGCGAATTTCACATCAAGCCCAAGAGCGTGGTGTTCGTTGACGACAATCCGGTGGAACGGGCTGCTGTCACGGCGACCTTTGCGGACATACGCGCCATTGGCGGCAACCCCTACCTGACGCGCCGCATCCTGCTGTGGTCGGCGGAAACGCAGATCGCCCATATAAGCGACGAATCAGCCCGTCGCGAAGACATGGTACGCCAGCAGATCCGGCGCGAGGAAAGCCGGACCACGATGGACCGGGAGACATTTCTGGCAACATTGGGCACGACCCTTTCATTTCTTGCCATCACATCCACCCGGCAGCCGGAATTCAGCCGCGTGCTGGAACTGACAAACAAGACCAACCAGTTCAACACCACGGGAAAACGATGGAATTTCGAGGAAATTTCCCAATACATCAGCGAAGGCGGCACCATTCTGGCCTTTTTTGTAACCGACCGGTTCACGACCTACGGGCTGGTAGGCGTGCTGTACCTGCGCGCGGCGGAGATTGTCCAATATGTGATGAGCTGCCGTGTGCTGGGCATGGAGATCGAAGAATTCGTCATCGCCCAGACCGTATCCCTGTTGCGCGACATGTCTGAAACACCGACCGATATTACCGCCAGCCTTATCGAAACAAAGGACAACACCCCCTGCCGGGATGTTTATCTGCGCTGCGGTTTTCGCGAAACCCAAAGCCAGGATAGCAGCAGGCATTTTATCCTGCCCGCGCAGGACGTACCGCGATGCCCGCCGCATATTACAAAAGCCGAACCGGAATTTTCCTGAACCCGCAAAGCCGACAAAACTTTTTTTGTCTGCCGGCTCCCTCCCCTGTGCCGCATCCCTTCTGGAGCAAACAGTGTATGAGACCACGCAAAATCCGATTATCCTGACCCATCTGGGAACGGTCCTGTGCCTGGCCCCTTCGGGTATCCTGTTCCACTGCCTGCTCAATGAGGCACCGCAGGACGATCTTGTCTTTATGGCCGATGGAACCCTACGCACACAAAGGGGCTTGGCCGGCCTGCTTGCCCAGCCGCATGACGTGGGACAGGGAACGGTCTGCATCCATCGTGAAGGATATTATCTTTGCGCCGAACCGGGAGGAGCGGTGGCTTTTCGGGACGAGGTTTCAACCTGGGAAATCTTTCGCACAACCACACCCCGTGACGAGGCATGGCGCAGCGTGCAGGTACATGCGCATGAACGGCGGCCACCCACAAGACGCCGGGCGCGCCGTATCAGCAGAATTATCCACCAGATCGGAAATTCGCCCTGCCTGCCAGATATTTTTTTCCACAACGTGGTCCATCTTCAAAGCCTGAACCCGCAATGGTGTTACCGCTATTGGGGTGAACAGGCCCGGCACGATTTCATATACGACCATTACGGCTGGAATATCCTGCGCCGATACATGGCCATAAACCCCAGATATGGGGCGGCAAAGGCCGATCTGTTCAGATATCTGTGCATATACCAGCTAGGTGGCGTGTATCTGGACCTTAAATCCAGCGTAAACCGCCCGCTCGACAGCCTGATCCATGATGATGACGAATATCTGCTCTCGCAATGGAATAACGGCCCGGGGCAGGCGTTCAGCGGTTGGGGGCTGGGGCCGGAAATCGGCTTTGTAGCTGGGGGAGAATACCAGCAATGGCATATCATGGCCGCAGCCGGGCACCCGTTCCTTGCATCCTGTATCGAGACCGTTCTGAACAGGATCGATCACTATACGCCCGAACTGTATGGCACCGGGCGGCTGGGCGTTTTGCGTGTGACCGGGCCTTACGCCTATACGTTCGCGATCCATAACATGCTGCGTCATTACGGACACAGATTTTTCGATTCAGAAAAATCCGGCCTGGTATATTCCTGTGTTGCCAATCATACCGATTTTTTCGGCCGCCATTATTCGCAGGAGACGCTGCCGGTCGTTTTATAAAAACCCGCTACGGTGCATAGACCTCCACCTGGTCGAGATGCAGCGTGTTGAAACCCGGCAGGCTTATGCGCACGAACCGGCCATGGTGTTCGGGGTGCAAGACCACATCCAGCACCCGCCCATCCACCCCGCCGAAAGGCGTGTTTTCGTGGCGTGCGTAAACCAGGCGCATGTCCTGCGTGTCGTCACCGATTTCGATCCGAATATGGTTGGCCCTGATCATGCATTCGACAGGGAAAAGGCGATTGTAAAGCCGCACCCCCCGGATCGACCGCACGGCTTGCAGGTCCACCATCCACCACGGATTGTCTTCTTCGTGGGTATGAAAGCCGAAACCGCCATCCTTGTGACCATCGACACCGCCCTGCGCATCCTCCTGCGGTGTGTTGCCTGTAGCCCAGGGCGAGACCGAACTCTGGCTGGCAGGCTGCCCGGCACTGATGAGCGTTCCGGCAAAAGGCGCAATTTTTTGAGCATCCCAATGCGGATAAGGCGGGTGTATGTCGGCCATTTTCAGGTAATTCTGCGGTGTTATGCGAAACAGCATATCCTCGGGCGCGTCTTCGTGCAGCACCCTCAGGGCGAATTGGGTCCGCAGATCGAAATACAGGTCCTGTAGCTGGGCGAAGGCCTCGGTCATGTCCTTCAGGAAGCCGATTTTTGTATAATATTCCGCGTTAAACCGGATTTCGTCGGGGAAGCTTTTATCGATCGTGACAAAACGGGCCCGGTCCCGGAAATCGCCCACCACGCCCCCTGTGGCGATATGCCGCTCAAACGCACCGTCCCACGCCATGGCGCGCGGCCAGGGATCGTTCTTGTGGGAATAGGACCGGTATTTGTTTTTCAGCCTTTCTATCCCGCCCAGATGGGTAAAATGCCAACCGGCGTCATGTACGCGCTGGAACTGGCCCTTTTGCGACAAAGCGTGCTGGAAATCCCGGCTGAAACGCGCTTCGGACAGGTTGGCAAAATCGTCGAGCATGTGGCGTTTGAGCGCATAGGCGGCCGACCAGCCCGCCTTCCTGGCGCAAAGGTTCATGTAGAACTGGTACATGGGCATATCGAATTCCGTAAACCCGTCGAACTGCGCCGCCTGCTCCATGGCCTGGGGCCGCAAAAGCTCGTCCGCATCGCAGATCAGCAGCAGGTCATGTGGGTCGGCCCCCGCCACGGCACGGCGGATCTGGTCTTTCTGGTAATGTTCGCGCACCCAGAAATCGGGTGTGTCGGGCGTGTCCTCCACCACGACATGAATGACCTTGTCCAGGAAGGCTGCGTACCGTTCGCGGTTCCGGGCAAAAAGCAGGGGCTTGGGCAGGCCTGTAAACGTGGTGGTGGATTCCACGATCACGAAAAAATCCACATACGGGTCATGCAGGCGAAAGCGCAGATCCAGTATTTCCAGTTCGTTGAAGAAAGGAAAACAATCGTAGATCCGGCAGGCTCGCCTGCCTGTGCCCCCGGCCGACAAACCCTGCGCTGTATCCGAACTGGCCATGCCATTCGCCCCCTGAACCGCTCCGACATCGCAGGGTAAGGCGTGCAGGGTTCACGACAGATGAACGGCGGGCATAAAAAAGGCCCCTGCCGCAATACTGCGACAGAGGCCCGGGTAAAGACATGCCCTGCCCATGCAGGCAGGGAGCATTAGGTCATGCGTTGATCTGTTCACCATGCAAGGAGGTATCCAGGCCTTCCAGTTCCTGGTCCGGTGTCACACGCAGGCCAATGCTTGCATCGACAAGCTTGAGCAGCACGAAACTGACAACCGCGCACCAGACGACCGTCACCATCACTGCCTCGGCCTGCACCAGCAACTGGTGGGCGGAGCCGACAATGCCGGTGGGGTTGGCATCGGTCGCGGAAAGCGGGCCATAGGCGAACACGCCAGTCAGCAACGCACCGATAATACCGCCCACACCATGCACGCCAAAGGCGTCCAGGCTGTCGTCATACCCCAGCATGTGCTTGAGCGATGTCGCACTCCAGTAGCACACGAAGCCGGTAATCAGCCCGATCACCAGCGCGCTGCCGGGCAGCACAAAGCCCGCCGCGGGCGTAATGGCCACAAGACCGCCGACAGCCCCCGAAATAATGCCCAGCACCGTCGGCTTGCCCGCGCGGATCCATTCGATCGCAATCCAGGCCACACCGGCGGCGGCGGCGGCGATCTGGGTCGTGACCATGGCCATGCCCGCCCGGCCGCCAGCCCCCACGGCGGACCCCGCGTTGAAGCCGAACCAGCCGACCCACAGCAGCGATGCGCCGATAACGGCATATGTCAGGTTGAAGGGGGCCAGATCGTCATGCCCGAACCCCTTGCGCCGCCCCAGAACCAGTGCACAGACAAGGCCCGCGATACCGGCATTGATATGCACGACCGTGCCCCCCGCGAAATCGGCCGCACCCAGCCCGGCCAGCCAGCCGATGGGGCTCCAGACCCAATGGGCGATGGGGGCGTAGACCAGCAGCGACCACGCGATGGAAAACACGCACATGGCGCTGAACTTCATGCGTTCGGCATACGCGCCGGAGATCAGGGCCGGGGTGATGATGGCGAACGTCATCTGGAACATCATGAAGACGCTCTCAGGAATGGTCATGGTCGTGGCGTTGGGGGAATCCGCACCCAGCACGAAAGGCACATCCACCCCGTTGTGAATATGTTCGCCCAGCCCGTTCAGCAGCAGGCGCGATGCCCCGCCGATCCAGGGCGTGCCGGTGGTGAACGCCAGGGAATACCCGGCCACCATCCACACGATGGACATGATGCAGCACAGCGCGAAGGACTGCATCAATGTTGCCAGAACGTTTTTCTTGCGCACCATACCCGCATAGAACAGGGCCAGGCCGGGAATGGTCATCATCAGCACCAGTGCCGTGCTGACCAGCATCCAGGCCGTATCGCCCGTATCGATCGCGGGTGCGGCATCAGCGGCTAAAGCCTGGCCGCTCCCCGCCACCATGGCCGCAAAAGCTGTTGCAAGCGAAAGGCAGGCAGGCCCGCCCGCGCGCCGGGCGGCGGACACTGCCCTGGATGACGATAGAAACATATATGAGATATCCCCTCACACAACGCAATTCGAGCCCAAGCCCATGGCCTGATTTTCAGCGTGCCATTATTTCACTCGTGTCTCAAGCGCAACAAAACACTTGCCCGGCTGTTGCACCGCCTGCCCGCACAGGGGGCCATTGCATGCCTGCCGGCCCCTTTTTTCCCCGCGCGACCTGCCTTTTTCTTTTCACGCATTTATGGGCCTTTATCATTTCATTTTTTTACCATAGCCTTCGAAGCTGATCGGCAACCGGTCAAGACAAAGGCGGTTATAGACGAGTCTGCCTTGCCCGGGCTGGTTCCACTTGATTTCAGTACAAGGTGTCGTCATGAAGTTATTTGCGCATATTGGTCTGGCGTCCCTCCTGCTGGGTGGCGCCACCGTGTTGGCAGCCCCCGGCGCGCACGCGCTGAGCGCGAAGGAATGCCACGAAAAATTCAAGGCCGCGAAAACCGACGGCACGCTGAACGGCCAGAGCTTCAAGGCCTTCAAGGCCGCAAGCTGTGACGATGCCGCCGCCGCACCCGCCAGTGCAACACCCACCACCACCCCGGCCCCGACCGCTGAAAAGCCCAAGGAAGCCGCGACAACCACCCCCACCCCGACGACCAGCGCATCCGGCGCGGTCTTCCCCACCGCGATCGCATCGCAGTATTCCTCGCTCAGCGCTGGCACGGCCCGCCGCAAGACCTGCGATGACCAGTACAAGGCCAACAAGGCGAACAACGCCAATGGCGGCCTGAAATGGATCCAGAAGGGTGGCGGCTATTACAGCGAATGCAACAAGCGCCTGAAAGGCTGAACCCCTTTGCCGCAAGCCAGGGCAGGCTGAACCCCACCCTGGCTTCTGGCTTCTGGCTTCTGGCTTCTGGCTGGAAAGGCCATCGGGGCGGCCCGTGTGCAATCGCTATCCGGCTTGATCAGCCGCCCCGCCGGGCGGATGGCATGACATACAGCGTGCTGGTGCTGTACGAAATCCAGACCCTGTGGGTTGCGAACCAGTCCGAACCAAGCAGCATATCCACCCTGTCGTGAATGGGGGCGACTGTCAGCACGGGGGCGTGCTCCTGTTCCTGCCCGATCTGGAACAGGTGGAATTGATGCCAGCGATAGGGCTGTTCGTGCCCGTCCACCCCCGTTGTTACCCCCCCCGGGTCCTGCGCAAGAGCCTGAGGGGATACACCCATGCGCAAGGCTGCCCTGTCCGCCACGATCCGCGAGCGTGCCCCGCTATCCACCAGGGCCTGAAGGGGCCAGCCATCCAGTTGCACCTGCGCGATCACCCGCCTGCGGGCGGTGGCCTGAAGGGGGATGGCGCGGTAGATATACCGCCAGCCCACCGGGCCCGAACATCCCGCCCCCATGGTGGCCCCCGGAACACTCCCCATAACGGCCGCTGGAGTAGCCCCCGGCGCGGTCCCCGTGGCTGTCTCCGGGGCTACCTCCGTCGCTGCTCCCATGTTTGGGCCCATCGTTGGGGCCGGCGCTGCCCAGAACGCCATCCACCCTTCCGCCACGTTCATTTCGATATCGAAGCGCGACAGCAGGTCCCCACCGATCAGCCCTTCCACGCCCGGTTCGGTCCGGGGGGTGGCGGGCAGCGCGCTCAGCGGCATGGAAACAGGGCCGAACTCCACCGCCCCGACCGCCAGCGAACGGACAATGACATTGGGCACGATGCGCCCCATCCCGCCCGTGCCCTGCACCACCGTATGGGTCGAATTGTCTCGCTGGGTATCGAACAAGGCGGCCGCTTCGGGCGAGAGCAGACTGCCTTCGGACCCGGTATCCACGATCATGCGCACGGCATGGCCGTTGATGCTGGCCGCGATGTTTAAAAAACCGGCATCGTTATAAAGGGGAACGCGCGCCACCAGGTGCTGGCAGCCCTCCGCCGCACGGGCGGGCAAGCAGCCGACGCACAGAGCCAGCATGGCAGCCAGCCCGATGCATGATGCGGCAGCCTTTATCCGCCCCGCCGTGACGCTCCGTGCGCGCTCCCGCCCAACATCGCGCCGGATGTCATGGCCGACCCGCCGCCCGATGCCGCGCAAAGTTGAAGGCCCCGCGCAACGCTCGAAAGAACACGGCAGACGGGGTTCGTGGGCATGTCGCATGGCCGCCGACACCCGCGCGCGCATGCTCAGCCCGGTTCTCGGGCCAGTTCCCGGGCAAAGCGGTCTGTCGCATTCAGCAGGGCTGTCAGGATACCGGGTTCGAACAGGGCGTGGCCTGCGGCATCGACCAGGTTCAGTTCGGCCTCCGGCCAGGCTTTGTGCAGGTCCCAGGCCGTGCGCACGGGGGTGGCCATGTCGTAGCGCCCCTGCACGATCACCGTGGGGATATGCCTGATCCGCCCGACATCGCGGATCAACTGCCCTTCCTCCAGCCAGCCGCCATGGACGAAATAATGGTTCTCGATTCTGGAGAAGGCCAGGGCGTAATCGGCCTCGTCATGCTGGGTTTCCAGATCGGGGGAAGGCAGAAGCGTCAGGGTCCGGCCTTCCCACAGGCTCCACGCCCGGGCGGCCTCCAGCCGTTCGGCGGCGTTGTCCCCCACCAGCCGGCGACGATACGCGGCCATCATGTCCCCCCTTTCGGCCGGGGGAATGGGGGCCAGGAAGTCCTCCCACTTGTCGGGGAACAGCCACGACGCTCCTTCCTGATAGTACCAGGCCAGTTCGGCCCGGCGCAGGGTAAAAATACCGCGCAACATCAGGGCAGTCACCCGTTCGGGGTGGGCCTGCGCATAGGCCAGGGCCAGGGTCGAACCCCATGAACCGCCGAATACCGCCCATTTATCCACCCCGCACAGCACGCGCAGGCGTTCGATATCGGCCACCAGATGCCAGGTGGTGTTCGCCTCGAGCGAGGCATGGGGGCGCGAGCGGCCGCAGCCGCGCTGGTCGAACAGAACGATCCGGTAGCGCGCGGGGTCGAAAAGCCGCCGCTGGGCGGGCGAACACCCGCCACCGGGCCCACCATGCAGGAACACGACGGGGATACCGGCCGGGTTGCCGCATTCTTCCCAGTAGACCTGGTGCCCTTCACCCGTTTCCATATAGCCATGCGCATAGGGTTCTATGGCGGGCCATGGGGCGCGATATGCCTCGATCATGCCGGTGTTCAGTCCTTTTCTGCCTGCGTGTGGACCATTGCGGGTGCGGCGGCGGGGGCCGTTTTCTCCGCCCTGCCCGATGTCGCACCTGCTTGTGCGCCTAATTGTGCACGCGGATGCGCGCGCGTCCAGACATCCACCAGATGCGCCTCATCCGCCAGGGTGTAGCGCTGGGTGGTGGACAGGCTGGCATGGCCCAGCAGTTCCTGGATCACGCGCAGGTCCGCCCCGCCTTCCATTAGATGGGTGGCGAAGGAATGGCGCAGCGCATGCGGTGTCGCATGATCCGGCAGGCCGGACAGCACGCGCCATTCGCGCATGGCTTTCTGCGCCACCGCCGCCTGAAGCCGGCCGCCGCGCACCCCTAAAAACAGCGGGGCCTGCGCATCGGGCGCGGGGTGCCGGGCCCGCCAGGCCTGAAGGGCCTGCGCCACCTGCGGCAGCACCGGCACCAGCCGTTCCTTGCCCCCCTTGCCGCGGATCAGCAGCACCCCGCCGGAGGCCACGGAATGCAGGTCCCCCACATTGAGGTTCAGCGCCTCGGAAATGCGCAGGCCGCAGCCGTAAAGCAGCATGAACAATGTTGCGTTGCGCTGCTGTTCGAACGGGGTGCGGGCCAGTTCCGCAATGTCCATGGGGGCTGCCAGCGCTTCGGGCCTGGGCAGGGGGCGCGGAAGGGTCTTCTTGGTGCGCGGCGTGCCCAGCAGCGAAACGGCCGGATTGTCCACCCCCTGCCGGCGTGCCAGGTAGCGAAAGAATGACCGCAGGGCGGAAACCCGACGGGCCCGCGTGCGCGCCGCCTGGTCGGGCGTGGAAGGCGCGCCCCTGTTCCGCCCGCGCTTTTGCAGCGCGTGCTCCTGCTCATACGCAAGCCAGGCCCGCAGGTCCCTCAGGGTGATGGCCCCCAGCCCCGCCATGCTCGGCAGGCCATCCAGATGCACCGCCATGAACGCCAGGAAACGCGCCAGGTCGCCACGATAGGCCTCGACCGTCAAAGGGGAGGCCCGTTTTTCAACCGCCATCCATTCCAGAAATTGCTGGACCGCCTCTTGCGCCGTCATGCTCGCATCCCGTATCGCCCCGGCCCCCGTCATCCGTTCCTGTCGCCGGTCCCTGTACGCGCAGCCTGTAAGCGCCAGCCAGGCCGTGCCGGTCAAAGATACCCTGTTCTTTGCCGCACGGCACGCCTAAACAGACAGGCATGGCCCAGCCTTCCCTGCCCTGCATGCCCGACGATCCGGCCCCCGCCCCACCTGTGCCCGAGGCCGGTGCCATTCAGCGCGTGCCGGTCCTGCTGCCGCTGCCGTTCCCCGGCCCGTTCGACTACAAGGCCCCGCCATCCCTGGCCCTTGCCGCGGGGGATATCGTGACCGTCCCGCTGGGCAACCGGCGCGAAACCGGGGTTGTGTGGGAAAGCACCGCCACCCTGCCGCCCGACCTTGCAGCGCCCGAGACATCCGCCCCCGTGGCCGCAAGCCGCCTGCGCGCCGTCACCGCCCGGCTGGACCTGCCGCCTCTGCCCGCCGAACTGCGCCGTTTTGTCGACTGGGTGGCGGCCTATACTCTGTCCCCCCCCGGCATGGTGCTGGCCATGACCTTACGGCTGCACATGCATGGCACGACCACGCCCGCCACCGGCTGGCTGGCCGTTACCCCCCCGCCCGAGACCCTGCGCATGACGCCGGCGCGCCAGAAAGTGCTGGCCCTGTTGGAAGATGGCACCGCCCGCAGCACGACGGACCTGGCCAGCGCCGCCGGGGTCAGTGCCGGGGTGGTGAAAGGCCTGGCCGATGCGGGGGCGTTGCGCACGGTCCAGCTTGGGCCCGAACGCCCCTTCGGCCGCCCCGATGCCAGCCACAGCCCGCCCACCCTGCACGGCGCGCAGGAAACTGCGGCCCGGGCATTGTGCCAGAGCGTGCGTGACGGGTGCTTCAGCGCCACGCTGCTCGAAGGGGTGACAGGCTCGGGCAAGACCGAGATCTATCAGGAAGCCATTGCCGCCTGCCTGGCAGAAGGCAGGCAGGCTTTGGTGCTGCTGCCCGAAATCGCGCTGTCCGCCCAGTGGATGGGCCGTTTCAAACGCCGCTTTGGCGTGCAACCCGCCATCTGGCATTCCGAGATCGGACAGCGGGCCCGCAGGCTGACATGGCTGGGCACGGCCGATGGCAGTGCCAGCGTGGTGGTGGGCGCGCGCTCGGCCCTGTTCCTGCCGTTTTGCAACCTGGGCCTGATTATCGTGGATGAGGAACACGAATCCGTCTTCAAGCAGGAGGAAGGCGTGATCTATAACGCGCGCGACATGGCGGTGGTCCGCGCGCGGCTGGCCGGTTTTCCCGTTGTGCTGGTATCCGCCACCCCCAGCCTGGAAACCCTGGTCAACGCCCAGGCCGGGCGTTACCGCCACCTTGTGCTGCCCACGCGCCACGGCGGGGCGGCCATGCCCGAAACCCACCTGCTGGACCTGCGCGACACACCACCCGCACGCGGGCAGTTTCTCTCCCCCCTACTGGTGGAAGACATTGCAGCAACCCTGGGGCGGCAGGAACAGGCCATGCTGTTCCTGAACCGCCGGGGCTATGCGCCGCTGACCCTGTGCCGCACCTGCGGGCACCGCATGGAATGCCCGCACTGCACTGCCTGGCTGGTCGAACACCGTGCCCGCCGTGTCCTGTCATGCCATTACTGCGACCACACAGAACCCCTGCCCGATGCCTGCCCGTCGTGCAAGACGGAGGGCAGCCTGACGGCCATAGGCCCCGGGATCGAACGCATTACGGAGGAGGCGCGCATGCACTTCCCCGATGCGCGCATTCTGGTCATGTCCAGCGACACGCTGGGCGGCCCCGCCGCCACGGCCGAAGCGGTGGAGAAAATCGCGCGGCGCGAGGTAGACCTGATCATCGGCACGCAGATCGTGGCCAAAGGCTGGCATTTCCCGCATCTGACCCTGGTTGGCGTGGTGGATGCCGATCTGGGGCTGGGCGGGGCCGATCTGCGCGCGGGCGAACGCACGATCCAGCTTCTGCACCAGGTGGGGGGGCGCGCGGGCCGGGCCGAGGCACCGGGCCGTGTGGTGCTGCAAAGCTACACGCCCGAACACCCGGTCATGCAGGCGTTGCTGGAAGGGGATTTCCAGTCCTTCATGGAGCAGGAGGCCGAACAGCGCCGCCCCGGCTTCTGGCCGCCTTACGGCAGGCTGGCCGCCCTTGTCATCAGTGCGGAAAACGCCCGCGATGCCGATGATGTCGCAGCCCGTTTCGGCCGCACGGCACCCTATGGCGAGGGCATTCAGGTACTTGGCCCCGCCCCCGCCCCGCTGGCCGTGCTGCGCGGCCGCCACCGCCGCCGCCTGCTCCTGCGCACGCAGCGCACGATTGCGGTTCAGCCTATCCTGCGGCGCTGGCTGGCCATGGTCGCACCCGGGCGGGGGATCCGGGTGGACGTGGACATAGACCCCATTTCCTTCCTGTAGGACCGTGCGGGGGCCTATGCCATGGGGCCTGTTACAGACCTTATTTCTTGGCGGATTCGTCGTTGGCGGGCTTGGCCGTGCTGGTCAGGACGGTGGAGATGGTGTCGCGCAGGACCATGACGCGCACATTGGGGGCGATTTCGACCTCGACCTCTGCGGAATCTTCGCGGCTGCGCTGGACCACGCCGATCACCCCGCCCGCCGTCACGATCCGGTCGCCACGGCGCAGGGCCTTCAGTTCGGATTTAAGCTGCTTCTGGCGCTGCTGCTGCGGGCGGATGAGCAGGAAATACATGATCGCAAAAACCGCGATAAACGGCAGGAAGGACATGATCCCCGACATGGAACCACCCCCGCCGGCGGACTGCGCATAAGCTGCGGGAATAAGGAAATTGGACATGGAATGCACACTTTCAGGAAAGGCCGGTTGCGAAAACTGAGGAAGTGACCATAGTTTTCAATCCTTTTCCGTCAAGCATCCATAACGCATCCATGCCGACAAAACACCAGCCCCATCCCGCCTGCAAGGAGACCCCGATGATCGACCCCCAGCATTCCGTTCTCGAACGCATTGCCGCGGCCCTGGAGCGCCTGTCGCCCCCGCCCGCAACACTGGACGGGGTGGACAGGGCCGATGCCTTCGTGTGGTTACCCGAACGCGGCAGGCTGCTGCCCATCGCCCATGTCGCCCATGTGCCGGTGGACCTGTTGCAGGGGGTGGACCTGCAACGCCGGATCCTGTTGGACAATACCCGCCATTTCGCCCACGGCCTGCCCGCCAACAACGCCATGCTGTGGGGGGCGCGCGGCATGGGCAAGTCCTCGCTCGTCAAAGGGGCGCATGCGCTGGTCAACCAGGTGGACGGCAAGCCCCCGGTACCCGGCCAGGGCCGCGTGGTACTGATCGAGATCCAGCGCGAAGACCTGGCCACCCTGCCGCTGCTGCTCAGCCTTTTGCGTGAAAACCCGCGCCGCTTCATCCTGTTCTGCGACGATCTGTCCTTCGAGAAGGAAGACCGCGACTACAAGGCGCTCAAATCCGTGCTGGATGGCGGCATTGCCGGGCGGCCCGAGAACGTGATCTTCTACGCAACCTCCAACCGCCGCCACCTGATGCCGCGCGACATGATCGAGAACGAGCGCGCCACCGCCATCAACCCGTCCGAAGCGACGGAGGAGAAAGTCTCGCTCTCCGACAGATTCGGGCTGTGGCTGGGCTTTCATGCCTGCGAGCAGGATACCTTCGCCAAGATGGTGCGCACCTATGCACGCGAACGCAACCTGCCCCTGGACGATAACGAGCTCATGGCCCGCGCCAATGAATGGTCCATTACCCGTGGCGGGCGGTCCGGGCGGGTGGCGTTCCAGTTCATTGAAGATTTAAGTGCCGAACTTTGCGCACGATAATGAACGCCAGACGTTGTCCCGTCTTGCGTCTTGCGTCACGATGAGTTGAGATAGCGTTCGCAAATGCAAATGCGGCTTCAGCGTGAGGCCGCACGGGATATCCTAGCTTCGAGGTGACATGAACCAAACTACCCCGCCCGGCGCGAACAAGGTCGATCTTCGAACTGTCCGCTCCCATCCGGATTACTGGTACCCCGTTGCCTGGTCGCGTGAGCTGAAGCCCGGTAAAACCATCGGCACCCGTTTCGCGGGTACGCCCATAGCCCTGGTCCGCCCTGACGAGGGCCCGGTTTTCGCGCTGGAGGACCGCTGCGCCCACCGGCAGGTACCGCTCAGCAAGGGTGTGGTCTCGGGCGCATCGGTCAAGTGCTGTTACCATGGCTGGGCCTATGGCCGCTCGGGCCGCTGCATCGACGTGCCTTATCTGGGCAAGGGTAAGCTGCCCAACGGCGTGCGCACCTTCCCCTGCCGCGAACAGGACGGCATGATCTTCGTCTTCCCCGGCGATCCGGAAAAGGCCGAGACCACGCTTCTGCCGCCCGCCTTGGCACGCGCGAGCGATCCTGGTTACAAAACGCGCTATTTCGGCCGCCAGGTGGGCTGCCATTACAGTTTCATGCATGAAAACCTGATGGATATGAACCACCAGTTCATGCATTCCAAGCAGATGGGCCAGATGAAGCCCCGCTTTCTGGGCCAGAAGAAAGAAGCCACGATGGTGGAGGCAAGCTACAGCTTCGCCCGCACCGGCGGCAAGCAGCCCATTGGCGAGGCGCTGATCTTCGGGGAACGGCGCGATTCCTCCGAGCAGTTCCAACACCGCGATGTCATGACCATCCGCACGGAATACCCCTACCAGACCCTGCGCATCCAGACCGGGGATGAAGACCCGGTCATGGATCTGTGGATTGTCTATGTCCCCCAAAGTGCGGATGAACTGACCAACCGCACCTTCGGCCTGCTGTCGGTCAAGCGCCCCAAGATTCCGGGCCTGCTGGACATGGCATGGCCGTTCCTGATCGCGTTTACCGAACGGATCTTTGCCGAGGACCGCGAGATCGTGGAAATGGAGCAGCAGGCCTGGCGCGAACTGGGCGGGGACCACAACCAGGAGGTTTTCCCCGTGATCAACGCCTTGCGCGCCCTGCTGGCCGAATGCGGCCTGCCGCCGGCCCCCGCATCCGCACCCTCGGTCACGGCGCAGGTCGCGGCCCCCGCTCCGGCTCCCGATGCCTGATACGGCATCCCTTTACCTGGAGGCCCCTCCCTACCGGCTGAGACCGCTCCACCCTGACGACACCACCGCCATGCACCACCTGGTCAATGACTGGGAGGTGGTGCGCATGCTCAGCCGCCCGCCTTTTCCCTACCCCCGCGACCTGGCGGAGGACTGGATCGCCACCACCCAGGCCATGCAGGCCCGGGGCGAAGGCTATCATTTCGCCATTACCGGGCCGGATGGCGCGTTCATGGGATGCGTGGGCCTGCGGATCGAAACCCTGGCCCCCGGCGGCACACGGGTGGGCCAGCTTGGCTACTGGGTGGGCCGTCCCTACTGGGGGCGCGGCATTGCAAGCCTGGCCGCGGCCCGCGTGGCCCGCTGGGCGCTGGCCCATCTGGACATAGCCAGCCTGCGCGCGACGGCGGCACAGGACAATGCCGCTTCCATCAAGGTGCTCGAACGGATCGGCTTTCGGCAGGTGGGCACGCGCCACCAGAGCTTTGTCGCCCGGGGGAGCGAACTTGCCGTGGGCGTTTTCGAAGCCACACGCGCCGATCTGGACCACAGGTCAGCGCCTGGCATGCCCATTGATGCGCAAGCCGGTGCCCCAAGGCGGCTGGTGCTTGTCAGTGCCGCAGCGCTGATCAACCAGCACGGCCATATCCTGCTGGCCCGCCGCCCGGAAGGCAAGAGCATGGCCGGGCTATGGGAATTCCCCGGTGGAAAGCTGGAAGCAGGCGAAACGCCCGAAGCCGCGCTGGTGCGCGAACTGCGCGAGGAACTAGGGCTGGATCTCTCGCGCGCCTGCCTGGCCCCGTTCACCTTTGCATCCCACGCCTATGCGGATTTCGACCTGCTGATGCCCCTTTACATCTGCCGCCGCTGGAAGGGCGAGCCCACCGGCCGCGAAGGGCAGAAACTGGCCTGGGTTGCCCCCCAGGCCCTGCATGACTACCCCATGCCAGCAGCAGACCTGCCGTTCATCCCGCTGTTGCAGGACCTGCTCTAGCGCCCCGAAAAGCAGCCCGGCGCCGTTCCGGGGCCGCTGGACAGGGGCCCGTTCAACGCCGTTGGCCCGCCAACGCGCTTGACGAACCCCGATCCATGCGCCTAACCAGAATGCGGATGCCCCGAGGGGGCTCCCCTCGTGATTTGTCCGGCTGGCTTGCGGCGAGGTAAAAGAAATGCGCTAAAGAGGCCCTGATGGCGCTTGTCCGCCATCAAGGTTTCCACGGTCAATTTAAGAGACAGGCCCCACCCGCAAACCGCGCGGGCCGCCCTGTTATCTGACGAGAGAGAACCGGATACCACAGTCCATGAGCACCAACGACACCACTGCCAAAACATGGCGCCCCGCCACGCGCCAGCTCCATGCCGGGCTGGAACGCACGGAATACGGTGAAACGAGCGAAGCCATTTTCCTGACCTCCGGCTTTGTCTACGACAATGCCGAACAGGCCGAGAAAACCTTTACCGGCGAAGTCACCCATTACCAGTACAGCCGTTTCGGCAACCCGACGGTGGCAGCCCTTGAAAACCGGCTGGCCGATCTGGAAGGGGCGGAAGCCTGTATTGCCACGTCCACCGGCATGGGGGCCGTGTCCTCCGCCCTGCTCTCGCACGTCAAGGCGGGCGACCGGGTCGTGGCTTCGCGCGCGCTGTTCGGGTCGTGCTACTGGATTGTCGCCAACCTTCTGCCCCGCTACGGCGTGAAGATCGCCTTCGTGGATGGCACCAACATGGCGGAATGGGACAAGGCCCTGTCCGAACCTACGGCGGCAGTACTGCTGGAAAGCCCGTCCAACCCCATGCTGGATATTCTCGACATTGCCGCCATATCCGAACGCGCCCACAAGGCGGGTGCGATCGTGGTGGTGGACAATGTCTTTGCCTCCCCCATCTATCAGCGGCCGCTGGAACTCGGGGCCGATGTGGTCGTGTATTCGTGCACCAAGCATATCGACGGCCAGGGCCGCGTGCTGGGCGGGGCCGTGCTGGGCCGCAAGGACTGGATTGCCGATACCCTCCAGCCGTTCACGCGCAATACCGGCAACGCCATGTCTCCCTTCAATGCCTGGGTCATGCTCAAGGGGCTGGAAACGCTCTCCCTGCGGGTGGACGCCATGGCCCGCAACGCCGCCGCCGTGGCCGACTACCTGGCCGACGCGCCGGGCATTGTCAGCGTGCGCTATCCCGGCCGGCCCGACCACCCGCAATACGAACTGGCCAAACGCCAGATGAGTGGAGCGGGCACGTTGGTGGCGTTCGAGGTCGAAGGCGGTAAAAAAGGTGCGTTCGCCTTCATGAACGCGCTCAAGCTGATTGCCATTTCCAACAATCTGGGCGATGCGCGCTCGTTGGTGACGCACCCGGCCACCACCACCCATTCCAAGATCGACGCCGCCGAACGCGCGACACTGGGCATTACGGATGGCGCCATCCGCTTCTCCGTGGGGCTTGAGGACAGCGCCGACCTGATCGACGATCTGGCCCGGGGTGTGGCCGCACTCAAGGCACTCTGACCAGCAGGTCGCACGCGCTCAGGCCCCAAAGCCCGCCCGCAAGGACGGGCCGATCCGGGGAAAAGCCTGTGCGACCTTACGCCGATCCCCGAGCGCGATGGCCCCGGCAAGCCCGGCTTGCGGGGCATGAACCCCCGGCCCGCAAGCTGGCGGAACACCCCGCCCACCCCGGGCAGGTATTGCACGCAGGGTATGGTGTTTGATCCACCGTGCTTTGCACGGACCGCCCTTTCGTGATAGGGCGGCTTGTGTCGGCGCGGTGCCCACCTGCACGCGCGGGCAGCATGCCTATCTGTTACACACCCCCATGCCTTGATCAGGAGCAGACCCCGACTATGGCCGACTGGGCCGTTCCCCCCCATGCGCAGGACCCCGAAGACGCGGTGGCCGAACTGTTCGCTTCCCTCCCGGTCTATGAAGCGGTGACGGATGGCGTGCGCGTGCAGGTTCAGGTTTTCTGGCTGCCCGACCAGTCGGAACCGGATGAACACACCTATTGCTGGGCCTACCGGATCCGTATCGCCAATGACGGGACCAAGCCCGTGCAACTGCTGGAACGCACATGGCACATTACCGACACGCGCGGGCGCACCGAACATGTGCATGGCCCCGGCGTGGTAGGCGAACAGCCCGTTATCCAGCCGGGCACGGAATTCGAATACACATCGGGCGCGTCGCTCCCCACGCCGGGCGGTTTCATGCACGGGGCCTATCACATGCGCCACGGAACGGATGGAACGCGCTTCGACGTCACCATTCCCCCCTTCAGTCTGGACAGCCCCTTTCTGCACCACCAGATTCATTGAAAACCCCCGCCCATACAACCCCGGCCCATACCCTGCCCCGCCGCCATAAAAGCCGCATGGCCGCGTATGGCGCACATGTGGGCTGCGGGGGGCGCGCCCGTCAAAACCCGGGGCAGCGGGCCCTGACGGGGGCGTTCCAAACCACACGGCCGTATCACGCGCTGGCCCTTATTGTTTGCAAAGCAGGAGAACGGCATGACCACGCCGCCCACGACCGGCCCTTCAGACACGCCCATCGCCCCCCAGGCGGGAGCACCCGCCACGCCGACCGACGGCAAGGGCACCCCCGTTAACGCGCCGAAGGACCTGTCCGCGGACGTGCCGCCCGGGGGTGTCGACCGCCCCAGCCGGGAGGAAGCCGAACAGGCCGTGCGCACCCTTTTGCGCTGGACGGGCGACGACCCCATGCGCGAAGGCCTGCTGGACACCCCGGCCCGGGTCGTGCGCGCCTATCTGGATTTTTTCTCGGGCTATGCCATAGACCCCGCCAGCCTGCTGCGCCGCACGTTTTCGGAGGTCGAGGGGTATGACGAAATCGTGCTGCTGCGCGATATCCGCTTTGAAAGCCATTGCGAACACCATCTGGCCCCCATTATCGGCCGCGCACACGTGGCGTATCTGCCCCGCCAGCGCGTTGTCGGCATTTCCAAGCTGGCCCGCGTGGTGGATGCCTACGCCCGCCGCCTGCAAATTCAGGAACGCATGACGGCCCAGATCGCCAACACCATCAACGAGGTGCTGGAACCCCACGGCGTGGCGGTCATTATCGAATCGGCGCATGAATGCATGACCACGCGCGGCGTGCACAAGCCCGGCGTATCCATGGTGACCAGCACCATGCTGGGCGTGTTCAGGAACAATTCCGACACCCGGCGCGAATTGCTGTCCATGCTCAACCGCCCCGGCACCGCCGACTTCTAGGGCAGACCTCGGGGCCAAGGTGCGACCTTGCCTCCTGCTGCGTCAGGGCTGGTGAGGAATTCCCTGGCCTTGTGGCCCGGATAAGCCCCCGGCATGCGTACGCCGGGGGGAACTGCCATCAGATGCTGATATTGGCGCCCAGCACCTTTACGAACTGGGCAAGCCAGGCCGGGTGCGCGGGCCAGGCCGGGGCGGTGACCAGTTCGCCATCGGTCACGGCCTCCGTCATGGCGATATCGGCGTAGGTGGCGCCAGCCATTTCCACTTCCGGGCGGCAGGCGGGATAGGCCGAAACCTGCCGTCCCTTGATGATACCCGCTGCCGCCAGCAACTGCGCGCCATGGCACACGGCCGCAACCGGGCGATCGGCGAAGGCGCGGACGATTTCGATCACCCTGGGGTTAAGCCGCAGGTATTCGGGTGCGCGCCCACCGGGAATGACCAGCCCCAGATAGTCATCGGTGTCGATACTGTCGAAATCGGCCGTCAGGGCGAAGTTGTGGCCCGGTTTTTCGCTATAGGTCTGCGCCCCTTCAAAATCGTGGATCGCGGTATGCACCGTCTGGCCCGCCTTCTTGTCGGGGCAGATCACATCGACCTTGTAGCCCAGCATGGACAGGGCCTGGTACGGCACCATGATTTCGTAATCTTCCACATAATCGCCTGCCAGCATCAGCAGCTTGACGTCATCAGCCATGGTTTTCGCCCTCTTTCAGTCCTTCGCGCAGTCGCGGCATCAGTTCGACAAAGTTACAAGGCGTGTGCCTGCTGTCGAGTTGCAGCACCAGAATATCGTCCCACCCGTCCTTGACCGCCCCGGTCGAGCCCGGCAGGGCGAACAGGTAGGTGCCGCCCGCCACCCCCGCAAGGGCGCGGGACTGGATGGTGGAGGTGCCGATCTTGCTGTACGACAGCATGCGGAACAACTCGCCGAAGCCTTCGATCCGCTTTTCCAGCACCCGCTCGAACGCCTCGGGCGTGACATCCCGCCCCGTCACACCCGTACCGCCATTGGTGATGACCACATCCACCATGGGGTCGCGTATCCAGTCGGTCAGCCGGGCCGCGATGGCGTCGGCATCGTCAGGCACAATGGCCCGGTCCGCCACATGGTGGCCTGCGGCCTCGATCCGGGCGATCAGCGTCGCACCCGAGGTATCGGTCTCGATCGTCCGGGAATCCGAGACGGTCATGACCGCGATCCGCACGGGAAGGAAGGCTCTGCTTGTATCGATTCTGGACATCTGCACCTGTGCTCTTCTCATCTGGGCGGGATACGAAACCGCACCCGCCTTCTGCCTCAATAATGGAAATTCCGGGCCCGAGACACCCTTGAATCCACTCCACTGGCGCCCCCCTCGGGGTTGCTCCGGCACAAACCCTTTCAGCCTGCCGGCCGTTCAGCCCGGGGCTGCCACCGCCTTGTGCTGGCGCAGTTTCAGAACCCGGCCGCCCAGCGGGGTGAACTGTTCGGCCCGGCAGGTCATGAGCAGGATCTGGATGCGGGTGGCGGCATCGGCCAGCACGTCGAACAGGCATTCCATGCGCGTGGAATCCGAAAAACCCAGTGCATCGTCCAGCACCAGCACCGCCGGCATGCCGCGCGCATGCAGCAGTTCGGCAAAGCCCAGCCGGACCAGAACGGCAATCTGCTCACGCGTGCCGTCAGACAGGTGCTCCACCTCCTCATAGCGCTGGCGTGTCAGCCCGCTCAGGCCGAAGCGCGTGTTCATTTCCAGCTTCGCACCGGGGAACAATGCCGAAAACGCGGGCTGCATGGCCTGGACCAGCGGGGCCAGGTAGCGCTCGGTCTGTTCTTTTTCGGCATTGGCCAGGGTCTGTTCCAGCAGGGCCAGGGCCGCGCGGTCACGCGCGCAGGCCTCGCACTCGCTCGTCACGCGGGCCAGATGGCGCGTGGCCTCGGCAATGGCTTCATCCAGCCCGTCGCCCTCGGCCATGCGCACGCGGGTTTCGCGCTCGCGAATATCCTCGCGCAGGCGGGTGGTGGTGGCCCGCATGGTCTCCTGCGCCTCTTCGCGGCGGCGTATGCCGCTTTCGATCACGCTCAGGGGTGGCTCGCTCTCACGCAGTTGCACCTTGGCCGCCAGATCGGCCTCGAGCGTGGCCTGCTGGCCCAGCAGGGCCGCCAGCCGGGCCGCAAGATCTGGGTCGCTCTCGCGGGTCTGGCGGGCTGTCAGGTCCTGGCGGATGCGCGCGCAGCTTGCCTCAAGCTGGCGGCACAGCGCCCCTGCTTTTTCCGCCGCGGCCTGGGCGGCAGTCGCATGCGTAAAAGCCGCCTGTTCCTGGGCACGGGCCTGCTCGGCGCGCTGGGCGGCCTCGTCCTCCGCCCTGCTGGCCTGGGCATTGTCGAGATCGGGTTGCTGCGCCCCGGCCCCGCTTTCCGCCCCGCTTTCGGCCTGCAAGGCCGCCATCGCCCGTTCATGGATGGCTTGGGCCTCCGCCAGGTTCTGCCGGAGTGTGGCAAGGGTGGTGGCAGCTTTTTCCACCGGATGGCCGGGCAGGATGGCGGCAAAGGTCGCCTGCGCCTGGGCCAGATGCTGCTCGGCCGTGCTGCGCCGGTCATGCAGGGCTTCGGCCTCGGCCACGCTGGCGCAGCCGACCTCGGCCAGAAGCGCACTCTGCGCGGCCTGCGCGTCATCCAGGGTTTTCTGCGCGTGGTCACGGCGGTCGATGGCGGGGACAATGCCGAACCGGCCAATGCCTTCCACCACCAGTTCCGCGGCTTCGGCCAGCAGGGTGCGGCCCGAAGGACAGGGCTGGCCGTTCAGCGTGACGCGCCCTGCCGCCCCGTCCTGCAACTGCGCCACCAGCATGGTGGCCTGGGCCTGCATGATGGCGCGGGCCTGTTCCACCGCCTGCGTGGCCTTGGCCAGCCGCCGCATGAAGGCCGTATCGACCTTGAGGCTCGCCAGGTCGACCTGGGCCTGCTCGATCCAGGCAAAGGCGTCCTGCGCGCGGGCCAGCACGGTGCGGTCATGGCCCAGCGCTTCTGCCTGGCGGGCCAGTTCCAGCCGGCGGGTCACACGGTGCAGGACGGCACGGGCCTGCTGCTGGGCGCGCACGGCCTGGCTTGTGGCCAGTTGCGCCCGGGCGTGCCGGGCGCTTGCGGCCTCCGCCTGCTGCACCAGATGGGCCGCATCCTGCCCGTGGGTCTGCAGGTCGTGCTCCAGCCGGGCGAGGCTTGCAGCACTTTCGCGCCGGGCGGCCTGTTCCTCCGCCGCGGCCTGGGCCTGCTGGGCCACCGCCTGGCCCGTGGCGCGCAGGGCCTGTTCCTCCACCGCCAGGCCGCGTAGGCGCTCGCGCGTCTGGCGCAGGGCGTGCAGGGTTTCCTCCTCCTGCTGGCGGCGTTCGGGGCTTTCGTGTTCGCGCAGCATGCGCCGGTCCTGTTCCAGAAAGCCCAGGTCTTCCTCCAGCGCCACCTTGCGAGCCTTCAGGGCCGCCAGATCCTGCTCGGCCCTGTCGCGGTCCTCCTGCACCTGGCGGAAGCGGCCGGTGGGCCTGCCGGTGGCGGTCTGCAACTGGCCAAGGCGTTCGCGCACGCGCCCCAGCAGGGCGCTGGCGGCCGCGACCCCTGTCGCATCCTGCATGGTCTGCTCAAGACAGGCCTGGACACTGGCATGCCCCGCCCCGGCAAGTTCTGGCTGGGCAAAGCTTTCCCCCTGGCGGACCAGCAGGGCGTTCCACAGGCCCGAGGCCTCGCCCCGGCCGTTGCGGTCCAGTTCCAGCAGGGTGCGGAGCTGTTCCTCGGCTTCCTCCCCATCGAAGCGCTCGCCCCCGAGGTCGAGCCGGGCGAGGCTTTTGTTCCAGAACCGCTTTTCCAGCCAGCAGGCGCGATCCCGCCACTGGAACGCCAGGCCGATATGCGGCGCGCCGCCCCCATAGGGCAACAGGTCCTTGACCGCCTGCGCGCGGGAACCGTGCCGCAGCATCAGCACCGCGCGCAGGGCCATGAGCAGGGTTGTCTTGCCTGTCTCGTTCGGGGCGGCCAGCACGTTCAGCCCCGGCCCCAGCCCTTCAAGCCGCACGGGGGAGGCAAAACGGCGCACCGCCTCGATCTGGATATCGGTCAGGATCATGGCCTGGCCCCCTGCGTGTCCTGCCAGAACACGAACAGCCTTTGCAGGGCCTCGCGCGCCAGGTCGGCCTGTTCGCCCCCATCCTGCGCCTGATCGAGCAGGGTCTGGGCGGCCACACGCACCGCCCCACCGCAGCCCAGCCGGTCCAGATCGTCCGCCATGGCGGAAAGCTGGGGCGCGCCGCTTACGCGCAGGCAGGCCAGCGCCCCGCCCAGGCGGCGCAGGATGGTGTTTTCGTACAGGGCGAGTTCGTCCACCCCCAGCAGGCCCGAAACCTCCAGCCAGGCCAGCACGGCGCCGGGGTTATCGGGCAGGATACCGCGCAGCCGGCTTTCGAGCGCTGCGATATCCTGCGCGTTTGTCAGCATGGTGTTCTCGAACTTGCGCCACACATACTTGCCCGTCCGGTGGCGCTGGATGTGGGGCGCGGCCCCATGCCCGGGCAGGGAGATCTCGATCACCTCCCCCCCGCCGGCACCGCCCGTGCCGAAACGGTCCGTCTCGGGCGTGCCGGCGTAGATGGTGCGGGCATCGATCTGGCAGAAGCCGTGCCAGTCGCCCAGGGCCAGGTAGTCCAGCCCCGCCTGGGCCGCGCGGTCCGGGGCTATGGGATTGTGCTCGCCCTCTTCCGCATTGCCGAAACCCACGACCGAACCATGCGCCAGCCCGATGCGCACGGCCCCGGGCGGGGTGGGGGCATCGTTCATATAAGCGCTCAGATCCGCCAAGGTATGACGGCGTTGCAGGATCGCAGGCAGCAGCCAGGCATTCTGCGCCTCATCGATCAGGACAGGTTCCGCCTTGCGGTGAATGCGCACATTCTCCGGCACGGCGCCTTCACGCGCCAGGCGCGCCCAGACCCCTTCGGGCGTGTCGGCATCGTGGTTGCCGGGAATGAGATGCCACGTCACGTCGGGGAACTGCCGCATGCGCTCCATGGGCTGGTGCAGGGTGCGGTTGGTGGGGGTTTCGTGTTCGTACACGTCCCCCGCCACCAGCACGCTGGCGGCACCCTGGGCGCGGGCCAGCGCACCGATACGGCGGATGACCTCCAGCCGTTCGGCCTGGAGCGCGCCCAATGTGTCATCGTCCACGAAACTGAAGGTCCTGCCGACCTGCCAGTCCGATGTGTGAAGGAATTTCATGCCGTTATTTTCTGCCCGTAGCGGCGGGGTCGGGCAAGCACGAATACGTGCCACACCCTTTCCTGTCCCACACCGGCACCCCGGGCATGGTAGACTGGCACCCGAGGTCCAGAAGGGGCCAAATTGAAGGGCACAGGCGGTCCCACAACAGGACCACGCAGGCGGGCTCAGGGCTGCCACGCGCTGGGGGCAAGGGGTTTATGCGCAGAATGCCTTTCAAATATTATATTTTATTTTAATATCAGGCTCCGGGGA
Organism: Acetobacter garciniae; assembly: GCF_017377735.1. GTDB lineage: Bacteria > Pseudomonadota > Alphaproteobacteria > Acetobacterales > Acetobacteraceae > Acetobacter > Acetobacter garciniae. Next base: position 211,980 of record NZ_JAFVMH010000006.1, read on the forward strand.
AGGAGTCCGCGGGGTTCCCTCAGGTTCATCGTACGAAGAAAGCACCGAAGACTATGACCGCAGACAACCCGGCAGCCCCCCACAAGGCGGCCTGGCACGGGTGGTTTCTTACACCGCCGCGCAGCGTGGCCCCACCGGGCTGGCTGTCGTTCTGCCTGCGCACATGGCTGTCGACCGTTCTCGCACTCACCACCGCGTTCTGGCTCCAGCTCTCATCCCCCGGCACGGCGGCGGTCACGGTCATGATCCTGGCCCAGCCCCTGCGCGGGCAGGTGCTGTCCAAGGCGCTGTACCGCCTGGCGGGCACGATCATCGGGGCGTTTGTCGCCATTTTCCTGACGGCGTGCTTCAATCAGGAACGCGGCGTGTTTCTGGGCGGGGTGGCGCTGTGGCTGACCTTATGCACCGTCATGGGCACGCTGGAGCGCGACTTTCGCGCCTATGCCGCCATGCTGTCGGGCTATACGGTGGCCATTGTGGGCATCAACTGTATCGACGCGCCGGACACCATTTTCGATGTCACGGTCAACCGCGTGTCGGGCATTGTGGTGGGGATCGCGGCCACGGCGGCGGTGAACGATATTTTCGGCTCCCCCACCGCGTTCGAGAAACTGACCGCCAGCCTGCGCCACTGTGCCCAGATGGTGCGCCGCATCGCGCGCGACGCCATGGCGGGCCATTCCATTCCCGACGACACGACCTGCGCGGGCCTGGCGGGGGAGATCATCGCCCTGACCACCCAGGTTTCCTACGCCCGGACCGAACTGCCCGATGCGCGGCTGCGCCTGGCCGGGGCGCGCTCGGCCATGGTGTCCTTGCTGGAAATGCTCAATTGCAGCCAGGCCATTGCGCAGGTGCTGCACAGGAGCACCATTTCGGACACCGTGCTGGAGCGTATTCGCGCAGCCTTTGGCGATGGCACCGCCGTGGCATCCCCCCAGCAGGCGGTGCATGACCTCGAAGACCTGGCGCGCGAAGCCCATACGGCCGAAGCGGGCATGGGCCCCACACTGGACGAGGCCTGGCTGATCGAGCGTTCCATGGCCCTTCTGTCCGATGCCCGCTGGATCGAGGACGGGCTGGACGCGTTCGAGCACGGCCAGCGCGCCCGCACGCAGGCGCCCGAACTCAAGATCGACCAGCATCACGACGTGATCGCCGCGCTGTTGAACGGGCTGCGCATGCTTGTCGGCTTTTCGGTCGCGGCCGGGCTGTGCGTGATCTCGAACATTCCCGCCACCTATTCCGCCCTGTCGCAGGTGGCCATTATCCTGACCCTTGCCGCCACCACCTACAACGCGCGCGGCTTTGGCATGGGGGCGCTGATCGGCACGCCGCTGGCCATTGCGGTCGCCGCCTTCCTGGATTTTGGCGTGCTGGTCAAAGGGGCGGACATGCCGTTCCTGTCCATGGTGATCATCCCCGTCATTTTTGGCGGCTGCCTGCTGCTGATGAACGCCAAGACCAGTGCGGTGGGCTTCAACGCCGGGGTGTTCTTTTTCGTCATCATGGGGGTGGACAACGTCCAGAACTACGAACCTTCGGTCTTTATCGACCGCAACGTGCTGTACTTGTTCTCGGCTGTCATCATCTTCATCTCGCTGGTGCTGCTGCTGCCGCCCTCGGCCTCGCGCAGGCGCTTTCGCGTGGGGATCAGCATCGGGCACGACCTGCGCAACCAGTTCGAAGGGCATGGCGAACAGGTGGGCTCGGCCCTGATCAGCCGCCATTACGACCGGCTGAACCGCATTCTGGAATGGAACCGCTACCTGCCCGCCACACTGGCCCGCCAGCGCGTGTTCTCACGCATGGCAAGCCTTGATTCGCTCAACCTGGAACTGGCCCGCGCCCACCGCCACCTGTCGCGCGCCGCCACCATTCCCGCCATACGCCCCGACGCCCATGCCGCCAACCGCGCCACCCGGATCTACAACGTGGATTCGGCCCTGTACGACATGAAGCACAAGGCGCGTATCCTGCTCGACCATTCCATCAACCTGCCGCACGGGGAAATGGCCACCGCCCTTGCCGCCGTCTCCGCCATGGTGGGGGCGATCCACCTGCTCGAACATAACCGTTCGGCCCTGCATCTGTACGACCTGCTGCCCACGCCCGCCAACAGATGGAAGGCCTACTGACATGATGATGCACCTGCAACCGGTCCTGGACGTGGGCGGCCTGCTTGTCTCCTCCTTCGTGGTGCATGCGGGCATGGCCATTGCCACCCTGCTGGCCATCAACCCGCTTCTGGCCAAGATCCGCGCGCGCCGCGTGATCTGGAACCTGCCTTTGGCCGAGTTCGGCATCCTGGTGGGGCTGATCGGCCTTTACACCATTCTTTTGTAACAAGGATTTCTGGACTGTGTTTGAGCGCGCACGCCGCTTGCTGCAATATGTGACCACCGGCATCATCCTGGCCATTGCCGCCATAGTCTGGCTGGTGCTGTGGGATTATTACACCGCCGCCCCCTGGACACGGAACGGGCAGGTGCGCGTGCAGGTGGCCGATATCGCCCCGCGCGTATCCGGGCAGATCATTGCCGTGAAGGTGCAGGACAACCAGTTCGTCCGCGCAGGGGATGTGCTGTACGAAATCGACCCGTTCGACTTCAAGGTCGCCCTGGCTGTCGCCACCGCCAAGGTCAATGAACGCCAGGCCGACCTGGCACTGAAAACCACCCAGGAAACACGGCGCAACAACCTGACCGAAGCCGCTGCATCGCAGGAGGAAAAACAGGTCTACCGGGTCACGGCGGAAATGTCGAAAGCCCAGTACGCGCAAGCCCTGGCGGAGCTTTCGCAGGCACGTATCAACCTGGAGCGAACGCAGGTCCGCAGCACGGTGACCGGTTATGTCACCAACCTGATCATGCGCGTGGGTGACTATGCGACCACGGGTGCGCCCAACATACGGGTGATCGATGCCTCATCCTACTGGGTGGACGGCTATTTCGAGGAAACGAAGATCCACGCCGTGCATCTGGGCGACAAGGTCCGCCTTGATCTGATGGGCTATTCGAAACCCATGTGGGGGCATGTGGTCAGCATCACGCGCGGCATCGCCACCGCCAATGCCACGCCATCCACCCAGGGGCTGCCTTCGGTCAATCCGGTTTACACCTGGGTGCGGCTGGCGCAACGCCTGCCCGTGCGCGTACAGATCGACAGCATTCCCCCCGGTGCGCAGTTGAGCGCGGGCATGACGACCACGGTCACCGTTGTCGGTAGCGACGGCAAGCGCATGCACGACACCATGACCGAAGTGTTCGACCGGCTGCATGACGCCCTGCTGGGCGGTGCTGGCGGCAGCGGCACACATCAGGACCACACCGCCCACCCGGTCGCCGCCCCACAACCACCCCGGGAATCCCACGAATAAGGCCCTGCCCTGGCCGCTTGGCCCCGTGCAAAATGAAGCCGTGATGGAACTGCGGCGGCGGGAACTGCAGCGAGAATTGCCCGGATGGGGCCGTGATGGCCGCCCGGATTATGGTCCTGACTGCGGCCCGTGTCATGCGGGGATTGTAAGCCGGATTGTGGCGGTAGACGCGCCTGTCACTGGCTGGCAAGATCGGGGCATGCACCATACGCTTCCCTTCCGCATAGGGGCCGTGCTGCGGTCCCTGCCCGCCCGGCCGCCCGCCCCCTTTGCCCTTGCTCCCCTTGCCGCCGCATTTGGCATAAGCCTCGCCCTGCTGCCGGCTGGCGCAATGGCTGCGGAGACCACAAGCCTTGCGGGCCAGCGGGTGGAAATCAGCCTTGTCTGCCCCGGCTCGCTCGATGTCAGTGTGCGCCCGGGGCTGGACAGGCAGGTGGACATACAGGGCCCATGGCCGCAAGGGGTCAGCCACGGCACGGACCCTGACGGCACCATTCGCATTGCCCAGCGGACATGCGCGGGCAATACCGTTCTGGCCGTCAGCACCCCGCCGGACATGCCGCTTGCCATCAACAGCACCAGTGCCGCCAGCCTGCATGTGGGGGACCGCAAAGGCACGCTCTCCCTGCTTGCGGGAGGAACCGGCCCGGTGCAGGTCGGGGCTGTGGGAGGGCTTGACCTGGGCTCCACCAGTTCGGGGCCCATCACCATCGGGGCGGTGACGGGTTCGGCCCGGGTGAATGCAACGGGCTCCGCCCCCATTGAAATCGGGCAGGTCAAGGCGGATGCGCTCATGCTCTCGCTGGGGGGGACATCCAGTTTTGTCGTGCGTTCGGGCACGCTCAAGGCGTTGCAGATAACCACAGCCAGCACGCATGACGCGATTTTCCACGGCACGACGGATCTTGCGGCCCTGCATGTGCAGGCAGGCGGGGCCATAGTGGTGGACAGGGCCACCGGCACGCTGGCTACGGAACGCGACGGGCCGGGACGGATCGAGGTGAACGAACCCGCGGAACCATCCAGCCCCGAACATGATGCGCAGGCGGAAAACCCGGCGGGGAGCGGGCAGGCCCCAACACTGCATACCGCGGCCCACTGACGCAAAAAGGAACTGCCCCGCGCGATGCTGGCAGCAAGGGGCCGGTATATGGAGCAGCGGTTCGGGCCTGATGGTGGAACCGGAGCCTGACGGGCTGGCCCCATGGCCTGGGCTTGATGGCCACTAACCGTTAGCCGGGGGCCCCGACGGGGCCGGGCTCGAACGTCCAGGCGGGCAGCGCGCATGTTGCACCACCCGCCCATGCGTGACATGCCCTGCCATGGCCGGGGCATGACCCCAGAGAGGAAGGCTGCCCTTCCTGCCCCCAATGCAAGGAGAATACAGGGTGTTATTCAGTCGGCTGTTCATCATGCGCCCGGTCGGCACCACCCTGATGGCCCTGGCTTTCATGGTTGCGGGGCTGTTCGCCTACCGCACCATGCCCGTGGCCGACCTGCCCAATATCTCGGTGCCGGTCATCTATATCATCGCCACGCAGCCGGGCAGTTCGCCCCAGCAACTGGCCAGTGCGGTCACCACCCCGCTCGAACGCAGGCTGGGCTCCATTGCCGGGGTGACCAGCATGCGCTCCACCACCACGGATTCGAGCGTCTTCATCCTGCTGTTCTTCGATAACGCGCGCGATATCAACGGGGCCGCGCGCGATGTGGAGGCCGGGCTGCGCGCCGCCCGTGCCGACATGCCCACGACGCTGCTGATGCCGCCGCAATACTACAAGGCCAATCCGGCCGACAGCCCGGTCATGGTAGCGGCCCTGACATCGCCCCTGCGGCCGCCCTACGTGCTGCGCGACCTGGCCGAGACCCAGCTCAAGCCGCAACTGGCCGGGGTGAAGGGTGTTGGCTGGGTGGAAGTCGTGGGGTCGGACAAGCCCGCCGTGCAGGTGGAAATGAACCCCCATCTTCTCTACCATTTCGGCATCGGGTTCGAAGATATCCGCTCCGCCCTGGCTTCGGCCAACGCCAATACGCCCAAGGGGTTCATCGATTCCGGCGGCCAGCGCATGGTTCTGCAGACCAACGATCAGGCACGCACGCCCGAACAGTACCGCAACCTTGTCATTGCCTATCGCGACAACAGGCCCGTGCGGCTTGCCAGCGTGGCGCAGGTGCGCACCGGCCCGCAGAACGAACGCAAGGCCGGGTGGCTGAACGACAAGCCCGCAGTGCTGGCCATTATCCGCGCCCAGCCCGGCAGCAACGTGATCGAGGTGACGGACGCCATACGCGCGCGCGCGGCCCAGTTGCGCAACACCCTGCCTGCCGATGTCAGCTTCACGCTGGTGTCGGACCGTTCCATTTCCATTCGCGGGGCCCTGGCCGACACGCAGGAGACGCTGCTTGTCTCGGTCCTGCTGGTGGTCGTGGTGGTGCTAGCCTTTCTGCGAAGCTGGCGTTCGACCTTCATCCCCGCCGTGACCGTGCCTGTCTCTCTCGCCGGGTCGGTCGCCATCATGGGGATGATGGGGTTTTCGCTGGACACGCTTTCCCTGCTGGCGCTGACCATCGCCACCGGCTTTGTGGTGGATGACGCCATCGTGGTGGTGGAAAACATTGCCCGCCACATGGAAGGCGGCATGGATCGGATGGAGGCCACGCTGCTTGGCGCACGCGAAATCACCTTTACCATCCTGTCCATCACCATATCGCTGATCGCGGTCTTCCTGCCCATGCTGCTGATGGGCGGGGTGCCGGGCAAGGTGTTCTTCGAATTCGCCATGACGCTGAGCATTGCGGTCTCGCTCTCGTTTTTCCTAGCCATATCGCTCACCCCCATGATGTGCGCACGCCTGCTGAGCGTACATGCCCACCACGATGCGCCGCCCACGCCGTCCACCAACCCGTTCGTGCGTGCCGCGCACTGGCTGGCCGACGGCACGGACTGGCTGCTGGCCCGCGCGGTGACCATTTATGCCCGCACGCTGGACTGGAGCCTGCGCCGCCCGTGGCTGATGGTGACATCCCTGCCGCTGAGCGTTACCGCCACCATCGGGCTGCTGGTCATCATGCCCAAGGAGGTCCTGCCCGCCGAGGATATCGCCCTGGTCCAGGGTGCCCTGCGCACGGACCAGACGACCTCCTTCAGCGTGATGGCGCACAAGACGCGCGCGGTGATCCAGGCCGCCATGACCGATCCGGACGTGGCCGACGTCATCGGCTTTACGGGGGAGGAAACCGCCAACGAGGCCGAGATTTTCGCGCAGTTGAAGGACAAGGCCGACCGCACCGCCACCCCCGAAAGCATTGCCGCGCGCATCGGCCAGCGCGTGTCGGGCATTGCGGGGCTGGATGTCAGCCTTTCGAACGCGGGGGATATCAACGGCGGCGGGCAGAGACAGCATGAAGGCACGTACAGCTATGTGTTCACCAGCGATCGGGATGGAGAGATCGAAACCTGGGTGCCCCGCATAACCGAGGCCCTGCGCACAAGCCCGGTGCTGAGCGGGGTCAGCAGCCATCTGAGCGGGGGCTCCACCGCCCTGCATGTGCAGATCGCCCGCGACATGGCCGCGCGCTTCCTGATAACCCCACAGTTGATCGGCAATTCGGTCTACGATGCCTATGGCCAGCGGGTGGCCTCGACCATTTCCACGCCCTTCACCACCTATTACGTCACCATGTCGGTGGCCCTGCCGTTCCGCGACACGCCCCAGGCGCTGCAGACCCTGCGGGTTTCCACCGCCGGGGGCACGGCGTCGGGGGCTGCGGCGTCGAACACCATCCGCGTGCGCGACGGCACGCAGACCAGTACCTCCAGTGTCGCGAGCCTGAACGAGCAGTCCTTCCGCAACGCCACGGCCAACAGGCTGGCGGGTGGGGGCAACGGGGCTTCCAACGGGTCTGCCGTTTCCGCCAGCACGGAAACCATGGTCCCGCTCAGCACGCTGGTGCATCTGGCGACAACGCCCGCCCCGCTTGAGGTCAGCCATGAGGACGGGTCCATATCCGCGGCCATATCTTTCGACCTGGCCAAGGGCGCGGCGCTGGGGGATGCCGAACGCGCCATTACCCAGGCCCTGGCCGACCTGCACGCGCCCGAGAGCATTCGCGGCAAGTTTTCGGGCGAGGCGGGAGACCTGCACAAGGACCTGGTCAATGAACTGCTGGTGTTCGTGCTGGCGATCGTGACCATGTATGTGACGCTGGGCATGCTGTATGAAAGTTACGTCCAGCCCTTAACCATTCTGTCCACCCTGCCCTCGGCCGCCGTGGGGGCCATTTTCACGCTGTGGCTGTGCGGGCAGGCCTTTTCGCTGATCTCCATGATCGCGGTGATCCTGCTGGTGGGGATCGTCAAGAAAAACGCCATCCTGATGGTCGATTTCGCGCTCGATGTCGAACGCGGGCAGAACCTTTCGCCCACCCAGGCCATCCGCAGCGCCTGCCTGACGCGCTTTCGCCCTATCCTGATGACCACGCTGGCCGCCGCCTTCGGGGCCGCCCCCATTATTTTCGGCCGGGGCTACGGGGCGGAACTGCGCCTGCCGCTGGGCATTGCCATTCTGGGCGGCCTTGCGACAAGCCAGTTGCTGACCCTGTATTCCACCCCGGCTGTCTATGTGCTCATGCACCGGCTTTCCGCCCGAACCCGGCGGGGCTGGGCCGCGTTGCGCCGCCGCCTGCCCGGCCCCCGCCCCGGGCGCGAAAGCACCTGCAAGCCCCGCTAGGCGCATGATCGCGCGCCACATGGCCTTTCGTGCCAAAAGATTCTAAGAGACTGGCCAGGAAGCCGGGCACGGATACGGCCCGGCACTACAGGAGAACCGAAATGTCCGACGATACCCTGCCCGACCGCCTGTCCGTTAACCCCGAAAGCCCCTTTTACAACGAAGCCCTGCTGTCGCGCGGCATTGGCGTGCGTTTCAAGGGCGTGGAAAAAACCAATGTGGAAGAATACTGCGTCAGCGAAGGCTGGGTGCGCGTGGCGGTGGGCAAGACCGTCGACCGCCGTGGCAACCCGCTGACCATGAAGCTGACCGGCCCGGTCGAGGTCTGGCTGAAAGACTGAATGGGGACCGCCCCAGGGACTGACCTGCCCCCAGCACATGCCACGCAGACAATTAAATACTTTATTTAATTGTTTATATTGAGGATAATGCGCACAACGTCGTGACAGGAAAGGGAGATACTCCATGACCCAGACACAAGACAGCGCGACCCCCGATCTGCGGTTTACCGTCGTGATCGTGGGGGGCGGTTCAGCAGGGATTGCCGTTGCCGCCCGCCTCAAGCGGGAACGCCCATCGCTCGACATCGCCATTATCGAACCCGCCACAACCCATGCCTACCAGCCGGGCTGGACGCTGGTGGGGGCCGGGGCCATGAAGCTGCGCTCCACGCTGGAGCAGGAAGGCGGGGTTATTCCCACCGGCTGCACATGGCTGCGCGCGGCCGCCGCCAGCTTCCAGCCCGACGACAATACCCTGACGCTGGAAGACGGGCGTGTGATCGCCTATAACCGGCTGGTGGTCTGCCCGGGCCTGCAACTGGACTGGGACAAGATTGAAGGGCTGAAGGAAACGCTGGGCCGCAACGGCGTGTGCTCCAACTATTCCAAGGACACGGTGGAATATACCTGGACCTGCATTCAGTCCGTATCGGGCGGCACGGCCCTGTTCACCCAGCCGCCCATGCCGATCAAATGCGCTGGTGCCCCGCAGAAAATCGCCTATCTGGCCGCCGATTACTGGCGCAAGCAGGGCACGCTCAACCGCACCCATGTGGATTTCTGCCTTGCAGGCGATGCGCTGTTCGGCGTTGCCTATTTCCGCCCGTCCTTGCAGGAAGCGGTGGATTATTACGGCATCAACCTGCGCTACAAGCACAACCTGATTGCCGTGAACGGCCCCGAACGCAAGGCCACCTTCGCGGTGACAGCGCCCGACGGCACCGTCACGCACGAGGTGCGGACATTCGACATGCTGCATGTCACGCCGCCGCAAAGTGCGCCCGATTTCATCAAGAAAAGCCCGCTGGCCGATGCCGGTGGCTGGCTGGAAGTCAACCCCGCCACGCTACAGCACACGCGCTATCCGTTCATTTTCGGCGCGGGCGATGTCATGAACACCACCAACGCCAAGACCATGGCCGCCGCCCGCGCGCAGACGCCGGTGGTCACGGCCAATCTCCTGGCCTCGCTGGATGGCAAGCCCCTGTCCGGCACGTATGACGGCTATGGTGCATGCCCGCTTACGGTCGGATACGGCAAGATCGTGCTGGCGGAATTCCTGTACGGCGGCAAACCCGCCCCCAGCTTCCCCTACGACCAGCGCAAGCCCAGCCGCTTCGCCTGGTTCCTGAAAACCACGGTTTTCCCCCGTGTCTATTGGGACATGATGCTAAAGGGCCGCGATATCGACCTGCCGCACCACCCACAATGGGCAAAAAACTGACCAAAACCTCGGTATGGCCCACCGGCGTGGGCCTGCCCTCAAGTCGCCCGATACAAAAGAGCCTTCCCCTTTAATGGAGACGGCTCTTTTTCCATGAGTATTCCTACGTATCCTCAGCAGTTCTGGATAGGGAAAGCAGCAAGTCCGTAATTCAAAAAAAATTGTTTCTCGGCATTCCAATCTGCTCGGCTGTAATAAAAATATACTACGTGGCTATGTCCCTTGGTCCCGCAAGACAGAGACCCGGAAGCATCTGGCCATTTTTATCTGGGTCCATCCAGATTTCATGAATAAGATTATGCGTCACCGCAGCATATGCAGTATCTTATCTCTATCCAAACCTTTGCTTATCAGGTCAGAAAAGCATCTGCGAACCGACACTGATACAATACTTTAAAACGACCGAAATGGGGACGCCTGTCGCCTGCCGCTCCCTTTCCGTCATGCCGACAGACAGTTTCGGCGGAATAGCGGAAAGCCCGCTTCAGGAACGCCAGCGCATGAAAACAGATATCCGTATTGGCGAACGACCTGCCCCTACGCGTTGGGGTCAATCTCTCTTCCCGCCTGCACCTCGGGGTCATTTTCAAAAACGTGCAGGACAGCGGACCAGAATGCCCGCAAGCTTGGAAATCGTCCCCAGTTGGGTGGTTCTTCAACATCCGCCGTGGGATCTATACGAATCAAAGCCCGAGTTACACGGTCGATTTCTTCATCACTGCCGGCAAGTAAAGTTCTTAATTCCTGGATCGTTTCTATTTTGAACGGAAGACCACGAGTCTGCGGCTCATCCTGAATGACTTCCGCTAGGGTATCTCCAAAAGTATCGGCGTCTTCGCCGAACGGGCCTGTGCCGAGATTACCCAAGCGCGGAAACATTTCATGATACTCATGATCAGTACAATTTAACGGTATGGACATAGTAAGTCATCCCATTATGTTCTTTTTTAATAATTGTAATTTCGATATCTCGTGCAGCCCTGCGTTTCCGATCTGCCTGCAGAATGAGAATAGCCCCCTTCCCAGAAAGGGTCGGGGGCCGGGAAGAAATTGTGCTCCGCCCTCGCCCCCTATCCGGCCCGCAGATGAAACCGCGTGATTTCGGCTGGCACGCCCAGGCGCAACGCGAAGCCGGGCCATAGACCTGTGCCGTTGCTGACATACAGCGTCATGCCGCCCACCTGGTAGCGTCCGGAGACGAAGCCGTTATTGCCCCGCGCGACGAGATGATCGAGGCCGCGGATCATCCCGCCATGCGTATGACCCGAGAGCTGAAGCGCCACGCCCCGAGCCGCCGCGGCCCGGGCGTCACCCGGTTGATGATCGAGCAGAACAACCGCGGCACCGGCTGGGCAGTCCGCCAACGCGGCGTCAAGATCCGGTGCGACCTGACCGTGTCTGCGTGCCGAGCGATCCGTCACGCCCGCGATCACCAGATGGGCCGCGCCGCGCGTGATGATCCTGTGCTGGTTTTCCAGCACATCGAAACCCAGTGCCGACAGGTGGCGCATCCAGTCCGCATAATCGAAGAAATATTCATGGTTGCCCGGAGCGGCCATTACGCCGTCAGGCGCGCGCAGCCCCGCAAGCGGTGCGATATCGGCGCGGCGCATCTCCACCGACCCGTCGATGAAATCCCCCGTCACGACGATCAGATCGGCACCCGCCGCGTTGGCTCGCGCCACGACACGAGCGGCCCATCCTGCAGAGAAGAGCCGCGAGATATGCAGATCACTCAACTGGAGCAGTCGGTATCCATCGAACAGCGGGGATAATCCGCGTATGGCGACGGTCACGTCCCTGACACGGGGTACCCGCAGCGCATTGGTGACGCCGATGGCCGCGAGCACCCCGGCCAGCCCCGCCACCGCGACACGGGCTTCGGTGCCGATATGAACCGGCTGCCATGCGACCAACGCGACCACCAGCGCGCCAAGATCGAGCGCGAGCTGAAGCAGCGTGAGAAACAGGATCGTCCCGACTGCCCAGTTGAACAGGATGATGAGCGGTTTCGGGAATTCCGGCGCGAACACCGATCCGGAGGAAAGCCTGCTCCAGAACTGGTACTGCGACGCCACGATGACGAAGGCGGCCACCAGGAGTTTCACGGCGCCCGGAAGAGGGAGCGGCCATAACCAGTTCAGGATCACGATCGACAGGAGCAGGCCGAATACGATAATGCGCACGAGTATGGACACCCTCATGGATAGGTGGAACCGTCAGCGTCACGGCACAGCCGTAAGAGTGGCCGTGCCGAAGTATTGGTCGCGCGAACGCGTCAGGCGAAGCGTTCCCCGACCATCTCCTCGCTCTTTGCCCACAGGGCCTGGGCACGTGCGGGATCAAGAGCATAGGCGCGTACGCCCGCACTGCCCAGACCGATCGACTGGCCGTCCGGGATCACATCGCTGACGTGGCAATCCTCGCAGTAATGGGCGCCCACCGGATCGGCTTCAGCCACGACGCCGGCCCATACCGCGGTTGCAGCACCCTGCGGGATGCTCTTGAACTGGAAGGGCTTCTGCCCCTCGGCAACGGCCTGGTCGTTGATCTGGCTCACCATGGCTTCGATCTCACCAGGCGCCATGTGCCGCACCAGTTCCGTCATGATCCCGCCGGGGTGAACCGCCGTCGCCCGCACGCCGCGTGATCGATGCCGCGCGTCGAATGCGACGGCGAAGAGAATGTTGGCGGTCTTTGAGCGCCCATAGGCCACGAACGGTGCGTAAGGCGTATGTTCGAAATTCGGATCATCCAGATCAACGTCGGCAAAGCGATGTCCGGCCGAAGACACGTTGACCAGCCGCGCGCCTTCACGCAGCAGTCCGGCAATCCGGTTGACCAGGACGAAATGTCCTAGGTGGTTGGTGCCGAACTGCGTCTCGAACCCGTCTTTCGTATGCCCGAACGGCGTCGCCATCACGCCCGCATTGGCAATAACCAGGTCGAAGGGCGCGCCTTGTGCGTTCAGACGGTCGGCGCAGGCGCGCACGCTCGCCAGGTCCGCAAGGTCCAGCGCGGTGAGTTCGAACGCACCGCCTCCTTGCGCCGCGGCTGCGCGGACCTGATCGGTGGCGCGCTCCGCTTTTGCAAGATCGCGCACCGCACCCACGACATGCGCGCCATGAGCCGCCAGCGCCCGGGCCGTTTCAACACCCAATCCGGCGGAAACGCCGGTCACGAGAACGCGCTTGCCCGTCAGAGACACGCCGGAGAGAACATCGTCAGTCGTCGAGGTTGCGTCAAAAATCTGAGTCATGGGTGGACCTCCCTGAAATGGTGCATCCGTTCCTTGCCGAAACGGCATTGGATGTCTTATGTGGAGTATCGCTCCGTTTTATATATACGGAGGATTACTCCGTTTAACAAGGGGAGGAAAGGTGACTGACGTGAAAAAGCCTCGCCGCCGACCGCGCAGCGACGGACGGCGCAACAGGGAGCATCTTCTGGAAGTGGCCAAAACCGCGTTTACGATGGGCGAAGTGGACATTCCGTTGGATGAAGTCGCACGGCGCGCGGGTGTGGGCATTGGCACGCTCTATCGTCACTTTCCCAGTCGTGATGCTCTGATCGAGGCGGTCTATCGCGCTGAACTGGACCGCCTTGCCGAAGCGGCCCCGGTTCTGGCCGCGCAACATCCGCCGGTGGAGGCGCTGCGCGCATGGATGCGTCTGTTCGTGGATTACATCGCCGCCAAGCAGGTCATCGCCCCTGCGCTCAACGGGCTTGTCGGGGGGACGGGGGCTCTCTACGCGCATTCCGGCGATATTCTCAAAGCCGCGGTCAACAGCCTTGTCTCCGCTGCCATCGCATCCGGTGACTTACGCGCCGATATCGAGCCCCTGGATCTGCTTCGTGCTCTGGCGGGCGTTTCGAATTTTTCCGCCGGTCCCGGCTGGGAGAACAGTGCGAAGCGCCTCGTCGACATTCTCATCGCGGGTTCGCGCTCGTCGGTATCGTAAAGACGCACGCGCCACGAGTTTATCCGCTTTGCACATCGCATGTGTGTTCCCGACGTCGGATGGGAAGGCGAGTGCTGCCTGTCTGCTTAATTCGTGATCCCGCTGTTCCCACCTGGATAATCTCGTGAACGGGCAGTTTGACTGGCGATGCGACACAGGTCCGCATTGTCATATGTCTGGCATCCGTCTGCCGCCTGCCCCACGAGCCCGACAATCGCCTTCGCGACGGTTTTCGCATCAATCGCGCCATATCTGGCAAGTCTGCCAACCATGAGCGGTGCCAGTGCCGTCGCCAGGCGCTGACCGATCGCCTCCATCGGGCGTGCCTGTGCACGGTGGCCCAGCAGCATTCCGGGGCGCAGGATGTCCACACGGCTGAAACCGAGCGCCCGGATGTCGCGCTCGATCACGCCCTTGGTCCTGAGGTAAAAACCGGGACCGCCCGCGCCTACGGAGGATACGAGAATGAACTGGCGCGCGCCAGACGCATGTGCCGCTGTGGCGAAAGCGAGGACGTAGTCGTGATCGACGCGAAACATCGCCGCCTGCGATCCTGCGGCACGCAATGTCGTGCCCAGGCAGGAAATTGCCACGTCAGCGCCAGTTGGGGCCACAGCCCGCAACGTCGTTTCGGGTGCCGCGCACAGGTACTCGAAATCAATGACATGATCGGAGCCGGATGAGGTCCGACGCGTCAGGCTGGTCACAACAATATCGGGCCGCATGGCGAGGTCCGCATCGACGAGACGCCCGATAAGGCCGGTGCCCCCGACAAGCAGAACGCGCGTTGTCATCGCAGGAGCAGATTTGTGATGGTGTCGGTGAACTTGCCAAACGGCGGCTTAAGCAGCGTTGCCGCATTGAAACGCCCCTGTCGGTACACGCCACGGGCATGGGTGAGCGCCATGAAGCCTTCCTTTCCATGATACGCCCCGATGCCGCTGTCCCCCACGCCGCCAAAGGGCAGATCGTCCTGCACATAATGCATCAATGTGCCGTTGATCGTCACGTTTCCCGAAACCGTGCGCTTCAGAAGCCTGTCGCGGTCAGCACGGTTGTCGCCAAAATAATACAGGGCCAGAGGGCGGGGACGGGCATTGATGAAGGCAATTGCTTCATCAAGGTTCCCGTAGGTCAGCACAGGCAGCACAGGCCCGAAAATTTCCTCCTGCATGACCGCCATTTCAGGTTTGACGTTCAGGATGAGAACCGGCGCAAGGACATGGCTGGCGGCTGAATCGCTGCCCATCCGGATGACCTGCGCGCCATGCTCCTCAGCATCACGGATCAGACCGTTCAGCCGCTCATAGTGATGCTGGTTGAGGATGGCCGTATAATCGGAAGACGCCACATAACCGCCCGGATGCAGCTTTTTCACGGCCGCCTGATAAGCCGTGGCAAACGCTTCCCTGTCGTTTTCATGAACCAGCACATAATCCGGCGCGATGCAGGTCTGCCCGGCATTGGTCAGCTTGCCGAACGCCACACGGTCCGCCACCCGCCGCATGGAAAAGCCGGGTTCGATCACCACGGGAGACTTGCCGCCCAGTTCGAGTGTGACGGGGGTGAGATTGCGTGCCGCCGCCTCCGCCACCTTTTTTCCCACCGCCGTACTGCCGGTGAACAGGATATGATCGAACGGCAGGGCTGAGAACGCGGCCCCTACCTCGCCACCACCGGTCACGACAGAAACCTGTTCTGGCGGAAAGATGGCCTGAACGATCTCGCCAATCATCGCTGATGTGGCGGGTGTGAATTCTGATGGTTTGAGCATGGCCCGGTTGCCAGCGGCAATGGCCGTCGCGAGTGGTACAAGGGCGAGGGAGAGCGGGTAATTCCACGGAGCGATGATGCCCACAACGCCCACCGGTTGCCGGACCACCCAGGCGCGACCGCACTGGAAATAGGCCGATACGTGGCGACGTTCCGGTTTCATCCAGCATCCCACATGCGCGATCATGTAATTGATCGACTGCACCAGCGGGATCAGTTCCACAATCGCACTTTCCCGCTCCGACCGCTGGCCGAAATCCGTTTTCAGGGCACGTACGATATCGATGCGCCGTTTCAGGATTTCCGCTTTCAGGAGACGCAGATCGGCCCGCCGCTGTTTCAGACCGGGTGGTCCGGCATGCAGGAACGCGGCGCGCTGGCGGTCAAGAATATGGTGCAGGTCGGCAGGCGTAACATCGGGCATTGCAGCCTCCATGTTTACAGAAGAAACTTGTGCTGGCAGAATATGGAGTATGACGATCTGGCGTCAATAAAAGTTTCTTCTGTAAACATGGACCTCACGAATGAGTGAAACCAAGGACCGCCCCTACCATCATGGTGACCTGCGCCGCGCCCTGACCCGCACAGCACTTGCCATGCTGGCCGCGGACCAGAACTGGACCTTCACCCTGCGGGAAGTGGCGCGACGCACGGGGGTCAGTCACGCTGCCCCTTACAAGCATTTCCGCGACAGGGAGGAGTTGCTTCGGGAACTGGCCCGGATTGGTTTCGTCAGGCTTGGGGAGAGCATGACCGAGGCCATGTGCCCGGATCTTCCTTCCACGCGCGCGCAATTCATGGCTACGGCGCAGGCCTGTATCGGGTTTGCCTGTCAAAACCCCGGTCTTTATCGCCTGATGTTCAGTTCCGATGCCGACAAGACGATAGATCCGCAACTCCATGACGCGGCCATGAGTACCTACGGGATTCTTCTGGGTCTTCTGGAAAGGGGACAACGCGATAAAAGCTTCCGGCCGGTTGCCGTCAGCGCCCTGGCGGCGGCAAGCTGGGCGCAGGTGCACGGACTGGCCATGCTGGCGATCAGTAACCAGTTGCTTGAAGATAAGGTCGGATCAGCGCCGGTTCCGGCCGCGCTGGATGTGTTGCTGGACGGCATGTGCTGCAGCAAGTGATAGACTACCGCACACCGTCCGCTTTTCGGAACTAGTAATGCTTTCCTTGATGACCAGCATGCAGGCGTTTCTGCCTGTCTGCTCTGTTTCCGACAAGCAGTTAAGGGGGGGGAAGCGGAATGTCCGGTTTGGAGCGGCTAGACGATGTTTTCTGCCGTTCATTAAACTGCGTGTGACGGCCACTGTCCGCCTAGGTGCTGGTCAAACAGGCTTGCCAGATACGCAACGGCACAATATCCGACGGAAATTCAACGGAGGACGCGATATTGACAGGACTTGCGATTTTGTAGCAAAAGGAAAGATATGTATTTTACCTTTTAAATGCCAAAGACAATAGAATGAGTGTTATTGCTGACTTACTTATCGGACTGGCGTCAGCATTCCTTTTTGCCCTACTGGAACCCTATCTGTTGGGATTAGCGCCGCCGTGGAAGTGGGCCTCCGCTGTGGCGGTGCTTATTGGTGCTGGTGTAATTGCCCACCTGCTCAGGCGAGCCAAGCCGGATTCTTCCGAAAAAGCACGGCAGATTCTCACTGGGAATAACGCCGGGGAAGATATGGAGATCATCGCAAATAACGTAGACGCGACTGGCAGCCAAGGGGCCGTTCTTGCCGAAAACAAGGCTGAAGGTAAAGTCAAGATTAATATTTCGGACAGCAAGTTTTGATGTTTCCGGCGGCAAATGTCTTTCGTGTCGATTGGGAGTCCGAGTTCAAGAGATTGCGTCCCTTTCTCGAAGGAAAAGGAGGGGTTGTTCAGATCAATTTCACCTCAGAGGATGCAGCTCCCTCAAAATTCAATCATATTCTGAAGGAAGATTTTCGGGCACCTGGCAATGGGAGTTGCCTGTCACTCCGCATAGATGACGCATGGAGCACGACATATACGGTCGACGACCAGATCAACGCATTCGCGAGGAAGCTGGGCGAAGGAGGGGTTGTTGTCGATTTTCCCAAGGTTGCGCCCTATGATGGAAACGTTTTGTCACAAAACAGCGCGAGCGGTGATCTTACAATCAGCGTAGCTGGGCTGACGATTGTAAACGGATTCGACCAATCGCCTTACGCCCAAGGAAAAAGAATAGAGGCCGTCTGTGATGGGGTGCGCCGCTTTGTGAATGACGGTGGCCATTTCATGGTGGTCGTGAACGATATGACGCAGGGCGAACAGGCGAGGTTCTGGAAGCAGTTCTGGTATGCCGGACTAGAAAGGGCGGGCGGCCAAAGCCTGCTTCTCATTTATTTTGTTGGCCCGAAATGTGGCAATCGTCCGCATGCTGATGCGCCGCCTCCAAGCTTGCGCCTGACACTGCCGACGGCAATCGAAGGTGACGAGGTCAGAGAGAACTGTGTGTATGATGACATTCTTGGTCTGTTCGAAGAGGCCGGATACATGCGGGAGGAAGTGGGTGTGGCCGCAGACGGCATAATCTCCAGCCACGGCCACTCGGTTCTGGCCGTCCAGGAAGGACTCGCAAAGCTGTTCTGGAGGCTGCAAGCCAGGTCAGACAGGGGGGAGGCTTGAGCCGCCTATCCTCCTTTCTCGATGGAACGCCGGAGGGAACAGCGACGACGCTTGCTGCACTCGCCTGCGCCGAGAGTCTGACCGATGCCGTGGCGCTTGCCATCTACCAGAAGGTTCCTGTTCCAGGTCTAAGCGCTGAAAAGTTTATTGCGGGTTTTAAGTATTCCGGCCTGACCGAGCCTCGAAACAGTGAATGGAACCTCTTGCCGGCGCTGAGAGAAGAGCTTGTCGGAAAGAAGAGACTTCTGCCTAAAGCCACAGGCGAGGAGATTCATAAGGATCTGCTCGCGCTCGGGCAGGTCGAGGCAAATCGGCAGCGGGCAGGTACAGAGATACCCTCTTACCTGTTTACCGAGGCCGGACAGGCCTATCATTTCGCCGGAACAGGCGCAGTTCAGGCCGCGCTTGAACATTATAGCGCAGCATCAAGGGGACCATTCAATGGCGCTCAATGGCTTGGCGCGAAGCTGGCGGCAGAGCAGGAGCGTAATCATGTCATCCCCGAGGGCGCAGTAGAGACTACTTTCCTCCGAGCTTTGGTAATGCTGCGCGAAGGACACAAGCGTGATGCCATGCCGCTGTTCCGCCGGGTTGCGGCGACTAACCGTGAGATGCGGGAAGTGGCTATTTCATTGCATATCATTGGAAACGATAACAATCGCGGCGCGAGGCGCGAAGCCGAGCGCGAACTCCATCGC
>NZ_JAFVMH010000007.1 GCF_017377735.1 Acetobacter garciniae
GCGGTTGGAGGGTGATCTGCGCGCGGCGCTGGAGGGCGTGTTCGAGCAGTTCCACCAGGTGCCGCACGGGTTCGGGCCGGTCATTGCCGATATTGAGCAGCCTTGCCTGGCCCGCCTGGGGCGGGGTGTCGTACACCGCCAGCACGGCGCGGACGACATCGTCGATATAGGTGAAGTCCCGAGCCAGGGCGTGGCCTTCGTACAGCGTGACGGGCTGGCCCCGCATGATGGCCCGGGCAAATGTGTAATAGGCCATGTCGGGCCGGCCCCACGGCCCGTAGATGGTGAAAAACCGCAACCCCGTCTGTGGCAGGCCATAAAGGTAGCTATAGGTGGAGGAAGTCAGTTCGGCACTGCGCTTGGTGACGGCATAGAACGAACCGGGCTGGTCGACCGGATCGGTTTCCATGAACGGCAGCTTGGTGTTGCGGCCATAGACGGAGGAGGAGGACGCATAGACCAGATGGTCGAGCCGCTTGAGGCGGCGGGCAAATTCCAGCATCGCGACATGGCCGCGCACATTGACGTTGGCGAAGACGTAGGGATCCTTGAGGGAGTACCGCACCCCCGCCTGCGCCGCCAGATGAAAAATGCCTTGGATATCGGGCTCTTTTACGGCCAGCTCGGCCAGATTGGCGGGATCGCTCAGGTCGAAGCAATGGAAGGAAAACGCCTTGTGGCCTGCAAGCCGGGCCAGGCGCGCCTGTTTGAGGGCGGGGGTGTAATAGCTGTTCAGGTCATCGACCCCGATCACCCGTTCCCCACGTTCGAGCAAGGCACGCGCGACGTGAAACCCCACAAATCCGGCGGCGCCGGTTACCAACACAGTCAAGATCGCTGCCCCATCATGCGGGGCACCATGGCCCCGCCCGCCAATACCATGCCGCCTCTCTAGCGCAGACGCCCCGTGGCGTCAGGCTTTTTTGCTTCAGGGTTTCGTGCTCGGGGCGGCAGCCCCCGGAGAGGGGGCGTTCAGGGAGGGGGAGTCCACCTTGTCGCCCACGGTCAGGCCCAGCTTGGCCGCAACCCCACCCGCCAGTTCCAGCGTGGCCAGCACGGGCCCCTGGCTGCTGATCTGGGCCAGGCTGCGGGGAACGGCGTTTTCCTCGATCGCGTGGATGCGGTGGTCGGTGCCGATAAACACGATATCGAGCGGGATGAGCGTGTTTTCCATCCACATATCGCTCTCACGCGGGATGGACCATACGAACAGCATGCCTGTGTTTTCGGGCATCTGGGTGCGGAACATTTCCCCCACCTGCTGCTGGCGCGGGGTCCGGGCCAGTTCGACGGTAAAAGCATGCGGGCCGGAAGCTGACGTAATGCTCAGTTTTTCCTGCGGCAGGGTGGGCTGCGCCTGGGTAGGTTCCCCCGTATCGTCCGCCAGGGCGGGCAGAAGGGGGGCGGCCGCCTGCGCCATAAGGGCCGCCAGGACGGCCACGAACAGTTTATGCTTCACGTTGCTTTGTTCTCCTCATTCATTGGCACCATCGGGCCTCAGCCTTGCAGAAACGGGTTGCTTGCCCGCTCTGTCGCCAGCGTGGACAGGCCGCCATGCCCCGGCACAAAGGTGATGTCACCGCCGGGCGTATCAAGCAACGGCAGAAGTTTGTCCTTGATGGACCGGATCAGCAGCGGGCCGTCGCCATAGGGGAAATCCGTCCGCCCCACGCTGCCCTGGAACAGCACATCCCCCACGAAGGCGAAACGGGCCTGATCGTCCACGAACACCACGTGGCCCGGCGTATGGCCCGGCACATGCAGCACCCGCAGGCTGCGCCCGGCATAGTTCAGCACATCGCCTTCACGCGTGAAGCGGTCGACCGAGGCGTTCTCCAGCCCCGAAAGGCCGAAATGCCGCGCCTGTTCGGTAATGGAGGACAGCAGGAACGCATCGTGCTCATCCGGGCCGATCACGACCGGGCGGTTGGGTTGCACGCCCTCCAGCCCGCGGCACAGGGGGGCAACGCCGCCTGCGTGGTCGAGATGGCCGTGGGTCAGCAGAATGGCCTCCACCGTCAGGTTGTGGCGGGTAATGAAAGCCAGCAGCACGTCGGCATCGCCCCCGGGGTCCACCACCAGGGCGGCGCGCGTCGTGGGGTCCCATAAAACGGAGCAGTTCTGCCGAAACGGCGTGACAGGAATGACGTTGATCTGCATGCCAGGATAGGCGACAGGCATGGGGCATTCTCCTTTTGCCACGCGAAGGGGCCTTGGCGCAGGCCAAACGGGGGCCGGCCCTGCCAGCATGGCACAGAAACACATAAAAAAAACCGCCAGACCGAACGATCTGGCAGTTTTGCATTCTACGAACGGGCCAAGGGGTTTTTAGCCGGGCAGCACCCAGCCGGTGGCCGGGATATCGAAATGCCCGCGCAGGTCGTGGGCGGGAACATTGGTCAGGTCCTTGGGCAGGGCCGTGATCACCTTGGCGGCGGCGGGCTTGCTCAGATGCGTGCGGATTTCGTGCAGGACGGGGGCGGGGGCGGCCAGAACGAAACCTGCGACCTGCGCAGTGTCATGGGCGACCAGGTCGTTCATGCGATCGGCCACCGTTCGGGCGAACGCGTCCTTGTGCAGGTCTGACGGGGTGGAACCTGCGGGCATCTTGCCCGGGGTCGCATCGCCTTCGCCCTTGCTGCGGGTATCGAAATCCTGCACGTCGCGCATGGTGCCATCGGCGTCATGCACAAAACGCGCCTTGCCACCGTCGGCCACCACGTAAACAATCAGCCCGTCTCTTGCTTCGGTCATCAGCTTTGTTCCTCATTGTCTTGTTGCCGGACCAAATCCCCCGCATCCATGCCGGTGCGGGGCTTCGGGACAGCCTGCGCATGATATAGGGTGAATGCATGACACTTCCAGCCCCCGGGCACCTGCTGCCTGCCACGCCTCTTGATCATGCCTTGGCCTGGATCGGGCAGGGCCAGCCCGTGGCCATTGCCACCGTGACCGGGGCGTGGGGCAGTTCGCCCCGGCCCGCGGGCAGTTGCATGGTCATTGCGGGCAATGGCCGGGTTGAAGGCTCTGTCAGCGGGGGCTGCGTGGAATCGGACGTGATGGTGCAGGCCCAGGACATCCTGGCCGGAGCCGCGCCGATGCTGCTCCATTACGGCGTAAGCAGTGCCCGCGCGTGGGAAGTGGGGCTGGCCTGCGGCGGCAAGCTGGACGTATTGGTCGAAGCGGTCCGCAGCCCCGCCTGCCCGACCGGCACGCTGCCGCTGTCCCTGCTGGAAGAAGCCTGCGCGGATGTGGCGGCCCGGCGGTCCACGGCACTGGCCCGCACGCTGGACGGCACGCGGCACTGCCTGCTGCATCCTTCCACCCCCGCCGTAGGGCGACCGCACCCGGCGGCGGGCAAGGCCGATACACGAACGGCCGATGCCCCGCCCGAACCCTGCCCCGCCCCGGTCATGGCCGCCGCCGCGCACTGCCTGGCGGATGGGCGCGCCACCACCACGGCGGATGACAGCGGGCAGGACTGGTTTGTCCAGCCCCTGACACCCCCGCCGCGCCTGCTGATCGTGGGGGCGGTGCATGTGGCGCAGCACCTGGCGCAGATGGCGGCGCTGACCGGCCTTGCCCCGGTGGTGATCGACCCGCGTGAAGCCCTGGCCACGCAGGAGCGCTTTACGGGCCTGGTGCCGGGCCAGACACTGATCACCGACTGGCCGACCGAGGCGCTGGAGGCCCTGAAGGTGGACGCCATGACCGCGATCGCCACCCTGACCCACGACGCCAAGCTTGATGACCCCACGCTGGAGGCAGCCCTGGCCAGCCCGGCCTTTTATATCGGCGCACTGGGGTCGCGCAGGACACAGGCCAGCAGGCTGGAACGCCTGCGCGAACTGGGCTTTGACGAACAGGCCCTGCGCCGCATCCGTGGCCCTATCGGATTGGCCATTGGCGCCGTGGGGGCGGAGGAAATTGCCCTGTCCATTCTGGCGGAAATCGTGGCGGTGCGCCGCAACGCCCCCCTGGCCGCCCAGCCCGGATGGTAGCCCCACCGGCCCGCCCGACTGCACCCTTGCCCCGAACACTGGCTGGAACACTGGCCGGCACAATGGCCATCGTGCTGGCGGCGGGCCGTTCCAGCCGCACGGCCCCCGCGCACAAGCTGCTGGCCCCGGATGGTGCAGGCCGCCCCATGCTGGCCCGCACGCTTGATGCCGTAACGGCCAGCATGGCAGCCGGGATCATGGTTCTGCTGCCCCCCGACCAGCCGGACCTTGTGGCCCTTGCCGCAACCTGCGCGCAACATGACAGCCGGGTAGGCACCAGCGTGGTGGAGCATGCCCGCCTTGGCCTGTCGCAATCCCTGCATGCCGGGGTACGGATCGCGCAGGCACGGCAGGCTCGCTGCCTTCTTGTCTGCCTGGGCGACATGCCGCTGGTTCCCCCCGACCTGCTGAACACGCTGATGCGCGAGCAGCTTGCCACCAACGCCCCTGCCACCGCCCCCCAATGCCGGGGCCGGGCGGGTAACCCCGTGGCCTGGAGCCACGCGTGCTTCGAGCAGTTGCTGGCAATACAGGGGGACAAAGGCGGGCGCGACCTGCTGCGTGCCCTGGGCCCTGCCGTGCGCCTGATCCCCACCCCGCCTGCCGTTCTGGAAGACTTCGACACGCCCGAAAGACTGGCCGCCTATGCGACGCTGGGGAATGCGGGTACGGGACACACGACACGCTAGTACCCGCCCCCGCGTGCGGGTGCCGTCCTGAAGCCGGGGCGAAAAAACCGGACCGGGCAGGAAGTGGGGGAGTTGACCGCGGGAGCAAGCCGTCCAACAACTAGGGCCACGCCATGCGGGCCTGCCGCCAGAGCTGGCGCGTATTCTATTGCAAGGAAAGATGTCGATCATGAGCAAGATTCTCCGCACCAATCCCGGCCCCATCCTGTCCACCGCCGTGGAATATCATGGCTTCGTGTTCACCGCCGGGCTTGTGGCCCGCAACCTGGAACTGGACATGGAAGGCCAGACCCGCGACGTGCTGGACCAGATCGACACCCTGCTGGAACAGCACGGCACGGATAACACCCGCCTGCTGCAGGCCCAGATCTGGGTGAAGGACATCAAGGACCGCGAAATCCTGAACACGCTGTGGAAAGCCTGGCTGCCCGAAAACCTGGCCCCCGCCCGCGCCTGCGTGCAGGCCGTGCTGGCCGACCCGCGCGTGCTGGTCGAGATCATGCTTATCACCACCAAATAAGCCGCAGCCGCGATTGCCGCCGGGCCCGTTGTCCGGCGGTAACGCGCCATAAGGCGTCGCCCCATTCGATGGCGCGCCGGGCTGGAACCCGCCGGGCGGTCCCCAGCCCACCCGACAGGCAGGATGTCATACCGGTTCCGTAACGTAACACCGGGCGCATGACCCGGACGGCCCGCGTGTTTTGCGGGGTTTGTCCCGCCTTCCCATCGCTTTTTCCCCTCCTTTTCCCATGCATTTTGGCCTACGACGCAGATCAGCCATGCGATCCTGTTTCGTGCGGCGGCTGGGTTGTTGCATGGCGGTTTTGTGGGGGCCACCCGGGCAAGTTGCGGGTGCGAACCGATATGTCACGCTATCGTGGCATGCATGCCACAGTCAGGCCGAATCCCGGAGCTGTGGCGCGGGGGGCTTTTTCACCCCGCCGAACACGATTTTGTTCCTCCGAAACCTTAAAATGAAACGGATTCGGGCAAATTTGTGAAGAATGATAGGATTTAATTCCTATTTTCTATTTTTTAAGCGGCTCAAATTTGCAAAAAGATAATTCTCCCTTTTGCCCCGCAATGAGTGCTTGCCTGATCTGCGTGAACCTTTATACCTGTCCTTGGAATGCAGTCAGACTTGCATAAAACGCAGGAAAGGTGGACGGGATGCGGCATGGACGGTCTAAGACGCTGAAGCTGAAACTCGCCGTCCTGTCATTTCTTTCCGCCTCCGTTTTTACCACCGCAGCCCATGCGGGCAGCCATAAGGCGCACGGCCAGGCTATCCACCATAGTGCAGCCCATACCGGCAGCCATTCCAGAATCCAGCATGCATCCGTATCCACGCGCAGCACGCATCGGGGCACTCGCGTGGCTTCGTCCCGCCATCATGCCCATGTGATCCAGTGCGTGGCCTATGCCAAGACCGCATCGGATGTGATGCTGCGTGGCAATGCGCGTGACTGGTGGCACAACGCCGCGGGCGTTTACGACCGTGGCCAGGCCCCCGAAGCGGGCAGCGTGCTGAATTTCCGTGGCACGCGCCGCATGCCGCTGGGCCATGTGGCCGTCGTGCGTAACGTGATCGACAACCGCACCATCACCATCGACCAGTCGCACTGGGCGCAGGCCGGTGTCAGCCGCAACGTGGCGGTGATCGACGTTTCCCCCAATAATGACTGGTCCGCCGTGCGCGTGGCGCTGAATAGCGGTTCGGGCAATTACGGCTCGATCTACCCCACCTACGGTTTCATCTACCCCCGTCATGAAGGATCGGGCCCGTCCCTGCGCCAGACTGTCATGACCGCGTGGGACAAGAAGGCCACGGCCACCCAGCTTGCCCAGGCCCCGGCAACGGCAACGCCCGCCGCAGCGGAACAGGAAGCCGCCGCCGAAACAGCCGCCGCCCCCCAGAACGACGGCGCGGTCTCCTTCGGCAGCGAAGAGTAAGACCGCCTTCCCCTGCGGGCATTTTACCAATGCCCTCCATTATTCGTCGACCCGGCCCATTGGAGCCGGGTTTTTTTTATGGTGAACGCGCCCGCTAGCCGCTTCCGGACCGTATCTATCGTGTGTGGGTGGGACATGCGGATCTGAAGCCGCGATAAAACAGGATGGATCGCGGAAGTGGTGGCATCATATTTGCAAGACTACCGTGCCGGCCCGATCGGGCTTGCGACTGATCCGGATCATGGGCCCCTATCCTCTTTACCGGACAGGAGCAGCTTGGTAGCGAGAATGGTCAATTCCAGAAAACTGTCGTAACAACTTCACATTCTTAAATAACGCGCAAGAAGACCACAGACGATTATTGGATAGGTAGAGTTTCATGGATGCCCCAACACAGCGCCCGGCCAAGCGGTCGCGCATAACGATACCTGCCGGTCTGCTTGCGCCCCTGCTGACATGCCTTGCCCTGGCCCTTGTCGCGCGGATCGGGATCGCCATCGGTTTTCCCGGCGTGTGGCGGGCCGATGAAGTGTTCCAATATATGGAACCGGCATCGAAACTGGCTTTCGGGCATGCGATTTTAGCCTGGGAATGGCAGGCGGGCATTCGCTCCTGGATGGTGCCGGGCTTTATCGCAGGCGTGCTCAGGCTTGCCCATGACCTTGGCCTGCCGGGCGGGTTTACGGTCATCCGCAGCGTGCTTTCGCTCCTCTCCCTCCCGCTTGTGGGGCTGTTTGTCTGGGCGGGCTGGCGCATGGACGGGCGGCGCGGCGCATGGGTGTTCGGGATCGCAGGCGCGTTGTGGCCCGATATCGTGAATGCGGGTTTTCGCACGCTGGGCGAATTCATGGGCGGCAATTCCCTGGCCTGCGGTGTCGTACTGGGTGGCATTGCCTTAAGCCGCGCCCGCAAGGCAGGCCGCTACACGCCCCTGCTGTTCGTGGTTGCGGGCCTTTTCCTGGGCTTTGCGGCGGCAATACGCTTTCAGTTCGCCCCGGCCGTGGCGTTCGCGCTCCTGGTCATGGGCTGGAAAGCGGGCCCGAAGGCGCTGGCCTGCATGCTCTGCGGGCTTCTGCCCCCCGTGGCCCTTCTGGGGGTGGTCGACGGGCTGACCCTGTCCTACCCGTTCCAGTCGATCTTTCATAATTACTACGTCAACATTCACCAGAACGTGGCGCAGAAATTCTTTGGCAGGCAGGTCTTTTTTTATTACCTGTACGCCTATGCCCTGCGCTGGGGTGCGCCGATCATTGCTGTCGGCCTTCTGGCCTTTTACGGCGCGAAACGCACGCGGATCGAAATTTCAACCGCGCTGTTCGTTGTATTTTACCACTCCCTGATCGGCCACAAGGAAATATCCTTCGTCTATCCGGCCATACCGCTCCTTGTTTTTGCAGCATCATCCGGCCTGTGCCTGATTCTGGATCGCTTTCCCCGCTATACAAGGCCGTGCCTGGTAGTAGAGGCGCTGACCTGTATCCTTATATTCTGTAGTTCCTTCGCGCCTTTTCTTGCACGCTCCAGCAGCATCGTTCGCGTGGAACAGATCGCATCGCGCCAGAAGGATTTATGCGGTCTTGCTTTTATCGATGTCCCGCCCTTCTGGTTCCTGACGGGGGGGTATTCGCTGCTCAGGCCCGGTATTCCGATTTACCGGCTGACGGACCCCGCCCAGATCGACCCGGCCGACCAGCGCTACAGCCACATCATGGCGAATGAATATTTCCATTATTTATACCCCGCCGCCCGGCAGATCGTCTGCAAGCGCGGGGTCAATCTCTGCCTTTATCGTGTTCGCAGCAGTTGCGCGGGCGTGCCGGATTTCGAGCAGGTCACCCGCAGCCTGGAAGAAAACCACGCCATGTTTGCCGACCCGCAATAACCCCGCGCAGGAAACAGGCCTATCGGAAGGGCGGCCAGCCCGGCAAGCTGCCGGCAGGATAGCCGCTCAGTGCCCCGACCGGTTACCCGACGGAGCACAACCCCCGGGGTCATAATCCATGGGGCACAAACGACCGGCCACCGGCAGGGCCTGCCTGTCGCAGCGCCCTGCCGTGCCTGACCTTGCGCGAAAGTAGCGGCTTATTCCATCCATTCCGCAATATCGGGGCAGGAGCAGACCAGGTTCTTGTCCCCATGGGCGTTGTCGATCCGGCCCACAGGCGGCCAGTATTTGGTGGCCGGGCGCACGCCGGGCGGGAAGCACGCCTGCTGGCGGCTATAGGGATGGGCCCATTCGGCGGCACCCAGTGCGGCACCCGTATGGGGCGCGTGCCGCAGGACCGAGCCTTCCGCCGTGACCTCACCCCGTTCGATGGCGCGCACTTCCTCCCGAATGGCCAGCATGGCATCGCAGAAGCGGTCAAGCTCCGCCTTGCCTTCGGACTCGGTGGGTTCGATCATGAACGTGCCGGCGACGGGAAAGCTGACCGTGGGCGCGTGGAAGCCATAATCCACCAGCCTTTTGGCCATGTCATCCACGCTTACACCCGTGCTGTCCTTGATGGGGCGCAGGTCCAGGATACATTCATGCGCCACCCGCCCCTGCGCGCCGCGATACAGCACGGGGTAGTCACCCGCCAGCCGGCTGACAATGTAATTGGCGTTCAGGATGGCGACCTGTGTGGCCCGGCGCAGCCCGGCATCGCCCATCAGGCGGATATAGGCCCAGGAGATCGGCAGGATGGAGGCCGAGCCGAACGGGGCCGCGCTGACCGCAAGCCCTGCGGCAGCATCCGCCGGGTTGGTGGGCAGATAGGGGGCCAGATGCGCGCGCACGCCAATCGGCCCCATGCCCGGCCCGCCGCCGCCATGGGGAATGCAGAAGGTCTTGTGCAGGTTGAAATGGCTGACATCCCCACCGTAATCGGCCGGGCGGGCCAGCCCCACCTGCGCGTTCAGGTTCGCACCGTCCACATAGACCTGCCCCCCGGCTTCATGCACCAGGTCGCAGATGGCGCGCATGTTTTCCTCGAACACGCCGTGGGTGGACGGATAGGTGATCATGACCGCCGCCAGATCCGCCGCGTGGGCCGCCACCTTGGCGCGCATGTCTTCAAGGTCGATATTGCCCTGCGTGTCGCATTTGACCACCACCACCTTCATGCCCGCCATCTGGGCAGAGGCCGGGTTGGTGCCATGGGCGGATGCGGGAATAAGGCAGACCGTGCGCCCGCTTTGCCCGCGCGCGCGGTGATAGGCGCGAATGGCCAGCAGCCCCGCATATTCGCCCTGCGCACCCGAATTGGGCTGGAAGGACACCGTGTCATACCCGCTGATCGCGCACAGCCAGCGTTCCAGATCGGCCAGCAGCGTCTGGTAGCCGCGTGTCTGGTCCGCAGGTGCGAAAGGGTGCAGGTCGCAAAAGCCCGGCCAGGTGATGGGCAGCATCTCCACCGTGGCGTTCAGCTTCATGGTGCAGGACCCAAGCGGGATCATGGTACGGTCCAGCGCCAGGTCCTGGTCGGACAGGCGGCGCAGGTAGCGCAGCATGTCGGTTTCCGACCGGCAGGATGAAAAGACCGCCTGCCGCATGAAGGCCGATTGCCGCACAAGCCCCGCAGGCAGGCCGCAGGCCGGGGCGGGCAGGCCGGCGGCCATCTGGGCCACGCGGTCCGGTTCGGTGCAGAACGCACTCCATACCGCCTGCACGGTCTGGGCGGTGCTGGTTTCATCCAGGCTGATGCCAATGCGCCCGCCCCCCGCGTCACGCAGGTTCAGCCCTGCCTTGCGCGCACGGGCCAGCACGTCGGGGGCGGCCGCCCCGGCCTCGATGCTCAGCGTATCGAAGAACGGCTGGGCCACAACCGCCACACCCAGGGCGCGCAGCCCCGCCGCCAGTGTCACGCCCAGCCCATGGACGCGCCGGGCAATGGCCTTGAGCCCGTCGGGCCCATGATAGACGGCATACATGCCCGCGATCACGGCCAGCAGCACCTGGGCGGTGCAGATGTTCGATGTCGCCTTTTCGCGGCGGATATGCTGTTCGCGCGTTTGCAGCGCCAGACGATAGGCCGGGCGGCCCGCACTATCGACCGAAACGCCCACAAGGCGGCCGGGCATGCTGCGCTTGTACGCATCGCGCACCGCCATATAGGCCGCGTGCGGGCCGCCAAAGCCCATGGGCACGCCAAAGCGCTGGGTGGACCCCACGGCGATATCGGCCCCCAGTTCACCGGGCGATGCCAGAAGGGTCAGGGCCAGCGGGTCCGCCGCCATGACGGCAATGGCACCGGCCGCATGCAGGGCGGCAATGGCGGCCTTTGGGTCCGCGATGCGCCCGGACGTGCCGGGATACTGGAAGAGGGCGCCAAAAACCTCATCCTCCTTCAGATCGGTTTCGGGGTTGCCAACCACAAGGGTAAAACCCATGGGTTCGGCGCGGGTTTTCAGCACCGCTATGGTCTGGGGGTGGCAGTCGGCATCGACAAAGAACGCCGTGGCCCTGGACGTTGCCACACGCCGCGCCAGGGCCATGCCCTCGGCCGCCGCCGTGGCCTCATCCAGCAGGGAGGCATTGGCAATGTCCAGCCCGGTCAGTTCTGTCACCATGGTCTGGAAGTTCAGCAGCGCTTCCAGCCGGCCCTGGCTGATTTCAGGCTGGTAGGGCGTATAGGCCGTGTACCAGGCGGGGTTTTCCAGAATATTGCGCGCAATGACGGCAGGCAGGATGGTACCGTAATAGCCCTGGCCGATCAGCGATGTCAGCACCGTGTTCTGCCCCGCCAGATCGCGCAGGCGGGCCAGTACCTCGGTCTCGCTCCAGCCTTCGCCAATATCGGTGGGGTGCTGCGCCCGGATGGAGGCCGGCAGGGTCTGGTCGGTCAGTTCGTCGAGCGAGGCGGCACCCACCACGCGCAGCATGGCGGCCTGGTCCTGGGCCGTGGGGCCGATATGGCGCGCGGCGAACGCGCCTGCCTGTTCCTTCAGCCCCGTGAAAGCGGGCAGGGCGTCAACACCATGTGCCGATCCGTGATCGGGGCCGGAAGCTTGTGAATACATAAGGCGTTATCCTGAACAGGCAAAACACGAACACACCGGGCTTATGGACCAGACCGGCACTGAAATCCTCAGCCCAGAAGGGCCTTGTAGGCGGCGGCATCCATCAGGGAGGACAACTGCGAGGCATCCGTCACCCGGAAGGTGAAGATCCAGCCTTCGCCCTCGGGGTCGGCGCTGACACGGGCCGGGTCATCGGCCAGGACGGGGTTGCCTTCCAGCACCACGCCATCGACCGGCGCGTAGATGTCGGACGCCGCCTTGACGGATTCGACCACGGCGGCGGACTCGCCTGCTTTCAGCGCCGTGTCGGCCGGGCGCACTTCCACGAACACCAGTTCGCCCAGCTCGTCCGCCGCGTGCTGGGTAATGCCCACCACAGCCGTATCGCCCTCGACCCGCAGCCATTCGTGCTCGCTCGTATAATAAACGGTCATCCGTTATGTGCTCCCCGCACGTGTTTTGAAAAATTACCGAAAAACTCAATAAAAAACGGGCATACCCCAAAAGGGAGCAGGCCCGTCAACCCTTAGCGCCTAAAACCCGCCGGGACAAAAGGCAGCGCGCTGACGGTGCAGGGCACCGCGCGGCCACGCAGTTCGGCCACCACGCGCGTGCCCGCAGCCGCATGCGGCGTGGCGACATAGCCCATGGCCACCGGGGCTTCCACCGTCGGGCCGAAACCGCCCGAGGTAATGCGCCCGATGCCATCGGCAAAGCTGTCGGTCGTGTAAAGGGGGGCGCCACCGCGCACCGGGGCCCGGCCTTCGGGCCGCAGGCCCACGCGCAGACGGGTTACACCCTGGGCAAGCTGGGCAAGAATGATCTCCGCCCCCGGAAAGCCCCCGGCACGCACCCCGCCCGCACGGCGGCTTTTCTGGATCGACCATTCAAGCCCGGCTTCGATCGGGGTGGTGGTTTCATCGATATCCGCGCCATACAGGCACAGCCCGGCTTCCAGCCGCAGGCTGTCGCGCGCACCCAGCCCGATGGGGCTGACCTGCGGCTGCGCGATCAGCGCATCAGCCAGGGCCACCGCCGCACTGGCGGGAATGGAGATTTCAAACCCGTCCTCCCCCGTATAGCCGGAGCGCGAAATCACGCAGTCCGCACCCACCACCGGCAGCGCACGCACATCCATGAACGCCATGGCGCGCAGGGTCGTGGCATCGGCGGGGGCAAGAATGGCGGCCAGCGCGTCTTCCGCCTTGGGGCCTTGCAGGGCGATCAGGGCGCGCTCTTCAAGCACGTCCACATCGCAATCGGCCGCGAGCCCCGCGCGCAGATGCGCGATATCCGCCGCCTTGCACGCCGCATTCACCACCAGCAGCAGCGTATCTTCCAGCCTGGTGACCATCAGGTCATCCAGAATGCCGCCTGCGGGGTTGGTGAACTGCGTGTAGCGCTGCCGCCCAGGCTTGAGGGCCACGATATCGGCGGGCACCAGCCGTTCGAGGGCGGCTGCGGCATCCGCCACGTTGCCCGAACGCGCCGTAATACGCACCTGGCCCATATGCGAGACATCGAACAGCCCAGCCTGCTCACGCGTGTGGCGGTGTTCGGCCATGATGCCGTCGGGGTATTGCACCGGCATGGCATAGCCCGCGAACGGGACCATCTTGCCGCCATGGCGCATATGCCAGTCATAAAGGGGAGTGTGGAGCAGAGCAGTGGTGTCCATGCGCGCAGCCTTCAGGAAAGGCCCGACACCCACCCGGCCGGTCAGGCCGGGGTCAAACAGGGGTGCGGGACCGGATCATCCGCTGCCCCTTCTGTGCCTGTGCCTGAGATCGCTATCCCGTCGGCGGGTGCGACTTGGCACCTCTCTCCAGAAGTTTTGCGCGCAGGGTCCTTTTGCCTGAGAGTTTCCGGGGCGGTTGCTCCTTCGGCGCCGACACAAGGCCGGTCTCTCCCTCTGCGCGACATCGAGAGTCGCATTATTTCAACCCCGAGTCAATCGGCACCCGCGCCCTTTGCGCAGCCATGAACAGGCCGCAAAGGATGCGCGGGGCCGAAAGGGGGCTAAAGGAAGTTCAGTCCCTGGCGGTGGGCAGGTGGCGCGCGATATAGGGCGGAAGGTTGAAGGCACCCACATGGATTTCGGGCGTCCAGTACTGGGTCCGCCCCGCAATCCCCGCGGCCGTCGCACGCTTGCGCACCACTTCCACGTCCTGGCCTGCAAGGGCACCCCCCTTGGAGGCAATGCCCAGCGTCATGAACCCGCCGACATAGGTGGGCACCGCCGCCACATAGGCCGACACATGCGCGAAGAACTTGGCCCGGCGCAGGCTGGTTTCGTACAGTTCCTCGGCCTGCATGAAGGGCACGCCGCACTGGTTCACGATCAGGCCCCGGGCTGTCAGCACCCGCGCGCAATGTTCGTAGAACGAATCCGTGAACAGGACTTCGCCCACGCCGATCGGGTCGGTGCTGTCGACGATAATGACATCGAACGACGCATCGGCCGCGCGGGCCACGTAGTCGATCCCGTCACCCACGATCACGTCCGCACGCGGGTCGGTCCAGGCATCGCCTGCGATGGCGGGCAGGAACTGCTTGGAAAGCTCGATCACCGCGCCGTCGATTTCCACCATCACGGCTTTTTCCACACCGGGATGTTCGAGCACGCGGCGCAGCACGCCACCATCCCCCGCGCCGATGATCAGCACCTTCTTGGGGTCGGGGTGGCTGAACAGCGGCACATGGGTCAGCATTTCCTGGTACACGAATTCGTCACGTTCGGTAATCTGCACCACGCCGTCCAGCAGCAGTACCCGCCCGTGGGATTCGCTTTCGAACACGACAATGTCCTGGAACGGGCTGCGCACGCGCGCCAGTTCGGTCATGACGCGGAACCGCTGGCCCCAGTTGTCGTACAGGGTTTCTTCAATCCATGTTTCAGCCATGACTGCCATCCCGCAACACGCGACAGGGCTGGCCTCACCCTCTTGGGCGAAGCCAGTTCCCACCGGAAAATTAATGATCTGCATTGTTCAAGACAGGCCCGGCCACAAACCCGGGCCCCCGTGGCTTACGCCGCGACGCGGCCGCGACGTTCCTCGTTCACTTCAAGCCGCTTGGCCTGGAACAGACGCTGCATGACCGGAATGGCCAGATGCGGATCGCACGCGCCACACATGAAGATATCCACCGCCGCAAAGCTGCGTTCGGGCCAAGTGTGGATGGAAATATGGCTTTCAGCCAGCACCACCACGCCGGACACGCCGCCATTGGGCGTGAAATGGTGGAAATGGCTGTGCAGGATCGTGGCCCCCGCGGTCACCGCCGCTTCGCACAGGGTCTGGTCGATCTTTTGCGGATCGTCCAGGTTGATCGCACCCCACAGATCGATAAGCAGGTGCGTTCCTGCAAATTTCTCGCCGTTCTTTTCGACAAAGTAGTCTTTACGTTCTTCGTCAGCGGACGAGAGCGGAGATGAAAATGCCTGGTTATTGCTCGGGAGTTCCGAGACCATCCCCAGTTGAGCAAGTGCGTTCATTGACGTACCCCCAAACCAGTAGACAGCCTGTTGGGCGGGATCGCCCCCTTGGGCCAAGAGCGCGCTAACTAGGGCCTTATATCCGCCATTGCAAGCAATAAATGCGCCGTTTCATCGTTTTTTCACAACACGGCACAAGCAGGATACCAGCGGGGAAGCCCGCGGGGAACCCGGCAGGACCCCGGCGGGGGCAACAATAAAGTGCCACCGCGCAAGTACCGGGCGGCACACAGGCCAGCAGCGCGGGAATAGCCGCCAACAGGGGTGCCCCGACAAGACACGCCATGCGGGGCGTGTCTGCGGGTTTGCTAGGGTGTTCCTTTGGTCGCACCCCCGGCCACGGCTGCGGGCGTGGGCCGGGCGACCCCGGCAGGTTGCGCGGGCAGGGTGACGGGGCGGGGCAGGTCCACGCGGCCCGCCACCCAGCCGCGCAGGCGGCGCAATGTGTCCGGGTCGTTCGCGTTCACGGCGTCACGTGCCAGGCGCAGCGCCAGGCCACGCTGGGTGGCGGTCAGTGCCCCGCTTTCGGGCAAGGCGCGGCTGCACAGCCTGCCCAGCACCAGCACGGCCTGCGCCCATTGCCCGGCCCGTTCATGCAGGCGCGCGCGCAGGTCCAGCCCTGCATCCGATTCGTCTTCGCCCAGCAGCAGCAGGGCGCCGGCGGTATTGCCGGTGATCGCGGCCAGCCGGGCCTCGTCATACCGGCGGCGGGCGGCCAGATCTGGCGGCAGGTCGGGCAGCAGACCCCGCTCAAGGGCCGCACGCGCCAGCGCCACCTGCCCCGAATCCAGGGCCGCGCGCGCCACAAGCTCCGCACTATCCGCACGCATCAGGGGTTCGGCACTCAGGCTTTCGGCCTGGGCGAACAGTTTTGCGGCCTGCCCTCCATCGCGCGAAAGGGCAGGATTTGCTTCAGGGCCCGGGGTCTTGCCCGCGCCCCGACCCGACTGCGGGCCCGTCTGATGGCCCGTCTGGTGGCCCGTATCGGCATTGGCGCCGGGTGCCTGCTCGGTCTCAAGCCCGTCTTCCTGCCCGGCATCGCGGGCTGCGGCCAGAAGCTGGCGGCCATACCCGGCCAGCAGCTTGGCCTTGGCGGGGCCATCCGTCAGGCGGGGCAGGTTTTCGCGCACCAGGTCAAGCTGGATGGCGGACGGTGCGGGCAGGCTTTGCCCCACCGGGGGCGCGATGCCACCCCGGCCTGTATCCCCCCCTTTATCGGCCTGTTCGCCCAGGCCGAACACCAGCGCATACAGGGCCGCGCGCCATGCGGCTTCGATCCGGTCGGTCGGGGTCTGTTCGCCCGGTGTCAGCCCCGCCAGCACGGCCATGGCGGCGGGTATTTTGCCCGCCTGCACCAGGGCCTGCGCATAATCCAGCCGTATGGCGGCATCCGGCCCGGCAACACCGGTGCCTCCCCCCATGCCGGCCCCCGCCATGTCGGGGGTGGCCCCATGCCCTGCCCGGGCCGCCGGGTGGGCCTGCGCCGTGTGCGAAGCCCGGCCACCCGTGGGCATGCCGAGCAGTTGCGCATAGGCATCCGCCGCCATGGCGGGGGAAATCTGGTCCTGGCCGAGCATCAGCCCCACCAGCGCCGCGCGCGCATACGCTGCTGTGGCGGCGGTTTCGGCCCCGGCAAGGCGTTCGAACATGGCGCGGGCGGTGTCTTCCTGCCCTTCCCGCCAGGCCAGCAGGCCCTGGGCGAGGGCGAATGTCCCGTCATCAGGCAATGTAAAAAGAACTGCCCGGGCCGCCTGCGGGCCGAACCGGGCGATATATTGTGCAACGCGCGGGGCCAGCAGGTCGCGCACGGGGGCGGGATAAGCCTGCAACCGTGCAAGATTGCGCGCCAGCAGAATGGCGGTCTGCGTGCTGTCGGAACCGGCCTGCATCTGGTACAGGGCGCGCCATAGCTCCCATTCCGGGCCGAGGCGGATATCCGCATCCGCCAGCGGGCGCGCAGCTTCCGTCTGCCCCGCCAGCAGGGCCGCACACGCCCGCAGCAGGGCCAGGCTCTGGGGCGTATCGGCCCCCCATGACGTATTCCCCCCGCGCACTCCGCCCCGCCCGGGCAAGGGGGTCAGCGGGGGTGTCGCGGGCACGGGCATGGGCAGGTCGCGCAGCAGCAGCCAGCTTTCCTGCACCAGGCCCAGGGCTAAAGCCTCCCGCGCGGCGGTGATCCGCACAGGCCAGGATGGAACGGGCTCCAGCGCCGGGGACGAAACGCCCGATGGGGCCCTGTCCGCCCCCGTAGTGCCGGAGGTAGCGCGAGGCGTATCGACCTGCCCGGTTCCGCCCTGCCCGTCCGTGACGCGGCGGTCCATGGCTTGGCCGGTCGTGGCCTGCCCATCCTTCGCCTGCCCGTCGGGGGCATGCCCGTCCTGGATGTGGCTGTCTTGAGCCTGCCTGTCTGCGACCTGCCCGTCTGGGGCCTGCTGGCCTGCGGTTTGCGTGCCTTCGGGCTGCCTGTCTTCAGTCTGTCCCTCCGCGCTGCGGCTATCGGCATTTTCGGCATTTCCCGTCTGGCCGGGGGGTGTGACCGCCACCGGGCCGTCCTGCGCCGGGGCGTCGGGCTGGGGGCTGTCCTCCTGCACGGT
Organism: Acetobacter garciniae; assembly: GCF_017377735.1. Classification (GTDB taxonomy): domain Bacteria; phylum Pseudomonadota; class Alphaproteobacteria; order Acetobacterales; family Acetobacteraceae; genus Acetobacter; species Acetobacter garciniae. The sequence goes on from NZ_JAFVMH010000007.1 coordinate 17,735, forward strand.
AGCCCCAGCGTCACCCGGGTTCTGCTGGGAGAAAGAGACGGAACCGCCATCATCCCCCGCCGAGGCATCCGGTGCATCCGCCGGAGCGTCGGGGCTGGCGGGGGCGGCGCTGTCCGCCCCGGTCTCGCCCGACGGGGCGTCGGATGGGGTTGGCGGGGCGTCCTCCGGCGGGGGGGCGGTATTCTGCGGATCGTCCTGTGGCGTGGCCGGATCTGGCGGGGCGGGGGGCACAGGGGTGGGCTTGGCGGCGGGCTTGCTGGCCTGCGCGGGCGGACGGACAGGGGCCGTCACTGCGGCCAGCAGCGCTGCATGGGCCCGTAGCCAGTCCTGCCGGGCGGCGTCCAGGGTGCCACTCGCGGCACCTGTACCGGCAGGCGGGGGCGTATCCAGCCCCAGCCAGACCCGGTCCTGTCCCTGCGCGCCGGGGTGACTGGCAAGCGCTTGCCCCACCGGCAGCGGGTCCATGGCCACGGCCTGGATATCGGGCCCGCGTGAGGTCTCGCGCAGGGTGATCTGTTCGGAATCCGCCGCCACCACCACACCCTGCCACGACGGGCGCAGGCTGTACCCCACCGCCGCGCGCGCGGCAGGTACCGCCCCCGTTACCCCTGTGGAGGTCGCAACCAGTAGCCGCGCGCCCGATGCGGGATCGGGCAGGTCCAGCACATGGCCGGGCCCCACCCCGGTAAAGACGACATGACCGGGCAGTGCGACCTCCGCCAGCGGGGGGGCCGACCGCGACCCAGACGGTGCGGCCTGCGGCGATACAGGCGGTGGTGGCGGCGAAGACGAGCCCGCGAAAGCGTGCGGGCCAGCCAGATGCACGCGCACATGCCAGCCGTCGGGGTCGTGGCTCAGCGCGACATCCTGCACCGGGGCGGGCAAGGCCAGGCGGAACAGGGTGGCGCTGTCCAGCACCACGCTTTGCAGGGCGCTATCGGCGGGCTGGGGCCAGCCGGTCAGGCGGGCTGCGTGCGGCAGAGGGCGGTCCGCCACAAATACCAGCGTATCGCCCGAACGGAACACGGCCAGGCCCGTCGCCGCATCGCACGGGATGAAAAGCCCCGGCCCGGCCTGCCTGTCGGGATCTGTGTCCGCCACCGTGCGCCCGGCGGCCCTGCGCGCCGTGGCAGGACGGTGGCCGTGGCTTACCGCCAGGGCGGGAACGGGCAGGCAGGCCACAAAAACGCAGCCCGCCAGGGCAAAAGCCGCAAGCCGGGTGGGGGCCGAAGCCGCAGGCCCGGCTGGGGCGGAACCTTGGATGGGGCGTGTGGCAGGGCGGGGGGAAAGTCCAGGCGCGCAGGTGGTCACCGGCGAACGGAACGGGGGTGAGAGGACAAGCGCAAGGTAAGTTGGACGCATGGGGGCACGCTAGAGCAGGCCAGCGCGTTTTTCCAGAGCGGGTGCCGCGCAAGGCCCTGCCTGCTCTACCTGTGGGCCGAGACCGCACAGGCCGCCCGTCGCGTTACAGGCCGGGTTGCCTGAACCGCAGGAAAAACGACAGGCCACCCGCCAGCACATACAACCCCGCGTAAGCCCATATGACGCCCTGCACGCCCCATTGCGTGACCAGCATGGCGGCAATTGTCGGGCCGAGAAAATTGCTCAGCCCGCCGCCAAGATTCTGGATGGAAAGCGCACCACCCCTATGCGCGGGCACAAGGGCTGGAAACAGTGCGCTGATGGCCACGAACGACGTTACCGTCACAGCGGCCAATGCTGCGGCCGCTGTCGCCAGAACCATGTTCCCCGGTGCGTAAAACGGCACGTAATAGAAAAGCAGCGTGGTGACGGCGCAGCCGAAAAACCCCACCCAGCGGATCTGCCTGATCCACCCGATCCGATCGCCGATCAGCCCCCATGCCACGTTCCCGAAAGGCTGGATGAAGAAATACACGCCGTAAACCATCATCCATTGCGCCATGGTAAAGCCGCCCTGCGCCGATGTGTAGAAAAGCGGCATGACGACGGGAAAGCCGTACAGCGACAGGTTCGAGACGATACGCAGGAAAAACATGATGGCGATATCGTGGTTTTTTACAATAACCGGCAGGGCGGCGAACACCTGGCGCAGCGCCATCCACGACGCGGCCCGGCCCCTGCCCGCCGTCGTACCCGAACCGAGCCCACAAAAGGCCACCAATGCGCCGGCCATGATCCACAGCAGGGACATCCACAAGGTGGGCACCACCCCGAAACGGGGGATGGCCATGCCTGCGATAAAGGTCGCGGCAACACCATAGCCGATCGTAAAGACGGACCACAGCCAGCCCAGCGCGGAAGCCAGCCGCGCCGTGGGCGTAACCTGCACCACCCGCAGGAAGAACGCGTAAAAGAACAGCGGATGGGCAAAGCCGCGCAAGGCGTAGAACAGCAGCATCCTGTTGAAACTGGATGCTTCTATGCCGAATTTCAGAAACGCCGCCTGGCACACCACCCACCACGCAGCCCCCACCATCATGACGCGGCGCGGGCCGTAGACTTCGGCCAGAATGCCCGACAGCCAGCCCGAAACAGCCGCCGTCGCCCCGAAGGCGGAAAAGAGCAACGCCGCATCCCGCGCGGAAAAACCGATATCGGTCACGTAGCGCGACAGGAACGTGACCTCTATCCCGTCCCCCGTCATGAACAGGATGACCGCCAGATAGCCCCAGCCCAGCACCAGCGGCAGGCCCCACACCATGCGCACGCCTGTGGCAATGCCCGCATCCGCGCCACCATTCGTGCCGCCATCCCTGCCCGCATGACCGGCCGGGACTGCGCGCGACACGCCCCGGCCAGTCATTGCCCCCTGCCCCCGCAGGGCAGGCAGGGCATGGAAAAAACCATAGGCAACACGTTATGTTTTCGATGTGGTGTAGTTCAGGATAAGCCGCCCGCCATCGACATAAATGGTCTGCCCGACGATATAGGATGCATCGTCACTGGCCAGGAAGGAGGCCACGCTGGCCACTTCGGCGGGTTCGCCACAGCGCCCGATAGGCGTGCGCGAAAGGATCATGTCCTCCTGGCCTGCATTCACCATCAGCGATTTTTTCACCATATCGGTCAGGATGGTACCCGGCCCGATGGCGTTAACACGAATGCCATGCTGGATCAGGCCGGCGGCCATGACCGCGGTCAACTGCTTGATCGCACCCTTGGAAACCTCGTAGGCGGTGGAAGCGGGATTGACCAGGATCGCATTGGTCGAGGACATGTTGATGATACTGCCGCCCTCCCCCTGGGCGATCATGGCACGGGCCGCCGCCTGCCCCAGCAGGAAGGGCGCCTTGACGTTGACCGCCATGATCGCGTCGAAGGCTTCTTCCGGATAGGCAACAAAATCGTCCAGATGCATGATGCCGGCATTGTTGAGCAGAATATCCAGCCGCCCGAAGGCCGTGATGGCGGCCTGGACGATGGCATTCGCCCCTTCCTTGTCGATGCAGCCCAGATCAGCCGCCAGAACGGCAACACTTTCGCCCAGATGGGCAGCCTGTGCGCGCAGATGGGTCTCGTCGATATCGACCATCAGCACCCTGGCGCCATCGGCTACCAGGCGTTCGGTACAGGCAAGCCCGATCCCCTGGGCGGCACCCGTCACCAGGGCCACCTTGTTTGTCAGCTTCACACGCGATCTCCATGTATATCCGCAGGAACGGCAGGGATATCGCCCGGTGTCGTCACAATAATCCGGTGCGTAAAATTATTGCGGTGGCGATATTCTGCCTGTCACCCAAAAGGACAGTCTGCCCGGCCACAGGGCGATGCGTCAGAGTGGCCATTTTTGGATATGCGGTGAAAGAGAGTTTTGGGCCGCCTGCTATGACCCACGGGAATAGTAATCGCAGCCCCTGCCATCCCACCCACTTTTATGCGCCCGATCCTGCGCGCCAGCACCCCGACCGACCGATCCAAAGCCGGGAAGAAACATGCGGCGCGACGGGGCAGCGGCGGGGCAACGACAGGCCGGGCAACCCGACCACCCGGCGGCAAAAAAGGCGGGGCTGGTCGTTCCTGCCGGATGGTGCCAGCGGGTGGCTGTTGCGCCCCGCCGCGTTACGGGGTGGTTAGGGGCGCATAAGGTTACGGACTGGCCTGGCCCGCCCCGCTTTTATGGGCCGCCACAAGTTCGCCCACCCGGGTGACATCGGTATCTCCGGGCAGGGGGCGGCCGAACAGGAAGCCCTGGGCCTGGGTGCAGCCTTCGGCCTTGATCCGCTGGTATTGCTGCGCCGTTTCCACCCCTTCGGCCACCGTATCCACCCCAAGGGTCAGGCCAAGCTGGGCCAGCGCGCTGACAATGGCGTCACAATCCGCGCGTTTGTCGCCATCGCGCACGAAGGAGCCGTCGATCTTGATCTTGTCGAAGGGGAAGGAACGCAAATGCGCCAGCGATGAAAACCCGGTGCCGAAATCGTCCAGGCAGATGGCGACCCCCATGGCGCGAATGGCCTCCAGGTCGCGCAGGGCTTCGGCGCCGCCCTGCATCAGCGCGGTTTCGGTCACTTCCACATTCAGCCGGGCGGCGGGCAGCCCGCCTTCGGCCAGGGCGCGGCCGATCGCTGTGGGCAGGCGGTTCAGCCCCAGGCTGGCGGCGGAGACATTGACCGCCACCGTGACCTCGTCCTCCCAGGTGGCGGCTTCCGCGCAGGCGGTGGCCAGCACGAATTCGTCCAGTTCGTAGATCAGCCCGGTTTCTTCGGCCACGGGAATGAAATCGGCGGGGGAAATCCAGCCCTGTACGGGGTTGTACCAGCGCAGCAGCGCCTCGCGCGAGACGACATTGCCGGTCTTGAGATCGATGATCGGCTGGTAGAACACGAACAGGTCGCGCCGCTGGGCAAAGGCTTCGCGCAGCATGCCTTCAAGGCTGGCGCGCATCTGCATGCGGGTTTCCATTTCAGGCGTGAAAACGCGGGCCGTGCCCTTGCCGGCGTTCTTGGCGGCATACAGCGCCATGTCCGCGCGGGAGAGCAGCAAGGTGGGGTCCACCCCGTGTTCGGGCGAATAGGCCACCCCGATCGACGCCCCGATCTGGTGTTGCAGGCCCTGGGGCAGCGTAAACGGGCGTTCGAGGGTTGCGATCACCTTTGTGGTCAGCGCGTCGATTGTCTCGACCGAGGTGGAGGGCACGAGTACCGCGAATTCATCCCCCCCGATCCGCCCGAGGGAGGCGCCATGCACGTCGCAGATATCGCGCAGCACATCGGCCACGGTCTTGAGCATCAAATCGCCGGTGGCATGGCCGTATGTGTCGTTGACGAACTTGAAACCGTCCAGGTCGACAAACAGCAGGGCATGAACCTGCGGGCTTTCGGCCAGGCGGGTCTGGTCCAGGGTGGTGCTCAGATCGTCGAAAAAGGCGGACCGGTTCTTGAGCCCCGTCAGCGTATCGAAACAGGCGAGCTGGACAATGCGCTCTTCCGCCTCGACCTGTGCCGTCACCAGCGACCAGGTCAGCATGGGGCCGATATAATCCCCCTCCGTCCCGGTAATGCTGGAGATCATGAGATCGAGGATTTCATCCCCTAGGCGGATGCGCGCGCGATGGGGCAGGTTTCGGGGGTCCGCCAGCAGGGCACGCTGATGGGCGGGGTTTTTGTGAAAGATATCGACATTCGCGCCGATCAGGCTTTCGACCGGCACGGGCAGGAGATCGCGGATCTGCTCCAGCGTCTTTTTCGATGTCTCGTTGATATAGGAAATACGCAGCGTCGCGGCATCGAGCATCATTACCGCGACGGGAATCTGGTCGAGCATGCGCAGGAACTGCGCGGGTTCCAGGGTGGCGCCATTCAGGGCATCGGTACTAGGCGGCACGGGCCCGCCGGGGTGATGTCCTGAAGCGTCATGTGGGGTCATTTACAGGTCTGGCTCAAATTAAGGATCCATCCCTGTATAGAACACGTCGGTCACGTTCTCATAACACTTTCATAATATCTTCATCATGGCAGGCGTGCCCGGCGCGCCTGTTCCCGTGGCGCAGCATTCAGGACTGATGCGGCCCGAACATGATGACCGCGGCCCCCGCCAGCGACAGCGCCACCCCCGCCATGTCCCACCGGTCGGGCACGACGCCTTCGACCAGCCAGCCCCACAGGCAGGAGGCGACGATGTAAATACCGCCATACGCCGCGAAAGCCCGCCCCGCCGCATCGACCTGCACCAGGGTCAGAAGGCTTGCGAACGCGAGAAGGGAGACACAGCCGGGCATGAGCCACAGGGGGGACCTGCCAAGCCGCAACCATGCCCAGAACGCAAAGCACCCTCCGATCTCGCACAAGGCCGCCGCCGCATAAACAAGGCCCGTCATCATGCCTGCATCTGCCTTTACCCTTCCATCCGCCGGATGATCCGTAGCGTTATCCATCCTGTCCGGCCCCACAATGCCGCCCGCATGGCTACCCCGCAAGCAGGGCCGCATTATCGGCCCGCAGGGTCGCGATATCCGGGCCGGTGGGGTAATAACCGTTCGCCAGCGCCAGTTGCGGCCACAGCAGGCCGTGTGCTTCCATGATACGGCTGGCAAGCCAGCGCCAGGTGCAGCGCGTGGCAGTGCTGCCCCAGCTCAGCAGGGTCACGCAATCCCGGGGGGCCGTGCCGTCATACGCCCAGGCCAGCAGGCAATGCCCACCGGCACTGCCCGGAGTCGTGTCCCCCCAGCCAATGCCCCCCACATCCAGCACGCAGGCCCCGTTGCTGGCCTCCACCCGGTTGAGGTCCGAGACCGACAGCCGCACCCCCAGATACGCCACCCCAAGCCCGGCCATGACCAGCCGCAGGGCATTGAAGTCGGCCGGGTCCGCACTGCCCCACAGGGGAAACAGGCTTTGCGTGCCCAGGGCAAAGCCGTGCCGGGCGGCATAGGCCAGAACGTCCACCTCCACCCCGCCCAGATCGCTCGCGGGGTTGGCGGGGCTGTAGCCCGTGCTGGCGGCGTAAAAGCGGATGGCGTCGGCCTGCGTCACCGCGACCTGATACCCGCCCAGCGCGGCCACGGCCCGGATGGCGTTGCCCAGCCCCGCACTGGTGCAATCGCCCAGCGTGTCGTTGCCCAGCATCAGTGGTGCGGGGTCTATGCCCGTGCGCGGCAGGCTGGGCGGGGCCAGGGCCTGCATCATGCGCAGGCCCGCAAGGCGCGGCTGGCGGAGCAGCACGCGCGCCGGCAGGCAGCCGAGCCTGCGCGCGCCCGTTCCGTTCTGCATGGCTGTTCCTTTGTCGAATTCCCCACGCACCGCCAACTTTACGCCAGATTTGGCGTTACACTGTCACGGCATGACATAAAGGAGGTGCGCTATGTTTAAACTGAGCAGTATTGGCCTGCTACTGGTCACGTGCTTGCTGTCCGGCTGCGGGCATTACCATGACAGGGACCACCACCGGGACGGTTATTACCGCGACGGTGACCGCCACCGCGACGGGCGCTGGTAAAAACCCTGCCTGACCCAAGGCCCCTTGCACGGGTGTGAGGGGCCTTGGGAACAGCGGAGTGGGCGGCCGTCTGCAAGACCCATAAAAAAAACCGGCCGGTAAATAAAAGTTTTCGGGTGTCGACTTTTTTAAAAAGGTAAATTTCCCAGAAGCTTTTTGGAAAAAGCTTCGCCAAAAACTTTTATTCGCCCAGTACCGCCAGGGCCTGGGCTTCGGTCATGCGCGGCGATGCCCTGGCACGGTCGCCTGCAAGACCCAGCACACCCCTGAACAGATCGATCAACGTATCCAGCGCGTTCAGCGCGGTTGTCGCATCCGCCCCGACCGTGGCCGAAAGCAGTGTCCCGCTGCCCTGGATCGCAGCCGTCATGGCCGATGACAGCGCCCCCATATCCGAAAGAATGGAATTGACCAGCGTCCTGCATGTCGCATCGTCATAGGACACGGCAAGGGCTGGCCCCACGGCGGCCGAAAACGCATCGAGCGCCTTCGACAACCCGGCACATGCCGCCTGCACACCCGCCGCATAAGGGGCCAGGGCAGGAATGGGGGCCAGAAACCCCATGACGGTCGCCGCCGCATTCAGCCCGGCCTGGCCATAGGTTTTCACCTTCGCCACATCCAGTGTCAGGGTCGTGGTGGTGCCCGAGGTGGTAACGGTACACGCGGCCAGTGCGGTGGCCGCCCCAAGCACGCCAAGCTGCGCGCCATGGCGCAGGACTGCGCGGCGGGAAAAAGTCATTCAAAAATCTCCATCCATGGAAAAAATTCCCCCCTCCCGCCCGGCGATGCGGCCATGGGCGGGCGGGGTGCTGGCTGTGCGCCCGCGATCAGGATTTTCTGGCGGCCACGTCAGCCGCGTTGGTGGCGTGCCCGCCATTCTGGGCCACGGCATTGACCAGCAGGTAAAGCTGAAGCCAGGCCCCATTTGTTTTCGGCCGGGGCCAGAACCGCGCGATAATGGCGCACAGGGTTACGGCGAGCGAGGCAAACAGCCCCAGCGTGGTGGCGGTATCGTTCATGCGTCTATGGCTTTCTGGAAAAATTGCGTATTCCGGCGGGCATTGGCCGCACCCAGCGCGGTGTTGTAGTATTGCTTGTGGTACGCACTCAGCCCTGCGGCGTCATGGGCTTGCGGCAACCGGCCCGGCGCGCGGTAATAGGTGATGCGCGCCATGGCGCAGGCATAGGCCAGGCTGGACACCATCAGCCCGGCCCGGGGCGTAGCCGTGCCCGCAATGGCCCGGACAGAGGCCGCCAGGGCCGGGCGGGCGGGCAGAAAACGCGCCCAGCAGTCATCATGTGTGGCGGGTTCCATCTGGAACACGCCCAATGCCGGGCCGTCGATCTGGCTGAGAAACGTCAGCCCGCTTTCGGCCAGGGCGGTGCCCGCCAGCAGGTTGATGGCCGCCGGCCCGTCCAGCCCCAGCACCCCCAGCGTTGGCCGCACGATCAACGCCTTGAACTGGCCGAGGTCGAGCCCGCTCATGCTCAATGCCCCGACAGATGCGCAAGAACCGAAACGGCGCGCACCACGCCATCGACCCCGATCAGCCCGATGGCGGCATAAACCAGCCGAATGCCGTTTTTGGCGAAATCGATAATCCGCAGCAGGCCATTGACGGAATTTTCCAGCCTTTCGACCGCCCGTTCCAGGGAATCCACACGCCCTTCAAGCCGCCCGATATCCCGATCGAGGGATGTGGACGCCGCGGATGCAGGCCGCGCGCTACCCTGCATGCCAGCCCCGGACCCCGCCATGTCAGGCGCGACGGGGTTGCGCGCGAACATGTCGGGGGCCCCTTCGTCCCGGTCGCCGCGTTCCGGGGCGGGTGCGCCATGGCCAGGCGTATTGGGAACAGGCCCGGCCCGGCGGGACGGATCCGAAACTTGCGGCCGGGGGCCGGATCTATCCGTGTTGGGCATATCGGTGTTGGGCAGGCCCGGGTCGGGCGTGCCGGGGGGTTCGGTCATTCTGGCCTCCGGACATAAAAAAAGCCGCCTCATGGCGGCCGGGTCAGCGGTTTTTGGGAATAGGGGGTTCAGCTTGCGGGGGCGGCGGGCAGCGCGGTGCTGGTCGTGTCTGTGCCCCCTGCAATGGCCATCAACGCCTTGAGATAGGTCACCCAGGCATCGGGCGTGGCCTCGTTCAGCATGGTGTAGGTGTTGGTGACATAGGTTCGGGCCGCGGCAAGCGCTGTCGCCGCCTGTGTGGCCAGCGGGATGGGGGCCGGGGGCGGGGTATAGTCGATAATCGCCCCGTTCTGCACGCCTTTTCCCGGCGATACCCGAAAGGCCGTATTGCCCCAGTCCGTGGCGGAAACCGCGATCATGGCCGAGGCCGCCGGTGCATTTGCGATACTGGACATTCCCCACGTATCGTACCAGCCGGTGACAATGGTCGGCTGCGCGGCAGCCGTATCGTAATTGGCGTAATAGCGGGCCGGGTACAGCAGTACCCCCGCCTGCACCCAGATATTGGACGCCTGCGCGGCCAGTGCGAACTGCGCCGCCGTCAGCGGCACCAGTGCGGTTGCCGCAGGCAGTTCCAGTATGTTGACAGGGTTGCCGGACACATTCACGCCGTTCCATACGTCCAGCACGCCGTCCAGGGTCGTGACACCGGTCTGTGCCGTATCGTACTGCCCGTAATACTGCGCAGGATAGACGGCCTTGATCGCGCCGAGCGCGGTTGTATCGGTCATTATCTGGGTCCTATTGCTATGGCGGTGTAGTAGGTGTCGCCCGTGCCGCCGACAGTGATCGTAAAGCCTTCATTGGTCCCGTTGTACTGGCTTACGTCACGTTCCGTCGCCTGCGCCGTCGTGATGCAGATGGCCGATGCGTTGGCAGAAAATGCGACGGGGAACGTAACCCACGCACCGTTTGTGGCCTGGAAAACCCACGCCTGGATAAACTGTTTTGCCGGCAGCGGTAATTCTGATGTCAGCGCGAATACATTTCCACCCGCGGTCCTGAGACGATCATCGTTACCATAGCGCAGTTCGTGATAGACAGCGGTCGGGTCCACAAACCCGATGGTCGCGTAATCCCCCACCCCTGCAATGCTGACATGGCGAAAAATCGACTTTGCCGTGTTGGTCGCGCTAATGGACGATGTCACACCATACCCGAAGACCTCGCCCGCGCCGCCCTGGCCAAAGATATTCAGCGGGCCGGTCATTACGTCCCCAACGCGGTTGACCTTCGCACTGTTCAGGCTGCCTTCCGCCGCCTCCGCACGGGATGCCTCGTTGCTGATGGCGGCGGCCAGCCCGTTATCGACAGATTCGCGCGTGCCGGCTTCATTTGCAACGGCAGCCGCACGGATCGCGGCCTCCGCCGTAAGGCCGGCGGTCACGAACGCGGTGCTGGCCGCCATGGCCGAACTGTCCCCCGCCGCCGCGGTGGGAACGCTTATCGCGCCACCGAACGTGACAGCACCCGTTACCGCCTGCACCTTCCCCGACGCCAGCAGCAGGTAGCGCGTATCGCTCTGGGCCTGGGTGATATAGCCTGCGAACAGACTCTGCCACGCAGCCCCCGTCACCCCGGGAACGGATGTGTTGGCATCCGTGGTGGAAACCCAGAACGTGCCCGCAACCGCGCCCGAGACAATGGCCCCGGCCGGATACCCCCCGATGGCGGCGGCAAATGTCGCATCATACGGGCCGAGATAGCCAGCCTGCAGCACCTGGAGCGCGCGGGAAATACGGTTGAGAAAGCCGTTCATGTCCTGCCCGCGCGGTGGCACACCGCCTGCGGCGCGGGCGATAAAGGTCTCGGGCGGGAAGCCAAGGGCGATGGAGGCACTGCCATCGCCCGGCGTGGCCTGTGTTGCGGGGACTGCGGCGATATCCCCCGCGCTGGCCTGCGCGCCTACCGGGGTCTCGAACTTCCCCAGATCGTCAGATTGTTTCATCAGCTTGCACTCTCGATCGCGTAGGATACGCCAACACCCGCCGGGCGGGGCAGCACGCCGCTGTTCTGGATGATGCTGATCTGCACATCCGTCGGCACGAAATTGAAGACATAGGTCATGGTCATGTCGCCATTGTCGCGCACCCACACATCGCCCTGGCCCGCAAACAGCGTCATGGCGATGAGGTTGAGCGAGAAAATGGAACAGTCCGCGATATTGGCCAGCGCTTTTGCGTAGATAAGCTGGCGGTAGCCATCGTCGGACAGGGCGAAATTGGTGGTGGTGGCCTGGCCCGTATACCACGGCGCCTGGTCGAACCCGCCTTCCGTCAGGTCATTGGCCTCGGCAAAGCCGAGATAGGTCTCCGAACTGATGCTGAGCACGCGCGCTACGCCGACAATGCGCCCCCATACGTCCAGGCCGAACCCCCGGGCCGTCTGCACATTCCAGACCAGCGTGTACCACTGCTCGATCAGTGCCGCCGGGTCCAGCGCCTGGTTCCATGCCGCGATCATCGTGCACAGGCTGGGGCTGTTGGCGTATTGCGACAGGATCGTCTGTTCGATATTGCGCATCAGGACACCGTAACCGCGATCGAGCCCGCTTCCAGCGTGGGGATCTGCCCGATCGTCATGGGGGTGGTAAAGCCGGTGGGGTTTGCCGTCGTGCCTGTCGTGATCTCGATAATCTGCACCCAGGCCCCCAGTGCGGCCACCGCAGCGTAATAGGAACTGGCAAAGACAGTCCCGCCAATGGTGGCGTTGGGATCGGCCGCGAAGGCCGTCAGGATGGCGCCTTGCACATCGGTCGCGGCGGTGGAGGGCACGGCCGCACTGTTCCGGAGCGTGACTGCGAAATAGAGCGGCGTATCCACGGCCCGGCTGAAGGTGACGGTATAGCTGGGCGGCGTGCTGTAGGCGCTGCTGGGGTCGCTCACACTCACGCTGGTGGTGCCGGTATAGCCGCAGCCGGGCGGTTTCTTGCCCAGAATGGCCAGGGCCACGTCCTGATCCGTGCCGCCGTTGACGCATACATACAGGCTGTGGGCCGCAAGGCTGACACCGCCGATCGTGACCGGCTCTGCCGTGCTGTTGTCGGCCACATAGGCGGCCGTAACACCCTCCACCCCCTGCACCGCCCCGGCAAGGGCGTTGAGCGAACCCAGCGCGTTCGCCGCGACCGAGGCCGCACGCCGTTTTTCGAACGCCACGCGCCCTTCCTGCGCCATGCCAGTGACACCCGCCGCCGGGTTGGCGACCGATGTCAGCCCCGGCACGGACTGGTAGACACCCACGGTCTGCGCCGGGCACGGAACGGGCCCCGTCCGGGTGCATGAAAAGGTGCCCACACCCGTGCCTGTGCCGTCCAGCACCACAGCGCCATCCGCCGCGTAGGTATTGCCGCTGCTGTCCTTGACCAGCGTGCCCTGGGGCACCACCGTACCAGCCGCCCCCGTGCAGATGACCGTGACCACCGTAGCCGTGGCCCCCTTGCGCGACAGGAAATAGATGTTGCCGATCGCGTCCTGCATGCGGCCAGACGCACGGGCGGGGTCCACACCGTTGAAGACGGCCAGCATCTGGTCATACGCATCGCCCAGGGCGGCGGTAAAGGAGGTGGCAAGCTGCCCCTGCGGCGTGGACAGGTCCGTGTTCAGCACATTGCCGAACGCGGCGTTCAGGTCCGCCAGCACGCCCGCCAGGATATCGCTCTGGGCGGGGGCGACAAAGCCCGTATCCGAAAACAGGGGTGCGGGAACGGAGGTGGTTCCGATAGAGCTAGAATCCGACACTGTCTGTTGTCCCGTCAGAGGTTGTTACAAGCAGGGCGCCGGCAAGCCTGCGGTCGCCCCCCAGCGCTGTCAGCACGCAGCGCGCGCTGGCCACACCGGGCACGGCCAGCGCCACCGCCTGGGCCTGGGCGCGAAAGACCGACGCGGATTGCGCCCGCCCCAGAATGGTGCCCGCATAGGCCAGGCCCTTTGCGGTGTCGTACCAGCATTCCCCCACAAAAACCCGCACGGCGCAGGCCACGTCCTGCGTGATGGAATACGGGTCCGACGCCACGGCGATATTGCCGCCGGCATCCAGCACCAGGTCCCAGGTCGTTCTGTCCAGAAGCAGGGTTTGCATGAGGCATCCATAAAAAAAGCCGCCCCGAAGGACGGCTGCATGAAAAGGCGGAAGGAGCGGGGCCGGCACTGTCGTTCGCCCGCTACTGCGGGGCTCCGGTGCTGGCGGAACCGGCCTGCACGCCCGAATGGGTATGGCTTTCAAGGCTGATGGACCCGGCCTTGACATCCCCGCCCGCACTGACGGCCCCCTGCACGTTCAGCGCGCAGTTGATCTGGCATTGCGCGGCGTCGATCACGAAGCGGCCTTTGGTGTGCACGTGCACGTCACCCCCCACCCAGCCGATATATTCCGTTGGCGCGGCGTTGAGCAGGCCGCCCAGATAGACGGCATCGGCCATGTCATGCTGGCGGAAGGACCCGGGGGCCGAAGCCGCGCGCGTGGCCTTGACGTTGGAAATATCGCGCCCGCTAATAAGGATATACCCGATATCGCCCACGCAGGGGTCGCATATGATGGCGCAGCTTCCCCCCTGCAGGCGGATATAGGGCACGTTGTGTATGATCCCGTGCGGAACGGGGCGGCCCGCGCCATCCTGCTGGTGAACCATGGGCTGCACATCGACAAAGCCCACCGCCGCAACACCACCCCCGTTGACCGCGCGGACCTGCACCGGCAAGGGCGTGCCGAGCATGGACAGGACCCGGCGAATGGCCGCGTTCATGGCGTTGAAGGGGCTTTGCGCGTCCTCTGGCCGTTGGGAGCCGATCAGGTCATTGTGCAAAATTCTGCCCGGCAAGACTGGGCCTTGCCGCCTCCACTGTTGTTGTCCACGCACCACCCGGCGTTTCTGATTGCAGGTCGTGCGCCACACTCTGCACCACCCACACGCCGTTGGACGGCGGCAGAATGCCACCCCCTGCGACACTGCCCACCTGCCCGGCCCCGTTGGCCCAGGCAGCCGGAGAATACGGGCTGTCCAGGCGCACCAGATCGCGAAACCCGATGGAGGGTGTGAACACGCTCCGAAATCCCACGCCGTACTGGCTGTAGCTGGGGTAGCCGATCAGCCCCGTCGCCGCCGAAATTTCCGGCACGTCCTGCCCACCCGCCTGCGCTGGCACCGCATAGGGCCAGATGGATAAAAGCCCCATGCCGATATGGTAGGTAATATTGGCCGCCCGCGCGCAGGCGTCGATCTGTTCCAGCGCCGCCCCCTTGTAATACACCCCACCGGCCAGCGCCGTATCGACGCCGTTATTGGCAAAGCCCAGCCCCGCCTTGGCCGCCAGCGCGCCCATGACGACGGACACCGCCACATCCGCATTGAACGATGTGGGGGCCACGGGGGCGGCGGCAGGAATGGCCGTGGAAAGGGCCTGGATTTCAAAGGCGATATCGGGGGCGGTGTTGTAATCGACAAACGCTTCGGTAATGCCGCCCGCAAACACAAGGGGCAGCACGGTTCCGTCATCCCCCGCCATGACCGCCACGGTGTTCAGCCCCTGCGCCACCACCCCGGCCTGGGCCACGGACAGGCGGTTCATGGTCTGCAGATCCATGCCCTGCACGCGCAGGCGGCACATCATGCCGGTTTCAAGCCCGGTGCTGAGAATATGGCAGGCCACGCAATGTCCGGTCAGGGTCAGCGACGGCGCACCCTGCGCCCCGAACCCGCCATCGGCAAAAGCAATGGTGATATCGATGCGTTTCCTGGCCAGAGCGGTTTCAGACATTCTGGCCTCCGTCTCCGCCCTGCACCTGGGTGTGAACGCCCGGGGCATAGACGAGCACGAAGCGCGACCCCAGTTCGGTATAAGACGGGTCGGATATGCCCTGCATGTCGCAAAAGGCGAAATCGCCCGGCAGGCCGAAATAGCTCTTGCGCACCAGCCAGGTGCGATCCTGGCAGAGTACGCCCGCCAGCAGCATGGTGCCGTCGAGTGTCAGCGTCATGTAAAGCCCCGTACTGTTCTGGCGCAGGTCGATCTGCACCATATGGCCGGACAGGGGAACCTGCACGCTCTGGGCGGCCACGGGGCTGAGCGGAACAAGCTGCGCCATCAGAAAAACCCCCCGCTGGTTGCGGCTTCGATCTGGCTGGCATCCGTCGCCTGCACGGTGCCGCCATTCTGCACCGGGGCACCCGCCGGGCTTGCCGTACCCCCCGCAATACTGCCCGCACCCAGCCGCACTTCCTGCAAGAGCAGTTCCGCCCAGAGCAGGGTCACGCCGCGATGGGCTTCCCGCCGCAGGCTGTAGCCGACCACATTGACATTGGCGTAGGTCGTCTCCGGTGTGGTGACATGGTAAAGGCCCAGATCGGCCACCAGATTATCCAGCGCCTGCAGGAACCCGCGCCGGATGGTCAGCGCCGCTGACGGCCCGATCCCGCTGGACAGGCCCGTCAGCGCGGCGGCAGAGGCCAGCAGGTCGGTCATGCCCGCGCCACCCGGCCCCGCACTGGTGCCGTCGCACAGCATTTCCACCCGGTAGCGGGCAGGGGCGCGCACCTTGTTGTAGGACAGGAACGAGCCGTTCTCCAGCGGGGCCGTGGCAATGGTGCCGCCCGCCTGCACATCCAGCGCCCTGACCCGCCCCGATGTAACCACCGGCTGGTTATCGCTGGTAAAAATGCCCCATTGCGTATCCGCCCAGCCGATCAGGGTGTCATCCAGCGTGGTGGCCAGCGTGACCGAGGCCGAAGCCCGCACCCCTGCCGCCACGGACTGGCCCAGCAATGTAGGAACCCCCGCGGCCACGGGCACGCTCCAGGCCGCAGGCAAGCTGACAGGAAGAAGCGCCATGCGAAAAACTTTCATGCAAGGTGAAAAACACGGGCAGCAGCAGAAGCAGCAGACAGGGGGCCCTTCAGCGTATGCCGAAATTGCTTTGCCTGGCCTGCATCTTCAACGTATGGAGCTGGCGTTCCACCTGCTCGCCCACAGCCTGGGCAACGCCACCGGGGGTGCTGACGCTCACGGATGCGTTGACATGGGTTGCGGGCTCATCCCATCGGGGCCCGCTGGGCAAGGCGGCGGCCCGTTCGGTCGCAAGCTCCGTCTGGGCCAGGTAATCAGCAACGCCCGCATGGATAAGACCCGTGTGGACAAGACCCATCGTGCCCGGCATGGCGTGCTCACCCGCTGTGGCCGCCATAAGGGAGCGGGGACCGCCACCCCCGGCCTCTGCGGCCCCGGGTGCGCGAAGACCCCGCGGTGCAGAATGACTGCCGGCCGATGCCCCGCCACCTGCCAGCCCGGCATCGAACGACCCCGCCCCCTGCCCCACAGAAACGCCGGCCATTGACGGGAAAACCCCTGGTCGGGCCGCCATCATGCCGGAACGACCTTCCCTGCCCCGCCAGCCATGGCCGCCTGTTGCCGAAGCAGAAGCCCTGTCGGCACGCCAGCGCGCGGCCCCCCATTGCGCCATGCCGTGGCCCAGCCCGAACGGGCCGGGGCTGGCGGCATTCGCCTGCGGGCCAAGCAGCGCCACCCACGGGTTCTGTCCGCCGGTCCACCCGCCCCCCGCAAGCTTGGCCGCCGGCACGCGTAGGACTGACAAACCAGCCTCATCACGGCCCACGGATCGCATGGCGTCGCGCAGGCGCCCCGCGCTGGGCGGCGTCACCGGCACAAATGGCAATGCATCTGACGGGCCGTTCGCAATCCTGTTGAAAAAATTGTCCGATATGTCGCGAGAAAGCCCGGACGACATGCGGCGGGGAGCAGACACGCCACCGCCGGCACGCCGCCCCACCATAGGGGAGGCCCAAGCCACCCGCGTCCCGCGCGGCCCGGTGGCGGTGGGGCCGCCAAAAGCCCCGCCACGCGCATGGGCCAGCAGGGCGCGCAGCCCCGCGAGCACACCGGACAGGGCCGCACCCTCACCCTGCCCCGTATCCGCCGCATGAGGGGTGACCAAAGCTGCATCCACACTCCCGGTCGGAATCAAAAACCGGTGTCCGTGCATGGATGGGTCAGAACGAAAACCCGCAGCCCCCCCTGCGTCACGGCCTTGTGCCAGACGGCCTGCGCGGTAGCGCCGCAGGGCTGCCAGCAGGGCTACAAAGCCCATAACGGGCCTTGGGTGCAAGCCGGGGCCAGGCCGGGTGTTCAGCGCGTTCAGAATGGTTGCCATGCTCTACCTGTTGAAGCGTTTGACCAGCGCCATTTCCAGCAGGTCTTCAAAATCCTCGCTGTCATAGATGGTCTGGAGTTCATGCAGGCTCGCCAGCCCTTCGGAAACGACCAGCCCGTGGCGTGGTTCTACAGTGGCGTATCGGGCGGCAGGTCGCTGTCGGGCTGAGCCAGAAGGCCGCTCAGCAGGGAGAACAACTGGCTGACGCCCTTGAAAAAATCCACGTGCAGGGCAAAGGCTTCCTTTTGCAGCCAGCCCACGGTGGGAATTTCCTCGATATCGCTGTCATGCAGGGCACGCCGCAGGGCCGGGTTGGCGGGATCGGGCTGCACGCTGATACAGCGCATCAGCTCATCGATCAGCGCGTCCATGCGCGCGGGCTCCATCGCGCCGAAAATACCTAGGCCCACCGCCGCAACTCCGGCAAGCCCCGCCCCTTCGGCAAGGCCGGGAATATCCCCGCCGCCGGCAATGGCGGCCTGCAAACAGTGCCGCCCCCACCGGTCCGCCTGGATGGCGGGCATGCGGGTAATGACGAACCGCTTGCCGTAATCGGCCCCGTCCTGGCCGACCGTTACCGTCACTTCGCGGATCGCCATCACACACCTGCCGGGTAGACAGCCTGCCAGCGTACGGAAAACCGGCGGTCCTGCAACACGCGTCCCGCACTGGGCATGGCGGCCAGGGCGTGCAGCACGCCGTTGACCAGCGTATATTTACGCCCCGTGGACTGGAGCGTAACCTCCGCCCCCAGCCGGTAGAGTGCGCGGGCCGTCTGCTGGGCGGCCAGGATGGCTTCGAACACCAGCACGCTGTCGCTGCTGGCGGACAGGACAATGGCCTGGTCCACCGGGCTGGGCACCCAGCCCGCGTTCAGGTAGCCATCGATCGACATTTCGCTTTCCGAACAGATCTGCTCGGCGGTTTCCCACGCGCGGTCGGTAGCGAAGTTCTGCAACGTGACGGGCGCGTTATACAGGCCCGGCACCGTAATGGTGAAAATGGCGTTGGCCGCCGTAATATCGAGCGCCATGCTTACTGTACCTCAACACTGTTCAGTTGGATGGACTGCACGCTCTGCCCATCCGCGTACCACAGGCGCGCGGGGGGCGTCGTGCGTGCGGCCCGGTAGCTGGCCGCCGCCGTGGACAGGCCGGGCTGAAAATACCACCCCCTTGTCGCCACGCTGTCAGCCGCCGTGGCAAGGCCTGCGGCGGTATTGATCTGCTGGCGCTGCAATGCGCTTAACGCCACACCGGGCTGGATGGCCCCGAACGCCACGGCCTGGGCAATGGTGCCCGCAACGGCTGCGGCCACCAGCGTGTCGCCTTCCGTATTGTAGGGGATCTGCCCAGTGCTGAGCAGCAGGTTCACCAGATCGTCCGTCAGGTTGGCGTTCAGCCAGATCTGGTTGATATAGCTGTCCGCCCAGGCAAACGGCCCGGACACACTGCCCGGCCGCATGAACTGGAACGCCGCCCCGCCATTGGCGTAGGCCCCGTAAAAATTATAGCCATTGGCCAGCAGGATTGCCGCCGTGGCACCATCCGTAACGGCGGGGGTCAGCGTGCCCGTGCCGTCGCGCACCATGGCCAGGGTCTGTCGCCCGGCCGCAGCCCCGAAGGCGAGCGACGCCATCCAGCCCAGGCACAGCGCCGCAGCCGCGGCATTGCCATATACCGCACTGACCCCGCCAAGCGCCTGGGCCGCAAGCCAGGGGCCGAACGCCGTATTACCGGTTCCCCCACTGGTTCCGCCGCTGGCCCCGCCATTGGCGGCAACCACGGCCTGGGGGTCCGTATCCCAGATCACGCCCCACACGGCATTGTCCTGCATGCCCACCCAGTTCGCCAGACTCTGCTTGTCCGCCAATGGGGGTTCGAATGCCGGGGCAAAGCCGTTCCATGTCGCATTGGCCGCACGCAGGCTGGCCATCTGCGCCGCCGGGTCCGCCCCGGCGGGGGTGATCGTAACCGTGGGGGCGGCTGTATAGCCCGACCCGCCAGCGGTCACGACAAGGCCCGTCACCACCCCGCCCGCAACCGTGGCGGTGGCCGTGGCCCCCGTGCCGCCCCCGCCGTCAAGGGTGACAAGCGGGGGCGCTGTGTAACCCGTGCCCCCGGCGGTGATGGTCAGCGCGCTGATGCTTTCCCCCTCCAGCGTGGCGGTGGCCGTGGCCCCTGTGCCGGTGGTGGGGGCATAACCGCCGAACAGCAATGTTGCCGGGGCGATCACCGCATTGGCGCACCCCGCGAAATACACGCCCGCCATTGCGGCCTCGGCCGTGGCAGCGCCAAAGGCCGTGGCCACATCGGCGGCACTGGTATAGGCGGTGACGGTGCCCGCGGGCACGACGTCGGTATCCTGGGTCAGGATCAGGCCCGTCAGGTCGTTCAGCCCGCCGCCTGCGGCAAGAACGCCCGGCGTGACCTGAACAAGGGTGGAAATGGGAATGCCTGCCACGGTTTACTCCTCCGGCGGGTGGGGTGTGTCGGCCAGCACGGTGGCGGCCGACAGGGTTGTTGCAAAATCCTGTTCAAGGCTCAGGCTGAATGTGACCTGCATGTCCAGGTCCAGCATCCAGCAGGCCTGGTACTGGTGTTCGCCATCGCTCAGCGGCACCTGCCGCGCGTGCGACACATAAAGCGGTGTTATGGGCATGGCCTGAGCAGTGAAAAAATCCACCGCCTGCATGTCGCGCCACAGGGCGGCCACGGCCTGCGCATGGTCATGGGCGTCCGGCCCGAAAACGCCCAGTTGCAGGCTGATCTGTACTGCCTCGCTCACCTCGCGCGTGGTGGCGGTATACCGCCAGCCTGACGTGGCCAGCCGTTCGCTGCCGGTTATCAGCATGGTCACGAACGCGCATAAGGGGGGTGCCGCCCGGTTCTGCTGGCCCCGCACCACCTGCACGCCCCCGGGCAATACGGAGACCAGCCACGCCCTGAACGCCGCATAAAGCTGGCTTTGCGTGGGGGTAAGCGCGTAGCTCATGCCGCACCGGTAACCGAAGGCGCAGGCGTGGCAGGCGGTGGGTCCTGGCGTGTCACCACCACCTTGACCCATTCGCCATTGCCCCAGTCTTCCAGCACCTGGGTCACCAGCCAGTCCGATCCGTAAAAACTCAGCATATCACCGCCAAGTTGCAGCGGCCGGTTCAGCGCGCGCAGTGGTGCGTTCATGTAGACGGCGCGCATATCCGCCTGCTGGCTGATGGTGTCGATCTGGCGCAGGTCCTGCGTGCTGAGCGCCTGTACCTCGATCTGCAGACTGGCCGCGCTGTATTGCGGGGTCACGGCGCCATCGGCCTGCACGACATTGCCCGTGCTCGATCGCACTGTCGCGGTTATGGGTGCGTTCACGACACCGGTCGCGCGCAAGGCAATGGAAAACACGGTCCTGTTCCCCTTATCGATCGGGTTGTAAAAATACGTTCAGGCCTATGGCCATATCGCGGGGCGCTGGGGCAGGCCGGGCACGTAGCGGGCCTGGCGCAGCCCACGCGTGGCCGCCCAGAAGGACGCGCCATACTGGGTCTGCCCGAACCACGCCGCCCGTTCCGACAGGGTGGCGAATTCGGTTTTGACCGAAACACTGCCCCGCGTGGCCTCGGACACACGCCCCACCAGCCCCCCGGCCCCGCCCTGGCTTTGCGGCAGCGCAAGGCTTGCCAGATGGGCGACCAGCAAACCCAGCAGGGCGGCGCGCCCGTTCAGGTCACGCACCGTGCTGGCTGGCGTATTGTCCAGGTACAGACAGGCCAGGTCGAAATAACCCTGCGCCTGTGCTGTATCGACATTGGCTGCAAGGGTCGGGTACAGGGCCGACCATGCGCCGTAATCGAACACGACAACGCCGGGCGGGCCTGCACCGGGGACGGGGCTGGCGCTCCCGCTCATCCGGCTCCCTCGGCATTCAGGGGGGCGACACCGGGCAGGTGTTCAGGATCCAGCCCTTCCAGCCCGGTGCGGTGCGCACCGCGTTCGGCCAGTTCGGCCAGGGCGTCGGCCTCCTTCGCCTGGGCGAAGATCAGCCCGCTCTTCAGCGGTCCGTAGCCCGGATTTTGCGCGCACCATGCGGCCCAGAAGCCGGCATCCACCTCTGTGCGGCCACCCAGGCCCAGCAGGCGGTTATCCCGGGCATGAAAACGCGGATCGCGCACAGCCCCTTTCAGGCGTACGCTCGCACGCGGCACCGGTGGGCCCATGACCGGCACGGCCGAGGTGGCGCGGGCCGCAAGTTCCTGCTGGTCGTACAGATCCAGCACCAGGCCCGAAGGCATGCGACAGATGACCGTAACCGATGCCCCCGCGCGGGGGGCGGATGTTGCCTGTGCCATGATCGATCAGACCCCCGCCATGATGACGCAGGCCTGCGGGTAGAACCAGATCGTCCCCCACGTGCCCTGCGATTTCTTCTGCCGGAAATTGGAGGAATACCGTTCCACCGCATGCGCGCGCAGTTTTTCGGTAAAAGCGGTGGTGACACTTTCCTGCCCGTCCACCTGGGTTGCGAACAACTGCATGAGCGTGGTGGACGCCTGCCCCCCGCCCAGCGCCGTTCCGGCTTCGGGCAGGGTTTCGATTTTCAGGTTGGGCAGGTTCTTGCGCAGAAGATCGGCCAGGGACACCTGATACTGGTTGGTGTAAAGCAGGCACTGCTGCCGCTCGGTCGGGATGACCAGCGTCATGGGGGTTTCAAGGGTCAGGTTGCCGCCCATCTGTGTGGTCAGCGCGCCAAAGGCCTTGAGAATATCGGCATAAACCTGAACCGGGTCGGTCACGTCCGCCCAGCTATTGCCGGCCGCCGCACTGCCCGAAGGCCCGATTTTGGCCACGGGGGCCAGGGCTGCGGGCAGTTGCGGGTCGTTCAGCGCGCCGTACAGTTCCAGCCCGCTCAACCCGAACAGGTTGATGGCGTTGGCGTTCTTGTTCAGCACGGAAATGCTGGCCATGTTCTTCTGGTTCACCCAGTCGATTTTCGCAGCCCCCATGCGGTCCACCTCTCGCTCGCCCCAGCGGGTCCAGGTCTGGAAATGGAAGGACTGGCGATGCGCCCAGTTGGCGTTGGTATCGGCCGTGCCCGCCGGGCTGTAATCGTCATAGGCCGTGGCGTAGCCCGCCAGTTCCACAACCGGGAACTGCGCGGTATCGGTCGTCCAGTCGCCCTTTCTGGCACTGCCGTAAATGGCTTCGGACCGGGTCGGGGTCACCAGCGCGCGAATGATCGCGGGGTCCGTATAGGTGGTGAACAGGGCGGGAATGGCGCTGTTGGGGGCGGTGACGGGCGCATAGGCGGGCAGGTCCGCATCCATGGCCATTTCGGAAAAATAGCCGCGCACGCCGGGCAGGTGAATGCCCCAGTCCCGCGCAAGGGTGGGGGCATCGTTTCTGAAAATTGCAGTCATGCCTGGTAATCCTTAAGCTGCGCCAGTGGGGCCGGTGATGATGATGGGCAGGCCAGCCGCCCCACCGCGTGCGACCACCCAGCCCGTTTCCACCGTGCCGGCAGGGGGCGTGCCCGCAGTCCCGGTCTGGATCGTGCCATCGGTGGTGGAGGCATAGACCGCCTGGCCGATGCTGGCCGCCGTGGTGGAGAGAACGAACACGTCGCCCCCCGCCGCCAGGGCCACGCCAAAACCTTCGGGCACGGTCAGGCCCGCATCCTGCAGATACTGGGTCAGCACACCCTGCTGGGCCCGGCAGACCAGGCCCGAAGGGGCGTTGGCGCCGGCGTTGAGCACGCTGGCGCCATCGGCCTGCACCCAGGCAAAGGCCGCGACCGCAACACCACCCGCCCCGGCGCGAAAGCCGTTGGGGCCGGGCACGACAAAGCGGCGCGGGTTATCGGTGGCCCATGCGCCGGGAAAGCCCGCGGGCCAGTTGTAATTCACACTATTGGGAAAACTCATTACCTGCTCTCCTTAAAACTTGCGCGGCGTCGCAACGCCGTAACGGGTGGCAAGGGCCGATGCGCGCGCAGCAGCGGCACTGTCGGCGGCAACCCCACCCTGCGGGCCGGAACCGCTGGCCGCACCGCACAGCGCGCTGGTCCCCTGCGCCAAAGCCAGCGCCTTGAGCCCGGGCAGGTTCACGCCCTGCGTGTCCACCCCGCGTTCCTGCAGGGCGTAGCGCAGAATGTCCTCCGCACTGTCCATGCCCAGCACCTCCCCCACCAGCGGGCGGGCCAGGGCCAGGGCTTCAGCCAGTTGAGTGGTGCGTTCCCGTTCGGCCCGCAGGGCGGCATCCACAGCGACACGCACCGCACTGTCGCCCGCCAGTTCGGGGCGCTCCGTCTCCTGCCCCGCATTCGCAGGAGCCGACGAGCCTTTCGCCTGCGTGCGAGCCTGTGCGCCGGTTCGTGCGTGGCCCTGTTCATCCGTATCCCGGCTCGTGCCGGCATGCGGGCTGTCCGCACTTTCGGCACAACCCTGCGTGCCCTCGCCTTTGGGGTCGAACCTGTCCAGGCAGGCGCGCAGATCCGCCACGGGTGCAGTCAGGCTCAACCGGCCCGAAGCGATGGCCGTGCCCAGCAGGGCGAAAGCCTGCCCGGCCGTCCGGGCAGCCCCTTTGCCTATGGCGGGGTCTGTGGCAGCGGCGCGCGCTGCCGGTGGAGAAACATCCATTGCGTTTTCCTTTGGTTTTTCATCGGCCACCAGCACATCCGGCCCGGCGCGCCCGGCGCGGACCAAAGCGACATGGTTGCCACGAATCTGGGTCATGCGGCCGTCATAGGGCTGGCCGTCATGCTCACCCGGTTCCATGACCGGCACGTAGCGATACGCGCAGGACAGTTCGCGCTGCGCGCCGGAACGAATGCCCTCGATGGCGTTCGCGTTCCAGATCGTCAGCGCATTGGTCAGGTAAGGGGGCGCGAACGCCGCCGCCGTACCGGTCGCCCCCACCACCAGATCCGGCCGGGGGGCATGGGCCGTGACATGGGCGTGTTCGGCCAGAACCGGCAGGGCGTTGAAACTGTCAGCGGCTTTTGCAAGTTCCGCCGGGTCGCGCAACAGGCGATAGGGCCTGTCGGGGTCAAGCCCCAGTTCCGCAAAGCCGGGAATTTCACGCCCGTAATAGCTGTTGACCGCCGCCTTGCTGATCGGTGTTCGCGCAACATGCAGGCGCCCGTCCTCATCCGTCAGCCGCACCGAACCCGCACGGTCCAGCGCGAGGCTGAAAACCTGTTCCACCATTGACTATCCTTTTTTGGTTGTCCTTTGCCCGGCGGCATTGTTTCGCACCGGGCAGGCTTACCCGGCATGGCGCGCGGATGCTTTTGCGCGACTGTAAAAAAGCCGGACCTTGAGACGGGCTGCGACATCACCGGAACGTCTGTGGCAATGGGTGCTGCACAAAAAACGCCGCCCTTGTGAAGAAAGGCGGCGCTCAAAGCTTTTTGCGTCGATACGGTATTTTGAAACGTGTTGCAGATACCAGTTCGGACGTGATCCGATCGGCCCATTACGACCCGACCACACAGGAACATCCGAATACACACCGCAGAGCGGCTACAGCACATCCATTGTTCTTGTTTTGTGCCTTATGCTGCGCGCAGTGTCAAGCGGTGAATGTGCAGAACATGCGAAAAAATGGTTTTGAAATATTAACGCTATTATATGCACTATTCCGAATACCGGACGGCATTATGTCCGAGAGGGTAAGCGTGTCAGACGATCCTGTTCCCAGATTTAACCAGGCGATTATACTAAGAGACAGTGTATAAACAATCTTTGAAAACGTCGCAGAAGGTCACAACAATTTAGACACATAATTCTGGCACGCCCAGATTTTGTAATGCCACAAGTATAGGTGTTGGGCACGGCAAATCCCTCCCCTATTTCGCTCACCGGGCAGATGCAGTCCGACTGAAGGGCTCACCCCTGAAATACCCCAAAAATAGGGAAAAAGTTTTTGGTGAAGCTTTTTTCAAAAAGCTTCTGGAAACGCCACTTTTTGGAAAACATGCATCCTCGCTTTTTCTACGCCACGGCACCACCACCTTCGGGGGACGCACCCAGGTCGAGCGTGCGGTACAGGCTGGACGCATCCGCTGCCTCCCGCGCGCGGGCTTCCTGCGCGGTGATCTTGCCCGCGCGGATATTGGCGTCATCGGTGTCTGCCTTCTGGCGTTCCATGGCTACAGTTTCCTGTTCGGACATCTGCCAGAGCGGCACGAACTCGAAATCCAGCGTGCTGTCCACACTGCCCCACAGGTTCAACTGCACCAGTGTCAGGATCGCGCGCAGCACCGGGGCGATATGGGCCTGCTGGAAAGCCGCGATTTCGTCGTAGAAAACACGGATTTCCCCATCCGATGAGGCATTGAGCCCCTGCGGCTGGATACCGAACAGCTTGACCAGCGGAATACCCGGCACGGAGGCCATGAATTCCTGCGCCTGGGCCTGCAAATCCGCCAGGCCCGAGAGCGGGGCTGCATTGATCGCGAAATCTTCGGTCTCGCGGTCCAGCACGAAGGTGCCGTTATTGCTCTGCCACGCCGTCATGGCCGCAAGGCGGGCGGTAATGCCCTGGGCGTCCAGTTCCGGCGGGCCGCCGGTGTCGCTCATGGTGCCTGCCATGTCGGTGCGCAGCACGCGGGTGGCGTAATTGCTGATCATGTCCGAAACGGACTGGCGTGTGCGCAGGAAGTTGTGCACATACGCTTCCAGCATCTGCGGTAGGGCCAGACCGCCAAAGTTGTAGGCGGGCTTGAGCAGGTCCGGGACTTCGTACGGCACCATGTTCAGCAGGCGCGTGGCATGCACCAGCGTGCCCTGCACCCACCAGTCGGCCGGGCGATAATAATCCTCCGCCAGCGGGTTGGTGGCGTTGTAGCTGTTGGGCGTGGTCCAGACCGGGTCGATCAGGCTCAACCGTTCAAGCTGGCCGCGCCCGATCCCGTGGCTGGTCAGGCGCAGCGGCAGGGCCTGTGCGGATGGGGCACCAGCCGCGCCTTTCAGCCCGATCCAGACATGGCCCATGCCATAACCCAGCGCATGAACCGCCAGCCTGCGCACCAGATCGCGCACGTTCAGGCGCACGAATTCCGTCTCGATCGCGTGCAGGCGGGCGGCGGTTTGCGCCGGTGGAGCCAGGCCGGGGCGCGTTTGGGCGCAGCGCAAGCGGATCCACTGCCGCGTGGCTTCCCGCGCGATGATTTCAACAGGCTTGCGAAATTCCGCCCGCAGCATCATGGCCGCCAGATTGGGATAGCCGCGAAAAGGCAGCCCGTCAGCCAGCACGCCACTGCCCAGGCTGAACTGGGCGGCGGCAAAACGGGCCGCAGCGCCATCCGCGCCACTATCGGCCGCACTACCATCGGCCGCCAGGGCCGGTGCCGCGGGGGAATGCGGGGCAGATGCCGCAACACTGCCGCGCACCCCTTCGGGCGGGCGATACGGCGCAAACAGCGCACCTGCACCCCCCTGTTGTAGGGGTGCAAAACCCTGCCCTGCCCCGGCAACAGCCCGGCCCAGCCGCGCGAATAGGCCGCGTCGCACCACACGGTCCGAACCGACAGGGGGGCGAGCGCCGGTGCGGGCACCAGCCGGGCGCGAACCACCGTCATCACCCGGAGCGTGGGCATCGGCATGGCCGGCCTGCGCGCCGCCTGGCACACAGGGGGGAAACGGCGCGCGCGGTTCCACCCGCATGGGCTGGCTGTGTGGCTGGCCGCCTGATTGGCCAAAGCGCGCACGCCCATGCAGGCGGCGTAATCCGTTACCGAGAAAACCTTTTATCATACCGGCCCTGTTCCTGAAATCTGGCGCACGCCTTCCGCCGTGAAGCGGGGCAGGCCACGCCGGTTGTGAATAAGGCCGTCCAGCGCGTAGCGCAGGGCGTCCATCCAGTGGTTGTGGGCATCCTCCACCACGGGCAGGATGTCATCCGTATGCGGGTCCACCTTGTAGGCGTATTGCCGGAATTCCGCCGCCACGCGCACACAGCGCGGATGCACCACAATGCGTTCGAATGTCTTGAGCCTGGCTATGCCATCTTCCACACTACCGGGCCATTTGCGGGCCGCCGTGATTTTGAACCCGTAATGCCGGGCCAGAAAGCGGATGGTTTCGGGCCGCGCGCCGTCCGCTTTCCACGGCCATTGGCGCGCACCCGGCACGGTATCCAGCACGGCGGGAATACGGTCCAGTTCAATACCCGTGCCACCTGCCTCATAATCGATATGCAGCACGCCACCGCGTATCCAGCAGCGCAGGGCCGCCAGCGGGTCCCTGGCAAAACCCCAGTCCACGCCGTAATAGGGGCGGATATCCGCAGGTGTTTCAAAAGGGCTGACCTGCACATGGCCTGCAAACACCAGCGCGTCTGAACATGTGCGGTAAGCGCCTTCCCAGATATGGTCGTATTCCTCAGGCCGGGTGCGGGCGTCGGCCTGGCGTTCGGCTTCCAGCGTGCCGGTGGAAAACCATGGATTATCCGCCCAGTTGGCGCGCACGGCTACAAGATCGGCCCTGTCCGAACCGGGGCCGCGAAAGAAGGCATCCACCGGGTCCTGTGCGAAAGTCGGGTTCCAGCTTGCCCATATTTCCGACCCCGCCTTGCGCAAGGTGGGGCGCAGCAACCGCCAGCTATGGGCGGAAAGGGACTGTGCTTCCTCCACCCACGCACGGTCGAACCCTTCAAGCGACTTGATGCTGTCGGCCGTATGCGCCTGCATGCCCTGAAAAATGATGACCCCATCGCCCGGTGTGCGAATGATACGGTCCTGGATATCGAAAAATCCTTGCAGGTTGTGCTGGCTGATCTTGTCGATAATCAACTGGCGCGACGAACGTTCCATGGATTTCTGTACCTCGCGGATACATACGGTGCGGTGTCCCGGCAAGCGCAGATGTTCCTCCACCACGCATTCGCCAAAAAAATGCGACTTGCCCGATCCGCGGCCGCCATAGGCCCCCTTGTAACGGCACGGGCCGAGCAGGGGCGCGAACACGCGCGCGGTCGGCATGTCCAGCACACCGCCGCGCCGCCCATCGGGTTTTGGTTTTTTCACGATATATCCTGCTCGGGATCAACAATAATGCGGCGGATCACGCCCGGTGGGGCCGCACGGGTCGCGGGGGCCTGTGTGTCTGCCCCAGTCCGTTCGCCGTAGCGTGCGGGGGCACGTTTGGACATCAGCCATTTCAGCGTATCGATCCGCAGGCGCAGGGCTGCGGTGTCATCCCCCCTGACGGTTTCAAGCTCCTTGAGCAGACGGTCCTCGAACGCTTCTGCCGCCAGCATGCGCGCGCGGGCGTAAGCCGTGGCCGCCCCGCCGCTGCGGCGCACATGCTGGCGCAGCACCGGCCAGGCGGGCATGCCCGGGTGGTGGGCAATGTCGCGCAGGCTCAGCCCTTCTTCCGTCAGGCTCAGCACGCGGCGCCATTGTTCGGCCGACACGACCGCATGCTTGCCGTCAGGACCGTCTGTTTTCTCCACCATGCCCCACCTGCAAGACAGTAACGCCATCCCGCCCATGCAGGACGACCCCCCCCATGACCGCACCATCTGCAACCCCACCCGACGGGCCGCCTGCCCCCTGCGTGCCGCCACGGCGCATGAGCCGGTCCGTGCTGCGCGTCTTCAGCGGCCCGGACCAGCGCCCGCCAGCCCACCCGCCGGGCTGTTCAACGCTCTGCCCTGCGGCCCGTATGCCAGCCGGTGCACGCGGCGTGCTGCGGGTGGGCGATGCCACGCATCCCACACCGCGCCCCCGGCTGCCCGCCTGTTCGCTTGCGGCGAGGGTGTTTTCGCGCGTCAACATGGCCTGGATGCGCCGCATGGTAGCGGCCGGCATATGCCCCACCACCGCCCCCGTGCCACGATGCGGACGCGCCACACAGCGCACGCGCTGGTCCGGGGCCAGACCGGCCTGGGCACTTTCCACCATGGAAAGGGGAATATCCGCCCGGTGTCGTGTATTTTCCGAACCCGGCACCAGAAAGCACAGCACGCATGCGTCATGCCGGACGGCAACGCAAACGGCATCGTACCGGCGCAGACGCACGATGTCCGCACAGTTGATCTGATTTATCATGATTTTTTCCGAAAACAGGTGGCCCGGCACGCATGGGGGCCTGGGCGGGAACCGGCCATAAAAAAAGCCGCCCGAGGGCGGCTGAGCGGCGCAGAAATTCCAATGTAAGAAAACCTATACCCAAGCTGCGCGCAGCCCGCAAGATATTTTTTGCACGTTCAGGATAAATCTTTTTCTGCACGTCTGTTTTTTACAGTTCCCTGACCGTTGCACGGGGCTTCCGGCGTGGCTGGCCCGGCCGTTTTTTCGCCCCTGCCGGCATAAAAGGCTTCAAGCTGTTCCAGCACCATCGCGCATTGGGCGGAGGCTTTAAGCCGCGCGCGGGCTTCGGACAGATGGGGGAAAAGCACGCGCCCGATCTGCACGAAGGACAGTTCCTGCACCAGCATCAGCCGCAGGCGTATTTCCGTGCAGGCGCCAAGGGCCGCGCGCACGCAGCCAAGGCGGGCTGCGGCCCGGCCCCGGGTCAACTGCCAGGACACCGCATCGTGCCGGGTGGTGGTGTCCGCCACATGGCCGGGGGCAAATTCGATCACGTCTTCATACGCAAAAGCCCAGTCCCTGTACCAGCGTTCCGCCGCATTGGCCGCATCCTGCCCGATATCGCGGGCACCCAGCAGGGCCTGCACCGTGTTCAGAACCCGAAACGGCACAGGCTGGCACGCCGCCGAAAGTCCGGCACGGTGGGTGGCACCGCCCGATGCATCCCCCCCACCCGTATCGGGCCGGTCCGTGGCGGCAGGATCGCCCGTGGTGAAGGTGGAATGGGCCAGCCGTTCCGGCGTCGGGGCATTGGGGGAAATATTATGTCTCATACGGGGTATATCTCTTTTCTATCAGAATTGTGCGGGCTGCCGGGTAGTGTGGCGTTCGGCTTGTGCAAGCATCAGCCGCAGGCAGGCCGCCATGCCGTAAAGCGGCGCGCAACGGGCATGCAGGAAAGCCCTGACCTCCGCCGCCGATGGAAAAAACCTGAACTGGCACAAGGCGTCATGCATGACGGCACCTGTCCAGACCATGGCAGGCAGGTCTGCGCAGACCACAGCCAGCGCCTGGCACCGCAGGTCCAGCCCGACACCGGGTAGCGGATTTGCGACGCCCGCATTCAGGATTTCGGCAAAGTCGCGCAGGCTGGCCTGCAAGAGTGCCGGGTCCAGCGGGGCAAGGGCCTGTTCGATGCGGGGCAGCAGGCTTCTCGCTTCCACCAGCAGGGCCGCGGGCGGGGGAAAGCCGCCGGGGCGATACGTTGCCAGATACCGCGCAAGCATCGGCCCCGGTTGCGGCAGCCCGGCAGACGGGCCGGTTGCCTCGGCGCGAACCGGATGTGCCGTGGCTTGCCCGCCGCCCTGCCCCGGCAGGGAACCGCTCGAAGTCCGCGCCCCGTGCCGCATTTTTTTTGGAAACATGCCGGTCATGGCTGGCTGTTCCGCAGGCGTTGGGCCAGCCGCCGGGCCTGTTCCTCCAGCGGGTGAGGGGCCCTGGCAACGCGAGCGGCACGGGGCACCCCGGCGGTTCCGGCCAGGGCCGCGCTGCCTTGCGCGCCGCTAACTGGGGCACCACCGTCCTGTGCCCCACAGCCCGTAGCCCCGCCGCCCGGTGCGCCATGCCCTGCCCCGTTGCCCCGCGCCGCATGGGCCAGTCCCGCACGACCCGGGTCCGCCTGTGCTGTGTGTTCACGGCGGCACCAGTTGCGCCATGTGGCTGTCCAGTCCGCCTTGCAGCCTTTTGCGCCGGGCACGCCCAGCCAGTAATCCACGAACCGTTCGGCCATGCTGGCGGCATTCAGCCCCAGTGCATTGGCAAAATCGATGTGTACGGCATCAGGTTGCCAGTCAGCTTGCAGGCGCGTGCCGCGCCCTTTTACGGCCCCGCGCGCAGCATCCCCGCGTGGCGGGTTGGCGGATAATGGCGCACCCGCCCGAGCAGATGCGCTGTTTTCGCCTGCGGGCAGGATCATGTGCCGTTTCTCGCCCTCTCCTGTACTCTTTCCTGTTCTCTCCCTTTTACTCTCACTTGTACTTTCACTTGTACTCTCCCTTGCATGGGACGGTGCATATGCCGCGGCATCCGCCCCCGCGTCGGGGCCGATCCCGGGCGGGGTGCTGTCGCGGTGCCAGCGGCGGGCCGCGCGCGCACGCTGCGCCAGGCGGCCTTTCCAGGCATGGGCCGCCTTTTCGGCCAGAACCGGGTGGTAGAGCCTGCCATCCGCACAGGCGACCCACCCATGCAAAGCCATTGCACGCACGGCCGCCCAGTCCGCCCCGGCACCGGACAGATGCGCCAGAACCCGGTCGTGATCGGGCAGGCTGGCGGCGGGCACCTGCTGCCAGGCCTTGCACCACAACGCCACGGCGGATTTGAACTCGGCCCCCGTGCTCAGGGCGAACAGGTCACTGTCGAGCAGGCGCACCGTGTCCAACGGCATGAAGGGCAGGCCCCGCAGGTCGCAATCCGCCGGGGTCAGCGGTGGCACCGCCGATACCCCAGCCAGCACGCGCAAGGGCGATGCAGACGACGGTGCCCGCGCCGACGACGGCCCATCATCGGGGGGTGGGAGAGGGAACGCGCCGGGGTCGTGCGGGCGGGGCGCGGGTGGCATTTGCTGGGCGGTGGCCCGCATGGGGCCGGGGCAGTGGGACGGGTCGGGCAGGTCTGTCATGGCGGCACGAACACTTTGTGCTGGTTTCATGCACAAAGTGTGCTAGTATTCCACACAACGTGCAAGCGTTTTTTCCGCACTGACATGTATGATCTTTTCGCACATAGTAGGCGCATGACCGGACCACGTATTACAGACAGGCTGAAAGCCTTGCGCGAACGCGCGGGCTACACCATTCGCGATTTCGCGCGCGCCGTGGGCTATGGGGAGAAATTCTCGTCCTACCGCACGTATGAGACCACGTACAAGAAAGAGGTGCTGCCCCTTGGCATGGTCAAGGCGATGGTCCCGGTCCTGAGCGGGCGCGGCACCCCCCCCATTACCGCCAACGAGGTCTGGAACCTTGCCGGTGTGAGTGCGGGCGAATCCGGCCTGACCGCCGCCGCCAGACGCCCCGCCCCCAGCCGCGAGGGCGAACCCCACACCACCCATACCGCAGTCGATACAGGGGTGCGCGACACTGCCGGGGCCGCCACCGGGAACAGGACCGGCCACGCGGATCCGGGGCAGGCCGCGCCCGCAGTGCTGCCCAGCCAGGTGGCGATTCCGGAATACGATGTCATTACCTCTGCCGGGCCGGGCATGGTGCCCGTGCTCTGCGCCCCGGAAGACGGGCTGCGCCCGGTCGAACACTGGAACCTGCCGCGCAGCTATATTGCCTCCTTCACCGAAACACCGGATTCGCTGGCCATTGTCCGGGTCGCGGGCGACAGTATGGAACCCGACTACCAGGCGGGGGATCGCGTGCTGGTGGATACCGCCCACCACAGCCCATCCCCCCCCGGCGTATATGTCCTGTGGGACGGGTTCGGCCTTGTGCTCAAGCGCCTGGAGCTGCTGCCCGGCACGGAACACCCGAGGCTGGTGCGGATCATGAGCATCAACCCCGCCTATTCCACCTATGAACTCACCCTGGATGAAATCAGCATCAACGGTCGTGTTGTGGGCAAATGGACGTGGAAATAACCGCGATAGAGCCGCACAACCGTACCCAGCCTGTGCGGCAAGGCAGAATTCGCACAAGACTGTACGCTTTTTCCGCTTGACTTTTTGTGCGGTATTTACGCACAATCAGCCCATTCAAGAGGTGAAGGAGCGGAAATGACCACCAGCCCGGATCGGGATTGCGACACAGCCCCTTCCCCCTACCGGGTCGCACTGGGTGATGGATTATTCGACACCACGGACCTGCCACGCCCCATGGCGTGCGAGGTAGACCGTTACGAACGCGCCATTCTGGGGTTGGAAACCGCACGCCAGGCGCTGGCCTGGCCCCTGTTCACGGATTTTGCACTGGCCGACATACAGGCCGGTTTCTGTGCAGAAGGCATTGGCGAACTGGTCCAGGCGGTGCGCGACCTGCACACAGCACAGCCTATGGCACAGAACCGGATATCAGGCGTGCTTTAAATGATGTTTACCAACTGGCCAGACGGAAGGGACACATGTCGCACGCGCCGGGCCGCGTTTTCCGCACCGCAGAGCGTTCAGTGATCGTCCGTCGCACGGTCTATGGCGCGGCCTGCTTTTTCAGCCTCGCCCTTGGGCGGGTCGAACGTATCCTGCACTTTTTCACCGAATGTCCGCTTATGGGGTTTGCAGGCAACAACGCCCAGACCAACAACAGACAGGACGAGAACAATGGCAAGCAATCGGCGCATGAGACTTCTCCTTGATTTCTCTTCTTTTTTCCAGCGCCTGGGGAGGGAAAAGGTTGCATGCCGGCCAGCCGGTGCACACCCGCATACCCTGGGCGCACGCGGGAACAGCCCCGGCACAAGACGCCACGGGGCCAGTGCCAAAGAGAAAACGGAGGTATTTCGCTAAGGGTAGCAAGAAGGCGGCGCCAGATGAATTTTCCAGCCATACGGGAGAGGGCTGACTTCTGCCGCTTTTCAGAAGAAGTGGTGAGCCGGGAGGGACTCGAACCCTCGACCATTCGATTAAAAGTCGAATGCTCTACCGACTGAGCTACCGGCTCACGCTAGAAGCCCGCAGTGTATAAACATGCTGCGGGATGGGGGTGTTCCTAAACGGATAGGCCACCCCCTGTCAAGCGCGTGGAGGGTTTTTCAACACCACGGCCCATACCCGCCCATGTCAGCCCCGCCTGTGGGTGGCAGAGCAAGGATCGCTGAAGCGCGCTCCCCCTCCAGCGTTGCGGGCGGGGCTGGTGTTTTATGCGGTGGCGGTCGCCGGACGCATGCTGGTGATCCGGTCGGGATCTTTCACAACGCCCGAACCACCCGCGCCGCGCTTGATCTTGTCGACATTTTCCATGCCTTCGATCACTTCGCCCACGATGGTGTACTGCCCGTCCAGATGTGGGGAAGGTTCGAACATGATGAAGAACTGGCTGTTGGCGCTATTGGGATCAGCCGTGCGGGCCATGCCGATGGTGCCGCGTTCGAACTTGGCCTTGGTGGTGAATTCGGCCGGCAGGTCAGGCAGGTCGGACCCGCTCATGCCCGTGCCCGTCGGGTCGCCGCCCTGGGCCATGAAGCCGGAAATCACGCGGTGGAACGGCACGTTGTCGTAAAACCCGTCTGCCGCCAGGGTGCGGATACGCTCGGCGGCCTTGGGGGCCAGGTCGGGGCGCAGGCGAATGACCACGCGCCCTGCCGGAACATCCATGTAAATCAGGTCTTCTGTTTTTGTGTCAGCCACAGGTTTTCTCCTTCATGTGTGCTGTTATACGCATAACGCCCCGCGCGGTGCCCCGTAAGGCGGTTTTTCGGGCCACAGGACCCTGCCCACGGCATAAGTCCGCCCACCGCCCGGACAGGGGGCTTGGGCCGGGGGTCACAGGGTGGGGGTCGCCCCCTGCCGCGCGGCCAGGCGGGCGAGCAGGCGCTCCCTGGTCGCGGGGGTGACGAGTTCTGAAATATCGCCCCCATAGCTGGCAATTTCCTTGACCAGGCTGGAGGAAATGAACTGCGTGCGTTCCGATGCCATGAGAAACACCGTCTCGATCCCGCTATCGAGCTTGCGGTTCATGCTGCTCATCTGAATTTCGTAGTCGAAATCGGACAGGGCGCGCAGGCCGCGGATGATCAGCGCCGCACCGTTGGCGCGCACGGCTTCGACCAGCAGGGAATGGAACGCCACCACCACGATCTCCGCCCCCGTGCGCGAACGGATGGCGGGCAGCGCGTCTTCCACGCAGGCAATGCGTTCTTCCACCGGCATAAGCGGGTTCTTGCGCGGGTTGCGGGCCACGCCGATCACCAGCCTGTCCACAAGCCGCGCCCCGCGCTCGATCACGTCCAGATGCCCGGTGGTGACCGGGTCGAACGTGCCCGCGTAAAACCCAACGCGCCGGACGGGCGCGGCAGGGGGGGCTGTCATGTCCCCGCCCCTTCATCGCCCATGCCGGTACTGCCCGCATCGGTACTACCCGCATCGGCAATGCCCGCCGCACCGTCAGCCGAACCGGGGGCTGCGTCATCCGCCTCGGCCCCGGCTTCGTCCTCCCCATCATCCATGACCGGGAACACGCTGGTAATGCGTTCGCTCTCGTTCAGGCGCAGCACGGTCACGCCGCTGGCCTGGCGGGACATGATGCGCACCTGGTCCACCGGCACGCGGATCAGGCGGCCCGCATCTGTCACCAGCATGACATCCGTGCCCGCCAGCACCGGCAGGGTGGCGGCCACTTCCGACCCGCGCTTGGAAGCCGAGAAGGTCATGTTGGTAATGCCCTGCCCGCCGCGCCCGCTGACACGGTAGTCATAGGCGGAAGAGCGGCGACCGAACCCGCCATCGCTCACCACCAGCAGGATTTCCTCCGCCGCTTCAAGCTGGGCGAAGCGTTCGGGGGTCAGGGCTTCCGCCCCCGTGGCGGTGTCTTCCTCATCCGTGTCGGGGGTGACGGGGGTTTCGACCTCGTCCTCGCCATCGGCGGCGTTTTCGGCGCGGCGGCGGGCATTGGCCATGCGCAGATAGGCCGCGCGTTCTTCCACCGTGGCTTCGACATGGTTCAGCACGGCCAGGCTGATCACCCGGTCGCCTTCGGCCAGGCGCATGCCCCGCACGCCCGAAGACCCGCGCCCGGCGAACACCCGCAGCGTGTCATCGGTAATCTGGAAGCGGATGCAGCGCGCCCCGCGCGTGGCCAGGAACACATCCTGCCCTTCGCGGCAGGTGGCCACCCCGATCAGGCTGTCGCCCTCGTCCAGCTTCATGGCGATCATGCCGGAGGAGCGGATATTGCGGAAATCGCTCAGCCGGTTGCGGCGCACATGCCCGCTGGCCGTGGCAAAGACCAGGTGCAGGCTTTCCCACAGTTCTTCATCCTGCGGCAGGGGCAGCACGGCGGTAATGGTGTCGCCCCCCAGGTCGGGCAGCAGGTTGACCAGCGCGCGGCCCTTGGCGGCGGGCCCTGCTTCGGGCAGCCGCCAGACCTTTTCGCGGTAGACCTTGCCGCCGGATGAGAAGAACATCACCCACTGGTGCGTATGCGCGTTGAACGACCGCACCACGATATCATCCCCGCGCGTGCCCGCCCCCGTGCGGCCACGGCCGCCACGGTTCTGCGCGCGGAACACATCCAGCGGGGTGCGCTTGATAAAGCCGTCGCGCGTGATGGTCACGACCATCTGCCCGGGTTCGATCAGGCTTTCATCATCCTGGTCGCCATCGTATTCGGCAATGTCGGTCATGCGCGGCGTGGCCAGTTCGGCCCGCGCGCGGGACAGTTCCTCGCACAGCACTTCCATGCGGCGGGGGCGGCTGACGATGATTTCGAGCAGTTCGTTGATACGGGTCGCCACTTCGGACAGTTCCTGCGTGATCTTGTCACGCTCCAGCCCTGTCAGGCGTTGCAGCCGCAGTTCCAGAATGCCGCGGGCCTGCGCTTCGGTCAGGCGCACGCGGCCATCCGTCACCACATTGCCTTCGTCATGGATCAGGGCCAGCAGGGGTTCGACCTCGGCCGCGTCCCATGTGGCGGCCATCAGCGCTTCACGCGCATGGGCGGCGTCGGGGGCGGCGCGGATCAGGGCGATCACGGCGTCGATATTGGCCACGGCAATGACCAGCCCAACCAGGATATGGCCCCGGTCGCGCGCCTTGTTCAGTTCGAAGCGCGAACGGCGCAGGATCACTTCCTCACGGAAGGCGACAAACGCCTCCAGCACGTCCTTCAGCCCCATCAGGCGCGGCTTGCCGCCATCCAGGGCCAGCATGTTCACACCGAAGGAGGTCTGCAACTGCGTGAAGCGGTAAAGCTGGTTCAACACCACCTCGGGCGTTGCGTCACGCTTGATCTCGATCACCACGCGCATGCCCGAGCGGTCGGATTCGTCGCGGATGTCGGAAATGCCTTCCACCTGCTTGGAGCGCACCAGATCGGCAATGCGTTCCTGCAAGGTGGCCTTGTTCACCTGATAGGGAATTTCCGTGACCACAATGGCCTTACGGTCGCGGCGGATATCCTCGATCTCGGCCTTCGCACGGATAATGACCGAACCGCGCCCGGTGGCGAAGGCGCTGCGAATGCCCGAACGCCCCAGAATGGTGCCGCCGGTGGGGAAATCCGGCCCCGGCACGATTTCCATCAGGTCATCGAGCGTCATGTCCGGGTTGGCGATCAGGGCCAGGGTCGCGTCTATCACCTCACCGGGGTTGTGGGTGGGGATATTGGTGGCCATGCCCACGGCAATGCCGGTCGCGCCATTGATCAGCAGGTTGGGGAAGGCGGCGGGCAGAACGGTGGGTTCGTTCTCGCTTTCGTCGTAATTGGGCTGGAAATCCACCGTGTCGCGGTCGATATCGTCCAGCAGGAAGGTCGAAGCCTTGGCCAGCCGCGCTTCGGTATAACGCATGGCGGCGGGGCTATCCCCATCGACGGAGCCGAAATTGCCCTGCCCGTCTATCAGCTTCACGCGCATGGACCAGGACTGCGCCATGCGCACCATGGCCTCGTAGATCGAACTGTCGCCATGGGGGTGGTATTTACCCATGACCTCACCCACCGCGCGGGCCGACTTGCGGTACGCCTTGTCGTGGGTGAACCCGCTTTCATGCATGGCGTAGAGAATACGCCGGTGCACGGGTTTAAGGCCGTCGCGTACATCGGGCAACGCGCGCGCGACAATGACCGACATCGCATAGGCGAGATAGGAGGAACGCATTTCCTCCTCAATGGTCACGGGCAGCAGGTCTGAGGGCGCCGGGGCTCCGGTCTGGTCAGAAATCTCGGTCAAGGCTCATCCGTTCCATCAAGCGGCGCGCGCACCGGGCACGCCATATCCATAAGCGCGCGCCGGTTGCCACGGTGCGCCCCCGACATCTAGCACACAAAGCCGCCGCGACCTAGCACCCCGGGGCCACACAGGCCGCGCGGCCCGCACAGCCGCGGCCGACGGTGCGGCAGTATTGCTGCCTGACATTGCGCGCATGATTTGAAACAAAACGGGCGCACTGACTATATGCGGCATATATGCGGGTGGGCACGGGGGCAGCTTTAGCGTCGGCGCATGCGTTGCCAGCGGTCCAGCACGCGCAGGGCCGGGGTGACGGTAATCCCGTGCAGGACGATGGAGATCAGCACGATCCAGCCGATCACGCTCCATAGCCGGGCGGGGTCGGTAAAGCTGGCCTGGTCGAGTGCGAAGGCCAGGTAGTAGATCGAGCCCATGCCCCGGATGCCGAAAAAGGAGATCACCAGTTTTTCCCACCATGGCAGGGGCGCACCCCACAGGCTGAGCATGCCCGCAACGGGCCGCACCACCAGCAGGGTGAGAACCGCGAAAAGCACCACCCGCCAGTCCGTCGCCCCCAGCAGGCCGCCATAGGCGATCATGCCGCCGAAGGCGATCAGCAGCAGCATCATCAGCAGGCGTTCGACTTCCTCGGCAAAGGCGTGCAGGCGGCGGTGGTAGCTGTCATCGCGGCTGGCGTGGCGCAGGCCAAGGGCTGCGATGAACACCGCCAGGAAGCCGTAGCCATCCACAAGCTGTGTCAGCCCGTAGGCCAGGCAGGTCGCCCCAAGGGCCACGAACCCGTCCCCCGTGCGTGACAGCTTGGCCCGGCTGGGCAGGTGGAAGGTCAGGTAGCCCAGCACCCGCCCGATCAGGTAGCCCATGGCCACGCCTGCAAACAGTTTCCACACCACGTCATGCGTCAGCCACGGGCCAAGGTCGCCCATGCTGTAATCCACCCCCGCCAGCACGATGGCCAGGTTCACGAAGGGAAAGGCCAGGCTGTCATTCAGCCCGGCTTCGGATGTCAGGGCAAA
Organism: Acetobacter garciniae; assembly: GCF_017377735.1. Classification (GTDB taxonomy): domain Bacteria; phylum Pseudomonadota; class Alphaproteobacteria; order Acetobacterales; family Acetobacteraceae; genus Acetobacter; species Acetobacter garciniae. The sequence continues at coordinate 57,229 of NZ_JAFVMH010000007.1, forward strand.
ACGGGCTTCATCCTCCAGCCCTTCGCCCGGGGCCCCCACCTGCACGTCTGCGGCCAGCACGGGGTCGGTGGGGGCCAGGCTGGAACCGATCAGCAGCGCCGCCGCCGCCCCCAGCCCCAGCAGCCGATGGGCGAGAATGGCCAGCAGCACGATGGTCAGCGGCATGGCAATGCCCAGCAGCCGCCATGTCAGCATCCAGCGCCGTACCCCCAGCAGCCGGTCTATCTTCAGCCCCGCCCCCATGAGCGAGACGATCACCACCAGTTCGCTCAGCCGTTCGGTGGTGTGGGGATAGGCCAGCGGATGCACGGCCAGCGGGCGCAGGTCGGGCAGGCCCATCAGTGCGGCACCCGCCCCCACACAGACAATGGGCAGGGAAAGCGGCATCCGGCGCAGGACCATGGGCAGCCAGGCGGTGAGCAGGATAATGACGCCAAGCCCGGTCAGGACCTCCAGATACAAGGCGTTGGACGGGTGCATGACGCTTCCTTTGCCGCCTGGGCGCGCGACAGAAAGACCGCACGCAGCACAGCACCAACGCATGAACCGCTACCCCGTCCCCCGCTTATGCCGCACGCCCGCACGATCCCGTCCGGCACCGTGCGCGCCGGGGCGTCCCGACAGCATGGTGCGCAGAGAGTGTTTTAAAAGGCTGGAAGGTCGATATGGAAAGGTTGTCGGGCGCCACCTTTTTTAAAAAGGTGGCATTCCCCGAAGCTTTTTGAAAAAAGCTTCACCAAAGACTTCTGTGCTGATTTCTCAGCCGGTGGTTTTGAAACCGTCTCTTAGCGGCCGGTGCAGATGCGTTCCACCAGTTGGCCGACACTGGGCACGAAGCCGTTGGAATAGAACGGATCTGTGGCGAAACGCCAGGCATTGGTACCGCCGAACATCAGGTTGTTGTCCATGACCTTGTCCTGGTCGGGGCCCGATGCATGGGCCACGTCCTGCAAGGTTTTCTGGATACAGAAGGAACGCGGGTCCGCCTTGTGGCCGTTGGAATAGCTGGGGCCGCGCTGGCTCCAGTTGGAAAAACGGCATTCCGACAGGCAGCCCATGCAATCCGCCTGGTCGGCCAGGATTTCGCGCGCCCGGTCGGGGGTGACGAAAATCAGCGTGGAATCGGGGGTGCGCATGGCTTCGGTAAAGCCCTGGGCTTCCCAGTTATGGGCATGTTCCAGATCCTCGGCCGCCAGAAACACCTCGCGCTTGCGCGCGCCCACGCCGTAGGGCACCACATGCGTGCCCACCGGCTCGGCCGAGAACGCGACCTGGCGTTCCGAACGGGCCTGCAATTCGCGCAGGAAGCTGTTGTTGACGGCGGAAGAATAAAACCCCGTGGGCGAAAAGCGGTTGAGATACACATCGCCCTGCTTGAGCGTGCGCAGGCGCTGTTTCCATGCCTCGGGAATGGGGCTTTCGGTCGTCAGCAGCGGGCGGGTGCCGAACTGGAAGGCGATCGGCCCCAGTTCGGGGTTGTCGATCCAGTCTTCCCATTCCTCCAGCCACCATACGCCGCCAGCCATGATGATGGGGGTGTCATGCAGGCCGAAGCCGCGCATGGTCTGGCGCAGGGCCAGCACGCGGGGATAGGGATCTTCCGGCCCAAGGGGGTTTTCGGTGTTGGACAGGCCGTTATGCCCGCCCGCCCGCCAGGGGTCTTCGTACACCACGCCGCCCAGCAGGTCCGCCGCCTTGTTGTAGGACCGCTTCCACAACGCGTTGAACGCCCGCGCGGAAGACACGATCGGATAGTAATGCACGCCGTACTGGGTGGCGATATCGGCCAGTCGGTAGGGCATGCCCGCCCCACAGGTCAGGCCATGGATCAGGCCCTTGGCCCCTTCCAGCACGCCGATGATGACGCGTTCGGCCGAACCCATTTCCCACAGGATGTTGGCATGGATACGGCCCTTGCCGCCCGCCATTTCATGGGCGATGCGCACCTGCGCAATGCCGCCCGCAATGGCGTAGTTCACCAGTTCTTCATGCCGTTCGCGGCGCGTGCGGCCATGATAGATCTGCGGCACCACGTTGCCTTGGGCGTCATAGCTGTCGGCATTGACGATGGACACCGTGCCGGCACCCCCTGCCGCGGCCCAGGCCCCGGCCGAAGCCCCGGTGGATACGGAAACGCCCTTGCCGCCTTCGACCAGCGGCAGAATATCCGCACCACCCATGCGCAGCGTGTTGATCGCCTTCATAACTGTCCTATCGTCCCTGCCGCAGCCTGTAACCTGACCAAAATCCACATGTGGTGCGCAAAAGCCACCCGCCAAGCCACCCCGCACCTGGCAGCAAGTTCAAATGCCGGTGCAAGCAGGTAGCCCGCAAGCCTGTCCGCCCGGCCCGCATGGGCGTGACAGGTCCGTGCGGACCTGCCCGCCTGCGCGCGCTGGGTGGGCCCTATGCCTTATTCGGCATCGCGGCGGGGGCCGCGCGCGGGCTTTTCGCCTACGGTTTCCGTAATATCGGCACCCGTGGCCTGGTCTACAACCCGCATGGACAATTTGACCTTGCCACGATCGTCGAAGCCGATGACCTTGACCTTCACCAGGTCGCCGTCCTTCACCACGTCGGTGGTGCGGCCAACCCGGCCCTGTGCCAGTTCGGAAATGTGAACCAGCCCGTCACGCGCACCAAGGAAGTTCACGAACGCGCCGAAATCGGCCGTCTTGACCACCTTGCCGTCGTAGATATGGCCCAGTTCGGGCTCGGCCACGATGCCGTTGATCCGCTCCAGCGCCTTCTTGGCCTGTTCGTCGGACATGGCGGCAATGGTGATGGTGCCGTCATCGCCGATATCCACCTTCGCGCCCGAATATTCCACGATCTCGCGGATGACCTTGCCACCCGAGCCGATGACATCGCGAATTTTCTCGCGCGGCACCTTCATGGTGGTGATGCGCGGCGCGGTGGAGGACACGCCGGTGCGGTTTTCGGTCAGCGCGCCCGCCATCTCGTTCAGGATGTGCATGCGGCCGTCACGCGCCTGGCCCAGGGCGATCTTCATGATCTCGGGCGTGATGGAGGTGATCTTGATGTCCATCTGCAGCGCGGTCACGCCGGCTTCGGTCCCCGCAACCTTGAAGTCCATGTCGCCCAGGTGATCTTCATCGCCCAGGATGTCGGACAGCACGGCAAACTTGTCCCCTTCCTTGATCAGGCCCATGGCAATGCCCGCCACAGGACGCTTGAGCGGCACACCCGCATCCATCAGGGCCAGAGATCCGCCACACACCGTGGCCATGGAGGAGGAACCGTTGCTTTCCGTGATCTCGGAAACCACGCGCACCGTGTAGGGGAATTCCTTGCGGTCGGGCATGAGCGGGTGGATGGCGCGCCAGGCCAGCTTGCCATGCCCGATTTCACGCCGGCCGGGGGAGCCCACGCGGCCGCATTCGCCCACCGAATAGGGGGGGAAGTTGTAGTGCAGCATGAAGTTGGTGCGGTATTCGCCTTCAAGCGCGTCGATCACCTGCTCGTCCTGGCCGGTGCCCAGCGTGGTCACGACCAGGGCCTGGGTTTCCCCACGGGTGAACAGGGCGGAGCCATGCACGCGCGGCAGCACGCCCACTTCGGGCACGATGGGGCGCACGGTCACCAGGTCGCGCCCGTCGATCCGCTTGGACGTTTTCAGCACCGCCGTACGCACGACTTCGGCTTCCAGGTCCTTGATCATGGGCTTGGCGGCTTCGACATCCAGCTCGGCCTCGACCAGGCGTTCGACAATGGCGTCGCGCGCGGCCTTGAGCTTTTCGTAGCGGGCCTGCTTCTGCTTTTCCTTGTAGGCGTCGGCAATCAGCTTGCGGCCCAGCTTGTCCACCTGCTTGCGCAGGGCGATCTGTTCCTTGCTTTCGCTCGGCAGGTCCCACGGTTCCTTGGCGGCATGTTCGGCCAGGGCGATAATGGCGTCCAGCACGGGCTGGAAGGCGGCATGACCGAAGGTCACGGCCTCGAGCATCACATCCTCGGACAGTTCGGACGCTTCGGATTCAACCATCAGCACGCCTTCGGCCGTGCCGGCCACCACCAGGTCCAGGTCCGAGTCCTTGGTCTGCTCGATGGTGGGGTTCAGGATGAACGCACCGTCCTTGAAGCCGACGCGGGCCGCACCCACGGGGCCGAAGAAGGGAATGCCCGACAGGGTCAGCGCCGCCGAACAGCCGATCAGCGCGGGGATGGAGGGATCGTTTTCCATATCGTGCGTCAGCACGGTGGCGATCACCTGCACCTCGTTACGGAACCCTTCGGGGAAGAGCGGGCGGATGGGGCGGTCGATCAGGCGCGAAACCAGGGTTTCGTTTTCAGACGGACGGCCTTCACGCTTGAAGAAGCCACCGGGGATCTTGCCCGCGGCATAGGCTTTTTCCTGGTAGTTGACGGTCAGCGGAAAGAAATCCTGCCCCGGCTTGACGCTGCGCGCACCCACGGCCGTACATAGCACCACGGTTTCACCATAGGTGACCATGACCGCGCCATCGGCCTGGCGGGCGACCTTGCCGGTCTCGAGAATGAGCGGGCGTCCGGCCCATTCGATTTCTTTACGGAAATAATTGAACATTCTGTTATCAGCCTCTGCTGTCAAAACACATCATCAGGGCCACAGAAAGCAACGGGGGCAGAACCCGGGGGCGGACAGCGCCTCGGACGGCATGGAGACTGGCGGCAACACCGCCCAGGCGCCATGTGGTCGGAAACGCCGTGGCCGGACCGGGGCACGACGTGCCCGCATGCCTGACCTGTGGCGATCGGTCTTATATAGGGACAATCCACGCGCCTGACCAGCAGCGCGACCCCGGCGGGCGACGGGCCGGGGGTTCGCACCCCACCCGCTGCCAGCAAGAAACCCCGCCCGGCCCGCGCGTTCATGGCGGGGCCGGGCGGGGGCGCGGGCTGATTAGCGACGCAGGCCCAGGCGGCCGATCAGCGTTTCGTAGCGGGTCTGGCTTTTACCACGCAGGTAATCCAGCAGGCTGCGACGACGCCCGACCAGGATGAGCAGGCCACGACGGGAATGGAAATCCTTGGCGTGGGTTTTCAGGTGCTCGGTCAGGTTGTTGATCCGTTCGGTCAGGATCGCGACCTGGACTTCGGGCGAGCCCGTGTCGGTTTCGTTGGTCTTGTATTCACCAATCAGCGCCGTGCGGCGTTCAGCGGCAATCGACATCACATGTCTCCATCAAAAAATGGTGCTGTCAGAGAATCCGCACCGGTTTCAGCCACCCGTCTTCCAGGCGGCCTATGCCCAGCACGCGCTCCCCTTCCATGACACGGACGGTCCCGGCCTCATCCGTCTGGGGGATACGCCCCATCAGACCGACAAGCCCGAGCGACTGCCCGTGGCGCAGAAGGACCGCTTCATCCTCGTTCAGGGCCAGCGCCGGGATGTCGGCCAGCGCGGTCTCGACCGGAGACAAAAGGTCCGGGGAAGCAGGGGCCTTGTCGTCGTTTGGAGCGAGTTTGTCCAGCATAATCGCATCCGCCTCGGTAAATGGCCCCACGCGCAGGCGGCGCAGCACGGCAATGTGCCCCAGCGTGCCCGCGGCAAGGGCCACATCCCGCGCCAGTGCGCGCATATACACGCCCTTGCCGGATTCCACCTCGAACACCGCCGTATCGGCATCGGGGCGGTCGATCAGTTCGAACCGGTCCACCCGGGCGGGGCGGGGCGGCAGTTCGGGCGGGCGGCCGTCGCGCGCCATGTCATAGGCCCGCTCGCCCGCCACTTTCAGCGCCGAATACACAGGGGGCACCTGCATGATGTTGCCGGTCAAGGCGGGCAGGGCGGCACGAAGCTGCTCGTCCGTCGGGCGGGCATCCGTGGTGGCGGTGACGGCGCCATCGGCATCGTCACTGTCGCGGGCTTCGCCCATGCGCAGGGTGAAGCGGTACACCTTGGTGCCGTCCATGACATAAGGTACGGTCTTGGTGGCCGTGCCGAAGGCCAGCGGCAGAAGCCCCGTGGCCAGCGGGTCCAGCGTGCCGCCATGCCCCACCTTCTGCGCGTCGAAAACGCGCTTGGCGAACCCCACCACCTGGGTGGATGTCATGCCCGTGGGCTTGTCTATGATAAGCCAGCCATTCAATGGCCGGCCGCGTCTGCGTCGCATGCGCTCTCCCGTTCCCCGTGCTTCCTGCCCCGTGCCTCTTGCACCGTGTCCCGTGCCAGGCATCGGCACGCCTGTCCGGCCCTGTCCTGTATTCATTGACCTGCGGCGGCAAAGGCGTTGCATCTAGCCGAGCGCACGCCCGCCCGCAATGCCGCACGGCACCGAAAACACCCTCTTACACCGTACCCGCGCGCGCCCTGGCGTTTCATTGCCCTGCCCGTCCTGGTCCGATCACCATGGCGTCAACCCGCCGCAGGCAGGCGCATTTTCCCCGCACCATAGGCCGCCTGGCCCGCAGGGCTGGGCTGCCAAAATGGCCTGCCTGCACCGCCGGGCCGCGAATCTCCGCACTTTTTGGCCGGTTGGGCGGGGCCATGCGCGCGCGCAATAACGCAACGCTCGGGTCTAGCCAGCGCCACACCCATGCCTTAGTGTTACGGTTACGCCATGAACAGCCCCCTTGCCTTTCCGGCCCGCAGGCCGTCCTACCCCCTTGTCGCCGGTGCTGCTGCCCCCCGCGCGCCCCGCCTTGCGCGCGACATGCGGCGCACTACGCCCCGGGGCCCCCACCATGCCGGCTGAAGCCCCAGCATGGTCCGTGCAGCCCGGCGCCCAGGGGCCAAGCCTGGTGCTGAGCGGAAGCTGGACCGTGCGCGGCGGGGGCATGACCCCTTTCGGGGCCGACGCATTGGGGAACGAACAGGGCCACGGCCACGCGCTGCGGGTTGACGCAGCCGGGCTGAAAGACTGGGATTCAGCACTGATCTCCTTCCTGTGGGGGGCCAAGCAGGCGGCGGCCCATGCGGGGCTGGACTTCGACGGCACGGCCCTGCCCGCCCCGGCCCAGCGCCTGCTGGCCCTGCTGCCGCCCAACCCCGCCCAGAGCGCGCACCCCGAACGCCACCACCCCAATATTCTCGAACGCACGGGTGAAGCCACGCTGGTCGGGCTGGAAGAAACCGGCATTCTCAGCGAAATGGCGCTGCAAAGCACGCGTGGCGCGCTGCTGGCCCTGCGGGGCAGGGGCTTCATGCGCCCCAAGGATTTGCTGAGCGACATCTGGAATGCCGGGCCCAGCGCGCTGCTGATCGTGGGCGTGGTGAATTTCCTGCTCGGCGCCATTCTGGCCTTTGTAGGGCTGATCGAATTGCGCCGTTTCGCGGCCGAAATCTACGTGACCAACCTGGTGGGCATTGCCTGCGCGCGTGAAATTTCCGCCATCATGACCGCCATCATCATGGCCGGGCGCACGGGCGGGGCCTATGCCGCGCGCATATCCACCATGCTGGGGAACGAGGAACTGGACGCGCTCCAGGTGTTCGGCATTCCCATTTCCAGCTACATCCTGCTGCCCTCGGTGGTGTCGCTGTCGCTGATGATGCCCCTGCTTTACCTGTACGGCACGCTGATCGGCATTATCGGCGGGTTTGTCGTGGCCATGACCATGATGGACGTCTCGCCCATCGGGTACTGGATTTCCACCTTCGACGGGGTGGAACTCAAGGAATTCGTATTCGGGTTCATCAAGTCGTTCTTCTTCGCCAGCTTCATCGCCCTGGCGGCGTGCCGTGTCGGGCTCAAGGCCGGGCGCAGCGCGGCGGATGTGGGCATTGCCGCCACCCGCGCGGTGGTGATCGGCATCGTGGGCATTATCGCCATGGATGCGGTCTTTGCCGTGCTGGCCAACGCGCTGGGGATCTGATCGCATGGCCGCACCCACACCCCCATCCGCCGGCCCCGCCAACCCGCAGGGCGCACCCACCCAGACCACCCCGCCGGCGGGTGAGACGCTGATCGCGGTGCGCGACGTCACCCTGGCCTTTGGCGAAAAGGTGATCCAGCGCAACGTGTCCTTCGACCTCAAGCGCGGGTCCATTTTCGCGGTCATGGGCGGGTCGGGCTGCGGCAAGAGCACCCTGCTCAAGAGCATGATCGGCCTGCTGCGCCCCACCACCGGCCAGATCATGGTGGAGGGGGAAGATTACTGGGCGCAGGATGAACAGCGTCGCACCGAACTGAACCACCGCTTTGGCGTACTGTTCCAGAGCGGGGCCCTGTGGTCGTCCATGACGGTGGGCGAAAACGTGGCCCTGCCGCTTGAAATGTTCACCACCGAACCGCCCGATGTCATCCGCCGGCTGGTGGAGCTGAAACTGGGCTTTGTGGGCATGGAACAGGCGATAGACCTGTACCCGTCCGAAATTTCGGGCGGCATGCGCAAGCGCGCGGGCCTGGCGCGGGCCATTGCGCTGGACCCCGATATCCTGTTTTTCGACGAACCTTCGGCCGGGCTCGACCCCATGTCGTCAGCCCGGCTGGACGACCTGATCCTGACCCTGCGCGACGGGCTGGGTGCGACCATTGTCATTGTCAGCCACGAACTGCCCAGCCTGTTCGCCATTGCCGATGACGGCATTTTCCTGGATGCGGTCACCCACACACCCATTGCCCACGGCGCGCCCCGCACCCTGCGCGAAACCTGCGCCATACCCGAAGTGACGGCTTTCATGAACCGCTTATCCAGTATTCCCTCCTCCGGTCCCGCACCCGGTCAAACCCCCGGCAAGACAGAAGGCTGAACGGCATGTCGGAAAGCACAAACCGCAAGACGCTGATCGGCGCCTTTGTCCTTCTGGGCGGGGGGCTTGCCCTGTTCATCGTCATGGCGTTCGGGCATATGCGCCTGTTCTCCCCTTCGCGCGAAGCGGCGGTGGTGTTCCAGAACTCCATCACCGGCCTGTCGGTGGGCGCACCCGTCAATTTCCGCGGGGTCAAGGTGGGCACGGTCAAGTCCATCACGCTGCGTTTCGACCCCGAAGACCACAAGGCCTATATTCCCGTGGTGCTGACGCTTGAACCCGACCAGATCCATGTCGTCCGGGACGGCGTAGGCGGGGGCGAGATCAATATCCAGAGCCTGATCGCCAACGGCCTGCGCGCGGAACTGAACCTGCTCAGCTTCGTGACCGGGCAGTCCAATATCGAACTGGATTTCGACAAGACCGTGGTGCCGGTGCTGCACCCGCGCATTACCAACCTGCCTGAAATTCCGGTCCGGCTGTCCACGGTCGAAAAGCTCAAGGATACTCTGGGGCAACTGCCGATCAAGGATATCAGCCGCCATGCGGATGCGGCCCTGCTGTCGGTCACGGCCCTGAGCGACAGCCTGCGCACCGAACTGCCGCCGCTGGTCGAAAGTGTGAAGGCCACGTCCGATCATTCCCGCGTGACGGTGGATACCGCGACCACCGCCATCAAGGCGTTGCAGGAAAAGCTGAGTGTGACCCTGAACAAGATGGACACGCTGCTTGAAACCGGCAACACGCAGCTGAACGCACGGGGGGCGGACTTGCACGCCACGCTGACATCGGCCACCAAGACGCTGGATTCCCTGCAGGACGTGCTGTCGCCCCGTTCGGTCGACCGGGCCAATCTGGATGCCGCCCTGCGCGATATTGCCGCCAGTGCCGCCGCCCTGCGCGGCTTTGCCTCCGACGTGGAAAGCAACCCGCAACTGCTGCTGATGGGACGCCGCCAATGACCCGCCCCACTGCTACCCCTGCCGTGGCACACCCGTCGGGCAGGCTTTCTTCTGCCCCGCAGCACGCACCAATGGGGCGCGGGCGCATGCGGGGCATGGGACGGCTGGCCACGGTCCTGGCCGGGTGCGCCCTGCTGGCCGGGTGCGCCAGCCCGCCGCTGCGGCTGTACACGCTGGGCATGCCGGCCGACCAGGAAAGCCAGCGGCCACGCCTGTCCTCACGCGCCGCCACGATCGCCATCAGCCGTGCGGTCATTCCCGATTATCTCGATTCCCAGGACATGCTGGTGCGCCGGGGGGAAGAAATTGTCCGCAGTTCGCGTTCGCGCTGGGCCACGCGCCTGTCGCTGGGCATTACGGACCTGATTACCAACGAAATTTCAAGCTACCACCCCAACGAGCTGATAACCGACCAGCCGCTGACCGATGTCGCGACCATGCGCGTGCAGGTCAATATTTCGCGCTTTGACGTGGATGAAAACGGACAGGCCACGCTTGACGCCAACTGGGCGGTGCTGCCCAGCGACCCGAACAAGCCGCTGGTGCGCGACCGCGCGCAACTGCACGACACGGGCTCGGTCGGCACGGATGCCGATGTCGCGGCCCTGATGCGCCGGATGGTCATCAAGCTGGCCGATCAGGTCAATACAAGCCTGCCCCAGGCGCGCTGAACGCGCTGTTTCGGACAGGCGCTGAAAAAACGGAAGTGTCCGGGTGTCGCCTTTTTTAAAAAAAGGCGACGTGCCCTGAAGCGTTTTGCAAAAAGCTCCGCCAGGAACTTTTATTCGTCTTTACCAGAAGATTGTTGCGTCAGTCTGCCAGCTTGGCCGCGATTTCGGCCACGCGCTTGCCGTAAAGCTCGGCGGTGCGCAGGTCGCCCTTATGCACTTCCTCCACCGATGCATCGGAAGGTGAGCGCACCAGCAGGCCCATGGAGCCGCCAAGGTTGTTGATGTCATCTGCCGTCGCGGCCTTGGTGCTGGACGGCAGCAGGCCCAGGCTGACCCAGATCCCGCCATGCTGGGAGGCCAGGGTCTGCAACGTGATCAGCGCCACCTGCTTGTCCCCGTTGGGGCTGGCCGAATTGGTGAAACCGCCGAAAACCTTGTCGGCCCAGCCGCTGCTGAACCAGATTTTGGATGTGGCATCAGCAAATTTTTTGAACTGCCAGCTGACATTGCCCATATAGGTGGGCGAGCCGAAAATAATGGCATCCGCATCGTTCAGGGTCTGCCAGTCCGCATCCGTGATATCGCCATTCGCATCGATGGCGATCAACTGGGCCTGCGCCCCTTGTGCAACATGCTCCGCCACCACCTTGGTATGGCCGTAGCCTGAATGAAAAACGACTGCGACTTTCGTCATGTTTTATGTCCTTGCCTTATGGGGCGCACGATACGCCGCAACAGTACCAGTTTCTGTTTGATACCAGGTGTCACTCTGTTTCATACTCGGGACCACGCATACCAACAAGAAGGCACCCGAGCGAAACATGGTTACCCTGGAGAAACCGGCTGACAGCCACGCCCATGGCCCGGCCTTCAACGTCTATGCCAGCGAATGCCCGGCCCGCATGGTGCTGGACCGCGTGGGCGACAAATGGGCGCTTCTGGTGCTGGACCGGCTGCGCCATGATGTGGTGCGGTTCAACGCGCTCAAGCGCGACATTCACGGGATTTCGCAAAAAGTCCTGTCGCAGGTTCTGAAAAACCTCGAACGCGACGGGCTGGTCAGTCGCCAGGCCTTTGCCACCGTGCCGGTCACGGTGGAATATACGCTTACGCCGCTGGGCACGACCCTGACACAGGCCGTGGCGGGTCTGATCCATTGGGCGGAGAAAAACATGCCCGCCATCCAGGCCGCCCAAGCCGCGTACGACGCAAAACACACGCCCTGACACCCCCCGCCGCCAATAAAGAGATAAAAGTTTTTGGTGAAGCTTTTTTCAAAAAGTTTCAAGGAACATCACCTTTTTGAAAAAAGGCGACACCCAAAGACTTTTCTCTATATATCCTTACCCTTGCGCGTTTTCACGCCGTTCCGGCCACCAGGCGGGCAATCAGCCGTTCATAGGCGTCCAGCGTGGCGCGCAGGCACAGCGTGCGTTCGGCCATCTGGCGCGCGCCCCGGCCCAGGCGGCGGGCCAGGCGTGGGTTGGCCAGCATGTTCAGAACACCCTCCGCTATGCGGTGGGGGTCGAGAAAGGGCACGAGCAGGCCGGTCTTGCCATGGTCCAGAAATTCCTCGACCGGGGCGGTGGCGCTCCCCACAATGGTGCAGCCCATGGCCATGGCTTCCCGCAGGGACCAGGATGCCACGAACGGGTAGGTCAAATAAACATGCACGTTCGAGCGCTGGAGCAGGCGTATGAAATCCGCATAGGCCAGCTTGCCCGCAAAATGCACGCGGGTCCGGTCCAGCCTTGAACCCAGTTCACGCAGCATGATTTCCCGCCAGGTGCCCGATGCCAGGGGCGCGCCGTAGCTGACACCATCGCCACCCACAATGACCACCTGCGTATCCGCCCGTTCGGCCAGCACCCGCACCAGCGCGCGCATGAACACATGGAAACCGCGATAGGGTTCCAGATCCCGCGCGACATAGGTCACAAGTTTCTGCCCCGGGGCGATCCGCACACCGCCCAGCGTAAAAACCCGGCGCGCCGCCATGGGGTCGGGTCGGCACAGGGTCAGGTCCACCCCTTCGCGCAGCACGGTCATTTTATGTCCGGCCCAGGCGGGATAGGTGTTTTTCTGGAAATCTGTCGGTGTCTGGCCGTGGCCGGGCGCGTTGAGGGCAAGCAGGTTGATGGCGTTCTTGGCGCGAATGACCGGCAACATCTGCGGAGCAAGCGGAAATTCGGGGTCGAAATCCACATCGAACCCCGGCTGTGTATGATAAAAGAATTCCATATAGCCAAGAACCGGAACGCCGGGGAAAACATCTTCCATATTCAGCAACTCTCCCCACCCATGATGGCCGATGACGATATCGGGCACAAAGCCCAGCCGCCGCAGGGCGCGGGCGGTTTTTTCCACCTCCGCCGCGCGCACCAGCCCCCGCTCCAATTCCCGCGCGCCTGCGTGGCCAGTGCCTTCGTCCGCCTGCGGCATGCGGTACAGCACGCGACGCACCCCGGCCATGGCATTGGGATTATCCTCGCTGATAAAAACAATCTCGTTACCTACGTCACGCGCGAGATGACGCAGCAGGTGCAGATACTGTCCGGGAAAATTCTGGTGTATGAAAAGATATTTCAAGCCCACGCCCTGCACGCCCCATCCAGATCGGCCCGGGTCGCACGGCACTGTGCCTGACACGCGGCGCGGGGGGTGCGCGCCATATCACGCCTGACCACGGCCCGCCCGCCGCCTTACGGCCGCGACACCAGCGCTGCCATCGGCTTTCCTGCCCCCTTTCCGGGCAGTGGCCCGTCTGGGCACATCCGGCGCGACGGCGGATGCTTCGGCTCCCCGATCGCTTCCGGTGGGTTTTCGAGATCCCTTTCCCGCGCGTGGTTTTTTCTCGATGCCAGCTTGTTCGGCAGACTGTTCGGCAGAGGGTTTTTGACGACGGTCCTTTGCTGTCGCATGGTTTACACGACCCGCTTTCGGGGCCCCGGCTTTCAAGGCGCGGGACTTTGCAACCCGCCTTTTCGCGGGTGCGCTTGCGGGCTCGCCAGTCGAGGGGGTTCCGACCGTCTGCGCACCTGCTGCCTGCGGGGACGATGCAATATCATCGCACAGCAAGGCTGCCAGATCGGCACTGGCGCCCTCTGTTGGCCCGGCATCGTCCAAAGTTGCGTCAGTCGAGATGGGCAGGATTTCCACCAGAAAAGCTTCCAGCGGCGCCAGGCTTTCGGATGCCACCGGCACGCCCGCATCGACCGGGCCCGCGCGCGTGCCATCCGTAAAACTGGCGCGCACACGGCACAGGAACCGGCGGGCTGCATCCCCTTTCAACCGCACCGCCAGCCCCAGAACCGGCAAGGCCATGCCCCGGCTGCCGCAGTAATCCCCCCCTTCCATCCAGGGCGAAAGCCAGCCTTTGCCCAGAACGGCCTGATATTCGATATCCGCCGCCCCCAGCAGGCCGGTGGGGAGAATGCCAAAGCCTTCCACCCAGACACGGCTCCCCGGCTCGCCCATCCACTGGCCCAGGGCACCCCGCACATCGCCCCGGCACTGGATATGCGCCCCCATTTCACCCCCGACCATCGCAGGGCCAGTCGCATCCATCCCCTGCGCGGGCTGCTCCTGCTCTTCCTCATGCGTGGTTCCGGGCGGCCCCGCGCGCATGGGTGCCGCCTGCGGGCCGGGGGGCAGAGGGGCTTGCGCATGGCCCCGCCGCCCATCCTGCGCGCGCCCCGCCCCCCTGCGGTGTTTGCGCCCGTGCTCCGCCGTATCCGGCCCGTGCCCCGTCGGCTCCGCGCCAGCAGGTTCCCGTCCTGCCCGGGCGGCTGCGTGCGGGGCCTGCTCTCCGCCTGAAGGAGGCAGGCTGGCGTGGTCCCCGCCCGCGTATTCATGAACCGCATGGTCATGGGCCTTGTGTTTCCCCTTGCGGTCATGCGCCGCGCGATGCCCCGCGCCATCCCTTTCCCAAGCAGCGGCAGTCTGCCCGTCTCCGCCCTCGGCCGCGTCGGGCAGGGGCCAGTCGGGTAGGGTCGTGGGGTCGGCCGTGTTCGCACTACCCAGTTGCAGCACCTGCAGGCGTGGCAAGGCGGGGGCGGGTTGTAGCCCGGCCTGGGCCGCGTGTTCCTGGTAGACGGTAATCATGATCTGGGCGGGGCCCTGGTTCACGCGCACAAGGGCGGCGTTGCTCTGCCCGCCCAGCCAGCCATCGGGCGCGAATGTTGCGATCTCCACCGCGCCGGGCTGGCAAAGCGGGGCGGGGCTGATGCGCACACCCGGCAGCCCGGAGCAGGCCGGCACCACCCGCCCCCCGGCACCCTGCGTAATGCAGAACAGCCCGGCGCCAAGGGTCATGAGATGGCCCGAGACTTTCAGATCCGTAACGCGCTGCTGGAGTGTCTGTGACATGAACGGTCTTCCATCGCGGCTGGCCGAGAGACGGGGCGTTCGGCCTCATGCGTCTTTTCATAGCAGGGAAAAGCTAAATGTTTTCTTGCCGGTTTTTCACTTTCTTCAATAAGATTTCGTTAAGTTTCGCAGCCCCCAGGCCCGGCGGCACCAGCGTGCCACCCCCCGTGGCACGGATACGCAGCGCAGGCGTGCCGATATCGAACGCCAGCACATGCAGCCCAGCACGCCACAGCTCCGTCAGCGCGAAGCACCATGTTTCCGGCCAGATGGAGGGCAGCAAAGCGATATCGGCCCCCGCCGAGCGGATCAGCCGCACCGCATCCGCCGCCGCGTAAGGTCCTGTTACAAAAATACGCTCTGTCTGCATCAGTTTTTCATCGTCGGGTGTGTGGCCCACCAGCACGAATTCAAGCGGCAGGTTCCGCCGCGCCGCATCCCGACCGGCCTGAAGCAGAACGCCATAGCCTTTTTCCACCCCGATGGCCCCGACCACGCAGACCCGCACCCGCCCACGACTTTCAGTGGTAGTGAAAAATCCACGTCCGGGGGAAACGTCATTTTTATTCGGTAATTTTCCCGAATTCTTTTCCCGCCCCGGTATCGTAGCGCGGATACGGGAGCGATCGCGCTCCAGCGGCCTTACGTGCAGCTTCAGCCCCGGGAAATGGCGATCGAACCGGGCCGCGACATCGCCCGATGGCACCACGACACGCCGCGCGCCCGCAAGCAGGTTCCGCGCGCGGTCCAGATACGCCTGCCCGTCCAGCGCCCCGGCCACCCGGCGGCCCATGCGCGCAAGGCAGGTATCGCACCCCGTAACACCCGGTTCGCCGCAATAACGCCCGCCGGGGCCCAGCAGGGTCACGCGCTGACACAGCCAGATATAGTCATGCACGAACACATCATACGGGCAGCCCAACCGGGCAGGCAGGGCCAGTGTGGCATCGGCATGGCCCGCGGGGTGGTGGATTTCGACATGGCGCACGCCTTCTGCCGCCAGCAGGCGGGCCAGCAGCCGTTCATCCGCCGCGCCGCGAAAGACCAGCGCCGGGTAGCGTTCGGGCGCGGGCCCTACCGCGCCATCTTCCAGCACACTGCCCTGCGGGCCGGGGCGCAGCACCAGCACCCGCACGCCCCGGCCCCGCCAATGCGCCACGCGCTGGCCCTCCACCCGCGCCACCCCGCCGCCTGCCGCATGGGTTATCAGCAGCACGGCGCCCGACTTGGCCGGGGTCTGGCCCATGGGTTGCGACAGAGCTTGCGAGGGCGAGGGTGGCGCATCGGGGTGGGGTGCCGGGGCAGCATGTGGCCCGCTGGCGCGCAGGCGCACAAGGTCGAACCGCCGCCGCCAGGGGTGCAGCGCATCGCGCGCCAGCCAGCGGGCGATCCGCGCATGGTAGCCGGGGTGCAGATGTTCCAGCACCATCTGGTTGCGCTGGCGCAGGCCCGCCCCGGCCCCGCCGAAGGACGCCCCGCCCGCATGGGCGACAAACGCCCCCACCGCCGCCATGTGCCACCACCCCCGTGCCGTGGCGCGCAGGCAGAAATCGTTTTCCTCGCCATAGCCCTGGGCAAATACGTCTTCTCGCAAAAAGCCGGTGCGGGCCAGGCAGTCATGGCGGATATACATGCAGAACCCGTTGGCGGTCGGCACTTTTACCCCGTGCCCGGCATTGGCCGCCTGGGCCAAGCGCATCAGCCATCGGGTTTGCGCCAGATCGGGCATGGGGTTTTGCCCATCCTGCCCGGGATAGGAAAACAGACTGGCCTCGTTCGAAAACGGCGTGACCGTGCCTGTGCGGGGGGCCGCATAGGCCACATGGCGCAGTTCGGCCAGCCAGTTGCCCACCACCAGCGTATCGGCGTTCAGTACCACCACATCATGCCCTGGCACTTCGCGCAGGCCCGTATTCACGGCAGCGGGAAAGCCAGCGTTGCAGGCCCGTTCGATAAGGGCGAACCCCGCCTGTGCGCAAAAATCGGCCACCGCCCGGCAGAATGCGGGATCGGGCGAGGCATCGTTGACCACCACCACCCGGGCGGGCCCATTGCCGGTTCGGGCGTGATCGAGCGAGGTGCCAAGACTTTGCAGGCAGGCGATCGTCCGGGCCCGATCGGCATAGACCGGCACCACAACCGCGAGGGGTGCCGGTGCCGGAATGCTGGCGGGCGGGCCAGCCTGATCGACCGATACATTGCACATGACAGGCTTGTACAGAACGCGTTTTCTTATATCCGGCGGCTGCACATGATGCTGTTTGTCCGGCACGGCCTTTCCGCCAGCGGCATTGCGCACCGCCCGCCCAGCCCCGGCCGGCGCGGGCGCATATGCGACAAGCCCTGCGGGATGCAGGGGACTTCCCGCCAGGTCGCGGCCATCGGGGCCGAGGATACGCACAAGCCCTGACCGCACGTGCCGGGGCAAGGCGGTACAGAGCAGGGAAATGGTCCGGCACCGGGCCAGCGGCCGGCCTGGGGGGGCGGTTTCATGAAAATCCCCTGCCCTGAAAGAAAGAACAGGCGTATTATCCCGCGCATCCAGCACGCATAATTCGGGCACGGTATCCGGGTCATGCGGCAGCCAGACCCAGCCATGCAGGCGGTATCCATCGCTTTCCACCAGCCCTTCGCACTGGCGCACCATGCCCATATTCAGCCCGGCTGGCGGGAACAGCGGCACCGTATCGACACTGACCCGCACCCGCCCGTCGCGGCTTGCCGGGCCGGGCAGGGCCATAGTGGGGTTTTCGTCCTTGCCTTGTGGGAATGGGCCGCACCACTCAGGCGGGCAGAACCAGTGCCCATTATGGAAAATTGCCGGCTGTGTCTGGCCTTCGCATATCAGCAATGGTGGTGTGGTGGGCTGTGCGGGCAGGCCCAGCACAAGCCGGCCTTGCCCATTGGCCACCCCGCACCAACCCGGCAGGCCCGCCGCCCGCACCACGGCGGCCACAAGAACCGCGCTTTCGGGCGTGCAGGCATAATGGGCCAGCAGGTGTTCCACCGCACCCACCGCCCGGTCCAGCAAGCGACGACAAGCCTGCGCGCCCGCCGGGCCATTACGGCTTTGCGCCAGGCAGAGCGAGGCCAGAAGCACCCAGCCTTCGCGAAACTCGGCCTGGGTGAGCAGCTTTTCCACCAATGCGATGGCCCCGCTCCCCTGCCCCACCGCCTGGCGCGCCAGTGCAAGGGCGAAGACAACATGCGGTGTCTGCGGGGCCAGGCGATTGGCCCGTTCCAGCCAGTCCCACGCGCGCGCGGCCTCACCCGCCTGCCATGCCACATTGCCACGGGCAAACGCCTGCTGCGCACTGGCGCTGGCCAGGCGCGCGCGGGCCCGGCTGGCGCGCAGGGTCAGAAAACCCACCTGTACCGCATGGCTTTTACGGTTCCGGCCCATCGTCCATTCCCCCGCCGCGCACCAGCCGGTCCAGTTCCTGCGCGGCCAGGGCAATGTTCTGCGCCTGGGCCGCGCGGTACCAGTGCCGCGCGGCATCGGGGTCGGGCTTGCCACCCAGCCCCTGGGCCAGGTAGCGGGCCAGCATCAACTGGGCCAGCGCGTGCCCGCCTTGGGCTGCGCGCCTGAACCACTGCCGGGCGCGGGCGCGGTCCTGCGGCACGTCATGCCCCCCGCCATGCATGGCCCCGGCCGAAAACATGGCCGCGACCAGCCCGTTTTGCGCTGCTTTTTCGTACCAGTGCAGGGCCTGGGCATGATCGCGCGGGCCGCCTGTGCCCTCCACCAGCAGATGGGCATAGTCCAGCATGGCCCGGGCCATGCCCGCGCGCGCAGCGCTGGCCACCCATTGCCGCCCCCGCACAACGTCCCGCCCCGGATCCTGCGCCGCGCTGGTCGCGGCTGTTCCCCGGGCCGTTCCCGGGGCCGTTGGCTGGGCCGCTCCCTGGGGCGTTGCCCGTACCGTTTTCTGAACCGTTTCCCGGGCTGTTTCAGGGCTGGCCTCCTGAACCGCTTCCTGCCCCTTGTCCGGCACGACGCCGGGGGTGGTGGGGGGGCCCGCGGTCGTGTCGGGCAGCGGGTTGTGTCGCGCGCCGTCCGTCGCTCCATCAAGCAGCAGGCGGCCATAGGCGTATCGGGCGTTCACCACGTTGGGGGCCGCGCGCCTGAACCATTGCGCCGCCTGCGCCGTGTTATCGGGGCCCGCCATGCCGCGCGCCAGCCCAAGACCGAGGTTGAACGCGCCCAGCATGTCATCCGCCCCGGCCGCGTGGCTGTACGCCTGCATGATCCGGGGCCCGTGGACCTTGGGGGCCTCCCCGGCCTGCACCAGGTTGCCAAGCTCCGCCGCCGCCTGCGTGCTGCCCTGTTCCGCCGCGCGGGCCAGCCAGTGCGCGGCCGCTGTCTCGTCCCGGGGGGTGCCGATACCCTTCAGGGCCATAAGCCCCAGCGTGCGGCTGGCCGTGGCGTGCCCATGTTCGGACGCCAGACGATACCACGCTGCGGCCTCGGCCGGGTTGGGGGCCATGTCCAGCCCGCGCCCGCGCAGGTCGCCCAGCATGGCGGCGGCCTCGGCATCGCCTGCAAGGGCTGCGCGGCGCAGCCAGCTTTCCCCCGCCGTGACATTGCGCGCCACCCCGCGCCCGGCCAGCAGCGCCATGCCGTAGCGCGCCTGGGCGGGGCGCATGTTCTTTGCGGCGGCCTGGGCATAGCAGGCCACGGCCAGCGTGCCATCATGCGCCACCCCCAGCCCGCGATCGTGCAGCAGGCCGAGCATATACAGGGCCGTGCCCAGCCCCGCATTGGCCGCCACGCGCAGGTGCTCCGCCGCCTGGGCAAAGGCCTGAGCCGTGGTTGCGGTGTCCAGCGCCGCCAGGGCCAGGCCCAGATGCCCCTGCGCGCAGCCTGCCTGCGCCGCCCGCCCGTACCACGCCAGCGCCTGTGCGGGATCACGCAACGGGGCGGGTGCGGTGGCCAGCACATAGCCGTACAGAGCCTGGGCCTGCACATGACCGGCCCGCGCCGCCTGCCCCGCCCAATGCGCGGCGGCCGCGTGATCGGGCGCGGCGGGGGCCGGGGGCGCGGTCTCGAACACGGACTGCGCCTGTATGGGGCCCTGGATATGATCTTGCGTCTGGTCCTGTGCGATCTCCGCCTCCAGACGGGGCAGCAGGCCTTGCGGCAGGCCGCGCAGGCACAGGACCGCCAGGGTGAACCGGGCATCCGCCCAGCCATCGGCCGCCGCACGCAGGCACCAGCGCAGCCCCTCGGCCAGATCGGGCGGCACGCCCTGACCGGACAGATAGGCCTGGCCCACAAGAAACATGGCCTGCGCCACCCCCTGGGCGGCCAGGTCCGCGCTGGCGGCAAAGGCAGCGCAGGGGTCGCGTTCGCGCAGTTCGGCAATGGTTTGAAGGCGGGTTTGCAGGCGGGACTGCAAGCGGGCGCGCCGCCGTAGGGTGCGGCGGTCGGCCCCCGATGCGGCACCGGATACGCCAGCGGGTGCGGACCCGTGTTCGACGCCCGGCTTGCCCCCATGACCGCCCTCATGACAGGCGCTGTGCGCGACACCCTGTTCAGCCCCGTGCCCGGTGCCGGACACGCGCGCCTGTGCCGGCCCATGCTGTGACCCCCGGCCTTGCGCCCGTTCTGGCCCATGTTGCGGCCCGTGTTCTGGCCCATGCTCTGGCCCCTGTCGTGGCCCAGCGCCCGCCCGAATGGCCGAGCACGTATTTAGGCGCGTATCCGGGCGTGTTTCCACCCCCGCCGGGGTTGAGCGCCCACCGCGCAGCCGTGCGAATAGCGGGGCCATCAGGGTTCACGCATGCCGGTTGTGGCCAGCGGCACGATGGCGTTGAGCAGGTATTGCATGATGGTGCGCTTACCCACATGGATATCGGCCGAAACCACCATGCCCGGCAGCGGGTGAAAAAAGCCGGGCACGCCGTGCAGCGTGTAGCGGTCTATGCGCAGCCGCACGCGGTAGAAGGCCTGGGCCGCGTTCTCGGGCGTCAGCTCGTTGCCTGGCCCGGCCCCGCCCGTGCCATCGGGGGTGAAGGCATCCGCGCTGATGGTGCGTACCGTGGCCTCCGCCCCGCCATATTGCTGGTAGGGAAAGGTCGCGAACTTGACCAGCGCGTGGTCCCCCAGCCGCACGAACCCGACATCGTGCCCGGACATGACGGCTTCGATCTCCAGCCCCTGGCCGGTGGGCACCAGCGTCATGACCGGCTGGGCAGGGGTGACGACGGAGCCCACCGACACCTTGCCCAGGTTCAGCACCACCGCGTCCTCATCCGCGCGGAGCAGGACCATGGTGTCATGCAGCACGGCCTTGCTGTAGGCGGCCTGCGCTTCTGACAGCCTGTGTTCGGCGGTGACAAGATCGCGATACACCTCGGCCTTCCAGTTCTGTTCGTAGCTGTCGCGCTCGGCTGTCTGGGCGGCCAGGCGCGAACGTGTGGAATCGGCCTGCTGGCGGGCCGCCACCTGCGCGCGTTCGACCTCCATCAGGTCGTTGCGCGCGGCCAGGGTGGACAGGCGGCTGCCCACCTGTTCCTTCTGCAACTGCTGGCGCATGCCCAGCACATCGGACATGACCCGCGCGCGCGCCGCGTACAGCGCCGCACTGGCCTGATAGCCCAGCAGGTCGCTTTGCAGGCTGGCGATCTGGTTGGCGTATTTGCCCACGCTCGCATCGTATTCCGCCTTGCGGCGCAAGAAGGCCTCGGCCTCGGTCAGGCTGGCGGGGTCGTTGGGGTCGGGGTGGTATTGGGCACCCGTGGCTTCGGCCTTCAGGCGGTTTGTCTCGGCCTGGTACTGCGCGCGCTGGGCCCCCAGGTTCGCGCTATCCGCCCCGGCCTGCGTGGGGTCCAGCCGGGCCAGCACATCGCCCTTGTGCACGACATCGCCCGCCGTCACCGTAATGGCGCGGATGATGGCGGTATCGAGCGGCTGCACCAGCAACGTGGCCTGGCTGGACACCAGCCTGCCCTGCGTGGACACCACGCGCGAAAGCGGGAACACCGTCATGCCCAGCAGCGAGCACGCCATAAGCCCGCCCACGATCCATACGATATGCCGCGCCGCCGGCGTGGGCGGCAGGTTGACCAGGGCCGCCGTGGGGGAATGGAATTCCAGCAGGGCCAGGGGCATGTCACCCGGTGCGAAGGGATCGTCCGCCGCACGCAGGAAGGTGTCGTCGGGCAGGATGTCGTCCTGCGGGGGCTGGTCGGGGGCTGGCAGGGCGGGCTGGGTCATGGCTGGTCCTGCATGTGGCGGTTCTGCTGCATCCACAGGGCGCGGTAGATGGCGCAGCGTTGCAGCAGCACGCCATGCGGGGCGATATCGGCCACCCGCCCCTGATCCATGACGCAGATTTTGTCGCAGTTCACCAGCGAGGACAGCCGGTGCGAGACAATGACCATGGTGCGCCCCTGCCCGATCCGTTCGAGATTGGCGTTGACCAGGGCCTCGCTTTCCGGATCGAGGGCGGAGGTCGCTTCATCCAGGATCATCAGCCTGGGGTCGGTAATGATCGCGCGCGCAATGGCCAGGCGCTGGCGCTGCCCGCCGGAGATATTGGTCGATCCCTCCTCGATGAACGTCTCGTAACCGCCGGGCATGCGTTCGATGAAATCCTCCGCCCCGGCCAGGCGGGCTGCGCGCACCACGTCTTCCAGCGTCAGGCCCGGGCGGCCTGCGGTAATGTTCTCGCGGATGGTGCCGCGAAACAGGAAGTTGTCCTGCAACACCACCCCCAGCGAGCGGCGCAGATGGGTCAGGTTGATTTCACGCAGGTCCACCCCGTCCAGCCGGAGCGAGCCGCCATAAGCCCGGCTGACCCCCTGCAACAGCCGCGTGATGGTGGATTTGCCCGATCCCGACCGCCCCACCAGCCCCAGCATGGTGCCCGGCGGGACGGCGAAGGTAATATCGTTCAGCGCCGGGCCGGCCGCCCCCGGATAGGTGAAGGTCACATGTTCGAACGACAGCGCGCCTTCAATACGCGGGCGCAGGCCGGTGGTCAGGGCCCGGGTTTCCGTCGGCTGGTTGAGGACCGACGCCGCTTCGGACAGGGAGGCCATGACCTCGTTCACCTCATCGAGCAGGCGGGCCATGCCCACAAGGGGGGCGGCCACGCGCCCGCCCAGCATCATGAAGGCCACAAGTGCCCCCACCCCGGCGGCGGAGGGGGATTTGAGCGCCATATACGCCCCCACAAGGATAATGCCCCGGTTTATGAACAGCTCCAGCGGGGTGGCCAGGGTCTGCGGCCAGTTGGCCATGCGGCCCACCCGCAGCTTCCAGCCAATGACGGTGGCCGTGGCCTGGTCCCAGAACTGGCGGCGGATAGGTTCGAGGGCCAGCGTCTTGAGCGTGCGGATACCGGCCACGCTTTCATACAGCACGGCGGCCCGCGCGCGTTCGGCCCCAAGCTGGGCCACCGTCATGCGCGATACCGGTTTCATGGCCACCACCACGATCAGCCCGATCAGGCTGGCCGCGGCCAGTGTCATCCACGCCAGCGCGGGGGACAGCACGAACAGGAACGGCAGCAGCACCACCAGCGTGAACAGGTCCAGCACGGTGGACATCAGCCGCCCGGTCAGGAAATCGCGCACCTTGTAGATGGCCATGATCCGGCCCAGCACGTTGCCCGCCTGCTGGCGTTCGAAATAATCCAGCGGCAGGGCCAGCAGCCGCGCGAACACATGCAGGGAAATGCGCGCATCGATCCGGGTTGTCAGCACCATGGACAATTCGCGCCGCCCGTAGCCCAGCAGCACTTCGTAGAACGAGATAATGACCAGCAGGCCCGAAATCGACACCAGCGTGGACATGGACCGGTAGCTGACCACCCGGTCGATCACCTGCATGACGATAAGGGGCGGGAAGATCTGCAACACGCTCAACGTCAGCGAGGCAATGCCGATATCGCGCAGCGAACGGCGTTCGCGCAGGACCATGCGCGCAAGCCAGGCCAGGCCGATGGGGGCGTCGGCCTCACTTTCGTCGCGGCGGCGCTTGATCAGTACGATCTCGCCCCCCCACAGGCGTTGCAGGCGCAACTGGTCCACCGGCACGGCGGGGGCCGTGTCGTCCTTGAGCGGATCGCGCAGCCAGACCACGTTCTGCGCGGGCTGGGTGTTGACCATGACCGCCGCCCCGCCATCGCGCAGCAGCAGCACGATGGGGGGTGAATTGCTCATTTTCACCAGGTCGCGCCACGAAATGCGCATGGCCCGCGCCACCGCCCCCTGCCCATCCAGCCACGCGACGAGTGAGGCGGGAGAGGGCGTGGCCTCTGCGGGGTCTGCGACAAAATCGTGAATATCGAGTTCCAGCCCGTGAAAGCGCGCAACGGCCAGAACGGCACGCAGCCGGATAAAGGCAGGCGCTGGCCGTGACCCCGCCCCCTCCTGCGCCGATCCCGGCGCGTGTTCGTGCGGCTGTTCGTGTGACGGCCCCTGCGACGCCCCGTGCGACGCCCCCCGTGCAGACCCCCCGCCCGGCCCCGATGCCGCCCCCTGGGTGGATCCTTGCGCGGCCCCCTGCGCCTCGGGTACCGGGGCCTGCCGGCCTTTCCCGTCTGGCCCGTTGGGGCCTGGTGCATGTTCACTGCCGTCCACGCCGTGCCCTTATTGCTCTGGCCTGTCCCGGCTGAAGAACCCGCGCAGGAGAATGGCGGGGCGGGCGGGCCTTGTCCGGCTTGCCTTGCCCAAAGACCCGCCACCGGAAGGGCCGGGGCGCGTGGACAAGCCTCAGCCTCGAAAATGGGCGAAAAACGTAAAAATCCGATAAAAATCGGGCTTGCAGGGCGTGAAAGGGCAAATTTTATCCGCCCCCGCACGCGGCCGACGGCGGGAATAGGACCGCAAACGCATAACGGGAAGGGACCGCCTTGCCCGCGCAGGCCGGGGCCGGTGCGATGGGCGGGCAGGAATGCCTATGATGGAGAGGGGGGGAAAATTCAGCCGCTGGCGGGGTGCAGGGTATAAAAAGCCGACAGGAAGACCGAAGCCCGCAACGCCTTGCGGATTGCCGCCACATGCTGCGCCGGGCAGATAACGGTCAGGCTGGTGAATGCAGGGCCCGTGCCACGCGCCTGGTTCTGGGCCTGCACCAGCAAAAACTGGTCCAGCCCGCCGCGCCCGGTGCAGCAGGCGCAGCCCCCGGGGTGGCCCGGTGTTACCGCATCCTCCGGCGCGTGCCAGTGCCAGACGGTGGCCCACCCCGCGGCCCAGCCCCCGGCCTGCGCCTGCTCCGGCACCTGCGCTGGCACCTGCCCAGGGGCCGCATCATGTCCCGCCTGCTGCGCGCCCGTCTCCGTTGCCGCCCCCCCGGCTGAAGGGGGCAGTGTCACGAACACCACGGCCCCCGTGCGGCGCAGGGCGGCATTATCGGGCGGGTGGGCGGCAACGGTCAGGGCAATGCGCCCGTCACGCATGGCTGATGGGGAAGGTGCTGAAAGCGCCATGGATTTTCCTTGTCCTGAAAGCACGTATGACGGGTACGGGCGGCACGATGGTTAGCCCGAACGTGACTTACGATCCTGCTGGCGGGACGACGGGTGGGGCCGCCAGCAAGCCTGGCCGCGGGCCGGAGACTGGCCCGACGGGTAAGGCGACTGGCGCGGCAGGCGGGGCCGACCCATCTTCGCGTTGGGCGATCCCGGCAAGCCAGTCGCGCACGGCGGCAACCGGGGTGCCGGGTGGTGGCGTGCCGGGGCAGACGACATAAAACCCGCCTTCCACCTGCAAGACCGTGTCGAACAGGCTTTGCAGGCGGCCATCGGCCAGGGAATCCGCGACCAGAAACGGGTTGGCCAGGGCCACACCCTGCCCGCCTATGGCAGCATCGATCGCGAAGGACGTCTGGTTGAACACGATCCGCCGGGGCGAGAGAATGCTTTTTCCGGGAAAGGTTTTTTCCAAAAAGCGTGGCCAGAAATGATGTGCGTCATCCAGCAGCGCATAGGCGGCCAGGTCTTCCACACAGTGCGGGCGGCCCAGTTTTTCGATCAGCATGGGGCTGGCCACCGCCACGATCCGCTGCGCGAACAGCAGCCGGGCATCCAGCCCGGCTGCAAAGGGCGGGCTGGCCTGGCGCACCGCGATATCCACCCCGTCCGCCCCGAAACCGGCCAGTTTTTCGCTGGCGTGAATGCGCAGGGTCATGTCCGGGTAATGGGCCGTGAAATCCGGCAGGCGGGGGATCAGCCATTTGGCCGCGAATGTGGGGGTGACGCTGATCGTCACGGCCGCAGGGGCTGGCTGCAAACGCTCGGTCGCCGCTCCGATCAGTTCGAACGCGCGGCGGATGCTGATGGCGTAGCCCTGCGCGGCCTCGGTCAAGGCCAGTGTGCGGGGGTGGCGTTCGAACAGCCTGATCCCCAGTTCGGCCTCCAGCGCGCGGATCTGCTGCGCCACGGCCCCCTGCGTCACCCCCAGTTCCTCCGCCGCCAGACGGAAATTGGGGTGCCGGGCCACGACATCGAAAACACGCAGCCCGTTCAGGGAAGGCAGTCTTCTGCTCCGCCGGGTCATGATACCTCCCTACTGGCCACCCGCCGGGCCCAGACTTGCCGATAGTTTTTCTACTGCATGCGGCCTGATAAACTGGTTCGTCACCCCGCCGCAGGGCGTTTATAAAGGAGCGTGCAAGGGGGTCATTCCCCATAGTCAGCAAGGCAGGATAAAGCAATGTCAGTAGAAAAAGTAGCCCTTGTTACCGCCGGTGGCAGCGGCATGGGGGCGGCGGCCGCGCGCAGGCTGCACCAGGACGGCTACCGCGTGGGCATTCTGTCGTCCTCCGGCAAGGGCGAGACCCTGGCCCGCGAACTGGGCGGGTTCGGGGTTACGGGGTCCAACCAGTCGGGCGATGACCTGCAACGCCTGGTGGATGGCGCGCTGGAACGCTGGGGCCGAATCGACGTGCTGGTGAACAGTGCCGGGCACGGTCCGCGCAAGCCCATCCTGGAACTGACGGATGAGGACTGGCACAAGGGCATGGAGGTGTATTTCCTCAACGTCGTGCGGGCCACGCGGCTTGTCGTGCCCACCATGGCCCAGCAGAAATCGGGCGTGATCATCAACATCTCCACCGCCTGGACGTTCGAGCCCACGGCCATGTTCCCCACCTCCACCGTGTTTCGCGCGGGTCTTGCCTCCTTCACCAAGATTTTTGTCGATACCTATGCGGGCGAGAATATCCGCATGAACAACGTGCTGCCCGGCTGGATCGACAGCCTGCCCGCAACGGAGGAACGCCGCGACAGCGTGCCCCTGCGCCGCTACGGCACCAGCGAAGAAATTGCCGCGACCATCGCCTTCCTGGCATCAGACGGGGCGGCGTATATCACGGGGCAGAACATCCGCGTGGATGGCGGCGTCACCCGCGCGGTCTGACGCACGGCGCACACGGGCAGGCCGACACGCACAACGCACGGCCTGCCCGCCCGGCTTTTGCCCGCGCGTTGACGCGGTGCACCATCGCCCCTAGAACTCCGCGTTTCGAACCGGCAAAGCCCGCACAGGCGCAGCCTTATTCCGCGCCGGAGGCGCCGCTTGACCATGTCCCCCACTTTTGCAGACCTTTCCCTGGCCCCGTCCCTGCTCAGCGCCCTGGCGGAGGAAGGCTATGCAAGCCCCACCCCCATCCAGGCGCAGTCCATCCCGCTGCTGCTGGAAGGGCGCGACCTGCTGGGCATGGCCCAGACCGGCACGGGCAAGACCGCGTCTTTCGCGCTGCCGCTGCTGCACCGCCTTGCCGCGACCCCGCGGCCCGCGCCCAGGAACGGTGCGCGCGTGCTGGTGCTGGCCCCCACGCGCGAACTGGTTTCGCAGATCGCGGATGGGTTCAACAGCTTCGGCCGCTATCTCAAGCCCCGGGTCACGACGATTTTCGGCGGTGTCAGCCAGGTCAACCAGGTCAATGCGCTCAAGGCCGGGGTGGACATTATCGTGGCGGCCCCCGGGCGGCTGCTGGACCTGGTCGAGCAGGGGCTGTGCGACCTGTCGCAGCTTGAAGCCCTGGTGCTGGACGAAGCCGACCAGATGCTGGACATGGGCTTTGCCAAGCCGATCGAACGGATTGTCGCCACATTGCCCCGCGACCGCCATACCGTGCTGTTTTCGGCAACCATGCCCAAATCCATTGCGGCCCTGGCCGAAAACCTGCTGCGCGATCCGGCGAAAGTCGAAATTGCCCCGCCCTCCACCACTGTCGAACGGATCGAGCAGTCGGTCATGTTTGTCGATGCAGCCAACAAGAAAGAAGCCCTGCTGGAACTGCTGCGCACACCGGGCATGGGCCAGGCCGTGGTCTTCACGTTGCAAAAGAACATCGCCAACGAAGTCTGCGCCTTCATTACCGAGGCAGGCATTACGGCCGAAGCCCTGCATGGCAACAAATCGCAGGGCCAGCGCGAACGCGCGCTGGACGCCTTTCGGTCCGGGGCCGCACAGGTACTGGTGGCGACCGATATCGCCGCACGCGGCATAGATGTCGATACGGTCACGCATGTTTTCAACCATGACCTGCCCAGCCTGCCCGAAAGCTATGTCCACCGCATAGGCCGCACGGGCCGCGCCGGCCGCAGCGGCTTTGCCATCACGCTATGCGATGCCGAACAGAGGGCCTGGCTGCATGATGTGGAACGCGAAATCGGGCGCAGCCTGATCGTGCAGGACGACCACCCCTGGCATTCGGAAGCGGCGCGGACTTCGACCATGCGCCCACCCGTGCTGGGCGGCGGGCCGGTCAAGCAGGTCAAGCCGCAGAAAAAGCGCGAACGCAAGGTCTGGACCGAAGAAGAAAAGAACGCCGCCCGGGCCGCCGCCCAGCACGGCCTGATGCAAAAATCGATCTGACAGAACCGCGCGTGTCACATCAGGCGACGCACAGCCTCCACCACGTCGCGGTGGACACGCTCGGCAAGGGAGGACGGCAACAGGTCAAAGCCGTGCACCGCATTTGCATAGACGATCAGGTCGGTCGGCACACCCGCTTTCCACAGACGGTGCGCAAATGTTACGTCTTCATCGCGAAACAGGTCCAGCGTACCGGTCATTATGAATGTTGCCGGCAACCCTGACAGGTCGCGCATGAAGGCGGGGGACAGATAGCCAAATCGCGGGTCGTCGGTTGGCAGGTCCGCGCGCACGGCGGACCATGCATGCCGGTTCTGGGCGCGCGTCCATACGAATTCCCCTGTGGTCGGATCGTCAGAAGGGGCGTCTGGCCCGCCGGTTCGCAGATCGAGCATGGGGTAAATCAGAACCTGGGCGCGCAGGGGTATCCTGCCGCGATCGCGGGCCAGAAGCGCTGTGGCAGCCGCCAGGCAACCGCCGCCACTATCGCCCATGACCATGATACGACCGGGATCGACCCCCAGTTCGCCCGCGCAGCCATGCAGCCACACCAGGGCGGCGTAGACATCTTCCAGCCCGCCGGGAAAAGGTGTCTCCGGTGCAAGCCGATAATCGACCGAGACGATCAGCGTGCCTGTTTCCGATGCCAGCCGCTCAAGTGCGCCGGCCTGCATGTCCGGTGTGCCGGCAATCATCCCGCCGCCATGGACATAGAGAATGGCGGACGTTGTCTGCTTGCTTGCGGGGGGTCGAAACAGGATGACACGCACAGCAGGCACCCCGTCCGGACCGGGGATCGACCGCTCCTCATACCTGACCGATGCGGATTTCAGGAGAGCCGTCGTCCCCTCGACCAGGTCGCGGCGGAAGTCCATCAGATCACCCTGCTCCGGATCGAAGGATGGAAACAGAGCCACCATGTCGCGCTGCTCTGCGTCGACCAAACCAAGCGTAGTCATGGGAGAACTCTCCATCTCTCTTGCGGATCAACACGATCATAAAGAGCCGTGGACCGGGGCGACAGGCCCCCCAACAACAATTTGAATTGTTCCCTGTTTTTAAAAAATCCGCATGTTTCTTCGAGCACTGCGGGAAAGCGAAAACCCCATGCCCGAGCGGGACGCAAATGATGGCCCGCCTTCCCTGCCCCCCATTTCAGCCCGTTCGAAAAGGGCGTGATCGCAAAGGGTGGGGTAGCGCGTCTTTCCAACAGGGCATGGCGCTGACAAAAAAACCCTGTTCCAGCCGGAGATTTTCTCCTTTTGGAACAGGGCCGGTCATGTGGTATTGCCTCGGGGCCGGGTGTCAGGCGGGTGGGGTGAGCAGGACCGCGGCTTCGGCCGTCAGAAGCTGGAAGGTGAAGCTTTCCTGGATATAAAGCTCCACGCTGTCCGCCGTGTGGCTGGTATAGCCGATGGAGAAATCCTGCCCGATATCAAGCTCGAAGTCGCCACCCCGGGTGGACAGCACGAAGCCGCCTTCGATGGCTGGCGCCCAGATCACCTTGCCTTCGATCATGCGTTCGATATGGCGGTAGACGGGGTAGCCGTCTTCACTGCCGCCGCTGACCGCCTTGAACGCATCCGTGCCCAGCACGACCGTGTAGGGACCGTTCACACCCGCCAGACGCAGTTCGTTCAGGGCCGTGGCGATCACGCCGGGGTAGCCCTTGGGCTCGGCCGTCAGGGCCAGGGCGGGGTTGGACGAACCCGGCCCAATGCCCTGGATGCCCGCCTGCGCGTAGCCGTGGAACACGGCCCGGTCTTCGGCAAAGGCGATGGTCTTGGCGGCTTCCTTCACCGGGTCCCAGTCGGAATCCTGCGCACCGCGTTCGACATCGTCGATCGCTTCGCGCGTGAGGGTGAAGGGCACGCGCAGTTCCACCAGGCTGAGCACCTTGCGCTGCACCGCCTGCACGCCCGCCCCCGGGCTTTCAAGCCTGTGGACATGGCCGGTATTGATGGCGGAGCAGGCATAGCCCTGGGCCTCGGGCACATCGACCACGCGGCGCGCGCCAAGGTGGCGCTTGAGCGTGCGGGACGCTTCCTCCTCGATCTGTGCCCAGGCGGCAGCGGAAATCGGCGCAAGTTCCCGGTGGAGATTGTTCATGTCAGACCTCATTCTTCAGTGAGCCGATACCAAGTGAAGACCCCTTGGCCGATGCGGGCCGGGCATCGGGTGCGGGGGCTGGCGCGGGTTGGGGTGTCGCGTCCGCCACGACAGCCTGCTCAACCGCGATATTATCCAAAAACGTGCCGGTGGGCACGAAGAACAGGCACCCCGTGACCGCCCGGCTGACATCGAGCAGCCGGTCGTAATTACCCGGCGGGTTGCCGATGAACATGTTGTCCAGCATTTTTTCCGTGCGGCTGGGGGACTTGGCATAGCCGATGAAAAACGTGCCGAATTCGCCCTTGCTGATATCGCCGAACGGCATGTTGGCGCGCAGGATCTGCAACTGTTCGCCGTTTTCTTCAATATTGGTCAGCACGTTATGGGCGTAGCTGGGCTTGGCCGCGTCATCCAGTTCGATATCGGACAGCTTCTTGCGGCCGACGATCTTTTCCTGCACCTCCACGGGAATAAGGTCCCATTTCTTCAGATCATGCAGGTATTTCTGGATGATCACGTAGCTGCCACCGGCAAACGTCGCATCCTCATCCCCGATCAGGGTGGCGTCGGCCGCGTCCTGGTCGACCGGGTTTTCCGTGCCGTCGACAAAGCCCAGCAGGTCGCGTTCGTCGAAATACTTGAAGCCGTGCACCTCGTCCGTCACGCTGGCCACACCTTCCAGGCGCGAGACGATCTGGGCTGCCAGTTCGAAGCACAGATCCATGCGTGCGGCACGGATATGGAACAGCAGGTCGCCCGGGGTGGAGGGCGCATGGTGCACGCCCTTGATTTCGCGGAACGGGTGCAGTTCGCGCGGGCGCGGCTGGCCCAGAACCCGGTCCCATGCGGCCGATCCTATGCCCATGACGCAGGATAACTGCCCGTCAGGCACCCGGAAGCCCACCCCCCGCACCAGGGATGACAGATCCGCGCACAGCCCGCGCACCGTGGCGGCTGTTTCTTCCTCCGGCGCAGCGGCCTGGCCGGTCGTGTCATGAACCGCGCCATCCTTCAGGGTCAGGACCAGGAAGATCGCGGCGTGTGTCAGCCTGGCATCAACGGGTTGCGAATGCGCTGCGGGCAACACCACTCTCCTTCATATAATGGACACGAAACTTCAGTGCAGGCCCATCCGGGCTCTGGGCGAAGGTGGCATTCTTTTGCCGATTGATCCACCCCCCGCCACAAGGGCAGGCGCAACACAGGGTTGAAAACGCCCCGCCGCGCAGGCCCCGTGCGGGTGGGGCGCGCCACATCCACGCCGCGCAGTTGTGGACAGCAACACCACTCTCTGGAATAAGGAAGGCCGCGCTGGCCCGTTCGTGCCCCCTGTGCTGTCCGCAAGGTGTTTGTCGCACGCCCCCTTGGTCTGCCCCCTGGCATGGCCCGGGACGCTGCCACGAACGCGCCCCTGCGAACCAGTCCCCCGGGGTGGTGCGGGTTGCGCGCCCGATCCGGGTTGCGGCCGGCAGCATGCGTGCGCTGGCCGGGGCCTTGTCCTTACCCCCTTTTGTCTGGTTCCGTACTGTCATGTCCACTCGCCCCGCCCTTCTCGATGCCCTGCGTGACCAGGTCCTGCTTTGCGACGGAGGCATGGGCTCGCGTATCCAGATGCTGGACCTGGACGTGCAGCGCGACTACTGGGGGCAGGAAAACTGCACCGAGATCCTGACCCTGTCGCGCCCCGAACTGATCCGCGAAATCCATCGCGGGTATTTCGAAGCCGGGGCCGACATGGTGGAAACCAACACCTTCGGCGCATCCCCCATCACGCTGGGTGAATTCGGGCTGACGGATCGTGCGCGTGAAATCAACCGCAATTCCGCCCTTCTGGCGCGCGAAGCCGCGGACAGCTTTGCCGATGGCCGGCACCGCTACGTGGTGGGGTCCATGGGGCCGGGCACCAAGCTGCCGTCTTTGGGCAATATCGATTACGACACGCTGGAAGCCGCCCTGGCCGAACAGACACGCGGCCTGATCGAAGGCGGGGTGGATGCGGTGCTGATCGAAACCTGCCAGGACACGCTGCAGATCAAGGCGGCGGTGAACGGGGTCAAGATCGCCCGGGCGGAAGCCGGCGTGGCGCTGCCCGTTTTCGTGCAGGTTACGGTGGAAACCACGGGCACGCTGCTGGTGGGGCCCGATATTGCCGCGGCCGCCACGGTCATTCACGCGCTGGATGTGGACCTGATGGGCCTGAACTGCGCCACCGGCCCGCAGGAAATGGCCGAGCATGTGCGCTGGCTGGCCGAAAACTGGCCGCGCCTGATTTCCGTGCAGCCCAATGCGGGCCTGCCAGAACTGGTGGACGGCAAGACCAGCTACCCCCTGACGCCCGACGAAATGGCCACCTGGGTGGAACGCTTCATCCGTGAAGACGGGCTGAACCTGATCGGCGGGTGCTGCGGCACCTCCACCCCGCATATCGCAGCGCTTGACGCCATGCTGCGCCGTCGCGCGCAGGATACCGGCCGCATCCGCCCCGCCCCCGTGGCGCGCAGCGTGCATTGGGTGCCCGCCGTGGCCAGCCTGTACAGCCAGGTGCCGCTGCGCCAGGAAAACGCCTATTTCTCGATCGGGGAGCGCTGCAACGCCAACGGGTCCAAGAAATGGCGCGAATTGCAGGAAAGCCACGACTGGGATGGCTGCGTGGCCCTGGGGCGCGACCAGTTGCGCGAAGGCTCGAACGCGCTGGATATCTGCACCGCCTTTGTCGGCCGCGACGAACGCGCGGAAATGGACGAGGTGGTGACCCGCTTCACCTCCTCGGTCAATGCGCCGCTGGTGATCGATTCGACCGAAACCCCGGTGATCGAGGCCGCCCTGAAGCTGCATGGCGGCAAGCCGATCATCAACTCCATCAACTTCGAGGATGGCGAAGGCCCGGCCCACGACCGGCTGGTGCTGGCGCGCAAGTTCGGGGCCGCCGTGGTGGCGCTGACGATCGATGAAGTAGGCATGGCCCGCAAGCCCGAAGACAAGCTGCGCATTGCCGCGCGGCTGGTGGACTTTGCCTGCACCAGGCACGGCCTGGCCCAGTCGGACCTGATGATCGACCCGCTGACCTTCACCATCGCCACCGGAGCGGAGGACGACCGCAAGCTGGGCCAGTGGACGCTGGAGGGTATTCGCATGATCCGCGACGCCTTCCCCGATATCCAGATCGTGCTGGGGCTGTCCAATATCTCCTTCGGGCTGAACCCGGCAGCCCGCGCGGTGCTGAACTCGGTCTATCTGGACCACGCGGTCAAGGCGGGCATGACGGCGGCTATCGTCCATGTCTCCAAGATCCGCCCGCTGCACCTGATCGCGCCGGAAGAGGTCAAGGTGGCCGAAGACCTGATCTTCGACCGCCGGGCGGAAGGCTACGATCCGCTGCAAACCCTGCTGGCCATGTTCGCGGACCGCAAGGCGTCCGAAGCCGTTGCCCGCAAGCGCGCAGAAACCGCGCCCGAACGCCTGAAGGACCGTATTGTCGATGGCGACCGCAAGGGGCTGGAAGCCGACCTTGAGGAAGCCATGCAGACCATGGCGCCCATCGACATCATCAACACCGTGCTGCTGGACGGCATGAAGGTGGTGGGGGAGCTGTTCGGCGCGGGCAAGATGCAGTTGCCCTTCGTGTTGCAGTCGGCCGAGACCATGAAGGCCGCCGTCGCCTGGCTGGAACCGCATATGGAACGGGTGGAAGGCCAGCAGCGCGGCACCATCGTGCTGGCCACGGTCAAGGGCGACGTGCACGATATCGGCAAGAACCTGGTGGATATCATCCTGACCAATAACGGCTACCGGGTGGTGAACCTTGGCATCAAGGTGCCGGTGGCCGACATGATCGAGGCCGCCCGCCGCGAAAAGGCAGATGCCATCGGCATGTCCGGCCTGTTGGTGAAGTCCACCGTGGTCATGCGCGAAAACCTTGAGGAAATCTCCCGCGCGGGGCTTGAAACCCCCGTGCTGCTGGGCGGTGCGGCCCTGACCCGCAACTACGTGGAAGAAGACTGCGTGGCCGCCTACGCCCCCACGGGGCGCGTGGCCTATGCGCGTGACGCGTTCGATGGCCTGACGCTGATGGACCAGATCGCGCAGAGCGGGTTCGACGGCTATCTGGCCGCCATCCAGAAACGGCGCGAAGGCAAGGCGTCGCGCCGCAATGCCCGCACGCCCGAAGCCGCTGAAACACGCGGTTACGCGCCGGTGGATGTGGCCGAGGTACGCGCCCGCCGCGCAAGGCTGAACGCGGACGAACAGCCCCCCACCCCACCGTTCTGGGGTGCGCGCGTACTGGAAGCAACACCCGAGGCGGTGCTGCCCTTCCTGAACGAGCGCGCGCTGTACCAGTTCCAGTGGGGTTTTCGTAAACAGGGTCGCTCGCTCGATGATTTTCTGATCTGGGCCCGGCAGGAACTGCGCCCCATCCTCAAGCGCATGCTCGACCTGGCCAAGCAGGACAATATCCTGACCCCACGTGCCAGCTACGGCTACTGGAAAGCCGCGGGCGATGGCAACGACCTGGTCCTGTTCGAACAGGACGGCGTGACCGAGGCCGCACGCTTCGCCCTGCCGCGCCAGCCCCGCGCGGATGGGGACTGCATTGCCGATTTCGTGCGCGACATCAACGACCCCGAGCGTGACGTGGTGGGGCTACAGGTGGTCACGGTCGGGCAGAAAGCCTCCGACATCGCGCGCGACTGGTTCGAGGAAAACCGTTACCAGGACTATCTGTACCTGCACGGCCTGTCGGTGGAAATGGCCGAGGCCATGGCCGAATACACGCATAAACGTATCCGTGCGGAACTGGGCTTTGCGGGCGAAGACGCGCGCGAACTCGACGCCCTTCTGCAACAGGGTTATCGCGGGTCGCGCTATTCCTTCGGCTACCCCGCCTGCCCCCGGCTGGAAGACCAGGCCCCCCTGCTACGCCTGCTCGACGCCGAACGCATTGGCGTATCCCTGACCGATGGCGACCAGTTGCACCCCGAACAGTCCACCTCCGCACTGGTCATCCTGAACAGGCACGCGAAGTACTTCACCATCTGACCCCGCCAGCCCCCGCCCGCAACCGTGCGGGGGCTGCGAGCTGGAGGGTTCGAAGAACCCCTGGTTTTGATGGGTCCTCTATGATTCCATCTCTCATCTTGTGATGAAGGATGGACGGAATGAAGCCCTGGTTTCTTTGATGTTGAAGAGCGTCTTGCTCGTCTGAGCGGGCTTGGTGACCAACTGGAAGCGTTTTCCCAGACTGTGGATTTTGAGCTGTTCCGTCCTGACCGGGACAAGGCTCTGGCGTATTCAAATAGAAGCAAAGGCGGTCGTCCACCCATTTTGCTTCGGTTCTGATGTTTAAAATCCTGGTGATCCAGATGCTGAATAATCTGTCCGATGAACGGACGGACTACCTGATCAATGATCGCCTCTCTTTCCGGCTATGCAGTTGCTCTCGCCAGAAGCCGGGGGCGCGTCACTTGAGCCGATATGAACAACGCCACTATCATTTCACTTTTCTTATTTCTTTTGCACAGAAATAATATATTCCACCATGCGGCAACGCGATGCCAAAGCGATGAACTTCATCGGGAGCAAGTCCATCGTCCTCAGGACCTGCGTCCAATTTTATATCCTCTATTACGCCAATATAATCCAGATCATAATTATAAGGCCAACCGGTGTGAATACGGACCGTATCACCTACCGAAAACGGATTTATGGCCTTTCCTTTTCTAAAAACTCTCATTTTACTGAGATCATTTCTGGTTTACCTCCTGAATAAATATGAAAAATACACATTGCCGCAACTCTCCCTTCTGTTTGGTTCACTTTCGAATGGGTCTTGGCATTTGACAAAGATCCTGAGCCGAGTGACAGCAACACCATTATCGACGGCAGATGTTGCCGTGATATCCCGTGCATTCATGTCAGTCAGCACTATCCCTCAAAGAAGAGTTTTGAGTCGTATAGAACTAAATATCAAAACATACAACTTTTTTGGCCGGGATAATACTGAGATATTTGTCTCATTTATGTCTTCTTTTCTTTTTTGTTTTCAAATTGTCTTTTTTTTCTAAGATCTGATTGTCTTGTTTCTGATGGGGGGATATCAAAGGTTATGTTCATTTTACTCTCATAGAGCCCATTTCATCACTCCGCGGCTGGAGTGTTCCGTTCTGTTGAAGTCTGTCATGCCGTGAAAGATGTCTCGCAGGTGCCTGCGGGGTGCGGCCAATAGGGAGTATGAATGCGTGGGTTGTGGTGACATCACTTATGATTATCGAACATAATATGGTCACATAGACGACATACATCGCCGATCCGAAAACACAGAGCAGGAGGCGTTGGAGGTCGGGTTATTGTGGATGCGTGCGACAATATCCCTATTGACTGGCGTATCTTACTTGGACGGGAAGTCTCTGTGGCCAGTCTCTATTGTTAATTCTTGGTACCGAAGTGACAAATAGCCTGAAAAATCCCGAGTAAAGGCACAATCAAGGATACGTTGGGGTGATGGCAGCAGATACTGGAATGGCGCGCGTTCTGATTGTCGAAGACGACGAAATAACACGCAATTTATACGAAGCCGTTTTGGTTGGCGCAGGGTTCGCAACCGAGGCCGTCGGCTCTCTTGCAGACTTGCAGGCGCGGATTAACCAAGAACGCTTCGATGTCATTCTTCTTGACCTCCGGTTGCCTGATGGCAATGCACTTAAACTGGTATCAAAGCTCCGATCCACGACATCAGCTGGCATCATCGTCGTGACATCCAGTAGCGAAGCCGCCGATCGTCTGAAGGGCCTGGAAAGTGGTGCCGATGAATATGTTGAGAAGCCTCTTCATCCACGCGAACTGATTGCCCGCGTCCGAAATCTGGCTACAAGACTGCATGAAATTGTTAGACCGGTTCCAGGTAGCCCTGTTCATTGTTTTGAAGGTTGGACGGTTGATTTGGAGGCCCGAAATATCTGTTTAGAGACGGGTGCGAAGATTCATCTGACTGAAAATGAATTCCGGCTACTAGACATCTTGATCCGCAGCGCTCCCAAGCCGGTGTCTCGCGACCGTCTCCTTGCAGGGCTTCGACACGATGGCACCGTCACTGCACGGGCTGTAGATAAAGCTATCTACCGTATACGATCTAAACTTCAACGGATACGGGGCGTGATGCCTTTGATCGAAACGGCGCATGGCTTGGGCTACCGCCTTGTAGATAAGCAGATGAATAGTACGGACTAACTTTCCCCATCCAGATGCTGGCGAGGTGGAGAGCAGATGTCCCTTTTTTAGGACAGGATTGGTCCCGAGCAATTGGGAAAAAGGAGCCTTCGTGTTTGATCATGCTATAAATGCGGTTGCTTTCGCTGTCATCGACCCGAATGGACTTATTCTCTATTGTAGCCCACGTTTTGCACGCGTCATGAATCCGCGACCGGGGCAAACGGCTATTGCGTCCCACATCGGAAGTTGGCTTGAACCCGTATCGGATAACAGCACGTCTTCATGGTTTACCGGTGATACCATTGAGGAAGGAACTTTGCGGCTCAGACAAAATGGACGCCCGATCCATTACCGACTGGACCCTATGAAAAACAGAGACCGACCGGCTGGTGCCGTGGTTTTTCTCGGTGACGATGCTTTTGGTTTAGACTTGGTCCATGCGAGAGCCTTTCATCTTAATCCTGGACTTTCTGCGGTTTCGGTCCTGGAAACGGGTGAACATCTGGATGTGAACCCCGCGTGGCTCAACGCGATGGATTATCAACGCACTGACGTAATCGGCAAGACTGCCCGCGAGATGAATATCTGGGAACACGATGCGTTTCGTTCTGAGGTCGTGGGGCAACTGACCGAGCACGGGCGCGTCGAAAACCTTGAAGGACGAATGCGGACACGCACCGGAGAACTACGGGATATTATCGTCAGTGCGGAACTCGTTGCCTATTCGGGCCGAAAACTGGCCTTCTTTGCATCGCATGATATTACGGAGGTTAAAAAGATACAGGCAGATCTCGAAACCTTGAACCGGCAGCTGGAAGCACGGGTAAACGAGAGAACTGTAGAGCTTGAAACAAAGAATGAGCAACTCATCAGCGCTGTGACACAAGCTGAAGCTGCCAACGAGGCCAAAAGCCAGTTTCTGGCAATGATGAGCCATGAACTCCGGACGCCGCTGAATGCGGTAATCAACATGGCGGAGCTTCTGATGGAACCAGGCAATGAACACGGCTACCAGCATTATGCTACCAATATCGTCAGTTCTGCGCGGGCCCTTGCTGCCATTGTAGATGATACTCTCGACTTCTCTCGAATTGAAGCCGGTCATCTCAAAATTATACCATCCGTGGTTGATGTCGGTAGAGTCGTCGAGGAGGTCGTTCGAAGCTTAGCGCCACTGGGGCATAGCAAAGGGCTCGACATAGTTCTCGCCGTCGCAAAGAATGTTCCCAAGACCGTAGTTGTCGACCCCGTCCGCCTGCGCCAGATTCTGTTCAACCTGGTCGGCAACGCCATTAAATATACCGCAACTGGCTGGGTTCAAGTGGATGTCGATCTTGTAAATGCGCAAGGCGATTGCGAACTGGTTCTGGTGGTGACCGATACAGGAATTGGTATTGAGCCAGCGGATCAGCAACGAATCTTTGGCAGATTTTCTCGTCTTGAAGACGGAGCCGACGGGGCGACAAACGGTACTGGTCTCGGATTAAGTATCGCACTTGGCATCGCGCAGGCGATGGGTGGATCGATCACAGTGAGCGGACAGAGAAATTACGGCAGCGTGTTCCGTCTTACTCTCCCCGTCATGAACTGCAGCGCGCCTGTTCCGGCTACCGTGGCGACCAATATAGCTATAGTGGGACCAGCTAGCAGAACACGCCAAGTATTACAAACCGCGTGCGTTGCCGACGGGATGCAACTTCATGTTATCGAAAGAATTGAGACCGGAAAACTGCCGCAATCTGGTTCCGTGGACATTGCCATAGTCGTAGCACCTCTCGATGAGGTTGGGCCCTCGGTGGAAGAGTGGTGTCGCTTCGCTCGTAACCAATGTCGTCATGTCGTATTGTTGGCCCCCATTGGGAGAAACATCAATAATGTGGAAGCACTTATATCCGAAGGCGTGCATGTGGAGACTTACCCCATAGGAAGGGCCAGCTTGATGGCCGCCCTCGACCTCAAGGATATGACTTTGCGCTCGGATGCGAAAACGGGGAGAGATACGCTTACCGGCAGCAATATCCTGATTGTCGACGATGTTAAAGAAAATCGATTGGTCGCCGAATGGGGGTTGAAAGCATCAGGGGCTAACGTCACTGCAGTTCATGATGGAGAGGCCGCCATCTCTGTTGCGGCACAGGGCGGGTTTGATCTTCTACTTCTGGATCTCCGTATGCCTGGTCTGGATGGATACGAGACCGCCAAAAGAATTCGGGCAACCGAAGGAAAGGCCGGTGACGTCCCCATTGTTGTGGTTTCTGCCAATGTAGCGCCTGATCCGTCAAGAATGGCAGCGGCGGGGATCAACGGCTTTCTTGCAAAGCCTTTCACACCAGCGGCCTTGCGGTCGATAGCTGACCGTTTCCGAAAGAAACCGTACCCTCTGCATCTTTCCGACAGGATAGATCGTCCGTCCCTGATTTTGGACAGAGAGTTCTTGAATGCTCAACTGGGTTATGCGGGGTCTGAAGCTGTAAAGAGCGCCATTCATACTTTTAAGACCTCGCTTGAACAGCGCTTGACTACCATTGAGGCCGCAACGGATGGCAATATACAGGCAGACGGGGTGCACCAACTGGCCGGAGCAGCGGTGGCGCTGGGTTTGCTAAAACTTGCCAAACTTTGTCGACAAGAAGAAAACGCAATACGTGACCAGGGTATTGCTTCCCCTAAGAGATCTCACAGATTGCAAGCGATTCGCGCGTCGGCCATAGCGGCCCTCCACGCCCTTTTGCATTATCAAAGAGATATGCCGGTCTGACTTAGTTTTCTAGCCTGTGCCTAGCATTCCGGCGGGAGAGAAAACCATTTGTGTGGTGTGATATCTGCCGATCCATTCTTCGGAAGAGATGGGCCTCATCTTTATCGTTGCAATGAATATCAACCGTTACGACCAAGAAACTATATTACCGCAGTGGCCAGGGTGGTATATTCATGTTCTCTTTTATTTTCCCCACAATAGCGGTAGAGTTTATTCCTATTGTCGTCGCAATATTGTCAATAGTATTTTTTGATAGAATTAACATTCTGGCGATACTCGCGGTACAAATTATGTTATTATTTTACTTAAGCGATATTTTTGATATCGGCGTCTACATTTCGGAAAAAATGTTACAAATCGAATACGCTCACTATATTTTCGATATTGGATAGCTCTACAAAGGACGAAGATTGTAATATTAGTAAACTCAAAATATGCAATGTCGTTAGGGTAAGAATCTCAGTTTGTTGAGCAAACTTACAATTGTTTCCCTTGCCGGAAACACAGACCATCGCCCCTTATCTTCTATTGCTGTTTGGTATTCTAGAGATCAACCAAATTCTGGTGACGGCCAAACAGAGAAAGGTGGGACCGAAGATAACCCTGCCACGCCGCGTGAAAGACCCCATGACAGCGCGCATACCCTCTGCTTCGGGAAGGTTAGGCACAGGACATTGACCCACGGCGAAAAAGCAACGCATCATGCAACGATGGTCTTGTCCCGCCCACCCGCGCACTGGTCTGCTGCCCGCGCCACCCACAAACAGGGGACGGGGAAGGTAAACGTGCGGAAAAAAGCCCCCGCGAGCAAAACGCAAGCCCGCACTGCCGAGCAGGCGGCCACGCCACGGGCCACCACCGTGCAAGCCGCAGCGGCGAACAACAGCACCCGCGCCTTATCTTCGGGCAGGCAGGTGGGCAGGCAGCCTGCCTCTGGCGGCAATCCGG
This sequence comes from Acetobacter garciniae, assembly GCF_017377735.1. GTDB lineage: Bacteria > Pseudomonadota > Alphaproteobacteria > Acetobacterales > Acetobacteraceae > Acetobacter > Acetobacter garciniae. Next base: position 98,779 of record NZ_JAFVMH010000007.1, read on the forward strand.
GCGTTCCCGCCACGGCACCCAGCACTGCCGCATCGCGTTCCGAAAACCCGGCGGACGGGGTGGAGAGTGTCGATATCGCCCTTTTGCGCCTGAGCCAGAAAGTGGGCCTGCACGCCACGAACTGCACGGCGGCGCTGATCGCCAACCGGCGGGACGACATCATCCGCGAAAGCGCTTCGTTCCTGAAGGCCCTGGAACAGCTCTGGGCGCATGAGACGGTGGACCCCGCCGATATCTGGACCGAACTGCTGCGCCGCCTGGAAGTGGCCGAACTGCTGCACCAGCTCAACCAGCCGCCGCACCGCAAGAAACGCAGCGGCAAGGTACCCAGGCCATGGCGCATTACCACCAGCAAGCTGCCCTGATCGGCCGCCGACCAGGCGCTATCCGCACATCCGAGCGCCGTAATGGCGGGCGCATGACCCGACAGGGGCCAGCCAGACGGGTGGACGGCAGGCGTGCGGACGAGGCTGCGTAATTTTTTTCTTTCCTTCGGCCGGTCCGGGCTATAAGGCGCAGCTATGGCGCCGCTTGATGGTATTTCCCTGGCCATTATGGCCTGTTCCGTTGCCCATGGGTTCTGGCGGGGCTTTACGCGCCTTGCCCTGGGGCTGAGCATGTGGGTGCTGGCCTTCATGGCGGCATTGCGTTTTCACACAGTCCTGATGGGGGTGGTGGGGCGGTATGTCTCATCCCCGCTGGTTGCCCAGGTGGTGGCCTTCGTGCTGGTGCTGCTGGGCGTGGTGCTGGCGGGGGGTCTTGTCTCAGCCATGATCGTGCGCGTGATCCGCGCAACCCCGCTGGACGGGCCGGACCGCCTGCTGGGCGCCGCATTCGGGGTGGTGCGCGGCGCGCTGTTCGTGGTGGTGGGGTTCCTGGTGGCCCAGTGGGTTCTGCAACCGCAGGATCTGCAGGCCCTGGTGGACGGAAGCAGACTCACTCCCTATATCCAGTCTGGTGTCGCCCAGGTTCAGCCCTATCTGCCCGATTTTGACGTGAAAAGGGTTGCGCCAAAGCCCTCAACAGGCCATGACGCCAGCTTGTAATCTCCTTACGGCCCTAGCCAGCCCATTGCGGAGGCCCCTGCTCAGCTATGTTGCTTCATTCCCGTCTGCCCGGAACCCCATCTGCAACCCCGCCTGACGCCCTGGCCGGAACACCGGTCGACCCCTCGGCTGAAACGCTGACAGGACTGCCCGCCCCCTTTTCGGCGGATGATGACCACCCGCATGAGGAATGCGCCGTATTCGGCGTATGGAACGCGCGCGACGCCGCCGCCCTGACAACGCTTGGCCTGCACGCCCTGCAACATCGCGGGCAGGAAGCGGCAGGCATTGTCTCCTTCGATACGGAGGAGGAGCGTTTTTGTTCCCACCGTGGGCTGGGCCTGGTCAGCGATGTGTTCAGCGACCCGCGTGTGATGGCAAGCCTGCACGGCACGCGCGCCATCGGCCACAACCGCTACGCCACCACCGGAGCCACGCAGCTCCGCAACGTGCAGCCCCTGTTCGCGGAATTCGCCTTTGGCGGGCTGGCGGTGGCCCATAACGGCAACCTGACCAACAGCGCCATGCTGCGCCGCGAACTGATCCGCCGGGGCTGCCTGTTCCAGTCCACCATGGACACGGAAGTGTTCGTCCACCTGATCGCCATTTCGCTTTACGCCACGGTGGAAGACCGGCTGATGGACGCGCTCAAGCGCGTGACCGGGGCCTATTCCCTGGTCGTGCTGTCGCAGGAAGGGCTGATCGGCGTGCGCGACCCCATGGGCGTGCGCCCGCTGGTGCTTGGCCGCCTGCCCGGTGAAGACGGCAAGGAAGGGGCCTGGGTTCTGGCGTCGGAAACATGCGGGCTCGATATCATCGGGGCCGAATTCGTGCGCGACGTGGAACCGGGCGAGCTTGTCATCATCAACGACAGCGGCATTCGCTCCCTCCGCCCGTTCGGGGACACCAAGCCCCATTTCTGCGTGTTCGAATACATCTACTTCGCCCGCCCCGACTCCATTCTGGAAGGGCTGCCGGTCTATAACGTGCGCAAGCAGATCGGCCGCGAACTGGCCCAGGAAAGCCATGTCGATGCCGATGTGGTGGTGCCGGTGCCCGATTCCGGCGTGCCATCGGCCATCGGCTATGCCGAAGCCAGCGGCATTCCGTTCGAACTGGGCATTATCCGCAACCACTACGTGGGCCGCACCTTTATCGAACCCACCGACCAGATCCGCCATCTGGGCGTGAAAATGAAACACTCGCCCAACCGCCCCACGCTGGACGGCAAACGCGTGATCCTGGTGGACGATTCCATCGTGCGCGGCACCACGTCGCGCAAGATCGTGGACATGGTGCGCGCCGCCGGGGCGACGGAGGTGCATATGCGCATTTCCTCCCCCCCCACCAAGCATTCCTGCTTTTACGGCATCGACACGCCCGAACGCAGCAAGTTGCTGGCCGCCCAGCACGACCTGAAAACCATGGCCGAACTGATCGGCGTGGACAGCCTGGCCTTTATCTCTCTCGACGGGCTGTACCGCGCCATGGGTCATGAAAGCCGCGAAGGCTGCCGCGAACGCTATTGCGACGCCTGCTTTACCGGCGACTACCCCATCCCCCTGGTCGACCACGACGCGGAATACGGCCCCGGCACGGCCTGATACCCTCCGGCCGGGGGCCATTCGCCCCCGGAGTCACCGGACCGCAAAAGCCGCACAGCTACACGAAACGGCCGGCAGCGAATATTAGCCTTTTTTGCCCTGGCCAAGAATGGTACCAGCGCAGATAAACCCCCAGGTCATGTTGGGGCCGATTGTGGTTCCCGCACCGACCGCTCGAGTTCCGATTGGATTGGCCATGGCAAGGCCCGCTGCATAAAGCCCTTCCAAAACAGAACCATCCGTACGCAGAACCTGCCCAGATGCGTTGGTACGTGCGCCCCCTTTTGTACCCAGAATAGATCTGTTCAGGCGAAAAGCCAGATAAGGCCCTTTTTCGATTTTACCCAGCGTATTATTCGACCCATGAGATTTGTACGTATCCCATGTGCCTGTGCCACGCCCGAAATCGCGATCAACGCCCTCGTCACAGAATGTGTTGAAGCGTTTGACTGTATCGGCCAATGCCTGGGGGGATAAACCGATCTTGCCAGCCAGGTCTTCAAGCGTATCGGCCCGAACTGTCCAGCGTTTGTCGTAGGACGCATACCACCGAAAGGGTAATGAACGGCCTAAAAAGCGTATATCCGCGATCAACCACGCAGGCAGATGAACCGGTTCACCCGTCTCTGGATCACGCTGGTCAAGTATTTCTCCAATATTAAAATCATATTCGCTCAGAAAACGACGCCCGTCACGATTGACGATAATTGAATGTGGCTCGGCCTGGTACGTGACCGGCAAACCGTGCGACCTTCCTTCGTAACGCGTTGGCAGACAGGGATAGATATTAGCCTGATCCATGCGCGCCAATAGGGCACCCGCCTCCGACGCCATTTTCTGGCCATCCCCTTCATTCGTGCGGGGGCTGCCTATGCGATCAACCGGACCGGGAAAAAATTCCTTGCGCATCATCGTGTCCCATTCGAATCCGCCAGTGGCAAGAACGACGCCCCGGCGCGCAGCAATCACGCGCTTGCTGCCGTCATGCTCCACTTCAACGGCCGTCACCCGCCCGCTCTTGTCAGACACGAGGCGACATGCCCGTGTCCGAAGCAGGAATGTGCAGCGTAAATCCAGGCAACCCTTTATCAACCCTGCCATCAGGGCCGTGCCCTGCCCGCCACTTCGCGTAAGCCAGCGTCGCGCAAGCTGTGGCAACAGCCGCAGCCCTGTGCGGATTGGATGATGGTACGGATCGTGTCGCACCATTTCATCGTAATCGAAAAGCGTCACCAGGGTGGAGTCACGTAACGAACGCGAAAAACGTCCCAGTATGCGACGGCTCAGGACTTTCGGGGTGACCATCCGGCCTACAGACTTACCGCCGGGGCTTTCGGGAAACGGATCAGGTTCATCAACCAGTTTGAAACGGAGCGGAGTATGGGCTTCGACAAATTTCAGCATCTGCGGGGCGGCATAAGCAAAAGCGCGCCAAAGCGGGGCCTCATCACTCTCCCATCCAGCGGGGGAAACGGCGTGCAAATAGGTCAGCGCTTCCTCGCTGCTGTCCTGAACACCCGCTTTTGCAGCGATATGGTTGGCTGGCACCCATGTCCCGGCCCCGGACATGGCACTTGTGCCCCCTAATCGCGCGGTTTTTTCAACAACGAGAACCTTCAGCCCGCCTTGGGCCGCACGCAGCGCCGCAGTCATGCCAGCGGCACCGGAACCCAGTACGACGACATCGTACGTTTCATCCATAATAAGGCCTCCACGAGGATATTTGTTATATGGTATATCGTTTATGCCCATAATCAAAGATGGCATGCATCCTTTTGATGCCTCTGCCTTAAACGGCGGAAATCAGCGTTTTTAGCCGCGGAAATCCACAATGTTCGACGCGACCGTTTGTGGCAATTGTTCGACTTTGATATAAGAATGCTATACGCAATTATATCCAAGTCACCGTATTATCTTTGGGAATCTTTCTATGTCTGACGCCTTGGCTAGCTTCGTGCCGTTTGAACGGGTGGAAACACTTGGCACACGCGTGCGCGAACAACTACGTCGAGCCATAATGGTGGGACTTTTCAAACCGGGCGAAAAACTGACATTACGTGCAATCGCATCGGCACTGGGGGTCAGCCTGACACCGGCGCGGGAGGCTTTGCTCAATCTCGGTGCGGACGGAACACTGGATATCGGCCCCAAGGGGTCCATTCACATCCCCGTTCTGGACAGGGAGAAGCTGCGTGAACTGCTTAAGGTTCGTCTTTCGCTGGAAAGCCTGGCAGCGCGGGAAGCAATCCACAAACTGACGTCTGAAGATATTATCGAGATCAGCGCGATTAACGACCAGCTGATCGAAGCGAATCAAGCCAAGAACTACCGTGAACTGATTGACCTGAACTGGTCTTTTCACTTCACCATATACAACGCGGCGCAAATGCCGTTCCTTGTCCGTATGATCGAAAGCTGCTGGTTGCGCGCGGGATCATACCTGAACGTGATTTATCCCGACTTTGCATCCAGCGACAAAGGCATCCTTAATCATATTGCAATTCTTCGCGCCATTCGCGAACATGATGCGGATGCGCTTGCCAATGCTCTGATGCATGACATTGAAACATCGGCAGAAGCGCTTTACGCGCAACTGGAATCCTGACTCCGGATAACGATCCACACGCCCCAGAACAGGGCCCGAAGACCGTTTCAACTCGATCCACGAAATATCAACGCATTCTATAAAAATTTTTGGTGAAAATTTTTATAGATCTTGAGGGACCGTCACCTTTTCAAAAAAAAGGCGACACCCAAAAACCTTTATCGCTCTTGATCATGGATTGTTTTGAAACAGTTTCTCAGTCCGTCGCTGAAACCAGAAACTGGCGGATGGGCAGGCAGGAAACGATAGCGCCAGCCAGCAGAAACAGTGCCGCGACACTAAACGCCGCCTGGAAACCGGAATTGGCTGCGACAAGATACCCTGTGGCAACCGGCGCTGTCGCCCCAAGCGCGCTGCTAACCGTTATAATCACACCACAGACTGACCCTGTCAGATCATGAACGGGAGTCAGATCGCCGATCAGCGCGACACTTTCCCCGTAAGACACGACAATCATCGCCATCCCGAAACTGACAATAGCCAAACAGAGGGAAAGATTGTCGATAAAGGGCACGAGCCAGATAACCATGGCACCCGCTAGGGAAAGCGCGACCAGATAGCGCCGTCCCCCATGCCCAAAATCGCGCAGTCGCCCCAGAAAATAGAAAAGCCGCCCCAGTCCGATGGAAATGAACACGGAAACAAAATAGCAAAGAGAGAAATAATTACCCGATTGCGCTGCGGTAATATGGAACGTGTCGATCAGATAAAGCGGCAACCAGGACAGCATGAGAAAGGTGGCGTAATTTGCAACGCATTGCGGAATGGCGACGGCCCAGAATACCGGCTTTGTGACCACATGCAGCACAGCAAGGCTTGAACCCTTCCGTCGTACGGGCGGTGTCGCCACGCCCGGCTGCCGATAAAGCAGCAGCCAGATCCCTGCCCAGGCCAACCCGGCCAGCCCCAGAACGAAAAAAGCCATGCGCCACCCCCAGCGGCCGATAAGCCAACTGCCTAGCACGGCACCCGCAGCAAGACCTCCCTGAATGCCGCTCATGGAAAGGGTCAGCGCAAAACCGCGTTCGGACGGGGGAGCCCAGTCCTTGACCGCCCTGCTCCCCAAGCTGAACGTGGGGGATTCACCGGCCCCCAGAATAACGCGCGACAGCAGGAACTGCGGAATGCTGCGCATGACGCCACCCATTACCATCGCAACCGACCACAAGGCTGCCGAACAGGCCCCCACCCAACGGGGCCCGACACGATCGACAAGCAGTGCTGAGGGAAAATTCAGCAATGAATAAGACCATAGAAAGCTCGACAGAACCCAGCCTGCCTGCTCCGTACTTAAGCTGAATTCCTGGCATAGTTCGGGCATCGCTACGGACAGCACGGAGCGATCGGCATAATTTGTAAGGCTCATGACAAAAAGCAGAAGGTATATGACGTAACGATACTGGCTGGGCCGATCCGCCTGGGGCCTGTCGAGAAGGGACATGCGTGGTTCTCCGTGGGTCCGTCAGTACCCGGTATAGGAAAAGATCGTGCTATCGCGTCATGATTTCTTCATGGCGTCAATACGGTCCTGCACCGCATGCAGCGGATGCATATAGCGACCATACTGGACACCCATGGCATGAAACGGCACGGTCCGCAGGCCTGTCATCGGCACAGGCAGGTCACGTTCGGCGGTTTTCCCCAACATCAGATCTGCTGTCATGGCACCCCACTGCACGCTGAGGGCGACCCCACGCCCCGAATAGATCCCCGAAAAATGAAGTCCCGGCCCAAGGGCCATCATGCGTGGAAAACGGTCTGGCACCACGGCAAAAATACCCTCCCAATAGCGGTCGGCCACGGAAAGGGGCAGGCCAGGGAAAATCTCTCGCAGCCTGGCTGCCACGTCACGCAGGCCACGATTGGCGGCGTCATGCCACAAGGTATGAAGGCCGACCATGGCCAGCCCACCCGTCGAATCATAACGAAAGGCCCGGATAATGCGGCTGGTGTCGGAAACGCCTTCACGCCCCGGCAAAACGCGGGCCTGCCAGTTTTCATCGAGCGGGCCGGTGGAGACCTGATAGACATGCAGGGGCACAGAAACTTTCCGGATTCCGGGCCAAAAGGAGGATTGCGGAATATTTGCGGTTATCAGAACCTGGCGGGCCGTCACCTTTCCCCCCGGGCAGGCCAGTTGCCACCGCCCCCCTTCGCGTCGAATGTCGGTCACGGCCGAGTCCTGATAAATATGGGCACCGGCTTGTACTGCTGCGCGCGCCATACCTTGGCAAAACGCATAAGGGTTCAGATACCCGCCACTTTTTGCCCGCCATCCACCGTAAAAGGAGGTCGATCCTATGCAGGCGGACATGGCGTCACGCTCAAGCCAGTCCACATCGTAGCCAAGCTGATTCCATTGTCCGTAAAATGTGCGCAGTCGCGGTACGACCGATGGCGCATGGGCCGCCTGAACCCAGCCGCGTTGGACAAAATCGCAATCGATTGCGTGCTCACGGATGATATCCGCCACGTGCTGGGCGGCACGCCCCACCATCCGGTTGAAAATGCCACCGCGATGGCTCCCGAAAATCCGCTCGATTTCCATGGGCGAATTCCGCGAATGATGAGGAATGACCTGCCCGTTATTTCTGCCCGAAGCCCCTTGGCCTATACGCCCCGCATCAAGCACAACGACTTTCTCGCCCGTTTTTGCAAAGCGAAGAGCCGCAGCAAGACCAGTCAAGCCCCCCCCCACCACCACGACATCGGCTTCCAGATCGTCACGCACCTCCGATACGGGGCATTCGGGTTCTTTCGAAATAAGGCGCCAGTGGAACGTGGCAGGAAGCGCGAACATCATCTTGAAACCTCTTTATCCGAACACCCCCCGCAGGGCGCACGGCCCTGGGGAGACGACAGGCAAACAATAAGGAGCGTCAGAACTGGGCGGCAATGGATCCAAAGAACATGCGCGGCGCCCCGATCATGAAGGACTGGTAGCTGTAAGCCCCTGTGGAGAGAGACAGTGGATTACCCCCCTCACCCATGGTGGAGATCCAGTGGGAGCCAGTCAGGTTGGAAATATTGAGCGACACCTTCAGGTCATTGAGATAGCTGGAAAGGTTATTGAAATCGTAGCTGGCGCCGAAATTGGACATCCAGTAACCAGGAGCCTTCAGATCTCCGACGTAGCTGAAGTTACGGGCACCTGTATAAGACCCGTCAATATAGGCTTCCACCTGCTTCCAGTGAAAAGACAGCCGTGCTTTGTACATGAAGCGGGGATAGTTGATAACCTGCTGATTCTTGAGATGGTAGACAATACCCTGCTGGGTTATGTTCTGGTCGTAAACAGCGTGATTATAACTGATGCTATTGTACAGAGAGAGGTATTTCGTCGGCCGGATCGTCAAGGCGGCATCGACCCCGTTCATGGTCACGCCGCCAACATTCGCGACAGCCGAGACCGGGTTGATGACCGAACCCGCCGTGATCTGCTGCAAGCGATTGAAAAAGTTTGTACGATAGGCATAGACACTGGCATCAAGCAGTTTGTCGCTGAAACGGTAACCGATGGCATAGGTCCAGTCCGTTTCCGGCTTCAGCTTCGCCGCCGACGCGTTATAGGCCGATTGCAGGACCGAAAAAGGAGACGCGCAAAGCTTGTATCCACATTCGGCGTAAGAATGCACGTTTTCAGAAATGTCTATGAACAGTTCGTGATGAGTCAGGAATTTATAATCAAGACCGATATGCGGCAGGAAAGGCTTGGAAATGGTCTGGCCCACACCGCTGGCAATGGGATCGCTCGATCCGTAATAGGCCGCATCAAGATACCCGTTTCCCACACGTGTCGTATTCAACATCGACTTGAAGCCGAAATGCAGGGAAAGATCCGACGTGACGTGATACGTGTCGCTGAAAAACCCGGTAAACGTATTGGTATTGTACGTTTGCGAGAAGATTTTTGCAAAGGGGTTGGTGAAATGCCCCAGATCGTTCAGGATACCGCCTGACAGGACGCCGTTGACCAAAGACGGTTCCGCATAGGCGTACATCGGTGAAACATAATGATTGTTTTCGTACCAGACACCGACGGAAAGATCATTATGTGCGATTTTGTACGTCATGGACGATAAAATGCCAAATCGGCGTATTTCAGGCTCTTTCACCAGATCGCTGAGCGGGGATCCTGTCGGTGATCCAAAATAGGGCGAAACCCATGTTGTCTGGTTCTGCTGATTATGTCCATACACAGTCGTGACCCAACGCAGGTGATCAGTCAACGCCAGGTTCGCGGTCAAGCCGCCCAGCAAGTCGACATTGTTGGTACCGCCGGCGTAATAAGCCGCATCCAGCGGGTCTGACAGACGGGAGATGGACGGGGAATAGGAACCATTCGCAGCATTGACCGCAGTCTGGTAACCCGAAAGACGCCCATTATTGTAATAATTCTGGTTGGGCCCGATTTTATCCAGCATTTCGAAGGAATAATCGTCATATGAATGCATATGAAGATCGCTCCAGTTAAAGAACATGCTGATCTTGCTGGCCTCGCCAACCGGCTGCACCAGTTTGGCGTTGACCTGTTGCAGAAACTGCTGCCCCCACCCTTTCCACAACTTGGTATCGTTACGCATGTAGGAGGCATAAAATTTCGTGCCACTTTCGTTCAGTTTACCGGAATCGAAGCGAATGAACGTGTGGTACATATTATAGCTGCCGAATGTCTGGGCAATTTTACCGCCCATCTTATCCTGCGGATCGGACGATACGTATTGAATCGACCCGCCCAGGTTATTTGTCGCCGCGACATCTTCCGCCCCCGCAGATTGCGACACGTCAAGGCGTGCAACGTTTTCTGACGAAATTGCCTGGAGGGGATTAAGACCATTGTAATTACGATACGTCATTTCCCCCAGCGGTATGCCATCCAGCGTCATGCCAATTTCCTGCTGCTGGAAACCATGCATATAAAGCTGCGACGTATAGTTATCCAACCCCTGCGCGTCGGCCGACTGGAACATGACACCCGGCATTTCACCCAGGACTTTCATGGGATTGGTACCGGGCACTTCCCGCGCAATCATCTGGGCCCCGACGGATAGCATTGTGCCATGGGGTTTGCGCGTTGTCGCAACCGTCAGTTCTTCCACGTTTTTTGACTTCAGCGCACCGGACGCCCTGGCCCGTGCCGGCGCCGCATCCGGTTTGACACCAACATGACTTTTCGCGCTTGCGCGCGATACGGTGCTTTTCTGACCCTGCGGCAAGGCATGCACCTGTGCTGCGGCAGGCTGCGCCGCAACAACGAGGACTCCAATGCATGAACCTGCGGCAAGCAACCTTCGCTGCATTGCTCCTGTCATTCCACACATGATCCGCGACATGTTCATTCCCAATTTCTCAAAGGGTTAAAAAGAAAACCGGTTCGTACTGCCACTGCCGCGCCTGGCTGCGCTCCGATAGCTCGGGCCTTTCACAACACATACCGCTATAACAGAGAACATATAACGCTCGGAACGATGAGATTGTTATTCCGATATGTCAATGAAGTTTTTCTTCGATCGGCGAGAAACCCTATATTTTGTGCTGTAAACAGCGCAGAAACTGCCCATATGCGTCCCGCTGGACATAAGCCGTGCCGAAGGGACAAACTTTCCTTGACAGTTATATGTTATATCGATTAGCATCCAATATCATCGGCGTATTGGAAGATTGTCGACCGTGCCTGCGTCTTGGTCGCTCCCATTCATGGAACTTTCTTCCAATCGCTCAGGTAAAGGATCGACGATAATGACTGTCCTATCGGTCGACGAACGCGTGGTCATGCACAAGCGTATGCTGCTCGTTCGTCTTCTTGAAGAAGAACTCGGTACATTGCACAAAGCGGGAAAGACTCGGGGGCCCATTCATCGCTGCGACGGCCAGGAAGCAGTGGGGATCGGTGCCACGGCGGCTCTTCTACCAAGCGATTTCATAACCACCACCCATAGGGGGCATGCCCATTACATTGGCAAGGGTCTCGATATTTATGGCGTATTCGCGGAAATCATGGGCAAGGCCGACGGATGCTGCGGCGGGCGCGCGGGGCATATGCTCATTGGCGATCTCGAGGCGGGCGTGATTGGTGGCAACGCCATTGTTGGGGCCAGCATTCCCGCCGCAAGTGGTATTGCACTTTCTGCGCAGATCAAAAAAACCTCTGATGTTTCGATGTGTTTCTTCGGTGATGGCGCAGCCCAGACAGGGATCTGCCACGAATCCATGAATATTGCCGGGCTGTGGAAACTGCCGGTTGTTTTTGTGCTTGAGCACAACCAGTACGGTCTGACCGTGCACCAGAGTGTCCAATCCCCCGTGGCCGATCTCAGCCTGCGCGCGCGCGGCTACGCCATGCCCGGCGTGATTGTGGATGGTAACGATGTGGCGGCAGTCTATCAGGCCGCGGTAGAGGCCGTCGCCAGAGCCCGGAAAGGCGACGGACCGACCATGATTGAGGCCAAGACCTATCGTGTGGAGGGCTTTTCCACCTCCGACATGGGCGGCTATCAGGACGCCGAAGAAATTGCCCGATGGAAAAAACGCGATCCCTTGCAGATCAGTTACGACGCGTTACTGCCGTTGATCGGCGCCCCCGCCCTGCAAGCCATGGCGGATGACGCTGCCCGGGAAATGGCCAGCGTGACACAGAAGGTGCTGGCGGCACCTCTCCCCGAATTCGAACTTTTCACGCCTTCTTCACCCTATGTCGAGGTTCTGTGATATGACCATGATGCGCTACGCAGAAGCTCTGAACCAGGCTTTGCGCGAAGAAATGCACCGTGATCCATCAGTTTTCCTGTTCGGAGAAGACATTGCCCGCTACGGCGGCGTGTTCAAGGTCACACGGGGGCTTATGGACGAATTCGGCGCATCGCGTGTGCGCGACACGCCCATTTCGGAACAGACACTTGCGGCAATGGCTGTTACCGCCGCCATGACCGGCACGCGCCCCGTCCTTGAAATCATGTATGCGGACTTCGTGCCACTTGTCCTGGATGCGCTGATCAACCAGGCGGCGATTTATGAATATCTCTGGCAGGGTGTCCAGATGCCGTTCGTCCTGCGTACGCAAGGCGGCGGCGGTGCCGGAGCGGGCGCGCAACATTCCAAGGCGCTGGATTCCCTTGTCGCGCATATTCCGGGCATAAAGGTGGTCGCCCCTGTCACCCCGGCCGATGCCAAAGGCCTGCTGAAGGCCGCAATCCGGGACAGCCAGCCGGTTGTCATGCTCGAACATAAACTTCTGTATAACCAGCGGGCCGAAGTGCCGGACGATCTGGATTTCACGGTCGAGATCGGCAAGGCGCGCACTGTCGTGGAAGGGCGCGATGTTTCCATTTTTGCAACGTCACGCATGGTGCTCGAAAGCCAGAAAGCCGCTGAACTGCTGGCCAGGGACGGCATTTCGGCAGAAGTGATCGACCTGCGCACCCTGCGACCGCTGGATCTGCCCGCCATCAAGGCGTCCATCGCCAAGACGCATAATGCCGTTGTCGTCAACGAGGGATGGCGTTTTTGCGGCTACGCGGCGGAGCTGTCCGCCACCATCATGGACCATGCCTTTCACGAGCTTGATTCGCCGGTCGCGCGCGTGACACTGCCCGATATGCCAGTGCCCTACAGTGAACCTCTTGAGACGGCAGTACTGCCGAACGCGGAAAAAATCGCTGCGGCGGCACGTCTTACCCTCTCCTGACCCTGCTGGAATAACAAATCATGTCCGTTACAGAGATAACTGTCACAGGTGCCGGCGGAGAATATATGGAGGCGGTCGTCGTACGCGCCTGGCACAAGAAACCGGGCGAGCCCGTGGCACAGGGCGAAACCGTTGTCACGATCGAGACCGCGAAGGCCGCAACCGATATCGAAGCCCCTGCAAGCGGTGTTCTGGCTGAAATTCGCGTTCCCACGGATGATGAAGTCCCGATCGGCGCGGTTCTGGGCATTATTGCCGATACAATGGCTGAACCGCCGAAACAGGCCGATGCACCTGCCATCCCTGCCAGCGAACAGCCTCGCTGCCCTGAACCTTCACCCGAAGCCGCTCCTGCTGCCCCGGCCCCGCCATCCTCCCCGCTGACATCCGCTCCGGTCCGGGTACCGTGCTCCCCCCTTGCGCGGCGCATCGCCGCCGCCGCCGGGGTGAAACTGGCCGATATTCCCTGTCCTGCCCGCGGTCGTATCCGGGCGGCGGATGTGCAGGCCTTTCTGGCGACCCGCAAGAACACAAGCGCCGCACCCTTGCCGCCGGGCCAGGCCGGATCGGGGCACATGCCATATGCGACCCAACCCGAAGCGGCCCCGCTTGTGGTATTCATTCACGGATTTGGCGGGGACAGGCACGGCTGGAACCCGCTCCTGCGTTGCCTGGACGGCAGTTTCAGAACACTTACCCTTGAACTGCCCGGCCATGGCAGCAACAAAGCCAGCCCTTCGGCCTATGATATCGGCGGGCTGGCAGATTCTATTGCCGGTCTTCTCACACAGCAGGACAAAGGGGCGATCCATCTTGTCGGCCACTCGCTCGGCGGGGCGGTCGCGATCCTGCTTGCCGCAGACCCCAGACTGGACGTACGGTCCCTGACATTGCTGGCCCCTGTCGGACTTGGGCCCGAAATCGACGGGGCGTTCATCAACGGGTTTGTCGCCGCCCGGCAGGCCGCGAGCATCGCCCCGTGGTTGCGACGCCTGGTGCACGATCCTTCCCTTGTGACGGACGCATTCGTGAACGCCACGGTCAGGGCCCGCACCGACAGTACCGTGTGTGAGATACAGCAGCACATCGCGTCGGCTCTTTTCCCCGACGGCACACAGGCAAACGACCTGCGCGCCACGTTGCACAGGCTTGCCGTACCCACCAAGGTCATATGGGGCGAAAGCGATCGTATCATTCCCGTCCAGCACGCCCGGAACGCTGGCCCCATGGCTGCTGTACATTTCCTGCCCGATACCGGTCATTTGCCGCATCTGGAGACACCCGCCATGGTGGCGCACCTGCTGCGCCAGATCGTACGGTCATGACCAGGCCGTTGCGTGTCGTCGTCAGCGGCGCCAGTGCGGGCATAGGCCGGGCAAGCGTAAGCTGCCTGGCGCGGGCGGGGTTCGACGTGCTGGCCTGCGCACGGGATGAAGCGGCACTCGCAACCCTGGCCAGCGAAACGGGGAGCCGCTACGCCAAACTGGACATCAGGGATGCGGCTGCGACAGATACCCTTCTGTGCACAGAACATGCGGACATACTGGTTCACGCAGCCGGCATTCTGGGGGAGGCCGCCGCGCTGTATGACCTGTCGCCCCAGGCTGTTTCGGACGTGATCGAAACCAACATGACGGGAACGATCAACCTGCTTCGCGCCTGCCTGCCATCCATGCTGGCCCGGCAGTGCGGAACGATTGTCCTGCTGGGATCGATCTGCGCGGACACACCTGGAACGGGGCCCACGCTCTACGCCGCGACCAAGGCTGCGACACAGGCGATTGCTGCCAACCTGCGGTATGACCTGCGTGATCGCGATATCCGTGTCAGCGAAATTCGACTGGGGCGGGTGCAAACGGGCATTCACGCCCAGTTGGGCACGCATTCGAATTTTTACGACGGCTTCCGTTGCCTGAATGCAGACGATATAGCGGATACGATTCTGCACATCATCCGTGCGCCCGCCCATGTCGATTTCCCGATTGTGGAAATCATGCCGACCCGACAGGTGCGCGGCGGCGCCTATTTCGCAAAGGGATGACACTTCATGCCATCGATCTATTTCCGCCTGGATGACACACGGCACGAAATCGAACTCTTTACGGATCGTGCACCCCGTACACTAGGCAAGCTGCTGGCAACACTGCCCGCAAAACTGGATATTCACTGTGCCAAGATCGCCGGGCAACATATTTTCTGGCACGCACCGCTGGTGGAAGATGCAGAACAGGATGCCGATATCCTGACATTAAAACCCGGCTCCTTTCTTTACTGGCCGGAACGCCAGTTCCTGGAACTGATCTATGGTGAATTGCAAGCCGAAGATGCGCGTGTCACTCTTCTGGGCCAACTCCGGGGCGATATTGGCTGGCTACGCACCTATGGCCAACAGGTTATCGCCCAGCATGGGCACCGGGTTCTGGACGCATGGCTGGAAGCAGACGAAAACACCGCCCTGTCCACGCCCGCGCTGCCTGTTGCCCTCTCGCTTCAGAAATTGCAGACCGCACGAAAGGCGATCTGGCAGGCCCCGCCCGTCGAATTTATGGAACTGGCCCAACGCGAGGGACTCATGCTCCCCTTCGGCCCGCTGGCAATGGCGGAAGGAGAGTTTCGTAAACTCCATGAACTCCTTTGGCGTCTCCGTGTCGAGTGGCAGAAGCTATCGCCGGGCGAAGGCACGACAATACTCCGCTTCCTTATCGACGCGTTCAACGCCCGGATTGCAGGATTTTGCCATTTGCATGAAAGTGCCGCAGTGCTGGAAGAGGCCAGGCAGCACGCAGCGGAGATGGATATTTTCCCCCTTCTGCTGGATGAGCTGATCTTGTATTGCGGTCGGGCCGCCGCGTGGCTGGATACCTTTATTCCGTGGAACGATCTGAACGAAGTGACACGGACCATCCTGACTGCCCGAAAAGCCACGGACCGCAGCCTGCTGTCATGATGCTTTAAAAAGCCTGCCCAAGAAATATCATGCCAACAGATAAAATTTTTTGGCGAAGCTTTTTCCAAAAGGCTTCTGCAAACGTCACCTTTTTGAAAAAAGGCGACACCCAAAAACATTGATCCTTATTGATCAATGCGGTGTTTTGAAACAGTCTTTTACTGATAGCCTTCTGCCTGCAACGCAAACAGTTCGGCATAGCGACCGTGCATGGCAAGAAGTTGCTCATGCGTGCCGGTTTCAAGCACTTTGCCGTGTTCCAGCACCACAATGCGATCGGCGGTCCTGACGGTGGAGAAGCGGTGCGAAATGACAAGCGCTGCCTTGCCATGCCGCAGGGCACGCATGCGTTCGAAGACATCGGCTTCGGCCCGGGCATCGAGGGCGGAGGTGGGTTCATCCAGGATCAGCAGATCGGCATCGCGCATATAGGCCCGCGATATGGCGATTTTCTGCCATTCACCGCCGGACAGGTCGCGCCCCTTGGCCACCCGCTTGCCCAAGGGCTGCTCGTACCCCATGGGCAGCTTGCCCACCACGCCGTCGGCCAGTCCTTCGCGCGCGGCGGCCTTGATCCGGGCGGTATCCGCCAGGGCCGATATCCGCCCCACGGCAATGTTTTCGGATGCGGTCAGGCTGTAGCGCACGAAATCCTGAAAAATCACGCCGATATGTGCGCGCAGGTCGTGCAGGTCCATGTCGCGCAAGGAGACACCATCGACCGTGATCTCACCCTCATCCGGTTCGTAAAGACGGGTCAGCAGTTTGACGATCGTTGTCTTGCCCGCCCCGTTTTCGCCCACCAGGGCGATGGTTTCACCCGCGTGGATCGTCAGGTCCAGATGGCGGACAGCCCATATATCCGTTCCCGGATAGCGAAAGCCCACACCCTGAAAACGGATACCCTCGCGAATGGGCGAGGGGAAGGGCCGCGCAAGTGCAGGGGAGCGGATAACCGGGCGCAGGTCCAGGAATGCGTAGAAATCGTCCAGATATTGCGCCTGGGCGGCGGTCTGGGTGATGCCCAGCAGCAGGCTGGACAAAAGCCCATGCAGGCGCAGGAATGAACCGGACAGAAAGGTCAGATCCCCGACCGAAAGACGGCCATGCACCGTGTCCCACACGATCACGACATAAACGCCATAATACGCCGCCGACCCGATTGCCGCGAACACGCTGCTCCAGACAAAGCGACGCGTGGCCAGCTTGCGGTTCTGGTCCAGCACCGTGGCCGCGGCACTGCGAAAACGCCCGACAAGGAAGTCGCCCAGCCCGAACAGCTTGAGTTCCTTGGCATGTTCGGCACTGGCGCCGACATAGCGCAGATACTCCATTTCACGCCGTTCGGCGGTCTTGGTGCGGGCCAGGCGATAGGCCCGGGCGTTGAAATGGGCCTCCCCCGCCGCGGAAGGCAGCAGGGCCACCACCAGCAGAAGCACCATCCACGGGGCAAAGACCGTAACGCCGATGGCAAGCATGAGCGCTGTCACCGCTGTCTGCGCGATGTTGAAAAGCTGCACCAGCAGGTTGTTCCGGCCCGAAGCCTGCCGGCGGGCGCGTTCGAGCAGGTCCTGCAACGCGCTGGATTCGAACTGCTGGAGGTCGAGTGTCGCGGCATGTTCCATGAGGGCAAGGCTGACGGCATTGACATAGCGTTCGTTCAGCAGGCCATCGACCAGGGCCACGCCGCGCGATGTCAGGTCGAACAGGATGATCAGCCCGAATTCCGCGCCAAGCAGGCCTTGCAGCCGCCCCGCACCCCCTTGTGTCACCCATTCCATCACGGAGGCGGAGGGCCCGGCAACATGGCTG
Organism: Acetobacter garciniae; assembly: GCF_017377735.1. Classification (GTDB taxonomy): domain Bacteria; phylum Pseudomonadota; class Alphaproteobacteria; order Acetobacterales; family Acetobacteraceae; genus Acetobacter; species Acetobacter garciniae. The sequence continues at coordinate 116,477 of NZ_JAFVMH010000007.1, forward strand.
AGATGGATGACCTCATCAACGATCAGCTTGGCGACATACAGCGCCACGGCGGGCTGGACAGCCTGCACCAGCCGCAGGACCGCGCTGGCCAGTGTCAGCGACGGGCTGCACGCCCAAAGCTGGCCAAACATGCGCGGAAGATGCCCGTACACACCAAACCGCCGGATCAGGCTTGCCGCCCAGGCCGATTGTGGCCGGCTTTCACGCTCCCCATCGGGGTGGGCGGGCTCCGCCCCGGGCGGGGATTCAGGATTATCGTCCAAGTCCGGTTTCCATCGTAACACTATGCCAAAAGGCGGGACATTCCCTGCCCTGCGCCCTTTCATAGCATGGGTCAGTCAACGCTGTCCGCGCGCGCATGCTTGCGGCGGGTATGCGACGGCCATTAGCTCATTCATGGGTTCGTGGGGCACACCTGGCGTGGCCGTGACCGGTGCGCTTATGTGCGCAGGGCTTCATCGCGCTCGTTCATAAAAAGAACATGGCGGACAAAGCTGGCTGTGTTCGATACGTTTTTTCAAACCGTCGGGGCGAGCAGATTGTAAAACCAAAATATCTGCGCCATCGGAACGAAAACCTGCGCCCCAATCACATGGGAGTCGTGTTTTTCCATCATCCCGAGAAACTTCAAGATTATAAAATTCGATGTAATAGGGCAGATCATTTGGCGATATATTTTCCACCCGCAAGCATCGCAAGGCGCCTGGTTAAGAAGAGAAGAGAAGAGAAGAGAAGAGAAGAGAAGTTTTTGGTGAAGCTTTTTTCAAAAAGCTTCAAAGAATGTCACTTTTTTGAAAAAAGGCGACACCCAAAAACTTTTCTCTCTTAACCGTCCCTACCCCAGCAGGAACACGCAAACCGAGCAGGCAACCAGCGAAATGACAAAGGTGACGGATGTGAAGGCCATCACGCGCTGGATGCCGATGCCTGCAATCGCGACAATAGGCACGGCCCAGAACGGCTGGAGCATGTTTGCCACATTTTCCGCAATGGCCACACCCATGATCACATGCGGGATGGACGCATGCAGGCTGAGTGCGGCAGGCACCACGAACGGCCCCTGCACGGCCCAGTGCCCACCAGCACTTGGCACCAGAAATGTGATGAGCAGGGAACTGACAAAGCTCCAGAACGGCAGCGTATGGGCCGATGCCACATGCACGAAGAACAGGGAGATCACGCCGGCAAGCCCCGTTGCCGTCATGATACCCATTATACCACCATAAAAGGGAAATTGCAGAAGAATCGGACCTGTTTGCGCAATGGCCTCCCGCACCGCATTCACATAGGCGATCGGGCGCTTTTGCAAAAGCAGCCCCACGATCAGAAAGGTGAGAATCAGGCTGTCGATATCGAAACCGAAGCCCTTGTCGCGCCAGTGCAGCACCAGGGCCGCCAGCGCGAACAGGGCGATCAGCACAGACAGAACGGGCGAATATTCCGCCGCCAGCCGGGGGGACCACCGTGCCGGGGGCGCGGTGCGGGGTTGCTCATCCTCATGCCGGTCCAGATAGACAGACTGCCCCGGGGCAGGGCAGAACCGTGGAAAGACCAGGGCCGAGACAATGACCGTGATCGCCGTGGGCACAAGTGTAAAAGCCGAAAACAATGTTGCCCGCAAAGGCACCATCTGGCCGGTCATCTGTTCGACAATGTTCATGGGATTGCCATGTGACGCCTGCGAAAGGGCGATGGAGCTGGACAGCCCGCTATTGCAGATCCACCATGCCGAATAGCCGCAGGCGACCAGCCAGGCGTAATCGACCCGCATATGCCGCGCGATTTCGCGGGCCACGAACGCGCCGACCACCAGCCCGAGTCCCCAGTTGAGCCATGTGGACGCGCCGACCAGCACATAGATCATCAGCACCGCCTGGGCCGGGGTCCTGACCCAGGAGACCATGCGGCTGAGCAGGCGTTTCATGGGGGCCGCCGCCGCAACCGCGTGGCCTGTCACCAGGATCAGCATCATCTGGAACGCGAAGGCGACAATCTTGAAAGCACCCCCATACCATGCCCCCAGAATGTCAGCAGGCGTTCCGTGCGGGGCAAAGCCCATGGCAAGGGCCGCCGTAACGAATGTCAGCAACAGGGCGATGGCGAACGGATCGGGCATGTAGCGATCGAAAAAAACCACGCAGAATTCGACAACCGCGCGTTGGAATGCGTTTTGTCCTGCCAGTTCGTATGGGATTTTTTTAACGTTGGACATTGTTCGAGATCCCGTTATCGGATGGGTGAACAGCACCCCCCAGGAAAGCGAAATAAAGAAAAACCCTGGCCCGCCTTAGCGGCCGATTTCCGATACGGCCTCCTGCTGCATAGCGTGCTGCCCCGTTCCTGCCGCTGGCTCAGCCACGGGCCGCAGCCCCAGCATCTGCCGTGCCTGGGCGGGTGTTGCCGGTGCGCGCCCCGCCGCTGCCAGCCGTTCGCACGCGATCTGCACCAGTTCGGCATTGCCCCGGGCCAGCCGGTCGCGCGTGATGCGGATATTGTCTTCAAGCCCGGTTCGCACGGCATCGGCCTTGCGCGCCAGCGCCCAGTCCATGACCGGGGTCTGGAACTGGCCGATCCCCGCTGCGGTCCATGTCGCGTCTGGCAGGATGCGCTGTTTTTCGGCCAGCAGGATGTCCAGCAGGTGTTCATCCGCCGGCATGGCGTTCTTGACCCCCAGCACGAACTGCACATGGGGCCTGGGGCCCATAAGCCCTGCATCGATCAGGCGGCGCGCGCCATGAATGTGCGAAAGATCGAAAATCTCGATTTCAGGGGCGACATCGTACGTCTTCATGGACGAGGCCAGCGATGTCACCAGGGCTGCGCCGTTTTCGTAGACAATGGTCGGGAAATTGACTGATCCGGTCGAAAGGGATGCCATATCGGGCCGCAGGTACAGCGCGCTGCCCCGCTGCGACGGATCGCGCCCCCGCCCGCCGGTGGAAAACTGGACGATCATGCCCGGGCAGTGCCGCTGCACGCCTTCCTGCACCGCTGCGAACAAGGCCGGATCGGAGGACGGTGTTTCATCGGCGTTGCGCACATGGATATGCACCAGTGTGGCCCCGGCCTCGAACGCCTGATGGGTGGATTCGATCTGTTCCGACGGGGTGACGGGCAGGGTCGGATTGTCGGACTTGCGGGGGACCGAGCCCGTAATGGCTACGGCGATCACACAGGGGGCACCGCCATGCGGCGGAACAATATCGGGGCTGACAATACTGGAACACATGGGGGTTTTTCCCTTCTTTCTTGTTATGGACCGGGCCCTGCCTGCCGGATGCAACCCGTGCCTGGGGCGTGGGTTCCCGGTCCGGGCGGCAAGGCCCGGTGTCAGACGCGTTCGAGCAGAAGTGCGATACCCTGGCCCACGCCAATGCACATGGTGGCAATCGCGCGGCCCAGACCCAGAGAGTCCAGCGCATTGACCGCCGTCAGCGCCAGCCGCGCCCCCGACATGCCAAGCGGGTGGCCCAGTGCAATCGCCCCGCCATGCGGGTTGACGTGCGGGGCGTCGTCAGGCAGCCCCAAGGCGCGCAGAACGGCCAGAGACTGGCTGGCAAAGGCTTCGTTCAGTTCGATCAGGTCGATATCCGCCAGGCCAAGACCCGTGCGCGCCAGCAGTTTTTGCACGGCAGGGGCGGGCCCCATGCCCATGATCGCGGGTTCGACCCCGGCGGTGGCCATGGCGACAATCCGCGCACGCGGGGTCAGGCCATGGCGGCGTGCGCCTTCCTCGCTGGCCAGGAGCAGGGCCGCCGCACCGTCATTCACCCCCGATGCGTTGCCCGCCGTCACGGTACCGCCTTCCTTGCGAAAAGGGGCGCGCAGCTTTGCCAGGGTTTCCAGCGTGGTGTCAGGCCGGGGGTGCTCGTCCCGGGCTACTGTCGTCTCGCCCTTTCTGGTGGGGATGGTGACGGGCGTGATCTCACGCGCGAAAAAACCGTTCTCCTGCGCGCGCTTTGTCCGCTGCTGCGACGTGTAGGCGAAAAGATCCTGGTCCTTGCGCGAAATCTGGAAACGCTCGGCCACGTTCTCGGCCGTTTCGGGCATGGTATCGACCCCCCATTGCGCCTTCATGGCGGGGTTGACGAAGCGCCAGCCAATGGTGGTGTCCTGCAATTCCGCCTGGCGGCAGAAAGCTTCGGGCGCCTTGCCCATGACAAAGGGGGCGCGGGTCATGCTTTCGACCCCGCCCGCCAGCAGCAGGTCGCCCTCACCCGTGCGGATCATGCGGGCCGCCGTGCCCACCGCATCCAGCCCCGACCCGCACAGGCGATTGAGCGTGGAGGCAGGCGTTCCGACCGGATAACCCGCCAGCAGCACGGCCATGCGCGCAACGTCGCGGTTATCTTCCCCCGCCTGGTTGGCGCAGCCCATGTAGCAGTCGTCCAGCGCGTCCCAGTCCACGCCGGCATTGCGTTCGCGCAGGGTGCGCAGCGGGTGGGCGGCCAGGTCGTCGGCGCGCACATCTTTCAGCGCCCCGCCGAAACGGCCGATGGGCGTGCGGGTGAAATCGCAGATGAAGGCTTCAGCCATGGGTGGTCTCCAGCATCCGCAACCGCGCACCCGTGCGGTTCTGGAGCGTTTCGAAATCCAGGCCGGGCACGATCTCGACCACCTCGAAACCCTGCGGCGTGACATCGATGACCGCGAGATTGGTATAGATGCGCGTCACCACCCCCGATGCGGTCAGCGGGTAGGTGCAATGTTCGACCAGTTTTGGCGCGCCATCGCGGGTGGTGTGTTCGGTTACGACCCAGATATGCCTGGCACCCACGGCCAGATCCATCGCCCCACCCACCGCCGGGGCCGCGTCCGCCGCCGATGTGGCCCAGTTCGCAAGATCGCCATTCTGCGCCACTTCGAACGCGCCCAGCACGCATAGATCGATATGCCCGCCGCGGATCATGGCAAAGCTGTCGGCATGGTGGAAAAGGGACGCCCCCTTGAGCAGGGTGACATGCTGCTTGCCGGCATTGATCATCCACGGGTCGATCGCATCGGGCGCGGGGGCGGGGCCCATGCCCAGCAGCCCGTTTTCCGAATGCAGGACGATCTCGCGGTCGGGGGGCAGGTAATCAGCCACCAGCGTGGGAATGCCGATCCCCAGGTTGCAGTACCAGCCTTCGGGAATGTCGCGGGCCACGCGCTGGGCCATCTGCTGGCGGGTCAACGGCTGAAATTCGCTCATGGTCTTCTCCTTACCGGTCCGCCATGGCGGGTACGGGCTGCGGAACGTGAACGACACGGGTGACGTAAATGCCGGGCGTGACAATGCATTCGGGATCGAGTTCGCCCAGTTCGGCAAGTTCGCATGTCTGGACAACGGTCAGCGGCGCGGCCGTTGCCATGACGGCGTTGAAGTTGCGCCCGCTGCCCCGGTAGATGCAGTTGCCCCACCTGTCCGCGCGCCATGCCTCGATCAATGCGACATCGGCGGGCAGCCAGCGTTCGAGCAGATAGGTCTTGTCCCCGAAGCGGCGCGTTTCCTTGCCTTCGGCAATTTTCGTGCCCACACCCGTTGGCGTGTAGAAAGCGGGAATACCCGCCCCCGCCGCGCGGATACGTTCGGCCAGCGTGCCCTGGGGCACGATTTCCAGCTCCAGCCTGCCCGCCCGGAACAGGTCTTCGAACACGACCGAACCGGCCGAGCGCGGAAAGGAGCAGATGATCTTTCGCACCCGCCCCGCTTCCATCAGCCGGGCCAGCCCCACATGCCCGCTGCCCGCATTGTTGGCGATGATCACGAGATCCCGCGCCCCCTGTTCGATCAGCCCTTCGATCAGCGCGTCCGGCTGCCCGACGGCGCCAAACCCCCCGACCATGACGGTTGCCCCGTCCCTGATCCCGTGCAGCGCCATGGCGATATCACGCACGCGCTTGTCGATCATTCTGCCCCTCCTTGCCGGATTTGTTGTGCGCTTGGCGCACTATCATGCGCCAAACGAACATACGCCCAGGCAGAGGGGCCTGCGCAAGACAAAACAGCACGCCGCTGCATCGCTTTTGCGCGAGGTGGTGCGTGCCCTGATCGGGAAGGTGGAAAAAGGCGGCGTTCAGCCAGCCAGGTCGCGCCCGGCAAAGGCCGGGGCAAGAAGGGCTGCGGCTTCGCGCAGGGCGGGCAGCAGGGTGCCGGTCAGCGTTTCGATACTGGTGCGCTGACTTTGCGTGCCGATATTCAGGGCCGCGGCAACCGTGCCATCGGGCCGGACGACCGGAACGGCAAGCGAGCGCAGGCCCAGTTCCAGTTCTTCATCCAGAATGCAGTAGCCATCGGCCCCGACACGATCGAGCACCGCCATAAGCGATACCCGGTCCGTCAGCGTTCTTGGCGTGCGTGGGTTCAGCACGGCGGGCACATGGGCTTGCCGTTCGGCCACGGGCAGGCTGGCCAGCAGCACGCGCCCCATGGACGTGCACCACGCAGGCAGCCGGGACCCCGCCCCCAGGTTGAGCGAGACGATGCGCCGGGCTTCGGAACGGACAAGATAGACGATATCCGATTCGACCAGCGTGGCCAGGGAAAAGCTTTCATCGAAACGGCGGCTCAGATCGTCCAGCACCGGCTGTGTCGTGCGCACGATCGGGGCGGAGGCCAGCGGCGCGGCCAGGGCAAGCACCTTTGGCGTCAGGCGGAACAGACGCCCATCCGTGATCAGGTAGCCCTTGGCGACAAGGGTCAGGAGCGAGCGGCGCGCACTGGCGCGCGTGGTACCCGTCCGGCGTGCGGCTTCGGCCAGCGTCAGGCCGGCGGGTTCGTTGGCGCAGGCCATGAGGATATCGAGGCCGCGCGCCAGGGCGTCCACATAGTCACGGTCGGTTACGGGGCGTGACGTGCTCATGACCCTTATGTTGCATGGGCCCTGCCCCATTGCCAAGCAGGCCGTGCCCTGCCTGTGCCCCTTCGCCTGCCCTGCCCCTTCCCGTGCCCGTACGTTGCCCGGTTGGTATTCCGCCATGGCGTGATAAGGTTCGCCCAAAACAGGAGAACCACGCCGTGCCCGAGGATCTGTTCCATACCTACCGGCCCGATACGGGTCACGGCCTGCGGCACGATCCGTTCAATGCGATTGTCGGCCCGCGCCCGATCGGATGGATTTCGACCACCGGCGCAAACGGGCGCGACAATCTTGCCCCCTACAGCTTTTTCAACGCCTTCAACTACAAGCCGCCGGTGATCGGGTTTTCGTCCATCGGGTGGAAGGACACGGTCCGCAATATTCAGGAAACGGGCGAATTCGTCTGGAACCTTGTAACGCAGCCGCTGGTGGAGCGCATGAACATGTCATCGGCCGCATTTGCGCCCGAAATCGACGAGTTCGAGATCGCACGACTGGCCAAGGCGCCATCCGTCGCGGTCCGCCCGCCCCGGGTCGCGGCCAGCGCCGTGCAGTTCGAATGCCGCCTGACACAGATCATCCGCCTGAATGCGGCATCGGGCGAGGATTTATCGACCTGGCTGACCCTGGGCGAGGTCGTATTCGTCCATATCCGCCGCGACCTGGTGCAGGGTGGCGTCTATCAGACGGGCAAGCCCCATCCGGTCCTGCGCGCAGGCGGTGCGGGCTGGTACAGCATGGTAACCCCGCAAACCATGTTCGAACTCGACCGCCCCCCCTCGGTGGAGACAGCACTGGCCATGGCCGCGCAACTGGCCCCAACGCCGCTGGGCCCGTAAAGGCGCCCGGGCTGTCCGGGACATGGGACGTCCGTCCGGCAGGATCGCTGGCACTTATGCGCTTTGCGGCGTTTCAGGGCCGCCGGGTATAAGACATTAGGGAAAGATAATATGGCCAGCGCCGCGCCGGGTCTGCCCCGCCAGGGCCAGGGCCAGGGCGACCGCCCAGCCGATCACGGTCCAGCCCAGCAGAAGGTTGAGCGCCAGCACCGTGCCTTTTTTGACGATATCGCGGCGACAGGCCACGGCAAACGGTGCGAAATAGACACATAGCCCCAGGGCGCCGGCCATAAGCAGCAAGCCCTGCCTGAACGCTGCATGCGCATTTGCGCTGGAGGCCACAGGTGGCGGGGTGGTGGGCGCCTGTGCTGTCGTATCCAGCCCGCTATCGGGTACGCTCCCTGCCCCGCCCCCTGCACTGGAGCTGGTGGACGCATCTGGGGTGGCCTGCGCGGGTGTTGTATCGGCGGGCGTGCCGGGTGCCCCGTTCCGGCTATCGTCAGGCTCCGCATTCGCCGCGGCAACCTGCCCTGCGGGCTGTGCGCCATCCCCCGTATTCTGTGGCTGGGCATCGCCCGGGGCTGCACCATCGGCCAGTGTTTCGGATGGCGGGGGCAGTGGCATAGGGGCGGAAAGCAGAAGCGCTGCTTCGGTATCGGACAGCAGGCCATCGGCCCGCGGGCTTTGCCTGATCCGCTGCCATGTCATGATCGCGTGGCGGGTGGGTGCGCTGTAAACGCCGTCTTCCACCATATTGGCGGGCAGGTAGCCCAGGGCCACCAGCTTGTGCTGCACGGCGATATGCGTATCCAGCGGGCGGGCCGATTCCTCCCGCGCGGGGCCGCTCAGCCTTCTGCGGTAGCTCTCGGCCAGCCGGTCCATGGCGGCGGCGTAGCAGGGCACGGCATTGGGGGGCATGCTCTGGTTGGCCTGACCGGGAAGGGGCAGGCCGCAGCGCTGATACGCCGCGTTTTCACTGGCCAGCACCTCCTGCGTCAGGCCGCTGAGCGCCCCGGCCCCCATTGTCTGGCGCAGGGCATAATAGACCTGATCGAACATGAGTTCATGCCGCGCGGCCTCGCTGCTCTGGCACAACATGGTGGCGATGGCATCGTTCCAGGGGGGCAGCTTGCAGGAAAAATCGGGCCAGTAGCGGGGGGGCGCGTGGCCGGTATCGGGGGTGGGCCCGGGGCCCCGCGAAGCATCGGCGGCCATGTTCGCAGCGGACGCACCACCGGCAGGTGCGTTCGGGGTGGCCATAGCCGGGGCAGGCGCGCCCGGCGCTCCGGCCGCCTGGCTCTGCGCCGCGTCGTTCTGGCCGGGCTGTGCGGGTGGCAGCACCATGGGCAGCGTTGCGGCCTGTTCGGGGGTCAGGTAATGGCCCGCGACCAGAAAACCCGCCAGGGCCTGTGGAAAAGGCAAAGGCTGGCGTTCCTTTTCCGGGCAGGGCTCGGGCCCGGCATCGCCTGCTGCCGCACGCAGGTCGCACAGGGACATGCCGAACATGGGCCGGGGCTGTTCGGCATGGTCGAGCATGTCGCGCCAGCCCTGCGGCAACTGGCCCAGATTGGCGCGCGTGGCCACCATATAGGCCAGAAAGCCGTTGGGGTCGGCCCGCCCGCCCTGCACCCAGTTCGCCCGCTGCGCCATCAGATCCTGCGCCACGAAAGAACTGTAGAGCGGATCGCGGGTGACGGTCTGCAACGCCCCGTCATGATAGCGTTGCAGCACCAGCGGGGCGTAGGAATTGGAATACGGCGCAAAACGGTAGAAAAACGACTGGTCCAGCCCCACCAGTTCAGCCGTGCCGTCATGGGCGATATCCACCACCCGGGGCGGGCTGTCACCATCGACTTCGCCCCACAGGGTGGTGCTCCAGCGGCCACCGGGTTTCTGGCCGAAAATGGAGGTGATCTCGCAGCAATGCGCCCCGCCGGAATAGGCTGAAACCATGACCTGCGGCAGGGGCGATGCGTTGTCGAGCCTGTATAGCGCCAGGTGCAGCCCGCTCAGCCCGCTATCGGGGCCGTAAGGGGTCAGCAGGTAGGTGACGGGCATCGTGTTGGGGTGGGAAAGATCGTACAGACGCAGCCTGGCGATGGTGCAGGACGCCGGGGCCTGCGGGTCGGGCTTGCGCCAGACCATGGCCGCACTGCACTGGTGCCACGCCATGACCTCCACCACCGCGGACAGCCCCCCTGCGGCCACGCTGGCGCGCATGTCATTCCCCAATCCGGCCTGCGCCAAGGGGGGCTTGTCATACGGGTCGGGCGTGGGCGTTGCGGCCTGCGCGCGGCCGGGGAACGCGGCAGGCAGGCACACCGCCAGGCAGGACACGACCAGCAGACCCAGCCAGGCCCTGGATACGCTGGCCTTGGGCACGCACACTTTGGCCACGGCCGCTTTGGCCGCCAGCATGGCCGCACACAGCCGGGCCAGACCCGGCCAGATCAGACCGGGACCGAAATGGACGCGCGCGCGTGATGTCATTCCCTGCCTGCTCCGCAGCTTGCATGATCCTGCGTCCATATAACCGTAACACGGGCCGGTTGTAATGGACCTTGCCGCAGGGCGGCCCTGTGAGGCGCACTGACCGGCCCGCGCACCCCGGCAGGCCGCATGGCGGGCGGGTAGCCCCGCGACCGTGCGCCTGCTAAGGTTTTTGGCAAAGACGTTTTCCCAAACCGGACAGAACACGAATGGTCTCGCTCAGCACACCCATTACGGCAGCCCATGTCTATTACGATATCGCCGCCGAACTCGCCCGCAGGCCCGACGCCCCCGCCTGCCGCCAGGTGAAAACCGCCGCCGATCTTGAAGCCCTGCTGCCCGAAACGGAAGTGCTGGTCATCTCCATGCTGTGGCAGAACCGCTTTCTGGCCATGGCCCCCCGGCTACGTTATATCCAGTCCATCAGTTCCGGGGTGGACCAGTTCGACCTTGACGCCCTGAAGGCGTGCGGGGTGCGGCTGTGCAATGCGCGCGGCGTCAATTCCCGCGCCGTGGCCGAACATGCGCTGGCCCTGCTGTTCTCCCTGTCCCGCCGGCTGTACGAAGCGCGTGACAATCAGGCCCGGCACCGCTGGTCCACCACCGGCACCGACCCGCGCCCCCGCCTGACCGAACTGGCGGACAAGGTGGTGTATGTGATCGGCATGGGCACGATTGGCGATGAAATAGCCCGGCTGTGCCAGGCCCTGGGCATGACGGTGCTGGGCACCCGCCACAGCCCCCGCCCGCTGGACGTACCCGGCGTGACGCAGATCGCAGCAGACGATATCGCCACCGGGCTGGCCGCCGCCGATCACGTTATTCTGACCTGCCCGCTGACCGAACAGACCCGCCACCTGATCAATGCGCGCACTCTCGCTCTCATGAAGCGGAGTGCCACCCTCATCAACGTGGCACGCGGGCCGGTGGTGGAAGAAAACGCCCTGATCGCGGCCCTGGAATCGGGGGCCCTTGCCGCCGCCGCACTGGACACGTTCGACACCGAACCCCTGCCCGCACAAAGCCCGCTGTGGTCCGTGCCCAACCTGGTACTGACCGGCCATATCGCGGGGGAAACCGAATATTACGAACGCAATGTGGTGAATATCCTGCTGAAAAACCTGGAAGCACTTCAATCCGACGCGCCCATGACAAACCGTATTGTGTGAACGGGTTTTTTTAAAAAGAGCCCCAATAGGCGATCACGCTTTTCCCGGACGGGGGTAACGGGTCAGGCGCCCCCTTTACAAACGGACGCATGACGCCCCATGGACCGGCGGGAGTGGCTGGATAGCCCCAGCCGGACCCGGGGGGCCTAGACAATCGACATGGCGGGCCGGGCGTTCGTGCTACCGGTTCGCGCAGACCGACCGCACCGCCGACCCGAAGAGTGATGCCCCATGGCCTTTGCCCGACGATTCCTGCCCCCCATATCGCTGCTGTGTTCGTTCGAAGCCGCGGCAAGGCACCAGAACTTCACCACCGCCGCCAAGGAACTGCACCTGACGCAAAGTGCCATCAGCCGGCATATCCGCCTGCTGGAGGAGCAGCTTGGCGCGTTGCTGTTCGTGCGCGAACGCCAGACGGTGCGGCTGACCATTGCGGGGGAATCCTACGCGCGGGAAGTGCGGGCGGCACTCAAGCAGATTGCCGCGGCCACGTTGGGGCTGCGGGCGGCACCCGCGGGCGGCACGCTGAACCTGAGCATCGTGCCCACCTTCGGCAGTTTGTGGCTGGCCCCGAAACTGCCCGACTTCAAAAGCCGTTATCCGGAAATAACGGTCAACCTGTTCACCCGCTCCACCCCGTTCGACTTTGCGGCCGAAACAATGGATGCCGCCATCCATTTCGGCATACCCGACTGGCCGGGCACGGAATCCAGCGCGATCTGCGGGGAACGGATCGTGCCTGTCTGCGCGCCATCCCTTGCGGCACGGCATGATTTTCAAACCCCGGCCCACCTGCTGGATGCACCACTCCTGCACCTGGTCTCCCGCCCCGATGCGTGGGAACGCTGGTTCAACGCCCAGGGCCTGGATGCCGATCGCATTCATGGCATGCTGTGCGACCAGTTCTACACCATTACCCAGATCGCCATGGCGGGCGGCGGGCTGGCCCTGCTGCCCGAGATTCTGATCCAGCCCGAACTGCACGCACGAACCCTGGTGCAGATCGGGCCGACCTATGAAGAACAAGGCGAGGCCGCCTATTACCTTGTCTGGCCGCAGGACAAAACCCAGTACAAGCCACTGGAACTGTTCCGCCTGTGGCTGGCCGAACAGATCCTCAACCCGCCCCTGAACAGACCCGACCCCACCTGAGCCGGGCCATACGACATTCTGCGCGCAGCACGGTTTCACACAAACCACATGGGATAACGTGTGCCTGTCCGACAAAGCGGAGCGAGTGGAAAGCCCACTTCAGAAACAGGCCAACGCATGAAAACAGATATTCCGTATTGGCGAACGACCTCCCCCTACGCGTTCGGATCAATCTCTCTTCCCGCCTGCACCTCAGGGTCATTTTCAAAAGTGTGCAGAACGGCTGACCAGAATGCCCGCAGGCTGGGAAATCGTCCCCAGTTGGGTGGTTCTTCAACCTCCGCCGTGGGATCTATACCGAGCACAGCCCAACTGATACGCTCAATGTCCTCATCGCTGCAGGCCATTACAGTTCTTAACTCGTTGACTGTCTGCTGTTTGAACAGCAGACGATGACCTCGCGGTGCATCTTCAATGGCCTCGAACAGCGTATCGCCAAAAGTATCTGCATCTTCGCCAAACGAACTAGCGCCCAGATTAGTAAGACGCGGGAACAGATCGAGAATATCATATTTAGTCAAGTTTAACGGTATGGACATAATAGATCATCCCATTGTGTTCTTTTTTGATAATTGCAACTTGAATACGCTGCGCAGATGTATGTTGCCGACCAGCACTCTTGATTACAACAGCTCCCCTTCCAGAGATATGTCCGTCAAGCAAGGCTTTGTCTCCATTTCTGGCGTTTTTCCTTCGTGAATCGCCGATCGATATATGCGGCGGTCGGATCAACATATTTTAGAAGCACATGGCCCCCCGCTTTGCGATTATGCGGAGGTGCCTCATGATGGTCGAGATCAAGGTTCTTCTGTCGATGCGGTGAGAGAAGATTCTGGTTGGTGGGCGATCTAGCTGGGTGAGTGGCATACGGCGAAGGCCGGTGAAAATGCTCCGACGTGATGTCGGCATGCCTGAAGGTCAGTCGGCTTGTGTCCGCCGATGCAACGCGAATGGCCCGGGTGGCCGCGAAAGACCCGACTGCATGCAGCAGACTGCCAGGGATCAGGGCATCTGCGGCCGTACCGGCGAAATCGGCAATAGCGGGAGGCGCATAGGCCCTCAGGGCCACGGCACGGATCGCGCGTTCGGTCCGGGTTTGGGGTAGCGTGCCTGTAGTCCACGCACGTCGTCCGGCGGCCATCATGTCAACGCCGTGGGCGGCAAGAGCAATGCCGCCCACTTTGCTGAGCAACGGTTCAGGGGCAGCCAGAAGGCCAGCGGCTCCGGCCATTTCCGCAGCCCCGAAGCCGATCGTGGCCAGCCCCTCGGCCCGATTAATGGTTTGCTGGCTCGGCAGGTATCGTCTGACAACACTGACAAGCTGATGTTCGCTCATGACGAATGTCAGAGCGGGATGCTGGTTGGTATCTGGCATGGTGTGTCCTGAAATACAGACACAAAAAAAGCCCGCCGGTGAGGGCAGGCTTTGCGTGTCGCATAGGTTAATCCACGCCGTGGCTTATGCCATAGCGCTTTTTAGGAGGATCATGATTGTGTGGGAAAGTCCGGATCAGTGGCTACAACACTTCGAACTCTATTAAATATATAGCAAAAACTGCGCGCGGGTACTAGATGAAAACAGGCCGATCTGGCCTCGACCAATATCAGATGGCGGCGGCAGCCTCAGGCAACCGTTAAAAATAACAGTGCAGGGCGGATTATCCGGTTACATCACTTATGCATCGTCAAGGGTAGCAGAGCTGGACACTGACAACGCAAAACGGCGTGGGAGAAAACCTCCCACGCCGTTCTTGTCTTTTACCAATCCGACCGGGACGGGCTTTGCCCGGAGCCCCGGTCCGGGCTTACGGTAAAGGGTCAGCCCACGTCGAACTTCACGCCCTGGGCCAGGGGCAGCGTGCGCCCGTAATTGACCGTGTTGGTCTGGCGGCGCATGTAGCCTTTCCACGCATCGGAACCGGATTCACGGCCACCGCCGGTTTCCTTTTCGCCACCGAAGGCCCCGCCAATTTCCGCACCCGAGGGGCCGATATTCACGTTGGCGATCCCGCAATCGGACCCGGCAGCGGAAATATACTGTTCAAGCTCGCGCACATCGGTGGTGAAGATGGAGGACGACAGGCCCTGCACCACGTCGTTCTGCAAGGCAATCGCTTCTTCCAGCGTGTCGTATTTCAGAACATACAGGATGGGAGCGAAGGTTTCCTCCAGCACGGGGCCGGTCTGGGCGGGCATTTCCACCAGCGCCGGGCGCACGTAGAAGGAGGCCGCACCGTTCACGTCAACCCGTTCGCCGCCGCATACCGCGCCACCGGCGGCCTTGGCGGCCACAAGGCTTTCCTGCATGGCGTTGAACGAGGCTTCGTCGATCAGCGGGCCGACCAGCGCGTCGGATGTCAGCGGGCTGCCGACACTGATCGCGCCGTAAACCTGCTTCAGGCGCGGCACCAGCGTGTCATAGACGGAAGAATGCACGATCAGGCGGCGCAGCGTGGTGCAGCGCTGGCCCGCCGTGCCCATGGCGCCAAAGGCCACGGCGCGCAGGGTCATGTCCAGATCGGCCGACGGGGTGACGATGGAGGCATTGTTGCCGCCCAGTTCCAGAATGGCGCGGCCGAAGCGGCGGGCCACGGCCCCACCCACGGCCCGGCCCATGCGGGTGGACCCGGTGGCGGAAATAACCGGCACGCGGCTGTCATCGACAAGCTGGCGACCGATATCCGCCCCGCCGATCAGCAGGCCGCTCAGCCCCGCCGGCACGCCGCCAAAGGCTTCGGCCGCTTTTTCGAACAGGGCCTGGGTGGCCAGGGCAGTCAGCGGGGTTTTCTCGGACGGTTTCCAGATAATGGAATCGCCGCATACCAGGGCCAGCGCCGCATTCCACGACCACACGGCAACGGGGAAGTTGAAGGCCGAGATAATGCCGACCGCACCCATGGGGTGCCACTGTTCCATCAGCCGGTGTTCGGGGCGTTCGGACTGGATGGTCAGGCCGTAAAGCTGACGGGACAGGCCGACCGCGAAGTCGCAGATATCGATCATTTCCTGCACTTCGCCCAGACCTTCGGACACGACCTTGCCCGCCTCGATCGAGACCAGGCGGCCCAGAAGCTCCTTGTTGTCGCGCAGGACATTGCCCAGAAGGCGCACAAGTTCACCCCGGCGCGGGGCCGGCACGGTGCGCCAGACCTTGAACGCCTCGGCCGCGGAAGCGATCACGGTATCGGCCTGGGCTGCGGTCACTTCGGGCACATGAGCGACGATCTCGCCCGTGACAGGGGTGCGCACGGCCAGCGTGCCGCCGGTATAGGCACTTTCGGGCACGCCCAGCTTGTGGAAAATGCTTTTCACGTCGTGTTGGATCGAACTCATGACTTTCTCAGCTTTCTTGTCAAAAAACGCGGTAGGCTCTGGCTGTTAGAGACGGTCGGAAATCGCATGCACGGCAACCGATCCGTGGGCGTACATGTGTTCATGCAGCCCACGCCGGGGCACGGACGCGGTGGGGGTTACGGGCAGGGGCATGTCGGCGTCCGTCAGGTCGCCGCAGATCCGGCGGGCCAGCACGCGGCCGAACGCGGTACCGGTGGAAATACCGCGCCCGTTATAGCCGCTCAGCGACAGCACGGTGTCATCGAACTTGTGGTAGCGGGGCACGGAATCGGTGGTCATGCCGATGGTGCCGTACCATTCGCTCTCGAAGCCGACATGCGCCAGTTCGGGGTAGAGCTTGGCCAGAATCCGGCGCGACCAGTCATGGTGCACCTTGCGCGCCACACCCTTGAGCGCGCCGATACTGCCCACGATCAGCCGCCCCGCCTGATCCAGGCGGAAGGAGGTCAGCACTTCGCGCGTGTCCCATGCGCCCTGGCGGTCGGGCAGCACGCGGGAAAGCTGGTCGGCCGAAAGGGGGCGCGTGGCGAAGTTGAAATACGGCAGGGCGATCACTTCTTCGCGCAGGGCGGTCCAGGGGGCCGCCGTATAGGCGTTGGTGGCGACAATGACCCATTTGGCCCGCACGGTCCCGCCTGGCGTGCGCACGTGCCAGGTTTCGCCCACCTTTTCGGCCCCCGTCACGGCGGTTCTGGTGTAGATGGCGGCCCCCGCATCCTGCGCGGCACGGGCAAGCCCCCGCGCATAGGACAGCGGCTGGATGGTGCCCGCGCGTTCGTCCAGCAGCGCACCCAGATAAAGGCTGGTGCCGGTCTGGCGGCGGGTCTGCTGCGCGTCCAGCAGGCGCACAGGGGCCCCCAGGCGCTGCCACTGGCGTTCACGCTCGGCCAGGGCTTTCATGCCCGCGGCATCGGGGGCGCAGTGCAGCGTGCCCGTGTGCTCGGCCTCGCAATCCAGGCCGAAGCGTTCGATGATCTTGAACACCAGTTCCGGCCCGTGGCCCAGCAGGGTCAGCACGCGTGCGCCGTATTTGGGGCCCAGCGTCTCGAACACTTCGGAAGGCATGTTCCACAGGGCTGCGTTCACCAGCCCCACATTGCGGCCCGACCCGCCATAGCCGATAGCGTGCGATTCCAGCACCGCGACACTGCGCCCGGCAGAAGCCAGGTGCAGGGCGGCGGACAGGCCGGTATAGCCCGCCCCCACCACAGCCACATCGACAGTGCTGTCTTGCGACAGGGGTGCGGTCAGGGGTGCCGGACAGGCACTTTGTCCCCATAAACCGTGACTGCGAGGATCATCCGTAATGCTCATTGCTTTCCGCCACGTTCCTATTGTCAGACACAAACCACAAAGAAAGGGCCTGCCACAAGGGACAGGGCCCGCACGGATGGCCACCACGCCGCCACCCCCGTTCCCTGCCACCGCCCGCACGCAGCCGGGGCAAGGGGAGTCATGACAGGCAGCTTCGCCCAGACTGTTCTTTGTGCAAAACAATGTTCACCCATGAGGTCATTCCATTTTGGAATGACCTGCCGGGGCGTGGTCGGCAACGGCCCGCAAGATGACCGTAAGCAGACCCGCAAATGCGCCCTGGCGCGCCGGGACGGGAGCCGGCAAGGGGCCTGAGCGTGCGCCCTATCGCGCGCCGATGGTGGCGCGCACCGCATCGGCCTGGGCGTGAAGGATCACTTCCTCCTCATCCGCAAGGCCTGTGTCGCGGTGCGATGTCCGAATCCCGATGGCGTAGATCGCCCAGGCGAACAGGGCCACGGCCACGTCATCCACCGGGTGGGGAATGAGGGCGATCCCTTCGAACGAGCCCAGGCGCGAAAAGACCAGAAGCCCCGCGAAATAGGCGATCACCCAGCCGCAACTGCGCAGGTCTTCGCGGCAGTCGATCTTTTGCACGAAATGGCGCACCAGCACCGAGCCCGCGATAAAGACAAGCTGGAGGCTGAGCAGCCAGGACAGGATGGTCCAGCCCGACCAGAAAATGATCAGTGTGGCGACAATGAACGCCACCGGGCCGACAAAGCCCATGAACGGCACCTGGAACGGCCGCGCCAGTTCGGGGTTGCTGCGCCGCAGGGCCCCGGCGGCCACGGGGGTGAAGGTGTAGCTCATGACCAGGGCGGAAGACACGACGCCGATCAGCGCATCCCATGACGGGAAGGGCAGCATCCAGAACACGCTCAGCCCGAAGGTCAGCATCACGGCGCGGCGGGGGCTGTTGGTCTTGGGGTCCAGCTTGGCGAACCAGGAACTGAACGTGCCGGTCTGCGCCCAGGCGAACAGCACGCGCGAACACGACCCCATGTAGATATTGCCCGTGCCGGAGGGGGAGATAATGGCGTCCAGCACCACGCACGACGCCAGCCAGCCCAGGCCCAGCATGACAGCCAGGTCATGGAACGGCAGGGACAGCGAACGGTTCACACCGCTCCAGCCATTCGTCAGCAGGTCGGGGGGCACGCTGCCGACGAAGACGAACTGCAACAGCACATAGACCAGCGCCGCCATGACCACCGACAGGATCAGCGCAAGTGGAATGGTGCGTTGCGGGTCCTTGGCTTCCCCCGCCACGGCCACGATGGGGGTCAGCCCCAGATAGGCGAAAATGATGCCGCCGGTGGAAATCGCGGTCTCCAGGCTCTGCCAGCCATGGGGGGCAAAGCCGTGGCTGTGGAAGTTGTCGCCCCGCACATACATGAACAGGCACACGATCACGAGCGTGGGCACCACGAACTTGAAGATGGTGATGATGTTGTTGAAGACGGCGAACGTCTTGACGGTGGACATGTTCAGCTTGGCCATGAAGCACAGGGCCGCGAACTGCACGAACCAGCCCAGCAGCGTGGGGTCACCCGCGACATTGCGCGTCAGCCCCGGAATCCACGATCCGGCATATTGACGGGCGGCGACAATTTCCACCGAGGTCAGGCTGGAATAGGCGATGACCGTAATGAACCCGAGCAGGGAGCCCAGCAGCGGCCCATGCGCATAGGCCGGGTAGCGCACGATGCCGCCCGCCTTGGGCAGGGCCGCCGAAAGTTCGCAATACACCAGCCCCAGAAAGAAGACCGCAACACCCCCCGCCAGCCATGAAAAGATACTGGCAGGCCCGGCCAGGGCCGCCACATGCGATGCGGCGAACAGCCACCCCGACCCGAACATGGACCCGAAACCAAGCAGGGTCAGGTCCACCAGGGACAGGGACCGCTTGAAGGATACTTCCTGCGATTGCTGCATTACCGACACCTCATTCCTCAACGTCCCCCCGCGCGCGGCACGCCACACGGCGTTTTTACTCCGGCGCGTTCTGCCACAGAACACGCGCGCGAGGCCACCCCCACGTCAGCGTGGTGGGGGGTGGTGCTGTCTGTTTTCCGGCCGGGTGAATTTTCCTTCCGGTTTAATTTCGTTTATCGTATACGAATCGTTATCGAAATCAAGACGCGGGCGTGCCGCGGAAAAACCGGCAGGACCAAAGGGCGGCGGCAGGCCGCACCCTACCCCGTCCGGGCAGCCCCGCAACACCCACCCCCAACGCAAGGACAAAACTGTGCGCCATACATTTTTTTGCGTCGACGGACACACGGCTGGCAATCCCGTTCGCCTTGTGGCGGGTGGGGCACCCCTGCTGGCCGGTTCGTCCATGAGCGAGAGACGCCAGGATTTTCTCAACCGTTTCGACTGGATCCGCACCGGGCTGTGCTTCGAACCGCGCGGCCATGACATGATGAGCGGCGGCTTTCTCTACCCCCCCACGCGCGAAGACACGGATGGCGGCATCCTGTTCATCGAAACCAGCGGTTGCCTGCCCATGTGCGGGCACGGCACGATCGGGCTTGTCACCTTCGCGCTGGAAAACGGGCTGCTGACCCCGCGCACGCCGGGCAGCCTGAAGCTGGAAGTGCCCGCCGGCATCATCGACATCACCTACACGACCGAAGGCAAGCGCGTCAGCAGCGTGACCATCCGCAACGTGCCGGCCTGGGTCGCCAAGACGGGGATCGAGATCGACGTGCCCGGCTTCGGCCCGCTGACTGTCGATGTGTCCTATGGCGGCAATTTCTACGCCATTGTGGAACCGCAGGGGCCGTACACGACGCTGGACGCGCTGGGGGCGCGCAAGATCCTTGAACTCAGCCCCATCATCCGCGAACTGGTGCGCGAGAAATATACCCCCGTCCACCCGCTGGATTCCACCATTGCCGGGGTCAGCCACGTTCTGTGGGCCGAACCGGGGGCCAACCCGGCCACACAGGGCCGAAACGCCGTTTTCTATGGCGACAAGGCCATAGACCGCAGCCCCTGCGGCACCGGCACATCGGCCCGGCTGGCGCATTTGTGGCACAAGGGCATCGTGCGGGAAGGCCAGGCCGAACCCTTTACGCATCAGAGCTATATCAAAAGCGAGTTCAAGGGGCAGATTGGCGGCACCACCACGGTGGGCGACACGCCCGCCATTATCCCGCTCATTACCGGCTCGGCCATTGCCACGGGGTTCAACACGATCTGGATCGACCGCGACGACCGGTTCTGGCAGGGCTTTCAGGTTACCTGAAAGCATGCGTGCCCACGCATGTTCCCCGCACAGGATCGGGGAACATGCCCGGAAAAACCGGAGACTTTGATAAAAGAGGCATTGCGCCATGAACCGCCAGCGACCGCGCACCTCCCCCGCCACCGCCGCAAGCCAGCCCCTGACAGACCGGCCCGAAACCACGGGTGCGACCGCGGGTACGACGGGTGGCGCAATCGGGGGCAAGGGTGCGGGCGGGGCGGCAAACGGGGCGGCGCCAGTCGATGGCGGGCGGCCAAAAGCCGCCAATGCGGGGCTGCTCAATACCCGATCACTCGCTGACCAGCTTTTTTACCTCCTGCGCGCCCGCATTGTCTCGGGCGAACTGGCGCATGGCGAACCCATCCGCCAGGACACGCTGGCGGCGGAATTCGGCATCAGCAAGATCCCCCTGCGCGAAGCCCTGGCCCGGCTGGAACAGGACGGGCTTGTCGCATCCTATGTCAACCGGGGCTTTGTCGTTACCGCCATGACGCTGGCCGAAGCGGATGAAGTCTTTACCCTGCGCGCCAAGCTGGAACCCGATGCCGCCGTGGCAGGCTGCATGCAGGCCACCGAGGCCGACCACCACCGCGCGCGTGAGGCATTTGCCGCGTTCAGCACCGCTCCGGTCGGGGAAAGGGCCGAGCGCAACAGGGCTTTTCACCTCAGCCTGATCCGCCCCGGCGTGGGGGAACTGACCTACCGGCTGGTGGAACGCCTGAACGTGATCGCCGAACGCTACGTGCTGTTCCACCTGGCCCCGCCCAGCCGCCCGCAGACAGCCAATGCCGAACACCAGAACCTGCTCGATCTGTGGCTGAACCGGCAGGAACACGACCTGGCCAGCTTCGCCCGCACCCATATCGAGGCGACACACCAGGACCTGCTGCGCGATATGCAGGCACGGATTGCGACCACGGCGCGCTGAACGCTGCTTTTTCAAAAGTGATTTTTTATTTAAAGCTTTTTACAAAAAGCTTTACCAAAAAATTTTATTCGTTTTCTGTTCTGGCTTTAACAGGCAGGTTCGCGTACTGTCAGTAACTGTTCGTAAAATCCGCCTATCTGTTTTTCCCGGTCCACAAGGTGAATTTCCAGAATCCAGTGCAGGGCCCGCCCGCTGGCATCGACCCCGCGCAGGCGTGTCGTGCTGCCCGGCATGATATAGGAGGCCACCCGGTCCCCCGGTATGGTTTCATGCGGGAAATCCCCCACCAGATGCCCGGCAATGGAACCGCCAAAGCGCCACCCCGCCCGCTCGGCCGCCGCACAGGCGCGGGCGTACAGTTCCTCCCCCGTGATGTCGGGATGGGCGTCGAATTCCGCGCTGACCTGATCGAACACGGGAGCCAGCGAATCGCGCAGGCGCAGCTTGTCGGGGTCGTTCCCCAGAACGAAGGTCCGGCCGAAATCGGCCTCCCACTGGTCGAAAATGGGGCCCAGATCGACGAACAGGATATCGTCCGGGGCGATCATCCGGTCGGCAGGGTTTTCAACGTAAGGCAGCAGCGTATGCGGGCCCGAACGCACCACCCGCCGGTGCCAGTGGCTGGATACCCCGAAACGCGCTTCCGCCAGCGCGTAGATTTCCTCGCTCAGGGCGCTTTCCGTCACACCTGGGCGCACCAGTTCGCGCCCGATCGCCTCGAACAGGGCCACCGCCCTGTCCTGTGCGGCCAGCAGCGATGCGGCGCGGCGTGCGTCATCCGAATGGGGTGTTGCGGTCATGCGGGTTCTCTCCCTCTGTGCCGGAACATGCAAGCCCAACACGCACGCCCTGTCCAGCCCATGTCGGGCCGCCGGTCAGGGCGCGGAAGCCGCGTGCTGGATAATAACGGGAACCACGCTAAGCGGAAAATTCACGGAGCGGGCAATAAAGCACATGGCGTGCGCCTGCTGGTGCAACGCGGTCGCCTTGGCAGTATCGGACGTGGCGGAGATCGTCACCCGGGGGCGCAGTTCGACGGCGGTGAACTGGCCTGCCCCATCGGCCTGTTCCACCATGCTGCCTTCCGCTTCGTCCTCATACGCCAGCACGACCACACCCGCCTGCGCGCACAGGCCCAGATACCAGAGCTTGTGGCAGGCGGATAACGACGCCACCAGCAGTTCTTCAGGGTTCCAGCGGCTGGCATCCCCGCGAAAGGCCGGGTCCGATGACCCGTCAATAGGGGGCTTGCCTTCAGCCAGAATGACGTGATCGCGGCTGTAGCCCCGATACTGGGCCGTCCCCTCACCCGTATTGCCGGTCCATACCACCTTGACGGTATAAGTGTGCCGCTGCTCCGCCATTGCCGTCTTCCCCTGAAATGCCACAGACCATTCCAATAGCCGGTCCAGGAAACATCAGGTCAACAGATAAAAGTTTTCGGGTGTCGCCTTTTTTAAAAAAGGCGACGTTCCTTGAAGCTTTCTGAAAAAAGCGCCACCAAAAACTTCTATCATTCAGCCGTTCAGATCACCGCCTCTTCCACAAACGGTTCGCCCTTGACCACGCGGGCATAGCCCAGCGGGGACAGGTCGAGGGCGCGGTATTCCCCATAAACGATCTGCTCGGACAGCCCACGCCCGATGGCGGGGGATTGTTGCAGGCCATGACCGCTGAAGCCGTTGGCGAACAGGAAGTTCGTCACCACCGGATGGGGGCCGACGATCACATTATGGTCAAGCGTGCAGTAATCGTAATGCCCGGCCCAGGAACGAATGACCTTGAGCGCTTCGAACGCCGGAACACGCTCGGCCAGCACGGGCCAGATCTCGTTTTCGAACTCGTCATGGGCGACATCGAAATCGTCCGGGTCCACGGCAGGATCGGGGTCGGGTTCGGTACCCATGAGGAAATACTGCCCCTCGGGCCGGAAGAACACGCCGCTGGGGTCGATGGTCAGCGGCACCTTGCCCGCCAGCCTGTCGCGGCAGTCCACCACGAACAGCGAACGCCGCCTGGGCTCGACCGGAATGACCAGCCCCGCCATGGCCGCCACCCGCGTGCCATGCGTGCCCGCCGCATTGACCATGACCCCGCAGGACACCGAAGCCCCGCTGCGCAGTTTGACCGCCGTTACGCGCTCGCCCGCGCGTTCAAGGCCTACGACCTCGTCCTCGATATAGGTCACGCCAAGCGCGCGCGCCTTGGCCCGCAGGCCGAACAACAGGCCGGTATTGTCGAACCAGCCTTCACCACTCAGCCCGTAGCTGCCCAGTTGCAGGTCATCGGCCATCAGCCACGGAAAACGCGCGCGCAGGTCATCCTGGCTTAAAAGCGCGGTTTCGGCCCCCAGATCGGTCTGGGTTTTCCAGTTCCGGCGCAGAATGGCCTCGGCCCGGTCGTTATTGGCCAGGAACAGATAGCCGTTTTCATGCAGGGCCAGGTCGGTCCCTTCCCCATCCACGGCCGAGATGGACTTGAAATCGCGAATGAACTCCACCCCGAACATGGACATCTGCACGTTCAGCGGGTTGGAGAACTGGTGGCGGATGGAGCTTGAAGAGAGCGACGTGGCCGCCTTCTGGTAGGTCCAGTCCTTTTCGATGACCAGGATCGAGCCCTTGAAATCCGGATTGGACGCCAGGAAATACGCGGTGGCACTGCCAACGACGGCGCCCCCCACGATCACGACATCATAAGCCGCCTGCAATCCTGAATTGGACATTTCCGACATGGATCAGTCTTTCCGGGCAAGATCGTCAAAATGACCGGCAGCGCAGAAGCTGCCGCCCTGGAACCGCACGGCCGGATCGTTCGGATCGCCCTGTTCCACCTGCGCCATGACTTCGGCCGCATAATCGTCCGCGCTGTCCTGCGGCGCGTAGCCCAGGACGGAGGCGCAGTCGTTATTCCAGAAGCGCTGGCTGTTGCGCGATGTTGCAAAGCTGATCATGTGCCCCACGCGCGGCGCGTCCAGGCAGCAGGCCACAAGGGAGCGGAAGTCGCGGTAGGACAGCCAGGTGATCAGGTGCCGCCGGTCCACGGGCTTGGGAAAGCACGAGCCAATACGCAGGCAGACGCTTTCGATCCCGAACTTGTCGAAGTAGTAGCGGGACAGGTCTTCCGCATAGGCTTTGGAAACACCATAGAGGCTGTCGGGCCTTTTGGGGGCGTTGGCGTCTATGGTGCGCGTGCGTTCGTGAAAGCCCACCGCATGGATGGAACTGGCATAGACGATACGCGTCACCCCGCACTGGCGCGCGGCTTCGTAAATATTGTACGTGCCGACAATATTGGCGTTCAGCACATCCGTCCACGGGCCTTCGATCGCCTGCCCGCCCAGATGCACGATGGCGTCGCACCCGCGCACGGCGTTCAGCACCGCATCCCAGTTGCCCAGGTCGGCCACGCCTACTTCCTCATACGGGGCGGGGTCGGTTACGGCCACGCGGTCGCTCAGGCGCAGGGCGGGGGCCAGGTCCTGGCCGGACAGCCGCAACTGCCGGCCCAGCGCACCGGCGGCACCCGTTATCAGCACACGCTTGAATTTGCTCATGACCCGGTCATCCTTTTTTCAATGTGGAGAGACACGCGACCATCGCCGCCAGGGCGGTTCGCAGGTTCTCCTCCGATGTCGCGAAAGACAGGCGCAGATAATTGCCAACCCCGAAGGCCTGGCCCGGCACCACGGCCACCCCGCCTTCGTCCAGCAGGTAGTCCGCCAGGGCGATATCATCCCCGATCGTGCGTCCGTCGGGTGTCTGGCGGCCGATATAGGCACTGCATTCGGGAAAGACGTAGAACGCGCCATCGGGCGGGACCACGCGCAGTTCCGTCTGGGCGAGTGCTTCCAGCACCAGGGCGCGGCGGCGCGTATAGGCGGCCTGCGCGGTGGCCAGGAAATCCTGCGGGCCGTCGAGGGCTGCCGCCGCCGCCACCTGCGAGATGGAAGACGGGCAGGTCGTGGTTTGCGATTCCAGCTTGTTCAGCACCCGTATCAGGGCCGCCGGGCCCGCCGCGTAACCCAGCCGCCAGCCGGTCATGGCATAGGCCTTGGACACGCCGTTCACCACCAGCGTGCGGTCCTTCAGGGCCGGGCACGCCTTGGGGAAGGAGCAGACCTCCACCCCTTCGAAACGGATATGCTCGTAAATCTCGTCGGACATGATGCAGACCTGCGGGTGGCGTTCCAGCACCGCACCCAGCCCTTCCAGTTCCGCGCGCGTATAGACCGCGCCCGATGGGTTGGAGGGGTTGTTGAGCATCAGCCAGCGTGTCTGCGGCGTAATGGCGGCGGCCAGCCGTTCGGGGGAGAGCTTGAAGTTCGTCTCCGCCCCGCAGGGCAGCAGCACGGCCTGCCCGCCATTGTACTCCACCATGTCACGGTAGGAGAGCCAGAAAGGGGCTGGGATCAGCACGCTGTCGTCGGGGTTGAGAGAGCCCATGAACAGATCGAACAGGATCTGCTTGGCCCCCACACCGATGGCAATTTCATCGGCCTTGTAGGTCAGCCCGTTTTCACGCGCGAACTTGCGGATAATGGCCTCTTTCAGCACCGCAAGGCCGGACGGGCCGGTATAATGCGTCAGCCCCGCCTGCATGGCGTCCAATGCCGCCTGCACGATGGGTTCGGGCGTGTTGAAATCCGGCTCGCCCAATGACAGGTCGAACACCGTGCGGCCCTGCGCGCGCAGGGCGGTCGCGCGCATGGACGCCGCCATGGAAGCCGACAGGCGGATACCCGCCGTGCGCGCGTTTTCGAACGACACGGCGGGGGCCGCACCCGAAGCAGCGCCGGATGCAGGCGGGGCGGTAGGGGTGCCTGCCACGCTCATGCGCCCGTACCTGCCTGGCCTGCGGGCACGTAGCCGTTGCTGGTATCGTATTCCTGCCATTCGGCCGGGCGCTGGGCGGGATCGCCATAGCCACCGCCACCGGGCAGGTTCAGCACCAGTTTGCGGCCCGGCGGCACGTCCTGCTTGCCCTTGCCGCGCAGGCGCGTGCCATCATCGAGTGCGACCGAACCCGGAGCACCCGCCTGCCCGCCCGCACGACCCCGGGCCGGGTTGTCGATCCGGTCGAACATGGCGGAAAACTGAAGCTTGTAGCCAGTTGCTGCCTCGATCTCGATCGTCTGGCCCAGACCGCCGCGATACTGCCCTGCCCCGCCCGAACCTTCGCGCAGTTCCTTGCGCCAGATAATGACCGGCCCGACATGCTCCGTCGCTTCCACGGGCATGGTGTGCACCCCGCTGGGGAAGGCCGTGGCGTTCATGCCGTCCAGTGTGGGGCGCGCACCCGTGCCACCGCTGTTGAACATGAGAATTTCCGCATTCCGCCCCGTCTGGCCCGGCTGCGGGCGCAGGCTCATATGCAGGTTCCAAAGCGCCCCTGCCCCTTCGGCCGGAACGCGGTCCGGCAGGGCCTTGTGCAGCGCCCCCAGCACCAGGTCGGGCACGAAATGGCCCAGCACGTGCCGGACCGAAACCGGGGCCGGGCGCTGCGCATTGAGAATGCAGTTATCGGGGGCCGAGACGCTGAACGGTTCGAGCGAGCCGAAATTATTGGGAATTTCCGGGGCCACGATGCATTTGATGCCGTAGCACGCATAGGCCATGACATAGACCAGCGGCACATTGATGCCAAAGCGGCTGGGGCCCGACGTGCCCGAGAAATCGACATGCACGGTGTCACCCTTGATGGTCAGGGTCGCGTGCAGTTCCACCGGTTCGTCATACCCGTCCAGGCGCAGGCTGTTGGTCCACTGGCCCTGCGGCAGGGCGGCCAGCCGTTCACGCGTGGCGCGGCCGCTATGGCCGAGAATGAACGCGCCCAGATGCTCCAGATCCGCCATGTCGAATTCGCGCATCATGTCCACAAGGCGGTTGTGGCCCGCATCGTTACAGGCGGCCAGGGCGAAGATATCGCCCACGACCTTGTCATCCTCGCGCACATTGTTGCGCACGATATGGAGCAGCGTGTCGTTCTCGCGGCCTGCGTCAAACAGTTTCATGATGGGGATGAACAGGCCTTCTTCATAGACCTCGTTCGCATCCGGCCCGAAACCGCGCCCGCCCACATCGACCACATGGGCGGTGGAAGCGAAATACCCGATCAGCCTGCCATCGAGAAAAGACGGCGTAACCACCGTGATATCGTGCAGGTGGCCCGTGCCCTTCCATGGATCGTTGGTGATGTACACATCACCTTCATGGATATTGCCGGGCCCGATATCGGTAATGAAATGCCCCACCGATTCCGCCATGGCGTTCACATGCCCCGGCGTTCCGGTCACGGCCTGGGCCAGCATGCGGCCATGGACATCGAAAATACCGGCCGACAGGTCCCCCGCCTCACGCACGGAGGTGGAAAATGCCGTGCGGATCAGGGCCTGGGCCTGTTCTTCCACCACGGAAATCAGCCGGTTCCACATCACCTGCATGTGGATATCAACAAATGTGTCCTGCATTGATGTCTGCTCCACGCTGCGGGGGTTAATGGCGGGTGGCCAGAAGGCTGCCATCCGACTGGACGGTGGCCGTGAACTGCGCGCTCAGGATTGTCGTGGTCTCGGCCTCGGTAATAATGGCGGGGCCTGCCACGCAATCGCCCGGCACCAGCCCCGCGCGTTCCACCACCTGGGCGGAAACGAAAGACCGGCTGACGGAATCGAACAGTTTGCGCGACACATCCGATGTGACCTGGCGCGTGGCGGCAACCGGCGTTACGGACTGTGCGCGTGCGACCGGCGTGCTGACCCGCAGCGACCAGCTTACGATCTCCACCTCCGGCCCGACAATGGCGCGACCGAAAAACCGTGTATATTCCTTCATGAATTCAGCACGGATCGCCGCCACGTCGCCCGCGTGGAAAACCTCGAACGGCAGGCGGACGGGAATATCCCACCCCTGGCCCGCATAGCGCATGAAGGCCGTGCATTCGACACTGGTGGGGGCAGTGCTTTCAATGGCGGAGACAAAACCCAGCGCCTCCTCACGCATGGAGTCCAGCAGGGCTGCCACCTTGGGCTGTTCGAAAGCAGACAACTCCACCCGCCCGCTGCGCACCGTCTCATACCCGAAGGGGGCCAGCAGGAAGCCGATGGCCGAACCCACACCCGCGCCGGGGGGCACGATAAAGCTGTCGATCCCCAGTTTTTCGCACAGGCGGGCCGCATGCAGGGGGCCGCCGCCGCCAAAGGTGATCATGGTGAAGGTGCTGATATCCTTGCCACTTTCAATGGCGTGCACGCGCGCCGCATTGGACATGTTCTCATCCACCACCTCGCACACGCCGTAAGCCGAGGCATCGACCGACAGGCCGATCTGCGCGCCGATATCCTGGTCCAGCGCGTGGGATGCGGCCGGCACGGACAGCACCATCTTGCCACCGGCGAAATTATCGGGGTCCAGCTTGCCCAGCACCAGGTTGGCATCGGTCACGGTGGGGTTCTGCCCGCCGCGCCCGTAGCAGGCGGGCCCGGGTTCGGAGGCAGCACTTTTCGGCCCCACGCGGATCTGGCGCAGCGAATCCACGCTGGCGATGGAGCCGCCACCCGCCCCGATCTCGACCATTTCCACCACGGGAATGGAAATGACCATGCCGCTGCCCTTGCGGAAGCGGTATGTGCGCGCGACCTCGAAGCTCTTGGCGGTCTTGGGCACGTAGTCCTCGACCAGGCAGATCTTGGCGGTGGTGCCCCCCATGTCGAAGGACACAACATGCTCGCAGCCATGGCGGCGGGCCACGTCCTCGGCAAAGATCACGCCGCCAGCGGGGCCGGATTCGACCAGCCGCACCGGAAATTCCGCCGCATGTTCGAGCGAGATGATCCCCCCGCCGGAATGGATCATGTAGACCGGGCAGCCCATGCCGCGTGCCACCAGCGCCTTGACCAGCCTGTCCAGATACGCCTTGATCACCGGCTTGACATAGGCATTCGCGCAGACGGTGTTGAAGCGTTCAAGTTCGCGGAACTGCGGCGCCACTTCAGAGGAAATGGAGATCGATATGTCGGGCAGGCGGGCCAGGATGGCGTCGCGCACCAGGCGTTCGTGCGCGCCATTGGCATAGGCGTGGATAAACCCGATGGCGATGCTTTCGTAACCGCCTTCGGCCAGGCGGGTGATCAGCGCATCCAGCCCGGCGCGGTCCACGTCGAGCAGGACGTTGCCTGCCGCATCCATGCGTTCGCGCACCACAAAGCGGTCGGCCCGGGCGATCAGGGCCGGGGGCAGGGTGATGTTCAGGTCATACTGTTCGAAGCGGTTTTCGGTCCGCATTTCCAGCACATCGCGAAAACCCTCTGTGGTGACGAAGGCCGTGCGCGCGCCACGCCGTTCGATCAGCGAATTGGTGGCCAGCGTCGTGCCATGCACCACGACCCCGATATCTTTCAGGGCCACGCCCGCATCGGCGCAGACCTGGTCGATCCCCTTGAGAATGGCCCGCTCGGGCGCTTCGTAATCCGTAAGAACCTTGGTGGAAACCAGCCGCCCATCGATCTTGAGCGCGACATCCGTAAAGGTGCCGCCAATATCCACGCCTACACGGCAGTCCTTGTGCCCCGACGCCATCCTGACACTCCCAGATTCGTGGCGGCGCCCGGCACCGCCCCATAAATTCATAATACAGGTCATATTGACTTGTATGATTTGTGTCAATGACGTATCGTTCTTTTATCACAACGACCAGCGCCACTGTTCCGGACCGCAAAACTGGAGATACGCAAAGGCATGACTGAAAACGCCCCCCAACCCGCACCGGACGGTGCCCGGCGGCTCGGCCTGCTGGACCTGGTGTTTATCGGCTGCGGCGCCACGTTCGGTTCGGGGTGGCTGTTCGCGGCGTCCAAGGTGGCGGGCATGGCCGGGGTGTATTCGCTCTATAGCTGGGCGGTGGGCGGGCTGATCGCACTGCTGCTGGGCTTTATCTACTGCGAACTGGGGGCCGCCCTGCCCAAGACGGGCGGCGTCGTGCGCTACCCCTATATTTCACACGGGGATTTCCTGGGCTTCAACATCAGCCTGGTCACGCTGGTTGCCTTTTCCTCCATCGTGGCGATCGAGGTGGTGGCCGCCCGGCAATATGCCTCGGGCGCGTTCCCGTTCCTGGGCCACCCTGACGGATCGCCCACGCTGGCGGGCTGGCTGGTGCAGTTCGCGTTCCTGCTCTTTGCCTATTTCATCAACCGCAAGAGCGCGAAATCCTTTGCCTGGGTCAACAACATTGTCACGACCCTTAAATTCTCGGTCCCGTTCCTGAGCATTGTCGTGCTGGCCACGCATTTTTCATCCGCCCCGTTCCATGTGCCGCTGGGCAGCGCCACACCGCTGGCATCGGTGGTGGTGGCCCTGTCCACGGGCGGGATCATTTTCTCCTATCTGGGGCTGACGCCCATCGTGGCCGCGGCGGGCGAGGTCAAAAACCCCCAGCGCAACGTGCCCATCGCATTGTGCACGGCGGTGCTGTTCACCGGGGTCGTGTACCTTGCGTTGCAGACGGTCTTCATCGGCAACCTGCCCATGGCCGACCTGAAGAACGGCTGGGTTGACATTCCCGGCCTGTTTCCCCTGCCTTTTCACGATATCATGATGGTGATCGGGGTCGCCTGGCTGGGGCGGCTGGTGCTGGTGGATGCCTGTATTTCCCCCCTTGGCACGGGCAACGTGTTCATGAATTCCACCTGCCGCGTGGCCCAGGCCTGGCTGGAGGAACTGGGCGCCGCCCCCGAACAGACCGACCCCGACAAGCCGGTGGGCCCGCGCGCCATGGCGCTGTCCTTCGCATTGTGCTTTTTCTGGACGCTGCCTTTTCCGTCCTGGTCCAGCCTGGTGGGCGTGGTTTCCACTGCCCTGGTCATGAGCTACACCTTCGTGCCCGTCATCATGGCGGCGCTGCGCAATACGGCCCCTGACATGCCCCGGCCCTTTCGCGTCTGGTGCCCGCAGGTTGTGGGCCCCGTCTCCTTCATCCTTTCCTCCTTCGTCATACTCTGGGCCGGATGGGTGACCGTGGCGTGGCTGATCGGCGTGCAGTTCGTGCTGTGCCTGGGTTACCTGATCTACCAGTTGCAGAACCGCACGACATCGAACGGCCTGCGTTCGGCAGGCTGGGTGCTGACCTATTACGCGGGCATGATCGCCTTTGCCTGGGCGGACCAGAGCCAGGCCATGGAAACACTGCGCAGCCCAGCCCTGCTGGCGGCTTTTGTCGTGTTCCTGTGGGGCATTTACCTGTGGGCCGCGCGTTCGGGGCAGGATGTCGATCACGCACAGTTCGCATGACAGGCGCGGCCCTGGCGGGTATTGCGCCTTTTCTTTTCCCTACCAGACAGGAACAGTGTTTTTCATGATATCGCACACGCTCTTCGCCTCCTGCCTTCCATCTTGTGGCGGGCACCCGGTCCCGACCCGTGGGGGCTGCGCCCATGTCTGAGACCACCCATACCGCCACGCGCGCGCATACAAGCCTTGTCACCGGGGCGACAAGCGGGATCGGCGCTGCCATTGTGGCCACATTATCGGCGGCAGGGTATAAGGTTTTCGCAACCGGGCGCAATGCGGATACCCTGGCCCGGCTGGAAGCCCTGCCCGGTGTCACCGCCATACAGGCCGATGTGCGCGATACGGACGGACTGTGCGCGCGCCTGGGGGACGTGCAAATTGACAGTGTCATCAACAATGCGGGGCAGTTGACGACAACCGGCCCGTTCGTGGGCACCGATCCTGCCCAGATCGACACCATGATCGACATCAACCTCAAGGCCCCTATCCGCCTGACCCACAGGCTGCTGCCCGCCATGATCGAACGGCGCGCGGGCCACCTGGTCTTTGTCGGCTCCATTGCCGGGCATGCGCCTTTTCCCGGTTCCTGCGTGTACGGCGCGTCCAAATCGGGGATTGGCGTGTTCTGCGACGCGCTGCGCTGCGAATTGCTGGGCAGTGGCGTGCGCGTGACCGAACTGGTGCCCGGGCGGGTGGAAACATCGCTCTACCGCGACACGCACGGCCCCGACGGCGCAAAACGCGCGCTGTATGACGGCTACCGCTCCGTGCAGCCGCACGATGTGGCGGGGCTGGTGCGCACGGTGCTGGAACTGCCCGATTATGTCGATATCTCGCGCATGGAAATCATGCCCACCGACCAGGCGGCGGGCGGGGGTTCCATGGTCAAGTTCGCGGCAGGATAACGTGCGGCCATGACCTTGCGCCACCCCTCCGTCTCCGCCCCGACAGCGACGACAAGCCCCCGCACCACCGAACGCTCCACCGCCCCGGCCACGCCGCAAGCGCAGCCCGACGGTGGGCCCCCACAGCCGGCAGGGGGAAAGGTGCGCTACAGTGCGGTAGTACCCCTGTTCATGGCCGTGCTGCTTTCGGTGCTGGATTATGCGGTCGCCAATATCGCCCTGCCCACCATTTCGGGCGCATTGTCGGTCTCGCAGGCGGAATCGGTCTGGGTGGTCAACGCCTATCAGTTGGCCAACGCCATGCTGCTGCTGCCTTTGGCCGCCTGGGCGGACCGGCTGGGCAGTGCGCGGCTGTGCCAGGCGGGGCTTGTCGTCATCATGCTGGGTTCGGCGTTATGTGCGACCACCTCCTCCTTCGGGATGCTGGTTTTCGCGCGCATTATCCAGGGTGCGGGCGGGGCATGCGTCATGTCCGTCAGTGCGGCACTGGTGCGCTCGGTCTATCCACCCGCTTTGCTGGGGCGGGGCCTGGCGCTGAACGCGCTTGTCACGGCCCTGGGTTTTGCCATCAGCCCGGCTGTGGCGTCCCTGATCCTGTCCGTGGCGTCATGGCGGTGGCTGTTCCTGTTCAACCTGCCTTACGGCGTGCTGACACTGGCGCTGGCCCTGCGCTTTTTCCCCGCAACGCCCGTGCATGCCAACAGCATGAAAGCGCTGCCGGTGGTGCTGAACCTGCTCTTTTTCGGCGGGGTTCTGGTGGGGGCGGACCTGCTGGCCCATGGCAACGCGCCGGTGGCAGGCTGGGCGACCCTTCTGGGCGGGGTGGGCTGCCTGCTGGCCCTGCTGCATGTGCAACGCGAGGCGCAGACCCCGCTCCTGCCTGTGGACCTGCTGCGCAAATGGCCGTTCGGCCTGGCGTTCACGGTGTGCTTCATGGGGTATATGGCGGCCAATTTCTTCATGGTGTCCATTCCCTTCACGCTGACGGGCATTTTCGGCCGCACCGCCGTGCAGAGCGGGCTGATCATCATGCTCTGGCCCCTGGGCATGGTGCTGGCAGGTCCCGTCGTGGGCCGCCTGTCCGACCGGGTACCCGCGGCCGTTCTGTCCACCTTCGGGCTGGGCGTGGTGGGGGTGGGCTACCTGCTGCTGCGCGTAACGCCCGTGGTGGCTGCTGACTGGAATATCATGTGGCGGCTGGGGCTGGCGGGCATCGGCTTTGCGTTTTTCGTGGCCCCCAACAACAAGGCCATGATGGATGCCGCCCCCCTGCACCGTTCGCGCAGCGCCAGTGCCATGCTGTCCGTCGCGCGGATCATGGGCCAGTCCACGGGGGCGATTTTCGTGGCCCTTGTCATGGCCCATGTGCATAACGGCGCTGCCCTGCTGTGCCTGGACCTGGGTGTTGCCACAGCCTGGGGGGCGGCCCTTCTCAGCCTGTCGCGGGCGGGCCTGCGCCTGATACCCGCCCGGCCTGTTTCGTGAATGCAAGGGTGACACGCATGCAGTCCCTTCCGTCCTCCTCCCTGTCCGACACGATCGCCACGGCACTGATGCAGCGGATCGTGAACGGCACATACGGCCGTGGCGACAAGCTGCCGAGCAATGCCGAATTATGCGAGGAATTCGGTGTCAGCCGCACGGTGGTGCGCGAAGCCCTGGCCTCCCTCAAGCTGGGGGGGCGTATCATCTCGCGCCAGGGTGCGGGGGTGTTCGTGTCCGACCGCGTGCAGAAAATGCCCGCCATGGCCTGGCCCTTGCCCAATATCCGCGCCTGCCTGGAAATTCTGGAATTCCGGATCGGGGTGGAAATGCAGGCCGCGGCCCTGGCCGCCCAGCGCCGCACGCCCGATACGCTGCAAGCCCTGTACCAGGCCCATGCTGCCTTTGCGGAGCAGGACACGCACGACCCGGAAAAGGAAGCCCTGGCCGATTTCGGCTTTCACCTGGCCATAGCCAAAACGGCGGGCAACCCGCGCTTTGCCGAATTCCTGCAAACCACCATTGCCGAGATCTGCCGCGACCTGCACACCAAATATACCGAAAGTGCGAAACACAGCGCAGCCTATTTCGCCCAGACGGTCACCGAACATACCGAAATCCTGGCCGCGATTTCGGACGGCAACGCCCCCCTGGCCCAGACCCGCATGCAACTGCACCTTGAAGACGGGCTGAACCGATACCGCCGGCTGCTCAGCACCGCGCGGTAGGACCGGGGCAGGCCATGCGTCCTAGCGATGGACCCGCACGGCCAGGAAGGACGCCGCACTGGCCATGACGATCACCCCCGCCATGGCGGCAACGCCAAAGAACCCGTACGCCGCATAAAGCGAGCCCATGCAGAGCGGGCCCGCAAAAACCGCTACATAGGTCACGGCAGAATAAATACCCATGACAACGCCGCGCGCTTCCGCCGCATACCGGTTCAGCGTCACGATCAGGGCGTTCAGGCCCAACTGGTTCAGAAACCCCCAGACCGCACTGTTGGCGAACGCCCACATTCGCGTGGAAGACGCAGGCAGCCACGCGAAATAGCACGCGCTGATCAGCACAAGCGAGCAGACGATATACGTTTTGGAAGCATGGGGCGCGAAATGGCTGAGCATGAGCCCGGCAATGCCAAAGCCCAGCCCGTAGGCGAACACGAAAGACCCCGCCCCCTGCGCCGACAGATGCAGGAGCACGCGCAGCCCTTCGCCAAAATAGGCGAATGTTCCGTAAAAGGCGGTCATGTAGCCGAAAACGATCAGCAGCATGAAGGCAACGCCGGGAATGCGCAAAGCCCCGCGCAGGGAAACCCGCTCCGCCGGGCGGGACATACTGATCCCGCGCAAAGACAGCCACAGCGCGCAGGCCACGATCAGGGATAATGTGCCGGTTATCCTGTAGACCGAACGCCAGCCGATATGTTCGGTCACATAGGCCGCGAACGGCACCCCGAACACGAGCGAGAGCGACCAGCCGGTCAGCACCAGGCCGATGAACCGGGCCTCCTTCCCGCGGGGGGAGACCGCGGCCGTCGTGGCGTAGGTGCCGGGCAGCAGCACGCCGACCGCCACCCCCGCAATGGCCTGGGCCAGGCACAGATGCACCCAGTGCGTGCTCAGGCTGCTGGTAAATTCCGCCACACCCAGAAGCAGGGCCGAAAGGGACAGAACCCGTGCGGGGCCCCACCGGTCCAGTTCCGAGGACAACACCAGGGAAGACACCGCCGTGGCCGCGCCGAAAGCCGAGATCGCCCAGGCGACATGGTAGGGCACGGTCCCCAGTGACGCGCTGACCTCACGCAGGATGGGGGTGAGAATGAATGCATTGGACCCCACGGCCACCACGGCCGCGAACAACGCCGCGACCTGATTCCAGCGAGCATGATGTGCCACCGTACGCAAACCC
The DNA here is from genome assembly GCF_017377735.1 of Acetobacter garciniae. GTDB lineage: Bacteria > Pseudomonadota > Alphaproteobacteria > Acetobacterales > Acetobacteraceae > Acetobacter > Acetobacter garciniae. Next base: position 152,402 of record NZ_JAFVMH010000007.1, read on the forward strand.
TCCTGAATGGTTCCGTGAGGTGGCACGCCGGGGCAAAACGGATCAACAAAAATCGTCACGAACCGGAACGAATTTTTGCGATATTTTTGCGCGCGATACAACGGCAAGGCCCGCCGGCCCGAAGGTGCCACCGGGGCAACAGGCTGGGGCCGGCTACAGGCTTTGCAGCGTGTACAGGCGCTGGTACAGCCCGCCCGTGCGCGCCAGCAGGGCCTGGTGCGTGCCATCTTCGACAATGCGGCCGTGTTCGAACACTAGAATACGGTCCAGCCCCACCACGGTCGCCAGCCTGTGGGCGACCACCAGCACGGTACGCCCCTGCATGAGGCGCTGCATGGCCTCCTGCACCTGGGCTTCTGATTCCGAATCAAGGCTGGCCGTGGCCTCATCCAGCACCAGAATGGGGGCGTCGGCCAGGAAGGCGCGGGCAATGGCCACGCGCTGGCGTTCCCCGCCTGAAAGCTTTATGCCGCGTTCGCCCACCAATGTGGCGTAGCCATCTGGCAGGCGTTCGATAAAGCCTGCCGCATTGGCCTGTTTCGCGGCATGGGCGATCTGTTCGGGTGTGGCACCCGGCCGCCCATAGGCAATGTTTTCGGCCAGGCTGCGGTGGAACAGCATGGGGTCCTGCGGCACCAGGGCAATCTGCGCACGCAGGGCCGATTGCGCGACCGTGGCCAGATCCGTGCCGTCCACCTCCACCGTGCCCTGCTGGGGGGCGTACAGGCGCTGGAGCAGCTTGGTAAAGGTGGACTTGCCCGAACCCGACGGCCCCACCAGCCCCACGCGCGAACCGGGTGCTATTGTTACCGACAGGTCGGAAAAAATATCGCGCGTCTGGCCGGGGTAGCGAAAGGTCACGTGGCTGAAACGGATTTCCCCTTTGGTAATGCGAAACGGCACGGGGTGTGCCGGATCGCTGACCGCAACGGGGGTGCGCCACAGAAGCAGCAGTTCCTCCATTTCATTGACCGAGCGCTGCACGACCGAAACCTGCTGCCCGATTTCGCGCAGATAGCCTTGGACCAGAAAGGTCATGGTCAGCACATAGGCAACGTCGCCCGCGCCCGCCTGCCCACGCCACCACAGCCACACGGCCCCACCCGCCAGAGCCAGGCGCATGACCATGACGGCGGCCCCCTGGATATTGGCGCTGTCCGTGCCGCGCACCCACATCAGGGCCGTGGCCGTGCGCCAGCGCGTCATGATGCCTTCCAGCAGGCGTTCCTCGCGCTCTTCCGCACCAAAGGCCTTGACCACGGCATTGCATGTCACGGCATCGGCCAGGGCGGCCCCCATGCGGCTGTCCCCCTCGTTGGCGGCCTGGGCGGAAGGGGCGACGTAACGCAGCGTCAGCAGGCAGGACAGCAGGATGAACAGCGCCGAAAGCACGCCCAGCAACACGCCCATGGCGGGCCAGTGCCACCCCAGCACCAGTGTTGTCAGCAGCAGCAGGCAGGCTTCGGGCAGCAGCATGAGCAGCAGCGTGTCGTCCAGCATGTCCACCGCCCACATGCCGCGTGTCAGCCTGCGCACGGTCGACCCCGCGAAGGTGCTGGCGTGCCAGTCTGTGGAAAGACGCTGCACATGGGCAAAGGCCTCGGTGCCGATTTTCTGCATCACCCGCGTGGTAAGGGCCGTAATGCCCAGATAGGCGTAGCGCTTGGCCAGCACGCTGCCAAAGCCGCATGCCGCCATGGCCCCCAGCATCCACCCCGCATCGCGCACGGGGCCTGCCTGCCCGGCGGGGCCTGCCACATCCCCCACCAGGCGGCCCGCGATCACCGGCATCATGACATCGGCCACGGTGGCGACCAGCGTTCCCGCCAGCGTCACACAAAGGGATGCGGGAAACGCCAGCCAGTGCCGCGCCACGAACCGCAGCACATCGACAAAAAGCGACGCCTGGCGCGTATCACTGGTATTCTGAGCCGTACCGGAACCTGAAGCAGACATGCGCAACCCGTCAAAAAAACACAAACCCTGCGGCACCGGGCCACACGGCACCCGTCCTGTATCGTGATGCGCCCCGGCCACGCAACCACACATGGCCCGGCGGCGGCGCACTCAGGCGGTGGAAAAACGGCCCGGACAGATATCCGCCAGACCGCGCCCACCTATACGCCGCATGCCTGCCGCACCACGCATCGCGCCACGCAGCACCAGCGTTACGCGGGCCATGGGTGAAAAATGCCGCATCACCCCGCACCCCTAAGGACGCGACCGGCAAGGGACGTCCTATGGGGGACGCCCGACTGGGAACGCCCGACGGGAGGGCGAGAAGACCCTTGCCAAGCCCGCCGGGGCCAGCCTAGGCTGCGCCGCGCAACGGTTTGCCAGCGCCACACCAGCCCGCCAGGCAAGGCCCGGGCGATAACTCCCGGGTGACAGGACAATGACAGCAACGCGCGACCCCGCACCCCAGACCCCGCACCCCACGCAGGCCACGGACGGCAAGACCACCGGGGGCAAGACTGGCGATCGCAAGACTGGCAATCACAAGGTGGGCAACCGCAAGGCGAGCGAAAGCAGGACCGTGCAAAAAACGAAGGCTGCCGCCCGCAAGCCCGAGAACGAGGGCGCGCCCGCTGTCACTGCTCCCACGGCAGCAACCAGAACCGCACCCCGGGCCACGCCCAAGGCGGTTGCCAAAGCCCCCGCGAAAAAGGGCGCGAAAGCCGCGAAACGACCCGGCGCGGCCCGTGCCGCCGGGGCAAAAACACCGCCCGAACCCGTATCGGCCCTGATCGCCCCGCGCGACATGACGCCGGAGGAAATCCGTGCTTTCCTGCTCGATCTGGCGCGCACCTGGCCGGATGCGAAAACGGAGCTGCATTATACCAGCACGTTCAGCCTGCTGGTGGCGGTGGTGCTGTCCGCTCAGGCGACGGATGCCTCGGTCAACCGGGTGACACCCGCCCTTTTCGCCGCCGCCCCCACGCCCCAGGCCATGGTCGCGCTGGGGGATGAAAAAGTGGGCGAGTTGATCCGCACCATCGGCCTGTGGCGCGCCAAGGCGAAGAACGTGGTCGAACTGTCGCGCCAGCTTGTGGCCGAGCATGGCGGGCAGGTGCCTTCCACGCGGGACGCGCTGGAAAAACTGGCCGGGGTAGGGCGCAAGACCGCCAATGTGGTGCTGAACGTCGCCTTCGACCAGCCGACCGTGCCGGTCGATACGCATGTGTTCCGCCTGGCCAACCGTTCGGGCCTGGGGCGCGGGAAAACGGTAGCGGCGGTGGAAGCAGCGCTGGAACGCCGCATTCCGCCGGACATGAAGCGCGACTCCCACCACTGGATGATCCTGCACGGGCGCTATGTGTGCAAGGCGCGCAAGCCCGAATGCTGGCGGTGCGCGGCAAGCGGGCCCTGCCTGTTCCCCGCCAAGACCCCCGCCCCACGCGCAAAGCCCGCCAGGACGATCCGATAAAAGTTTTTGGTGAAGCTTTTTTCAAAAAGCTTGAGGAAACGTCACCTTTTTGAAAAAAGGCGACACCCGGAAACTTTTATGAATTTTCAGGCTCTTTCGTGGGGCTCCCTGCCCCAGCCGCACACACCCTTGTACGTCGGCACAAAGCGTCCTACAGCCAGCCTGCCAGTTCACGGCGGGCAAGTTTTTCCAGCAGGTCGATACTGGCGGGGCTGTCGTTCAGGCAGGGGATAAGAGTGAAGGATTCCCCCCCGGCGGCCAGAAATTCCTCACGCACCTCATTGCCGATTTCATCCAGCGTTTCCAGGCAGTCGGCCATGAAACCGGGCATGACCACGGCAATCCGCGTAACCCCCCGCGCCGGCAGGGCTTTGATGAACGGGGCCGTATAGGGTTCAAGCCATTTGGCCGGGCCGAAACGGGACTGGAACGTCATGGGCAGGGTGGTTTCATCCATGCCCAAGGCCGCGCGCAGGGCCGTGACCGTTTTCAGGCAGTCCGCCGCGTAGGAATCGCCCTTGGCCACATAATCCTTGGGCAGGCCGTGGAAGGACGCCACCACCATCTGGAAGGGCTGGGCCTGCGACGGGGCCTGGGCCTGAACCTGGGCCTGCGCGTCACGCACGCTCCGGGCAAGGGCTGCGATAAAATCCGGATCGTCCGCGAAGGGGGGCAGGGTGCGCAGGGCGGGCTGGTTGCGCAGTTTCATCAACGCGCGAAAAATCTGGTCGTTGGCCGTGGCGGTCGTGGTCGCACTGTATTGCGGGTACAACGGCATGGTCAGGATACGATCGCAGCCCTGGCGCAGCAGGTCATGCAGCGCCTCGGCCAATGACGGGCGGCCATAGCGCATGCCCCACACCACCGGCACGCCCGATACGGCCAGGCGTTCGGCCAGTTTTTCGGCCTGGCGGCGCGTGACCCCGCGCAAGGGGCTTTCATTGCGCTGCGTATCCCATATGCGGGCATAGGCGCGGCCGCTGGCCCGGGGCCGCGTGCTCAGCACCACGCCTTGCAGGATGGGCTGCCACAGCACGGGCGGGCCTTCTATCACCCGCCGGTCTGACAGGAATTCAGACAGGTAGCGGCGCACCGCGCCATAGCCCGTATCGTCCGGCGTGCCGAGATTGACCACGATAACCCCCGGCTTGCCCGAAGGATACTGCCCGTCCGACCCTTCGGCCGGAATGTGATGAAAGACCATGAAACCCCCGTACGTTACCGTTCCTGGCGCGCAAGACCGCCCGCCGTCAAGCAGGGCTTCCCCGCCGCCCCGCCCGCGCGGCACCCCGGCGGATGGCGTGGCGCCCCCCACCCGTCCGCGAAGCCGCCGTGCGGGCCGCGCCACGCCGCGATGGGCCGGGCGTGGAGACAGGCGCTGGAACGGGCTCTGGCGGTGCCGCACCTGCTGGGGGCTCCGCGTCCCCGGCCTTGGAGGGGGGCACCTGCGTCCTTGCCGAACCTGCCCGCCCACGCCGGGGCACACCTGCCTTGGCAGACGGGGCCAGTAAAGACCCCGTGCCCGCAAAACCATGCTGCACAGGGGCGCAGGGTGCGGGGGCTTGTTCGGCACTATCGGTCCCGCAAGCCAGAACCCGCGCCCCCAGGTCAAGGCATTTGCGCATGACCGATGGCAGGGACGCCCCGCGCGCCTGCTCCAGCGGCAGCAGGAAACCGTCGCGCACATCGTGGTTGGAAAAACGCTCTAGCCGGGCTGCGTACACCACAAGTTCGAGCGTGAAATGCGTGAATACGTGCCGCACATTGCCCGCCACCTGCCACGGGGTGTTACGGGCCGCCTGAACCGGGGCGTGGGACAGGGCCTCAGCCTCCGGCCAGGGCTGGGGCCGCCAGTCCGTTCCGGGCAGTTCCGTCATGGCGGCCAGCAGCCCGGTTTCGGGCCTGCGGCGCAGCAGCACCTGCCCCGCCGCATCCATGGCCAGAAAATGCACCCCATACCGCACGGGGCGCGCCACCTTGGGGGCCTTGCGCGGCAGGCTGGCCGCTGTGCCCGCCGCATGGGCCGCACAGTTCGCATGCCAGGGGCACAGGCCGCAGGCTGGCTGGCGCGGCGAACACAGCGACGCCCCCAGGTCGAACAGGGCCTGCGCAAAGGCGGATGGGCGGGCCCGGGCCTGCGGGTCCGCGTTCAGGCCGGCGGCCAGTGTGGCCAGCGTCCTGCGGGCGGCGGGCAGGGGGTCGGCCATGTTGAACAGCCGCGCGGTCACGCGTTCGACATTGCCATCCACGGGCACGACCGGCACGCCAAAGGCAATGGCCGCAACGGCCGCTGCGGTATACGCACCGATACCGGGCAGGGCCTGCAACCCCGCAACCGTTGTGGGGAACCCCCCACGGGCCGCGACCGCCTGCGCACAGGCATGCAGGTTGCGCGCGCGCGAATAATAGCCAAGCCCCGCCCACGCCGCCAGAACCTGCTCGCGATCGGCGGCGGCCAGGGCCTGCACGGTCGGGAACAGGGCGAGGAATTTTTCGTAATAGGGAATGACCGCCTTGACCGTGGTCTGCTGGAGCATGATCTCGCTCAGCCAGACGCGGTAGGGATCGGGGGCGTGCGTGCCTGCGCCATCCCCCGTTTGCCGATCCGGCAGCCGCCATGGCAAGGTGCGGGAATGTCTGTCATACCAGTGCAACAGGGCATGGGCGGGCGGTATAGTCACGGAGGCAGTTATGGCGAAGGAACCCCGCGCAAGCAAGCAGCAGGCGCAAGAACCGCCGCGCCGGGCCATGACGGCACGCAGCCTGGCGGCCCTGCTGCCCGCCGTAACAGCCCCGGCCTTCCGCCGCCGCTCCCCCACGGGCGCACGGCTCCTGGCCTGCTGGGCCGACGCCATAGGCCCGGCGCATGCGCGGCTGACCACCCCCCAACGCCTGAGTGCGGGAACGCTGACCATAGGCTGCGCCAGCCATGTCGCGCTGGAACTGCAACACCAAGCGGATATGCTGATCGCCCGGATCAACACATGGTGCGGCGACCGGCTGGTGACACGCCTGCGCTTCGTGCATGACCCGCAGGCGGGCAGGCGGCCCTCCTCCGCGCGGCAAAAGCGCAAGCCCGCCCAGCCCTGCACCCTGCCCGACCTGCCCGAAGGCCCGCTGCGCGCAGCACTGGAAGCATTGGGCACGGGCATTGCGCAGGACTAGGGCGGCAAGCGCTTTTCACCTCCGCCGCGCCGGGGTTCGGGGGGCGAAGCCGTGCCGTCAGGCCTGCAAGTGCCCAACGACCCTCATGCCCCATTGCGCAGGGCCGCACAGGCAGGCACCATGGCGGCATGTGGCGTGGCTTTTCCTTTCCCCTTCTGCGTACCGCGCTATCGCGTGCAGCGCGGCCCCATGCTGCGCTCCGTGCGGCATGGCCCCCCACGCCACGGCCCGATGCGGGACAGCCCCCCGTGGCCCGGCCCGTGACGGCCAGATCCGGGGGATTCCTGGCACCGCCATCCCTGGCCCGGTTCCTTACGGCCCTGCTGTCTGGCACATGCGCCCGCGCCGCAGCGCCCGGTATGGGCTGGCAGCGCGTGCGGGCCGGGCTGGCGCTGGGCGCGCTGGCGGTGCTGGCCGCCTGTGCCGGGCCCAGCCGCAGCTACCGCCCGCCCGGTTCCGCCCTGAACCCGTGGGGGCCGTATATTCGCGAGGCATCGCAACGGTTCTCCATCCCGCAGGGGTGGATACGCGCCGTGATGTGGCAGGAATCGGGGGGGCACCAGTATATCCACGGCCAGTTGACCCGTTCGGTCCATGGGGCCGTGGGGCTGATGCAGGTCAAGCCCGATACCTACCACGAACTGGCGCAGCGCTACGGGCTGGGTTCGGACCCGTATGACCCGCATGACAATATCATGGCGGGCAGCGGGTATATCCGCGAACTGTACGACCGGTTCGGCTCCCCCGATTTTCTGGCCGCCTATAGCTGCGGCCCGCAATGCATGGCCAATTACCGTGCCGGTTCGGGCTCCCTGCCCGGCTATGCGCGCAGCTACCTGGCCGCTGTCGCCCCGCATCTGAACGACCCCGTGCCCGCCGTGACCGAACCGGGGCCCGAAATCACGCCGCTGTCCACGCCCGTGCGCGTGGTGGCCGACAGCACCCCCGCCCCGGCGGAGAACGAAAACGCCCAGGCGGACGCGCAGGCCGCGGCATCGGACATGCAGGCCCCCAACGCGGCCCCCGTCGCCGTTGCCAGCGCGGACATGCCCGCCCCCGAATCCACCCCCGGCGGCCCCGCCGATACCACGGTCCTGGGCCCGGGCGAGCCGGATACGACCAGCCAGGCCCTGCGCGCGCCGGGCATGGCGGGCAATGGCAGCACGGGCGCAACGCCCGCCGTGGCCAGCCCACCCATCATGGCAGGCACCACCGCCAGTTCCACCCTGCGCGGGCGTGGACCGGCTCTGGTCTGGCAGCAGAATGCGCAAACCGGCAATGCGGTGATCCAGATCGGCGCGTTCTCCACCCAGTCCCGCGCGCGGGACGCCCTGCGCCTGGCCCACAGCACCACACAGGCCCTGAACCGCGCGACCGATCGGGTCGAACCGGTCCAGCACGGGGCGCAACCCATCTGGCGCACCCGCATCGCGGGCCTGCCCGCCGGACGGACCCAGGCCATATGCGCGAGCCTGCGCCAGCAGGGCCTGTCCTGCGTGACCGTTTCGCAATAACGGCCCTTGTCGAACAATCGGTCGGGCGCGGCTGGCGGGTCTTTGCCGCTGGTTTTGCATGTTATCGCGATACGGCGGGGCCGCCCGGGCGGGCAACGGTCGCCCGATGATCATTCGAGCGATTTGAAAACAGCGTTTTAATCTTTCTGCGCTAGAGACCTGGAATGCGGGGCCGCAAGGCTGCGCGCCATCGCTTCCAAGACTTTGTGAATTTTCCGTTAATTTTTCCTTGTGGTTAAAATAACGGGCATTGCACGGGTACTCACGCGCATGCACATTGCCAGCCATTCCCCACCCCCGTCCGGGCAGGCCAGCACCAGCCAGACCGGCATCGGGCAGGCCAATACCGGGCAGACCGGTGTTCTGCATATCACCCTGCTTGGGCATATGGCGGTGACCTCCGCCGCCGGGGTGTCCCTTCTGCCCACGGGGGCCAAGACACGGGCCCTGCTGGCCATTCTGGCCCTGTCGGACCGCAGGGCCGTCGCGCGCACGCGGCTGGCCGAACTGCTGTGGTGCCGCCGTGGCCCCGAACAGGCGCGGGCCTCGCTCCGGCAGGAAATCCACCGCCTGCTGGGCGCACTGGCACCCCTTGGCCCCAGGGTGCTGGACGTGCAGCGCCATACCGTGGCGCTGCGCCGCGCGAGCGTGACAGTGGACGCCGAACGCGTGCTGGCCAGCACGCCGGCAACCGTCCTGTCCCTGCCCGATGCCCCACCCCCCCTGCTTGAAGACCTGGGCACGCTGGATGGGGCCTTCAGAACCTGGCTGGACGGCGAACGCGCGCGCCTGGATGGCCATGTGCGCCACCAGCTTGAAGCCCTGCTGGCACACGCCCCCGACCCCGCCACCGTAAAGGAGGCGGCACGGCGGATCCTGCTGCTGAGCCCCCTGCACGAAGCCGCCTGGCAGGCACGGATCAAGGCCGAAATCCGCAATGGGGAGGAAGGGAACGCCCTTTCAAGTGCCAAGGCCTGTCTGGAGATGTTTCGCACCGCGCTGGGCGGCCTGCCGGGGCAGGAGACCATGCGCCTGATCGCGGAACTGCGCGCAGCCCATGACCGCAACGCCTGCGCGCCCCACACCATGCGCGGGCCCCAGCCTTCACGCCTGCGGGCGGTGGTGTTCCTGTCCTGCCCGGTCACCACATCCCTCGCGCCCACCGCCGGACGTGCAGCCGGACAGGCCGCCAGACAGGCCACTGGCGTTTTCCCCCCGGCTTCCCCCGCTCCCGCACGCGGTACGGCCATGGGTGCCGATACCCTACGGAGCACGGCCGGGTGTTGCGGCCCGCACCCCTGCGGCACCCCCAAGGACGATACCCGGGCCAGCGGCGCGACAGGCCCGTGCAGCCCGGCCCCGGATAGCGACCCCTATCGGAACAGGCCGGGCGGTATGCAGGGGACCGACCACGCGCGCCGTTCCGACAACACATTCGCGGCCGCCGATGGCGTGCACCCCGTGGCAGGGGCAGGCCGCGCGGAAGGCCCGCAGGGGGCGGCGGACCAGCCGGGCGATGTGGACCAGGCAGCCGGTGTGGCGGCCAGTGCCCTGGCGGATACGTATGCGAATATGTCAGCCGGTGCTTCTGGCGGAAGGGGGACCGGTGTCCTGGCTCATGTTCGGGCTGGCATCCCGGCTGACCCTTCCCCCGCCAGCGGCCTGCCTCTGGCCGAGCAGTTCCGGGATGAGCTGACACTGAACCTGGCCGTGCACGATGTCTTCGACCTGAGCATCCTGCCCGAACGGCTTGCGGGGGTACCGGCCCCGGCACCGCCATGCCAGCGCCAGGCCGATTTTCTGATCGGCATTACCCTGACAGGCGGCGACCGGCATGAAATCCGCTGCACGCTTCAGGCCTTCGACGCGCGCCGCAACGATACCGTCATCTGGGGGCAGCGGGCCACCATTCGCGCGCAGGACGTGTCCGATCTCAGCCACCGGCTGGCCAGCACACTGGTCTCAACCCTTATCCTGGCCGCCGCACGGCATGTGGCGGGCAAGCCCGACAGCGCGCTCAGCCCCATGGAAAAAGGCCTGCGCGCCTTTATCCTGACCCTGCGGGCCGACGCCATGCCAGAGGGTACGCCACAGGGTGCGCCGAACGGTGCGCCAGAACGCCTGCCGGAGCATCTACCTGAGCACCTGCCAAGGCACCTGCCCGATCACGCGCCAGATTCCCGCCCCGGCCACCTGCCTGACCGCCGGGCCAGGCACCCCCATGGCACCATCGAAAAGCTGATCCGCACGGCGCAGGCCAGCAGCCCCGAAGACCCGTTCCTGTATTTCGTGCATGCACGCTACCTGCTGGCCCGCCTGCATGACGACTGGCGCCGACCCGCGGCCCAGACCGCGCAAAGCCTGGTGCATGTGCTGCGGCGCGCGCTGGCCGTAACCCCCACCAGCCTGCCCTGCCGCTACCTGCTGGCCGCAGGCCTGTTCCATGCCGGCCAACTGGGTGAGGCCCAAGCCCTTCTGGCCCTGATGCACGACGCCAGCCGTATCGATTCCCGCTGGGGCATGCTTGTCATGCTCGACGCGCTCAGTGCGCTATGCGCGGGGGATGCGATAACGGCCGCGCGGCTGTATGGGGAATTCTTCAGCCTGACAACGCCGCTGCCCGGCGGCCTGCTGCCTTCGCAGAATTTTATTCTCTCCTGTTTCCTGGCCGGGCGGCACGCGGACACGCTGCGCCACGCCCAGGGAATGCTGGCGGTCAACCCCGGGCGCATGGCGGTTCTGGTGCCTGCGATGGCTGCGGCGAATAGTCTTGGTTATCAAGACCTTGTACGGGATTACCAGGGCAAGATCCGCGCACGCCACCCCGATCTGTGCCCCCGTGCGATAGAGCAGCATTACAGCTACGTGCCCCGCTCGCTCCGCCATCAATTACTGGCCGCGATAGGCCCCGAACACGGCCACGGGCCCCCCGCACGCCCCAAAGCGGGCCGCGAACACCATGCAGACGCTTGGCGGGACAGACCTGAGAGGATATGAAGGCTGGCAGGAACACCTGAGCCGCCAGCCAGGCCCGAGCACGGCTCAAGCGGCGGACCGGGAAGGACGGATACCCCAGCGCCAAGGAGCCGTATCAACATCATGCTTCGCCGTCTCAAGCACTTCCGCCCTGCCGCCGGTCGCGCATTCTTCTCGCCCCCATCCCTGCGGGCTTCCCTTCTTGCTCCCACACTGGCCCCCACCCTGGCCCTGAGCGGGCTGTGCCTGCTGGGCGGGTGTTCGCTGTTCGGGCTGGGGAGCAACAACACCAGCAGCAGCCTGACCCCCCCCAACAGCGAATTGCTGAGCGAAGATCGCGGCGCATCGGGCGGGGAGGCCTCGCTCAAGGGTGGGGTGAACGCCTATCTGTGGCGCGCCGCACTGGATACGCTGTCCTTCATGCCCATCGCCTCGACCGATGCGGAAGGCGGCATTATCCTGACCGACTGGTACACCCCGCCGGCAGCGCAGGGCGAACGCTTCAAGATCACCGCCTTCATCCTGGACCGCCGCCTGCGCTCGGATGCGCTGCGGCTGAGCGTGTTCCGCCAGGTTCGCCAGGGCGATTCGTGGGTCGATACCCAGCCCGCGCCCAACACCGCCTCCGATATCGCAACGCGTATTCTCTCCCGCGCGCGCAAGCTCCGCGCCGATAACGGCAACCGCGACTGATAACCCGGCACGGGGCCCCGGGCCGGCTGCGGGCCGCCCGGAGGCCCCGCGCCCGTCGGCCCTCGCTCCCGGCCCTGGCACCCTGTGGCGCTGCATGGCCGTTTTCCGTCCTTTCAACACTGGCTGCGTAGTTCTTCATGTCTCAATCGACCAGCACTTCCCTGTCCTACGATTTTCATACCGTCGAACCCAAATGGCAGGCCGCCTGGGACAGCGCGGGCATTTTCACCGTTCCCGACGTGCCTCCGGCCGACCGGCCCAAATATTACGTGCTGGAGATGTTTCCCTACCCGTCGGGGCAGTTGCACATGGGCCATGTGCGCAACTACGCGCTGGGCGATGTCATTGCCCGCTACAAGCGCGCGCGCGGCTATGCGGTGCTGCACCCCATGGGGTGGGACGCCTTTGGCCTGCCCGCCGAAAACGCGGCGCGTGAACGCGGCGTGCACCCGCGCGAATGGACGCTGAACAACATTGCCGCCATGCGCGCGACCTTGCAGCGCCTTGGCTTTTCGCTGAACTGGGACCGCGAGATCGCGACCTGCCTGCCCGATTACTACGGCAAGCAGCAAAAGCTGTTCCTGGACTTCCTGGCTGCGGGCCTGGTGGAACGGCGCGAAAGCTGGGTGAACTGGGACCCGGTGGACCAGACGGTGCTGGCCAACGAACAGGTGGTGGACGGCAAGGGCTGGCGCTCGGGCGCACCGATCGAGAAAAAACAGCTTTCGCAATGGTTCCTCAAGATCACCGATTTCGCGCAAAGCCTGCTGGACGGGCTGGGCAAGCTGGACCGCTGGCCCGAACGCGTGCGCACCATGCAGGAACGCTGGATCGGCCGGTCTGAAGGTGCTCGTATCCGCTTTTCGCTCCATCAGCCGCCGGCGGGGCTGGATACGAACCTGAACGCGGTGGAAGTGTTCACCACCCGCCCCGACACATTGTTCGGCATGTCGTTCCTGGCCATTGCCCCCGATCACCCGCTGGCCGCATGGGCTGCGGCGCAGAACGCCGAGGCGGCCGAATTCGTGGCGGAATGCCGCAGGCTCGGCACCTCGGTCGAGGCGGTGGAAACGGCGGAAAAACGTGGTTTCGACACCGGGCTGCGCGTCAACCACCCGTTCATGGACAAGAGCTTTCCGGTCTGGATCGCCAATTTCGTGCTGATGGATTACGGCACCGGCGCGCTGTTCGGCTGCCCGGCGGGGGACCAGCGCGACCTGGATTTCGCGCATAAATACAACCTGCCCGTGCTGCCCGTCGTCCTGCCCCCGGGCAAGGACCAGGCCGATTACACCATCACCACCCAGGCCTATGCGGGCGACGGGGTCATGATCAATTCCGGCTTCCTGGACGGGCTGAGCACGTCCGACGCACGCAGTGCCGCCATTACCCGGCTGGAAGAGCAGGGCGTGGGCGAGGGTGTGACCAACTGGCGCCTGCGCGACTGGGGCATTTCGCGCCAGCGCTACTGGGGCTGCCCCATTCCCGTGATCCACTGCGAAACCTGCGGCCCGGTGGCCGTGCCCGATGCGCAACTGCCGGTGGAACTGCCCGAGGATGTCACCTTCGACAGGCCCGGCAACCCGCTGGACCACCACCCCACCTGGAAGCACACCACCTGCCCGTGCTGCGGCAAGCCCGCCCTGCGCGAGACCGACACGTGCGACACCTTCGTTGACAGTTCGTGGTATTTCGCCCGCTTTACCGCCCCCCACGCGCCCACGCCCACCGTGCGCGCCGCAGCCGATGGCTGGCTGCCGGTGGACCAGTATATCGGCGGGATCGAACACGCCATCCTGCACCTGCTCTATGCGCGCTTCTTCACCCGCGCCATGCACCGCACGGACAACCTGGATGTGGACGAACCCTTTGCGGGGCTGTTCACCCAGGGCATGGTCAGCCACGAAAGCTACAAGGACAGTGCGGGCAACTGGCTTTACCCCGAAGAGGTGGAACGCACCGCCAATGGTGTGGTCAAGACCGGCACCACCGAGCCCGTAACCGTGGGCCGGGTGGAAAAAATGTCCAAGTCCAAGCGCAACACGGTGGCCCCGGTGGCCATTATCGAACGCTTTGGCGCGGATACCGCACGCTGGTTCGTGTTGTCAGACAGCCCGCCCGAACGCGACATGGAATGGACCGAAGCCGGTGTGGCCGGGGCCGCGCGCTTTGCCCAGCGCCTGTTCCGCACCGTCAGCGCCATTGCGGCCAGGGTGCCCGCGAATACCGCCTGCCCGGAAGAAATTTCCGCCCAGGCCGATGCGCTGCGCCGGGCCACGCACCGCACCATTGCTGCCGTGACCGAAGCGCTGGAAAGCTTTGCCATCAACGTGGCGGTGGCCCGTATTCACGAACTGACCTCGGCCCTGGCGGAGGCGGAAAAAACCATCGCCAAGGACAAGGACACACCCGCGGGCCTGGACTTTGCCCTGCGTGAGGCCGCACGCACGCTGTGCCTGCTGAGTGCGCCCATGATGCCCCATCTGGCCGAGGAAATGTTCGCCGAACTCGACCCCAAGGCCGGGCTTGCCGCCAGCCAGGACTGGCCCCAGGCCGAACCCGACCTGCTGGCCGCCACCAGCCTGACCATAGCCGTACAGATCATGGGCAAGCTGCGCGGCACGGTGCAGGCCGAACCGGATGAAGACCCCGCTGCCGTGCTGGCCCGCGCGGAAGCCGAGCCCAATGTGGCGCGGCTGCTGGAGGGCAAGCGCATTGTCAAGCGCGTGCATGTGCCCAACCGTATCGTCAACTTCGTCACGGCTGGCTGATGCGCACCCCCTGCCTTGTCCCCCGCGCCGTACGGGCCGTGCTGTCCGCAATGCTGGCGGGGGCCCTGCTGGTGCCGCTGGCGGGCTGCGGCTTCAAGCCCCTGTACGGCACACAGGACGGGCAGGCGGATATCGCGGCCGAAATGGCGCAGGTCTATGTCGCCAATATCGGTGACCGCACGGGCCAGCAGCTTCGCCTGGCCCTGCAGGCCGAGCTGGAGCAGGGGGCGGCCGAAGATCCGCATAAATACACGCTGGTGGTCCGCCCCTCCTTCGGGGGGGAAGCGGTGGATATCCATGCCGACAACACATCGGGGCGTATCCGCATTACGGGCCACGCCCATTGGCAGCTTTACACCGTGGCCATGACCCCCAAGCTGCTGGCCCAGGGCGATACAAGTGCCCTGGACGGGTATACCGCCACATACGAACAGTATTTTGCCCAGACCCTGAACACCGAGACGGCAAACGGGCGGCTGGCCCATACGCTGGCCCATCAGGTGGCGCAGCAGGTGGCCATATGGTTCCGCACCAGGGCCACCCCACCCGAGACGCGTGACCGTGGCCCAAGGGCCATGTACCCCGCGGGCGGCAGCGCCATCACGCAATCCGAAAAGCAGGGCCCGATGGAGCAGGAAGGCGAAGACGCCATTCCAGACATGGCCACCGGGCGTTCCACCCCAGATGCCGGGCAGCTTTAGGGCCGCCGCCTATGAGCCCGGTCGTGACTTCAGCCCATGAGCCCGGCCCATGAAAATTGACGCCCGCACCCTGCCCCGCGTCCTGGCCGACCCCGGGGCGTGGCGGGTTATCCTGCTCTACGGCGAGGATACGGGGCTTATTCGCGAACGCGCGCAGGATGCCGTGCGCAAGATCGTGGGGGCGACAGACGACCCGTTCCGCATTGCCGTGCTGGACCGCGAAACCCATGACCGGCTGGAGGAGGAGGCAACGGCCCTCTCGCTCATGGGGGGGCGGCGCGTGGTGCGCGTGCGCGATGCGTCGGACAGCCAGCTCAAACCGCTCGAACACAGCCTGGGCCAGAAGACAGACACGCTGATTGTGCTCGAGGCGCCGGGCCTTGCCTCGCGCTCCAAATTGCGGGCCTTTGTCGAAAGCCGACCCGATTGCGCCTCCATCGGCTGCTACCCCGAAGAAGGCCGCAACCTGGAAAGCAGTGTCGCCAAAATGCTGGGCGCATATCAGGTGCGGATCGATGCCGATGCTCTGCACTGGCTGGCGACGCGGCTGGGGGCCGACCGCGCGGCGGCACGCAGCGAGGTTGAAAAACTGGCGCTTTACGCAGGCGATGGCGGCAAGCTGGACCTGGAAGACGTGCGCGCCTGCATTGGGGATGCGGGCAGCGTTTCGGTGGAGGATGCAGCCTTTGCCGCAACCGAGGGCCAGAGGGCGCAGGCCGACCTGGCGCTGGAACGCGCACTGGCCGAAGGGACGAGCCCCATTGCCATTATCCGCGCCTTTTTGGCGCATCTGCACCGCCTGCGCCGGGTGCGTGCGGCCATGGCCAGCGGGATGAGCCGCACCGACGCGCTGAAAACCCTGCGCCCACCTGTTTTCTTCAAGCGCACGGCAAGCTTCGGCCGCGCGCTTGAACTGTGGTCCCTGCCCGCCCTGACGCGCGAAACCGCGGCCTGGCAGGCGCTGGAACTGGCCTGCAAGCAGACCGGAGCCCCCGACACGCTGCTCTGCCGCCGCCAGGTCGCCATACTCAGCGCCCGCGCGGCCCAGGCCGGCAGCAAAAGCGCGCGGGGCTGAACACGCTCGTTCACACTCTGCCGCACGCCCTGCCCGTACGGCCCCCTGGCACAGACCTTGGCACGAAACCTTCGGATAGCCGTCGCACTAACCCCAGGGCCGCCGGCAATGCCACCCCCGCTCCCCGTCCCGGCGTTCCCCCTTGCCGGGAGAGAACGGGTTTTGTATACAGGGCGCGTGTGTCCGCGTAGCTCAGCAGGATAGAGCACAGGATTCCTGGGTAAAATTGGGCACCATGTCAGGAAACGTCATGGTGAATCCGCTCAAAGTCGGGGAACGCTACGGCCGCAAGGCCTTGCCAATCCCGAGCCAAGCCGCCCCTTGGGGCGGAAGGTGTAGAGACTGGACGGGCGGTGCCTAAAGACCTGCATGCAGGTCCATGGCAAAGGGACAGTCCAGCCCACAAACGTGCCCCCCGGCCTGCCGGTGGCGGCAACGGCTGTGAAAACCGCAGTGGGATGAATCCTGGGGCCGTGGGTTCGAATCCCGCCGCGGACACCAACACACACTTTCAGCCTGTTTTTCCTCGTTTTATTCGATGGCAGGTAACGCCCGCCTTCCGTGCCATCGTTGCATCCTGTTCCAACCCGTGCCATCCAATCCATGCGTTTGGGGGTATACCGGGGCGTGCGGCACGCAGCAGGGGGAATGAACGATGCAGCCAGACCGGACAAGCCAGGCAGCCCCTTCCGCCGAACCGGTGTCGGCGGCGCAGGCCCCGCATCCCCCCGGCAGTGGCGAAGCGCTGCAACTGGCCGGGCATCTGGCCGAGGCTGAGCAGGCCTACCGGCAGGCCCTGGCCCGAAACCCCGATGACGCCCGAACCCTGAGCAATTACGGCGGCCTGTTATGCACCCTGGGGCATTTTGACCAGGCGCGGGAGGTACTGGCGCGGGCCCTGGCCCTGGCACCCGACCTGGCGGATGCCTGGTCCAACATGGGCAACGCGCTGTTCCGGCTCCAGATTTATGATGACGCCATTATAGCCTACCAGCAGTGCCTGAGGCGCAATCCCGTGCATGCGCTGGCCCTGAGCAACCTTGGCATGCTGCTGGACCAACGTGGACAGCACGAACTGGCGCAGAAATTCCATGCCGCCGCCGTGCAACTGACCCCCCGGAACGCGCTGACCCGCACCAACTACGCGTTGTCCCTGCTGGCACAGGGCGATTATCGCCGGGGTTTTGAAGAATATGAATGGCGGTGGAACACGCTGGACAGCCGTAACAGCCTGCACGCCCCCTTGTGGAACGGCGAATCCTTTGCCGGGCGCACGCTGCTGATCCATACCGAAGGCGGGTTTGGCGACATGATCCAGTTCGCCCGCTTCATCCCCCTTGCAGCGGCACGCGGCGGGCGCACGCTTACCTGTGTCAGGCCTCAGTTGCTCAGCCTGCTGCGCCAGTCCTTTCCCGACCAGGTCTTCCTGAGCGAGGACGATCCCACCCCCGCGCATGACCTGCAATGTTCCGTGCTCAGCCTGCCCCGCGCGCTGGGCACGACGCTGGACACCATTCCCTGCCCGCAGGGATATTTGCGCACAAATCCGCGCAAGGCCGCCTTCTGGGCCGAAAAGCTGGCGCAGGATGCACAGGCCAGCGGCGTGGCATCGGGGGCCGGAACCGGAGCGGGGGCGGCACCCTTGCGCGTGGGCCTGGTCTGGGCCGGTGCCCCGCATGCCGAAGTGCTGGTGGCCGAACAGGCCAACCGCCAGCGCTCGACCGATCTTGCAACCTTCGCGCCCCTGGTCGGGGCCGTGCCCAGCACCCTGTTCTACAGCCTGCAAGTGGGCGAAAAATCGGACCAGGCCCGCATACCCCCACCGGGCATGCGCCTGTTCGACCACACAGCGCTTTTGCATGATTTCAGCGATACGGCGGCCCTTGTCAGTCAGCTTGACCTTGTGGTCACGGTCGATACCGCCACGGCCCATGTCGCGGCAGGGCTTGGAAAACCGACCTGGATGCTGTCGCGCCTGGAACAATGCTGGCGCTGGCTTTCCGGGCGTATCGATTCCCCCTGGTATGACAGCCTGCGGATTTATCGGCAGGTCGAACCCCGCGACTGGTCGGACCCCATGGCGCGGATGACCGCCGACCTGCGCCAGTTCGCCCGCACACATGCCCGCAACGAACAAGGCAGCCCAGCATGAATGCCCACAACCATGACTACGAACTGGATATGCAGATCGGCCATCTGCTGCGCCGCGCCTATCAGCGCCATACGGCGATTTTCCAGAAGGAAATCGCTGACGACCGGCTGACCTCCGTACAGTTCGCCACCATGGTCGCCATAAGCCAGCTTGGCACCGCCCCGCTGGTCCAGATCAGCCACGCCACCGCGATCGACCATGCCACATTGCGCGATATTGTCGCGCGGCTGAAGGAACGCGGCCTGCTTTGCGTGGTGCAGGACAAGGCGGACCGCCGCCAGCGCCTGGTATCGCTTTCGCCCGAGGGGGAAAAACTGCTCCAGGCCACCATACCCGCGGCCCGTGCGGTAACGGAACTGACCCTTGCCCCGCTGGATGCGTGCGAACGGATTGCCGCCTTGCAGGTTCTGAAAAAACTGGCCCTGGAGGATATCTGAACCCACGCGCCAGCCGTTGTACAGGACACCGCCCGCTGTCGGGCGCAGGCCTGTTCAGCGGGCAAGGAACAGGCCGGAGCAGCGAAGGACCATGTGAAAGGCCGACGGGGCCCGCGCCCCGTGCAGCCAGCCACGCCGCCCCGCCCGTGCAGGCCGTCACGTTCACAACACAGGAGTGCACAGACCATGTATATCGCCATGAACCGCTTTCGCGTTCGCCCCGACAGCGAGGAGGCTTTTCGCAAGCGCTGGCTGGATCGCGACGTGCTGCTGAAAACCGTACCGGGATTTGTCAGCTTCCAGTTTCTCAAAGGCCCTGTACATGACGAATACGTGCTGTATGCGTCCCACACGGTGTGGGCTTCGTACGATGCGTTCATAGACTGGACCCGGTCAGACCAGTTCCGCGCCGCCCATGCCAATGCGGGCCAGGGCCAGCCGCTGACAGTCGGCCCACCCGTTTTCGAAGGGTTCACGGTGTTGCAGAATGTCACGGCGGACTGAGCCTGGGC
Organism: Acetobacter garciniae; assembly: GCF_017377735.1. Classification (GTDB taxonomy): domain Bacteria; phylum Pseudomonadota; class Alphaproteobacteria; order Acetobacterales; family Acetobacteraceae; genus Acetobacter; species Acetobacter garciniae. Next base: position 171,825 of record NZ_JAFVMH010000007.1, read on the forward strand.
GCTGCCCCCACCTGTCTCGAAAAAGCCATGGCCATAGCCCGCAGCACCCCTGATGGGGCCTGTATTCCGCACCGCACGGGCCCATAAACCTAAGGTGCGGTCGCGTACGCAACGCTGCTAATGCTCTCCCCCGCTACGCAAGCCAGGCCGGGCGGGATAGTCTGCATCTGTCCGCATCCTTCCTGCGCCTGCGCAATGACAATGGGCGGTAAGGGGATGGCGGTGCCCTGCCCCTTCCCTGCCGGGTGGCGGGGCGTGGTTGCAGGCGGGACAGTGGGGAGCATGCGATGGCTGAACCGATAGCGGAGTACAACAGCTCCGAGACCAAATTATCTCCCCAGCGCGCCCTCAGCCCCGCGCAGGAGGCGCTGGTGCGCCGCATCACCACCTTCTGCGAAAACCATGAGCGCGACAGCCATGCGGTTCTCGTCATTCATGGGGATGCGGGAACGGGAAAAAGCCTGGTGCTGAACAAGGCGTTCGCCGTTCTCCAGCAGGCGGCGCGCGCAAAGGGGGCCACCGGCCCGCTGGCAGGCACGCGCAACGTGTTTTTGGTCAACCACCCCGAAATGATAAAGCTTTATCGCAACATAGCCGAATCATCACCGACATTGCGCAAAAAAGACTATGAACGCCCCACCACTTTCATAAACCACATGGACAAGGCCGGGCAGCGGGCCGATATCGTCTTTGTGGACGAAGCGCATCTGCTGCTCAGCCGTGCCGACCGCTACAACCGCTTCACGCAGGACAACCAGCTTCGTGAAATCATCCGGCTCAGCCGTGTGGTCGTTCTCGTGTTCGACCCGCGACAGGTATTGAAGTTCAAAAGCTACTGGGACGATCAGCGCCTTGCACAAATCCTGGGCCCCGTCCCGCACGAGGTCTGCACCCTGACGGAACAGTTCCGGGTACGGGCCAGGCCCGACATGCTGGAATGGATCAGCGCCTTCTGCCATGCAAGGCTTCTGCCCCTGCCCGCAAGGCAGGATTTCGATTTCCGCATCTATGACGATGCCGCCGCCATGTATCGCGATATCCGCGCACGCAACGCCACGTATGGCCTGTCACGCATGCTATCCACCTATGATTATCCCTATACGCTGGACGGGCATGACCATTTTATAGAGGAAGGGGCGTTCAGGCTGCGCTGGGACCGCGCGCGGCCCGAGCAGCGCCTGCCCTGGGCCGAACGGGCGGACACGATCGACGAGGTCGGCTCCGTCTACACGGTGCAGGGGTTCGACCTGAATTACGTGGGGCTGATCCTGGGCCCCTCGGTCACATATGACCCGGCTTGCGGGCGGATCGTCATCGACCCCGACCGGTATGAGGACGGCGCCGCATTTGCGGGGCGGGGCCACCTGCACGACCCCGACACCGTCAAGCAACAGATCATGCTCAACGCCATCAACGTGCTGATGACACGGGGCACACGGGGGCTGTATCTTTACGCCAGCAACCCGGCCCTGCGCGCGGCATTGGGGGTGCGGCAGCCGGAAGACGCGACACACACCGCGACGCATGCCTAGAGCGCCTTGCGACAACCATTTGATAATACTAAAAGTTTTTTGTGTCGCCTTTTTTTGAAAAGGTGACAGTCCTTGAAGCTTTTTGAAAAAAGCTTCACCAAAAACTTTTATCTGTTGAGCGGGTATTCCCGGGGCTGACGTTTGACCGGTCTCTTGCGGGGTGCACGGCTAAGGCGCACTGTCCCCAGCGCATGGCTTGGAGCGCTTGGTGAATATACGAATGGAAAATTTTATGGTAATATCCAGTCTCTTTTCCTGAAGTCGATGAGGCCTCGCGTGCCTATTCCCCATATATCGCGCGCTCCCCGCAAGCGCGGCCGCCCGGCACGGGGCACACCGGCCAGCCGGGAGATTGTCCTGGGTGCCGCCCTGGCACATTTTTCCCAAACCGGTTTCGATGGAACGGGCCTGCGCGACATCGCGGCCACGGCCGGGGTGGACGCAGCCCTGATTTCGCACAAATTCGGCTCCAAGCTGGATTTGTGGAAAGCGGTGGTCGATGAAATCGCCAATCGGCTGGCGGAGGCGCAAAAGGACATCATGCGCCTGCACGACGACACCGCCCCCATAGAACAGCGCGTGCGCGAAGGGTTGTCCTGCTTTATCGCCGCCAACTGCAAGATACCCGAACTGGCGAAATTCCTCTCCGATGAGATGAGCCAGCCCGGTGCACGGCAGGATTACGTCATGCTGCGGATCTGGCAGCCCTATCAGGCGGCCATGCTGCCTTTGCTGAACGACGCGAAGGCCGATGGCCTGCTGGGCGAAAGCACGCCCGAACTGACGCTGCGCATGCTCATGGGGGCCATCATGCTGCCACTGATGATGATCCGCCGCAGCGGTGACCTGCCCTTGAGCGAAATTTCATCGCTGAAGGAACGGCTGGTCAAGACCGTGCTGCCCATGTTTATCGAAGCCACCTGAACAGTGGCAACGGGCCTGCCAGTTTTGCCCGCGCGCCGTCACCCACGCGCGGGCCGGGTGGGTCAGGCGCTGGCGTCGTTGATCTGGCGGACCCACAAAGGCAGGTTGTAATAGTTCGTCACGCGCGTGATTTTCCCGTCGCGAATAGCGAAAAACGCGCCCACGGGCAGGGCATATTTCTGGCCCGTGGCGGGCGGCAGGCCCTGCTCGGTTTTCAGGTATTCGCCATGCACCACGAACTCCACGGCGGCGCGCGCGCCATCGGGCGTGGTCATGACAACCCGGTCCGCCGAGCGTTCGCGGTAGAACCCGTCCATGCGTTTGAGAAAGGCCGCGAATTTGTCACGCCCGATCTCCTGCCCGCCCTGGTTGATGTCATGGACGACATCCTCGCTCAGCAAAGCGAGAATGGCGGCATGGTCTTCACGGTTGAAGGCATCGTAATAGGATGCGATCAGGGCGTGTGTCTGCTCTGCGGACATATATGTCTTCCTGTTCAGGCGGAAAAAGGCTGGATACGCGCGGCCGGCACCGTTTTGGGCCAGTCGCGGCAGTTGCGCACCGCACCGTTCTCGCGCACCTCGTCCAAGGTTGCAGGGTCGAGCGTGGTGAAAACCCAGCCACCCACATCCAGCTTGCCTTCGGCCATGATCCCGTCATCGGGGAAGCCCCGATCGACCGGGCCGTAAACGCCGGCGCAGCCGTGGTTCTCGTCCAGTGTGGCAAGCCAGGGGGCCAGCCCCACGGTAGGGGAGACCGCGACAAAGCACTGGTTTTCCAGGGCTCGGGCTTCGGCCGAAATGCGCACGCGGTTGAAGCCGTGCATGGAATCGGTGCAGGTGGGCACCAGGATCAGCCACGCCCCGGCTTCGACCTGCGCGCGGGCCAGCATGGGGAATTCGGAATCGTAGCAGATCGAGGTGCCGATCCTGCCCCAGGGCGTTTCGAACACGCCCGGCGGATCGCCCGCGCGCACACCCCAGGATTCGTTTTCGAACCGGGTCATGACATGCTTGTCCTGGAAGGCGACCTGCCCGTCCGGGGCGATCAGGGGGGCGCGGTTGCGCACGAAGCCTGCTTCAGGCCGGGGCAGCGTGCCGGGCATCAGCCACACCTTATGGCGGCGGGCGGCGTCGCGCATGATGGCCAGAATGGCGTCGCTCTGCGCGCATACGGCTTCAAGCTCGGCGGAGGGATCGGGCCTGTCGGTCAGGGCACCGGCCACTTCCATGCAGGAATATTCGGGCATGAGCAGCAGGTCGGCCTGCGCCGCCCCTTCGGCCACCAGTGTATCCAGATGGGTTGCGTAATCGTCGATCGTGCGGTTGCGGGCCACTTCCCAGGCCAGCACGCCAAGACGCAGGGGCTTGTTCATAGGGCGTTCTCCTGTTGCAAAAGCACGGCGGGCACCGGCTTGTCGCGCAGCGGTTTAATGAAGAAATCAAGCAGGTGGGATGTCTCTTCCGTCTGTCCGGGCTCTTTCCAGTCCAGCGCGCAGGTCACGCCCGGCAGGGGCTGGAAACCGCGCCTGGCCCAGAAGGCGTGCAGGGTCGTGGCCCCCGCGGGCTTGGCCGGGTGTTCGGCCGGGCGGCGCACGGCGCAGAAGGTTGCGAAATCGGCCGTGCTGGTGGCCAGGGCGTGGCGTTCGCGCTCCTCGAAAAACCGCACGCCCAGCCCGTGCCCCCGGTAAGCGGACAGCAGCACGGATTCACCGAAATAAAAGAAATCGTCCGCCGACAGGCCGCGCTGTTCGAACGGTGCGCGGATGGCATCCATTTCATCGCGCATGGGCAGGCAGGTGGAAGCCCCGACAATGCGCGCCCCGTCGCGCGCGACAATAACGGCCGCCCCGGCGCTGCGCACATACAGGCCCAGATAGGTCTGTTCATACGCGGTATCGCCATCGTACAGGTACGGCCATTCGCGGAAAACGGTAATCCGCAGGCGCGCGAGGTCGGGCAGGATGGGCACGATATCCGTGCCGGTCAGTGTCTCGATGGTGATACTCATGTCTTCGGTCCAAGCTCCCGTGGTCCGTTATCCGGCCCGTATCCTTCAGCCCCGAAGGACTGCCTGCAATGTAGCCCCCAGTAAAGAGGGATCGGGGGCGATATGCACCCCTGCGGCACGCAAGGCGTCGATCTTGGCGGCGGCGGTGTCATCCCCGCCGGAGACAACCGCCCCCGCATGGCCCATGCGCCGACCCGGCGGCGCGCTCAGCCCCGCCACCAGCCCCACAACCGGCTTGGTCGTGCGGCTGTCGCGCAGGAAACGGGCGGCCTCGCATTCCGACTGGCCGCCGATTTCACCGATCATGATAATGGAATCGGTCTGCGGGTCGGCCAGGAACATCTCCAGCACGTCAATGAAGTCCAGCCCTTTGATCGGGTCCCCGCCTATGCCCACACTCGTGCTCTGCCCCATGCCCAGGGCGGATGTCTGGGCCACGGCTTCGTATGTCAGCGTGCCCGAGCGCGAGACAATGCCCACGCGCCCCGGCCGGTGGATGGGTTCGGGCATGATGCCGATCTTGCATTGCCCGGGCGTGATGATCCCCGGACAGTTCGGCCCCACCAGCACGCTGGACGACCGGTCGAGTGCCGTGCGCACGCGCAGCATGTCCAGCACGGGAATGCCCTCGGTAATACAGACGATCAGCGGAATTTCCGCCCCGATGGCCTCCAGTATGGCATCGGCCGCCCCGGCGGGCGGAACATAGATCACGCTGGCCGTGGCCCCGGTCGCATCCACCGCCTGGGCCATGGTGTCGAACACCGGCAGGCCCAGATGCGTGGCCCCCCCCTTGCCCGGCGTCACCCCGCCCACCATGCGCGTGCCGCAGGCCAAAGCCTGCTGGGCATGGAACGTACCCTGCGCACCGGTAAAGCCCTGTGTCAGCACTCGTGTTTCGTGATTGACCAGAATAGCCATCAGACAGTCCTCCGCGCGCGGACGGCGGCCACGATCTTGCGCGCGGCATCCCCCAGATCCTGTGCGACCGTGACAGGCAGGCCGGATGCTTCGAGCATGGCCTGTCCTTCCTCCACATTGGTGCCCGCCAGCCTTACGACCAGCGGCATTTTCAGCCCCACTTCGCCACAGGCGGCGATCACGGCCTGGGCGATCAGGTCGCAGCGCATGATGCCGCCGAAAATATTGACCAGCACGCCTTCCACCTGCGGGTCCGCCAGCAGGATGCGAAACGCCGCCGTAACACGTTCACGCGTGGCCCCACCCCCGACATCGAGGAAGTTGGCCGGGGCTTCCCCCTGTGCGTGGATGATATCCATGGTGGCCATGGCAAGCCCCGCCCCGTTCACCATGCAGCCGATCGTGCCGTCCAGCCCGACATAGGACAGGCCGAAGCGCGAGGCTTCGACCTCACGCGGGTCTTCCTCGTTCTCGTCACGCAGTTCCTCGATATCGGCGTGGCGGAACAGGGCATTGTCGTCAAAGCCCATTTTCGCATCCAGGGCCAGAAGGTCGCCCCCTTCGGTCACCACCAGCGGGTTGATTTCGATCAGGGCGGCGTCAAGCCTGGCAAAGGCGTTGCAGGCCGCGCGCACCAAGGCCGCGAAGGACTGGATCAGCCGCCCCGACAGGCCAAGCCCCACGGCCAGATTGCGCGCCTGGTAGTCCATAAGCCCCAGCCCGGTATCGACTGCCACACGCAGGATACGCTCGGGCGTTCTGGCCGCGACATCTTCGATATCCATGCCGCCATCGGGGGAGGCGACAATGACAAGACTGCGAGTTGCGCGGTCGATCAGCAGCGACAGATAAAGTTCGCGCGCGATGGCGCAGCCGGCCTCCACATACAGCCTGCGCACCAGACGCCCCGAAGGCCCGGTCTGGCGGGTGACGAGAACGCGGTCCATCATCTCGCAGGCGACACGTTCCGCCTCCGCCGCGCTGCGCACGATCCGCACGCCGCCACTGGCGGGTTCACCCACGAAATGCCCTGCCCCACGCCCCCCGGCATGGATCTGGGCCTTGAGAACGAACACATCGCCCGGCAGGGATTTTGCAATCTCCTTTGCCTCGACCGGCGAATGGGCGACATGCCCCTGCGGCACCGGCACCCCGAACGACTTCAGGATCGCCTTCGCCTGGTACTCGTGAATGTTCATGCTATCCTGTCAGTTTCGGAACGATGCTATCGCAAGGCGCAAAAAATCGGCATGGTGAGACCACACGCCGCACCGTTGCCCGACGCGTGAGAACGCTCCCCCAAACCCGATCCCGCACCGCAACGACCGGCACCAGTTTAATCACCATTTGTTGAATATATGAGAGCCCATGCCCCGTCAATCGAGCGGACATGCCAGGGCGGAATTTTCGGGTGCCCCCCATTGGGTATCTGTCCGCATAAAACGTTCCCTGTGCCGTCAGGCCATCTTGCGTAGGGCGATGCACGGGTGGACGCTGTCGATATCGGCTTGTAAGGAAATGGATAGAATATACGCTTTTGCCTATCGTATTTCGGGAGCAGTCAATGCCCAGCATAAGCCCATTTGCCGGCAAACCGGTCGATCCGGACCGTCTTGTCAATATCGACGCCCTGCTTGACGCCTATTATACCCGCAAGCCCGATCCTGCCATTGCAGCGCAACGTGTGGCGTTTGGCACGTCGGGGCATCGTGGATCCTCGCTGGCCACCAGCTTCAATGAAAACCACATTCTGTCAATCAGCCAGGCGATTGCCGACTACCGCAAGAGGGCGGGCATTACCGGGCCGCTTTTCATCGGCATTGATACCCACGCGCTGTCACGGCCTGCGCTGAAATCCGCGCTGGAAGTATTCGCAGCCAATGGGGTGGACGTCCGCATCGATGCGCGGGATGGCTATACCCCCACGCCGGTTATCTCCCACGCGATCCTCACCTATAACCGCGATCGCAGCAGCGACCTGGCCGATGGCGTGGTGATTACGCCATCTCACAACCCCCCGGAAGACGGCGGATACAAATACAATCCTCCCCATGGCGGCCCGGCGGATACCGACATCACCAAGGTGGTGGAAGATGCGGCCAACGCCTACATGACCAGGCACATGGACGGCGTGAAGCGCGTCAGCCTGGAAGAGGCGCTGAAGGCTCCCACCACCAAGCGCCATGACTACATCACCCCGTATGTGGATGACCTGGCGGCCGTGGTGGACATGGATGCCATCCGTGACTCCGGCGTGTCCATCGGCATCGATCCGCTGGGTGGGGCCGCGGTGGATTACTGGCAGCCGATCATCGACAAATACGGCATCAACGCCACCATCGTCAGCAAGGACATTGATCCGACCTTTCGCTTCATGACCGCCGACTGGGACGGGCAGATCCGCATGGACTGTTCTTCCCCCTACGCCATGGCGCGTCTGGTCGGGATGAAGGACAGGTTCGACATTGCCTTTGCCAACGATACCGATGCCGACCGCCATGGCATCGTGTCGGGCCAATACGGGCTTATGAACCCCAATCACTATCTGGCCGTCGCGATTGAATACCTGTTCAGCAACCGCGAAAACTGGAGTGCTGGTGCGGGTGTGGGGAAGACGGTGGTCAGCAGCAGCATGATCGACCGCGTAGCCAGGGAAATCGGCCGCAAGCTGGTGGAAGTGCCAGTCGGATTCAAGTGGTTCGTTGATGGTCTGCACCAGGGCACGCTGGGCTTTGGTGGGGAAGAAAGTGCCGGCGCGTCCTTCCTGCGGCGTGCAGGCACGGTCTGGAGCACGGACAAGGACGGCATCATCCTTGGCCTGCTGGCAGCCGAGATCACGGCCCGCACCAGGCGTACCCCCGGAGCCGCGTATGAGGACATGACCAAACGCCTCGGCACGCCATACTACGCACGTATCGACGCCCCGGCCGACCCGGAACAGAAGGCTATTCTGAAAAACCTGTCGCCCGAGCAGATCGGCATGACCGAACTGGCGGGGGAGCCGATCGTCAGCACCCTGACCCACGCGCCCGGTAACGGGGCGGCCATTGGCGGGCTGAAGGTTTCGGCCAAGGATGGCTGGTTTGCCGCCCGCCCGTCGGGCACGGAAAACGTCTATAAAATCTACGCTGAAAGCTTCAAGAGCGAGGCGCATCTCAAGGCGATCCAGACCGAAGCGCAAAATGCGATTTCCGCCCTGTTTGCCAAGGCGGCCGAGAAAAAGCTTGGCTGATCCCGGGCAATTTCCCATGCCCCGTCACCCGGGGTATGGGCCTTGTCGCTTCGCATGGCGATGCGCCCGAATTCCCTGATTCAGTCATAATGGGCGTAACCGGCCCCGGCCCGATAGGCAGCCTCTCGTTTGATCGCCAGTTGCTGGGCTAGACTGGCAGATCCCTGTTATCCGCCAGTGTCTCCATGGTCATGTATGAGGTAACGCCGTCCAGTTCCACCTTGTTGATGATCTGCTGATAGACCCGATCGAAATCGTTCATGTCGCAGGCCACGACCTTGAGCAGATAATCGTATTCTCCCGCGATCCTGTAAAAATCAACGATGTTCGGAATCGCACTGACGACCTTCCGAAACATTTCGAACCATTCGCGTGAATGATGCCGCGTCCGCATCAGGACGAATACCGTAAGGCCAAGACCGAGTGCCGCCGCGTTCAGTCGCACCGTGTCATGCGCGATCACGCCATCTTCGCGCAGCGCATTCAGCCTTCGCCAGCACGCATTCTGCGAAAGCCCCACCTTTTCGGCGAGTTCGCGCTGCGAGGGCGTACCCTGTTTCTGGAGGATTCGAAGGATCGCCCTGTCTGTTTGATCGAGTTTTCTAGCCATATCGCATCATATGACAACAAAATGAGTTATTTCCATCAAAAAAAATGGCAGTTTTTGCCGTCTCCCCCGGTCTATCGTTCCTTCATCACACAATGACGGCACCGTAACGGACTGAAATTCACACCATGGAAACGATCGGCACCCTTGACGACAGCACATCCATTCTCGACCGGTTCGGGCAGGCTCTTCGCAGTCAGGGCCTGGCAGCGCTTGCGAAAGGTGTGATCGGGGATGGCGCGAAATTCGACACGCCGTTCGGCACGCAGTCGCTGCTCTATGCCGATTACGTCGCCTCGGGCCGTGCGCTGCGTCAGGTCGAGACGTTCGTCATGGACGAGATCCTGCCCTACTACGCCAACAGCCATACCGAGGCCTCGTTCTGCGGCGCGTATATGACGCGGCTGCGCAGCAGTGCGCGCGCCACGATTGCGCGCCTGTGCAACGCGCCGGCCGAAAAATTCACGACCATTTTCATGGGCAATGGCGCAACCGCCGGGCTGAACCGGCTGGTGCATCTGCTTGAAATCCCCGCACGTTGCAACGCGGGCCAGCAGCCGAGCGTCTTCATCGGCCCTTACGAGCACCATTCCAACATCCTGCCCTGGCGCGAAAGCGGTGCGCGGATCGTGGAGATTCCCGAAGCTGCCGGGGGCGGTCCGGATATGGCGGCACTTGAAGCCGCCCTGAAGTCCTGCCCGGAGCATAGCCTGAAAGTCGGCTCCTTTTCCGCCGCCTCGAACGTCACGGGTATCCTGACGGACGTCAACGCCGTAACTGCCATGCTCAAGCGCCACGGTGCCCTTGCAATCTGGGACTATGCAGGGGCCGGGCCCTACTGCCCGATCGACATGCAGCCCGGCACGCCGTTCGAAAAGGATGCCGTTGTCGTGTCGTGCCACAAATTCATCGGGGGTCCGGCGGCGTCGGGCGTGCTGATCGTGCGCAATGCCGCGGTCTCGCGCCACAGCCCGGTCCTGCCGGGCGGCGGCACGGTACGCTTCGTCTCACCCTGGACGCATGACTATTCCTCCTGCCTTGCCTCCCGCGAGGAAAGCGGCACGCCGAACGTCATCGGTGATATCCGCTCGGCCCTTGCCTTCATCGTCAAGGATGTCATTGGCGATGCCTACATGGCGCAGCGCAATGCCGAATTGCGCGAACGCGCACTTGCCGCATGGCGCGGCAATCCGGCTATCGAGATCATCGGACACCCGACTGCCCGCGCGCTTCCGATCTTCTCCTTCCGCGTCCGCAATCTCAAGGAAGGCGGTTTCATCCATCAGCAGCTCTTTACCCGCATGCTGTCGGACCATTACGGCATTCAGGTTCGGGGCGGATGCGCCTGTGCCGGTCCCTACGCCCATCGGCTGCTCGGGATCGACGAGACGGAATCCGCTCATATCCGCAACACGATTCTTTCGGGCCAGGAAATCGAAAAGCCGGGCTGGACGCGCCTGAATTTCAGCGTGCTGATGGATGACGCAAAGGTTCAGCGCATTCTCGACGCCGTCAACGAACTGGCCTCCGCACCGTGCGAGATGGCCGCGCTATACGATTGCGACGTCACCACCGCGCGCTTCCGCCCCAAGGCCGTCGCCTGACCGGGCACCCCTGCCCGCACCCCGCCGAAAGCGCGCGGCTGGCACGACGGCGCAGGACAGGCGTCACGCGCTGAAGGACACGTTGCGGCCTGTCAGCGTGGTGCACTGGTCCCGCTATAGGGGCCGTAATCGGTGGCGGCGTAAGGGCTTGTGTCGTGCTCGGGCCCGTCTTCATGAAAATTTGGCGGTACAGTGCCTTCTGGCACGGTCATGCTGGCCCGATCGCGGCCCTCATGCTTGGCATTGTATAGGGCCAGGTCGGCCATCTTGATCAGGCTGGCTGGCGTCATCTGCGCGATAGTGTCGTGCGTCGAAGCAACGCCAAGACTGATCGTGACGATCCCGTTGGGAGCCCTGGCGTGCTCAAGCCGCAATGCCCGGACTTCGGCAAGCATCCTCTGCGCGAGGGCCAGAGCGCCCTTTGCACCGGTCTGCGGAAGCAGCACCGCAAATTCCTCTCCCCCGTACCGTCCGACGACATCACCTGACCGGCAACAGAGCTTGAGCACCCCGACCAATGCCTGAAGACACCGATCACCGGCAGGGTGGCCATAAAGATCGTTGTATTCCTTGAAACGATCGGCATCGACCATGATCAGCGACAAAGGCTGCCCGCGCTGGACCGCGCGGTCAAAATACTCCTCCAGCGTTTCTTCCAGGTAACGGCGATTGCCAACGCCGGTCATGAAGTCCTGCCTGGCGGCGTCGTGCTGGCGAAGGTCTGAAAGCTCCTTGTCCAACGCCACAAGGGCAGGGCCGAGAAGCAGGATAAACCCGGTTATGCCGACCAGCATGGGTATGAAGCCGGGGATCGCCGAGAAGACCAGCCCGCTATCGACCGGCTGGGTCAAAGCCCAGATTCCCCATGCCAGCTTCACGATACCTTCGATGCCCAGCACCCCCAGCAGCCAGCCCTTTACGACGCGGCTCCCGCGTCGGATCAGCCAGACTTCGCGCATCGCAAGCCCATTCAGGATGGCAGCGAGCAGGCCAAAGACAAAGACGCGGAGGTTCACATCCGCCTGGAAGGAGCGCAGCAGGCAAAGACCGAGCCAGATGATCGCGGGCGTGACGATCAGGCCGAACACCGGCGGCCGCTTGCGCAGGGAACGGCAGGCCATCCATATCAGGCTATGGGCGATCAAAACTCCGGCATTTGCTATGGCGATAGCCGGCAGAAATGGCAGCGCCACACGGCAAATCATGCTGCCACCAAAGGTCAGGGCAGCGATCATGCTCCAGAAAACGGCTTTGTGCTGCCGATCCTGAAACCAGATCGGCAGCCAGGTTACGGGGAGCAGCACCGTCACCGATAACATTACAAGGAAAAGCACGTGCGATTGGTCGGGCATGAGCACAGTTTGGGGACGTTTGCGGGGCTGGATCGGGTGGCGCAGGTCGCTGTGGAAAATCGGCTTTCCAAAACAGATCTTGGTAGAATTCAGGTGCAGGGAGCAAGCCGGTACTTCTCCCTGCATCATACCCCTGGTGATCGGCTATGTCGTTCCAGCCCCGTCAGGCCGGCATGAAGGCCGGTTCGGCGGGCTGTTGCACGATGGGTGGGGCGTGCCACCGGCCTGCATCGACATCGCTGATCTCCTGGTCGATCTCACCCACGACCTGCCGCGCGAACGGGCCGAGATGCAGATACAGCGCACTGGTCATGACCACATAGGGCAGCGCTTTCGGGTTATGCCGCGCACAGTCCAGCATCATGCGCCAGAACTGCCCGGCCGTTCCCGGCCCCGCACGGTGAATGCGAAAAACCAGCCGGAAAAAGCTGCGCAGATCGCCGCGTATCATCTTGTGACCGCGCTCGCGCCTGAGCATCCGGCCCAGCCGACGGACACGGTCGAAATAGGCGGCGGGGTCGTAAATGCCCTTGAGCACCGTGCGATAGTCGTTCAGCACGTCCCGGCGTGGCCGCTTTGTCTCGAAGTTCAGCCCCGCGGTGCACTGGTCCCCTGATTGCGTCTGCTCACTGCCCGAGAACAGGCGCCCTTCGGCCAGCAGGCGGCGGGTGAGCTGCGTTGTGGGCAGGGCATAAAGCAGGCCGACCATGCAGACCGGAATGGCCGTATCCTCGATACATGCGATCATGCCTGCCGCGACGCTGTTTTTTTCGCTGTCGAAGCCGACAATGAAGCCCGCATTCACGAAAATCCCGGCTTCATAGATCTTCTCGACACTTTGTTGCAGGCTGCGCCGGGTATTCTGCTTTTTCTGCGCCATGACCAGCGTGTCCGTATCCGGGCTTTCGATCCCGATGAACACGGCAAAGAAATTGGTCTCCGACAGGCCCCGCAGCAGATCTGTATCGTCTGCGAGGTTGATGGAGGCTTCAGTCGAAAATTCGAACGGAAACTTCTTTTTCTCCTGCCAGCTTTTCAGTTCCGGCAGGAATTTCTTGAGCGCCTTTTTATTGCCGATCAGATTGTCATCGACAAAATCGACATGGCCCCGATAGCCCAGGGCGTACAGGGCGTCGAGTTCAGCCAGAACCTGTTCGTTCGTCTTGGTGCGCGGCACCCGGCCATAGAGTTCGATAATATCGCAGAATTCGCAACTGAACGGGCACCCGCGTGAAAACTGGATACCGACATGCAGGTACTGGTCCAGCTTCAGCAGATCGAAGCGGGGCAGCGGGCTGCGGGTCACGTCGGTCTTGCCCATCGGCGCTTCGAACACGCCTTCGGTGGCACCGCCGTTCCACGCCGCGATAAAGTCGCCCATGATCTCCTCCGCCTCCCCCAGAACCTGGAAGTTCGCGGCACTGTAGAGAGCCGGGCTGGACGTGACATCGGGGCCACCAATCACCACCGGCTTGCCCAGCCCCCGGCAGAGTTCGATCAGGTGCAGGGCGTCGTTTCTCTGGGGCAGCATGCCGCCGGTCATCACCAGATCGGCCCAGCCCAGATCGTCATCGCTCAAATGCTCGGTATTGCGGTTGACCAGCCTGATCTCCCAGTTCTGGGGGAGCAGGGCCGCCACGGTAATCAGCCCGAGGGGTGCGGCCGGGTAACGCGCGCCCGCCAGGTCGCAGGTCTCCTTATAGTTCCAGAACGAGCTTGCGTTGAAAAGCGGGAAGATCATCAGGACCCGGCATGTGGCGGGCCCGGTGGCAGGGCCGTTCAAATACGGTCCTGGTCACGATCAAAATGTCCTCCTCCCTGGGCCGGGGGGCACATGCGGAGGAACTGATCCACCCTGGGTGAAGCGATAGGCTGGCGAACGCTCATCATATGGATCTTCCATCTGGGTGAACGACGTTTCTACCCCCTTTACTTCGCAATAGCGATAGAAGAGCGTGCAGGCCGGCCCGAAATCGAGTCCGTCCCGCAGTTGATCCACCCGCCAGGGCGAACGCCTGCGGGTGCGGGCTGGTTCCGTGCCGTCAGCTCGCCTGCCAGAACGGCACAGAATCCTTATGGCCTGTCCCCCTGGCACGAAGACAATTCCATGACATTTCTGCGCGCGGCGTCAGTTTCGTACCCGGGCCAGCAGTGGCAGGCCCAAGGCCGGGTTGATCTGCATGTTCAGGGTCAGGCCGCATTGCATGGCCGTTCTGATCTCGGGCCTGAGCTTCTGGAACCCCAGTTGGTCCGGGTGCCAGATATATTCGAGATAGGGGGAAAGAACGACGCCCGGCGCTACATTGAAACCATAATTGAATTCCAGCATTGTTTCCGTGCTGCCCCATTTCGAGCCAGGCTGGACCTGCGCGAACTTTTCATCCATGTATTTGACAAGCTGGCGGTTCCATACGAACGACTGGACGACAAACCCCATATAATCCCGCGGTCGGGCCGCGAACGGGCCCCAGTCAAAAGCCCCGAGCACGAAACCATTTTTTATATTCTGTTCTCCGGAGGTGGAAAAGTTGGCCGCGCCAAACAGGATCAGGCCACGCGTTCCCTTGCGCTCGGGCTTCCACACCATCTGCTGTGCCTGCAGGTAGAAGGTGGTCCGCCCCCGACGCGACTGTGCCGTGCCCCCGTAGACCGCCCGATCGCGGCCGCTGGTATTGTGTAGCGGGTCGGAATACACAGCCGTATCGTAGACAAATCCCATATCGTAGGCGCGTGGATAAAGATCGTTGGAAAAATTGGTTCTGTAACCGCCTTCCACCGGAATATATTCGCCCTTGGCCTTGTCGAAACCCCAGTCATCGCCAGGCCAGGAATTATGGGGCACGGCGTTGAGCCATGGCTCCACCTCCCATATGCCGGCCTTGATATAGGTCTCCTTTGTCGGCTTTATGAGAAATCGCGTGCTCCAGGTTGATGTGGGCGCACCGGGCAGGGACCCGTTCACGGACAGGGCCGGGGCAATGGAGCACATGAAGGCGGAATACATGCAGTAAAGTTCCGAGCCTTCGAATTCACCGGTTTTCGGATTCGACCGGCCAGCCAGAATGAACAGGTGGTCATTGAACAGGGATTGATCCCAGGTGAATTCGCGCAGGTGAAAGCCGTCATGGTTGCCATACCAGGACAGATATCCCCAGTTTGTGCCGGTAAAGTCCCCCGCATGGCCCTGGCCCGCGATTTCATCGGTCAGGAAATGAATCTTGGCCCCCGGAATGCCGACAAGCTTGTGCATATCCAGGTCGATGCCGACGGCTGCGTTTTCATTGAAGAATGTGCCATGGTTGCTGCCACCGCTGGGTATTCCCGCAAATTGCGATACGTTCCATCCGCTGAAATAAACACCCTTGCTGGCAAGAAAGTCGCCGGTTTTCATGATGGGTTCGGCATGAAGCGTGAATAAAAAAGGCTGCTTTGCCGGTTTATCCCCATTGACCGATGGTACGTTGGGAATACCGCCAGGCGTATTGATCGCGGGCACCAGGGCCGGAACCCCCGGGTCCGTGAAACGCGGGGCGTTTTTCTCGTCCGAAAGGTTTTTCTTCCCCAATACCATGATGTTCTCCCCCGGAGGCGCGGGGGTTTTCGCGATATCCTGTGCATTGGAGACAGAAAACATGAACAGAACAGACACGGATGCAGATGTCATGACACAGCCGTATCTGCGCGCCAGGTGCATGCACATGGACATTCCCTCCAAAATTGGTGATGTTTGCGGTTTTGCTTTTTTTCGCCTGGTATCGGGCGTTGTTATTTTTGTTTCGTGTATAAAGAGATCGCGATTATTGCGACAAATGTCAGCGGGACAGTAAAGATGGCCGGCGGATCCCACGGGAACACGGCCGCTGGATGGTTGAGCGTTTTCACCCAGACGGACGGCCCCAGAAGTGTCAGCCCGAATGCGGAAACCAGCCCGATAATGCCGCCATATAACGCGCCCGCTGTCGTAATGCCGTCCCAGCGCAGGGCAAGCAGCAGGACGGGAAAATTCGCGCTGGCCGCAATGGAAAGGGCAAGCCCGACCATATAGGCCACGTTCTGGTTGCGAAAAATGATGCCCAGTGCGATGGCCGCGCCCCCAATGACCAGGGTAGCCGCGCGCATGACGGCAAGTTCGTGTTTTTCGCTTTTGCTGCCGACAAGACACGCATAAAGATCATGCGAAATCGTGGATGCGCCCGAAAGGGTCAGGCCAGCCACGACGGCCAGAATGGTTGCAAAGGCAATGGCGGAAATAAACCCCATGAGCGCGCTGCCACCCACGGCGTAAGCCAGGTGCATGGTGACCATGTTCGCTCCGCCGCGCAGGGCCCCCGATACGGTATGGAAGGCCGGATTGGGCATGACCAGGCCGATGGCGCCGAACCCGATAATAAAGACCATCAGGAAAAAGACACCGTTGAACAGACAGGCGTAGAATATGGAAACCCGCGCGGTCTTCACATCGGGAACGGTAAAGAACCGCATGAGTATATGCGGCAGGCCGGATGTTCCGAACATGAGCGCAATGCCCAGCGACAGGCCGGAAACCGGGTCACGGCTGAGGGCGGAGGGGGCCAGAATGGCCGCATGATGCGGGTGAATGGCAACCGCCGTTCCCAGCAGTTCGCCCAGGCTGAAATGGAACCGCGCCAGGGTCAGGCCGGCGACAAGGGCCGTGCCGCACAACAGCAGAACGGCCTTGATGATCTGGACCCAGCTTGTGGCCAGCATACCGCCGAAAATGACGTAACAGACCATAAGCCCGCCGACAAAAACGATGGCCACATTGTAGTTCAGCCCGAAAAGCAGTTGCACAAGCTGGCCCGCCCCAACCATTTGGGCGATCAGATAAAACGCAATGACAATCAGGGACGATAGCGCGGAAAAAATGCGGATCGGCCGTTCGGACACGCGTGTGGACAAGGCGTCGGCAAAAGTGAACCGGCCCAGGCGGCGCAATCTCTCGGCCACCAGGGCCAGGACGATAGGCCAGCCCGACACGAAGCCGATACCGTAGAGCATGCCGTCAAACCCGACCTGGGTGATCATGGCGGAAACGCCCAGAAGGGCTGCCGCGGACATGAAATCGCCGGCGATGGCAAGGCCGTTTCCCAAGGCGGACATGTTGCCGCCACCGGTATAGAATTCGGAACTGCTGCGCGACCGCCGGGCCGCCCAGTACGTAACGCCAAGCGTTATAAGCACAAAGACAAGGAAGAATTCCAAGGAGATGGGGTTGATCTGGGTGTTATCCATCGTGGTGCCCATCCTGCGCGTTCGAGACGAGAACATAGATCCCTGTGGACACGATCAGGAAGATCAGCAGGGACGCACCAAGAAGGAACGACCAGGGAATGCCCAGAACGGCAGGACTTGCCAGCATGGCCGGGACAAGTATTCCTGCAAAAAGAAAGCCGTAATATGCCACGGATACGGATGACACGAGAATAATATCGGGGCCCTTGCCGGCCTTTTGCGGTGCCTGTTTACTTTCGCGTGGATAATCCAGCATTTGGTTATCCCTTTATTCAGTGAATTTACTTTATCATATACAAATCGTATCGATATCGGAATGCTGTATTTTTGCAAGACGCGATGCAAAAATTCGATCTAGGATCGCAACCGGATTTGAGAAATTGTTTTCAGGAGACAGAATAAAGGAGATTTGTCATGGAAGCCGCCCGCCCGATATCCGTGGCCGCAGCGCATGCCGCACCCGTTTGGATGCAGCCGTCCCAGAGCGTTGAAAAGGCCATATCCCTGATGGAAGAAGCCGCATTGCATGGCGCGTCCTTCATCGTGTTTCCTGAAAGCTATCTTTCGGGCTTTCCGATCTGGACAGCCCTTGCCGCACCCATCGTGACCCATGACTTCTTCCAGACGTTCGCCAAGGTCGCGATCCGCGCGGATGGTCCTGAAATCATCGCCATCCGGGAAGCGGCGAGCCGCCTTGGCCTTATTGTGCAGATGGGTTTTACGGAAGGGACCGATATGTCGGTGGGCTGCCTGTGGAACAGCACGCTGCTGATCGGTGACGATGGCAGCGTACTGAACCATCATCGCAAACTGGTTCCCACCTATTATGAAAAGATGGTCTGGACCCCCGGAGACGGCGCGGGCCTGCGCGTGGTCCAGACCCCCATCGGGCGGATCGGCGGGCTGATATGTGGTGAAAACACCAATCCGCTGGCCCGTTACGCGCTGATGGCCCAGGGCGAGCAACTGCATACCGCATGCTTCCCGCCTGTCTGGCCCACGCGCCTGCCCGGCGATGGCGCGGGATACGATATTGCCGAAGCCATAAGGATACGCTGCGGCGCCCATAGTTTTGAAGCCAAATGCTTTACCATCGTCGCATCGGGCGTGCTGGATGACGCCGCGATCAACGATGTGGGCCGGTTATCGGCCGATGCCGAACGGGCCCTGCGTGAAACACCGCGCGCGGTATCCATGATCATCGGCCCCGACGGGCGCATGATCGGCGCCCCCCGATCCGAGGAAGGGCTCCTTTACGCCACCATCAATCTGGATGACTGTATCGAGCAGAAGCAGTTTCAGGATGTCGTGGGCTATTACAATCGTTTCGATGTGTTCCGTCTCCAGATTGACCGCGAACGCCGTCAACCTCTATATTTTGGCGAGATACCGCGATTTTCCCCTATAGGAAAATAGGCCGGGCAGTTGATCCTGTGGGAGAGGATCTACGAAAGGCGGTGGGCTGTGACCTTCGACTGGAACGATTTGCGGATTTTTCTTGAACTCAGTCGCCAGGGCCGCCTTACTCCCACAGCCAGAAGATTGAAGGTGGACACAGCCACGGTCTCCCGCCGGATTGCGGAGCTTGAACGCGCGCTGGAACTCAGGCTGTTCGATCGCTCGGCCAGTGGCTTTACCCTGACCAAGGCGGGCGAATGGCTGCTGCCCAAGGCGGAAGCCATACAGTCCCACGCGAACGAGATCGCCCTGGGGCTGGATGGCAACGGCGCCGCAACGGGCTGCGTGCGGATTGCCATGATGGAGGGGATCGGCAGCCAGTACGTCGCCTGCCGCATAGGCGACCTTTCAGCAAACCACCCCGGGCTGATGGTCGAACTGGTGACATCCCCCATGATCCTGAACCTGACCCGGCGGGAAGCGGATATCAGCCTGTCTTTCGTGCCGATCAGCGGCCCCCGGCTGACCATCAAGCCGATAGGAAAATTCTCCCTCTTCCTGTACGCGTCACCCGATTACCTGGCCCGCAGGGGCGTGCCCAGAACCATGGCGGATCTCAAGAACCATGACTTCGTGGATTATGTGGAAGACCTGATCCAGATTCGCGAAGTGCATTGGCTGCTCGATGTCATCAAGAACCCGCGTGTGGTGTTTCGGTCCTCGTCCATGCTGGCACAGCAGGCGGCGGCGGCTCATGGTGCCGGCCTGGCATTCCTGCCATCCTTTTCCGCCGAGCCCGATAAAAGGCTGGTCTCGGTCATGAAAACCGTCGCCCGGGCGGAGCGCTCCATTTATCTGGGCATTCACGATGAACTCGATGGCCTGCCCCGCATCCGCATAGTGTCGAAATTCCTCGAAGACATGATCCGCAACGACACGCGGTTTCTGATGCAGACATAGCCCGGCGCGCACCCTTACATGAAAGGAAGCGGCCCGCGCGTGAGGGGGTGCCGCCATGCCATAATTCATGCTGCGATGATTTTTTGCCAGATCCTACAGTCAGGCGCGCCGTAGCACGCTAGACTGCGCCCAGGTTCGATCTGGAGCAGCTTGATGACACAGAATTCCGACACGCGCGATTTGGGCACGCGGCCCGTGGACAAGGCCGGCTTTGTCCGGGTGCGTGGCGCGCGTGAGCATAATCTGCGCGATGTCAATGTCGATGTCCCGCGTGACACGATGGTGGTGTTCACCGGCGTTTCGGGCTCGGGCAAGTCCTCCCTGGCCTTTGGCACCCTGTATGCCGAAGCGCAGCGCCGTTATCTGGAATCCGTCTCCCCCTATGCGCGGCGGCTGTTCCAGCAGATGCCGGTCCCCGATGTGGATACGGTGGATGGCCTGCCCCCGGCCATTGCCCTGCAACAGCAGCGCGGCGGCAGTTCCAGCCGGTCGTCGGTCGGCAGTATCACTACGCTGTCGAACCTGCTGCGCATGCTGTATTCGCGCGCGGGCACCTATCCGCCCGGCCTTGCCCGGCTGGAAGCCGAAGCCTTTTCGGCCAACACCCCCATGGGGGCCTGCCCGCGCTGCCACGGTCTGGGCCGCGTGCATGACGTGACCGAGGCATCCCTCGTGCCCGACCCCGGCCTTTCGATCCGCGACCGGGCGGTGGCGGCGTGGCCCACCGCGTGGCAGGGGCAGAACCTGCGCGATATCCTGATCACGCTGGGCATCGATGTCGACTGCCCCTGGCGCGACCTGCCCGCCAAGACGCGGGACTGGATCCTGTTCACGGATGAAACGCCCACCGTGCCGGTTTACCCCGGCTTTACGCATGAGCAGGTGCAGCGTGCCATCGCCAAGGGGCTGGAACCCGCCTACCAAGGCACGTTCTCGGGTGCACGCCGCTACGTGACGCAGACTTTCGCCAATTCGCAAAGTGCGACCATGCGCAAGCGGGCGGAATCCTTCATGATCTCGGCGGACTGCCCGCTCTGCCACGGCCAGCGGCTGAACCCCGACGCCCTGCGGGTGACGTTTTCGGGCATGAATATCGCAACACTGGGGGCCCTGCCGCTCGAACGCATTGCCTCAATTCTGGCCCCGGTGGCCCACACGCCCGACAGCGCGGATGATGACGCAACAGCCATTGCCGCCCGACGTATTGCCGCGGATATCATCGCGCGGATCGACGTGCTGGACCAGCTCGGGCTTGGCTACCTGCAAATGGACCGGGGGGCGCAAACCCTCTCGCCCGGGGAATACCAGCGCCTGCGGCTTGGCACGCAGATCCATTCCAGCCTGTTCGGCGTGGTCTATGTGCTGGACGAACCCTCATCCGGCCTGCACCCGGCCGATACCCAGGCCTTGCTGGCGGCACTCGACCGGTTGCGCGCGGCGGGCAATTCACTGTTCCTGGTCGAACACAACCTCGATGTCATCCGCCAGGCGGAATGGATTGTCGATGTCGGCCCGCAGGCGGGTGAGCGCGGCGGACAGGTGCTGTATTCCGGCCCGCCCGAAGGCCTGCGCGACGTAGCGGATTCCCGCACCCGGCATTACGTGTTCGCAAGCCCCGAACCGGTGTCCCACACCCCGCGCACGCCCAAGGGCTGGCTGCGCCTGGCCGATATCGAATGGAACAACCTGCACAGGCTGGAAGCGGCTTTTCCGCTGGGCACGTTTACCTCTGTCACGGGTATTTCGGGCTCGGGCAAGTCTTCGCTGGTCAGCCACGCCCTGACCACCATCGTCGCGCGCGCCCTGGGCCAGGCCCTGCCCACGGCTGATGCGGAAGAAGACACGACCCAGGCCCCCCGCGCCGCCGAAACCCACCCCGAAGGCCGCGTGGTCTCGGGGCTGGAGGGCATAAGCCGCCTGGTGGTGATCGACCAGAAACCCATCGGCCGCACGCCGCGCTCCAACCTTGCCACTTATACCGGCCTGTTCGACATGGTGCGCAAGCTCTTTGCCCGCACGGAGCTTGCCCGCGCGCGCGGGTATGATGCCGGGTGGTTTTCGTTCAACCTGGCAAAAGGCCGCTGCCCGCGCTGCGAAGGGGCGGGTTCGGTCATGGTCGAACTGCTGTTCCTGCCCAGCGTCTACGCACCCTGCCCGGTCTGCCATGGCAGCCGCTACCGGCCAGAGGTGCTGGACGTCAAATACCAGGACCGTTCCATAGCCGATATCCTGGGCATGACGGTCGATCAGGCCTGCACGTTCTTCGAAGACCAGCCCGGACCATTTGCCTGCCTGTCCACCTTGCGCAAGGGCGGGCTGGGCTATCTGCGCCTGGGCCAGCCCGCGACCGAACTGTCAGGGGGGGAAGCCCAACGCATCAAACTGGCGACGGAGCTGCAAAAACAGCGGCGCGGGCATGTGCTGTATGTGCTGGACGAACCCACGACCGGGCTGCACCCCTCGGACGTGGACCGACTGATGGCGCATTTGCAGGAACTGGTGGAAGGCGGGAACACGGTCATTGTCGCCGAACACGACATGCGGCTGGTGGCGCGCGGCGACTGGGTGATCGATATCGGCCCCGGTGCGGGCGACAAGGGTGGCACGATCGTTGCCGCAGGCCCCCCTGCCACGGTTGCGCGCAACGCCGCAAGCCGCACCGCCCCCTTCCTGGCCCGCGCCCTGCATCTGGATTAGGAGAGAAGCACGCAGGGCTCAGGACCGGCCCTGCTCCAGCACGCGGCGGGTCAGTTCGATGGAGGGCACGGTCTCGGGCATGAGAACGGGCGGCTTGTGCCGGATCAGCTTCCAGCCGATCACCATCAGCACCGCCAGGATGGGGCTCAGGGCAATGGTCAACGTGCCATCGGGGTAATCGAACGCCATCAGCACCAGAACGGCGGCCAGAAACCCAAGCGTCAGCCAGGCGGTAAAGGGCGCACCCGGCATGCGGAACGGGCTGGGTGGGGCCGCCCCACGCCTGACCGCGCGGCGATAGGCGATCTGGCTGGCCAGAATGAACCCCCAGGTGCTGATAATGCCCAAAGCGGAAATGTTCAGCACAATCTCGAACACCTGCGCGGGCACGATATAATTGAGCACCACCCCCAGCAGATAGATTGAAACAGTCAGGAAAATCCCGGCCGACGGCACGGACTGGCGGTTCATGTAGGCGAGAAAGCGCGGGGCGGACCCGCCAAGGGCCAGGGCGCGCAGCACACGGGCGGTGGAATACAGGCCCGAATTCAGGCTGGACAGGGCGGCTGTCAGCACCACGAGGTTCATAGCCGTATCCACCCCCGGCACGCCAAGCGCCTGAAAGAACGTAACGAAGGGCGAGACACCGCCTTTATACGCCGTCCAGGGCAGCAGGCAGACCAGCAGCACGACGGAGCCCACGTAAAACAGCGCGATACGCCAGATCACGCTGTTGATGGCACCGGGCAGGATCTCACGCGCGTTTTCGCATTCCCCCGCTGCCGTGCCCAGCATTTCTATGCCCGAATAGGCAAACACCACACCCTGTACAAGCACCAGTGCGGGCAGGACGCCATGGGGGAAAATACCGCCGTTATCGGTAATCAGGTGCAGGCCCGTGGCGTGGCCGGCTACCGGCACGCGCACGCCCAGGATAACGGCCCCCACGACCAGGAACACCGCAAGGGCCGCCACCTTGATCAGGGAAAACCAGAATTCCATTTCGCCAAAATACTTGACGCCCACCATGTTCATGCTGGTGACGACACACAGCGCGCCAAGGGCGAAAACCCATTGCGGCACCCCGGCCAGCGGGGCCCAGAACTGCATGTACAGCGCCACGGCCGTAATATCGACAATGCCCGTCATGGCCCAGCTTAGAAAGGACATCCACCCCGCGACATAGGATGCCCGGTCCCCCAGAAATTCCTGCGCATAGGATACGAAACTGCCGCAGGTGGGGCGGTACATCGCCAGTTCACCCAGGGCGCGCAGGATCAGGAAGCAGAAAACGCCGCAGACCAGATAGACCACGGCAAGGGCCGGCCCCGTCGCTTGCAGGCGTGACCCCGCCCCAAGGAAAAGCCCCGTCCCGATCGCCCCGCTGATCGCGATCATCTGCACCTGCCGCTTGCCCAGCGCCTTGTGGTAGCCGTCCTCCGCAACTGCGGCGGGCGGCTGGGCGGGACCGGATGTGTGAACGGGTGTGGCCATTCAAGGGGCTCCTGCCTGAACTTTTCCGCTTTTGGCGCCGGGCCGGGTGCGGCCCGCATGGCCTTGCGCGCTGCGCCGCATGCGTCGGCACCCATGATCCCCGGCCCGGCACGTAGCAAGGCAAAGGGACCAGCGTCCCGCGCCCCGGTCGTTGCGGATTGGAAACAGTGTGTCAGACAAAAACCCGCCAGGCAAGCGGCGTGGTTACGCGAGGTCCCGGAACATCACAAATGCGTCAACAAATCCCGCGCTGGGATGTTCGAACGCATGGGGCAGGCGCCCCACGATCTCGAACCCCAGGGCCGACCACAGGCCGACCGCGCGCACATTGGTGGCGACGACAAAATTGAACTGCATGGCCCGAAACCCCCACAGCCGCGCCATTTCCATGGAATGGGCGCACATGGTCCGGGCAATGCCACGCCCGGCATGCGCCGCCGCGGTCATGTAGCCGCAGTTGCAGACATGGCGGCCGCCCCCGCGCTGGTTGGGGCGCAGATAGTACGACCCGACAACCTGCCCGTCTTCCGCCGCCACGAAGGTTTCCTTGTCCGACCCCAGCCAGTAGGCCATGGCGTCGCCCTCGGTCATGTCCCGGTCCAGGGCATAGGTTTCCCCCGCGCGGATCACCGGTTCCATAATGGCCCAGATGGCGGGGCGATCCTCTGCGCTGGCGGGACGAACGATCATGCGGGACACCTTGGAAATCTGCCCCGGGGGGCATGGGCCAGAAGCGGCGAATGGGGCGGACAGGCGGGCGGGCCCCCCGGTCCACAAGAGTCGACAACCAGATCGAACATGGACCGGATACCGCGCGGGGTGAAGTGCGGCGGCCCAAAATCCTAACGGCTCACAAAGTATTGCGTGAGGATAGAAGTATTACAAGAATCGTTACGGCGTCAATTTCGACCAACATTGCGCAGATAATCGGATTTAAAAAGATTACAAGAGGTGACAGGTGTTCTCCATGACTGTCCCGTTTCCGACACTTGTTCTGATATTGATTTATTACAATAAATTAACTTGCTGATACTTGATACGCACGGATAGCTTTCCGCTGCGATTAGTTAACTTTTTAAAGTTGCTCCGTTTTACCTTGGATTTTACCCACGCCAAATCCTGCTCTGCCAGGAATTAGCGTGTACATCTTACTGCTCTGCCCCGCCACCTGAATAGGCCGTACTTTCAGGGGCTTTGTCGTGTACTGCGTGTACTGCATTTGAGAGAAAGAAGCTGTCGTGTTCAAAGCCGGTTCCCGTCTGATCTGGTCTGTCAGCGCGCTTAGCGTGGCAGGCTGGATGGCCTTGACAAATAGCCCCGCCGCATGGAGCGCATCTGCCCAGGAATCCGCACCGTATGAAGTGCCGGAACGCCCCAGCGCACCGCTCTCCCCCTCGGATGTGTCCCTTAACGCACCGGCAGGTCGTGCACCGGCCACAGCGCCAGCGGCCGCCGTACCGGGGCCCAGCGTGCCCGCCACGGGCAGGCCGGCAGCCGCAAGCCCTTATGGCAGCAGCGCTGCCGCCTCCCCCAGCGGCATGCCCCAGCCTGCGGATCTGCCGCCGCCGGCCATTCCCGCATCCGACACGATGCAGGCACCCCCTGCCCCGGCCAATCCGGCCCCCAACGCCCAGCCGGGCACGGGCTATGCGCCCCCGGGCACCTACCCGGCCCCGGCCTATTCCGGCCAGCCCTATCCTGCCGGGGCTTATCCCAACGGGGCCTATCCGGGGGCGGGCTACCCCGCTGCCGGGCAGGCGTCCCAGGCCCCTGCCATGGCCGATACCGGGCTGACCCAGCCCGAAATCACCCGGACCCTGACCCTGCGCGACCTGGGCGTGCCCGCCCCCATGACGCTGCGCGGGTTCTCCCCTTTGCAGGGCCTGGATATTCCAATTCCCGCCGACGAGGTGGTGACACGCGCGCAGATCGTGCTCGACGGCGCATTGTCTCCCTCCCTGTTGCCCGAAGCCAGCAGCCTGACGCTGACCCTGAACGAACAATATGTGGGAACGGTTCAGGTCGATCCGAAAAATTCACGCTTCGGCCCCCTTGTTTTCGATATCGACCCCATCTTCTTTTCCCGCCTCAACCACCTGAACTTCCAGTTCGCGGGCGAATACCGGCGCGACTGCAACGACTTGCATAACGGGGTCCTTTGGGCGCGGGTTTCCGACCTTTCCAAAATTATCGTCACCACCGTCAAGCTGCCGCCCGTACGCAGGCTGGCCCATCTGCCCGCGCCATTCTTCGACAAGAACATGCATGACGTGCTGCGCGTGCCGTTCGTCTTCCCGCATGCCAGCGGCCAGGGCGACCTGAAAGCGGCGGGCATCGTGGCGTCCTGGTTCGGCAAGCTGGCCGATTTCCGCGGCACGTCCTTTCCCGCTTCCGCTGCGTTCCCCGCCACGGGCAATGCCGTGGAAATTGGCGAGAACATTCCCGTGGACAGCAACGGCACCCTGCCATCGGGCCCGACCCTGTTCGAAGCGGCGAACCCCAACGACCGCTGGGGCACCGTTCTGGTCATAACCGGGCGCAACCAGCAGGATGTGGAAATTGCCGCGCGTGTCCTGGCGTTTTCGTCCGACACGCTGGGCGACGTTCCCTACCGCGTGGTGGCCGATGTCAACCTAGACCCCCGCAAGCCCTACGATGCGCCGGCCTTCGTGCCCACCGATCGTATCGTGCGCTTTGGCGATATCGCGGCCGAAACCGACCTGCAACGCCAGGGTGGCGCCCCGCTGGGCATTTCCGTGCCGTTCCGCCTGCCGCCCGACCTGTTCCGGTGGAAACAGCATAGCTATCCGGTCAAGCTCAATATCCGCACACCCGCCGCCGCCGCCTTTGAACGCGAGGGCGCACGTTTTGACGTGCTGATCAACAACGCCTACGTACAGAGCTTCCCGCTCTTTTCAGACGCGATCTGGAAAAAGGCCGAAAACCATCTGCCCGGCCTGCAAAGCGGTGCAATGACCTTCAACGCCGTGCTGCCGCCCTGGCTGCTGTTCGGCGGGCGCAACCAGCTTGACCTGAGCTTTAACGTGCTGCCCATCGACCGTGGCGCCTGCCGCCGCGTGAACGATGACTTCATTGCCGAAGTGGATTCGGGCTCCACCTTCGATTTCCGCAAGAGCTACCATTACACCACCCTGCCCGACCTTGCGTATTTCGCGGGCTCCGCCTTTCCGTTTTCCAGAATGGCCGATTATTCCCAGACCGCGGTAGTGCTGCCGGCACAGCCCGACATGGGCGTGACCTCGGCCTTTCTTGAACTCATGGGCTTTCTGGGGTCGTCCACCCAGTATCCGGTCACGGGGATCGACATCGCCTCCAGCGCCGATCTGGGTGGCCTGTCCCAGTCCAAGGACATCATCCTGCTGTCCACCATCGACCAGTTGGGGGCTGCAAAGTCGCTTCTGTCGCGCTCGGCCTATGAAATCAACGGCCAGTCGATCCGGCTGGGGCAGAAAACCCTGCTCGATGGGCTGTGGTATCTGTTCCAGGAAAAGGACGCGGCGGGCCAGAACAACAATGCCCAACCTGTCCTGAACGCGCCGATCGTCAATGCATCGCTGCTGGTCGGCGGGGAATCGCCCTATACCAACCACCGTTCCGTTGTCGCCATTCTGGGCGACCATCCGGCGCAGCTCCAGCAGATGGTGGCCAGCCTGCGCGACCGCCAGCTCCTGCCCGCCGTGCAGGGCGACCTGGTGATCAAGAATGGTGCGGTACTCACGAACTATCGCAACGCCAACCGCTATACCGTGGGGTCCCTGCCGCTGTGGATCCGTATCGAGATGGCGCTTGAAGCGCATCTGCTGCTGCTTGCACTCGCCGGCTTGGCGGGCACGATCCTGCTCGCATACGGCACGGCCCGGTGGCTGAGGGCGCATGCCCGCCACAGGTTGCAGCGCCGCCTGCCCGGTGAGGATGAGCCCATCGATTCGTGACAATCGGGCCCCGGCCCGCCACGTCAGGATACTCCCCCGCAGGTGCAAGCCCTGCGGGGGTCTTTGTCGATTTAAGCCATTTCGACACGCATTAAGGGAGAAGGAACAGGATCATGAGCGCGCTTTTAGCCGGACTGACATTGCTGATCATCGGAGACAGCCACGTTACGTTCAAGGACTCCCTGCTTTCGATCCTGCCCGAAGCCTATACCGAGGCCGGCGCCAAGGTCGTGACCTATGGCGTATGTTCCTCCACCGCCGCGGACTGGGTGGTGCCCAACGCGAATAACGGGTGCGGTGCGGCCCAGCGCATCGGTGCGGCCCCCCTGGCCCCGCCCACCATGACACCGACCGCCCCGCCGCCGATCACATCGCTGATCGCGCAGTGGCACCCCGATGTCGTCATGGTGGTGCTGGGCGACACCATGGCCGCCTATGGGCAGAGCGAAATTTCCAAGAACTGGGCAGACGAACAGGTCAAGACCCTGACCATGACGCTGGGCAAGACCGCGTGCATCTGGATCGGGCCGACCTGGGGCGAATACAGCCCGCGCTACGGCAAGACCGACAAGCGTGCGCAGGAGATGGCCGATTTCCTTAAAGATGAAGTCGCACCCTGCACCTATATCGACGGCACGAAGCTGATGCAGCCCGGCAGCCCCAAGACGATCGACGGCGTGCATCTGACGCCGGCCAGCTACAAGGTATGGGGCAACGGCATCCTGCAACAGACCATGCCTGTTCTGGAAAAGCTCCGCAAAGGATAACGCCCCCGCGCGCCAGGGGCGTGCCGGGATCCTGTATCGTCTTATACGGCCACCCTGGCCGTTGAACCGTGGTGGTTAAGGTCATGTTGCTCTCGCTGGCGCCCGAAACATGGAAAACCAGGCTGAAGGCCGAGTTTTTTCCGCTCAATCGGCGTCGCGACATCGATGGCCTGCGCGGTCTGGCTGTGCTGCTGGTCATGATCTTTCATGCCGGCTGGCTGAAGGGTGGCTTTATCGGGGTCGATATCTTTATCGTCATATCCGGCTATTTCATGGGCCGTTCGGCGTTCATGCAGCATCCTTTCCGGCCGGAACGCTTTGTCTGGCGCCGCCTGTACAGGCTGGTGCCCGCCCTGCTGGTCATGATTGTCGTGGTCTGCGCCAGCATGCTGTGGTGGGTGCTGCAAAGCGATCGGGCCGATATCGCCCAGAACGGGGCCTATGCCCTGATCTACCTGTCCAATATCTGGGCCAGCCACCATGTGGGGTATTTCGAGGGGCAGAGCATCGCCTACCCGTTCCTGCACACCTGGTCGCTTTCGCTGGAAATGCAGTTCTACGTTGTCATTTTCCTGGTCGCTGTGCTGCTGCCCCGGCTCGGGAACCGGCGTGTCGTCCTGTATACGCTGCTGGGTGCGTCGTTCCTGTACAGCGTGTTCGCAAGCTACCGGGGCGACCACGCGGCCTATTACAGTATTTTCGCCCGGCTGTGGGAATTCTCGCTCGGCACGCTGATCTGGGTGCTGCCCGCCCTGCCGCAATCCCTGCTGCTGTCGGGGCTGTGCTACGCGGTAGCGGTGGCGGTGCTGGTCCTGTGCGGGGTGTTCTACGACCTGACCAATGCCTGCCCGTCGCTGATGGCCGTTCTGCCCTGTGTGGCGACCATGCTCATCATCATGCAGCCCCAGGCCATCACGCGCCGCGTGCTCGAACCGCTGGCACCGGTGGGGGTCATTTCCTACTCGCTTTACCTGTGGCACTGGCCCGCCATCGTGCTGGCGTCCTACCTGCTTTTTTTCCAGGTGCATGGCCTGACCATGGCGCTCGTGCTCTGCGGGGCGGTCGTTGCCGGCACGCTCAGCTACCTGTTCGTGGAACGGCCCATGCTCAGTTATGAGAACCGCGCCATGCCCTCCGCCGTGCGCCTGGGGGCTGGCGTCATGGTCGGGTTGTGCGGGGTCGCGGCCCTGGCGCTGGCCTGGCTTTCCTTCCTGTCACGCGTACATTGACAAGCAATGGTAAAGACCATGTCCAGCGCTCCTGACCTTTACAGCCCCGACCCAGCCCTGCCCGCTGCCCCCAGAACCGTGCGGCTCAGGGTCGTCTCCCGGCGGGAGCGCAAGCGCTTTGTGCTGCTGGGCACGCTGGGCGCCGTGTGGAGTGCAAGCCTTTCCTACGGGTTCGGGCAGACACCCGCGGGCACTGCGCCAGCACCTTCCGCATCCCCCGTGACAGCACCGCCGATGGGCACGGCCCCGACGGCCGCGGCCCCCGTGCCTGCGGCCACATCCGGTGCGCCCGCCCCTGCGGCGGTTCCCTGGG
>NZ_JAFVMH010000008.1 GCF_017377735.1 Acetobacter garciniae
ACCGTGTTGCTATGATCGACAACCAGGGAGCCGTTATCATGAATGGCCGAGGAGGCTGCGATCAAACCCGTGGTGCCACCATTGCCCAGTTGCAGCACGCCCTGCGCAATGGTGGTTGCCCCGGTATAGGTATTGTCCGCACTCAGAATCAGCGTACCCGCACCCGTTTTGTTTACGCTCCCCGTGCCATACATCTGACCGTAAAGGGTGGTTACGTAAGAATTTGTCTGGATGGTTGCGGTATTAACGACATTGATATTAACCGACGTAACAAGGTCTGACTGGATATCTTCCAGCGTGCCGTTATCGATCCTGAACAGATAACTGCCACCCATGCCTTCATCATCGACAATACTGTTGGCACCCCCAACAGACAGCGTACCACCGCTATCGATATTCAGTTCACCATATGTCCCTCCCTGCGACCCGAAAACAACCTGCGTGTTAACAATAGCCCTCGCGCCATCACTAATGGTATCCACGCCATCACCATCAGCATTGATGTAAAGCATGCCCGTTGTCAGGGTTGAGCCGGCTCCTGAGAGATTGATCGCAGCAGTGGTACCAGAGAAATTGGCACTAAGGGTTACGGTAGCCTTGGCCGTTGCTCCGTCAAGAATATTGATCGTGCCATCACCGTGGTTACCGGCCTGAAGAAAGCCGGATGATAGACTTGAACCCACGCCGGTTACTGTCAGTGTACCAATCGTGCCCGCGTCCAGACCAGCCACGATATTCCCCTTCGACGTGGTGGAAACAGTGCCGCCATTTGTGACTGTGATTGTGGAATGATCGGCAAGGCTTCCGTTGACGTAAATAAGTCCAACTTTATAGCTGCCTGTATTGTCGATTGTGGTAAGAAGAGAACCCCCATCGACAGTCAACGTTCCATAAATACCCACTGAATCAGAAAGAACTGTCGTGCCTTTAGCGATATATCCTGTTGCTCCTGCTGCTACACTATAGGGGTTTGTAGCCTGTGCATAAGCACGCGGGCTTTTTATCTCCATGGCAGAGAATACAGCAAACGTGACTATTTGAATTTCAAAAAACAGTACCGTTTTGGTTCTATTTTTTGACATAAAAAAAGAGCAAGCACGCCCTCTCCATGTGGTCATTTTTGACGCTCCATCTCGTATCCCGAAACCCTAATAAGGGAGAAATAAACCGACAAAACAAGACAAAAAAGCGACATTTACGTTTCATTAATACTTAAAGTAAGGATTTTTAATTAATAACCCGCTTCTTTTTATATTTTTATACACAAATTAATGAAGGGTCATTGATATTTTATTAGAGCCTGTTTGGAAAATCGGTCTGATGTGATTCAAGCTCTGGATGTGGACGCCAGAGCAGAGAGAGGGCTGCATGCTCTGGATTGTTACGCGGCGGCGTTAATTGAATTGCCCCGGGTTTTGTGGAGACAGAACGACCCGAGAGGTAAGAAGGATTCATGAGCAACAAATCGAAGCGTTTTCCGCCTGAATTTCGTGACCGTGCAGCCCGTATGGTTCTGGAGGAAGAGAAGAACCATCCATCACGCTGGTCCGCGGTGATGATGATAGCGCCAAAGCTGGATATTCATCCTGACACGCTGTCAAAATGGACCCGTCTGCATGAACGTGCCAATGCGCCTGCGGTAAGTGACCTGCCTGATCGGGAGAAGATCAGGCAACTGGAACGAGAGAACCGCGAATTGCGGCAGGCCAATGAAATCCTGCGCAAGGCGTCAGCATATTTTGCCCAGGCGGAACTCGACCGCCGGTTCAGGCCATGACACGCTTCATTGAGGAGCATCGGCAGACATATGGTGTCGGGTCAATCTGCAGGGTTCTGTCGATTGCACCATCTGCCTATTACGCTTATCGGGCGAGACAGAAAAAACCCTGTGTGTGCAGCCAGAAAGACAAAGAGCTATGTCATGAAATCCGCAGGGTCTGGAACGATAATTTCTGCGTCTACGGAGTGCGCAAGGTCTGGCATCAGCTCAGACGTGATGGTCTGGATGTCGCCCGCTGCACGGTAGAGCGGCTGATGCGCCGGATGGGACTGAAAGGCGTC
Source organism: Acetobacter garciniae (assembly GCF_017377735.1). Classification (GTDB taxonomy): domain Bacteria; phylum Pseudomonadota; class Alphaproteobacteria; order Acetobacterales; family Acetobacteraceae; genus Acetobacter; species Acetobacter garciniae. The sequence goes on from NZ_JAFVMH010000008.1 coordinate 2,062, forward strand.
ATTCGTGGTAAGGGTGTCAGAACCACACGGCCCGTTCCGGCGCGGCCCTGTCCACAGGATCTGGTGCAGCGACAGTTTCATGCACCAGCACCTAACAGGCTCTGGGTTTCGGATTTTACTTACGTTTCCACCTGGCAGGGCTTTGTTTATGTGGCCTTCATCATTGACGTCTTTGCACGGGTTATTGTGGGCTGGCGCGTCTCCTCAACGGCTCATACCGACTTCGTACTGGATGCCCTTGAGCAGGCTCTGTGCCAGAGGCAGCCTGAGGGAAAAGTGACCCACCATTCCGACCGCGGCTGTCAATATGTATCCATTCGCTACACGCAAAGACTGGCTGAAGCGGGCCTTGTTGCTTCTGTCGGCAGTGTTGGGGATTCCTATGATAACGCTCTGGCGGAAACCATTAACGGACTTTACAAAACCGAACTCATCTATCGGCAGGGGCCATGGAAAAACAGGGAAACTGTTGAACTGGCAACACTGAAATGGGTCGACTGGTTCAATAATCGGCGGCTCCTGTCCTCCATTGGAAACATCCCGCCAGCAGAAGCCGAAGCACGCTTTTATGCACAACAGAAATCACATGCATTAGCCGCTTAAATCAGATAAAAAACGTCTCCACAAAACCCGGGGCAATTCAGTGCTACGGAACTGATGAAACCAGAGATCCGCCGCCAGACTATAGTTCGTGATCACATGCGGGGCCTGGTCCGTCAGGGACATCCGATACTGGCGAAGCCCGTTACACCCGAGGCTATGGTGCGATACGATTACATTAGTGTTTCGCGTCGCGGGCGAGGTCGTGGACCGATCGACTGGATTTTGCAGAGTCAATTCGGTCTGACGCGCGGCATCGCGATGATCGTCCCTAATTACCACTCAATGATAGAAAGCATGAAACATACTGATTTGATTCTGCCGCTCCCCGGGATAGTCATCGATCATATTTCACTGGACGCTCTTGGCCTGACCGCTTTCGAATTTCCTTTTGCTCTACCAAATGTCGAGGCTTTTCAAGCGTGGCACCCACGACGGGATATGGATCCAGTCCATCGCTGGCTTCGGGAGACGTTATTTCGTGTCGCTCGCCAGACGTTTGGAAAAGCCACGGCTTGATTGTGGCGATTAACGTAAGGAAAAAATAGCAAAGCGCTGGCCGTAAAATTGGAAGAACATTTTAACTCGAGCTCTGTCCGTGAAAATCCGCTAGAGCACGTCCACGTTATTCCGGTTCATAGCCTGCGGCGGTGAAGAAGTTGGCACATTCATCAGGAGTGAAAGCATCCAGGACTGATCCGGCGGCGTCCCATAGTGCTGTGACGGTTCTTGCTGCCTTGGCTCGCAAGAGGGCCCTGAACTTGGCGAACGCCATTTCGATCGGGTTGAAATCGGGACTATAGGGAGGTAGGAACATCATCTGTGCCCCGGCTCGTTCGATGGCCTTTCGCGCGCCCGGCATCTTATGAGCGGGCAAATTATCCAGCACGACGATATCGCCCGGGCTCAGCGTCGGCACGAGAACATGCTCGACATAGGCCTGAAAAATCTCGCCGTTCATGGCGCCCTCATGCACGAAGGGTGCGGTCATCCCCGTGAGGCGCAAGCCGGCGGTGAACGTGGAGGGTTCGAAGAACCCCTGGCTCTGAACTGTTGGCTGTGATTCCATCGTTGGTGTGATGGTGGGAGGATGTATGGTGAAGCAGCCCGGTTTCTTTGATGTTGAGGAGCGGCTGGCCCGTCTGAGCGGTCTTGGTGATCAACTTGAAGCCTTTTCCCGGGCTGTGGATTTTGAAGTCTTCCGCCCTGATCTGGAGCAGGCTCTGGCTTATTCAGACGGACGCAAGGGCGGGCGTCCGCCGTTTGATCCGGTGCTGATGTTCAAAATCCTGGTGATCCAGACGTTGAACAACCTGTCCGATGAGCGGACAGAATACCTGATCAACGACCGTCTCTCCTTCATGCGCTTTCTGGGGCTTGGGCTGTCGGATTGTGTGCCTGATGCCAAAACGGTCTGGCTGTTTCGTGAGCGTCTGATCCAGGCTGGTGCGATTGAAAGACTGTTTGAGCGGTTTGACGCGACCCACTTTTAGGTGTTCGATCCCTCCATATGGGTGGCCTCTACCAGAAATGACCCGAAGGGATTTCCTCCCAATATTTCCCGTCAAAGCAGCCGTATCGGAAGTTGAGGTGCATAGCTGGTGAGGGCAAAGGTTTTATGTCATTGTTTTTCAGAAATAATATTTTGAAAAGTATCCTGCCAATGTTCAAGGCCATGACACTGCTAGCCCTTACGGCTTTTCCTTCCATAGCATACGCTGATGTGGCGACACATCCGCAGGCCGAAGCGCAGGCATTGGCGCTTGCCGAAAAGGCGATTGCCTTGCGATCAGTCGCAGGGCCAGGAAATATGACGGCAGATGTCGCGCGGCTGTTTAGCAGAGCATTAGTTGACGGTGGTTATTCTAAAAAAGATATTCAGATCGTTCCGGCAAATAATACCGTTTACATGACAGCGACCTGGCATGGAACTGATCCCTCGCTCAAACCATTTGTAATTCTTGGCCATATGGATGTGGTAGAGGCAAAACCTGCCGACTGGCAACGCGATCCGTTTACCCCGGTAGTAGAACACGGTTACCTGTACGGCCGTGGAGCCACAGACATGAAGCTGGATGATACTCTGGCAATTGCCGCTCTCATTGAATTGCGGCGCGAAGGTTACATGCCGAAACGTACGATTATCCTTGCCTTCTCGGGCGATGAGGAAACAGACATGCGCACCGGCGCGGCCCTGGCAGATCAACTATCTGACGCGGGAATGGTACTGAATGTTGATGGCGCAGACGGTGTATTGAACGAAGAAACAGGCAGGCCGGAATATTTCTCGTGGGGTGCGGCAGAGAAGGCATACGCCGATTACGAACTGACCGTGACCAATCCGGGAGGTCATTCATCCCATCCCCGGGCGGACAATGCAATTTATGAACTGTCCGTTGCTTTGCTGCGTGTGCAGAAATACCAGTTTAAACCGGAAGAAAACGCTATTACGCATGCATATTTCGAAAATGCGGCAAAGCTGGAACCCGCCAAGCTGGGAGCCGCAATGACGGCGTTCGCCGCCGACACAACGGATCAAAAAGCGATCGAGACCTTATCGGCCGACCCGTCCATGGTAGGCAAGATTGGGACTACTTGTGTTGCCACGATGGTACGCGCAGGACATGCGTTGAACGCACTCCCGCAACGGGCAACTGCGAATATCAACTGCCGTATTTTCCCTGGTCACTCCAAATCTGACATTCAGACAGAACTGCAAAAAGTCGTTGCAGACCCCAATGTACAGATACGAGATGTGTCTGCTGGTTCAGTCTCTACCAATGCATCCCCGATGGACACAAGCTTTACTGCAGCAGTTACCAGGGCAGTGCATGGTGTTTATCCGGGTCTGCCCGTCATCCCATCCATGGGGGTGGGTGCGTCAGATAATATGTGGTTTCGCAATCATAATGTGCCGAGTTACAAAGCCAGCCCCCTGTTCATCAAGCCATCGGAAAATTTTATGCATGGTCTGAACGAGCGCACACCAGTCAGTGCTATCGCATCTGGTATGGATATTCTTTTATCCATCATTCCTGATCTGTCCAATTGACTTGAGGAGAGAGTGGAAAGGAAAAATAACCGTTTACAACCTACTGAACTGCCCCGGGCTTGCCGGAGAGTAAAACTCTCGGAGGATGAGCCTTATGGTGGAGAAGAAGACATCGCGTTATTCGCCTGCCAGCATTCTTGCCAGACGCTGTAAACGCCAGGGCGAAGGGTATCCCTTACACCCGCTATGCCCGGATGCTGCTGGAGACCGATGTCGCACAAGCGCGGTAACGCATATTCCAATCAGAACACAGGGGAGATCGGGCGATGTAGGTACGCTCGGAAATCACTCCGCGCGTCATGGAAGGAAATCTCCCATGTCTCGCACCTATCATCACAGCCGGAAACATGGCCGTGATCATCGCTGGGCCAGTCGTCCGGATCGCTGTGGGTATGGAGGCTCACGTGAAGCCTCTGAATCCCCTAACTGGTACAGCCATCTGCATGATATCCGCCCTGGCCGTCATCATGACAGGCATATTGCCCGTCTGATCATCAAGGGTCACCTCAATCCTGCCGAGGCGGTCTTTCCGTATACCGGAACCCGACGGCCACACGAATATTACTGGTGATCCTGAACGCGGGAATGAGTAATCGTTCCCGCGTGTTCCTCTCTACTAGGCAGTCTGGTTGGATCCTTCAAGCCTGGCTTCTACGACAAAGCAGATCGACTTCGGCCATAGCCGCCTCGAGTTCGGAATAGTCCGGCGTCCAACGCTCAAGCGGCTGAAAATTTTGCTCGACGCGACTGTCCTCAAAATCCTGGACGTCAGCCACATCTGAGGCCCGGGGCCTGCCGCGTTTCCGGCCGGGCATGGCCTTTGGCCGTGGCTGCACAGCCTCCCTGAGTGGAGCCATATCGCGTAACGCGAAAAGCCGCCGGGCCGACCGGTGCGTGACTTCCACGATCAGGCCGCGCTCCAGGAAGCGCTCGAGCAGCAGGCAGGCGGCCTTGATCGACATCGAAAGCCGGGCGGCCAGCGACGTCGCCGAAATCACCGGATGGGCGGCGATAACATCGATGGCGGCAGAGGCACGCGAATTCCGTCTCTGGTCGCCGGCCTGAAGACGCGCCTGATGCCAGGAAGCCTCCAGCGTTCGGGTCATGTCGCGGATGACCTCAGCCTCATCACCGATAGCTCTAAGCCAGCAGGGCACCCAGGTCCGGGCTGTCCAGGATGTTCCCGACCGGAAGGCCGCGGCCCCCGTCAGAGGAAGGGCCGTGCGCAGCAGCCCTTCCTCGCACCACAAACGCACAAGTGCGCCGCGCAACGGGGCCCGACCGTGTCCAGCCTCTATCCACTGACGGAAGGCCAGCGCACCGCCAAGCAACGGCCCCACGACTTGGGTGAAAGGCTTGATGGCATCCATCGCCTGAGCAATCGCCTCCCGTTGCAGGCCCGTGGGCCTGGCCAGCCATTGATACTGTTCGAACGTCGCATGGGCGGCGTCGACCTCATTGCCGCGCTCAAAAACGTCCTGGCCCCGGATCCGTGGCCGCAGCCCCTCAAGAACGGCGGCCAGATACCAGGGATCAACCAGAAAGCCATCGACGGCCGCACAGTTGCGGGCCGCCTCCAGGCGCGCCCGAAAGAGGATCACCTCGCGCAGAGGGTGCCGGTGAAGCCACTGGTCGAGTTGCCCGCAGAGCGTGGCGGTCCGGGTTAAAACCGCAGCCACATCGCCCAGGGCAGGCAGTCCACCTTTCAGGGGTGGCAAGACGCCAGACTGCGACGCCGTCATGAACGTTCAGTCTCGTTTTCCACACTCACCCCCTGATCGACAATTCTGGCAGCATGGCGCACCCTGCTTCATCCGGACCGGAAATTGCGCACGCTCAACCCCTTGACCGCCGCAAAGGCCTGGTCGCTAGTGACCAGAGTCAGCTTACAAGCCAAGGCATGGGCTGCGATCATCATGTCCAGTGCTCCGAGGGACAGGCCATGCCGCTCCTGGCTGACGCGCAGCTTCCCGTAACGCTGTGCGGTGTCCTGGTCCCAGGGAAGGACCTCCAGGCGAGACATCACCGCATGCGTCAGACGATGCAGCCGCGTGGCGTCCGGACGCCGGGCAAGCCCGTAAGCGACCTCGCCGGCCGTCACGGCCGAGACGCAGCATTGACGGGGATCAAGACGCTCGACATGCCGCAGAATCGTCTCGTCACCGCGCACGATGTCGCTGACCGTCTTCGTATCAAACATCCAGGCGTTCACCCTTCGAACCCCGCGAAAGGATCGGGTGCCGGTTGCCCCTGTTCCCGACCGGCCGGAAACAGTTCCGCTCCCCGACTACGCCGGATATCCGAGAAAACCGCGCCCCAGTCCCTGGGCCGGGCAGAGAGAATGACATCACCCGTTTCCGGATCGCGACGGATGCTGACCTCGGACGTATCGAACCGATAGGCTGCGGGCAGACGAACCGCCTGGCTGCGGCCAGTCATGAAAATCTTGGCAGTATCCGACATGGGACACTCCGGAATTAATAGGTATCATGATAGATATCATTTGTCAGGCCGAAGAGGCAAGGTCCGCAAGCTAGGGCGACTTTCTATTTACCTTAATGACACTTTAATTTCAAACAACGATAATTTCCATTTCTGCCCCCTTCCCCGCGTTTTACGTCCGATAATCTCCCTTGTCGGACGTAAAAAATCCAACCCGAAAGCCAATCGGCAAAATCCAGAATATGGGGATAATTGGCAGGACACCGGGCTTTCCGGGCCCTCGGTGTCCTTGCCGAACGCAAGACAAACGGTGCTGCACCCGCAGGCCAAAAAGCAATTAAATTGTGATGGCCACCCAGGTCATTGCTCGATGGCTGCGCACGCCCTCCTATCGGTCGATTATGGGCTTATTGAGAACCTCTAGAATCTGGCATTGGTTGCAACATACCTTGACCTCAAGCTGAATCGGGTAATGACGACCAGAACAGACTATCCATCACTAGTAGTTAAAATTTAGGCTCGCTAACCTACCTGCTCAGTTGAAAGGGGGGGGGCTATGCCGTTCAAGAACATTACCGGGAAACAGGAAGATGCCTTTGTTTCTTCACTTCGCGCCGGTCAATACAACCTTTTACTCGGGGCCGGCTTCAGCATGGATTCGAGGAATAAGAAAGGGATTTTACCAAGCGGAGATACACTTCTTGGCGAACTGGCCGATGCCACGTCTGCTCGAAAGAGCAGCCTACAGCGACTCTATCAATTGCTTACCCCGCCCCTGGTGCAGAAGCTAATCACCAATAGGTTCGTTGATGCCCAACCCGGCCCTACGGCCAAGCTGATGGCATCCTTTGTATGGAGACGGGTATTCACTTGGAATGTCGATGACGTAATCGAGAATGTCTACGACAACGAACAAGCGCTTCAGCGCGCTATCCCGAAGCATTTCAACGATGTTTATACCGACCCACTAAACCTTGAGGAGCTCTTCGTCATTCATTTGCATGGTTTCGTAGGCCAACCCGAGAAAGGCTATGTATTCTCGCGGGACCAGTACGTCAATCAGACCACCAAGATAAACCCGTGGATGACAGTACTGACGCAGCGCATGCTGTCGGAGCCTATGATCATCGCGGGCAGCACTTTAGACGAACCCGATCTTGACTACTACCTTGCGCTGCGTACCGGTGAAAGCGCCCGAGACGATCGGGGCCCTTCAATCTTAGTGGAAGTAGACGACCCTATAGCCACCATGTTGTGCGAGCGTCATGGTCTTCTGCACTTCGTGGGGTATTCGAACGACTTCTTTGAATACTGCAAATCGGTAATCCCCAACCCGCCGACCCCCGCCGAGTTGATTCCGCTGGCAACGCGTCAGCTCCTCCCCGTCGGTGTTAGCAAGTCGACGGCGATGTCCTTCAATGCCGATTTTGAACTGGTCCCCGGGGTAACTAAGCCTTCCACCAACTCGCGCTTCATGTACGGCCACGTCCCGAACTGGGGCGATCTCGAAGCAAACCGGGACATAGCCCGACCTCTAGTATCTGATGTCATCGTGGATATCGAGAAACGTTTAGCGGACCCTATACATTGTGCTCGGGTGCTAATCCTTTCGGAAATTTCTGGCGCAGGCAAGTCGACTGTCCTACGTCGCGTTGCCTTCGAACTGGCGAAGCACGGCATCAAGACGCTTATGTGCTCCGCGTTGAGCCGCATAGCTAACACGACTGCAGATGTCATCGATTTGGTCGACGGTCCAGTAGTTGTCGTGATCGACAATCTTGCCGAGCAAGTCACAGCGTTGCCGGATCTGCTCGACCGCCTGGAGAAACCTGACGTTATCTTCGTCTGCGCCGAGCGCTCCTATCGAATGAATTACATCAAACAGGTGCTCGCGGGACACAAGTTCGATTTCATCGGTCAGTTGCCAATGTCGATACCACAGGCCCGTCGCTTAATAGAGCGCTATGCCGATGCTGGGGCGATTGGCGACCATACGGTTGTCAAACGGAAAGACGAATTTGCTCGCCGAGTCCAGGACGACCCTATCGCGCTGGCATGCTGCCGCATCCTGAATGATTTTCGCCCTCTTGACCGTATCGTAGACAGCATGACAGCGGATGCCTCTAAGCCGGCACTGGAACGGTACTTAGCAGCTTCTCTGGCTCAGCACTGCTTCTACGGCGGAATCCGCTATGAGATTCTGATTGCGGCTTTTGGGGCCGTTGGAGCGACGGCCCAGTTCGAGGTCAACTATCCCTTGCCGCTCGACTACTACGACGACGCACGCCAGTTCGTCATTCCGGAAAACGCGATCCTATCGGATAAGATTTTGGTGCGCTACAGTACTCGCGATCCCGATCTTACCCTGTCGACTTTCATAAAGCTCGCCAACGAACTGGCTCCATGGGTCAATCGAGAGACGATCATCGCAAGAGCGCCCGAGCCGAGATTGTCAGGCCGCCTTTTCGATTTCGATTCGGTCGTCAGCAAATTCCTCGGCCATGATGCTGAAAAATTTTACGAGCATGTGAAACCGGCATGGGAGTGGAACTCGCGCTACTGGGAGCAAGTCGCTCTGCTAAACCTCGCCAGATACCAGACCTCAAGCGATCATAAGACGGCCATGGAGTATCTGGATGATGCTGTTACGCGTGCCCGGCACGCCGTCGCGGTTGAGCATCATCCGTTTCCTTTAACCACTTTAGGCAAGGTTCTGCTTAGTGAAATGTTGGCTCGCGACGTGAACAGAAAGATGTCGTTCGATGAGGCCTTCGAGCGGTTGTCCGAGGCCATAAGTATCGAAGAGCGCAGACATCGTGTCGCGGCCCAGCCATACAGCTTAATCTTCAATGGAGTGATCAACTATCTTCAAGCTGGCGGCGACCTTACACACCAGCAGCGTGGCCGGCTCAACGACATTATGGCAAAGGCTGAGTCCAAATTGGCGTCCGAGTTGGAAATACATCAATTGGCGGCGAATGTCAGGCTGGCGCTGTAATGAATTGCCTATGCTCGCAGCATCCGGTTTCGGTGTAAGATAACAATGGCAACTTTCCCTACGAACTCCCCCGAAAGTTGCCAGCCAACTTGCAGGAGCCTGGCGGCAGTCACTGGGCCAGGCCTGGGAGGAGTGCCCTCAACCCAGCGATGACCATACCAACAGAAATAGCCAGCAGGATCATCCCCATCAGGCGGGTCGTGATCGTGCGCATTGTCTCACTCAGCACCTTGCCGATCGCCGCGGCAAAAAACAGGGTGATGAAAAGGACAGATAGTATCCCGAGAATAATGCCACCGATTTCGACCGTCTCCATCAGTGAGCTTCGATGGCCGGCATAAATGATGATGGTCGCTATCGTGCCAGGACCGATCACCAGCGGAAATGTCAAAGGATAAAACGCAAGCCCCGAGAGGTTCTGCAATTGCGCCTGCTCCTGGTTGCTTCCCTGATGTGAGGCAATTGTGCTGCCGTTGAGCATCGAGCATGAAATCTGGGCCAGGACGAGGCCGCCAGCGACCCGAAACTGGTCAATCGTGATACCAAAGAAGCCTATGATCTTTTGCCCGGCCAGCAGAATGACCAGACACATGATCCCAGAATACGCAGTAACCTTGAGTGCGAGGGCCCGCTGCTGCGTATCCGTAAACCCTGCTGTCATCGCAAGAAAAACTGGCAGGCTTAGAAACGGGTTCATGATCGCGATGAAAGTGCCTAATGCCTTGACTAATTCCGTATGATCCAATGCTCAGTATCTTTCATGCGTGACACAGCTATTGTAGAAAATGACATAGGCAAGCAGCCGCGACCATATGGTCGTGTGAGAATTTCTGTCATCGCTTAAAGCGGATCTGGTAAAGTTCTTCTAGTAACCACAACACTTCGATCTCCGGGAACAAGGCCCATACATGCTGGACGATGTTGTTCTCCATGGTCGCAAGGATCGCGCCTTCGCGCAGTTGCTCGATCGGTGCGATCGAACGACGTTTCATCGTCTCAGTCAGAATGGATCGGATCCCGAAACCCTGCGCCAGGTCCTGTCGACAGCGCAGTTCTCCCCAGGACTTCCTCTCAGAATTTTGGGTCTGCGGCTGGCCGGCTCAAAAGCCGAGGACCTGGTCGCGGCAACAGATGTCCCCTTCCCTGCCCGCGCTCGCGCGCTTGCCGCAGAACACTTCGGATGCGCGCCAGACGCTTCGGAACTCGTGATTTCCCTGCACCTGTCGTCCACACCTTATTTCCTGGCCCAGATCGAGATTGTTTTTGCGCCAGTCGCGGCTGGAGATGCGCCCCCCCTCCCCTCCCCCGTCGGTCAGGCGCCCCGAACAATCGTCCGCTGGTTCGACACGACCTTGGGCACGCTAGTTCCCGAGCGTGACGGATCTCTGGAAACTGCACGCGACGCGGCTTCCGCCTATGCGCTCAATGCGAAAGCTCCCAATACCCGTAAGGCCTACCGGGCTGGCGTGCGGGCGTGGTGCGCCTGGGCAGAAAAACATGCCCTGCCCTGCCTGCCTGCGCGCGCCGCAGATGTTGCCGCCTTTCTGGCGGATGAGCGCGGACGCGGCATGACACCTGGCACCCTGGAGCTGCGCAGGGCCTCTCTCACATATCTTCACCGCCTCGCTGGCTGTCCGGTGCCGACTGCCGATGCCGCGGTTGGCGAAACAATGGCGGGAATTCGCAAAACTGCGGCCCGGGAAGGTTTCACCCCGCGGCGGAAAGCCCCCGCCACCCTCGACATTCTGCGCCAGATCATCGCTTCAGTCGACATCACAACGCTGGCTGGCCTCCGGGACCGGGCATTGCTTCTGATGGGATTTTACGGAGCCTTCAGGCGTTCGGAACTTGCATCGCTTGACGTCAGGCACGTCAGCCTGACCGGCAAAGGCCTTCTCATCACTCTGCCACACTCGAAAGGAGACCGGGCGGATCACGGTGTAGACGTTGCCCTCCCCCACACCCATAATGAACTGTGCCCGGTTAAGGCGTACGCTGCGTGGATGACCATCTCGGAAATCAGCGCTGGTGCGGTCTTCCGACGCGTTCGCAAGGAGAAAGGACAGCGCCCCTCCCCTGCCCTGTCCCCACTAGGCAGCGAAGCTCTGACCGACCGCTCGATCGCAAGAATCATCCAGGCACGGGCCGCCGCTATCGGACTTGATGGCTCAAGTTTTGGGGGGCACAGCCTGAAGCGCGGCGCCCTTACGACCGGGATGCAAGCCGGTGCGCATCCGGTGAAACTCAAGCGGCTGGCGCGACATTCATCTTATGCGGCACTGGGTGATTATCTCGAACTGGGTGATCCATTCGACGAGCATGCCCTAATCCCACCTGCTTCGGGCAAGTAGCCCCTATCAGAAACTAATGCAGAGTATCGCTGCCGTTGAACGTTTAGGATGGTTTTTAATTATTTTTGAGTGTTTTCCCTTGCATTATGCGTACGTTGAACGCTAACGAGAGTTGTTTCAAGTTTTCTCGTTCAACGGAGCGCCCCCAACGTGAACGCTATCCCTGATGAAATCGCAATTTTAGCTAATGCTGGCGAGCAGATGATTGAACGCCTCAGGCAAAAGGCTTTTCTTCCCGAAGCTCGTAAAGCACTAAACCTCCGGTTTGGGATCGCCGAGGCTGCACAATTACTCGGCTGCTCAACTAATCGAATTCGCATGGCTGAAGACGATGGACGGCTCCCGCCCCCAGTTCCAACCGAAAACGGACGGCGACCAGGTTACACGATCGAAGAGCTACAACTGATGCGTAAAGTGCTCGGGGCGTCTCCTTCACGACCCGACGGCGATATGCCAGCAATTATGGCCGTTCAGAATTTCAAAGGAGGTGTCGGCAAGTCAACCGTGACCGTACATCTTGCTCACTATCTGGCCATTCAAGGATATCGCGTGCTTGTCGTTGACTGTGATAGCCAGGCCACCACTACAACGCTTTTCGGATTCAACCCGCACTTCAATATAAGTCGGGACGAGACGCTTTATCCCTATCTGTCCATCGAACCAACGCAAGACGATCTGGACTATGCGATAAAGCGGACGCCGTGGCCAAACATTGATCTTATACCGTCAAATCTCGAGTTGTTTGACGTCGAATATGAACTCGCTGCGGCTGGTGTTGACGGGCAGTCGGTCTTAGCGACGCGTTTTCGCAAGCTGAAGCAGGGCCTGGCCCAAATTGGCCGAAATTACGATATCATTTTACTGGATCCGCCACCCGCATTGGGAACGATCTCACTGGCAGTTATGCAGGCGGCGAACGCGCTACTTGTGCCTCTTGCGGCCACAATCCCCGATTTCTGTTCGACGGTCCAGTTCCTATCGATGATGGATCAAGTAATTGCTCAGCTTACCGCTGCCGGGTTCGAAATCGACTACCAATTTGTCCGCTTGGTGTGTTCAAAATTTGCGAGCAATGATCCTGCTCACTCAATGGTTCGCGAAATTATGGCGAAGACGTTCGGAGCCGCACTGCTTCCGACACCAATTTTAGAATCTGCAGAGATTAGTCATGCAGCTATCCGGATGATGTCCGTCTATGAATTAGACCGTGCGGTTGGTAGTGCAAAAACGCACAAGAGATGCCGAGCAAACCTCGACGAGGTTATGGGCCAAATTGAAATTCTAATCAAAGGAATGTGGACACGTCAGGCCTCTGCCGATGCCTCTTTGGCTCTTACGAGCCAATAATTTTTAACGATCCAACACGAGGGAATTCGAGCACATGAGCCGGAAACAGGCTAAATATCTTGAGGGGCTGCTCGGTGACGAGAAAGAACCCGGAGCGCCCACGCAGGAACGGGCTAAGCCCACGACACTCCTCAACAGAGCGTCAGCCCTAGCACGCGTCCAGTCCGGCGAAGTCAAGCAGGTCACTCAACTTGAGCTAGACCCGAGCCGCGTGAAGGTGTGGCCTGGAAATGCTCGGCGCTACGACAGTCTGACCGAAGAAAATTGCGCAGACTTGTTGGATGCCCTTGTCGCCGAAAATGGACAGAAAATCCCCGCTGTTGTGCGCCGAATAACCAATGATCCCCACGCAGACTACGAGGTCATTGCAGGAACACGACGGCACTGGGCAGTGAAGTGGTTGCGTGCCCATTCGTATCCTGATTTCAAGTTTCTCGCTCAAGTCCACAACCTTGATGACGAAGCCGCCTTCCGTCTGGCTGATATAGAGAACCGCTCGCGGAAAGATGTTTCGGATATCGAGCGTGCCCGAAACTATCTCGGGGCATTAGAAGCGCATTACGGCGGCAAGCAGCGAAGGATGGCAGAACGTCTGAAAGTCTCCGAAGGTTGGCTGTCAAAAATGCTAAAAGTCGCGGCATTACCAGATTCTGTTCTTGACGCTTTCAACAGCTTAGAAGACGTGCTTTTAAAGCCTGCTTACGAACTCGCGAAAGCTTATGAGGTTGCCGATCGGCGAGAAAAAATAGACGCCGAGGCGAAGGTAATTGTGTTCGAACAGCAAGCGTTGAAGGCGTCTGGGAAGTCCGCGTTAGCTGGCCCTGATGTGCTTAGACGATTGCTCAAGTCGACCGCGAAAGATGCACCTGCGAAGGACTGGACAGGTTACGCAACTCATGGAAAGACCGGACGTGTAGCTCTTTCTGTAGAAAACTGTGGTCGCCAAGGAATTACCTTCAAGGTACATTCGGGATCCGGCGAAAGCGCAGAAGATTTAGCTAAGGCTTTTAGGGAAGTTCTGGAGAAACTCCAGGCGACGGGGATCATCGTTAATTGAGGTGAAAACTTTCCCCGGGGAAAGTTTCTAGCTCATTATCGCGAACCTGAAAACTTTCCCCGGGGAAAGTTTTCACCTTGCTACGGCCCACTATTCTCGCTCCACGTAAGAAGTCCGATGCCGAAAACACCCAAATCCTCCCCCCAAGAGCAGCTCAATATATTCCTCCCCTACATTGCTGATATCCCTATGCGAGATCAACGCGAGGTAATGGAGCGACCGTTCTTTAGTCTTGCCAAAAGCAAACGTGTCAAACCGATCGAATACACGAGTCCCGACGGTAAGCTATGGGTACATGTTTCAGCGAACTCGGACTATGGCATGGCCACAATATGGGATGCCGATATCTTAATTTATTGCGCAAGCGTCCTTGCCGACATGGCTAGGCGAGGAATTAACGATATTCCCCGCACTTTAAAGATCATGCCTTACGACCTGCTTCGCGCAATAGGCCGCCCCACAACGGGGCGGGCCTACGAGCTTCTCGGACAGTCCCTGGACCGTCTCGTAGCCACAACCGTCAAAACTAACATTCGTGCAGAGAACCGCCGCGAGGCTACCTTCTCTTGGCTAGACGGATGGACACAGCTTGTAGATGAAAAGACCGAGCGCAGCCGGGGTATGACAATCGAAATATCAAACTGGTTCTACGAGGGCGTACTCATGGCCGGCGGCGTCTTATCAATTGATCGCGCCTACTTCGATATACGAGGCGGTCGAGAGAGATGGCTATATAAAGTGGCAAGAAAACACGCAGGCGGAGCAGGTGAACAAGGGTTTGCTATTTCCATGCCAACTCTGTTTCTAAAGTCCGGAGCCGAAGGAGAATACAGGCGATTTAAGTTTGAAATATTAAAAATCATTTCTCGCAATGAATTGCCTGGATATGCACTCGAAATAGAAACAGGAGCCTCATCTCCCGAGCCACTGGTCCGAATGCGCAAACGCGATAACAGAAGCCAGCAATTCGATCAGGCGCATAATCCGACTGAACCCACACCGGTCATTACACACAAGACACGCGCCAAACTGACACGTGAATGCCCAGGGTGGGATCTCGACGTGTTACATGAGACATTTATGGACTGGATCGCAGCTTCCCCGGAAAGAACACCTGTGAACTATCAGGCCGCGTTCATCGGCTTTGTCCAGCAGCACCACGCGCGCAACAGTACGAAATAAGCGGCTTTCCACGGAACCACCACTGAGAGGCGATGCTGGTCAAGATGTTCCCGAAGTGTCGCGTGTGAAATCTAAGCACCACCCAAAACACAGCATCAACGAGCGCCGCGCCCCGGCTTTGAACGAAATCCACCGATGAAGCCAATTTGATGATTCAAATTCGCTACGAAACTCCTCCACCTATCTGGGTTTTCGATCTTTCAGGAACGCCTCTCGACACTCCAGGAACAGGTGGTCGACACATTAGGAACGTCATATCCGACATATCAGGAACGGCGAACCGACACTTCGAGAACAGCCGAGCAACGCCAATGCCATATTTTTTAAGCGTTTTTCGCTTGCCGCCCCGCACTTAACTTTCAAACAGATTCAAATAACAATCTAACCTAACGGCTGTGGATATCCTCCACACCTACCAACTTGGTCAGGCTCCGTGACCGACAGCCAAACCAAGAAAAACCTAAACCCCACAAAATACGCCTAAACCCTCAACCAGCCCTGAGCGTCGCGCGCAAAGGGTGGGTCGGTCTGACAGGTCAGCCCGATCCCGGCGCATGACCGCGCCGCCTTTGCCCGCGCCCCCCAGGCCCGCTCGCCTGGAAAGCAGAAGAGAAGAAAACACCCGGCCCACAAGGCGGGACGCTCTTCAAACCATCCGACATTCCATCATCCCCGGCCACCGCCCTGCACACGAATGGGCGGCAGCCGGCGTTTGCCCGGAGCTTTCCATGAGCGATCTATTCGGCAACCAGTTGAGCCTGTTCGGCACATCAGCCCTGAACGGCACGTCAGCACCCCTCTACTGGGGCGACCTCGAAGGCGAGGACACGGCTATGGACGAAGTCCTGGCCACCGAGCCCCTGATCGTTCCCCAGACGGATTGCCATCTGAGCGGGCCGCGCACACTCGCCCACGGCTGGAAAGCACGGGCCAGGGACAATGTCGCCGCCATCGAAACACTTGCGATCCTCGAGCGCGAAGACCGGAACGCCACACCGGAAGAGCAGGCCATTCTCAGCCGTTTCGTGGGCTTCGGGGCCAGCGATCTCGCCAACAGCCTTTTCCCGAGGGCAGGAGAGGGGTGCCGGGCGGGATGGGAAGACATAGGCGCTGCCCTCCACAACGCCACCAGCGAGGCTGAGAGGGCCTCTCTCGCAAGGGCTACGCAGTATGCCCACTTCACCCCGGACCCTATTGTCACGGCCATTTGGACCATGCTGGTGGCCCGCGGGTTCCGGGGGGGCTCGGTCCTGGAGCCCGGATGCGGCACAGGCCTGTTCATCGCCGCCCGGCCGGAGCGTCTTGAGGGCCATATCGCGTTTACCGGGATCGAATTCGATGCCATCACCGCGCGGATCGCCCGCAAGCTCTATCCGAAGCAGTGGATCCGTCAGGAAGATTTCACCAAGGTGACGCTGCCCACAGGCTACGACCTGGCGATCGGCAATCCGCCCTTTTCCAATCGCACCGTCCATAACCCGGACCTGCGCGATCTCTGGGGCTTCAGCCTGCACGACTTCTTCATCGCCCGGGCCATCGAGACCTTGCGTCCGGGCGGGATCGCCGCCTTCGTGACCTCGCGTCATACCCTCGACAAAAGCGATCCAGCGGCACGCACGCAGATGTTCGCCTCTGCCGACCTGCTGGGAGCCGTGCGCCTGCCCGCGACAACCATGCGCGACGATGCCGGCACCGACGTCGTGGTGGATGTGGTGGTCTTCCGCAAGCGGGCCATCGGCGATCTGCCCGGCGACGACGCATGGCTCCAGGTGGATGCCGTGCCAGGCAGCGACCACGGCAATGGCCCGCTGCGCATCAACCGGTATTTCCTTGATCAACCCGGGCAGGTTCTCGGTCGTCATGACTGGACCTCGACCCAGTTCGGTCCCGACTACACCTGCGCACCCGTGGATGGGCTGTCTGTTGCCGTCGCACTTCCCGAGGCTCTGGCCCGGATCGCCCCGGACGTCCGCTTCCCCGATCCGCTGGACGAACGCATCACCCGTCCCGCGACAGACGGGCGGGCGATCGGCACGGCGGCCGAGGGGGCGGAGCTCAAGGAAGGCAGTTATTTCGTGGCTGATGGCGTGCTGCACCAGGTCACGGGCGGGCAGGGCAGGGTGGTAGCCATCCGCAAGGGTGAGCAGAAGGAGGGGATCTTCCAGAAGCATGCGCGGATCATCGAAGGCCTGATTCCGATCCGTGACGCCGCCCGGGCCGTGCTGCGCGCCCAGATGGACAACCTGCCCTTTGCACGCCACCAGCGCGATCTCAGGCGGGCCTGGCAGAGCTTCAACAGGCAGTTCGGCCCGATCAACCTCACCAACACCACGGTGCGTGTGAACGCCGCGGGCGAGGAAACCGAGACACAGCGCCGTCCCAATCTCCAGCCCTTCTACGACGATCCCGATGTGTGGCTGGTCTCCTCCATCGAAGAGTATGACGAAGCCACGCAGACCGGCCGGCCCGGAGCGATTTTCACCGAGCGTGTCATCCACGCGCCCGTGGAGCCTGAAATCCACTCGGCCCATGACGCCCTGGCGGTCTGCCTCCATGAGGCGGGGGCTGTCCGGTTGCCCCTGATCGCGGATCTGATGGGCTCCAGCGAGCAGGAGGTGATCCGCGAGCTGGGTGAGGCGATCTATCTCGACCCCGGGCAATCAGCCCCGGGTGACGATGTGTGGGTCACGGCCGACGAAATGCTCTCGGGGGCGGTGCGCACCAAATTGACCGAGGCGCGTGAGGCGGCGCAGACGGACCCACGTTATCGGCGCAACGTCACGGCACTGGAAGCGGCCCAGCCCGAGGACCTGCGGCCGAGCGACATTACGGCCCGTCTCGGTGCGCCCTGGATCCCGGTCGCCGACATCCGGGCCTTCACGCGGGAGGTGCTGGGGGTGGAGACCACAATCCGCCATACGGCCGCTGTGGCATGCTGGACCGTCGAGAAGGGGCCCTTCCAGGGCAAGGCCGAGGCGATCTCGACCTGGGGGACCGCACGACGCCATGCCGGTGAGCTGCTCGAAGACGCCCTCACCCAGGCGTCGCCCAAAATCTGGGACACCTCGCGCGACAGCGACGGCAAGGAGGTCCGCATCCTCAACACGACGGAGACCGAAGCTGCCCGAGAAAAGCTCGCCGCCATCCGTCAGGCCTTCCAGGACTGGGTCTGGCAGGATGCGGACCGGGCCGACCGGCTGGTCCAGCTCTATAACGAGACCTACAACAACCTCGTGCCGCGTGTCTTCGACGGCTCGCATCTGCGCCTGCCGGGGGCGAGTAGCGCGATCCGTCTGCGCGACCACCAGAAGCGCGTCATCTGGCGCATCATCGCCTCGGGCGGCACCTATATCGCGCATGCCGTGGGGTCGGGCAAAACCTTCTCCATGTGCGCGGCCGTCATGGAGCAGAGACGGCTGGGCCTGATCTCCAAGGCGATGATCGTCGTGCCCGGGCACTGCCTGGCCCAGATGGCGCGTGAATTCCTGATGCTCTACCCGACCGCGCGGATCCTGGTGGCGGACGAGACGAATTTCGTGAAGGAGAAGCGCCAGCGCTTTCTGGCCCGGGCGGCGACAGGGAACTGGGACGCCATCATCATCACCCATGACGCCTTCCGCTTCATCCCGGTCGAAGCGTCGTTCGAGGGGCGGATGATCGAGGACCAGATTGCCTCCTACGAGGATCTCCTGAGGCAGGTGGACAGCGACGACAGGCTTTCACGCAAGCGCATCGAGCGCATGAAGGAGGGGATGGAAGCGAAGCTTGAGGGGCTGGCCACCAGAAAGGATGACCTCCTGCATCTGGGCGAGATCGGGATCGATCAGATCCTGGTCGATGAAGCCCAGCAGTTCCGCAAACTGTCCTTTGCGACAAACCAGTCCGACCTCAAGGGTGTGGCACCGGACGGCTCGCAGCGGGCCTGGGACCTGTTCGTGAAAACCCGCTACCTGTGGCGGACGAACCCGGACCGTCCCCTGATCCTCGCCTCGGGCAGCCCGATCACCAACACGCTGGGCGAGCTGTTCACCGTCCAGCGCTTCATGGACCTCGAAAGCCTGCAGGCCCGCGACCTGCACGAGTTCGACGCCTGGGCCGCCAATTTCGGGGAAACCCGGACCGAGCTCGAACTGCAGCCCAGCGGGCTCTACAAGCCTGTCACCCGGTTTACGGAATTCGTGAATGTCGCCGACCTGATGGCGATGTATCGCGATTTCGCGGACGTCGTGCAGCAGGACGATCTGCGACGCTACGTCTCCCTGCCGACCGTGCGAGGCGGGCATCGCCAGATTGTGGTGGCACCCGTCAACGACAATTTCCGCGCCTATCAGAAGCAACTGGCCGAACGCATCAGGATGATCGAAGCCCGCGAGGGCAGGCCGCAGAAGGGCGACGACATCCTGCTCTCCGTCATCGGGGATGCCCGTCACGCCGCCATCGATCTGCGGTTTGTCTGGCCAGGTCACGCCAATAACGCGGCACCGAGCAAGCTGGACGCCATGATCCGCAACATCGCGCAGATCTGGCAGGAAACAGCCGACAACCGCTACACGAACCCCGAGACCGGGCAGGCGTATGACCTTCCTGGCGCCGTGCAGATGGTGTTCTCGGACCTTGGCACCCTGGGTGCTGAAGCCAAGCGTGGTTTCTCGGCCTATCTGTGGATCCGTGACGAGCTGATCCGTCTGGGCGTGCCCCGCGAGCAGATCGCCTTCATGCAGGATTACAAGAAATCGTCGGCCAAGCAGAAGCTTTTTGGCGATCTCAATGCCGGGCGCAAGAGGATACTCATCGGCAGCACGGCGACCATGGGCACCGGAGTGAACGCCCAGCAGCGGCTGATTGCCCTGCATCATCTGGATGTGCCGTGGCTGGTCTCCGACATCGTGCAGCGTGAAGGGCGCATCGAGCGACAGGGTAACCAGAACCCCGAAATCCGGATTTACGCCTACGCCCAGGAAGGGTCGGTGGACGCGACCAACTGGCAGCTCCTCGAACGCAAGCTGCGCTTCATCGGTCTGGCCATGTCTGGCGATCGTTCGATCCGGCGGATCGAGGACGTCAACGGCGAAGGCAACCAGTTCGCGATGGCCAAGGCCCTGGCGTCCGGCGATGCCCGGCTGATGCAGAAAGCCGGGCTCGAAGCCGAATTGGCGCGGTTTGAACGGCTTTACGCCGCCCATTACGACGACCAGTTCGCCGTAAGGCGGGCCATTCAGTCCGCTGAGCGTGATGTGGCGATAGCGGAGGCCAGGATTCCGAAGCTCGAAGCCGATCTCGCCCGCAGGATTCCGACCCGCGGCGACGCGTTCCGGTTTGAAGGCACGCGCGGTGTCATCACCGAACGCGAGAAGGCGGGGGCGTTCCTGCTGTCTCAGGCCCGGATGGCCGAGAAGGCCGGGCAGGAAGGACGCTGGGCTCTGGGAACGATCGGTGGCTTTGAGATCGTTCTGGAGGCCAGTGAGCGTCTCCTGCTGAAAAGCGGGAAGCCCACGGTCGAGGCGAGCCTCGCCATCGCGTTCAGCCATGCCCGGCAGGACATCGCCTGGGACCTTGAGACGAAAGGGCAGGGGCTGGTTGCCCGCATCGAGAATGCCATCCTGCGGTTGGACTCTGCTCACGCCGAAGCCGTGTCCCTGAAGGAGGAAACCGAACGCCGTCTGCCGGCCTGGCAGGCCAGGCTCAATGCACCCTTCCGCGAGCAGGCCCTGCTTGACGAGAAGCGTAACGCCCTCGCCGAGCTGGAAGCCGAACTCGAGTCAGAGAGCCGGCAGGCCGAGGCCGACGCTAAAACTGTATCGGCCAATGACGACAACAAACCGGAAGCAGAAGGGGAGGGGAGGCAGACACTCGCGGCGTAACATCGCCTGCCAGACCGACGGCCCACCCGCAACAGGTGGGTCGCAGCCCGCATAGCGGCCTGCGATCCTGCCGCAGGCGGCACTGTTGCGCGCAGTCCACCGGCCCGGCCGTGCATATCCATCGCAGTCACAAAAGACGGGCGCAGGATCATCGCAAAGACAACGGACTGGACGAGTGCCATGACACCGGACCTTACCTTCTACGACAGCATCGTTCTGGCCTGCAGCGGCGGCAAGGACAGTGTGGCCGCGTGGCTGCACCTTCTGGATTGCGGCGTACCGGCCGAGACGATCGAGATCTGGCATCACGACGTGGACGGGCACGGATCGCCCTTCATGGACTGGCCGTCCACGCGCCCCTATGTGCGCGCCCTGGCCGCATATTTCGGGTCGCCGTGTTACCTGTCATGGCGGGAAGGCGGGCTCAGGGGCGAGATCCTGCGCGACAACATGCCGACAGGTGCCGTGTTGTGTGAAACACCCGATGGCATCGTCAGGCGTGGCGGCAATGGCAGGCTGGGCACCCGGCTACGGTTCCCGCAGGTGAGTGCCAGTCTGTCCACGCGCTATTGCAGCGCTGTCGCCAAGATCGATGTCGCGGACATGGCGCTCCGCGCCCAGGACCGTTTTTTGAACCGCCGGACGCTGTTCGTGACCGGCGAGCGGGCTGAGGAAAGTCCCAATCGGGCACGCTACGCCGTGCTGGAACCGCATCGCACCGACACGCGCTCAGGCACGCGTCGGCGCCGACATGTGGACCATTGGCGGCCTGTTCATGCGTGGAGCGAGGCCGCTGTCTGGCGCATTCTGGAGCGGTATGGCGTTATTCCAGCACTTCCCTACCAGATCGGTTTCGGGCGGCTGTCCTGCGCGCTGTGCGTCTTCATGAGCTTCGATCAGGCGGCGACCTTGCGGTTCATCATGCCTGAGAGGTTTGCGGCGTTTGTGGCTTACGAGCGGGAATTTGGCTGTACCATCAAGCGCGATGGCAGCCTCGATCGTTTTGCGGATCGAGGCCGTATCTATCCGGCGGCTCTGGCGCGGCCTGACCTGGTTGCGCGGGCGCTGATGGATTACTGGGATGGGGCTGTTGTGACAGGGAGATGGACGCTCCCGGCAGGAGCTTTCGGCGAGATGGCGGGGCCGGGGTGAAGGGTCAAACGGGCGGATCGGCGCACTTTATTCAATTCCCTTTTGCAAGAACCAAACTGCATCATCATGCCATCCGAAAGGCAACCGGAGTCCCGTCCTGCATTTTAATGTCGATCTGCAATAACTCATCTCTTTCAGAGATTTCTTTCGCTGAACTATCCAAATTTTGGACTATATTTTTTGTCTGCGCAGAAAAATTCTTGAAAAGAGTTTGTTCTCTTTGAACAAAAAACGCCTTAGTGTCATTTGCAGATATGATTTGAAGTTTTTCGCGGAGCGTCTGGTCAAACAATGATCCGACCTCACTTTCAGGCGAAAAGGAACTCAAAGAGTTGATGATATCTTGCAGACGCGTCTTTTTCCGCGCCTCGCGTTCAGGAAATGCGCACAGGAGTTGATAGCCACATGCTCTCGCGCGGATGCAAAGGAGAAGATCGTTCCATATGCTTTCAAGGGTGCCCTGAGATTCTGCTAAGGCGGTTGTATATTTTCCCGAGCCCCATCCCTCTTTCTTCACCGTGCGGAAGGCCGCTATTTGAGTGTTAAGATCGCTTGTTAAATGCTCTTGGACTCTTACAAGATCTACCTCATGACGTTCAATTTCTTGTAGAATCTCATCAGCCAGTTCTCCAGCCAAAACTGAAGATGCGATCTGTTGAAGATAGCGGATAGACGCCGTTATTACAGATCGGCGCTCATTCTGCTGAAACGCCGCCACATCTTTGATTGATGCCTTAATCTCGTCCAGGCTTTTTTCAATATTTTGAAGCTTTTTCTGTTCCGCCAGAGCGCAAGCTAAAGTCAGCATAGCTGTTGGTGACGCGAGTTTGGTTACCGAAGCTGGATCAAGTCGAACCATGCCTGAATGACCTTTGGATGTGCCCACGTAATGGCCCAGTTTTTTGCTATACGAGAGCGCCATTTCGGCGTGACAGTAATTCCCGTCAGCGAGCATTTGCTCGGTGGACATAAACGGCTGCGCAGCTTTCAGTAATGGGATCAAGGCGTTCTGTAAACCGAGGTTGGATTTTAGATCCTGCCATTCTGAGGTCTTGTCATCCGGGAGTGTTGCAAGAGCGAGAACGGGTTCTCCATCCTCGGTTTGAATGACAATGGAACTTGCTGCTTGATCTGCCTGCTTGCTGTTTTTTTGAATTTCAGCTTCGGGGCAGGAGATCCTGCCGTCATCCATCAATTTGTGCCGCAGGTATATGATCTGCAACAAAATCGACGCAAACGGCGGCCATGCGTCCGAGCTCAATATGCCCCGTACGGCAGCGGCAGCAGCGGCGCTCGCCTCATTCATTATTTGCTGTGTGTTGCCCGAGGAGAGGGAGAATGACATATATTGCGTGGAGAACAGGTTTATGAGTGTTGCTTCATCCTCTGATATGTCAGTCAATTTGGCTGAAAAGCCTATCTGCTTACAAAAGCCTGCAAGCATCTCTGCGTAGGACGGTCGTGTCGAGGTACTACGTCCCAGAGCCATTAAAGCAAGTCTATATGCTTCGTCGCCGATCTGATCTGCGTAGGACTGATGATTAGGAGCATTTCTCTCAAATGCCCGAGTGATTTTTAGAATGCTTACGGGTGATTTTTCGAGTGTTTCTACAATTGGACTTAGCTCTTCATTAGTGCAGAGATCAAGAATGTCATAAAGATCACTTGGCAGGACGGTGCTTTCTGACTCGCTCATAGATAATTTCCATTTCAATCTTTAGATTTGAATGCGTTCGATAAGCCGGTTAAGCCGTTCCAGCATAGCATGCCTTTTGCCAAACACGCAGAAGAAGGTTTCCTCAAATCAGTAGTTCACGCTCGTCAGGTGAGGCTGGTCATCGGGCGAAACTGCTAGGTTTGTCGGAGGCGGAACGTCGCGGCCACGCAACCTCGCCGCCCGAGCGTGAGACTCTGCAATATCATTGCAAAAAAGAAGTGGTAAAAAAATCAATAAGGCTCGCTGCCACACCCCGTCCGGGCGCTCAAGGCCAAGGCGAGCGCGCCTGCGGCGCGGCCTTGCCCGCCCGGACGGCGCGCGACAGCGGGGAAACATCAGGCAATCAGCAAACGGGGCGAAAAGAGCCCGTGCTGAGCCTGGATATTTCCTCGCATCAGGAGCCGCCTTTCATGGAACTTCGTTTCGTTGACCCCAAGTCGCTTCTCGACAACCCCAACAATCCGCGCACTACGGCCCCCAATGCCGAAGCGGATCGCCGTTTCGCCTTCAACATCAAGGCGGCAGGCGTGATCCACCCCCCGATCGTGCGTGAGATGTCCGACGGTAGCCTGATGATTATTGCCGGGCACAGACGTCGTCGGGCCAGTGTCCTGGCCAAGTTCGATACGATCCCCGTGTTGGTGACGTCGGCCCCTGATAAGCTCGATGGGCTTGTCGCCGGTTCCGAAAACATTATCCGTGAGAACATGACGCAGTCCGAACAATGGCGGTTCGTGGACGGGATGCGCCGCGAAAAGCAGATGTCGGACGGCCAGATCGCCAAGGCGCTGATGGTGACACCGGCCTATCTGAAACAGCTTTCGTTGCTGGCAGGCCTGCACGAGCCCATCCTTGACGCCATCGACATCGGACGTGGGCCGGATGACCGGGAGCTGAAAATCATCGCGACGGCCTCGCTGGACGACCAGCGCGCGGTCTGGGCTGAGCTTTTCGCGGAAAGTGTGGAAGATGACACGGATCCGGCCGAGTATCGTCTCAAGGCTGACGATCCCGACGACGAGGTACCGTGGACGGAAATCGCCCGCGCCTTCAGTCAGGACCGCTATTATGCGCGCGATGCGCGCTTCGACCGCGAAGTGGCCAAGGCCCGCGGCATTGCCTGGACCGAGGATCTGTTCGGCGAAGGCGGGCAGGATAACCGCTTTACCGAGGATGGCCGGGCGTATGGCGCTGCTCAGGAAGACTGGCTTGCTCAAAGCCTGCCTGAAGGCGGAATCCTACTGGAAGCTGGTGAACACGGGCGGCCCGTGATGCCCGAGGGGTATGTGCTGGTCTACAGCTACATGGCCAAGCGGGAGACGGACAGTGTTGGCTATTTCCTCAATCCCAACAGTCTGAAGATCGAGGAAATCGCCATTCGCGAAAGTCTTGCGACCGTCGATCCGGAACGACGCTCCGTGACCCGGCTGGTGGTCCCTGAAAAACCCAGGGAGCGGGCCGAGATTTCGGGCACGGGGCTTAAAATCATCGGCGAAGTCCGTACGCGGGCGCTGCATGCTGCACTCGATGCGGCTGAAGAGGACGTCGATCCGTGGGATCTGGTTGCAGCCCTTCTGCTTGCTCTGAAGGCTGACAACGTGACTGTGCAGGGTGACAGCAGCCACACGCGCTATCATCAGCCGTCGGCCCGCGACTTTGCCATGCAGGCCCTGTTTCCCGAGGGTGTTCTGGTCCGTGATCCGGGGGTGCTGCGCCATCATGCCGTGGCGGTCCTGAAAAGTGTCGCGAACTGCACCGTCAGCCTGCATAGCGGCAGCGGATTGCCTGCGCAGATCATGGGGCTGCTGTTCAACGCGGACGCTCATATGCCGAGCATGGCGTTCGAAGACTTCCTCAAGTGCTACAGCAAACCCGGCATCATGAATGCAGGGCAGGGCCTCGGGCTTGCCGCCCATGAGACAGGCAAGGGGATGCGACAGGCCATTCTTGCCCATGTCGGCCAGGATGGTCGCTGGGTGCCTGCGGCGGCAGGATTCACACAGGGTGTGGCAGCATGGGAAGCCGAATTTGCCAAGAAGGCAGCGCAGGCAGCCGCCTGGAACGCTGACGACGAAGAGGACGGTCTGGAGGACGCAGAGGAAGACGATCGCGTTGAGATCGACGACGTCGAGGATACAGCCACTCAGGAAGGCGGTGAAGAGGACACGACACCAGACCCCGATGACGGGCTGAAGGAACGTCTGATCGAAGCGGCGGTTGTCGTGGCGATGCCGGGTGCTGGCGTCGACCAGGACAATGCCGAAGCGGCAAGGGATCATCTTCGCAGCCACCTTGAGGTGATCCAGGTCGCCTGACGCTCAGGGCGGCGCAAAAAAGCAGAAAGCCGGAAGGAAAACGCAGGGGGCCTGCCAGACAGCGCCCCCGCGTTCAAATGGTGGGTGCGCGCCCGCGTCGTCGGCTTCGCCCCCGCCACGGGCTGTGCTCCCGGCGCTGCGCGCCGCATTTGAGCGCGGCGTCGCCGCCCGCCAGGCGAAAGGGCATCCAGAAAGGAGCAAGCCCATGCGCCATACAGTCCTTCCGTTCACGACATCCCGCACGCGGCCCACGGCCCCAACCCGCTGGGCGTGCGTGGACGCCACCGTGACCTGTCGTCGCTGTCACCATGAATGGCCTGATGGAGATCCGGCCTACCGGCTGCCCTGCCGTGGATGCGGGGCGCGTTCAGGCCAGCCGTGCCAGCGCCCTGAGGGGGGCAACGAACGCGTCTGCCACCAGCGCGACCAGGACGCGCGGCGCGCAGGTCTTCTGATCCGTTGCGACGGGCTGAGCTGGGACGGCCGCCACGACAAGCCGCTCCCGCTTTCGGCCAGTCCGCTGCCGCGCACGCGCCCTGTGCTGACAGGCTCGCCACCGGCCCGGGTTCTGGCTGCCTGAGGGGAATGCAGGAGGCGGGAGTAGAGCCTGCCTGCGCACCGTTTTACCAACAGGAGAGTTTTCATGCCCGATACGACCGAGCTGATGCAGCGGTTTTCCGAACTGTCGCAAGAGGCGTTCCAGGCCAACAGAAGCACGATCTTAGCAGCCCTGGAAGGACACAGGATTACGAGTGTCGTGGTGATCTACGATGGTTATGCGGACTCTGGCGGGATTGAGGATTTCGAGGTTCACGGCTCTGACGAGGCCCCTGACCTGACGATCCCCTGCGTCATCCAGAGTGCCGAGTGGGGCAAAACCGAGCTTGTCGCCTCACCTCAGCCGCTACACGAGGCTCTTGAAACCATGGCGATGCAGTGTGTCGCGCGTGAGCATGGCGGTTGGGAAAACAACGAGGGCGGCAATGGTTCGGTGACGTTCGACGTGCAGCGCTCCCAGATCCTGGTCGAGCATACCGAAAATTACATCGCGCGTAACGAATTTACGCATTCCTACTGAAATATGAGAGGCTTTTCCGATGTCGGAAACACTTGACACCATTACGCCGGGCACTCTGGCGGGCTTTATCGGCACGACACGTTATTATCGCTACTTGATGGGGCTCCTTCTGACGGACGGTACCCATTATCTGGCGTCGCATGGCGCGGGCTGGCTGCTGGATATCGTGGCCAGCGCACGGCTGGTGCCCGAAGTGCGGCGTGTACCCTTCGAGTTCTGGACCCTGCGTGTGGACAAGGACATCCGCAGGGCAATGACGGACGCCCGGCCGCGTAAGAAAGCAGGGCAGAAAAAACCACAAGCAATCCAGCAAAAGGCCCGCTGCCACGTCTGGCGGGCCGCCACCAGAGGCTTCGCTCTGGCCCCGGCCCGCCAGACGTGGCCGACGCGGAAGGGTTGAAAGCACAGAAAACAAAGGACGCCAGCCATGGCCCATCTGATTCTTCAGGCATGTCTCGCAACCCGCATGCATACGCGTGACGGCAGCTACACAATTACCGAACTCATGAGCGACTGGTATCCAGGGCAGGAAATCATCGCCACCCGCCTCGATCAGATCGCCGGCGAGGTGGCGCAGTATGGTGCGCGTGTCGCGGCGGAGCGGCCACACCAGAGCTTTGCCATCGTGATCACCGTGCCGCGTGGCCAGCGCAGGCCCGCGGGGTTCGATGCCGCTTACCGGTCTGGCAAACTCGGCACCGATACCTGGCTGCGTGAGATCATTCGCAAGCCTGAGCCCTGTGCTGATGATTACGGCGTGGCGTCGTGGGGTACGAAGACGACGCCCTTCCAGTTTGATGGCTGCGCACCGCTCTGGCCCGAGGTGACGCCCGATCCATTCACGGATCCTGCCGATGGCTGTATGGGGCTGCATGGCTGGCTCCGGGCCACCGATGCCCGCGTGCGGAAACTGCGCCCTGCTGTGGCCAGCGTTCTGGAGGTCGCATCCCTTGAGGCCCTGCGCGCGGCTTACGCCGAACGCCGCCATCCGATGATCACAGCGCAGGACGCCTTGCGCGCGTCACCGCAGGAGATTGCGGCCTGACGCCGGGCCGGGGCCTCCTGCCCAATGCAGCCCGCAGGGGAATGGCTGCACCCACCAGGAAACCGCAGGCCGCCAAGAGAGGCGGCCCGGTCATGTCTGATCCCAGAGACGACGAGAACGCCACGTGCGCTGGCGAGACCATGAGGTTTGTGACATGCCCAGATACAAGGTCACGCTTATCGAGCGTGTGATAGAAGCCGATGACACCACCTTCGAAATCGAAGCGGCCTCCCCAGCAGACGCGGCCTATGTGGCCCTCGCTGCGGTCCCTGACGACACCGATGCGGACGGCGCACGTTGCATCGTTCTCCCCGATGGCCAGGCAGGCAGCCTGGAGCCGCGCGAGGTGACGCATAGCGAGGTTACTGCCGAAGTCCGCGCCATCGCTGATGATACGCCCCTTGGCGTGTTTGGATACTCGCTCATCTTCGATCCCGGCATCGAAGAGACGCATGCGCTGTGCGAGCTACTCGAGCGCGCAATTTTGGACACAGCGTATCCAGAATGCATTGAGGCCAGCAGACGCCTGCTCGCTTATCTCAGGGCGCAGTGCGCATGAGTGCCGTGCGACAGTTTCTCGACCTGAGTACCGGCCACCTGCCCCGTGCCGATCGTGACCGGCTTGCGGTATGGGCATCCTCCAGGATCATGCCTTTTGGCATCATGCCCGGGCCGTTCGGCTGGTTCATGCATGTTCCAGAAAACGCGATCGTCCCTGAGTGGGAGGGGACGGACGCGTTGCCCCGGATTTTCGCGCATGCGCGCGCCCAGGCCTGCGATTATGTCCTGCTCGATGCCGATGGCCCTCGCGACGACGCGCTGCCCTGGTTCGACGAGGATTGAGTTCACCCCCTGCGGAGCAGGCTGAAGCCTGCCCCGCAGGGTAAAGACCCCGAAATTTCCCCATATCTTCAGGAGAGAGCGACATGTTCGCCACCATCGCATGCGCGCGCCTGCGGCGTCCCGGCCTCGATGCGCGCGGGCTCACGCCCACGCAGTTCTCGAGTGCCGAGGAGAAAGCCCGGATGGGCGATGCCATTCTGTCTTTTATCGCACGCGGCATGCCGCAGACAGGGTTTTCAAAAGCCCTCTACACGCGTGTGTCCTCCATGTGGGGCTTTATCGCCTGCTACAACCGCGACGGCTTCTGGGGGCGACATCTGGCGAGCACGGCAGGGCGCGTCGGCTTCCTCGAACAGATCGCGCGCTATCCCTGTTTCGGCCAGGCCGCGTTCACCTGGTGCGACGTCGAGCGCGAGATCGCGACCCGTATCCGCGAACACAGCCTGCTGGAGGCGTATCGCGACGCCTGCGCGCGCGAACGCGAAGGGAACGAGCGCCGTCAGCTCGCCGCCCTGCTCGCGCGGTATGGATCTGACGGGGCGGCACAGCCGGAGGCCGCACAACTGGGGCTGTTCTGACGAACAGCCTGGCGGCTGCGGCTTTCGCCCCATCCGCCACGGGAGCCCGGCAGGCTCCCTGCCCAATGCAGCGTGAACGGCCTGCTGCAAGGTGGAGAAGGAAAAAGGAGAAAGGGAAAAACAAAAAGACAAAGAAAAACACAGGAAGAGAACCGCTCTCATGGGGGTGTGGGCGTGTCCAGGGGGTGTCGCAGGCTCCCGGCGCAAAGCGCCGCCCTGGACACGCCCACACCCCCATGAGGCTGCGAAAGGGTCAAAAAACCCAAGGAGAAGCAGCCATGACAGAGCGCAGGATCAACCTCCCCCACACCCGGCGCAACCGTGCCCCCATAGCCGATGGCGCGATGCCTTTCGGCGAACTGCCAGTCGGAGCCCATTTCCGGTTTGCGGCCTCCCCGAAAGGGAGCGTCCATCGCAAGGTCGACCGGGGCCAGTACCGCATTGCAGGCCTGCCTGAGCTGTTCAGGCTGGGTCGCAACACACTGGTCGTTCCCGCAACCGATCGGGATGTCGCATCCGGGGAAAGCTACACGCATCTGCGGCGGAGCAGCCGGACTGGCCAACGTGCCGCACAGCGCGAGCAGGACTGAGGGACGGCCAGATGAACAAATTCCTCAGATCCCAGAACTTCCGCGACGTGCTCGACATCGCGGGCCTGCTCGTCGGCACGATCTGCGTGGCTGGAGCCGTGCTCTGCCTGTTTGTCGCGCCCGACATTCTTGCCGCCATCGCGGATGACCACCCGGTCGCCATGGCCCGCCAGCATCTGCTGGCCGGTCGCTAGCCCCCCTCTGTTTCACCTCATCCTGCTCGCGGTCACAAACCTTGCGGGCAGGATGATCATACCCGTCGCGTTCCGAGTGCGCGGGTGCGATCTCACGCCGCCAGCGGCGTGCCAACCGGAAAGGATGTTCTATGTCCGCCACCGCTCCCCTGCGTCCGCTTACGATCCCGCGTGGCGCCCGACACGCCCTTTTCCATCTCAGCGAGGGTGCCCGCATGAGGTTGGCCCGAAACCTGCTTGACGAAAAAAGCTGCCTGGAGGACGAAGCGTCCTGTGCGACATTGTCCTCGACCACGCGCGCGACATTCCGGCGGCGTGCCTGCAGGGCGGGCCGCAGGGCGCGGCTCCTGCTTCTTGACGTGCCCGCTTGAGGAAAGTGCCATGACCGTCAAAACACGCACATCCTTCCGGTGGCCTGGCGCCATGGGCATGACGCTCATGCTCATGGGGCTTCTTCTGGGCGGTCCCGCACACGGGGACACACCTGGCCCGGAGTGTGGCCAGTTCGGGCCGGGTGGTGAACTGCCTCGTCTGGTTGACGCGAAGCTTCAGCCCCGGACCACGCTCCTTTGCAACGCGGGATATGCCTCGCTCAATTCCGGGCTGGTGCATGAGCCCCTCTGGTCGGCCGAGCATCTGACGGACGAAGACGTTGACGCGGCGGCCGGCATCGGGCGTGTCACGACCCGCTTTCATGCGGATGAGCGTCTGGCGGATGGCGATGGCAGCACGCTGGCCGATTACCGGCACTCGGGATATGACCGTGGCCATATGACCCCAAGCGGGGACATGCCGAGTGTTTCGGCCCAGGAGCAGACATACTCGCTGGCCAATGTCGTGCCGCAGACCGCAGCCCTCAATGAAGGGGTCTGGACGGGTGTGGAGATGGCCGTGCGCGATCTCGCCCGTCGGGATGGCGAGGTCTACGTTGTCACCGGTCCGGCGTTCCACGGCAGCACGCGAGGGATCGGCAATGGGGTTCTGGTCCCGACCTCGACCTGGAAAGCGATCTACGATCCACAGCAACAGGGCACGGGGGTCTATGTCTGCAAGAACCTGGACCGGCCGAGCTGTGCGATGGTCAGTGTCGCGACCCTGATCCGGGTTGTGGGCATCGACCCGTTTCCCGCATTATCTGATGACCTGAAGGCCACGGCCATGGACCTGCCACATCCGCAGACCAGCCCCTATCACCCCAGGCGCACCACGGAAGGTGATGCCGATCAGACAACACGGCGGTTGTTGCGTGCGGGTGCGCGCCGTCTCGCCCACATGTTCGAGGAGGACTGAGATCATGCCCTTTGCCCCTTTTACCGACGATGGTCTGAGCGAAAGTCTCGATGGCCTCACACTTGAAAACGGTGCCGACAGCATCGCGCTGTATGGCCAGATCGCCTTTCGCAAGGACCAGGCCGGGCTGAGTGCTGCGCGTCAGCTCATGCAGCGGATGGCGTCCATCGTGGAAGCCCTGGAGAAAATCCCCGATCTGCCCGCAAAGAGCACGCTTGCGGAAAACACTCACCCCATGGCCAATCCTTTCGCGTAGGATCGGCATGTCGCAGTCACTGGGAGCAGCCTGGAGCGCAGGCGGATTTCGCAATTTCAGGATGGTATTATGAGCAAGGCTTTTATTGCAGCTGTTCTTCAGGATTCACTGGGCTGTACTGGTGTCGCGGCCGCCAGGGCGGCCGATGACGTGATCGCCGGCATCGTGGGAGAGATCCAGCGGGATGGTCTGTTCACTCTCCCGGGGTTCGGTCGCTTTACCCGGGCGGAGCGTCCGGCGGCGCAGAAGCTCAACCCGCGCACGCAGGAGCCTGTTCAGGTGGCAGCCAGCCGGACGGTGCGCTTCAAAGCGTCTCCCGTGCTGCGCGAGCTGGTGGATGAGAAGCCCGCAAAGGCGCAAGCCATTGTGAAGACACCTGAGCGGAAGGGTGCCGGACGGGGCGGGAACTCTGGCGGGAAACCTGTTAGTCGCGCGGCTGCCCGACGGGCTGATAGCCGCGCCTGAGACGACGCCGGACAAGGGCTGCCAGCGCATTGGCGGCGGCCCCTTCATCGGCGTGCAGGTCGAGCTGTATACGGCCGGGTCTTCCGATCCGGCCCCAGCGGCGCACGAGTGCGGCACCCCCGAACAGGTCGGGCTGGATGCTCATGGCATAATAGCGCCACTCGTTCCTGTCAGGTCTGATCCGGTGCAGGCGCGCACTGATCGGGAAGAGCATCATCTGCATTACAGTCTCCACGGCGGATTGTGGATGCTATTACTACAGACAGGGCATCTGTACCAGAGTTTCCTTTGAGGGATACGGCGTGAGCAGGGCGGGCTGCTGTGGCGGCTCCATCAGACGCCTTCGGCGGCCTACGGCTGGCGCGTCACACGCGCCCTCTGATGCTGGCAATCCCCTGTGCCGGGACCGTGGCCTTTTCTGCTCAGGAGGCGAAGAGGGTATGGGGACGACCGAAGCTCCCGTGGGAGACCGGCAGACGCGTGAGGGCGGGCGCTGCGTGCAGTAATCGCAGGACAGAATTGCAGTAAAACGTGAAACTATTAGAGATAATAACGTTGTTTCGTCATTTATTTCTTGGTTTCTGTCCCGTTTCGTGCTAATAATGAACCTGTTCCAGGATACTATGACGACGCGCGGATCTCTCCGCAGCAGTGAGGATTTTCGTGATGGCCTATCAGCGTTTCGAACTGTCCGAGGGTGACCGCCAGGCAATCTTGTCGGGCGTGTCCTGTGCCGCGTTACTCGAAGATAACGGCTACCTGCTGGTTGCGGAGAAAAGCACCCGCCATTGCCTCAAGTATCGCAAGAACGATGATATCCTGATCGTCACCCATCATGACCGGGGATGGTGGGATGCCCAGACACCCAAGGGTGTGCCTGGTGCGAGTGGCGATGTCTTCGCGCTGGCCCGTCGTCTCGATCCTGAGATGACCTGGCGTGAAGTCTGCACCCATCTCGGGGCAAAGGTCGGTGTAGAACCCAAGGGTGCGAAATATGTTAAGGAACGGGCTCCGCGCGCAGACGAGCGTCCGCCTGCCGAACGCTGGGCAGATCGCAAGCTTCCCCGTCGTGGTGGCAAGGTCTGGACCTATCTCACGGGCGAGCGGTGTCTCCCGGACTGGGTGGTGCGTCGCGCCATCACCACAGGCTGCATCCGCGACGGATACCATGCGGCATGGTTTGCACATCGCGACGCGCAGGGTCAGGTCTGCGGCGCCGAGCTGCGTGGCCCTGAAACCCATATGTGCCTCGGTGGCAGCATCAAGACGCTCTTCCGCTTCCGTCCGGGAAGTGGAACTGAGGTGCGCCGCCTGGTGGTGGCGGAAGCGGCCATCGATGCGCTGTCCTTCGCGGCCCTCGACAGGGAACGCACGCCAGACACGGACTATGTGTCAACCGCAGGTGGGATGGGGCCGGAGACCGTGGCGACCCTGAAGGTGGAACTCGCTAAAATGCGCGATCTGCCCAACTCCCTTCTGGTCGTAGCAACCGATGACGACGATGCAGGCAACAACTTTGCCGACATGCTCTACGTCCTCGCCGATGAGGCTGGTGTCGCGTTCACGCGGCGCCTGCCACCCGATCGGGCCAAGGATTTCAACCAGACACTGAAGAACCTGGCGGCCCAGGCCGCCTGAACAGATGGATAAACACCGTGACTGATCATGGAAAACAGGCCCCGGAGGACCGGGTGGATTACGAACTTTCGCTGCTGACCAATCTGGGGGAAGCCATGGATACCCTGCGGCGCGCGTTCTATGCGCACCCCGAAGCACAGACCTTGCTCAACCGGACACCGGCCCTTGGGCATGAATTGCCCTGGACCCTTGTGCGCTGCGCCGAGCCGTCAGTCTCCGTCACCGGGCTCGTTGTCGGTGGCGAGCATGATGAGGGGGCATGGGACCTGGACGGGGTTTTCACGATCTTTACCTGCGAGCATGTCCCGACCGGCGAATTCCAGACCATCAAGGGGTGGTGCGGTGATGTCTGGGTCCAGGGAAGGTTGCCCGGAACGGGACCGCGGCGTCCGGACGCACGGATCCTTCTGGCAGAGCTTGAGCGCGCCTCCTGCCACTGGGCGTCCAGTTCGCGCCTGAAGGCCAGATGGGCGGAATTTGCCGCCTTTGCGGGCGAGAAAGCCTTTCCGGATGCCTTCGTCGAACTGCGCTTTGCTGACGACTGCTACCGTGGACTGATTGTCGATGGCCGGGTCGACTGCAGTGGTGTGTGGGATTTTAACTCGCTTCTCACGCTGCTTCAGCCGGATGGCGCGCTGGTCAGTCTCGAAGCGGGGCAGGCGGATAGTGTCGCATTGCTTGTAGGAGGCCATCATGCCGATCTCCTCCGTCGAGCCTGACGCGGCCATTGCTGAGCTGACACGTGTGCAACGCGAGGCCGCCTCGCTTGAGGGGCCGGTTGTCGTTCTGGCGGGTGCGGGCACTGGCAAGACGAAGACACTGGTGGCAGGCGTCGTTGACCGGATCGAGCGTCGTGGCATCAGCCCACATCGCATCCTCGCCGTGACCTTCACCAACAAGGCCGCCGAGGAAATGCGGGAGCGTATCGGACGGGCATTGGGGCCTGGACGCACACCTCAGTGGCTGGGGACCTTCCATGCGCATGGACGGCGACAGTTGCGGATCGATCCCGATATTGCGTCCCTCAGGGACGGGTTCGACGTCTGTGACGCCGAGGACAGCCGCCGGATTGTCCGACGCCTCCTGCAGCGTGCGACAGATGAGGGCGCTCTTGACCGTGCGGATGGCGACACCTTTCGCAAGCGTGTAAAATCCGTGACGTCCCGCATCGCGATGTTCAAGGATGATCTGGTAGCCCCTCATGACGCCCAGGCCGCCGTCGAGCGCTTCACCGGTCGCTTCGGGGCGCGTGACGCCGAGGACGTCATGGCATGGCACATGGCCGCAGCCCTCTACCCCGCCTACCAGGCGGCCCTGCGTGAAGCGAACCACGCCGATTTCGGTGATCTCCTGCTCTGGCCGACACTGGCCATGCTGCGCGACGAGGCGTATCGCCGAGACTGGGCCGGGCGCTTCGATGCCGTGCTGGCGGACGAGTTTCAGGACGTCAATCGCCTGCAGTTCCTCTGGCTCCAGCTTCTCAGCCGCGACCACCGCCAGATCTTTGCTGTAGGCGACGATGCGCAGAGCATCTACGGCTGGCGCGGCGCCAATGTCGGCTTCATCCGCAATTTCTCAGCCGAATTCCCGGGCGCCCGGATGGTGGCCCTCGAACAGAATTTTCGCTCCACGGGGCATATTCTCAACGCCGCCAACGCGGTCATCGCCCAGGACACGGGACGTCTGGAGAAGACGCTGTTCACGGCTGAAGGACCGGGAGAGAAGATCGAGGTTCTCGAATTTTCCAGCGGTCAGGATGAGGCACAGGGCCTCGCCCGCGAAATCGGCCGTCGCCAGCTTGAAGGCGTGCGTCTTGAGGACATGGCGATCCTCTACCGCTTCAACTTCATGTCGCGCCTGCTCGAAGAGGAATTGCTGCGCGCGAAGATCCCGTATGAGCTGGTGAACGACACCGCCTTCTGGCAGCGCGCGGTCATCAAGGATGCCCTGGCTCTCCTCCGACTGGCCGATTGTCCCGACGACACCCAGAGCGATGAAGCCTTCCGCCGTGTCGTCAACCAGCCCGCCCGGGGTGTCGGTGCGAAATCGCTGGCGAAGATCGAGCATCGCGCCGAGACGGCCCTGCTCTCGCTGTTTGCCGCGACCGAAGAGCTCTACGCGACAGCGAATAGTCGCACGGCCGAACGGGTCGGAGCCTTCCTGCGGGTGATCCGCGAAGAGCAGCTCTCGGGTGCGACAAATCTGGCCGAACGGATCCGCAGCCTTCTCGATCGCACAGGATATCTCGAGATGCATCGCGCCGCCGGTGAGGAAGGGCGGGCGGCGCTGGAAAACCTCGAAGAGCTCATCACCCTTGCCGGTGACTTCACCTCGATCGAGGATCTGTTCGATCACGCAGCCCTTGGCTCGGCTGCCGTCGGCCAGTCCAGCGCAGGGCGCATCCGGCTTATGACCATCCACGGCTCCAAGGGGCTTGAATACAGTCATGTGTTCCTGATGGGCTGGGAGGACACGCAATTTCCCAGTCTGACCAATCCCGATCAGGACGAGGAACGTCGCCTCGCTTATGTCGCACTGACCCGGGCGCGACGCCGTGCGGCCATTAGCTGGTGCGGCTGGCGCAACGGGCGTGCGGCAGGACCGTCACCGTTCCTCCACGATATTCTGCCCGCCTCCCTGTGTCGCGGCTGGCTGCGTGCCCCGCGCAAGGGGGCACCAGTGCGACACCGCGTCAGCGATGAAGAGGCTCGCGCCTGTTTCGGCTGGTAATCCGAAGTTCGGTGTCGCGGCACTGATCCATTGAAAGCGGCCTGCGCGCGCGGTCACAATCGGCGCGCGCAAACTGTCGGTCATGACAGTACGTATCCCGTCCGTTCGCCAGGCCGCGATGGCGCCAGCAACGGAACCACGCCAGATTTGGGATCTGGCAGATGTGGCCGGCGCCGAGCTTGATGGACACGGCAATCGTGTCGCCAGCATGGCCCCGCTCATTTTCAGTGAGGCGGGGGCGGATGCCCGTCGGCTCGAACTTATCATCCTGGGTGCCCGGCTGCACGACATCGGCAAGCGCCTCATTCCTCCGACAATCCTGCATGCGCCCCGGCGGCTGAGCCCGGCCGAATGGGCGGTCATGAAGCTGCATCCGATTTTCGGCCTGGAGATCGTCTGTCGCCTTGTCCATGCCGTGCCCCAGGATGTCGCGGACTGCCTTCTGCTTCATCACGAGCACTGGGATGGCAGCGGATATCCCGTGGGTCTGTCGGGGGCGACAATTCCCGTGCCGGCCCGGGTCATCGCCATTGCCGATTATATCGACGCCCTGGCGTCGCCCCGGGATTACAAGCCGGCGGTCTCACTGCGTATCGTGCGCGAGATGGTGCTGAACGAGCGCGGTCGGCTCTTCGACCCCCGTCTGACCGATATCACCCTCAGATTATGGGACACGCTGATGCAGGCGCGCCGGAGCGCGGATGGACGTCCCGCGGTCACAACTGACTGATTCATTCTGGTCGGGCACAACCAGGAGAGACCTGATGCCACGTCGACGTACCATTCCGACACCCAAAGTCATCTCATATGAGGCCATGTCCGGACCTCAACGCGATCACGCGATGAAGGCCA
This sequence comes from Acetobacter garciniae, assembly GCF_017377735.1. Lineage (GTDB taxonomy): Bacteria > Pseudomonadota > Alphaproteobacteria > Acetobacterales > Acetobacteraceae > Acetobacter > Acetobacter garciniae. The sequence continues at coordinate 39,695 of NZ_JAFVMH010000008.1, forward strand.
TCCTGAGCGTCGTGCGCGACGCTCTGCAGCGCGGACCTCACACGGCGCTGGAGCTGCGCGCGGGCGTGCCTCGGGATCTGCTGGGCGCTTTTGCCCCGGTTCTCGAGACAATGATTACGGCTGGTGAAGTCGCAGCCGTAGGCCACAGCGTTTACGTCAAGGTGCCGTGGATGCCGCAGACACGTCGCGTCGAGGGCAATGCGACACGGGATCTGATCCTTGGCACCCTGTCGACGACCATGAAGTCGGGTGCGACGGCCGACGAACTGTCGCATGAGCTGTTCGTGCCCGTCGCCCAGGTGCGCGTCGCCCTGACAGAGCTTGAGAACGCCGGCCTCATTCATGAGACCCATCATGCCGGTCGCTACCGGATGCTCAGCCTGCGCCAGGCCCGGCACGTCCGCCGCGGTGCGGCAGGCCGCTTTTTCGCGGATGTCCGTCATGGGTGACTGGATCACTTTCTCCGATGGCAGTCGCGGACGTCGTTCCTGGGATGGGGATGAGCAGCGGGCCGCGCGCTGGCAGGCCCTTCTGGCCAGTGTTCACGGCGCGGATCGCAGGCCGCACTGCGACTGTCGCCATCAGGGTGCGCCAGTCGAACTTGTCGTGCGTCGCAGCGAGCGGCGTGAAGGCGGACGCGTCGTTCAGGCCTATCACCTCGCGCGCTTTCCAGGGCAGGGAGAGCTCCACGGCGTGAGCTGCCCGTTTCACGAGCGGGATCCACGAGGCAGCGGACGCGATGGCTATACGCAGGGCGTCATCCAGCCCATGGCCGATGGACGCCAGCGTGTCGCCCTCGCCTGCGGGCTGCGACGCCGGGACCAGGCCGCCGAGGCGACAGAGCGGACGGTCGGGGCGGAGAATGGAGCCGGGGGTGGGGGCGTGCGACAGACACGCATGACGCTTCTGGGGCTTCTGCATCTCCTGTGGGAGGAAGCGGGGCTGAGCGCCTGGTCGCCCGGCGTAGGACGCCGGCGCCGCTGGTGGCCGGGTGTGCGACATGAGCTGGAGCGCTGCTCGCGCGAGATCGTGCCGGCGCGGGGACATACGCTCGCGGACTATCTGGCGGTCGTCGGCTATAGGGATGCGGACGCGCCAGCACTGGTCCGGGCGACAGTCGCGCGCTGCGCGGCAGAGTGGCGGGTGTTGTTTATCGGGGCCGTGGACCGGATCGTCCTGCTTCCGGGCAGGCAGGGCGGGGAGTTCGTCTCCGTCCGCTTCGATGGCGCGCAGGATTACGATCTGCGGATCTCGGGCAAAGCGGCCTGGGCAGCCTCCCTGCGGCGTCGCTTTCCCATGGCCATGACGGCCCTGGCACGCGAGCGTGCGGATCGCGACATTCGCGTGATTGGCCTCGTGGCCGCCACGGCCCGTCTGGTCCGGCCGGGCGAGCGACAGATCGTCCAGGCGCGGGCTGACGACATCGCACTGATGGAGGTAGAGCCCGATACGCTGATTCCAGTTGCCAGCAGTCACGAGCTGCGGGTCGCACGCGCACTCTGTGTGGCCAGCAGGTCGTTTATCAAACCTCTGCGCTTCGATGCGCATCGCGACACCGTCCATCCTGATTTCGTGCTGACGGATACGGGTCATCCGCGTGGCACACCGATGGAGGTGTTCGGCCGGACCGACGAGGCCTATGAGGCCCGTCGTGCCGAGAAAGCAGCCTATTATCGTGACGTCTACGGCCAGGACGGCTGGTGGTGCTGGGACGCCGCCAGCGCGCCTGGCGTCATGCCGGCTTTCCCTGCATGGGGCGGACACGGTGAGGCCCGCGATGTCTGAGGGCATGGTTATCCCCAGAATCTGTGGACAAGCCCGTGGAGAAGTGCCGGGTGAGTTTGCGCGGTACGGGGATCGCGGGTTTGGAGGCACGCGGGCCTCGACGCCCCGGCCTGTCTGCGGCCGCGAGATCCAGCTTTGCCTCAGCACTATTGGCTGGGGTTTTCTGCAGGTGGAGCGGCGGTCCGGAATCGATCGGCACCAGATCCGGCGCTGGATCCGGGGAACACCGGCCGACCCGGAGTTTCTCGCATGGCTGCAGGCGCTGCGCGGCCTGCATCAGCGGTATGTGTCTCCCTTCGCACTCACGATCACGGGGCTTGGGAACAGGCCCTCACTGTGTGCCCACGGCGTCGCGCGGGCCTGTCTGGTGATTGGATGGTCCGAGCGGACGCTCGCTGAGCGAGCCGGTGAGCAGCGCACGGCGATGCGTCGCAGGCTTTCCAAGGGCGGTCTCTTATGTCCGCGGACCTCGCGGTGGCTGGACCTTCTCGAAAGCGGGCACAGGGATTATCCACGACCCGAGTATCACGATGTTTCAACAGGGAGTTACCACCATGCTTGACGGCACATTCGAAGACCAGGAAACGGACACCACGGCCGTTGGCGGCATTGCCGCCGACCGGCTGCGCAGCATCATCGAACGCGTCGAGCGGCTTGAAGAAGAGCGCAAGGCCCTGGGGGGCGACATCAAGGATATTTTCACGGAGGCCAAATCGGCCGGCTTTGACGTGAAGGTGATCCGCCAGATCATCCGTATCCGCAAGCAGGAGCCTGCCGAGGTGGAAGAGCAGGAAACGCTGCTCGACATCTATCGCCGCGCCCTGGGTATGTAGCCATGGCGACAGACGAAAAACATCGCACCTGGTGCATCTGGGCACTCGCAGCCACGGCTGCGGTGTCCCTGACGGTCAATGTCCTGGCCTGGACGGCGTACGCCCAGGCCAACGCCTATACGTTCGAGGGCGTATCCCTGTCGGGCTTTCTGGGGCTGGTCGAGCAGGGTCTGCCCTGAAGAGCAGGCGACACTCCAAAAAGAGCAGAAACCCGAAGCAGACCAGAAAAGGATAAAGCTGAAAGAGAGCGTCCTGCCCTGCGGGACAGCCGACACGCCCTTCTGGGGCCGCTGTCGTGCGAGGCAACCTGGCGGAGCCAGGTCGTCCGCTTCGCTCCCGTGCTGCGCATGCCACGCCCGCCACTCGCGGCCCCTTCCGGTTGCGCATCGGCAGCCCCGCAGGGCGGCAGCGCACGTGGAGAAAGAAAAATGGCACGCGACAAGGCAGACACTCAAAACCGCCTGGACATTTACACCGAGGTGACGCAGCGGATCGTCGCTGAAGTCGAAAGCGGTAATATCCCCTGGACGAGGCCCTGGGCCACACGGGGTGTTTCAACCCTGCCACACAACGCCCATACGGGACGGCGCTACAGCGGGATCAACGTTCTGCTTCTCTGGATCGCGGGCATGTCCGCGGGCTATGGAACGGCCGGATGGATGACGTATAGGCAGGCGCAGGAGGCGGGCGGGCATGTCCGCAAGGGCGAGCGTGGCACCCAGGTCGTCATGGCCTCCACCTATGTCCCGAAAAACGAGCAGGACAGGGCGCGTGAGTGCAACGAGGATCCGCGCGCGGTGCCCTTCCTCAAGCGCTTCACGGTATTCAATTGCGATCAGATCGAGGGGATCGCCGATGCCGGGCCTGAGGCGGATCAGACCGTGGCACAGATCGCCAATGCGGATCTCGATGCCTTTGTCGCCGCCACCGGGGTGGATATCCGCTTTGGGGGCGACAAGGCCTATTATGTGCCCTCCCTTGATTACATCCAGTGCCCACCTCCCTCGGCCTTTGCGACACCCGAGGACCTGTTCCGGATCGAGGCGCATGAGATGGCGCATTGGTCAGGAGCTGAACACCGTCTGGCCCGCACGTTTGGCAAGCGCTTTGGCGATGACGCCTACCAGATGGAAGAGCTTGTGGCGGAGATTGCAGCGGCGCAGCTCTGCGCGGTGATGGGTGTTCCGTCCACCACCCGCCATGCTGCTTATATCCAGCACTGGTTGCGCGTTATGAAATCTGACCGGCAGGCCATTTTCATTGCGGCCCGTCATGCTTCGGCGGCCGTGGAGTTCCTGCTTCAGGCCGCGGGTCGCGCCAATGATGATGCGGCGGAGGCCCCTGAGGCGATGGCGGCCTGACGCGCGCGCCAGGCTTTCTGGCCGACAACGCCTGCGGCCATGCCGCAGGCGACAAAGCGGAAGGTTCTGTCCAGCCGCGTCATGAGGCTCACGACGCGGCTCGCGAGATCCGGCCAACTCTGGTGTTCGAGCCAGTACAGGGCCGGGAGAGAAAACCTTGGCCGGTGTGCACCGGCCATGACCGCGACATCGATCAGCAGGCCTGTGAGGCCGAACAGGACGACAAGTGTCGCGAAATACGTGCCGATCCCCCACCACAGGAGCCCCAGACAGAAACGGGCCCGGCGGATGACGCGGCGCGCAGAAACGGAAAAAGACATCAGACCTCTCAAACAGCCAAACACAGGCAGTCTGGCCCAGAGGGTTGTGACCGCCAACAGGACCAATGGTCCCGCACGGGATGGCTCGCCGCCGCAACGGTCCGGCAAGCCCGCGCTGCGCGCGCCGTTGCCCCGGCGATCCACCCATGCAGGCCGGGCGACATCTCAAAGGAGAAAACGAGATGGAAAATCCCTGCCTGTCCCCCGTCCGTGTCTGGCGCGGCCGTGCCAGCGCCCTGCCTGCCAGTCTTTGTCGCGGCGGTGCAAGCCACGCCCTGCTTTCGGTCTCTGTCGCACCGGAGGATACGGTCCAGAGTGTGCGCGCGCGGCTGGTGGACGAGCTGATCCGCGCCACCGCCGGTGCCCAGGCCCGGCCGGAAGACCATCCCGCGCTGTGTCGCCTGTTCGAACCCATGGCCCGGCAGGCCTGCGCTGGCGCGCCATCCGACAGGGCCGATCCGGCTGCCCCGGAGCCACCACTGGCGGCGCAGCCATGGCAGCTTGCCGATGACCCGCAGACTTACGCAGAACGTGCCGGCTGGTGGATTGTCGTCGACGGATCATGGAACCACGAGCTGAGCGATACAGTTCCCTGTCGCGAACAGGCTCAGGCGATTGCCGATCGCCTCAATGCGGCCTATCCCGGGGCCGAGTGGTACCGCCACTGGTTTTGCGTCACGGCACCTCTGCCTGTTCTGGTAACGGAGGCCGGGCATGTCGTGTGAGGATCTGCGGGTGCGCGTGTCCTGCCACGGCCCGGGTCCCGATCGCGCGGCCCTGCGCGATCAGATCCGTCGCGAAATCGGGGACGGTGATCGCTGCCATCTTCCGCCCATGGGCGGATTGTGGACCACACGGAGCGCACTGGGTTTTCAGGCCGAGCAATACCACGAGGATTTCTACCAGCCTCTGCTCACCCGCCTGTCGGCGCGGTTCCGGCACCTGACATTCGAGGTATTCAGTGCGATGTGCTGTGACCACGCCGCGATCGATCCGACGGTGCTGGAGATCTGGCAGGGCGGGGCCTGCCGAGGGCATGGGACTTTCAGTCCGGTCGCCTTTATGGCGGTCCAGTCTGTCCCGCGCCTTCGGCGCTGGCCCGATGCCGGGACACTCTACACGATCGATCCCGGAATCGCCGCACTCTGGCCGCGTCTGCGACCGCCTCCATGGCTGCGCCATGTTGGACGACGTGCCCCCGATATCGGGGCGTGGCGGATCCTCGAAGGCTTCGATGTCGCCTGTCCTGAGCGGCTTTACAATCCCGTCGCCGGGATTGTCCTGATCGCAGGACCACAGGCGTGTCGCGTCATATCCGGCGTGGACGTTTATGGCCGCGTGGCGGGCGAGACAACACGGCCATACGGCGAGATATGTCGGGATTTCCCGGAGCTCGCGCGCTGGTGCGACATGTGGGTCGCCCATAACCGGCGTGCCGCGCGGGCGGGCCGCAGGGCGGCCGCCCGTTATAATCGTCACATCGTGCGCATGCGAGCGCTCTACGGAGAGGACTGGGACGCGATCCCGTTCTGATCGGCCTGTCGGTCGGCGTTTTCCGGGCAGGCCGGCTTCGCCGTCTGGCCCGGACCTGCCTCTGTCGCGCAGCTCTCGCAGGCGATGCCGCGTCTGGTTGCAGCCCAGCCCGGCATCTCACGCCATTTGCTCTCCCAGCCGCACCGGTTGCATTGGAACAGTGCAACCATGCGCATCCCCGGGCTGTAGACACAGCCGTGATCGCCTGTGTCAATCGCGTGTGCAAGCTTCCGCGGGCTTCGCCGCGGCCGCTTCCATCCGAACAGATCGCCCTGTCGCGCCATGTCGCATCCTTTCCTTCTCACGAGCCAAGATCATCCTGCCTGTGAGTTTAGGCGCACGGCTTGTGACCGCAGGAGGCTCCCGTGGAGGTGTTGCCCGCGCAAACCACAGCTTATCCCCAGAGGCCCTATGCGCTATGGGGGCGCGGGCCTCCGGGGATAAGCTGCTCCGCGCTGCGCGCTACGGCACTACGTGCTGGATTGCGTGGACAACCCGGGAGCGTGCTCCTCAAAGCGAAAGTGCCGTGTTCAATGCCCTCGCACGGACTTGCGGCCGGTCGGCCGCAAGTCCGACGACTGGAGCGTTCGGCCGCGGTGAATGAAGCTCTTGCGGGCGGTCCGTTGGAAATGGAACGGTTGGGGTTGGGCTGTGCTGGAGCCAAAAAATGGGCGGGGCACGGCGGCTGCGATCCGTGGGCTGAAATCCGGGGCGGGCGGGGGGAGCTGTGGGGCGTTCCCCCTTCGGGGTCCCGTGACCCGGGCTTCGCCCCGAGCCCCCTGTGGGGTCTCGGCCATACGGCGGATCCCGGTAACGCGGGTGCCGGTGCGGCCTGGTGTTCTGCTGTGATGGGTGCCGGATGGTGGGGGAGGGGAGCGTGACTGCGCCTCAACCCCCTGTCGCGCGGGGCGCGACAGGGGGCACGTTCCGGGGATTGCGGCCGAGCATCCAGCGTTCATCATGACGGGGCCAGGAGCGGGTCGTCCACACTGGCCTGCGGCCCCCGCTGGCGCGGCTGCGCGACCCTCACCGCACCTGGGCTGTCCCGCGTGCATCGCAGGGCTGAGGCCCCGCGCTGCCCGCAGGACAACCGGCTTGTTCAGGACGCTCCGGTGAGGACCACCCGCACCTGTCCCCGTCAGGCCTGATGGCAGGATGTGGCTCAGAAAAACGCCTCCATCCCCTGCACTCTCGTTGCAGTCGCGGGCGCTCGCCGCCCCGCACCCCGGCAGGATATGGTCTAGTAAAACAATCGGTTTTACTTCGTCCTGCAAGCAATAAAAGACGCTGTTCGGATAATAAAGATCGCTTTTATTGGCTGATTTCTGCGGGTTTTGTGTATTTTTCTCTTGCGTCGTTCTTCGGGGCGTACTAATCTTGACTTGTCGGGGCGGGAATGGGTCTCCCCCGAACAGGCGCCCCGGCCGGTGCTACCAACACCAAGCCGGGACTTCGCCAGAAATGAAAGGTACGTTTCATGTCCGACGCAAACACCGCTATGGCTCAGGCTCTCTCCACCGCGCAAGGCACAAAAGCCGCGAACGTCAAAAAGCCCGGCAAACTCTCCCCCAAGCGCGTGCAGCAGTTCCAGCAGACTCAGGCCCGGAGGCAGGTTTCCGCCCCCACCCTTGCCGACGTGCTGCGGCTGACCCCCAATGACGACCAGATCGCAAAAATGGTTCCGGCCTTCGGGCTGGAAAGCGTCGATCCCGACGAACTGACCGGCCTTGGCTCCAACATGCTGCGCGACCAGCACGACGCCCTGCGGCCTGTTCTGGTGTCCCTGATCCGGGGCGAGGAAAACACAACAGCCCTGCGCATGCACCTTGACCGGCTGGTGGATGGTCTCGTGCGCTCCGCCTACGGGTCCGCCAACTTCTACGAAAGCCGCCGTATGATCGCCAAGGATGCGCGCGACCAATGGGCCAACGAAAGCCGTGACGCCGACCGCATGGGCATCGACGGCGGCGAGAACCGCGTGGATGGCCTGCGCCGTATCGCCGCCGAAAACGGCATGAAGGCGTATGCCCTCGCCTGCATCGCAAACGGGGCCTGCTCCGCCTATGCCGAGCTGATCGGCGAGGACTGGAAACCCTATCAGGGGAAGCAGAACAGCCGCACCCTCACGCAGGAAGCCGCCGCGCTGGCCGACGACGCACTCGGTATCTGATACCAGAAGGCCGGGGCTCACGCCCCGGCCTGATACAGACACGGGAAAAAGAATGGACAAACCCCCCTCACACCCCATCCTGCGGGCGTTGCTACCGCCCCCACAGACACCAAAGCATCAGGAAGACAGGCTCAAGGCATTGGCGACGATTTTTCAGACTTTGGCCCTTAGCGCGTGGGGGCTCGGTATTCTAACGCCCCTGATAACAGCTTACACCGCACTCAACCTTTTTCATGCGGGCTTGTCATTTGTGCTGGGGGCTATGCTGGAACTATGTTCTTTGACTCTGCTGGCCTATGTTCCCTATACTATCGACACAAAGGAGGGATCTTGAGATGGATGTTTTTACGCAGTCGCTCCTGTTGATCCTGCTTCCGGCCGCTATTTTTACTCTTGTCGCAGGGCTTTCTATCGGCCCGGTCATGACACGCCTTGCCAAATGGCGGGAGTCCTTGGAGCGCAACTGACGCGCCCACGCCCCACCAACCTGGCGGAAGCCAGGCCGGGGTGAAGATCGACCGGGGCTTCGCCCCGGAAGAGCTTAAGCCGGGGCAGAGCCCCGGTAACGCTTCACGGAAAAAAACTATGCGACGCGCTGTATTCCAACACGCGCCGTGCGCCGTGTTTGCGGTCCTCTCAGCGCCCGTGTCGCTTACCTCAAAAGCGCAATCAACCCCAGCAGCACCAGGAAGCCAACAACCTGCGGCCACAAAAGCGGGCCGGTCTCTTTGCGACGGGGACGCCACCGCGCCGCACGGCGCAGGCGCGCCCGCGCTTCCTCGCGGTAATAGTCTCGATCTTCTATGCCCATCCCATACAATCCTCCTGTTGTCGCACAGGCAGGATACGCCTCGCGATTGTGACCACAGTCCGCACGGGCAGGGGAAGCTATCGGGCGTTCCCCCTTCGGGGTCCCGTGACCCGGGCTGCGCCCCGAGCCCCCTGCGGGGTCTCGGCCATACGGCGGATCCCGGTAACGCGGGTGCCGGTCTGGCCTGGTGCGCTGGTGTGAGGGGTATCGGATGGTGGGGGAGGGGAGCGTGACTGCGCCTCAACCCCCTGTCGCGCGGGGCGCGACAGGGGGCACGTTCCGGGGATTGCGGCCGAGCATCCAGCGTTCATCATGACGGGGCCAGGTGCGGGTCGTCCACACTGGCCTGCGGCCCCCGCTGGCGCGGCTGCGCGACCCTCACCGCACCTGGGCTGTCCCGCGTGCATCGCAGGGCCGAGGCCCCGCGCTGCCCGCAGGACAACCGGTTTGTTCAGGACGCTCCGGTGAGGACCACCCGCACCTGTCCCCGTCAGGCCTGATGGCAGGATGTGGCTCAGAAAAACGCCTCCATCCCCTGCACTCTCGTTGCAGTCGCGGGCGCTCGCCGCCCCGCGCCCCGGCAGGATATGGTCTAGTAAAACAGTCCGCGTTACTTCTGCGAGCAAGCAATAAAAGGCGCTGTTCGGACAATAAATATCGCTTTTAGTGGCTGTTTTCTGCGGTTTTGTGGCGTTTTTCTCTTGCTGTGCTTGTTGGTCTGTACTAATCTGTATTTATCGAGAGCGGTTGAAGATATCCCGCCTCACAGTCAAACAGGAGAAATCACATGGCCGGTAGCGTTAACAAAGTCATCCTCGTGGGCAACCTCGGCAAGGACCCCGAAGTCCGTCATGCTCAGAGCGGGGCGAAGATCGTGTCTTTCCCGCTGGCAACCAGCGACACATGGAATGACCGGGCTTCCGGCGAGCGGCGTGAGCGCACCGAATGGCACCGCGTTGTCGTGTTCAACGAGCGTCTGGCCGATGTGGCCGAACGCTTCCTGCGCAAGGGTCGCAAGGTCTATCTCGAAGGCGCGTTGCAGACCCGCAAATGGACCGATCAGGGCGGGCAGGAACGTTTTACCACCGAAGTGATCATTGACCGTTTCCGGGGCGAGCTGGTGCTGCTCGATAGCGCTGGCAGTGGCGAACGGCAGGACGGTGGCGATTACGCGGCACCGTCGCGGGCGGCCGCTCCCCGAACCGATGCGGGCGGGCAGGTATCCCAGGACCTGGACGACGAAATACCTTTTTGAGCCCGCCAGGCGCTTCCATCGAAAAGGGGCCGTGCCACCAGGTGCGGCCCTTTTCTGTTGCCGGTGGTATGGCATTGCGCGGTTTTGGACACACGCTTAGCGTGCCACGTGCCTTGCGGCTGTCTCTGTTCCAAGCGCGAAGGTTTCGAGCAGGGCGCGGAGTTCATGGGTCTGGTGGACCATCGCCACACTGGCGGTCGAAGTCTGGTCCACCATCGCCGCGTTCTCCCGTGTGCCCTGGTCGATTGTCGCCACCGCTCCATTCACGTCCTGCAGCGCCGCCGCCTGTTCCTGTGCGGCATTGGCGATTGCCTGAAGATGCGCGCCGATTTCCGTCACGTTTTCCACAATCGTGCGCATGCCGCCCGTGGCGTCGTTCATCACCCTCACACCGGCCGCGACATGCTCGCGTGAACCCGCGACAAGATGTCGCACGTCTTTCGACGCGTCGCCCGCCTTGCCCGCAAGATCCCGGATCGCTTCCGCCAGAACCCGGAAACTGGCCCCGGCAGTACCGGCCCGCGCGGCTTCCACCGCCGTATTCAGGGCGAGGATATTGGTCTGAGCCGCAATCGTGTCCATGACCTCGGTGATTTCCCCGATAGCCTGCGAAGACCGCTCGATTTGCTCCATGGCCGTTGTCGCGCGTTCGATCATGTCCGAGAACGTCTCCGCCATCGTCTGGCATCGGCCCACGAAGGCCGAAGCCTCGGAAACCCGCGACGCCGTCGAGGTGACGGTGGCTGAAATCTCTTCGATTGCGGCGGCGGTCCGCTCCACGGATGTCGCCTGGTGCTCGGTCCTGCGCGCCAGCAGCCGCGCGCCACTGTGCAGCTCGCCCGCCTGTGTATCCACCAGCCGGGCCGTCTCGGACGCCGTGTCCAGCGCTTCGCGCAGGGAACCCAGTGCGACATTGAGGTTATCGCGCAGTGGCGCATAGGAGTCTGGGACCGGTGCCACCAGATCACGCGCCAGGTTCCTGCGCGCGACATCCTGGATGATCGCTCCAAACGAGCTGGTGACGATATCCTGCTCATGCTGGATAGCCTGCGCGCGGGCCTGTTCCCGCGCCCGTTCCGCCTCATCCAGATAGACCGAAATCGTCAGGTCCATTTCCAGCAGGACCGCCTTCGCGAGGCTCCCCAGAATGTCGCCCAGTTCCTGGGCGTCGACCTTACCCTTGCGGGACAGCAGGGCAGGGCGGGGCATCAGCTCCGCGACAATGGCGTGGATCAGGTGATCCAGTACCAGAGCATAACCGCCGATATACCAGCGCGGCTCAAGCCCGATCCGGGCATGCACGCTCCCGATCGCGCTGACGCGCGCGGCGTAGGTTTCATCGAAGCGGGCGGTGGAAATATGTCGCCAATGGTCCTGCTGGGCGGCGCTCGCCCGCTGCATCTGTGCGTCGGACGAGAAATAGCGCTGTGTTTCCGGTGTCGCCCGGAGCTGGGAATAGAAGCCTTCAAGGGCGCGGGGCATTTCACGGTCGATCAGCGCCTGAACGGCGCGGATCGCGTCGCATTCGGCTTCGCCGAGCGCCATGAACGCCTGGCGGCGCTGCACACTCGACAGGTCGTGCGCGCTGTCTGCTTGGGTCTGGGGCATCGTCGTCTGTCCTGGCAAAGCCGTCCGGGGTCGGCCTGAAAATTCGGGGGAAGGCGGAAATATGCGTCGCGGCCGCGCAGGCGCGGCCGCACTCTGGTCAGGGGGTGCCGGGATCGGTCAGCGGTGTCAGCTCGCACCAGTCCTGTCCCTTGTGGACATCGCGGTGGCCATGCGTCAGGCAGTACCGCCCCCGCTGGGTTTCGGGCCATGTCACGAACAGGGCCAGCCCGGCTCCCGACACCAGAAGTGTCGCGGCCGCGACAAAGACCAGCGCATAGGCCCGCCAGCGCATCTCGCGGTAGAACAGCCCTTCCGTCAGCGGAATGCGCTGGCGCAGCTTGTCGAACACCGCGTCCTTCAGCCCCGAGACGACCGACGCGACAAGTCGGTCGATCGTCTCCTGCTGGCGCTGCGCGAGTTGCTGCTGCTCGACCTTGATCCGGCCTTCCACATACAGGTTCATGCCCTGGATGCGCTCGTATCCGGTGGCCAGTTCATCGCGCAGGCGCGTCAGGTCCGAGCACGCCATTTTTTCTGCGTGCTCGATCCGCGTAATGGCCTGCCCGACCATCTCGCGGCTCAGCGCGACCTGTTCGCCCAGCAGGGCGAACAGGATGCCAAGTGGACTGTCCACCGCAATACCGGCGTCGTGCAGGGCCAGAAGGAGCCGCTCGCGCGCCTCCCCCGGCCCCGTCGCCGAAACGGCTCCGGTCAGGGCAGCCATTCCGTGACCCCTTCAACTTCCATTTCCGTGGAGAAGTCCGTCAGCCACTTCCTGGCCATGTGCGCCCAGAGGGGGTTGAGAGGGCGCCCGTCACGGCCGGGTTTTCCATCGACCGCATCGAAGACTGTAAGCCCGACTTCTTCGATGTGCTTCATGCAGGTCAGGGCAGGCATGTCCACCGGGACAACTTTTGCCTGAAGCATCGCTTTGAAGCGGGGATCGTTGCGCAGCCATTTGAATGGATCGACAGTCCGGCTTGCATTGCGCTGAAGGCCTGCATTCAGGAAAAGAACGCTGTCGCCCCCCTTGAAAGCGTCAGTTTCCCATATGCGATAGACATGTTCGAAATCGTCACGCTCCGGGCCCGTGAAATAGGCGTAGGTTGGCACGAGGTCGCACGAGGCGAGGAAATGTCCCAGATCGGATTCCGATGCGAGTTCTTCGCTGATCCGGTCTCCCCCGCCCATGTCGATCACGATGGAGGATTGCGTTTCCAGAGCCCTGGCAAGCGTGTCGGCCAGCCACGTCTTGCAGGTCTCAAGCGTCGCGTCCTTCGGTCGTGCGACGCCGTGTGCGCCTTCGGGCGGGAACATCCGCGAAAGCATCGGGTTGTTGATGTCGCCATCCGCCACCAGGACGCCATGGCCGAGACCGATAGCCCGACGCGCAATCGCGCCGCAGCCAAGGCTGCCGCCGCTGCGGCCGCGCCCGATCCGCCACAGGGCGCGCTTCTTCGTCGGAGAGGGCATGGAGGGTGAAGCTGTCATAAGGTCGATATCTCCTGAAACAGCGAGCGACATGCCCGCGTTCAGAAAGTATCGCCCAGCAGTTTGTGACCGCGTTTTAGAGCAGCACCAATGTCCTAAAGTCTGAGATTGCGGATGCGGGCACGTGCTACGCGGTAGGCAGATTTTTCGTCCTCAGTCATCGTTAGTGTCGTCTTGTGGCGAGACAGTAGCAGACGACCGATGTCGCGGAGCCAGTCATCCTCAAGTCTGTAATGTCTCTTGCTTGGATAACCCGGCAGGTCGTCACCATATTCCCACGCGTTCCCTGTAAACGGGTTTATGTCGCCTTGACGCACCGGCGGCAGCGACGGGTCGAAAGGCGTGTAGGCCGCAAGCGACACGCCATCGATCTTGGGCAGGTCCAGTGTCACCAGTTCAACCCCGCTTTCCGATAGGACCGGTTCGATCTGGCGCGCGGGAACCTCGCTTGCAATGGGTGTCGCACGGGCCTGGCGCATCGCTGCGGCGCGCTGCGCTTCAGCCTCCAGCCGTGCTTTTTCCGAACGCTGCCAGGCTGCGGCCCGCTCGGCTGACGCCATGCGCTCCATGACCGCCTGGCGCTCCCGCTCCTTGCCCTGCTGCCTTTCCACCGCTTCCTGCCTGGCTGTCGCCAGCAGCGCTTCACGCTCGGCCTCGCGCTGAAGCGCTTCGGCCTCACGAGAGGCCGCGCGTGCGTGTCGTCGCTCAAGCCATTTGCCGACACGATACCATGTCAGTTGGGCGCAGCGGATTGTCGGCGTCTGGCCTTTACCGTTGAGTAGCCCTGCTGAGGCGAACCAGTCGCAAAGTGCTCGCCAGTCGATCCGGCGGCCGTCCTGGTGCGCCAGCAATGCCTCGCGATGCTGCTCCATCCACGCACGCAGGGCTTTGCCATTAGCAGCGCCATCAAGCGCCGCCAATGCCCCTTCGATCCCGATGCTTGCTGCCGACATTTTTGCCGTTCCTCGTGCTCTCGCGGCTTCTATGGCCTTGTCTGAGCCCATTAACATGCCATCGTGGATACATCAATATCATGTCATGTTTGCATACTGACTCCATCATGAGTACTTCACTCATACGTCAGCTCAAGAGTTTTTCCATATACAAATGCACCCTTTCGGGTGCCCCCTATTCGGGGACTCTCCAACCGGAAAGAAGGTAAGGGGCGTCTGCGCCCCAGAAGGTCTGGTCTCGAGAGCGTCAGCAGGCGTCTGACGGCCGGGGAATCAGGTCGCAGTGGTTGCGTTCTGCGGCACGGCGATATGAATATCGGTTAGACGCTTGCGGTCCCGTGAGAGGAGAGAGTGCGATGGCAGGGCCTGTATCCATTCGTCTCGATGAGCATCTTCGTCGCGATCTTGAGGAAGAGGCGACAGCACGTGGTGTGCCTCTTGCCTCCCTGATCCGGGATATTCTTGCCACTGCGGTGCGCGACGCCCGGCGCCAGCGTATTCGTGAAAGCAGTGCGAGGGTGGCCGCTTACATTGCGACGTCTGCGCCCGCGCGGGCCATGTTGACTGAGACGGGCGGGCCACATAGCGACCAGGCCTGAACAAACGATGGCCGGGCAGGCGAGCATCGTGATCGATTACCCTTGCGTTCAGTAAGGATAATCCTTACCTTCGGATCATGATTACAAGCAGACTCACAAGCAAGTCTCAGACTACCATCCCGCAGTCGGTGCGGCTGGCCCTTGGGCTCCAGCCGGGCGATGCGGTCGCTTACGTGATCGAGCAGGGGCGTGTGGTTCTTACCCGGGCCACGACCGAGCCCGAGCAGGATGATCCGTTCGCGTCCTTTGGCGAATGGAACAGCCGTGAAGACGCGGAAGCTTATGCCGGGCTTTGAGGTCTGGGACATCATCAAGGTGCCATTTCCGTATACTAACCGGCCCGTGCGACAGCAGCGGCCGGCGCTGGTCGTGCGGGTTGTCGTGGCGGACGGGGCTCCGGATCTTCTGTGGGTCCTGATGGTCACGTCGTCCGCACACAGGCAGTGGCCCCAGGATGTCGTCATCACGGATTTTGCGGCTGCGGGGTTGCCTGCGCCGTCCATGGTGCGGACGGCGAAAATTGCCACGATCGATGCGTCCGATGCCCAGGCGATCGGTAAACTGCCAACGGGCAATCGTGTCGCGGTTAAGGCTGTGCTTGCCGAAGCTCTGAGCGCCCTGCCGAATGAGGCTGCAGCCGACCTGTAAACGAACGACGCGCGGTCACAATCTGATCCGTCATGCTGGCCTCTCATGCCATGGCTTTGAGAGGTATTCATGCAACGCGAAACGACAGAGCCAGATGTGGCTCAGGCTGTCTTCAGGTCTCTGACACAGATCTCCGTGGGGCAGGCCGAGACCCACGAGCTTCTGAAAACCATTCTCTCAGTGCTTCAACCTGATGACGCGGGTGAGAACCAGATCGCGCTGGTAATTCAGGAGCTTGTGGAGACCATCACCCAGCAGACGGCGGCCGTTCAGGCGCAGACCGTTGAGCTTCGTGGGCTGAAGGACACCGTCGAGCGGATCGCGGCAGGTGGGGCATCCGCGCCATGATCACCTATCGCAAGCTTTCGGCTGACGGGGCCGGGAAACTGATTGTCGCGTACCTTCGCGAACATCAGTTGGCGCCGGAGACGGATGTCCGGACGGATCGCGACGTGAATCGTGACGTTGAGACCGGTGACAGGCTTAACAGCTATTACACAGGGCGGGATGGCCGTGGATGCTGGGGGCCGAATATTGATTCCAGAATAGCGGATGCTCTTGGCATTGATATCAGTCGGCCGCCATCTGACCTGGACCTTGCAAGGCTGTTTGAGTGCAAGCGGGCGTCCGACGGTGAGAAATGGGAAGGTAATCACGCGAACCGCACAATCTCTGCGGTTGATTTCACGGCCTCCCCTGACAAGTCGGTGACGCTTGCCGCCGAATTTGCTGCGACGAAAGCCGAACAGGCGTTGATCTGGCATGCGATCCAGCGCGCCAATGACAGGGCGATGTCTCTGATCGCCAACGAGATCGGGGTCGCAAGGCGAGGGAAAGGTGGACTGGTCTCGATCGAGAAGGGAGAGGTGGCCTGGGTCTCATTTCGCCATTACACGGCGCGTCCTGCCATGCACATCCAGGATGGTGCCGGGGGTGCTACGGCGTCCGTGGAAATTCCGGTTCCCGGTGATCCGCAGGCCCATATCCATAATCCGGTCTTCAACGCGGTCGCAACGGAAAGCGGCCATCTTGGCTCCCTCGACACGGCCCGTATCACGAAGACGACCTCCCATCTGTTCGGCGCCTATTTTCAGGCGGAGCTGGGCCAGCTTCTTCGGGAACTGGGGGTTCAGGTTCGTCCCGACGAGCGAGGCAAGGCAATCGTCATCGACGCCATTCCGCGCGAGGTGTGTGAGGCGTTTTCGAAGCGGAGCAAGCAGGCCGAACAGCAGGCGAAAGCCTTTGTCAAACGCCAGGGCGGTGACTGGAATACGATGTCGGCCGACCAGAAGTTCAAGGTGCTCCACCAGGCCAATCTGGCATACCGCTCGAAGAAATACGATGGCACCAATGACCGCGAGATATGGCGGGAACAGGCGGCCGAAATGGGCTGGAGCCACAAGACCGTCCTGACGGACGAAAAGGCTGCCACACTCACGGATGCCGAGCGATATGAGAAGGCCTACGAGATCGCGGCAAAGCTGCTGGCCGAGGAGTTTCATACCTCAGCGGTTCTCGATCGTGACGCATTCCGCCTCCACGCGGCTCATGGCCTGATCGCTACGGGGCTCAAGGGGCCGGGCGATGTAGAGACTGTCGCCACGATGATTTCGGAGCGGGGCATCGATATCGAAGGCAAGCGGGTCGCCTTTATCGAGCAGGAGCAGGACGGCCGGGTGCGGATCACGACGACCGCGCAGTTGGCCATCGAGAAGGAACTGGGGAGGCTGGCCGGTGCTGCGGCCCGGAACCAGGAAGGGGCACTCACACCAGAGGATATCGCAAAGGCCATTGCGGCCTCGTCTCTCGATTTCGAACGCGAGCCCGATCACGGGCGCACACAGCTCGCTGCGATCTACGCCCTGGGGCAGGCGGGCCAGTTGGGGTTTCTGACCGGTGTTGCTGGCGCAGGCAAGACAGCACTGCTGTCCCCGCTTGTGGCGGCCTGGAAGGAGGATGGAAGGCAGGTGCTGGGCACCGCCCTTGCCTGGCGGCAGGCGGACGCGCTCAAGGATGCCGGGATCGAGCGGACCATCGCTCTCTCGCCGCTGCTGAGGGAGATCGAAGCCGGGCGGCTGAAGATCGAGCGGAACGCGGTGCTCGTCATTGACGAGGCCAGCCAGATCGCCCCGCGCCAGATTTTGCAGATTCTTCGCCTGCAGGAGCAAATGGGCTTTGTCGTGCGTATTCTTGCGGACCGTGAACAGGCGCAGGCCATCGAGGCGGGTGACAGTGTGGAGATCCTGAACCGCGTGATGCCCCAGGAGGCGCGTCCCGAGATCCTGACCACCATTCGCCAGAAGACTGCGCGTGATCGCGAGATTGCGGGGATGTTCCGCAGTCCCGGGCGTGATCTGAGGCTGAGCGAGATAGAGCAGCGCGACAAGGATACAGGACGGGCAAGGGCCGCGATCGACATGAAGCGTCGGGACGGGACGTTCACGCTGGTAGGTGGCGACCACGCGCAGGTCGTGGCGGATACGGCGGACTTCTATCTGCGTCGGCGTGACATGCTGACTGTAGCGGGCGCGAAGCGGGGCATTACCATGTCTGCCCCGACCAATGAGGACGTGATGGCGCTGAGTGCGGCGGTCAGGGATCGGCTCCGTGTGCGTGGTGAGATTGGCAAGGAGGAGATCGTCCGTGCCGCAATCGATCAGCGCGGCGAAAAGTATGATCTGCCCATGTCGGTTGGCGACCGGGTGCGTCTTTTTGCCAAAACGCGGTGCAGGGTGAAGACGCCCCACGGGGCGCGCTGGCGCGAGCTGGGCTCGAACGGTGATTTTGTGGATGTGCAGGGCTGGGATGACCACGGACTGGTCCTGAAGAACCAGCGGGGTGTCACGGGTATGGTTCCCTGGGAGAGCCTGGCAGATCCGGCAACCGGTCGGGTTCGTCTCGGATTTGGCCATGCCATGACGATTGATGCGGCTCAGGGTATTACCTCGGACGAACATATCAATGCGATGCCACGAGGCACGATGGCGGTGACGGGCTTTACGAGCTATGTGGCTGAAAGTCGGCATGTTCATCGGTGTTGGACCCGGGTTGCGGAAGCGCCCGTCCGTGAAGCGGAGACCTTTTCCCGACCGCTGGGCGACAAGGCCCCTGTGACCTATGAGGACATCCTGAACAGGATTGCGGGCGACATGGGGCGACATCCGTACAAGTCGCTGGCCATTGATCTGACCGGCACCAAACTCGCCTTTGAGAAGAACACGGAGAGGTGGATCCGGCTGAGCCATGAGATCGAGGCCATGCGACAGGAAGGGCGCTCACCAGGCGAGAAGGCCCGCAATCGGATTGCGACGCGCGAATTGCGTGCCATTCCGCAGGAGCAGTGGGACGACATCAGCCGCACCTTGCGTCGCAACGGTTATGAGATGCAAAATCTGGCGCAGGCTACGGCTCGGGCGGCCGCGGCGATCGTAAAGACCCGTCACCAGGAGCCAGAACGGAAAACGCCAGACGTGGCTCCTGCGCCGCGTGAGAGGGCGCAGGATCGTGATAATGGCAGGGGGATGTAGGCATGGTTGAATTGATCGGGGCCGAAATCGTCGACCTCATGATGCCGCTCATCGTGCTTGAGCGACAGGCGGAGCGTCTTGATTCACAGGAAGAGTATGAGGCCTTCCGTGAGCGGCACGCGAGTGAAAACAGCCGCGTCCTGGCTCGCGTGCGCCAGGCCGGGTTTATTCGTGACGATGCTACGCTGCAGGATATGCAGGAAGTTTTCGATGCTGCGATGCGAAACCTGGCTGCAAGAGGGACCGCCTCAGACTGCGCTGTGGGCAAAGCCATTCTGAATGAGGCATGGCTGGGGCTCAGAGGGTGGTCAAGGTGACGTGTTTCGCCTCATCCCGGACATACAAGCCCCCATTCGCCAAGCTCCTAAGCGGACAGTCCGCAATCACCATGAGCTGATGGAGTTTCCTCCCACCCGAGTGCATTCTCCGCTCGGCTGCATAAAAGCAGCCCCTTCTGAGAACGTATCATAGAACAAGACATGTCAGATGGGGTGGAAGGCCTCCTTGCGGCATTGATGTGCCATACCGGCGGTTGATAAACCTTCTGAAGGAGACCGCCCACCCCAACTGACAGCTAGCGGCGCGACCACGACTGGTGGTGGAACGACAATTGGTGGTCCAGCATAAATCCACGGCCAGACCTCCGCCGGAGCGGCACTCAGCATGGTCGCGGCGAATGCCGCGGCTAGCAACTTCCATCCGATGCTATCAGGCATTGTTCTGGTCCACTCTGAACACGCGAACGATTGAGGACGCCCAAACCTGCCTTTCTGCATTTTTGATACCTCTTGACACCATGCACGGAGTTCCCAGATTGAATTTGCCGGCCGCCGAAGGGGTCGGCAGACAGAACTATCAGTTTTGATCTTGTGTCCATGTTGCTCAAAGGAGGATATGGCTATGAGAGCCACCGTTGATTTTGCTCCCCTGTTCCGTTCGAGCGTGGGTTTTGACAGAATGCTCAATGCCCTTGATCTCGCCAGCCGGATTCCGACGGTCGATAACTGGCCGCCTTACGATATCGTCAAGACCGGTGAGGATGATTACCGGATCGACATGGCGGTTGCCGGACTTGCCGAGGCCGACCTTACGATCACACAGGAGCGCAATACTCTTGTCGTGACAGGACGAAAGGCGCCGGAGCCGCGAAGCGCCGCCGAATATCTTCATCGGGGTATTGCGGGCAGAGAATTCGAACGCCGCTTCGATCTGGCCGAGCATATGAAAGTCACCGATGCGCACTTCGAGAACGGACTTCTGTCTATTACTCTGAAACGTGAGATACCCGAAGCGATGAAGCCGCGTCGTATCGCGATTACGTCCTCTACAACACGTGCGGAGGAAGCCGTACCCCAGATCGAGGCGCGGAAAGAGGCAGCCTGATGGCGTGACGAAAACTCTCCCCCGGCCATTCATCCGGCCGGGGAAGAATCTCGAAAGGTCATGAGCATGAAGAGGATGAAAATATCTCTGTCGTGCGCTGCTCTGGGCTTGTCTCTACTGAGCCAGTCGGGCGCACATGCTGGTGATATTGTCCGGACGGCTGCAACATCGTTCAATGCGAGGGCGACTGAGGGCACGTCCACAATCCCCAAAACCGGGGCTCGCACTCATTACGAAGACGGCACGGGTGATATGCTGGTCGACAGCTTGAACGCAAGCCAGTTGGATCAGAACTACAAGGGGCCGGTCTATTATCCCGGACAACCCATTCCGCCGTTCCGGCCCATCGACACAGATCATCTGGCACCGTCAGGGCCAGAGACGCCGGAGAAGACGTCCTCATCGCACGGGACGTAGTGGGGATTGAGTAAAGGCGGCGTTATAGACCGCCTTTACCTCGATTCTTCAGGATGAAGACCGTTCAGGCTCACAGCGGGGCGCAGGATTATCTTCGAGATGCGCCTGTTCCCTGGCATCGCGCGCGACACGCGCATCCTGCTCGCGGACCAGCCAGTAGACGACGCCCAGCGCCAGAACAGCCGCCGAGAGAGCGAACAGTTCCATGGCAGTCACATCATGCATATCCAGCAGGATGAATTTGCGGGCAATCGCCAGGAGGGCGATCAGGACGATGGTCCGTACTCGGATGACGTTCTCATGCTGGGCAAGAACGACCAGCAGGGAGTGTTTGAATTCAAGGGCAATGATAACAGTAAAGATCGCGCCAAAAATCGCCTGGAAGATCGTCTGGTTGATCGGATCGATTCCGACATCGACGACCAGATGCCATACCGCGCCGATCAGATGAATCGTCGCGATGGCGGTGACCAGCATGATGAGCGCAATCAGGGTCAGAATGATCGCCTGTTCAAAACGCTCGTAGAATGTCAGGCCCCTGAACAGCTTGATGAAGTGGGACCAGTCCCTGCTCTGCCAGGAACGTTTCATGGAGAGGTCTTCCATAGCCGTTTTCCCATCTATGAATTGAGTTATAGTTCCTACGTCGTGGCCCTTCCGGCGCACATCCGGTTCAAAGCCGCTGCCAGCGTGGCAGGCGACAGGACAATGTTCTGGCATGGTCTCGCACGCCTTTTGGCAAGGCTAATGTCAGCTGGTTTTCGAGGTCTCCCAACGACATACCCAGGGTCTTAGCCATGTGCATGCGGTCAGCGACAGGCAGGAGTTTTCGGACCACGGCGACGGTCGTCACTTCCGGATAAGACGCGGTTCTCCAGCGAGAAATCCGATCATAAATCCGGTGGTCAGCCGCCCGACGCATGAGGACGTCATATCCCTGGTCTTTTTCCTGGTCACCGAGATAGTCGGCCAGCAGGACCGCCAGTTCTGTGTCGATCTGAACGCTCGAAAGCGACATAATTCTGTTCGGCCTGCCCGCGCGAAGAGTCATGATGCAGTCCTCAGGCCGGCCCGCGTGTCGCGCGATATCAGAGCCGTCGCATCCAGAGGGCTGACGCTCAAGCCCGAAACAGTGGCGGTGACGTCGACATGCACGGACCCGAACAGATGCAGGAGGGCGGCCTGAGGCGTATAGGCGCCCTTGACGGCTGCCGAGGTCCGGCCGTCCATAAGGATTGGGTCGACAAGGACCGGGCACCCGGTCTGCCGGCCCAATATCTCGATGGCGCGGGCCAGTGGCATGGATGGAATGTTCACCGGCTGCTTTTCTGTCTCGCACGACAGCACATCATGCGGCGCATGAGCCGATGCCTGCGAGGCCATTCCGACCAGCAGCATGAGGACGAGACCCACAGCGACGTGTGGTCTCTCCCTCTGCCGAAGGCGCCGAGGTTGTTTGGCCGTCTGTTCCGCTCGCTCCGTCTCTCCGGCGGAATGCGACCAAACTGGCCTCATTGTCCCCAGTGAACGGGGCACGGGGGGATGGTTATTCCAATAGTGCTGAAGCGCCTTCAGGTTGAGAAAATGGATAAAGCTCGACATCTCCCTGTTCTTGCTGCTTTTGATTTCATCTTCAGAGACGCGGGGCCTCCGATGCAAGGCCCCGCTCCACCCTCTCATTCCTGCGGTCGTTCCAGAAAAGACGGCGTTTCCGCTCGGAGAAGGCGTTTCTGATCTACCCGACGCGGTCAGTGCCTTACGCGGCGACCGAAACTGGCGGTGCGGCTCTTGCCCGCACGGGGAGACGGAACGCGAGATCAGAAGCCAGGGGATCACACCCGGCAGGGGCGACCGCGCCCGTCTGGACCAGACGTTCCAGCGTGGCGCGAAGTCTGATCCCCGGTATACCGGTATGGGCCACCAGAGACGTCAGCGTCACGCCACGTCCGTCATGACTGAGGCGACGAAGCATGGAGAGGACACGCGGAGCTAGCGGATCGTCTCCGAAAAGGGGGCGCGTTACCATGATACGCCTCCCTCAAGTCGGTTGCGCCATCTCCGGGCGGCTGTGCGCAAGGAGCGGCGATAGCGGGAATAAAGTCCTTTCAGTGTCGACATCCACATCCTCCGAAAGCAACATGGACTTCAGTTGTCTGGCTCACAGAGCCTATGCCGGACCCTATGGCGTCCGGCGAAAGCAAGATTGGAAGAGATGCTTGCCTCGTCAAGGGGTACGAAATCCAGATTGTTTTTCATGAATAATTTTATTATTTATATTTGTATTTATTTTTTGTGGTTATGTTGCGGACGGAAATTACAGGGGGCTTGTTGATATTCGTTGAACATCATGGCGATGATCGCAGAAAATCAATATATTTTCCTTCTATGATGGTGGCCCGGGGTTTTCCGGCCACCACCTGTCTTATAGAGCGCTTCCAGCGTGTCCGTTCGTCGGGACTTCCGTCAGCGTCTCGACGGCGGGGGTGAGAGCCGTCGAACCAGCCTTTTGATCTCCGAGATTGTCAACTGCTATCGGCGCGGCTAGCGCCGCACAGGCGTTGCTTCCGGTGCGTGACACATGAACGATTGGCGCCGCCTGACCGTCTGATGTGATCGTGATCGTCTGCGTACAGGCGATGGGTCCACCGGTGCTGACCGCCTCGAAACGCTGCCAGGACATGCTCTGTTTCGGGAGATCATGACTAACAGCCGGAACGGCGCGCAGGGCACCGCCCAGCCGCGAGCCCAATGTCCGATCGACCGCCTCCATGAGAGCCATATTGCGTGCCATCATGCGATTAACGGCGTCGAACATGTCGATATCAGGCAATGCCGCTGTCGTCGCGATGCCCTGGACCGGGACCAGGATACCGACCTGATGTCCCCGTGCATCAACGACGCGCAACGTATCCTGAGCCTGCGCAGGCAGGGCAGCCGCGCCGCAGGCCAGTGTAGCAACAAAGACGCCAGCCTGAAACATACGAGAAAAATGCATTTTGGAATCCTCCGTGTCTGTTAAGCAGTGTCGGACGACGGCAGGAATATGGGCTGGGTAAATAGCGCCAGCAAGAGGTGGAGGAAGACTACATTGATCGTCTGATCCGGATATGAGCGTGTATAGGCGTCCACACCAGAGGGATCCGGATCGGTCCACACCGTCTCGTCGCATGCGCAGTCCGGGCTACCGACCCTTCGGCTTGCGGCCGCCACAGACGACGTCATCACCGCGCGCTCCACACCACTCCGGATCGCCGCACGCAGCACCCGTCGCCCTCTTCTCGATGGCCAGCCTATAAAGACGGGCAACGTCGAGCACATGCGCTGCAGGCCAGAAATTGCTCCCATCTCCCACATAGGCGCAGGTCCCATTTGCACGAAAAATCTCGATCAGCGGTGTGATGAGCCCCTGCTTTGCCCTCTCGTGAACCTGGGGAAGCCGCACCACCGAAGCGCGGATAGAGACGATATGCGCGATCGTGCAGTGGCAATGTCAGTAACGTTTTGGTCTGCCACGTCCTTGGCTGATTGAGTTTTCGCATGTGCAGCATGGACGGATCTCAGGTATTACGGCGACCAATTCTCCAATGTGGATGGTCGTTGTCAGGGAGTCCAGCCAGATCAGGATCGATCATCTCACGATCCGCAACCCGGCCTCGTGCAGCAGACTGTCTCGATGACCGATCCCGTTGCTCCAGTAACATCAACGACCCCGCATATTCATGATGTGACCATAACAGATCTGACTGCGATAAATGCCAAGACAGCCGGCGTTGGGTTAGGTTTGCCCGAGGCAGCGATTGAGGGGATGTCCTTGAGACATGTTCGGTTATCGGCCCAGAAAGGCCTTCAGCTTAGTCATGTTAGCGGACGTTCCTTTGGAGGCACGCTCACAGTCCAGACGCCTCCACTTCTTCAGTGTGGATCTGCTGTGCACATGGAGGGATCAGGCCTGTGCTGTCCGGATGAGAGACGCGTTCATGAATGGGTTTTTACTCGACATAATTGACCGTCTGTCGACTCAGAAAAAACAAAGCAGACAGGCGGCAGTCGCCTACATGTCGGACAATCCGAAACACAAACGAATGACCGCAAAGCGGACGATGCAGGCCCATCTTGCCTGGGTGATTTTTATTCTCTCAGGCGAGTATCAATGCCCGCCAGATTCAGTTCGATCCGAACTGGCGTTTCTTTTCCGAAGGCCTGATGAAGCGCGTGGCGAGCAACAGAGTACCATGAAATAACGCGAGCAATCCAAATGTTTCGGCATAAGCCTCTGACACGACATGAGACGGAGCGACTGTCGCAAGCCGCCACCCAAGGAATGTGGCGCACGCTGTAATCAATGTCGGCCCTCCGATCCTTTGCATGATGTTCAGCGCAGTTGTCGCCATCGGAATATCCGCGCGGGCGATCGAAGCGTATCCCGCGCTCATCGCCGGAATGCCGACGGCACCCCCGCCGCCGCCACGCAGCAACAATGCTATGCTCAGCAGGGCAACGTTCAGACCGCTATAGGCAAGCACCACCAAAATCACTGTTCCGACCAACGAGATAAGAGCCCCGCAACCGGTCAGATCGCGCGCGTCAAACCGGTCACTCAGACGCCCAATGAGCGGATAGACGCACATCATCCCCAGACCCAGGGGTGCCATGAACAGGCCCGTCCGCTCGGGCGAGACACCGCAGGAGTGGATCAGCCATATGGGTAGAAGCATCTGACCAGCGAACGATACCCCGTTCGTCAGAAACATGATGATCGCCGACACCGAAAAGGCAGGCGCACGCAGCAGGCGCAGGTCGATCAGCGCGTCATCACCCTTGCGTCGCGCGGATCGGACATACAGGACGAACAGCACGAGGGAGGCGCCTAAGGTCGCCTGTCCATAAGGCCGGGCGACATGATCCATGCCGTAAAGAAACGAGACGAGAGCGGGCGCGAGAAATCCTAGCCCTGTCAGGTCAAGTGGACGGGGGCGCTCGTCATGCCGATCGTCAGGGAGAAACAGAACGGCAAGGGCAAAAGCCGCAAGCCCGACCGGCACATTGAGAAGAAAGATCCATCGCCAGGACGCGATGGAGAGAATGGCGCCCGCGACGACGGGTCCAAGAAGCGGCGCGAGCAGAACAAGTGCCGTCATCGCGCTCGCGACCCTCGGCATCTGTCGGCCCGCCACACGAGCTACCGTCATCTGAGCCATAGGGGCGAGCAGTCCGCCCGCCATGCCTTGCAGCAGACGGAATACGATCAGGGACGGCGCAGACCACGCTAGTGCGCACAGGCCTGATGTCAGCGTGAAGGCACCGAAGCACCATAAATAGACCGCTCGCCCCCCGAGGCGGCTTACGAGCCATCCATTCAGTGGCAACGTCAGGGCGAGCGCCAGCAGATAGCCGCTGACCACCCATTGAATGTGTGAAAACGGAGCGTGCAGGGTCGCGACGAGATCTGGTAGCGACACATTGACGATCGTGGCGTCCAGTTGCGCCATGAAAGATCCGACCGCCGCGACGCTCACGATTTTCCAGGTGCCCGGAGGCAGTTGATCCGGGTCTAAGGCTGGCAACGACGTTCTGGCGTTCATGAATGATCTCGCGGGAAACCGTGAGACGCGCAGACATGAGCCATGCGTTTACGCATCCAGCGCGATCGCGTCGCTCGTCGTCACCCGGCCAAGACGGGGAAAAATCTCTTCGCAGGCAAAGCGCTGCATCTCTTCGGTGAATGTGGACATGACATCCTCGACGAGCACGACGTTATATCCGTGCTCATGCGCCGCTCTGGCGGTAGATTCCACACCCAGATTGGTGGCGATTCCACCGACCACGATGGTCGTGATCCCGCGTCGCCGCAGTTGGAGGTCAAGATCCGTGCCGTAGAAGGCACCCCACTGCCGTTTCGTGATGCGCAGATCGGTTGGTTCGGCAAGCCCGTCGACCAGTTCAATCCAGTCGGGTGCAAAACCGCCTGGCGGCGAAAAGGAGCGATCGACGACCGTATGCACCGCGTCCGCAAAGTCCAGCGCGAACGCGACGTTGACCAGAATGACCGGAGCGCCGGCAGTTCGGAAACGCGCCGTGAGTTCTTTCGATCGCTCAACAATCAAAGCACCCGGTGTCGGAGCCAGGGGAAGCCCCGTAATGCCCTTCTGGAGATCGATCAGGACAAGAGCCGTCTTGGTGGCTTGAAGCGAAATCATGGAGAAACATCCCTGTCGGCGTTAGAACCGCCATCCCGAACCATTGTCCGGAACACGCGGTAACGTTAGTAAGTTGAGTAGACACTCAAGCAGGAGAATTATTTGAGGATGGACTCAAATTCGTCAAGGGGTAAAAGAACGTCTCTTCAGCCGCTGCGTGCGGCTGGGCGTCAGCGCGTTGAGGAATTGCTGGAGGCCGCGTCTGATCTCATGGCGGAACGAGGGTACGAGGCCACGACCATGGCGGAGATCGCCGCGCGCGCCGGGGCGAAGATCGGCTCGCTCTATCGTTTCTTTCCAAACAAGGAGGCGGTCGCGGACGCTTTGGTGCAGCGGCATATCGCCGTTCTGGAAGACGAATACGCGGCACTCGCCAAACGTGCCGCCACGCTGTCGCCCGAAGCATTGGCGGACGTCCTGATCGAGTTGCTTGTCACGCTTTATCCTCGCGTGAAATCCCTGTCCGCGCTGATGGAGGCCCGGACCGACAGGATGGAGATTCGCGAACGTGCACGAGGACATGCGATAGTTGGAATTGCGGCTGCGTTGCGTGTCTGTGCACCAGGGTTGGGTGAGATGCTGGCGAAAGACATTTCTGCGGTCGTTCTGAACACTATGAAAGTGTTGCGCGGTATGCTCTCGAAGGACGCGCCCACGATGCCAGGTGCGCCTGACGAATTGCGGCGGATGCACCGTCTTTATCTCGCGGACCGGCTGGAGCCGTTTCGGCGCACTTTAGACAGTATAACGGAGGCGGAGCCATAATTTCGCGGATTGGTGCAGTATTCGCCCCACGACCTAAGAGCCTTGGCGCTGTCCCGGAGAGCGAGATGTCATGGCAGCTTATGCCTCCATGCCGGCTATACAGCCGTTAAGGTTGTTCGCCTGAAAACGGACTTTATTACAAGGTTGATTTTGGGGAACCAAAATTAATCCTTGTGTCCACAGGAATTACGCGGTCGTGTATGATACAAATACCAAGAAACCCGCATGTGATGCAAAGTCGTGTGTGCAGGCCAACTTTGCGTTACGCAGATATAAATTGAGATAGTAAGATTAAGATAATGAGTGTTCCTTACATTGCAACATCGGAAGAACGTGCTCTGCATCAAGCAATCAGTAATCTTACGTTGAAAATTGCACGTCCTCTAATTCGATATAATGACAAAAAATCCTGGCCAAAACTGCTATCAGGAGGATCGTGTTTTATCTTACGCTTTGATTGCGGGTTAATTGGCGTGACTGCGAATCATGTTGTTGAGGTATTTGAGGCAGATAGAGAAGAAAACGTAAGCAACACATGCCTGCTCAGGACTGTTCGTTTCGATCTTCTGAACAAGATTATTGACCGGAATACAGATCTCGATATTGCAACATTTTCGGTCACCGAAAATGAATTGGCTGAAAGTGAAGCGCAGGCGCTGGATTGTCGTGGCGCGAACTGGCCGCCCCCAAAGCCTCTTGAGAGCGCCCCTATCAGCTTTGGCGGCTTTCCGGAAGAATGTGCAATACCGTCACTGCCAACCAACGCTGTGTTTGCCGGATTTGTATCACTTACCTATGTGCAAGATATAACCCAGCGCGAAATTATTGCGACCTATGACTCGAACCGAGATAGTCGAGTTATAATTGATGAACGCTTACCAGATGTCGGGGCCAATCTTAGTGGTTGCAGCGGTGGTCCGGTAATTGTGCATTATGAACGCAATATGACTCATCACTATTGTCCGGTTGGTATGATAATAGTCGGAGCAAAAGGAGAGGGCACCGGCTTGATGGCAGGATGGGATATGTATCGTTTTCGTCGCATCCATTTTATTCAGCCCGACGGTTCAATCCTCATCCAGCCTAGTAACAGTTTCTGAACCAATCGGATTTTCGCGAAACGTCCGCTTTTTTTGCCCAACTCACCTGACAGCGGACTGTCCGCGTACCCCCCCGATCTGCCTGTCTGCTCAATGAATGGCAGCAGACAGCCTGTAGCCGCCTTCATCCTCGACATACAAGGCGCGATAAAGATTTCCAAAACCGGACATGTGCGCGTGGCAAGTCCGACATACTCGCGTATGCCGTCACCGTTGTTCCCGTCTGCCAGTAATTTCCGCTCATGTGCCTCACGATGCTGCGCATATTGGTAATTATACTGTAGCAAAATGAACCTACATCTCTGGACAAACACCTGAGCGAGCGCATGGTTAAGTGGTTCAACTTGATGGAATGATGCCCCGCATGCGCCGCTGATTGACGGCGCGCTTCATCACACCTCAACGCCAGTTCAGTCCTGCGCGGCACGACGATCAAATGCGGCGCGGGCCTGTTCAAGGGCGGGACGGTTCTCGCGTGCCCAACTTGCCAGGGCTGCCAGAGGTCCTGTCAGGCTTTGCCCCAATGGGGTCAGACAGTACTCAACCTTCGGCGGGACGGTAGCATAGGCTTTGCGAGCCACCAGTCCATCGCGTTCGAGCCCGCGCAGAGTGATGGTCAGCATCCGGTGCGAGATGCCGGGGATGCGGTGCTTCAACGCATTGAAACGATGGGTGCCTTCTGAGAGATGGCCACAGACCATGACCGTCCACTTGTCGCCAATGCGTGCAATCACCTCTGCTAGGCCGCGACATTCAGCTTCTACATTTTCCATTGCTACTCCTTGGGGCGACAGGAACCTGGGTGTTCTTGACGCATGAATTCATGCGTACTTGTTAGCTTATAGGAACAAATTTATCCTAAAGAACCATAAATAACCATGGAATCTGATGATGAAAATAGGTGTGAGCGGTGCCAGCGGCCAGCTCGGTAGCGCAGTTGTTCAGGCGTTGGCGGAAACGGTTGCGGCCGAAAACTTGGTGGCGATTTCGCGCACCCCCAAGACCGATCGAACCTACGCAGGTCGCTTAGGCGACTACGACCAATCCGAGACATTGGTGGCGGCCTATCAGGGCCTAGATCGCCTGTTGTTGATTCCGGGGGCTGATCTGCGGCCGGGGATTCGTTCGCGCCAGATGTTGGCGGCCGTGGATGCCGCTGCACAGGCCGAGGTCGGTCACGTCTTCCTGTTGTCGGCAACCGGGACGCAGCGTGAGGGGGAGTCCGCCGTTGGGGCGGCGTATTGGCACAGTGAGCAGGCGTTGATCAAGAGCGCGATCCCCGCATGGACGATACTGCGTATGAGCTATTTTTCCGAGACGCTGGTCGAAGAGGTGCGGATGTCTTTGACGGCAGGCGGGCTTGCGATGCTTGAGGACAGCCGCGTCAGTTTCGTTTCGCGCGGCGACGTGGCCAAAGCTGCCGCCGCCGCATTGACCAGCGAGGGCCACGAGGGCGCCATATATCAGCTGACAGGCTCTGAAGCCCTGCGTGGTGAAGCGGTCTGCAGACTGGTCGCACAGCAGATCCAGCGGCCCTTTGCCTTGAACGTTATGCCCGCCGAGGTGTTGCGAGCCGGGTTGCTCAAAACGGGTCTGCCTGACGTGGTTGCCGATGCCGTGGTATCGATGAAGGCGCGGCAGGCGCGTGGCGCCTACGACATCGTCAGCGGTGACATCGTGCGTTTGACCGGAGGCACGCCGTGTTCCCTAGCCGAAATTCTGGCGAGTATCGCCGGAGGACTGGGGCAGTCGTAGCACCGCACTTGCTGGGTGCTTTGCTGCGCCATTCGACGGAGGTCCGCGCCACCGGTGCAAGTAGGCTTGGAATTGCGGGTACATGACCACGTTGGAGGCGTAGTTCAGCAAGAGGTCAGGTCCAACTGGATGTCGGCGTTGCCAGGGCACTCGACCAGATGGCTTTCCAGGGCGATGGCGTCCGGGGCGGCTAGCAACTGTGTTTGAGCGGCCTCTCGTCACAATCACCAACGCTATCCTCAAAAGCGGAGTGCCATGGCGCATTAGCTCCGCCGCTTAAACACTGTTGCTAATTCAGACCGTCACGAGGCTCAACGAAAGTGCTATTCCTCTCACTGTCGAACCGATCGCGTGCCGTTCTGAATGCCGCAGCGTTGTCAATAATCCACCGCCAAAGAGGCATCATTCCTACGAGCAGCCCCTTTCCCAACGGAGTGAGAGTATAATCCACCCGTGGCGGGACCTCACCGTAATCATGGCGAATAATAAGACCGTCGCGTTCTAACTGACGAAGAGAACGCGTCAACATACGCTGGGTAACTCCCTCAAGCCGCCGCGCCAGCTCTGCGTGCCGCAGAGTACCAGCAACACCAAGAATATGGACAATACCGAGTGACCATCTGTTGCCGGCATGCGCAAGCACTTCTCGCTTCAACCCG
The DNA here is from genome assembly GCF_017377735.1 of Acetobacter garciniae. Taxonomy (GTDB): domain Bacteria; phylum Pseudomonadota; class Alphaproteobacteria; order Acetobacterales; family Acetobacteraceae; genus Acetobacter; species Acetobacter garciniae. The sequence goes on from NZ_JAFVMH010000008.1 coordinate 70,865, forward strand.
CCATCGTTGTCACTGAGAGCAGCACAGGCTGCCTGCGACTGAGCCATCACGGCATCGAAGTCCAGATTATCGAACGGTATCACTCGTGTACCTTCTTCTCATTGCTACATCATGTCTTATTTTAACTTCATAATTATAAGGAATTCCTGATGCCAGAGATGAAGACCCCTGTCGCTGAAACCCTTGTCATCGGCGCCGGAGAGCTTGGGCTTGCTGTCATCACCGGCCTGCTTGAACAGAACGCGGAATGCACTCGGTCAATCAGCGTTCTTCTCAGACCATCAAGCGCAAGCACCAGAACGGATATTGCGCGACAATTAAAGCAAAAAGGCCTGCAGATCGTTTATGCTGATCTTTCGACGGAAACGGTAGAGGACCTCTCCGCCCTCTTCGCCAAGTTCAATACAATTATATGTTGTACCGGGTTTGTTGGTGGCCCCGGTACACAGCGTAAAATTACCAGTGCTGTCCTGAAGGCTGGGGTGGGCCGTTATGTGCCGTGGCAGTTTGGTGTCGATTACGATGTTGTTGGACGTGGTAGCGGGCAGCCAGTATTTGATGAGCAATCAGACGTAAGGGTCCTGCTGCGCGGTCAATCTGCGACCCAATGGATAATCATTTCGACAGGAATCTTCACCAGCTTTCTGTTTGAGCCAGCTTTCGGTTTGGTGGATCTTCAAGGCGCCAAGATTCGCGCACTCGGCAGTTGGGATAACCGTCTGACGGTGACCACTTCCGAAGATATAGGACGACTTACAGCGAGCATCCTCGCCCATAAACCGCCGATCCAGAACGAGGTGGTTTACGTTGCCGGGGATACATTCTCCTACGCTCAACTCGCCGAAAAGATGGAGCACTACCTTGGCCGCCCTGTCATTCGGGAACTGTGGGATATGGATAGGCTACGCGCAGAAGTCGCCGCACACCCTGATGACGGAATACGGAAATATCGTCTTGCGTTCGCACGCGATACTGGCGTGGCATGGGACAAGAAACAGACTTTCAACGCTTTACAGGGCATTGAAGTAACCGACGTCATGACCTGGCTAAAACGCCAGCAACGTCATGTAGCTTAAACCACTCACTGTTTGCGACATCTGAATTCCGGGAGACACAAGCTCTGCATCAATCCTAGCCATTCGCCCCTTGGTTTACTTGCAGAGCGTGGCCGGAGCATGCCGTTCTGCTAGCCTCTGATGGAAGTCAGCATGAAGTGCTGCAAGTGTAATCTGGCCAAAACGCGCGAGAAGTTGGGCCTTAACATCGGCCAGGACGCCACTCATGGCGTGGTTAACAGCTTCTTCGACAAGGCACTCAGTCTCCACACTCCGGTTCCCTATGGCGAATAATCTTGGGGCATCAAGAGCCTCGTAAATATCTCGCAGCGTTACCTGATCCAACTGGCATGAAAGCGTCCACCCGCCGCCATGTCCTTTTTCGGAGTGTACATATCCATGCTCACGCAGACCGCCCATAAGACGTCGCACAACCACGGGGTTGGTGTTAAGGGCGCGAGCCAGGGCTTCTGACGTCATGGGGCCACCTGCTTCTGCCATGTGCAGGAGTACGTGGAGCGCACAGGATAATCTGTTATCTTGTCTCATGTAACTTCATGTGTTGCTAGAGTGCGATTTCGTCAGTATATCATGAAACTCGAAAAGTGACATGAAAGTGTGTGCGAACACTCTTACTTCGAGGACATGCTGTATGAATTTGCTCGAAATTCTGACAGTCGGCGTCGTGGCGACTGCTGCATCCGATATCTGGCAACAGGCCCAGAAACCATTGACTGGAATTCCTGCAGCCAACTGGCCTGTCACCGGCCGCTGGGTCATAGGGTGGCGTGACGGCAGGATCTATGACCCAATGATTGGAAAAAGACCCTCCCTGAAAGGAGAGGCGCCTGTCGGCTGGGTATTTCATTACCTAATTGGTGCTGTTTATGCCGCACTGTACCTCAGTTTTGTGGCGGTCATAGCAAAGACAGTCCCCACATTGTTAAATGGTTTGCTCTTCGGACTTGTTACCCTTTTAGCGCCTTTTCTGTTTATGAAACCTGCTCTGGGCGGCGGTTTTTTCGGGCTTAGGGCTCCCAATCCTGGAAAAGGACTATTTCTCAGCATAAGCGCTCATGCTGTCTTTGGAATGGGACTGTATTTAGGTGAACTTTTTTACCAAGGTGTTTTCTGAAACCTTATTCATAGAGTGATTACAGTTTTCTATAATTACGAGGACTGACACCTGTCACTCTGCGGAAGACCTGAGCAAAGTGACTTGGACTGTCGTATCCGATCCTCAAGGCAATCTCGATAATGGAAAGATTGGTCTTACGAAGCATTTCTGATGCTTTCTGGACGCGGCGCTGCATGAACCAACCAGAGGGGGTTTGTCCCGTGGTTGTGCGGAATAAGCGACTGAAGTGAAAACGGCTCATGCCACACAAAGCAGCGAGACAATCCAAATCAAATGGTTCAGCCAGATGTGCTTCCATATGATCAAGAACTTTACGCAGTTTCCATGTGGGCAAGAGAGTGGATCGTCGCTTTATCTTAGCCTTGGTATCAGCATACTGTCTTAAAAGATGAACTGTCAGACTTTCCAGAAGGCCATTTACAAATAAGGGATTTGCAATAACGGAAGATTGCATTTCAGCTATCAGACCACTCAAAATTCCTGATATGAAAGCATCTTCCCCGCCCGAAACATCCCACATTCGAATACGGGATGAATTCAGATTTAATGACATGGCAGCTCGATCGACAAGCTCAAGTCCAAGATAGAGATGCAACACCTCAAAACAAGTGTCTTCCTTGCCCTGCCAACGCATCAGATAGGGTGTGTCCGTCTGCGTGAGGTAAAATGTTCCTGCTCTTGCCTTGCTCTGCTGCCAAGTCCCTGTCAGTTCACGCTCTTCGACATTTGCTTCTCCGCGGATAACCCAAACAAGCAGGGGTTCTGCGACGGCAGGTACAAGAATTTCGTCTTTTTGTACCGGGCGAGTGAATATCTGGACGTCAACATCCTTCCAGACATCCCCTTTACTTTGCGCGACTTTCTTCCCGGGGAGAAGTTGCTCCAGTGTCAAACTGGCAGCACGCCGAGAAGGAAGGCGGGACAAAACCATCTGCTACACTCTCTCATTTCCATGCGCGACTATCTATAGCGCAAAATCGCAATAGTTTCAGCAAGAAGCCAAGCGAGATATCTTCTGGCATAATTTACACCTCCTTCGACAATTAAGGCCGATTGAAGGCTCGTCGTGTGGAGAAGATTATGAATATTGCAGGAAGAATTGCTCTGGTGACCGGAGCATCCAGTGGCATTGGTGCGGCAACAGCGCGCAAACTTGCAGCAGAAGGAATGACAGTCGGCCTGGCGGCACGTCGTCATGATCGCCTGGAGACGCTTGTTAGTGAAATTACCAAGGCTGGCGGTCGAGCCATTCCTCTGGTGACGGACGTTACTGATCTTGTCTCGTGTCAAGAAGCGGCAAAGAGCTTGATCGCCCAATTTGGAAGGATTGATGTTCTGGTCAACAATGCAGGCCTGATGCCCCTATCCAGCGTTGACAGCCTGAAAGTGGACGAATGGCAGCAGATGGTGGACGTCAATATATCCGGTGTTCTTAATGCAACGGCAGCCGTTCTTCCGCAGATGATCGCACAGCATTCGGGCCATATTTTCAACATGTCCTCAATTGCAGGCCGGAAAGTCTTTACGGGTCTCTCCGTTTATTGCGCCACCAAGGCTGCGGTAACAGCGTTTTCAGACGGCCTCAGAATGGAGATCGGACCAAAGCATAATATCCGCGTTACCTGCATTCAGCCGGGAGCCGTAAAATCGGAGCTTTACGACCACATTACAGATGCTGATTCCCGCAAACAGATGGATGACCTTGCAGCGTCCATGACCTTTCTCGAAGGCGAGGACATAGCAGACAGTATTCTTTTTGCTCTGAAATCACCTGCACGTATGGATGTTGCAGAATTGTTTGTTCTTCCGACTGAACAGGGATGGTGAACAGAAACTGATTGCTAACCGAGCTTAGGAGACAGACATCCTACCGTCGACAAGAGGCTTAAGGCTGGAAAGCCTCTTGAAGCTCAGTCACAAAGACCCGCAGTTTGGGTGTCATAACCGGACTTGCGTTATAAAGCAGGTGCATGGGCCTGTCCGGAACTGTCCACCTCGGCATAAGCCGGACAAGCCGTTTGCTTTTAACATCTGGAAGCAGGGCCTGCTCATAACCCAGTAGAATGCCATCGCCAGCGAGTGCTGCAGAATGCAGAACACTTGAATCATTACTGATTATCCGCCCGGAGACGGTGACAGGCCGCGTAACGCTTCCTTGAGAAAAGTGCCAGGTCGTTACAGGGCCGCCGGAATTTTCATACACGAGACACTCGTGGCGCATCAGATCTTCGGGCTGCTCTGGAAAACCGTGTTTTTCCAGATAGGTTTGAGCTGCACAGATGACCCGACGATAGGCCGTCAAAGGGCGACTGACCACTGTAAGGTCCGTCTCAAGTTCACCAATTCGGATCACAGCCTCATGACCGTCCATTGTGGGGTGAATCAGTTGGTCTGTCAGTGACAAATGGACTTGAATTTCTGGATATCTTTTCTGAAAATTGTGAACAAATGGCAGCAATACTGTTCGCCCGAAAGTGACGGGTACACTGACAGATAATGTACCGCGGGGTGTGCCAAGCGTATTGGCTGCCAGACTGTCAGCTCGTTCAGCAGCCTGCAGAACAAGCCGACATTGCTCGCAATAGAGCCGTCCTGTTTCAGTCAGACTTTGCCGACGTGTCGTTCGATGCAACAGGCGAGCACCAAGGTGATGCTCCAGAGCCTCTATATGCTTGGCCACCATCTGCGGCGACAAAGTCAGATGCTGGGAGGCCGCAGCAAAAGATCCCAATTCCACAACCTTGATAAAAATCTTCATGCTGGTTAACCGGTCAAGCATTCACCATCCTCAGTTGTGACTGATGTCTTGTATCGACAATTTATCCAGCGAAAAAGAGGAATATGCTGAAGGCTTCGAGCGATTGGCAAGTCCAGTTCTGATGGAGTCTTTCGAAATGCCTGTTTATCTTGTGCGCATGGACCACCCTGACGGCGAGGGATGGGGACAGCATGTCGCAGCACACGTATTGTATCTCAGGCGCCTTATTCAGGAAGGTAGTCTGCTGGCCTCCGGTCCGTTGAAAGGCACCCCACTGCGCTCCGGCTTTCTGATTATGAAAGGTGCCAATCGGCAGGAGATTGACGCGATGATTGCCGGTGATCCCTTTGCATCAGAAGGTTTGATTTGTGATCTGCGCATTGAAGAATGGGACCCGCTATTCGGGTGCCTGTCAAACCATGCAACTGGCAAACTCCCGCAAGAATTGAAGTCTCTTTTCCCTTCATGACAACAGCGCTGTGTCTTTTGAGAAATAAAAACGAAAAGAGGGCCTTGGGATTATGAACGATCTTCAGTGGTATACTGTAGGGGATGCCCGCATACTAAAAATACAGGATCTGACGCTAGCAGCACTCACTCCAGAACTCTTGCTTCCTGACTGGGATGATGCAACGGCACTTCAGGCTTATCCTGATCTGTCTGAAACGCTGGATGCTTCAGAAACGAAAGTCCTTTTGAGCGTTCATAGCTGGCTCATCAAGGATCGCGGTCGGAACATTCTTGTGGATACGGGGGCCGGGAATAGCAAGGCTCGACCTGCTGCTCTGTTTTTCGATCACTTGCAGACCGTGTGGCTTGAAAATCTGATGCGCGCTGGCGTCCGACCAGAAGATATCGATTTTGTTCTTCTCACCCATCTGCATGTTGATCACGTGGGGTGGAACACACGCCTGCAAAATGGCATCTGGGTTCCGACCTTCCCGAATGCCCGATATGTCTTTTCTAGAGCCGAATATGATTTTTTCAGTAATCCGGCTCATGATAGCGTCCGCAATAAAACCAGTTTCATGACACGCATTGATAGCGTTGATCCGATTATCTCGGCGGATCTTGCGGATCAGATTGACGTAGACGGATCCGAAGTTCTTGAAGGAATCTCCTTTCACCCCACACCTGGGCATACGCCCCATCACGCGTCTCTCGTGCTGAAATCAGGTATGGAGCGTGCGCTCTTCACGGGTGATGTCATGCATCACCCCATTCAGGTATGTATTCCGGAGTGGAGTGCCGTTTTTGATGCAGATCCTCAGATAGCCATCATATCGCGAAAATGGGCTTTGAATTATGCTGCCGAACACACCGCAGCAGTATTCACATCGCATTTTCCGATGACATCCGCTGGAAAAGTGATGACATACGACCAGGGAAGGGGTTGGTCTTTCCTCTAGGGCTGCCATTATGTCCGCTGTTCACCTCGTTCAATTCCATTGCGGACATTCCGCTTTCCCCCCCTTAACCGCCGGTCTGCATTAAGGCCTTATGTCTCAGCATGTAACGTCTGATTTAGCATCCGTGCGATTTGGTTCCTGGCGTTTGCCTCCGGTGCTCCCATCTTCATTTCAAACGCGACCAGTGTTTCATACAGCTCGCGATTAACCCGCCGATCAACCAGAGTGGCGCGAGACTGGGTGGCCAAGGGGTGCGGTGCCGGTAGATCCCGGAAAAGGGCTTCGAAAGGCCTGAATGGCGCTTCTGGCAGAGGCAATCCAAACAGGTTCGACACGTCGTCTCGTGTGGCGGTATCGTTACTGATAATGGCGGCCAGCCGGTTATAGACTTCGCCCAGCACTCCACCGGGGTGCTGGAAATCGCTGTCTTCAACCAGGTCGGCTCCTGCTGCAAGCGCCTCTGATACACGTGAAGCGCCTGGGGCCGCTGTCGTGATGCCCGCTGGCGCTGTTGCCCGCTGATTGCGGATCCGAAGGGGCGAATAAAGGCGGTTGCGGCCATCGGGTTTGATGCCGGCATAGAACAGGCGCGTGTAGATCCGTTTTCCTCGAAATAGAACGATCGCCTGCCCCTGCCTGAGGGCCTGGATGTCGCTCCAGGATATCCGTTTCACCTCGCGGATGTCGGCACGGAGCTGATCGGAATAAGCTCCCACCAGGGGCGAATTATCATAACCAGAGAGGACACCGACCTGCATCGTCCCGCCCGTCTGCTCGACCCATTCCCGGGTAACGGTGGCGTCTTCGATATTCTCGAAAATTTTGAGCTTTGGATTGCCCAGCAGCGGTGTCGCCCAGTCTCGGCCGAGTGTTGCATAGAGGGAGCCGACCTCCTGGAACGACAGGAAGATCGACATGTTCAGTTCTCGGGCCTGGGCCATCATCACGTCGATGCCACGGGTCGCGAAATAATTGACCTCATCGTAAAGCATCAGATACGGCGTGTCGGCCGCGGAAGGCCGGTTGATGACCAGGTCCTCGTAATCACCTTCAATGGACGCCCCCAAGGCCGCTGAGAGGGCGTAACGCTGTGCCGTGATAAAGGTCTTCCCGATCGCGGCGTTCGTATCCGGGTCGTTTTCCAGCGAGGGGAGGAGAACGATCAGATTGCGACGGTTGAAGATGACGTCCTGCAGATCGACGTCGGGTATGTCGCAATTGAAGATATGGCCATACGTCGTCGTCATCATCGTGAAGGTTTTTGCAAAACCGCCGATGACGTAGGAGTGCTGTTCGCGGACCTTGTCCTGGCCTTCGGCCGTGCCTTTTGCTTCCGAGTAGCCGCCGGTTTCCTGCACGTAGAACCGTACCGGGTGGAGCAGTTCTTCCGGAAATTCCGCCGGCAGCGGGATCCGAACAGTTTTCCGGGTTTCCATGCTGTAATAGGCGAAGTGCCGGTCAGCATTGCTGTCGTCCTGTCGCCTAACAAGGTCGATCAGGGTCTGGATATCCGAGAAATTGACCCGCAGGGTGGCGGCTGTAACCGGGATGCCCATATGATCGCGCATCCACGCGAAAACATGTGACATACTGCCAATCAGCGAGTCAGCCCGGCTCCTGAAATGCGCGGAATTACCCCCTCCCTTGTCGTCGGGCAGGAACAGTGTCCTGAGCAGCTCGGCCATGCCTTCGGCGTTGACGCTGGCGAACGGGCTCCATGTATGGCTCTTCCGATCGCCATTGGCGACAAGGAAGTTGATGACCCGCATGTTCGCGGCAGCACCCCATTTGCGTTGGAGCGCCTCAAGTGAGAACGGGAGGTTGTTCGATGCCTTACCGTCGACAATCGTAAAGCCTGTTCCCTGGGCAAGCGCGCTGCACAGGAGGCTGTAGATAAACTGTGTTTTGCCTGACCCGGTGGCGCCAGGCAGGATGCCGTGCATGGTCAGGTCGTTGCCGGACACCCAGACCTGCTGTCCGGTGACTTCATCCCACCCCAGGAGCCAGTCACCTTGTGCCCGCCCGGGAATCTCCACCCCCGGGCGTTTCGGGTCTGGTACCGGATTGCCGTAATCCTTGCGTCGCGCGAACCCGGGCAGACGCAACGGCAGGTCCAGCGGACGGCTCAGGACGTAGCCGGTATAGGCCAGTGCGACAGGCACGAGGGCCGTGGTTACGGCCGGGACCGCCAGGGCAATGCCAGCCGCCGCGATCAACGGGAGTGCGGAGGCCTCTGTCCGGAGTGCTTCAATGAGGCGGGCTGACAGCGTGCGGGTGTCGCGATAGGCGATCCCGTCGCGTTGTTCGTGAAAGTCCTGCGGGCCGTCAATGCGGCGGCGGATGACAGCCATGGTCTCTTACCTCAGCCCGAAAGCCTGATTGGGGTCGATGGAGGGGGTTTTGGGAGGTGTCGGCCGGAACGGAATCCCGGCCTGTCGCTGCGGTATTGTCGTTGGCATCTGCATGGCCTGCGCGTCTGGCTCAGGTGTCAGGGCTGTGGGGCTCCCTGATGCGTGGAACAGGTGCCAGAAACCGGCGATGACCATAAATGTCGCAATGAGGGTGATCCCCAGTTTTGTGCAGGGGAGGACACGCTGGCGCCATCTGGCTTTTTCCTGAAATCGGCTCGCTCCAGTGGCATCCACATCCGTTGCAGGCGGGGGCAATGGATGCCCGCTGGAATTCGTATCGGCGCAGACGATCAGCACACGTTGACCTGCGGGATAGACGGTGACGGGCCTGTCGGTTTGGGAAAGAACAATCAGCATTGTCTCAATGTCCTTGTCTGTTTCCAGACAGTATGCGGGGAAGGTTTGTGACCGGGCTCAGGGTGCTGCGGCGTGGGCCTGCAGGGCGTCCAGGGTGACGACGCCTTCTTCGTCCGCGACTGTCCTGAGCACCTGGTCGACACACAGCACGAGGATGGCGACAGGCGCGTGATGTACGGCCCTGAGCGTATGGCCGCAGAACGCCCTGTCATCCGGATCGATAGCGAGGCCGAAGCTGACGGCTCCCGCATCGGTCCGCCATTTTTCTTCGGCAAGCCGCACCAGAACAGGCAGGAGGCAGTCAGGCGCCAGCGCCTGGCGTGGCATCATGGGTTCGGTGCCGTCTGCGCTTATCGTGTAGCCCCGGCCCGCCATGAGATCGCTCAGCGCATCGATCAGGCGCTCGATGTCGATCATGCGTAGGCCCGCTTTTTCCAGGCGGGGAGCGCTGGCCGGCGTGCGCCGATGATGAGCACGCGCAGCATGCGGCCAGCCACGGGCAGGGTCAGGCCCATCCATGCCAGGAAGCCGAAGATCAGCGTGCCGGCAACGGCGACAATCAGCGTCCATTCCCGCATATGCGCGAAAAAGACCACCATCGGCAGCAGGGCGCGACAATCGAGCACGAAGATGTAAACGGGGTCGGCCGAGTATCTCCACATCTATTCAGTATCCCTCATGGCTGCGGCGGCGATCTTCTCGGAGATGCGCCCCTCTCTGAAGACCTGCTCGATCGACTGGGCGTAGCTCTGGCCGAATTCCTCGACGTACAGCCGCGTCAGCTCGGACCATTTCCCCCGGGGTGCGCTCAGAAGGCCCTCGCGGACCTTACGTGTGACCGGCAGGAATTCACGGATCGTCGTCCGTTTGCCGTCGGTCGAGCGCAGCAGGCGCTGGTTGACGATCAGGCGAAGGCTCTCGACAAAAGCGATGCTCAGGCTGTCGCGTCGCTCGGCCGGGCAGAGGGCTTCCGCCCGCGCCATGCTTGCGGCGCAATTGGACGTATGGAGCGATGACATGGTGCGGTGGCCGGACAGCATCGCCTGGATCGCACTTTCCATCGTCTCTTCGTTTCGGCACTCGCCGACGGTGATGTCGGTCGGCTCCTGACGCATCGCGGCTTCAATGAATTTCGGGAAGCTTTTGAGCTGGCGGGGAATTTCAACCTGCTGCACCGTGGAGTGTTGCGCCTTCACGAGGTCGTAGAACAGTTCGAGCGGTGCGGAGCCCTCGATCAGGTCGCAATGGCAGTCGGGATCTTCGAGGCGGCGACGATTGATCCCACCCATGAGAGTTGTCTTGCCGCTGCCGGTCTTGCCGCAGATCCAGTAGCCGCCGTCCTCGCCTTCAAGAGCTTCGAGCAGGCGCGGCTCGACATTCTGTTCTTCCAGCGGTGTTGGGATTTCAGGAAGGGGACGCAGGACCATGCCAAAGCCCTGGCTCGCGCCGATCGTTGCGGCCACGGTGTTGTAGCGGAAGGCGTAGCGCCGCTTGCGGCGGTCTGGCCACAGGACGTAGGAGCCGTCGAGTGCGGTTGCGTCCTTGAGGAAAACGGTGGCCGTCTCGCTGCGATAGACCTTGCTGATCGCGGCCTGAACCACGGCGGGCGTCCAGCGGGACCGGGTGCCCTGGTAATTGCGGCCGTGAATGCGCACCCAGACCGGTTTGTCGGTCTGGAAATGAATGCGTGACGCGCCCATTTCCGCGAAGTGCATGAGCAGGGTATCGAGATCCGCTGTATCGCCGATTTCGAAAATGCGCTCCTGGGTTTCATTCATCGGCAGCATCCAGGTCTCCGGGCTCAGGGGCGCGGGCAGGGCCCGTGACCAGCGCTTCGATCCGGCGATGCACGGTGAACAGGTGGCGGGGGATTTCCTCGCCGGAGCGGGCTTTGCTGCCCTGGCGCAAGGTCATCGTGTACGTGCGCAGAGGCTCGATGAGGGCCGCGGGGGCGCGGGAGACGTCATATCCGAAATACGTGCCAAACCGCGCAACCTGATCCATCTGGGCGAGCGATGTCGTCATGCTGGCGTCGAGCTGGTTTTCAGGCAGCATGTAGGCTTTGAGCACCCAGCTTCGCAGAGGACCGGCGGCACTTCTTGCTGCGAGATAGAGTGTGCTGAGCTGGTGGTCGTCAGTTTTCACGGGAGGCGTCCTCGGTCAGAAAAAGTGTCGTGAGGGTTCGGGAGACCTGCGGGGCGGTCTGTGGGCTGCCTGCGATGCATTCCGCCCGCCAGTGTTCCATCGCAGCACTCGCTTCGGTACATGTCGTCGTGACGATCGCGTGGACGGGCCGTCCGGGCATGGGGTAGGCGAGGGCTGAAAGGATCAGCCAGAGATCGCGGTCGACGAGCTGCACGACCGCGAAAAGGCTGGGATTGGCGACACCTGATTTCCGTCTGGCATTCTGCAGCAGAGACATCAGGGCGGGCCGGACAAAGGCGTGGCGGCCCGCGAGCGCCAGCGCATCATCCCAGTGACCCGCGGAATAGGCGCTTTTGAGACGGCGGATATAGGCCGGGCCAAGGGTCAGCGGGTGATCAATGGCACCTTTTTTCCAGTTGCCGGCAAGGGCTTCGGAAAGCCCTTCAAGCAGCTTCAGCCCTTCGGCCTTGCGGCGTGCGCCATATTCAGCGAAGGCCATGAACAGGGCGAGTTCAACGGCGCTGAGTGAGAGTGGGTCTGTCCAGCGCGCGCCAAGCTGAGCTTCAAGTGCTGCAAAGACCTGTGCGGCGCGTTCGGTCGTCTCTCCTGTGCCCGGGGCATAGCGTGCGAGCCATTCCTCGGGCCGCAGGGCAGGGTCCATAGGACGCAGGGCCTGGCCTACGGGGGCGGGCTCGCTGAGTTTGGGATTGCCGCCGACCCAGGCTTTACCGATCGGATGGATGCGGGCGAGGTCGCGGGTCATCCCTTCAAGGCCATAGCGCTCCCGGAAAAGCGTTTTGGGCGCGCGGGCCGCGCACAGTACGATCAGGCACAGGAGGCAGATCAGGGTTGGCAGTAGGAACGCAGTGCCTGTGATCGTGCAGAGATGCCAGAGTGTCTGGGCAGAGACCTTCTGCGGCTGCGCCCGGCCGACATTGGCCAGAATCTGGTCGTAGTTGTGCGAAAACACACAGAGGATGCGCAGGGCGACAGTCTGGAGTGCGAGGACACCGATGGTGATCTGGGTATGAAATGACCTCCACAGCCCATAGGCGATCAGGGCTGTCAGGATGAGAGCCCCAAAAATCGTCAGGATCAGGTGCTGGGGGTCGATGTCGCGTCCTGTCCCGGTCGTCAGATGCTCACTCATTGCCAGTGGCTCCGAGATGCCAGTGGGCACGGTTTGCATCGAGACCGTGCTGGGCGCGGATCCTGATCTCGGTATCGTTTTCGCGCAGGACGTCGTGACCACCCTGCGTGTCGCGATGGTAGAAGACGACTTCCGGGGCTTCGACCTTCCCGGCCTTCAGCAGCACGCGGTAGCGTCCCATCCCGATCATGTCGCGTTCAAGCCGCGCAAGGTCGTCAAGAAACGTCTCGACGGCCAGCCGCTCTCCGGCCGCCCAGCCACGCGCGACACCTTCGCGCCAGATCTCGACCTCCTCACGGGTGCGGGGTCGCAAGGCGTCGGCAGGAGGTTCAGGCTGGGTGATGGTCCTGACAAGCCAGGTGCGCCACTGTGGGGGGGCCGAGACGAGTTGTGCCTGGCGGGTAATCCGCCAGACCCTGCCGGTTTCGCGCGCTGTCTGGCCATTCGGATCGAGCGCCATGGCCATCTGTCCTTCCGTCACCACGGGTGGACGCAGGAGGGTCTGGCCTCCATTGACCGGCAGGACGAGGGGGCGGAAGTTAAATTCCTGATCGAGCGTGTGCTCGTAATGGCGCAGCATGTCGTTGATGGCGAACGACTTTGCGGCGGTGCCGCCCTGAGCCCCATAAGCCCAGGCGTTCTGGCGGATGGCATCGTCGCGTCCGGCGCTTGTGTCCGGGCGCGGAGAATATCCTGGCCGGATCGCCATCAGCGCTTCGAGAGAGGCCGGGCGGTCGCTGTCCGTGACCGTGGGGGCGATGGCCGCCCCACTGATCGGGTTGTCGATGGCGCTGGCCGCGTCCGGTTCTTCTACGGGATCTGCCGGCACAGGGAGTGATACGGGAGCTGACTGGGCGTGCGCGGCCGCCACGCCGAGACAGAGAGTGGCTGTCAGCGACAATACGAATTTTCTAGCCATGCGGGGTAATCCTGATCACGTGTGCGGGAATGTCGACATCCACTTCGGCCGTGGGGTTCGAGGCGGCCGACAGTTCGTCGAGAAGTGTCGCCTCGGTGGCATTGTCCTCGCTGATGGCGATGATCGGCCCTGATGTCGTATTGGCGACATCAGCCCTGTAACCGACCTGGCGTGCGATCTCGGAGACACCCTGTTCGAGGGTGCCGCTCCAGTGCCAGCTCACCGGCCGGTTGAATTCAGCGGGAAGCACCGATCCGGGGCGGACCAGGGGGAAGCGCACCAGGCCGATGCGGTTCATGCTACCCAGAAGCGTCGCCATCTGCTGGGACAGAGGTGGTGCTTGGGGGCGGGGTGGCGCGCTGCACGCAAGCAGGGGTGCGAGCAGCATGAGCGTGGGTCGAAGGAAGGATGATAGGCTGTTCATGGCATCATGATCCGCCATCCTTTTGTGACCGCGCGAGGGCCACCAGATTGTTCCAGACCTTGAGTTGATAGGCATGGTTATGGACCGGGGTGGCGGAGTTGTAGTTGCCGACGCGTCGCCAGAATTCGGCCGGATCGTCCGGACCCTGTCCGCCAAGTTTGCCTGCGAGGATCCATGCGCCGACATGCACGTTCAGGCAGCCATCATTGATGACCTGCTCGCGGGTGATGCCCATTCGGGCGAGATCGGGGAGATTGATGGAATTGATCTGGGCCGGCCCCATGTCGTAGCTGCCATTGCTGTTGGCGTGTGTCTGACCGACCTGGCCGCCCTCAGTGGCCAGCAGGGCGAGGTAAAGCTGTTCAGGAATGTGATAGTGGCGCGCGGCCTCAATCGCACAGCTTCGCGTTTCCGAACCGATAGGCCTGGAGAGCGGGGGACGGGTGTGTGCCTGGGATGTCGCGCGGTCCGACCCGGCACCGCTCCACGCCAGAATCCACGCACCGGCCGCGATGTTCATGCAGACATCGGACGCAACGGCTGCCGCATCAAAGCCGGCTCTCTCCAGCACGGGGATCCATCCCGGATGGATGCCCATCGCTCCGATGGTATTCACGTCGTTGGCGTGAGCGCTGACCTTCTCGATTGTGGTGAGAGGAACATGGTAGAAATTTGCTGCTACGGAGGCACAGGCGGGCAGGACTGGCATGGTCAATGGGCCGTGCACGCATGGAGGTAGTAATTTATAAAATACTCGTTCAGTATGCCGTCTTTGTAGGCCGTGCCGTGCTGGGCCGCCGCATAGCCGACAAATCGATCAACGGTTCCACTGGGGCAACTTCCTGCGCCCGTAATGGGATTGGCAACCTGGACGGCGAGAGCACCGGCAGCGAGCTGGGCAGGCGTGTACCCCGCTTCGGAATACGTGCGGCCAAGTGTCGCTCCACCCAGCTCGTAAAACGTGACTTGTCCGCCGCCTGTGGCCAGTTTCCAGATACCGTCAACGCACGACAGCGGGTTTCCATCGGTGTCTCTGGCCTGGTCACCCGTGTAGGTGACCATGGCATTGTGGTTCCCGCCTGATCCGTAGATCGTCACGCCGTTGCAGGCATTCCCTGCGGTCGCCACGAAGCTCGGGCGGAACACGTTTGCTGACACCGCTTCCGACGCCCAGATATCGCCGTGATGGATCCCATTGCCGTATGAGCCGACCTGGACGTTGTAGACCCCGTTATTGTCGGTGCCGGCTGCTATCGTTCCATGGGCGATCATGTCCATCGTGGACAGGCCGCTCCAGCCGCCCGGGATCGCCTGGCCGGGCTGATATCCTCCTGTTCCGATCTGCCCGGCCGCGTAGACGGTCGAGCTGAAATTTCCCTGTGAGGCATTGACGGCCGACGCATTGACGGTTGACGCGTTGACGGTCGGGGCGTTCACGGTTGTCGCGTTGAGGGTGCCCACGGAGTTGATGTCGTTGCCTCCCACGTTGAGTGCGACATTCATGGTGTTGAGTTCTCCATGTCCTGGAACGCCGACGCGGTAGAGGAAGGAGTTGGTGTCGATGGCGGTGCTGTCCGCGCCGCCGAAGACCAGGTTGCCCACCAGGCGTCCGGCCCCGGGCGAGGGCAGGCCGGAGAGGGGGAGGGACCAGTTGGTGCCGACCGCCTCGGTCGAGGAGAGGTTGCCGAGCATTCCGTTGTAGGGGACGTACCCGCCCAGTGCGCCTGTGAGGCCTGCGATCTTGACCATGTCGGCCGGTTCGAGCTGCTGGCCGCCCTCGCCTTCGACGAGGGCCTGGATTTCACCGGAGACGGGCTGGCGGACGTAGACGTGCCACGCCTGGCCCAGCACGTTTGTCGCGCTGAAGCCCGTGGGGACGTCACCGGCTGTGGCGATGGTGGCGAAGGGCACTTCGGTTGTGGCACCGCCAACGGGGACCGAGGCTGTCAGGGACTGGAGGTTGGCGCTGACATACTTGTTGGCGCCGGTGATCATGGTCTGGAACTGGGTCGCGGCGTTGGCGTCGATGGTTTCCTGTGTGTTGTTGGCAACCAGGGCATTGTAATGCGGCATGATCGACAGTCCGGCGAACATCGCCACCAGTGCGGCAAGGATCTCACCCATCAGCAAATAGTCCTCGTCAGTATGGCGAACCGTTTAGTTTGCGGTGCAGGCGTGAAGGAAATAGCCCAGGTTGTCGTTGCCCATGGTAGCGTCGCTGCCGCTGTCATATTCGTAGGAAACAACCCGATCGACAGTGCCGGACGGGCATGATCCGCCGCCCGTGTACGGATTGGAGATGAGCACCGACGCGTCCGACGGTACGGATGTCGGGATGAGTATCTCGTAAAATGAGATATCGCCGCCGCCTGTTGAGGCTTTCCAGGTTCCGTCAACGCACGACAGCGGGTTTCCATCGGTGTCTCTGGCCTGGTCACCCGTGTAGGTGACCATGGCATTGTGGTTCCCGCCTGATCCGTAGATCGTCACGCCGTTGCAGGCATTCCCTGCGGTCGCCACGAAGCTCGGGCGGAACACGTTTGCTGACACCGCTTCCGACGCCCAGATATCGCCGTGATGGACCCCATTGCCGTATGAGCCGACCTGGACGTTGTAGACCCCGTTATTGTCGGTGCCGGCTGCTATCGTTCCATGGGCGATCATGTCCATCGTGGACAGGCCGCTCCAGCCGCCCGGGATCGCCTGGCCGGGATGATATCCTCCTGTTCCGATCTGCCCGGCCGCGTAGACGGTCGAGCTGAAATTTCCCTGTGAGGCATTGACGGCCGACGCATTGACGGTTGACGCGTTGACGGTCGGGGCGTTCACGGTTGTCGCGTTGAGGGTGCCCACGGAGTTGATGTCGTTGTCTCCCATGTTGAGTGCGACATTCATGGTGTTGAGTTCTCCATGTCCTGGAACGCCGACGCGGTAGAGGAAGGAGTTGGTGTCGATGGCGGTGCTGTCCGCGCCGCCGAAGACCAGGTTGCCCACCAGGCGTCCGGCCCCGGGCGAGGGCAGGCCGGAGAGGGGGAGGGACCAGTTGGTGCCGACCGCCTCGGTCGAGGAGAGGTTGCCGAGCATTCCGTTGTAGGGGACGTACCCGCCCAGTGCGCCTGTGAGGCCTGCGATCTTGACCATGTCGGCCGGTTCGAGCTGCTGGCCGCCCTCGCCTTCGACGAGCGCCTGGATTTCACCGGAGACGGGCTGGCGGACGTAGACGTGCCACGCCTGGCCCAGCACGTTTGTCGCGCTGAATCCTGTGGGGACGTCACCGGCTGTGGCGATGGTGGCGAAGGGCACTTCGGTTGTGGCGCCGCCAACGGGGACCGAGGCTGTCAGGGACTGGAGGTTGGCGCTGACATACTTGTTGGCGCCGGTGATCATGGTCTGGAACTGGGTCGCGGCGTTGGCGTCGATGGTTTCCTGCGTGTTATTGGCAACCAGGGCATTGTAATGCGGTATGATCGACAGTCCGGCGAACATCGCCACCAGTGCGGCAAGAATCTCACCCATCAGTAAATACTCCCCGCAAGTGTAACCAATGTTACGATATTGCCCTGATCGACGGGGACTGGCAGCGACCCCATGCTTCCCAGAAGTGGAGAGGACCAGGAGGAGCCGGCGGCTGCTCCAATGCTTAGATCTCCCTGCGCGGCCGTCACGGTTTTTGCGATCTCCGATGATGACATCGGAGACCAGGCTTCGACCGTCACCGTGCTGCCATTTCGAATGACGGTGTTGTCTGCCCCCGAAAGGCTCGTGATTTCGCCTGGGCTGAGACCGAGAAGCCCGAGCGCGACCGTGCCTGAAACTGTCGGATGGTTTTCGACATAGGTAATGAGTGAAGAGCGGTATTTCAGGAATGCGTTTGAGGTGGAGACCGCGCTATCGAGCTGGTCGATCTGGACAGTCATCATTCCATCCAGCGCGCGGAAGCTGACTTCCGAGAGGTCCATGAGCCCTATGATCGCAAAGGCGAGGATGATGAGTGCCATGATCGTCCGCCCTCAGGTCGTATAGACAAACGTGACGGTTGCGGTGCCGCCGGAATTGCCCGCGCACGCATTGGCGATGGCGGACCCGTTATCGGTGCCCGTACTGGTCACGCTGATGAATGTGCCGTTGACCTCAATCCCTCCATTTGGCGTCTGGCTCCTGGCAAATGTTGCGCAATCTTTGGCTTCCACTCCGGTCCACGCGGACTGATATCCGGTGCCGCCACTCGTCGACGTGATGGTGACGCGCGAACCACCCCATGGGCCACTGATCGTTGTTCCGTCGCCGTTGAGCATCGCTTGTGGAATGAGGCCGCCATTGATGGCCGTGGCATTGGAAATATTCGAGAAATTCCCGGACGATCCGATTTTGTAATACGGTAGGATCTTCTGCGACATCTGGCTTTCGTAGCCCGCCGCATAGCTCTCGTTGTCCATGTGATTGACTTCCCATGCACCCCACAGGATCGCGACGAGTGAGAAGAGCACCGAGCCGATAACGACAAACCGTGATGTAATCTGGTCCATATCTTATATTCTCCTAGCGGGGCTGCATTTCGGTGCCGATGGACGTGCCCAGCACCAGGATGTAGCCCGAGATCAGAATTGTGATGGTTGTGGCGAGGATCTTGATCGCCGTCGCCTGTTCGACGGCCCGCTCCTCGATATCGACGATCCAGCTTTTGCTGAGGGAGAGGATCCGCTCGTAATCAGCCTCCCCACCCCAGGATTCGTCGATGTCGTCAATGATATCCGCGGACGGAAACCTGAACCCGGCTTCCTCCATCGCTGCCGGAAGTGGCAGCGACTCACGGATCATCAAGCTCTCGAATTTGGAAAGACGCTCACGCAGCCACGGCGACGCTTCGTACATCTGGATCTTGAGCGCTTCGGTATCGGGTGTCCCGATCATCAGGTAGGAAATGAAACCTGTGATCCAGAGATAAGCCTGCACGTCTCGGTATGTGGACCAGGGCGGCAGGTATTCGAGGTAGAGCCGCGCGCGGCCTGTCAGCCTGGGGAGGCTGTAGATCACCAGCGCGATCATCAGCACGAGCAGCACCAGGCCGAGGATCGCGACGGGCACTGTGGCGTAATGGCTGATCAGGATCATCGTTCTCAGCGAAACACTCTGGGTGTGGTTCTGCTCTGAGAGCGTCTGGAGCGAGGGAAAGACTTTCGCGGCCAGATAGGCGATGAAGCCGATATTGATCGCGATATAGCCCAGAGGTGCGCCGCTGATTTTCCGCACAGCCGCCATGATGCGCTGGGTTCTCTCCTTCGTGTCGCAGATGCGGCGGAGTGCGCCCGGCAGGTCTGAGGCCTGGTCTCCTGCGCGCAGCATCAGAAATTCATCGGCTGGCACGAAAGGCCGGATCGCGAACGGCAGTGCCAGGGCCTCGGCGCGGATGCGTTCCTCAATCTGGCGCAGGACGCGGGCTGTGGCGGGTTGGCGGCGTTTGGCGCGACGGGCGGCTTCGCGCAGCAGAGTGCGCTCAATCGGCTCACCCTGCTCGATCTTGACCGCCAGCTTGGCGTAGACCTTCAGGCGGGTCCGCTGGGAAAACCCCACGTTACGATCGATCCACTGGCTGAATTTGCTGCCAGTCGGCGTGTCGTGGGCGTGCGTTCCGGACCAGTCGATATGCAGCGCCATCAGTGATGCGCTCCCGGGGGGCGCTGACCGAGTTCGCGCTCGTGCATGAGGTCATCGTAGGAGCGGATACGGCCTGTCATGCGGGCATCAAACGGATCGAGGGCGCCCTGGGAGACCAGGACCATTGCTTTTTCGAGCATGGTGGTGTCGGCGCTCGGGCGTGCGTGGTAGCGATGGCGGGCAACCGTTGCGCCGAATTCGATGAAGTCTCCCATGAGTTCTTCATCGGCATCGACGACTTCGGCGACGACACGGCGGCCGGCATAGCCTGTCCGAGAGCAATGATCGCAGCCCGGCCCGACGCGGCGAAGATGGTCGGTCGACCTGCCCCGGCTCCAGCTCACGATCGCCTGACGCACGCGGGGCGGGAAGCGGCTGTCGTCGACCGTCCATGGCACTGCACAATGGGGGCAGACCAGGGGCACCAGACGCATGGCGACAAGGCCGCTGATAATGGCAGTGTTGCAGATCACTGAGAAATTCAGCCCGTCAGGGTCCATGTCGCGCAGGCGCGAGGGCACCTCGAAAGGGCTGGAGGTGTGCATGGTGGTCATCATCGACATCCCGCCATTGGCGGCTTCGAGCCAGATCCGGGCGATATAGGCATCCCGGATCTCGCCCAGGCCGAGAAAGTTGGTGTCCATGCGCAGAGCCTGGCGGGTGCGGGCTGCGTAGGCTTCTCCAGTAGCTTTGGCGTCGAGGGTATTGGCGATGTCGAGCTGGATGGCCCAGGGAGCGATCAGTTCGACGGGCTGTTCGACAAACACCTGCCGCTGGCCTGGCATGACCCGCTGGCGGTGTGCGCTCAGGGCGTGCATGACGTGTGTTTTCCCCGAGCCGGGCGGGCCGGTGAGGACGATACTGCCGGTCGGTGCGAGAATGAATTCCTGGAGAAGTTCCGACTGCTCGGCTGTCCAGCCCTGACTTTCAAGATCGAGCGCGCCGTCCGGAATCTTGACCGGGCGGAGTTTTGAAATCTCCACGGCATTGCGTACGCGTCCGTTGTCGGACGACTGCAGCCGAAGGATCATGAAATGGCCGGCATCCGAGATCGGTGCGCAGGGCCCGTGGACGATGCGGACGTTGACGAGGCCGGTTCCGCGCAGAACGGGGCCGCCGATTGCTGCGTCCTGGCTCGATGTTTCCGAGTAGGTAGCGCCTCGGTTGGGTGAGAGGTTGTACAGGCCGCGCATGAGCTTGTCGGCGTAGCCGGTGGTAATCTCGCGCGCTTCGAGGATCTGGTTGTCCAGACGGACTTCGATCACCGCGAACCGTGAGAGAACCCGGATATGGATATCCGACGCGCCGAGGTCGTTGCCCCATTTGAGCAGGTCGAGGGCGGCGCCTCGCATATCGCGATCGTTTTCGGTGTGGATCACGGTCGCGGAGTGATGAGCGTGTGCGAGCTTTTCACCAACGGCGCTCAGCGGTGCCCAATCGACCCGCAGGTATTTCAGGTCGCCGGTTTCGCGCAGCTCCTCGATCCACTGAAGCACGCCTACATCGCTCTTGAGGGCGTCGCTGACGGTGATGACCTCGTTGTTCACGTCGAGCGAGTACTGGCCCAGCAGCTCGCGGGGCGCGGGTGGGAGAGATGAGCCGCCGGCATTCGGGCCACTGGAGAACGGATGCAGAATTCGCGAGAAAATACCCATCAGTGGACGCCTTTCGGGAGGTCCGCCGCAGCGAAAGCCACGCGGATGGAATATGAGAGGTCGTGCGAAGAGAGGTCGGTCGCGATTACGGTCCGCGCAACCCGCGCGATCTGCAGGCGTGCATAACGGTCCCACGTAATGTCGCGCGGATCGGCAGGCCACGTGAACTGGACGGAAATGACCGTGACACCCTGGCGTGAGTCCTGGCCGGGGGCGGCAACACGCGAACTGCCGACGGTGGCACGGATGCCCGCGCGCTGGAGCATGGAGATGAAGCTCCGTACCGGATCTCCCTGCTCAGGCAGCTCATGTCGGCCGGGGCGGGGGCTGAACGCTACGGTCTGGATGTCGCCGTTGCCATTGTCGGCAAGGCTGCCTGGCGGTGCGTCTGAAATCTGGCCGCCTGCGCGTCGCCAGTTGACCCTTAGTGCCGTTCCTTCGCAGGCCCACGAAGCCATCGCCCATCCATTGCTGAGCGATGGTAGCGCGGCCGCATCCAGGCAGGCATCCAGCCATTCGGCCGGCCCGCTCTCCTCTATGCGAGGCTTGGCGTTGCGCCTGGCGGCTTCCAGTGCCGCGAGGCGTGTCAGTTCGGCGAGATGGTGATGATAGAGCGATACCCCCGCATAGACTGCTCCCGCCCCTCCCAGCACGAGTGCGGCACGCCGGTAGAACCCGGCCAGCGAGACTGGCGACAGACGAAGTGGTGCGGGCTGTAGTTGAGCGAGGTAAGCGCTTAGATTTTCTTCGGGGATGGCCAGACGCTGGTCGAACGGCACGCCCGAGAGCGTTTCGCGCTCGGTGGCCATGTCTTCGCTGGTGTAGATCTTGTCCGATCCTGGCAGAAGGCACCCGTCCTTGCCGGTCGCGACAAGCCATGTCTGGCTCGCTCCGAGGTCGAATTCGGCGTAGACGGAAGGCCCAAGTAGCTGCGCCATGGCTATCGCGAGGCTGTTGAGCCCGCGACGAGCTGGAATGCCGTCCAACGACACGAAGGCCACGGCCCGCGGGACTATGCGGCAACGGGCGACGTATTCGGTCCCAAGGCGGCGGCCTTCGGCGCGCAGGCGGAACCGGGCCGGGACGGTACGATACTGCCGCCAGATCATCTCGCCGCACCAGGTCAGTCCGCCCGCTTCGATTGCGAACGTCATTGCGCGCGACCGCTGTTGGCTAGGGCCGGCAGGTTCGGCAATAGCGGGGGCGAAGTGGGATACGGCGACTGAGTCTGTCCCGGCATTCCGTATGGCAGGATGGGTGCGGGTGCCTGACGGGATGTCGTGATAGCCTTGGTCTCGCCAAAATCTCCTGTTGCGGGCAACAGGGTTTTGGTCTCTCCGGACGCCGCGTGGATGGTAACGGTCGACTTTCGGATACTGCTGACCGTTGAGCCGTCGGGCAGCACCGTTCCTTTCGAGACGGTCTGGGTGGTGCCGTCCGGGAATACGAGGATAGCGCTCGCACTGCCGCGATCGACAAATATGGAATCCCAGCGGGGCAGGGAGTCGTTGCGTGCGGACTGCCGGGCCTGATCCTGGGCCTGCTGTAGCCTGGTCATCGCAGCTTCCCACTTGGCGCTGTCAAACCATGGGGCGGAGGCGTCGCCACCCTGGGTTTTTGGTTTGCCCCCTGTCGCGCGCTTGTCGTCCTCGGCGATTTTCGCCTTCAGCTCGGCGGCATCGGCCGCCTGATGCAGGAAGGCAATGCAGGCGTTGTTGCTGTCGAGGACGTCTGGGGGCAGCGTTTTTCCAGGCAATGGCGCGATGAGCCTGTCGGCGCAGTCGCTGGTGGCCGCGAAGGCCGCATGCGGGACGGTTGCGAGCAGGGTGGAGAGGCAGAGAAAGGGGAGTGCGGTTTTCACAGCGTGTGGGCCTCCACCGTGATCAGGATGCGATCCTTGAGGTTCTGGGCGTCGCCGCCGCCGCCGAAGATGAAATTCCAGGGTGATCCGACCCCGTTCTGCGCACGGCTGGTGCTGTCGCCCACGTAGCCGCTGAGCACGAGCATCTCTCCGCTTTTGAGAACGACACTGTCCGTGACCGTCGTGTTGGCGGTCTTGGGAAGCTGCATGCCGGTGCTTCCTGAGGCGGTGCCCATGGAAAGCAGGGTCTGGATCAGGAAGTGCAGGTTGAGGACGATCTGGTCGTCGATGACGCGAGGCGTGACCGCGCCTTCAAATCCGGCCATGACGACGCCTGGGGAGAGGGATGAGGATGACCCGGCATTGGTCGCGAGATAGGACGCGGCGTATTGCACGTAGGTGGTGTTCGTGCCGTGCTGGAACGGGGCCGGCACACCGTTGGTCGTGACGACACCGCGTTCGTCAATCTCGGTGGCGTTGTCCAGCGACTGCAGGGCCTGGGCCGCGAGGTTGGTGCCCGACATCTTGCCTTTGACGATGCTTGCACCGAAGCTGAACGGCACGTCCTGGGACTGGATCGTGGGGATGGCGGCAGGTGTTGCGCTGGCGGCGAAATACTTGCCGAATTCCTTTGCGGCGACGGTCGGGGAGAAGCCGTAATTGCTCTCGCGGCTGAATTTGAGAGAGTAGACGCGCACCGTGACTGCGACCTGCTTCATGAGCATGGATTTCAGGCCGGCATACCAGGTGTCGATGCCCGCGATCTGGTCGGGGGTGCCTGCGGCGGTCAGTGTGCCAATGCCGGGATCAGCGAGGACGTCAGCGCCGTTACCGGCAAGCCGTGCCGCCTCTTCGAGATGCTTCCAGCGGTTTGTCTTGATCTGCTCGTAAACACCCGTCATGCCCTGGGACTGGTTCTGGCCGGAGCTTCCGTTGGTCCCGCCCATTCCACCGGTGCTGCCAGTACTCATGCCCGACATGCCATTCATACCGCTACCCGAACCGGAGCCGGATCCACCACCGCCCGCGACTGCGGTAATCGCGGTCGTATTGGTCGTTTCTCCCTCGAAAGCCGGGATCACGTAGGTCCTGGTGATATTGCGGAAGAACTCTTCAGTGCCGGTTTCTTCCACCCAGCGTTGGCTGACGCCAAAGCGTGCGGCCAGAGCGGTAAAGAGGCCGTAGCGTGTGCCGGTATAATCGAGCCACTGGCCGCGACCGTTCCAGCTTGCGGACGCTGCGTGATGGCGGATGGTTCTGCCTGCGGCCGCTGATTGCGATGAAGGTGGGGCGGGGAGGCTGACACCGTTGAAGACCGGGGCGCTGACCATGGAAGGCATGGCGCTCTGTTCGGTATCGTCGTCGGCGTCCTGGGTCACGTGGATCGGAATGCCGGTCTTGATGCTCACCATGGTTGCGGCCTCGCGCAGCGAGACCGGTCGGGCGACTGACATCTCGGCGCGCTCGAGCAGGATGGCCGGCACGGCGTCAGCGACGTGGATGGGCTCACCCACGAGATAGGGTTTGTCGCTGACGGTGATCAGGTCACGGCCCGGCACGTCCATCGTGTCGCTCTTGTGCAGGAAATCCTTTTCCTGCTTCTGGGCATTCTGGAATTCCGTGCATCCGCTTAGCGCGAGGCTCAGGGCGGATGAGAGGAAGAGGCGGCGCATCCGCATTATCGTGCGTCTCCTGGATTGATGATCAGCATCCGGTTGGCCGGGAAGAAGCGAGCCCTGATCTCGCGGCCCTCACTTGCGAGGGCTTGCACGACCTGGGCGACAGGACCGTGATCCCGATCGTCGAACTCGCCCGCGAACGAGGCTGTTGCCGGGACGGACCAGTTGACTTTCAGGGGCCACTCAACGGTCCATCCGGCCCTGGCACCCCATGAGATGATCTGCTCGCGGATCGGGGTGCCCCCACTGAGGACCCATTGCGGGGCGGGCGGCGCGACCGCCACGATAGGGGCCTGAGGCGTCGCGGGTGTCGATGCGGGTGTCGATGCGACCGTCGTGGTAGCCTGTATCGGGGGTGTGGAGGCCGCAGGCGCAGTGCTGGTGCTGGCGGATGCAAGTTGTGTCGCGACAACCGGTGTGCTGCGGCTGGGAAGGGGAGCGAGTGTCTCGGGGACACGGAGTGCGAGTGTTGTGCCCGGACGCAGCGTGCAGGATGCCGCACGCACGATCGCGCCGTCGGCAGGCCGGCTATAGGGGCAGGTCGCGACGGCATCGTCGGCGAACACGCTCATCAGCGGCTGTCCGGCCGAGGACATGATGGCAAGACGGACAGATACCGCGCCCGGGTAGTCCATGCCATCCGGGGAGAGTGCGAAGCCGCGCTCACGCAGCACGGCTTCGAATGTCGCCTTGACGGATGGTGCGACAGGTTCAGCAAAAGGCATGACACGCAGCGTCGTGCTGTGCGGATCGAAGCTGTTGGCCAGAATGTCGCCAGCGAAGACGCTGAGGTCCATGGCGTCCTGGGGGTCAACTCCGCTCACCTGTGACAGGGTGGCGGGATCCTGCGCCACGCAGCCGCAAAGCAGTGCGAGGCAGGCCAGCGATGCGGCGTTGAGAGGAACGCGCATTATCGAGGTTCTCCATAGGTGATCCGGACGGTCGGGCTGCCTGGCTCGTCGCCGGTGAGCACCGCCTCGGTGATCGGGGCGTCGACGACATAGGAATCGCCCACGGCCTGATATCCGCGGGCGGCGGCCCCTGCCGGCGCGAGGATGGCCAGGCGCGGGGAGGCCGCGACCTGAGTTTTGGGGAACTGGATGAAGGTGCGGTTGGCGTCGCGGTAGACCCGCAGCGGCTTCCAGGCCGGACTGTCGCCCGAAAGGACAAACCGGAAGTCCGGTGCGGATGTCGCAAAGCCGCTCTGTCCGTTGTGTGGTGTCAGATTGGGCTGTGCGTCAGGTTCACCCGCGCTGTGGGTGAAGGCGACAAGTCGCATGCTTGGAGATCTCGCCGACAGTGCAACGCGGTACGTGCGGGCGTTGGTCGCAAGGCTCACCCACGCGTCGTGGGCGTCCTTCCCGGGGGCGAAGGCGACAGCCCATCCGGCATGGATGCCTCTGGTGCCCCGCACCAGGTCGGCGTGCCAGTTCGTGGTGTCGCTCAGTGTGAGAGCCGAGGTCTCTGCCGTCTCACCAGGAGCGAGACGCATGATGCAGATGTCGCCCGGGGCGCAGTCGATCGTCGGTGTGCCATCTCCGAACGCGAACCAGACGCCCCCACCCTTGCCGAAGAGCGGGGCTGCTTCATGTCGCCTGACGACCGGTGTCGCATTCGTGGCTGCCGGGAGCGGTGCGGGTTGCGCGGGAGTGCGGGGGCCT
Source organism: Acetobacter garciniae (assembly GCF_017377735.1). Lineage (GTDB taxonomy): Bacteria > Pseudomonadota > Alphaproteobacteria > Acetobacterales > Acetobacteraceae > Acetobacter > Acetobacter garciniae. The sequence continues at coordinate 97,142 of NZ_JAFVMH010000008.1, forward strand.
GTGATATCCGTCGGCCGGGTGGTCTCCAGAGGGCGGCTTGCGACGACCGGCGTGTCGAGCCGCTCGCGCATGCTCGCCATGAAGGCATGAACCCGGTCGATGCTCTGCTGCAGGGCAAGCTCGGGGGACGGCATGCCGGGTGTCGCGACCAGCACCGGGCCGGTATCGTCGCCAGACGCACAGGCCGTGAGCATGGTCGAGGTGATGCAAAGAAGGAGGGCGCGTTTCATATGATCATCATGACCTGAGCAATTGTGACCGCGCGCACGTCAGGCTGCGGCGCGCACGACGGCACCCAGACCTGTCGCGTCGCGGATCTCGTTCGCGATTTCGGTAATGACGCCACCCAGGGCGATCTGCGCGTCCAGGCCCTGGCGGATGCGTGCATCCTTGCGACGCTCGATCTCGGGGGCCGCACTTCCCTTGGGGAAGACGAGCGACAGTCGCCTGCGCCCTTCAGTGGATCCGAGGGCGTCATAGAGGCGCCGGCGCAGGGCGGCATCATCAGGATGGGTGGACAATGCCCACAGTTCCACCGGACCCAGCATGTTGAGGACGAACATCTCGAACAGCTCGTCGCCGACCTTGATCTGCAGGATGAGGGGAGCGCCGGTACCGTCGGGTCTTGGCCCGTTGAGAGCGGCACGGACAATTTCGTGCGCGGCCGGGCTGAGGCCGCAGATTTCCGCGAGTTCGTCCGCTTCTTCCGGGTTCGCCGCACCCAGAATGAACCGGGCCGTGGAGTGCTGCGTGAGATATTCGCCGAAGTCGGTGATTTTCTGGCTGGTCAGGCCCAGCCTTACGCCGAGCTTGGCGGCGCGACGGGCGGCTTCTTCGAACATCTGGCGGATGAAAGGGGCGCGGATCGTGCGCTGGAATTCGTCGCATTCGAGGCGCTTGAAGGACTCCCGGAATTCCCTGAAGCGCTCGCGGTGAATGGCCCGGACATGTTCGGGCACTTTTTCTGCTTCTTCCGGATCGAGGAAGAAGTTGCGTGCGACAATATGAAAGCCCAGCAGGTACATGAGGCTTGTCTGGTCTTCGTTGGCCCCTTTCCCTTCGGGCGCGACACGGTTGATGTCGAGTGCGACAATACGTGCGTCCCCCAGATCAAGCCGTGTTGGCGCGTTCAGGGTCGGAAAGCGGCCGATGAAAGCCGTGATATAGCGACGGAAGATTTCAAGCCCGGTTTCGCCACCGGTTGTGGGGGTGTGTGAGCGGAAGTTGTCTGCGACGAAGCCTTCGAGAATGGCGTCGAGTACATCCTCCAGGATGGGCACGGCATGTTGTGTCGCCATACGTGCAAGGCGCATGTCGCCCCGGGCCGCAAAAGCGTCCGCGACCTCCCACCAGGTGGTCTGATCGTCCGCGTCAATCCCGTACGCCGCGAGTGCGGCATCGACAGAGAGATTGTCTGTCGCACGATACATTTTTGGCCGGACCGTCGGCCCTTTGTCGCTGAAGAGGGCGTAGACACCGCTGATGGCGGCGTCGATGATCTGGTCCATGCCCTCGAATGCGTCGTTGGCGGAAGGCTGGCAGATCTGGCCAAGAAAATTTCGCAGGAAGGCGAGGTGATAGCTCAGTGGGGTGCGGCAGCAGGCTTCTGTGTCGAAGATGTTGTAGGCGTGCTCGGCGATGAACTGGAAAGGCAGGTAAAGGGCCTGGTGGCGGTCTTCGGGGCGCAGACCGTTGCGGACCATGTCGATGAACCCGCTGGCCGCGTCGCCGATGTCGAGCTTGCCGATGAGAGGCAGCCTCGGACCGAGATCGGTCATGGATGCCGAACTCAGGACGGTCGCCAGAAGCAGGGCGTTGGCGAGCATGGATTTGCCGCGTCGGGACGGGGCGACAAACAGGTCAAGTGTGGCGACACGGCCGCTGCCGGCAGGATCATAGGGCACGATCGTGCCGTCATTGGCGCGCAGCAGGGCCGCGCCATCCGCCCAGGGTGTGGCTGGACGCGCCCATGGGGTCATGACCAGCGCCTCATCCAGGGGAGCGGCCGTGGGCGGGGCAGTCGACGCGAGGGCAAGGCCGGGGACCGAGGATAGGGTCCCTGACAGCGGGTCGCCGCACATGCGCGAGGCCTTTGCCCGGCCCCAGCCATTGATGCCCTGTTCGAGGCGCGAAGCCCGGGCGCGCAGCTTCTCGCGATCCTCGGCCGGAGCGGATGTCGCAAAGGATACCCTGAGCTTGACGATGGCCTCGCGCTTCGCCCTGCGGGCGGCGAGTTCCTCGAATGCGTCGTGGACCGCGAGATTGGTTCCAAAACGCAGAAGGGTCGCGACTTCCTTTTTCCAGCTCATGTAGTGCGAGGGCACACCTTCAATCGTGGCGCACATCCGCCAGGGCATCCGGTAGGCAGCCAAAGACGATGACAGTTCAATGAACGGCCGGACATTTTCAGACACGCGGGTCAGGTCAACGGGGGACCAGTCGGCACAACCCAGCCTGACCGTCGTGAAATCCGGGGTGATGGCGTCCTGTGTGAAGAGCTGTTCGCGCAGTGGTGGCCACAGGGCGTCGCTGACGTCATCAGGCATGTCGTCATCGGGGATGGTGGAAGGTGGTGCATCCTTGGGTGTCACGGGTGTCCACCCCGATCCGAGCGTCTCGGGGTAGATTTCTTCACGGATCGCGCGCAGCCCGGCGTCTGGCGACAGGGGCTCGACAATCACGTCTTCGCTCCGGAAAGCCTGCACGACATGGGCCACGAAGGCCCCGTGGATGGTTGCCAGTTCGGCCGAGCCCAGAAGGGGGTTCTGGCCGTCACCCAGGTCGGGGAGGCTTGCGAGCAGTCTTTCGCGCCGTGACTTGCTCGCAGCAGCCTCCGGCTTGGACATTCTGCCCGGTCGGCTCCACAGGGCCAGCCAGACCCGTTCGTGTCGCATGAAGGGGGTCAGCACGCGCTCACGTTCGCTCAGGATATCCTCGAAATCGGCGTGCAGCGCGCGGGCGATCGTGCGTCTCTCGCCAAGATTCTTGCGAATGAAGCGCGATGCGTCCGGATCTGTCGCGTAGCAGAACTGCATCGCGTGACCGGGTTCGTCGAACAGGCCGCTCAGGGCCTGGCGCAGGCGGGCAGCACTGGCCTGGACACTGCTGATCCCGGCCATGCGACGGAGCCCATGGACCTGTACGATGGTGACATAGTCGTTCCCGAAGGTAATCAGGCCTGTCTCGTCGCAGGTTGCGAGGTCGCAATAGGAGGCGAGGTCGCGCGAGGACATTTCTGAAATCCAGGCGCAGGCACGCAGCAGGACATCCAGCGGGCGGAAATGGTTGCTTGTGACTTTTGAGGCGGCCTTCGCCGGGTGTGCCGTGTTCTGGTTGCGGCGTGCGCGGAAAAGTTTCATGCGTTGCCTCGCAATGTAAGCAGTGCGGCAAAGTCGCGGGCCTCGGTCTGGAACCATGCGTCCAGGACGAGGATACGCAGCCCCGAGAGACGATCGCGGCGTTTGATGAGGGAATGCGCAGGCACGGTCAGGGCGGTTTCGCGAAGGACCGAAGGCTGATAGGTCCCGACCCGTCGCCTGCTGGCGGACCGCAGGTCCGCCAGGCTATCAAGCGCATTCCGCGCTCTTTCCTGAACCTCGGCCGTATTCTGTGGCCTGAGCGCGGCATGGGCCGCGCAGACGAGGCGGGAGAGGACGCCCTGATCCATCTGGGGCATCCAGATGACGCCCGCCATTGTGTCGATATCTGGCGTATCCAGAGCGAAGGCCGGAACACAGATCATGCACAGGAGGTCGTCGCCGACCCGAATTGATGCCCCGGGCAGCCCGCAGCAGGCACACTCCGTTGCGACCGTGGCCTCTGCCGTGGGCTTCAGAGTGCCCCGCAGCGCACGGCAATGGCTGATCAGGTCGAGCATTACTTGTCGAACGTCATCATTTTCTGCTCGCCCGTGACCGTGGACGTTGCGTCCCAGATCGTGAAGCTCGCTGTTTTGACGTAGAACGGAAAGCCTACGAGGATCGCACCGCAGAGTGCGCCGGCCACGATTTTGCCCATGCTGGCATTCATGCCGGAGTTGTTGCGATGCTTCTGATACAGCCCCCAGATCGAACTCAGAAGAAGGCCACCGCCAACGATCCAGCACACGCTGTTGAGCAGATAGCCCCAGGCGTTATTGACGTGCGACGTGGCCTGCTGGGTAATGGTGTCGATTGCCTGAGCATGTGCGCTTACAGGAATCAGAGGCAGGGCAAAGCTCGCCACTGCGACAGCAGAGACGGCCAGGACGGTTTTGGCATTGGATTTCATGGATATTGCTCCAGTTCGGGCTTTTGCGGGGGCTGTCACGACGAGAGGAGATGCAGTTGCTTCACCAGGGCGGGAGCAACCGTGTCCGCGTTCATGACGAGGAAACCTCCAACGATCATGCAGAGATTCACGCTGGTGGAGGTGTTGTTGCGTCCCTTCATGCTGCCGATCTGGCGCATGATCGAGACGTAGATCCAGAAGGCGCCGTAGCACATGAAGTAGTATTGAAAGATGTTGAGGATGGCTGTCAGTGTCGCGATTGGACCCTGGGATACGGCTGCGGTCAGGTCACTGGCCGAAAACTTCACGGCGGTCGCGGACGACGAAAGGCCTGCTGTTCCAGAAAAACCGAGCGTCTGGTTGCCTACGTTCAGGAAAGTTGGAAACGACAGGAAAGTCGCGCCGGCAAAAAACAGGGCCGCGCAGACGAAGGGTGAGTTTGCAGGACCGTTCTCACCCTTGGAACGACTGTAGTAGCCCCAGACGCTGCCGAGCAGCATGAAGCTGCCGCTCACGTAGCACAGGGTCGGTAGCAGCGTGGCGAGGGCTGCGCCGAGCGATTGTGCGAAATCAATGAGGCCTTGCAGCATTGGCGTCAGCTACCTCAGCGAATTGTGCCGTGTTCGGTCTTGACCGCCCAGCCACTGCCGGTCTGGACGACGGACAGCACTGTCCCCCAGCCTTCGAGAGACGACCCGGGAAGCACCCGTGTCGGCCGCCCCTGAGCGTCCGTGAGAATGGCGATGTCGGGTGCTCCCGCCTGGACCGTGTAGTGCGGGCGCGGGGGCGGCGGTGCTTCCTGGCTTGTCGCTTTGGTGAGGGCGTGCGGCTTGTCGACCCCGGTGTCTTTGGCGGTGGACGGGGGCGTGGCGGGCGTGGCTTTGGGGGGTGCCGCCGCCGTCTGCACGGGCGTTCGGGCAGCCCTGTCGGCATCGAGCACGTCCGTGCGATGGCGAAGTTCGTCCAGGCGACCGTCAATTTTACCGAGCCCGGTGGCCAGCCGGTCATTGATGGCCTGCTGTGATGCGTCCAGGCGCTTTTGCAGATCATTGACGGAGGCGGTCAGGGCTTCCAGCTTATGGCTCATCTCCACGAAAAGCCTGTCGCTGGCATCACTGTCCGAGACATTGGCAGTGGCCGACACGGCTGTTGCATGCTGACCGGACAGCGAAGCTGCGTCTACAGGCGGGGCAGGCGTCTCCTGTGCTGGTGCAGCGGGAGGCATTAGGGGTGCCGCTGGCGGTTGCGCCGACGTTGTAGCCGCTGCAGTGACGGGCGTATTCGATGTCCCGCCTGGTGCGTCGAGCTGCGGTGGCGTCACGCCCGATGAGTTGGAGCCCGAGGACGTGGCCGTGGGTGAGACCGGAGCATGAATGAGCCCAATGAGGTGGGTGGCAACCCCATTCTGGTAGGCTGCGACACCGACCAGAATCACGGTTGCACCTGCACCTGCGCGGAACAGGTTGCGCCTGCTCAGAAGCCGCCGTGGGGCAGGCTCTGTGCGGTTCTGAGCCGAAGGAGGAGATGTCATGCCTGGGGGCACTGCGGGGCCAGCCGATGCCGCCTGGACAGGAGCGTCGGCCGGAGGCTGCGTCGCGGTCTGCCTGCTCGGCGAGCGGAGCATCGTCACGGATCCGCTGGGTGGGGGAGTATCATTTGTCATCGTGGCGCTCATGGGTGCTCCTGTTGGGTCTTTGGCCAGTATGGGCGGGCCGGTTTGTGACTGCGGTTACGAGCCGTAGACAGGCTCATCGAACAGCACGCCGACCTCGTCGTTCTGACGCAGGTAAACGGTGGCTTGCTGGGGGGTCTGCTTTTGCAGAAGTTGCCCGACCTCCTGGCCCATGGAGCCAGCGGCGGCTCCCATCTGCTGGGCGAGGTTGAGATGGGTGAAGGCCGTCATGCCGTATCCACCCGTATAGCTGGTGGTGTTCGCACTCATCATTGCGTTGCCCAGGCCCTGCACGAAGGCCGCGGCCGCTGGCAGGATGATACGGGTGGCGAGATGCTCTCTGACATCCGAGGCGACACCGGTCTCGGCGGTCTGGGGAGAGACGGCATAGGCGGATACGGCGATGGGATCTCTGTCGCCAATCATCAGCTTGTTAAACTTGACGATCAGCCTGTCGCTTTTCATCTGGAAGGTGCCGCTGATGCGGGCCTTGCGGAGTGGGCCGCTATCGATCTCGATCAGAACCTGATTGCCCAGATCGCTGTTTGTCGTCAGGACCGAGTGACCGTAAACCCCTCTCCCTGCTGCCAGGAGCAGGCGACCACGGGCTGCTGCGGTGGCGGCGGCTGTTGTCGCACTACTTTTTTGCCCGGACGACGCAGCACGGGCATCTCCCTCCTGCGTGGCAGATGCGACAAGGTGTCCTGCCCCTCGGCCGTCCAGATCAAGGCCACTCGCCTCCTCTGTTGCGACACGTTCGAGCGAAGGCCTGTGACCCGACCATGCCTCGATCATTTCCATCTCTGCGCGTTCGGACAGATGGGGGCGAGGTTTGGGTGGCCGTGGAGCGGGCGCAGGGTCCGCGGTGAACGCTACGGCGTCCTTGTCTGCGGCCGGTGGTGCGGCTGGAGACTGAGGCGGCGTTGATGGCTTTGGCGGCGCTGGCGGCCTGGGGGATGCCGGTTGGGGTGAGCCTGTGCTGTCCTTTGGCGTGTCGCCAAGTTCTGGAGCGCCGGTCGGTTCCGGCATATCCTGCCCGCCAAGTGGCGATGTGTACGACAGTCCCTGTTTTGAGGCGGCAGCCGAGGATTTCTGGTCGTCGGTTGCTGCCAGGGCATCCATTGCCTTGGAATGTTTCGCACCACCCGCGGGCGCTTTCATCTGGGGCGTGATCAGTGGTTCTGAGACCGGTGCATCGTGCCGATCGTGAAGAAGCCAGTAGCAACCGCCAACAAACAAGCAGACCATTATGATGAATGCGACAGTCAGCCAGCGGGTCTCTCCCAGCCGTTCAATCACGCCGGATTGGCGTTCAGGGCTTTGGGTTTCAGCGTTCACGGCGCATCCTCCTGAAGGGAAATAGGGATCATCCGATCTCCGGCGGACACGAGAGCGCGCGTTGTGGCAGGGGCCGCGTAGGCCGTGACATCGAATTCCCGGACCTGGCCCTGGGGTGCAGGGGAGATGAGCTGCAGGCTTGTGCGCAGATAAAGGGTTTGTCCCAGCTTCCATGCGCGGAGTTTGTCTGCACTCACCCCGGAAACCACGAGAGGCACGGCGTCTGCAGGCGGCACCCCGTCGAGAATACTGCTCAGGACCGGCTCAGCGGTTTCCGGCGCGTCCGGCCCGGCGTTGGGCATGTCCCTGGCGTTCGGTCCGCGCTTGTTGATCCTGACCGTCAGATCGGCGTCATAGCTGCCTGTGCCGGAAAAAATGATGAAACTCAGGGGTTTGGGAGCGTCCTTGAGGCTGACAAGCAGGCCGCCATGCGGGTAGCGCGAGGTGGGTGTGAGCTGAAGGACGTTCGACCCCGGCTCAGGCACACAGGCATTGATGCCGACGGCCCGCACCGAGGCGTTTTTCCCCTGACCTTTTTCGTCGCAGGATCCGTTCTTGTTCGTGGTGATATCCCATGAAATGGGCCAGGGCTGCCCGGTCGCATCGAGAAAGGTTATGGAAGCGGGATAGTCCTGAGCCAGGCGCACGATCGGGATCACCGCACCTGGCGCAAAAGAGAGGCTTACCGAGCGTGACGTCGGGCTTGCGAGACGATGGGGATCGTCCTCTGCATCCAGCCCCTTCTGTCCCTCATCATAGCGATCATAGAGGCTTTGCCGGGCTTCCGGGGGTGGCGGGAGCGAACCGGCATAGACCGGGTCAAGATGATCGTGTTCGTTGTCGGCCTGACGCTGCGCCATGGCGTATCCGTGGCAGGCCAGACACAGGATCACGGTCGCAAAAACGTGGATACGCAGTCTGCGCATTCAGTTTTCGCCTCCAGCGATCTTATGGGCATTGAGTTGCGCGATCACGAGGCCCGCAGGGTGCAGGGGGTCGTTCGTACGTCGGATGGTTACGCGGACTTCCAGAACATCGGTTTTCGCGCCGCCCGCGTTTGTCCATTTGAGGTACATCGGGAAAGACACGTGCCATTCGTAGTCGCCACGACGGTTGGTGCCCTGGGCGTCTACACTCGCCGCTGACTTCAGGGCAGCGGTGAGCAGGACCATTTTCGATTTGATGAAATCGAGATTGCCTCGGCCCTGGAAGGCCGTAGCCCAGCTATTCCACGCATCAGCCGTAAAATCGCCTGCGCAGCCGTCGAGATGCTTTCCATAGTCGAGATAATTGAGGGTGTAGAGGTTCGTGACCTTGTCCGTCACCCAGTTCATAACCTGGGAGTCCGTAAAATACGGTGTATCCGTCACGATCAGTTCGCGCGGCTTTCCCATGGAATCATGATAGATGTGCTGAGGTCGTGGTCTGTGTGTCAGTTCGTAGACCAGGCCTGTTGTGAGGGCGCAGCACAGATAGACGGTGCCTGCGAGAGTGGCAAAGGCATAGCGGATGACCTGGCGTGCGAACGCAGGGTCATTGAGGCGGCGTGTAACAGCCGCATACGTATTGCGCATTGTCAGGAAAAGCGCAGGTTGCCGAAAAAGGAAGAGGATTCCGCAAGACCGTGATCGCTCACGCCTGCACTACGTTTTAAATGGCTAAGCCTGCCAAGAAAGCTGAAATGGACCGTGCGTGCCTCGCGCGCCCTGACAAAGAACAGCCGCCTTGTAATCAGGCAGTGTTTGCGGACCATCTGGGCCGCGACCATGTCGTTGACGGGGGCATGGAACGGATTGTCGTAGGTGGACTCTCGAATGAGGCTCAGACCGGAGCGGTCGGGAAGACCGGCGCGACGGGCAGCTTCGGAAAGAGTGGATTTGTTGACGCCAAAAAATCTGGCGATGCAGGTCGGGCTGTAAAGGCGCTTCCAGAGTTCGGCAAGAACTTCGATGGTCGCGTTATTCCATTTGACGTGCCCGTTTTTCGAGAACGTAAATGCGAAAGAACTATTAAAAAAATTATTGTACTGGCTTGCGATCTTTACCGAAACGTGCGGGGGGGGGGGGTCATTGCAAAGGCGGCGTCAGCCGCCCGGCCGCGAAGCGGCCTGCGCAGCCCGAGGCGCTGCGCCTTACGGCGCACCGCCGCGAGCGGACGCCCGATCAGTTTCGATATGAATGGCGCGTCTGTATTGGTCGGATAAGACGCGCTCAGGTAATTGATTTCATCCAGCGACCAGCGGCTTTGCGGGGTCTTTGCAAACGTGAATGGCCTGTAAAATGAAAACCACGGCCTGACGACTGCGTCAGTGCCAATGTGATGAAATGAGCTGAGACCTGCCAATGTGCTATCGAACATGTGGGCTCCTGCAATGCGCGGCTTGAATACCTTTTCAGGGCTAACATATTGCCGACACAATTTGCATTAAGTTTTTCAGTGCTACGAAAGATCTCGGGACAATCAGCAGCTTTCCAAGTTTCCAGTTATATTACCAGTTTGTGCCTCACTTCTGCTGGGCGCATAGCAGGCCAGTACGTGGCGCATAAGTAATAATGGTTAAAATTTAAATCGTTACGATGCCGTCCCATTTGGTTTTTGCATAACAGTGATGGGATTCATGCGTGAGACAGAGTTCTTCCGCTTCATGTTGCGCCATCTCGTCAGTACACTGATGGTTCTGCTAGGTATGCACACGTATTTTCTATGCGTCGCTGTTGCTTTGGTTCTCAAGAGAGAGGTGAGTGCGACGGAACGAAGTGCGTTGCAACGCGTGTTGCCCTGAAAAGGGCGAAAGGCCCGCAGTCACAAACGACGCTGCCACAATAATCCTCTGTAGCAGATCGCGGAGGATCACACGTGACACAGGACACCACACCGCCAGCACGCTCCATAGATCGCGGGCATTGGCTGACACCTGAATACGCGCGGGAGGTTTTTGCAGCGATCGACGGCTCTGCGGCTAAAGATACGGCACTGCCTCAGTCTCCCGAACAGCAGGAGCAGGGCGCATGAAGTCATGGCTTCTCTGCGTGCTCATGGCGGGGGCGACATCCGCAGTTTTTGTCGCGCTACCTGCAAACGCCGCGACACAGGGATGCGAGGCTCTTGTTCAGGCAGCCGCCACCGGGGCTGCGGCGCAGATGAAGTCGGACGACCAGATCATCAAGCAGCCTGAGTCCGTTACCAAGTTCACCTGTCTGGACGGCTTTTTTAATGGCGTCGGGATCGATTTGCTTACCAACGGGCTGGATGTCGCCTCCATAGCCAAGAACCTGATGGGCAAGGTCTGCTCCGAGGTCAACGTTGTCTGGAACAGCCTCGAAGGCGCAGCCCAGTGCGGCCTGACCGTGACCGGGCCTGACAATAATTTCAATCTCGGGCTTGGTCTTGGGAATGTGTGCCCGAACCTGAATTTCGGGGGCGGCGGCGACACGCTCATCAACAGCGGCATGAATACCAGTGGGCAGGGAAGCTGGGACATCAATGGGCAGATGCAGCTTCCCGACGGGTATTCGCTGGGTAACGCAGCGTCTGCCTTCGGCCTTTCCGGAGGAAGCCTCTGATGGACCGATCATTCCGAAAGACAGCTATCGGGCTGCTATTGGCGACATCCTTTCTTGCCGGGAGTTTTGTCGCACCGCGACCGGCGCAGGCGTTTGGCATTGATGTCGCCCCGATTGTCGCGGCTATCACCACGCTGCAGAGTGCGATGAACTCGGTGATCACCACCACGAAGACCGTTCTCAACAGCACTCTGGGCCTGATCGACGACAAGCTGACGACTGCCGCACAGCAGATCAGCAACAATCTCAAGGCCCAGGTCGGTGCGCAGGAGCAGATCGCCGACGCCAGTAATATGGTGCAAGCCCGGCTCGCCCGGGATGTGCGGAACGCCCAGATCGCGGATCTGCATTCCGTCAACCGTCAGGACTGCCTGAATCTCGAGGACGGCCAGGCACAGGTGGTTGCAGCCCGCCAGGCTGCGGATGTCGCACTCGCTCTCGATGTCGCCAAGGATAAACGGACGCGCGCCGACAAGGGCACGCCGTCCTGGGCCGGTATCGGTCAGGGGGCTCAGGCCAATAACACCCATCACCTCTCCAAATACTGCGACGACGCAGAAGCCGATGCCGGGCTGTGTTCACTGGCTGATGACACCATGAAGGGCGCTGACCAGGACGCGACCAGCCTTTTTGCTCCACCAGTCTATACCGATCAGAATGCGATTGACCGTGCCAATGACTTCGAAACAACCCTGATCCAGCCGGTCGCACCAGCAGCGCAGCGCGGGAGCGCTATAACGTCCTCGGAAGGTCAACAGGCGATGCCTGGGCGCCGGTCCTACAACGCGGCGATTTCGCTGGCCCATATGATCGGTCACGAGGTCCTCAGCATGCGCGCCGGCACGACGACGCTGACGACAGCCCAGAAGGCCGAAGCGCAACGTGAGGGCATCACGGTCACGAATACCGGCAGCTCGTTCGAAGCCACCGAGCTTGAGATCAACCGGAAATATTCGGGAACCGACTGGCAGGCCGACCTGCAGGCTATGTCGTCGGACAAGTCCGTGCTGATCCAGATCGCCATGCTGGATGCGCAGCGCAACTGGCTGCTCTGGCAGCAATACAAGCTTCAACAGATGACCGCGCTGGCGACTGCAAAACGCCTCGCGATCGAGGCCGAGCACACGCTTGGCCGCACCGGGGCACTTCCTGTGCCCAGCCCCAACTGAACCGAAGGATTATTCGCAATGTCGGGAAGTTTGACCGGCGCATCCACTGCGTCGTCCCCTATTTCAGCTTTGCTGACCGAACTCGATCGGCAGCAGAAAGCCGTGCCGGAAGAACAGCGTGGTCTCACGCGCGAGCTTGAGGAGTTGCGCCAGCGTCTTGAAAAAGACCCCTCTCTTGAAAACGACGCGCAATATTGCACGCAGGTCGCCTGGCTCATCCAGGACTGGCAGAAATTCAGCGGAACGGGGCAGGCTCCTGTTGTCTCCCCGCTTCTGGCCGGTGGCCTGCAGGCGTTTGCCAGTCAGTATCCTGGCCTCCAGAATCCCACACTCGAAGCCATGCTTGGGCAGACCGAGGCTATTCAGGATCGGGCGCTCCTGAACGATATCCGACGTTCGGCCGTGGAAATGTCCACAATGCCGCCTGAGCAGCAATCTTTCCTGCTGGTCCGCACGGCGGTGGAGAACCTCGCCGCGCGCGCGACTGATGCGGGGATGGTGCTGGCGGCTGCGGCCCCCGGCGTGGCAGCGGATCCCAACCAGGGCACACTCTCCCTGGACAACGGGGCCATAGCGCAGCCTGTTCCTGTGCAGGCGACGCCTGCGGCTACCCCGGTAGCACCAGTTGCTGACGTGGCGCCCGCTTCAGCGGCAGACCCGGCTCAAGAAGAAATATCAGCGACACAGCCCGCTGCCGCGCCGGTCGCAGAAGTCGCACCGGTTCAAGCCGTTGACGCTGTGCCTGAGCAGGCTGTGACGGCGCAGGATGCGGCTCCCGTCGAGCAACAGGCCGCAGAACAGACGGTAGCCAGCGAAGAGGCGGCCGGACCTCGTCACCTAACAAAGGAGTATGAGGAGCAGCTCCGCAATGAAGCTGCCCAGATAAACAACACCGCCGAAAATACGCCGCCTGAAGCTAACCAGACGGGTCAGAACTCTCCGTCTCCAGCCGCTGAAAAGGTGAAGGCGCGTGACCAGGGAGAAGGCGCTTCTCAAGCGACGGAAAACGGATGGGCAAGCAAGGAAAAGGAACAGCGCGAGAAGAACCTGGCGGCGCAAGCCAGTCAGTCAGCACAGCAGGCTACACCGGCTCAGTCTGCTCCCAAACAGTCCGGCAGTATCGCCGGGCATGTGATCTCCAAGATGGCAAACGGTTTCGCGTCGTGGAGTGCAAACAATCAGGCTGAATCCGATCGCAGGCGCATCGACAAGCTGACGGCGGACATCGATCGCAATGCCGCGCAGGCAAGTGAGAACTTCCACGCACTCAAGCGTGCGGCTGGTCCGTTCTTTCAGAAACTCGAAGCCACGGCCGCCCAGGAAGGCGTTAAGGTGCCGCAGTTGCTCAAAGGCATGACCGAGGGCAGCAAGAATTTCGGTCTCTGGCAGGAATTCACACGACTTCGGATGAACGATCCCGGTGTCCAGTTCGCCTATGAAGCACTGACGGCGTCTATGTCAGACATGCGCCGGAACCTCACCTCGCTCCAGGGGGAAGCTGAACAGCGGGGTGCAACCCAGAACCAGGCAGTCGTGCAGACGCAGGACAAAGCCGGGAAGCTCGCGCTGGAAATGGAAGGTGTTCCCGGTATGGAGCCGGGCAAGACCCTGATCCAGAGCATCGGTGGCATTGTCGAAAAGCTGATGGAGAAAATGCGCTCTTTTTTGGGTCTTGACCGCCAGAAGGAGCAAAAGCGCGAAACCGAACCGTCACGGGGGCCCTGAGCCATGCGCGACGCCATTCGTAAAACAGGTCTGATCCGGAGCGTGACTGCGGGAATCCTGGCGGTGCTGCTTCCGGCAGCGGCAAGGGCGGCAGATGCGCCAACTACCGTGTCGTGGACCGATCTTTCTCCAGGGGACGACTGGACAGCAACCGTTCTGGACAGTCTGTTCCCGATGAATGGCGTCGCCCAGACGGCAACAGGAACCATGGTGGCATGGTTCACAGCTTATGTCGGGCTCATTGCCGCGTCATGGATGATGTATTCAACGCTGATCCAGATCCACAAGACAGCCGAAACGGGCAAGGTTTTCTCAGCAAGTTTCAGTGGCTGGGTACCCATCCGCGTCATTAGCGCCATTATCATGATGCTGCCGGTGGATGGTGGCTTCGGGCTCGGCATGAATATGATCGTGACGGGTGCGAAGGCCTCGATCGGCATGGCGCGTAATCTTGAAGCTGTTGTCCTGAACGCCGTAGGCCCTCAGGCTCTTCCTCTGGCCACACCAACGATCCCAGGCTCCCGGCAGATTGTTCTGGGCGTCATGGAGAGTGAGGCCTGTCGGATGCTTATCAATCTGGCGTCAAATAATCCCAGCCTCGTGCCAGAACCGACCATCATGAACGATGGCAACGGCACCATGTCTGTCTATTACAATATGGCTTCGGGGAACCAGACCGTGGAGCCCACCTGCGGGCGGATCACTCTGACAACACCAGTACGCGCGGCAACGTCGACCGAATACCCGACGATCGATTTCAGTGCCGAAGCGACCATGCAGGAGCAGGCGGTTCGTGATTTGATCACGAATGTGCGTTCGGGGCTGCAAAACACGGTCCAGACGCTCTGGGCGACACGTGACGTGACGGCTATCAAGGCGTTTGATGCCCTATTCGTGGCGCAGGCTGCCTTCCTCAACGGACAGTTTTCTTCGGTGGCGTCATCCGTCGTCTCCAAGGTGCGTGCCACAGCCGGCGACACAGGCCGGAGTGGGGGCGGGATGACCTTGCTGTCCAATCTCGGTTGGAGTGGCCTGGGAGCCTATTATCTCGAGATCGGCCGTCTCAATGGCGAGGTGATGGCGATGACATCCGTCACGCCAACTGTCACCCCGCCATCCTGGCAGGGGACAGGCACATTTCTCTCACAGGATCTGGCCCCCTTGCTCAAGGAGGTGTCCGATTACATGACCCGGGAGGACCAGGTTCTCCAGACGGCCGACCAGCCCTGGCCCGATACGAATTCTCCCAGACTTTACAATGATGCCCGCACCCCGACCGATGCGCATGGCGCGTGGGGCGCGGTCATGAGTTACCTGCAGATCAACGAAAGCCTGCTGGACCAGATCATGCAGTATTTCGTGATGCCCAGTGCTGGATCTGGGTGGACCGATCCCCTGAGCAACATGATCGGGCTCGGGCATTTCCTGATCCATCTGGCGCTCATGACAATCGCGCTGGGCAGTATGGCGACCAGTCCGGTCGCATCGGCGCTGGGGACAATTGCAAGCGTGATGACAGGCCAGTGGGGCGCGGCCGGGGCCGCGGCCGCCACTACCGTCACATCTTCTCTGATCGGAGGAGTCATCAAAACCATGATGCCCTTCATCATTACCGCGTGTCTGGTCGTGCTGTCGGCTGGTGTGACACTGGCCTATGTGCTGCCAATGACGCCATACCTATACTGGATCGCCGGAGTGACAGGCTGGCTGGTCCTGGTGACTGAAGCCGTGGCGGGGGCATCACTCTGGTTCCTGGCGCATATGACATTCGCGGGCGATGGCATCCACGGCAAGGGTATCCGGGGTTACGAGATCCTGTTTTCGATCCTGTTCCGCCCGCCCGCCATGGTGATGGGCATGATGTTCAGCTACACGATCTTCTCCGCCATCTCCTGGCTGCTCATGAAGAGCTTTCTGGTCGCAACCGCCTTCACATTTGATCACGGCTGGTTGCTCGACAATTTGGTCGGCGTCATTGCCATGATCATCCTCTACATCGGTGTGGAAATGACGGTGGCGACCACGGCATTCCGGCTGATCTCCACATGGCCGCATCATCTCGCGGCGCTGGTCGGTTTTTCGGCGGCCAGTCGTGTTGAAAGTGACGGGTTTGAGCGGTCCAGTACCGCACCCGTGCATAGGGGCGCTCAGATCGGGACTGATGTCGGCAAAAGTCTACTCGATGAAAAGCGAAAATCCAGTGGCGGAGAAGAAGTGTCAGATGGTAATGAAAGTAGTAATGCTCCGCGCCAGATGGATACAACGACTGCGGCGCAAGTTCGACCAATTACGCCAGTCGACGTTTAGGGAGGCCGAAAGATGAGTATCGTTACAGCGGGTGCCTTGGGTGGGATACAGGGTACTCTCACTCGAATGGCGCGGAATATGAACGGCCTGCCTCAGGCTCTCTCCCAGGCGATTGCCAACGCGAACGCATGGCAGCAGAGGGCTGAGATGTATCGGCAGGATAGCGACAAGTGGGAAGGCCGCGCTTATGAAGCTCTTGATGGCTGGAAGAAGGAAGAGGCTCGGACAGCCCAGCTCAGGACAGAGCTGAAGGCAGCGCAGCAGCAGGCCGAAGCGAACCGGGCCAATCGTGACGAGTGGAAGGCATGGGGCACCCAGACGCGTGACGGCCTGAAGCAGATGAGTGACAAGTGGAAGACATGGGGCGAGCAGACGCGCGACAGCCTGGAGCAGGTGATTGCCCAGCGCGACGCGCGTATTGCCCAACTGGAAGCTGAACTCAAGGCGGCGCGAGGCGCATGAAGCTTCATACCGGCCTGGCGGCTTCCATGCTCCTCACACTGACGGGCTGCGCCAGTGGTAATCTCCGTTCAGCCAATTCGCGGCCGCTGAAACCACCGCATGTCGCGCACGCGCAGTATGATCCGTATGCGGCCTACGGATCTGCCCCGGCACAGTGGGCGCCTGCAGTCGCATCGCGTGACGGAACGATCGTCAAGCCGACCGATCCCGTCGACCAGGCCGATCGGCCAGACTACGAACATGCCGCGTGGAGTGCGCAGGCCGCGGCAAGCAAAGCCGGGACGTTCTGAGCCGTCGCATTCCAATGCGTTCTGCTTGCGCTCTAACGCAGATAACGCTATATATCTTTGTGTCATGGGCCGCCACACGAGATTCCTTGGGAATCTGTGCAACAGGGCGGCCCTTTTTGTTTGTCTCGGCTGAATGGCACTAATCCCGTATAATAAACCTCACGCGACTGGTGCCCAACGTGTCACACATCTTCGCGCACGCGGTTTAATAATCCCAAAGCCCACGATTGCAGCCCGCAAAATCGACCTAGTTGGATACGAGCGTCTTCGCATCTATTTTCTGAGTCGACGGCAACTCAATCTGGTAAACCATCCCTTTCGCCCAGGAACGCAATACCAAGAAATTTTGCGTTTGTATGCGTGCGACATAAAGCTACGTGATGCTTGTTTCGCAGCCGTTGGGCAATTCGAGTTGCTACTTCGAAACGCTATTTCGGAAGCGCTAAGTGCCTCATTCGGCAGTCACCCATACAACAATATCGCTGCGTTCCAAAGTCCGGCTTCCGCCCTCGAAGCGATTCAGACCTTCACCAAGACCTATGAGCTTTCGAAGGATCCCCGCGCGGGTCATTACAAAATAACCTATTGCCCCCCACTTCTTCCACCTATCTGGACCATGAAAGAATTTCTGACGTTTGGTAAAACTGTGCGCCTGTTCAACTGCCTAAATAATACCCTTAAGCAACGTATCGCCACGCAGTTCGGAGTGCCAGCTCACCAAGTGTTTTCCAGTTGGATTTCGTGTCTCGTGGATCTACGCAATATTTGCGCCCATCATGACCGCCTCTTCAATCGCAGCTTCCAGAAACAACCGGCGACCCTTACTAAGGTTGGACTACCAGTCGCTCCAAGACACAAACTTAAGGCCATTCTGGAATGTCTTGATTACTTGTCGGATCAACGTAAAGCTCCCGTCAAAATCACTGCAAAAGTTGGATCTATCATTAGAAAATTTCCCGAGGTAGCACCAGCAGAGGTCGGCTTTTGAGAGTAACCTCTATCAGCCCATGTCCCTTCTCGATTACCTAGGCCAGAGGTTTCTTCCATCTGCAATGAATGTCGCAAAGCCTCCAGGAGAGGCCGTGCGTAGCACCCAGTTCGCGTAACTCATGCGCAGGAACTCCGCCGCGAACAGAACGGCCATCGACATGTAGCGGATGCAGGTCGGGCTGACCGGTAGAAAGCCCCGCCACAGCCAGGCCCAAAGCGACAGCATCGTAAATACTATTGTCAGCAGGAGTGCGAGACGGCCGTATCGTCGCGTCCGTCGGAGAAGCGTGACGACCTCGGCCGGTCTGTCAATCAGATCGGCGACATCGCGATCGGGTGGCGGCATACCTTGGCGGATCTGTCGTACAAGCTCCGTGCCGGTCCGGGCAAGCTGATAACTTCGTACGAACGGGCTGTACAAGGGATAGATGAGCCAGGCCCCAACCCGCAATACGACACGCCCGGCCCGCCGTGTGCCCCGGCCCGCCATTACGTATGCAGCTCCTGGACCAGACGGGACAGATCGTCGGGCAAGCCGGCTTCGACATGCGACATTCCCTTGCTGTCCGCCCATACGAAGGTCGGTGTGCCCTTCAGACCGACAGAATGGGCAGCGGCCATGTTGAGCTGCAGAAGGGCAGGGGAACTGTCAACCTGGGCAATGTCGCCTGGCGCATGACCCTGGGCCATGATCCTGTGCCACATCTGCCCCATGCCTCTGCGACCTGCCGAGAGCATCGCTATTGCGGCCGGCGTGCTGGCATGAGCGTTCTCGTAATCGTTGATGGCGATCGGCACCAGGCCGAGCTGGATGTCGCCCCGCTCGATGTAGGGCTGTAGCGCGGTGAACGCCCGGGTGGAATAAGGGCAGAGCGGATCAAGGATCATGTAGAGACGTGGCGCGGTCTCCCGTCCCTCAAGCCCAAACGAACTCGACGCGAGCGTTTTCACGGGATCTGTCTGCTCTGTCGCCTGGGCAGCCATCGGCTGCGCGACATTTTGCCCGGCATGCGCGGATGGCTTCCAGGTCACTGTCGGAATGGCGCCGGGGATCGGGGCGACAGTGTCGCGTGTGATATTGCGGCCGCCGGCGTCCCACATGACGCCCCCGATTTCGGCT
>NZ_JAFVMH010000009.1 GCF_017377735.1 Acetobacter garciniae
CATGCTGCCGCGCACGGACGATCTTGGAAGGTTCGAACTCTGTGGTGATCAGCCTGCCACCCCCATTGTCGCGCAGGGCCGCGGCAAGATGGATTGTCGAGATCCCGAAGGATGTCCCAAACTCCATAATGTGTTGCGCCTTCATAGTGCGGGCCAGCATGTACAGAAGCCTGCCTGTTTCGCGTGAGACAGGAAGCCACAGGTCTTTTGCAAGACCATAGAACTGCACGTAGTCATCCCTACTGCCGACCAGACGCTGCAATTCTTCTGGGGCCAGATTAGAGATGGCAGGGCTCGTGGCTGCGTCCGCCTCGGCGAACAGCCGGTCGAGCAGCGGAGCAACAGGTGAACTCCTCAGAATGGGAGCTTTATCAGGGGTCATAATGTAATCTCTGTTCAGTAACGGGATTGCTGCGCTTTACCTTGCGCACCCCGCAAAAATACGATTGATTCATCGCGTTTCCTATTCGCATTCCTTGGAACACCATGACCGATCACCGCAACCCAAGGATTTCCGTCCGCAAACAGCCCGGCCAGGCGCGTTCGGCCGCACTTGTCGCCACGATTCTGGAAGCGGCTGTTCGTGTTCTGGCCGAGGAAGGCGCCACACGCTTCACCACAGCCCGTGTGGCGGAGAAAGCCGGCGTGAGCATCGGTTCGCTCTACCAGTATTTCCCCAACAAGGCCGCCATCCTGTTCCGGCTCCAGACCGACGAATGGCGTGAGACGACCGCGATGCTGCGCGATACGCTTGAAGATGCCGGCAAACCACCGCTGGCGCGTTTGCGAGTACTGACTCATGCTTTCATCCGTTCGGAATGCGCGGAAGCATCCGTCCGTATAGCACTCGACGATGCCGCTCCCCTCTATCGGGATGCACCAGAAGCCGCAGAAGTGCGACAGGCGGGGACTGAGATCATCGAGCGCTTTATGCGCGAAGTCCTGCCGAACGCCACGAACGACGAGCGCACCCTGGCAGGTGATCTTATCAGGACGACTTTCGGTGCCGTCGGCAAGGCATTCTCGGAAACACCCCGAAGCGATGAAGAAATCGCAGCCTATGCCGACGCCATGGCCGATATGTTCGAAGCGTATCTGCTCCGGCTCTCCGGAAACATCTGATCGGAATCTGTTATCCAGCCGTCGGCCGCTCTACGAGAGTCAGATCACCTTTCGGCTCAGTCAGGCGACGCCCCAAGCCAAACTCACACACATGTGATCTTCGACAAAATTACGCTGGATTACCTTTTCATCTGTTTCCTATGTGTTTCCTGCGGCGTGTTTCGGGCACAAAAACCCGCCTATTTAGGGCGGGTTTATCGTGTTCAATCACGGACTTGTGCCTGGTTGCGGGGGCCTGCGACCGCTGCCATCATAAAACGGGCTTCCCTCTGGTTTCCTTTGCCATGGGCGAGATCGAGGATACCCGTCAACTTGCCGCGTAGGGAGATATGAACCTCGCCTGAACAGCCCCGGTTTTACCGGAGAGCGATTTGTTCAGTAATCAGGCTGCGATATCAAGTCTGCTCTGATCTGCATAGAAGACCCGTTCGGCTTCGGCGGGCGGCCTGTAGCCGATTGGCGCCAGCAGGCATCAGTTATTATACCAGTCCACCAATCTGAGGGTTTTCCATTCGACCTGCGCCATGGATTTCCATGGCCCCAGATGATGGATGACCTCGGCCTTGTATAAACCGTTGATCGTCTCCGCCAGTGCATTGTCGTAGCTGTCACAGACCGTGCCGACCGAGGCGTCGATGTCAGCCAGCGCGGTATATCGGATCGACAGGTATTGTGATCCACGGTCCGAATGATAGATCAGCGCCTTGTTTCCCGCGGGCTTTCGTTGCCAGATGGCCTGTTCAAGGACGTGGAGCACAAACTGGGTGGTCATGGAAGTCGAGACTTTCCAGCCCACGATCCTGCGGGCGAACACATCAATGACGAACGCCACATAGACCATGCCATTCCAGGTCTGGACATAGGTAAAGTCTGAGACCCAGAAATGAGTCTGGGGGCATTTATGGTCGCTCTGGGAGGTGGGAGTACCACGGGGGGCGTCAAGTCGGCCTCTACCGCCCCTACGACAATGCAGAATACAGTGCATGTGGACATACCAGCAGGCTCGCTTGCCAGCGTGTCGCGGCAGTTTGCAGCCACGACCGGCACGAAGCTGGAATATAATTCCCGCATCGCGCAAGATTTGTCGCTGCCGGGCCTGCACGGAGACTTCTCGGTGCAGAGTGGTTTTTCACAAATTTTCGGTCGTCATGGCCTTGCGGTGTTGCAGGGCCGTTCGGGATATTTCACGATCGTATAATAATCTTTTGCTATTATGCTGGGGTCCGATCCGTGTCCAGAATACAGGTATATCCCAGCAGGATCTTGTTGGCGCTGGAAAGGGATATGTTGCAGACAACACGATGGCAGGAAGCGAGACCGATACCAACGTACGCGAAATTTCTGTTTCGATATCCATCGTGACCAGAACCCAAATGGATGATCAGAGAACCCGGACTGTAGACAGGCGGTTCGCTATACATCTGGTGTAGTTGCTGTCCCGTTCGGGCCCCTATCGTTCGGAACAGATAATATGTGGGTGAGAAGGTGCAGCGGCCGGGACGGCCAGGATCAGGGGTGCCACAAGGTTTCCCTGACAGCGAAGGGATCTTTTTTCTGCTGGAGTGCGTGGACTGAAAGAGACAGGATGGTCCGTTCCGAAAGACCATATGACGACCAATGGGAACCATCTGGGAGAACTGGCGTGGGATCGGCGATAAAGCTTCGCCATATCGCATGAACCTGCCTCGCAAACACTTCGTTCAACCCATGATAGCGCTGGGGCAGATTCTCCACATGCATTCCTTCCCGCCACCAGACTTCTGCCAGTTCCGCTCCATGCGCAGCGCCGGTTTCATCTGCCTGGATGTCACCATAGAGATATTTGTAAACAGGCTGGGTCTGACAGAGCAAAGATGCGTACCGTGTCGTCGGGTTTTGAAACACAAGATCACCGGCTATGGCGCGCCACAACCCGATCGGGCTGTGTTCGGGTAACGCCTGCCGGTAGCGTTCGACCATGATCTGCCCGCTTAGTCCTAACGGTCGTACACGCGGGTCCAACAGTGGGGCAAGGGCATTATATGTCAGATGTGGATGCATCCGCGAATGCGTAAGATACTCCGCCGACGTTGTGCCGATCATGACGGGTATGGGGGCTACGCCGCCCATGGTTACAGCCTGCTCGGGAGGATATGGCAGGGTATGAGGGTCGATAACGGGCTGGAAGGGAATGCCCACGACCGTGACGGAGCCGTCGCGGTGCCAGTCATGACTTTCATAGGATTCATCACATATCTGCTTTTGGGCGTTCAGGATATTCGCAATGTCCATCGTTTCCAGCGCAAAGCCCTTCCCTCCCAGACAGGACAGGAACCGTTCTGTCGTCCGCCGGGCGCAATGGATTGGCAGGACGGCGGGCGTCGCGCCGGACTGTATCAACGCGCGGGAAAAAAGTCCGTGCGCCTCGGGCATGGCCATCAGTGTCGCGACGGCGAAGCCACCGGCTGAACGCCCCGCAAGTGTCACACGCGCGGGATCGCCCCCAAAACTGGCGATGTTATCGCGCACCCATTTGAGTGCGCAGATGATATCGAGCAGCCCCCGATTATCCGGTGCCCCATCCAGGTGCAGAAAACCCAGCGCCCCCAATCGATAATTCAGGGTGACTTCCACAATCCCGTTGGCTGCGAAAGCCCCGCTCTGCAGAACAGCCTCATTCGCTGAACCCACGGCATAGCCACCCCCATGAACCCAGACAAGAACAGGTGCCTTGTCATGCGTATCCTGTGTGCGGATATTCAGTGTCAGGCAGTCTTCCCCCGCGTTCAGGGCGGATGTAGCACCCCGTCCCACCGGCCCATAGGTGGGAATCTGAGGGCATACTGGCCCATGGGCCAGAGCGGGACGCACACCCCGCCAGGGCTTGGGTTCCTGCGGCAGGGCAAAGCGCCTGCCGGCTGACAGAGGTGCCGCATAGGGCACCCCCAGAAACGTATGAATTCCATCAATCAGACGGCCTTCAAGACGACCATACTGCGTGCGAACATGTGTCACGTTAACCATATTCCCCGCGTTGTCCCCTGCTCTATCCTGCCAGAGCGCGGCGGATGTCTATGCCGCGTTCAATCACCACCACGGGAATCATGCTGGCCAGGACCACCAGTACAGACAGGGCTGCCACCTGCGGATCTGTCCGGAACTGGATGTAGTGGTAAATTGCGAGCGGCAAGGTTGTGGCGCGATGTCCTGCGATGAACAGGACGATAACGGCCTCGTCAAACGAGAATAAGAAGGCGATCAGTCCCGCTGCAACCAGCGTTGCGCGCAATGCGGGCACCGTCACGCGCCAGAATGTCTGCCACGGTGTGGCCCCATGCAGGCGCGCTGCTTCCTCACACGCGGGGTCCAGCCCTTTCAGCCCGGACAGCACGATCCGCACGACATAGGGCATGGTGATACCTACATGCGCAATAATAAGACCGCTGAGCGTGTCCAGAAGCCCCAGAGGCTGCAATGTCATCATCAACCCCACCGCAAGCACGATATGGGGTACCACCATGGGGGAAAAAAGCAGGGCCTGTATGACGGAACGGCCGGGAAAAACTTTTCGCCCCAATGCCAAAGCCGCCCCTGTGCCCACTGCCAGCGATACCCCGGCCGCCGCCGCCCCCACGAGGAGACTAAGCAGCCCTGCATGCAAAAACGCGGTATTGTGCAGAACCGCGGCGTAAGACCCCAAAGACAGATGTTCGGGAGGGAAACGCAGGTAAGGTCGGGTATCGAACGAAACCACCAGCACGACCACAAGCGGTGCCAGCAGAAAGGCGTACAGGGCGATAATCAGCCCCCTCCAGCACAACAGCCCCAGCGCGCGGTTCAAAACCGTTCCTCCATGCGTTGGAGAATACGCTGGTAGACAGAAATGACGCCTCCGAACAGCAGCAGCAACAGAATGGAGAGTGCCCCTGCTACCTGCCAGTTAAGGGTGAGCGTTGTTTCATTGAAAATTTCTGTGGCGAGCACGAACACCCGCCCTCCCCCCATGAGTTGGGGCGTGACCAGGGAACTGACAGCCAGGACAAAAACCAGCAATGCTGCTGTCATAAGCCCCGGGAGCACCAGCGGCAGGATTACACGTCGGAACACCTGCACGGGTGTCGCCCCCAGCAGGGCGGCCGCCTGTTCGATTTCCGTGTCCAGTCGCCCCAGATTGCTCAGGATGGATATGATGGCATACGGCATCAGGATTTCCGTCAGCGCGATCACTGTTGCCAGGGTGCCGTTGTCCAGCCTGACAGGCATGGCCAGCATCCCGGACCACAACAGCATGTCGTTGATCATGCCATGCCGCCCCAGAATGACCATCCAGCCATAGGTGCGGATGACGGTGGAGGTCAGCAAGGGCGCGATAGCCAGGGCGGCCAGAACCCCACGCCAGCGCGTGGTGGAGCGGGCCAGAAAGAGTGCTATGGGAAAGGCCATGGGCACGGCAAGACACGCCGTCAGCAATCCAAGCCACACAGTTTTCCAGAGCACCCACCAGTAGAAGCTATCCCCCAGCACGTGCTGATAGGCTTGCAGCGTAAAACCGGGAAGCGTCACACCATCGCCGCTTCTGGGCAGAACCGATATCCGCCCCAGCCATACCAGCGGCAGCAGAAACGTTACGGCCAGCGCCAGCAGCCCCGGCGCGAGCAGAAGCCCCCGCAACCAGCGAGGGGGTGCCTGCATGCTCCCGCTCACACCGTATCCTCCGCGACAAGGCGCATATCCCGTGGCAACCATGAAAGCTGGACATCCTGCCCGATGCTCACCCCGGCGGGTAGAGGCGCCCCCTGCTCCACGCACAGACGAAGCTGACCTGCTCTGGCGGCGACAATGTAGCGGTCCCCCGTATAGACAATGTCTTCCACAATTGCAGAGCAGGTGTAAGCATCTGCCTGTGGCGCGCCAAGCTGAACATGGTGGGGGCGTACAAGCAGAATGCCCGGGCCTTCCCACGGCGGGATATCGGCCGGCAGGGGCACCGGGCCCAACCCTTCGACCTCCGTGCTGCCGGAACCGCCATACCGGGCGAACAGAAAATTACTGCGCCCGACAAAGGAGGCGACAAACCGGCTGGCTGGACGGTCATAGATCTCGACAGGTGTTCCAATCTGGCGGACATGCCCGTCAGACATGACGGCCACGACATCCGCGATCGAAAGCGCTTCTTCCTGGTCGTGTGTTACGAATACCGAGGTAATGCCCAGACGACGCTGCAGGCTACGGATTTCATCGCGCATGATGCCCCGCAGCTTGACATCCAGATTGGCCAGAGGTTCGTCCAGCAAAAGGATATCAGGCTCGATAGCAAGGGCGCGAGCCAGGGCCACGCGCTGCCTCTGCCCGCCGGAAAGATCGGCAACCCGCCGGTGTTCCAGTCCCCCCAGATGCATGAGGTCCATCATGTCGCTCACGCGTTTGCGACAGGCGGCATCCTTTATGCCGCGCACCTCCAGCCCGAACGCGATATTGCGGGCGACATCCAGGTGAGGGAACAGGGCATAGGACTGAAACACCATGCCCATGTTGCGTTTGTGCAGTGGCACGCCGATCATGGAACGCCCGCCAACCAGTACCTGCCCTGAATCCGGCGTTGTCAGCCCGGCAAGCATTCTCAGCAACGTGGTCTTGCCACAGCCCGAAGGCCCGAGCAGCGTAAGCATGCGCCCACGTTCCAGTGTAAGGGTGGCATCCGCAACCGCGGGAGTAGTGGAACCCGGATAGGCTTTGCGCAGGTTCTGGACAGTCAGGTAGGACGCGGCATCAACCACTGATAACCTCCCGCTGGATACGCCGTACCCATTCGCTGTAATGCGCGCTGACAAACCGCCAGTCGAGTTGCATGGCCCGCGCTGCGGCCTCCGGCGGTCCTGATATGGCTGACTTCAGGGCCTCGGGCAGCACGACATGGTTGTTGACTGGCCCATAATAGGCTCTTTCCGCAAACGCTGCCTGAACATCGACAGAAAGGGCATGGTCGATAAACGCCTGGGCCAGTTCGCCCTGCGGAGCGCGCGCCGTCAGGTTCAGCGTGTTGATCTGCGCCACACTGCCTTCACGCGGGATAACCGCGGACAGCATCCCCGGATTAGCCTGCGCAATCATGCGCGCGCGTCCGTTCCAGCCCACACCCAGTGCTACGGTTCCAGCCAGCAGAAGGGTATAAATATCCGGCTGGGCGTTCCATGTTGCGACCAATGGCGCGAACCGACGCATTACGGCCAAGCCGGGCTCTATGCTCCGCCGGTAGTCACCGCCTTGCATACGCGTCAGCAAAGGCAGGAGAACGACGCCCCGCGTGTCTTCCACAGGCAGGCAGATCTGATCCGCCAGATCGGGGCGTGCCAGATCGAGCCAGCTACCTGGCGGGGATTTCAAAGCACGTGTATCGTATAAAAGGGTCAGATTATCTGTTGAAAACGCAACACCATACATGCCTTCGGGCCGTCCCCATGGGGGGATTGCCGCAAGGCTGGGCATGGCCTGCTCCGCCAGCGGTGCCAGAAGATTTTCCGCCGTCGCCAGAAAGGAGATCGAGATATCGGTAATGGCCACATCGATCTGGGGGGCTTGGCGTTCCAGTCGCAACATGGCCAGCATCTGGGCGGAATTCATGGCCGGTCTGTAAACAACCCTGACATCTGGCCGCTTGCGCTCAAACGTATCCATGACAACCGTGCGAAAAATACTCTGAAACGGGCCCGCGAAACCCGCCACCGTCAGCACGGTCGTGGCGTCTGCGCGGGCACCCGTCGCGAGCGTGGAGCCCGCTGCCGTAGCCCCGAGCAGAAAACCGCGCCGGTTCAGGAGGCGTGGCGCATTCATGTTTCTGTCGTCCATGTCGCGCGGAAAATACGGAGCCAGTTTTCTCCGAGAATTTTCGTGATCCGCGTTTCCGACCAGCCGCGGCGGAGCATGGCTGGCGCAAGGTTGGGTGTTTCGGCAATTGTTGCGATCCCCGCCGGTTTGCGGATAACCGTCTGGGCGAAATTGGTCAGTTGCCGGGCATAGCCCTTGTCCCGGTTCGCCCAGACCTGCCACGGACCGGGCCGGGGGTGACCCGTGCTGAAATCCGTGCCGATAGCCACGTGATCTTCCCCCACAAGGTTGAGAACATAGGCCATGGCGTCCAGATAATCTTCTATCGTGGCGTCGTTGCCGGCTTTCAGGCCCGGCGCGAACAGGCTGAGACCGATGACCCCGCCCTTGGCCGCGCAGGCCTTGAACAGATCGTCGGACTTGTTACGTTTGACATCATGCAACGCCCGGGGCAGCACATGGGAAATGCAGACCGGTTTGCTCGAATGCGCGATGACCTCTGCCGCGGTAAGGTCACCAACATGGCTGAGGTCGCACAGCACACCATGGCGGTTCATTTCGGCAATGACTTCACGGCCAAAACCCGTCAAGCCGCTGTCGCGTAGTTCCAGATATCCCGCGCCGGAATAGTTCTGTGTATTGTAGGTCAACTGCATGATGTTGACGCCAAGAAGCTTGAACAGCCGGATGTAGTCCAGCCTGTCTTCCAGGGGCGAGGTATTCTGCCAGCCAATGCTGATACCCGTCCGCTGTGTGTGCTTGGCCGTTTCAATGTCGTCCACCGTACGGACGGGCATGATCAGATCCGCATTATCCGCGAAAAGCTGTTCCCATGTGCGGATATACGCCATGCCTTCACTGAAGTTTTCCCACAGGAGAGAGGCCGCATTCACCATGGTCAGGCCGGCAGCACGCATTTCCTCGAAAACAGGCCGACTCCACGCGCAGGTCTGAAGACCGTCGATTACCACGCTGTTGCCGTAGAGAACCTGTGCATCCCGTGTCATGGTGTTGCCTCCTTTTTATTGCTGGTCGTTACAACCTGTTCAGGCGACCATTCGTTACCAAGCAGTTCTGAGCGGCTGTATTCACTGAACTGTGTCAGGACGATCTGTGCATCTTCGCGCAGCAGGGATGAGACAACGCCGCGCGCGAGACGCTGGGCTGCTTCGGTCAGCCCGGGGGCACCGCTGGTCAGTTTACCGTGGCTGAGTGTTGCATCGAAACTGAACGCGTAAACGTGCGAAAGATTAAGAGCATGTTGGTGGTTCTTGGCCCTGAATGAAAAATCGTCGGCCAGATCGGGCAGTGCGGCTAGCCCTGGGCAGTTTTCACCCAAGGCCGGGGTAAAGCTGTCCCGCCACAGGCGGATCAGGGGGGCAAGGCGGTGCAGTTCGGGTCTTTTATCCAATGCGCAGGCAAACCCGGTTGCGAAAATAAGGTAGTCCAGTTCCACCTCGTCATGGGGGGTGCGCACGACCAGCCCGTCGGAGCGTTCTCGTGCGTCCACTATGGGGCTGCCCAGATGCATGCGGGCGTTGGCATGACGGAAGACGCGTAAAACGCTTTCACGCGGGGCAGGAACCGGAAAATCATATCCCGATCGCATGATTTTCCATTTAACTTCATCGGGAAGTGTCACATAGCCGACAATCAGCCCCTCATGACTGATCCCGCTGAACTTGTCGATATCTGGCAGGCATTCACGCCTTACAAACAGATCAACCGCGCTGGCTCCTGCCTCCAGCGCGGTTGCCGCATTATCCATGGCGGAAGATCCCGCTCCGACGACACCAACCCGCTTGCCCTGCAGGGCTTCGAAATCGATCGGATCAGAAGAATGTGCATACAAACGCCGGGGAATTTTGCTGGCTACAGGTGGCAGGGCCGGCTGGCCAAGTCCGTCAATTCCGGTGGCGATCACTACCCGGCGGGTGGTCAGCGGCGCAGGATTGCCCGTGACCGAGACCGCAATCAGTCCATTATCACAAAAGGCAATATCCGTGACGTCAGTCTGATTACGTACAGGCAAGGCAAGAACCTTGCGATACCAGCACAGATACGCCATCCACAGAGGTGTCGGAATTTTATCCAGCTCGTTCCAGGCATCTATTCCATACTGTGCGCTGAACCATGCCCGGAATGTCAGGGCGGGAACACCGAGTGCGGGCCCCACGGCGGTTTTGGGGGTCCGGAGGGTGCGCATGCGCGCGTAATTCAGCCACGGACCTTCGCGCCCCCGCTCTGCTCGGTCGAGGCACAGTACGGATGTCACGCCCTGAAACTGCAGCGCCGCCGTGGCGGCAAGTCCCAGCATGCCACCACCGATGACAATAACATCATAATCCGGTGCGCCTTCGCCGCTTTTGCGCGATACCCAGGGGCGGGCGGGAAGATTCAGTTCTTCCAGTTCGCCCCTCAGCCGCTCTTCCAGCCCGACCAGTCCATTATTTTGAGCCAAGGGCTTTGTCCTCCGTGCCTGCTCTGAACAGCCGCTTTTGAAGTGTTTCCAGGTCTTCAGGCGGATGACGGGAAAAACCCGGAATCAGGTCTTGTGCAAGTTGGCCGATGCTTTCGATCAGACGTTCGACCTCTATGTTCAGTGGCCTGAAAACAGGCGTCAGCACACTCCAGACCCAAGGTATTATTTCGGCCAGGGGTCGCACAACCGTGCCCTGCACGGGAATACCATAGGCCGTGACCGGTTCGACCAGGGCAATGCCCAGATTTTCCCGTGCCGCCAGAACCGCGGTCAGGGATGTGTTGGTTTCAAGCCGGGCCTGGGTGCTGACGCCGCTGGACTTCAACGCCGCATCGACCACACCTCTGAGCCGGAAGGGGTTGGCCACAGTCAGCACCTGCCTGTTGTACAGGTGCTTGAGCGAAATGATGGCTTCTCCTGCCAACGGATCGTGTTCGGACAGGACCGCCACGCAGGGGGCTTCCCCGATCCAGTGCAGATGCACGTTTTCATGTTCCAGAGGCAGTGTGGCCAGCCCGAGATCAATGCCGCCATCAGCCACGGCGTGGCATACGCTTTCCGATGTCATGGCTGTCAGCGTCGTGGTGATGTCAGCATCCATCCGGGCTATCGCCCTTGGCACAATCCCGCTTGCAAGGGCGGGCGTCGCCCCAACCGTGATCCGCCTGCGGCCCGCGCCACTGGCAATTTCGCGCACCTTGTCCTCGATCGAGCGCAAGCCGATAAAAGAACGCCGGACTTCCTCATAAAGCAGCATAGCGTCTTCGGTCGCCCTGATACGCGTACCCGACCGCTGGAACAGCGTCAGGCCCGTGGCCTGTTCCAGTTCGAGTATCAGACGACTGACAGCGGACTGCGTTCTTTCAAGATATTTTGCAGCCCCTGTCATGCTGCCGATGGATACGACAGCATGAAACGCCTCGATTTGCCGCATTGTGAGCATAAGAGATCAAAAACCCGTGCTAATTCCAACAACAGTCGCAAATCCACCACCCAGGTAATAGGCCGGCGCGCTTCCTGCTATGGATGTACCATAGATGCCCCGGGTTGTCTTGGCGTTGGTTTTTGCCGTGTAGATACCCGACAGGTAATTGCTGTCCCCCACATTGATCAGGTTCACCATAATCTGCGGGCTACGCAGGAAGCCGATGGATTTCATGCGGTAGCCAAGCGTGATGTTGGCGGTCTTGTAGGCAGGAATGCTCTCGTCATCCATGAATGTGGAATACTGGGAATCAACATAGTTGAAGTATACATTCCCGAAAAAGCGCCCGTCATCATAGGACACACCGATTGATGCCGTGAACTTGGGGCTCATGATGGCGGTTTTACCCTTGGTCGGCAGGTAGTCATTCCCGACTGCGATATTGTTATCGAGGGTGGCATGCAGATACTGCCCCGACACATACGGGCTGAAATGGTGCCATGGCCGCAGGGCAATTTCAGCCTGCGCGCCCCGGGTTGTCTGGCCACCGGCATTGATGAAGTTCGTGGTCAATGCACCATCCACATAAACCGAACTGGAGACCTGCCGGTTCGTAAAATTATAGTTGAACAACCCGACAGAAATATTGACCAGTCCCGTGTGCCTGAAGCCCAGTTCCTCGCTGATCGCATATTCGTTCTTAAGGTCGGTCCGTCCCCGGGTGGCAAGCTTGCCGGTGGACATATTGAAAGCGTCAAAATACGGCACGTCCGACGCCGGGGCGTGGAAGCCGGTCGATGCATTGAAGAAGACCGTATCCTGCGGTGTAATTTTGTAACTTACAGACATGCGCGGCAAGGGCGTCGCCGTGTTGGTAGACCAATGATACGTCGACCCCGGGATAGCGTTGGTGCCCGAGCGGGACATGAGCACTTCCTTGAAACCGCCCGTGATATCAAGGCGGTTGTTCAGCAGGGAAAGCGTGTCCTCGATATAAAAGCCGTTTACCTGCTGCATCAGATGGAAATTCTTTGTCGCAAGCACAGCCCCGGATTGCGTGTGAATGGTGCCGTCCATAATGTTGCCCGCACTGCTGACAGGAGCATAATCGTACAGGGAATTCTTGTTCAGATTCCCATACCAGTAGCCCACGCGCAGCGTATTGATACCCGTGTGCAGTGCAAGATTGCCAGTAAACCCTGTATTATAACTGTTGGAACCGGCCAGGGCGGCAACGGCGGCACTGCCATTGTAAACTGTAGGGAAATCAATTGCCCCGGCAGACTGGTTTCCATAATAGATGTTGCCAGGGCTCAACGTCGTAGCACTGGGCACGGACCCGCTCATCCACTGATAATACGGCGTGAGATCAGCACTCAGGCTGTTCGTCAGCTTGAAGTGCGTGGGCACGCTGAGCATGAGCGACGTACGATCGTACTGGAATTCACGGTAATAGTCCGTAGACCCGGGCTTATAGCTGCCCGCATAATTGTAGGACCGGCCATATTGCTGCCACTGCGCCAATGACAGATAACGTGTGGGAGATTCATCCACTGTGTTCCACGTAAACACGGCGGCGGTATGGCTCCCTTCTCCCCAGCTTTTGGTCAGCTTGGCATCCACATGGTAGCGGCGGTTCGTGCCGGGACCACGCCAGTTGTTGTTGCGGGTGTAGGATCCCGAAACAAATGCGTAGATTCCTGAATGACCAAGTTCTCCAGTGTCGAAGCGCAGGAAGTCCTTGTTCGTGGCATGTGTCCCACCACTTAGTTCCAGAAAGCCGCCACGTTTGCTCGACGGGTTCCGAAGCTCCGCCGAAATCTGCCCGCCTACCGCACTGTAGGACGGGGTCGCGATGTCACTGCTGCCCTGTGTCAGGTCAATACGGGAGATGTTTTCCGTATCCGCCCATTCCGAAGTATCCGCAATGCCATAGACAGGATCGCCCGCCGGCATGCCTTCAAAAACAAGTCCGAGTTCAGTGACGTCCATGCCTCGCACGCTGATACCGGCATGGTCCGATAGTCCCAGGGGGTCTGCGCCGCCGACGACCGCACCGGGTGACATCTGTAAAAGGCTCAAGGCATTGGAGGTCTGGGCCTGCTTGGCAATGAAATCGCGCGTTACGCCACTTTGCAGGTGCGGAGTCGTCTGCGGCGGCAAAAGCCCGCCCCCAGCGGTAGTATTGCTGACCCCGTCCGGCGCGCGCGTAAAGACCACATCCAGTTCTTCTCGCTGACGTGCGCTGATCGGGCCAGTGCGCGTCTTCTTGTTGGCATCCGATGGTGCACCAGATCGTGTCAGCGCGGGCTTATGCGCCTGCGCCGCCTTGTTCGAAAGGGGCTTTTTCGGGGCCGGCGTGGTCGCCAGTGCTGTCGAGCTCATGCACGTGAGGACAAACGCTACCGGAATGAAACGCATTTTCGTGATCACGAAAACCATGACGAGAGCTCCAAACCACAGCGATTTGCCGTAGTTATATAAATAAACGAACCAGATGCGTTACTCGTTATATGATATTTGAGAATGACATTGCAATAGGAATTCTATAATATCATCACATAGACCCTCTGCAGGCAACCAAGCGCTCAAGATTCAAGGGAAAGGAATGGAAAAATATTAAATATTACCCTTAAATATCATATGGTTGTTATTTTTTATAACTAAACAGCGTGGTGATTTGCAGGCCGAGAAGTTGGCCAAAAATAACACGATAAAATTAATTATTCATCGCATGAATGGTTATAATTTTGATCTTAATTAAAAAATAAACGAACGTTCGCAGTTGTTTTTTGGTTGGGGCATCCAACCCTATCTTCCGTAGCGAAAGGGCATCACCAGTGAACAAAATCGACGCACCGCTCGTGGTCGAAGCATTTTACGGCATCTCCTCTCCCTGGGCGTATCTAGGTTTTCCCCGGCTAAGAGAGATTGTGGCGAAAGAAGGGGCCCGTTTAGTCCTGCGTCCTATCCGTATTATTCAAGCCAATGGGGGAATTCCCCTGAGAACGCGCCCCGTCGCCCGTCAGGCGTATCATCGTGTGGAATTGCTTCGGTGGCGTGAGTTTTTACGGCTTCCGTTGAATTTGGAGCCAAAATTTTATCCATGTCGGACTATAGAACCTGCCGCACGGTTGGTTATTGCAGCAGATCGTCAGGGCTTCGATGGAGCTGCGCTCTCGTGGGGGATTCAATCGGCACTCTGGTCCGAAGACAGAGATATTGCCGATCCCGCGACTCTCTGCTCGCTGGTGGAGGAATGCATCGGAACCGACGGGAAAGCTCTTATGGCGACATCAGACACGCCCGAAGTCATGGGGGCGTGGCTGGATAACCTTCAGGACGCCGAGCGTCTCGGCATTTTCGGTACTCCCACTTACGTTTTCGACAATGAATTATTCTGGGGACAAGATCGTCTGGATTTTTTGGAACGTAAATTACAGAGCGTAAAAAATTTTGACCCTGCGCCGAACGTGCCCTCAGTTTTGAGTTAGGGTCTGTGGGTTGCTGTATGCGTTGCCGGTGTGTTGAGCGAAAGCCTCTGGTGTCATGCCATTGAGGCTGGTGTGGGGCCTGACGGCGTTGTAGTCGGCTCGCCAGTCGTCGATGACCGTCCGAGCATGGCTGATGTTGCGGAACAGATGCTCGTTGAGGCATTCGTCGCTGAACCGCCCGTTGAAACTCTCGACGAACCCGTTCTGCTGCGGCTTTCCCGGTGCGATATAGTGCCACAGCACCGACCGCTTTTCATGCCAGGCCAGGATCGCATTCGAAGTCATCTCGGTACCGTTGTCACTGACGATCATCAGCGGCCAGCCGCGATGTTCCCCGATCCGGTCTAGTTCGCGGCCGAGCCGTTCGCCTGACAACGACGTATCCGCCACCAGCGCGAGGCATTCGCGCGTGTAGTCGTCCACCACCGTCAGCACGCGGAACCGCCGTCCGTTGTTCAGCGCGTCCGAGACGAAATCCCGGCTCCAGCGCTGGTTCGGCCCGTCGGGCAGCATCATCGGCGAGCGCGTGCCCAGTGCCCGTTTCCGGCCGCCACGCTTGCGGACCGACAGCCCTTCCTCGCGATACAGCCGGCACAGCTTCTTGTGGTTCATTGCTAGCCCCTCCCGGTCGAGCAGGATATGCAGGCGCCGATAGCCAAATCGCCATTGCTCCGCAGCCAGTTTGCGCAGCCGCCCCCGCACTGCGGCATCATCCGGGCGGCGTGACGCATAGCGCCACGTCTTCGGGTCCATGCCAATGAGCCGGCAGGCCCGTCGCTGCGAATAGTCTTTCGCCCGGATCGCCCAGGCCACGGCGTCTCGCCGCAAACCGGGCGTCACGAGTTTTTTACCAGCAGTTCCTTCAGCGTCGAGACGTCCATCACGCCGTATTTCGACCGCCAGGTGTAAAATGTCGCATCGCTGATCCCGTGCTTGCGGCACGAATCGGCCGCCGACGCACCCGCCTGCTGCTCTTTCAGTATCCCGATGATCTGTTCCTGGGTGAAACGCGCTTTCTTCATCGTCCGTCTCCAATGGACAGACCTTACTTCAAATCGAGGGCATTTCAGGGGGCAAGAAGGCTCTCCTTGCCCTTTGGCATTTCTGGCCACTGACGTTGCTAAACAGGAAGGCGAGATACGAGAAACTTATACGCAGGTCTATAAAGATATCGTCGACAAAGTCGGCGCACTTCCCACCATCAAAGATACAGATAGCGCTCTTGCCATTAGCGCGCTCATGATCGGAGGCGTAGCGGTTGCTCGCGCACTCAATGATGACGAACTTTCTCGTGACCTCTTAAAGTCGTGCCGTAAATTTGTGGAAGCTTTCATCTGACCGCAAAGAGACGGAGGTCTAGTGCTCTCGGGCCTCGGAACGATTCCAGACGATTGATCTTAAGGATCATCATCCCGATTCTCGCCCTTCCCTACCCTCCCGTGTCACGCCCCGCGCGTCCGGACACTACGCGAGATTTCTCTACCGACTGATTCCTAAACGCCAAAAGGCCGCTTGCGCGGCCTTTTAAGGTATTGATTTTGTTTGTGGATTTTGGTTGCGGGGGCACGGTCTGGCCGATACCGACATTCGTTGGAGATCGCAATTTGATCCCTTGTCTCAGAATATTAAGCACGAACCACTGCCGACACACAGCGCCGGTCATTGGGACGAACGACCTTCCTGTTTTTATAGAGCCGCCAGATCGCTACCTGCCATGCCCAAAAAACCGATCCATAACCCAGACTGCTCCCTCTCTTTCCTTGAAATTGAGAGCCATTCTTAATATTGTTTGTCGTGCTTTGGGAGGTCAGATTCGATTTCGGTGAGCACCTGGAACAGGATGCCGTGGCAAGCAACGAGACAATTCTTTCGATCTATCTGGACAACAGGCCCCGCTTTCTGAATCTCGCGGCCAGGATTGTTGGTTCCCGCTCAAAAGCGGAGGACATCGTGCAGGATGCCTTCGTCAACGTGTCCCAAGCTGTCGGTAGCGGCACAGTCATCATCAGTCCGCTTTCCTACTTCACACAAATTGTCCGCCGCCTTGCCCTGGATCATATCAAGTCAGGTAAGGTCCGATTTGAAGAAACGCGCAGCGAACAAATTCTTGCAGCACTTTCAACTGATTACAGAACCCCCGAAGATTCGTCTGTCTCACGGTCGCAGCTTGTTGTTATTGCGACCGTTCTGGACAAGCTGCCTCCCCGTACCCGCATAGCGTTCGAAATGCAGCGATTTGGCGGGTATAAACTGCGCGAAATCGCCGAAACTATGGATATATCCATAGGTCGGACGGCCCAATTGATTGCCGACGCATTCAAGGAATGCAAAGCGGCTCTGGACGAACAGGCGGTTTCAACCGAGAAAGACCGCGCTCCTTGAAAACAGGACATCTGGCTCGTCACCTTATAAGGAGCGCTGCACGAACGCGGCGCAAGATCATTCTTCAATGTGGATCTTATGAACACATCCCCGACCGACGATGATTCACAGGCGGTCTCGGAGGCTACCGATCTCCTCGTTCTTCTCGTGGATGATCCGACCAATGCATCGCTGCATGCCAAAATCCAGAAATGGCGGAAAGCAAAGCCCGCGCATGATGCGGCATGGCTGAGCATGGTCGATATCTGGCATCTGACCGGGGATATAGGGCCAGTCGCTCTCCCCCTTGATACCTCGACTGATAGTCAGATTAGCATAGGATTACCGAAGTCTCCGGCATCACCGCGTCGCCGCGCCATATTTCTGGCGAGCGCCTTGTGCATGATCGGTCTCGGTTTCCTGTTTGGTGATGATATCCGTCTTTCTCTTATGTCGGACTATCGAACTGGAACGGCTGAAAACCGGATTATCCAGTTACCCGACGGCAGCACGGCAACACTCGGCGCGCGCTCGGCCATTGCTCTACGCTATACGCCCCAAGCGAGGCAGGTCCAAGTGCTGGCCGGTGAGGTTTTTTTCAGTGTCCGCCACGATGACGCCCATCCCTTCACTGCCATCGCAGGTGGGGCAACCGTGCGCGATATAGGAACGCGCTTCGACATCGACAAAGAGAAAGATCGGATCGTAGTCGCTGTGAACGAAGGCAACGTCGGTCTCACCTACGGCACTGCAGCCCCCTCTCCTGAACGACACATGACAGCAGGGGACGTCATCTCGATCGACCTGCGGTCCAGGACTATGACAACATCCCGCATGGACCCCGGCGAGATCGGCTCGTGGCAACAGAAACGCCTGACTGTCAGCGACGCAAGTGTTCACTCCGTCGTGGAAACGTTCCGCCGCTATTATCCTGGGATCATCGTCTCCTACGGCGAAGACCTCAATGCGTCCCATGTCGCCGGAACATACGATCTGACGGATATACCGGGCGCGCTTCGGGCTGTCGCTGCACCAACGCATGTCGCCGTTCGGGAAGTTGGCTCCCACTTTCTGCTCATTGGCGGAAAGCTGTTTTAATCCCGATGACCGAACGAAGCCTGCCCCATCCTGTTCTCGATAGCCATCGGATACCCCACTTTTTTCGCGCAAGCCCCCTATAAAAACGCCTTCCTCATTCTTCTCATAATTAGGCGAATGCGAAGCGTTCGCATGAAATGCGGCGAAGAACGAGAAGGAGCGGTTGACAAGGATGTCACCCAACGAACCAAGAGCCACGTGTCACGCGCGGCGTTTTCGGCACTATCTGATGATCGGCATCGCGCAGGTCGCGTTATCGCAGGGGACTCCTTCTTTGGCAGCGGCGGAGGATGCGCCGCGACAAAGTGCCGAAATCAAAAGTTTCCATATTCCGGCGCAGCCGCTCTCCAGCGCGCTGGCAGCCTTCGGGCTGCAGTCCGGCCGACAAACATCTTATGATCCCGCCATTGCGAGAAATGTCCAAACCAGTGGTGTGTCCGGCGCGATGACGCCAGAAGCCGCTCTTTCCTCACTGCTTAATGGGACGCCTGTACAGTTCCATAGACTGAATGCTCACACGCTCGTCCTCGAACGAAAGAATGCTACCAACATCACGCTCGGCCCTGTCCGTGTGGGTGGCACTGTTGCGCACCAAGACCCAACCGGACCCGGTGTTGGTTACGTTGCTGAAAACACTATGGCGGGGACAAAGACTGATACTTCTATTACGGAAATTCCCAACTCTGTATATGTGATTACCAAGCAGTTAATGGTGGATCAGCAACCACAGAATGTTGCGGAGGCACTACGTTATATGCCCGGGGTATATGCGGAACAGGGAGGGACTACAGGTAATGGTGCTGCTCAAGCCAACGGTGGTGGCACGATTGTCCAACGAGGCTTCACCTCGTCTCAATTCATTGATGGTCTTATGGCGCATTCTGCAGCCGCTGGTGAAACTAGCTTTTTGGACAGAATTGAAGTTGTAAATGGACCCGCATCCGTGATGTATGGGCAAGTGACTCCCGGAGGAATGATCGGGATGACCTTAAAAAAGCCTACCAACACCCCGCTTCATCAAGTTTCAGTCGGCTTCGGAAACTGGGGACGTTATGAAGCTACGGTCGATGTCAGCGACAAGATAACAAAATCGGGTAATGTTCGATATCGTATTGCTGCCATTGGTGTTACTCAAGGAACACAAACGGACCATGTGGATTACCACAGAGTTGGTGTGCTTCCATCCATCACATGGGATATTGATCGCAATACAAATCTCACGCTTCTAGGTTCTTATATGTATACGCCCGGGGATGGTCTTGGCGCATACTACCCAGCACTGGGAACTCTTGTATCCAACGGAGAAGGGCGGATTGCCCGGCATACATTTTTGGGGACTCCCAATTGGAACACTAGTGGCGAAAAAGACGCTATGTTTGAATATCAATTTAGCCATAAATTCAATAAGTTCATCAACTTTAATCAAACATTCCGTTGGGAGAAATCCCAAAGAACAAGCAAAACATCTTATTTTGACTACATGTACAGTAAAGACGAAATCGCCATTCAGCCGTGGAATCAGTGGTCAGGGAGCACTCAGGCTGCGCTTGACACTCGGTTGCTTGGAAAATTCAAGACAGGTCCGGTCCAGCATACTTGGGTAGTCGGATCGGATTTTAGACAATACAATTATACCCTCGGTGACGATTTTGACTTTGCAAGCGAGCCAATAGTTAATGTGTACAACCCTCAACCAAACTACAAACCATGCTTTAATGCGAATTCAGCAGATTGTTATTTAGTACAAGGGAAAAATAATTACGGATATTTTCAAGAGGGAGTTTATTTTCGAGACCAAATTAAGTGGAGAGGGCTATCTGTAATTCTTGGCGGACGCGAAGATTGGGTAAACTATAGTGCTCATAGCTCAACAATATATCCAGGAAAAAATATTACAAAAGACACAGCTCCGCAACCTCAGACAGCCTTCACATGGAGAGCCGGAGTTGTATACAACTCCGATATCGGACTCTCGCCTTACTTTAGCTACTCAACGTCGTTCATACCACAGACGGGCACCAATTGGCTAGGTCAACCATTTTCACCCTTGACGGGTAAGCAGATGGAAGCTGGTTTAAAATATAAAGTCCCTGGGAAGGATATTCTTATTACAGGGTCGGCTTTTCATATATTAGAGAATCACTACTTAATATCAGACTTAGCTCACAATAGTAGCGAAGATGCAGGGACAGTTAAATCTCAAGGATTTGAGATGTCCGCGAATGCAAACATAACAAGAAATATAAAATTTGTAGGATCATATACGTATGAGGATGTTCGTTACGCGAATAGCAATTTGACTGCTCGGAAATACGATCCTGTTGCGATGTCGTATGTAGGAACGGCTATCAGCGAATCTGGCAAGTTCGTTCAGATGGTACCTCGGAATATGTTTAACGCATTTGTGGATTATACATTTAAGAACTCATATATGAATGGGTTCGGAATTAATAGAGGTATCCGATATATAGGCTTTACATATTCCACAGCAGTTGAGTCTTATAAAGTTCCAGCGTTCATGCTTTTCGATATTGGTGCACATTATTATTTCGCTGCATCCATTCCGTCTCTTAAAGGACTGAAAGCACAGTTGGCAATTTCCAACCTCACAAACAAATATTATGTTACGAGCTGTCAATCCTATCAATGTGAGCTAGGGCAGGGCCGAAAAGTTTATGGTAATCTCACGTATAATTGGTAAAATTTTACCGCCCGCAACTGCACCGACTTTCTTCCTTTAAAATCAGTGTGTTGCCCCTCGTCTCGAGGCCAAATTCGAGGGGCCGCCTCGCTGCAAGATGCGTGGGTTGCCCCTGGCAACATTCGGGGGGCGAGCCATGCCAAACTCATCGGGTGGCACCGTGCAACATGCGTAGTGCGTTCCTGCAACATCCATGAAGCCGATGCCCTGACATTTTTCTTCCGGAACATGCCCAGGTATTGGCCTCTTCTGTACGACGGAATACGAAAATGCCCGTTGTGATCTCCTTTTATCTCCCTTTTTCCGGCTCCGTCTCATGACTGACCCCGACACGCCGTTGCCCGGCGTCCCCGGCCCGTCCGGTCCCCTGACACGAGACCGGCTCTACCATCTTCTGGCGACTGGCCATATCGCGCTGCCCGCCCTGGTGCAGGCGCTGGTCGTCGCCGAACAACTCAACTTCCACCGTGCCGCCGAGATCCTGGGCATCAGCCAGTCCATGATCAGTTCCCGCCTGATGGTGCTGGAAGAAGCTCTCGGGGTGACACTGTTCGAGCGTCGCCGCTTCCAGTCCCTGCGCCTCACCCTGCATGGCCGGGCCTTTCTCGACCTGATTGCCCCGGCGCTACTCCAGATTGGCCGCGCGCTGGGCACAACGGACCTGGGCCGCGATGATCGCCGTGAAGTGCTGTGCATCGGCCTGCAATCGCCGATTGTCACGGGTGCGCTGGCCGACCTGCTGCGCACCTTTCATACCTCTTTTCCCGAGATCGCCTTTCGTCCGCAGGAGACCTCCCCGCAGGACGTGCTGGGCGATCTCCGCGCCCGGCGCGTGGATGTGCTGTTTGCCCCCGATTTCCTGTTCACGGAAGCCCCTCTGCACGACTTCCTCGAAACCTGCCCGCTCTGGACCGAGGAAATGGTCATCGCCCTGCCGCTGGATGATCCGCTGGCGACGCAGAACCGTGTGGGGTGGGCCGATCTCACGGGGCGGAAGTTCCTGACCCGCACCGATGGCATCAGCACAGGGCTGATGGAACTGGCGGACCGTTATCTACGTGATGTGGATGTGCCCCATGCAATCGAGACGCTGCGTGTCGGGCGGGATACGCTGATGGTGCTGGTGTCACTCGGTCTGGGCGTCGCGCTGACTACGCAATCGGCGCAGGGCCTGGCACTTGAGGGGCTGGTATACCGCCCGATCGGGGAAGAGCCCGTGATCCTGCCCTTTTACGCCGCGTGGTCACGGCACAACGTCACTCCACCCCTGACGGCCCTGCTTCGTCTGGCCCGCCAGATGGCCCCGCAGGCGGATTGACCGCGCGGTGTTCCCGAAACGCCGCAATATCGCGACTGCGTTCCTTGAGGAAACGGTCCCGTGTCGCGAGATTACGCAGCAGGACGGTCAGGAAATTCTGATACCGCTCGCGTCCGCGCGCCTTCGCGGCTTCCTGGGCATCTGGTGGCAGAGGAAGCTGGGCGTTCATCCATGCCCGCACATAGAGCGCCAGCGTTTCCCCCAGAATGGACAGATCCTCGTCCATGCCATCCATCTGTCGGGAGAGATGATCGAGACGCCGGATGAGTGCTGCTTCCCGCTGCCCCGCGTCATCGCCCGTGAGAAAGGACTGCACGGCCATCTCGACCACGGCGGATTTCGACACCTTCTGCCGGGCGGCCAGAAGGGAGACCTCGTTCAGCAGACCGGTCTCGAAATACACATTCATGCGACGACGGACAGGCATCACGACCTCCGGGATTGAGGGGTTCTGGCAATCGTGACGCTTTCCGTCACCGCTGCAAGCCGTAAACAGGGGCTGTCGTACAATCGGCGGTGTTTACGTAAGGAATAGGTATGGTCGCCTTGTTTCCCTACAGCCCCAGCCCGCGCGAGCGTCCGATCTGCCAGCCGAGTCCGCCGTCTTCACTCACCGAAAGCGTCATGTCCCGGTTGCGGTATCGCCCGATCTCGGGCTTCCAGGGCACCAGCGCCATCTCATAGCTGTTCTCCATCAGGGCATAGCTGCCGCTGGCCAGATGCACCGGCCCTGACAGCTTGCCGGAAATGCTCTCGAACGGCCCCATAGGCCGCAGGGCAAGATTTTTCCGCGCGGCCATCTCCTGCCCCACACGCTCGACCTCGCGCGCCTCCAGCGTCGCCAGCAGGTTGCGACGGTAGCGTGTGGCCCCGTCAGGATCACGGATGGCATCGCCCCGCTCGATATGGTGCGACTGACGCCGGGTCATGGCCTCCCCGACCTCGCGCCCGAAGCCCGCCGCCGCGCGGTCGCCGTCACGACCGGACACCAGCCTGCGGTCCAACCAGGTCGCGCCGTCCGAACCGATCTGGGCCTCCAGGTCCAGCGTGGACAGCAATCTGACCATAGCCTTCGGGGACCGCGCCGCGTCATAGGCGACAGCGCGTTGCGCGAAATCCTCGGGGATGTGCCAGTGATCCGCGTCCAGCCGCTCGACGATGGCCGCCCGACGCAGGGCCTCCAGCCGCCGGACATGGCCCTGCACCAGTTCCTCGGGGTTGCCTTTCCCCTGCCAGCGGTCAAGCTGCAACCGATCCAGATGCTCCGAAGGTCGGTAAATCCCCTCCCGCGCCATCGCGGCGATGGACCGGTCGGACGGACGCTCGCGGACACTGCCCGCACCAATGCTGACGATGGCCCCGTTGCTTATGTCCTCCACCTGCGCGGGATCGAAGCCGGGAACGTGATGCACACGCCCGTCGATCCCGTCCACGACAAGAGACAGTTTTTCCCCCAGTTCATCGCTGAGATGCCGGTCAATCAGCCGCCCCACAACGGGCGTGTCAGGCACCTCGCCATGCAGACGGAAACTCGCCGGATCGCGCTCCTGATCCGGGCCACGTGCCTTCAACGCGCGATGCATCTGCTTCGTGATATCGCCCTGCTCGCCCAAGGCTCGCAGGGTGTCCTCCAGCCTGTCCTCCAGTTCCCAGATGCCGGGTGAGGTCTGTTGCGCCAGCCCCATGCGTTCCAGCTTCGCCAGACGCGACAGACGCAGGCTTCTATCCACCCAATCGGACGATCCCACCTCAACGCCGGGCCGCATATCGACACGCCCCTCCTGTGTCTGCTCCAGCAGGGCGCGATCCAGCCGCGTGAAACGGTCCTGGCCGATCTCGGCTTCCAGCTTCCGGCGCTGCTCAATCTCGGTGACGGGGCCAAGTTCCAACGTCACCAGTTCGGAGGCGCGTTCGCGAATACCCTGGCCCATATACTGTCCGTTGATGACCAGATTTTCCCCGAGATCATCGCGGCCATTGATGACGACATGGACATGCGGATGGGCGGTGTTGAAATGGTTCACGGCCACCCAGTCCAGAGGGGTGCCGAGATCGGCTTCCATCTGCTTCATCAGGTCGCGCGTAAAGCCCGTGAGGTCCGATAGGCGCTCGGCGTCTTCGGGCGAGACGATCATGCGGAACTGATGTCGGTCGTCTGCCCCGCGTTCGAGAAATGCGCGGCCATCGGCGCGGTCGATATCCGCGCCATAGAGGACGCCGCGCTCGCCATCGCGGGAGGTTCCATCGCGC
Source organism: Acetobacter garciniae (assembly GCF_017377735.1). Lineage (GTDB taxonomy): Bacteria > Pseudomonadota > Alphaproteobacteria > Acetobacterales > Acetobacteraceae > Acetobacter > Acetobacter garciniae. The sequence continues at coordinate 24,556 of NZ_JAFVMH010000009.1, forward strand.
TGGATATAGCGCAGATGGGCGGCGGCCCCGCCGCCCTTTCCGGCCTGCCGCACCACCCGCGCCTTCACGGTCACCCGCCGGCCCCCCCGCTGCTAGTGCTTCCATCCCGCGACGCCACGGGCGCGGACAAAGGACGCGCCCCGCCCCCGTCCGACACCCTGCCGGATGGGTGCGGCACGCCCTGGACGACGGGGCGCTGGCGACGCCCCTCCCGCCTTCCCGGCGGGCGTCAGGGAGCGGGCACGCGCCTGCCCACGCCGCCTTTGGAGCGGATACGTCCCGGACGGGGGCGGAAGCCAGTTTCGTCATTCCGGTTCATGGAAATCCTCCCCCGACAGGGCGGTTTTCAGGAAGAGTGCCAGCGTGATGTCGGAAAACCGCCATTTCTGAAAGATCGCGGCACGCGGGCCTGTTTTGAAGAGTGCCGGTCGGAAATCCCCCAACCCCATGTGCAGACAGAGAAAAATCCGGCCCGCGACATCAGGAGTGCCGGATGCCTTTATCTTGCCCTCGCTCTTTCTGTTCTTACACTACCACAAAACGATCTTTCACAATACCGAAGAATCCACGCCAGACGCCGCACGAATACTACAAACCCACCGGAACCGCGTCAGCGTGCGCTCTTTTGCGAGAGGGGGACGAACAGGCTGGCGGGTGATGCGCTGGAAGGCATGGCGTGAACAAAAATCGGCATCACCTGCGCCGCGTCCTGGGCAACGCTTCGGGATGCAAAAGGACCGACGAAAATTGGACTCCCGGACAGCGTTTCGCGTGGCGTTCGCGCTGTAAAATCCACGCCGGAAATCGTGCCACCGATCGACTCTCCATGTAGCAGCCGGATGACTTTCGCAACGTATTTTCTCGTCTCGTCGGGCAGCGTTTTTCCTGATGTCAGAAGCTGTTCATACCGTCCGGGACCGGCATTGTAAGCGGCAAGAAAACCAGCATCGCCGTAGCGGTCATGCAGCCACCGGAGATACGCCGCACCTGCGACAATATTGTCGCGCGGATCGTATGGATCAGCTCCAAGATTCAACGCCGCACGCAATTCCCGCCACGTCTCGGGCATGATCTGCATGAGGCCCATCGCGCCCCTGGGTGATATCGCAGACGCATCACTCTGGCTCTCCGCACGCATCACCGCCGTGATCCATGCAGGCGGGATATTCGCCCGCGCGGCGGCCTCGGTAACATAGGTCTCGAATGGTGCAGCGCAAACAGTCTGCACGGGCATTGCAATCCCGCTGCAAACTGTCAGCACACCAAGCGTGTTTTTAACGTGACGCATGACGTGGATCAGGTCGGTTCCAGACCAGCCGGAAACTGTCGGAACCGTCACGCTCGGGCATCAGCCGGGCACGCAAGGGAGAAGCAAACAGCGGATCGTCGATCAGCACGGCCAGCCACAGGCCGATGCGCTCGTTCTGCCGTACCCAGGCACAGCCGACCTGCGCCGCATCGTCTTCCAGACCACGCAGGACGCGATAATCGGGCGCATTTTCCGACGTGCGGTTTACGTTCGGAACGATGGAGAGATCGTCGGCCATCAGGAAGGTGATGATCTGCCCGAAAAACCCGTTGGCCGTGTGCGTGAAGGTGCCGAGATGGATCATGACCGATCTCCTTTGGTGTGGGGAGCATGAGAAGCGGGAAGCCACAGCGGGACCGCGCGCCCGATCACCGATGCAGCAGGAAGCGGGCCGAAATACCGTCCGTCGAGGCTGCGCGGTTCCGCCGGGTTCATGACGAAAATCTCGTCCGGTCCCAGCCAGTGACAGCCCTGCCAAACGGGCAGCGGGCGTCCGCGATGGTCACTGGCCAGCGCGTCGCCAGCACGTTCGCCGTCGATCGTGACGCTGCCTTTTGTCCGGCACACGTTTTGTCCCGGCAAAGCCGCGACAGGCTTCAGGAGCGGGACGCCGAAGGGCAGATACCCGCGCGACGACAAGAGCAGCGCCAGCCGGTCGGGCAACCGGATCGCGGCCATATCTCCGACATGGAGCGCGCTGCCGGGACGCACCCGATACAGCCCCACCGGGACGCTGGCCGTCTCGTTCCAGAGCAGCTTGGGCGCGACATGCACGGCGGCGGACGCACCAACCACCAGCACGGCAAAATATGTGCCGAAGAACCAGGCACGCCGGGTCATGACAGAAGCCTCCTGCGCGCGAGCCACGCCTCATGGCGCTCGCGCGTATAGGGTGAAACCCGCTGTCCGGCGGCAATCCGCGCGCCTACCTGCCGCCAGTAATCGGGGGATATGGCGGACGGATCGAGGGCCATCGCCTCGATGGCGTCGATCGCTTCCAGCGCGCACCGGACCTTCGGCCAGCTGGACAGAGCGAGTAGCGATTCAGCGCCGGGACGGACGAAGGGAATGGTCTGGAACGGCTCTCCCGCGTTCACGGTCCGCACGATGTCGAGGCAGAAGATGACAGTGCCATAATCGTTGGCGGTCCAGCGGACGAAGGCGAACACGCTGCCCGGTGCGAAGCGCATCAGCCTTCGACGGCGGTCGAGGATACGATCCTCCACGGGATGGCCGAAGCGCAGCCATTGCTCGATGCGCTTCTCGATCCAGGTCAGTTCAACCTGGGCCAGCGCGGCGGTCATGGCGTCTCTCCCGTGCGCCGGGCGGGGATTTCACCCTGCGGGCCGCTGCACCGCCGCGCGCCCGCGTTCAGCCACGCGGTCAGGTCGGCGACGGCATAGACGACGCGGCCACCGATCTTGTGATAGATGGGGCCGGTGCCCATCGAGCGGTGCTTTTCCAGCGTGCGCCCGGACAGGCCCAGAAAATGCGCCGCCTCTGGGGTGCGCAGCAGGCGCGGCGGCATGGACTCAGGCAGATGAATCATGATTGTGTCCTTCTCGTGGGGGGGGGGGCGTCCGACAGGGACGGCCCGACACGGGAAGGCTGGCTAGGAAATGGCACTGTCGGCATGGTCGTTTTTGGGGGAAACAGAAAACGTCCATCACTCATTTGCCGCCGTCTGCCCGCTTAACCACGCGGAAATCACCAGAGATACGATCGAAAAACTGACGGTAAAATCGAAAGGTTTACATGTCAGACTGGATCACGAGCGGGTTTGCGCGGCGATGGCGGCATGGTCGGGGTACTGACACCCTGTCAGGGGCGCGAGCGGCGTCTGCTCCCGCCCGCCTGCCATGTCAGAAAGCGTCGATAGCCTCCTGCCAGTGTCCGCCGTCCGCGCGCCAGCGTGCGCCGCACCAGCCCGCGCGCGGCATTGTCGCTCCATTCGTCACGCGACCGCTGGTATCCGAAAAGGGTCTGGCCGATGTCCCATTCGCTGGCTCCCGCTGCCTTCGCATCCATCGCGGCGAGGGACTGGCGATACAGAAGTTCGGTGCGCGGTGTCATGGCGCGATACGGTCCCGGATCGGCCCGACCGGAAAGGGCGTGGCAGAAGCGCAGGAAAGCCCAGGCGCGCACGCTGCCCAGATCGTCAGGAACAAGTGCGGCGCTGTACTGCCGCCCGGCGACGGGTTCCTCGTCCAGCCAGAACCGATGCGTAACTCCCCGTTCGGTCCAGATCAGATAACAGCCTTCGGTGTCGAGGTAGCGTCGTGCGGCGCTAAAAACAGACCACGGCACCGTCCGGTGGCTGGCACCAAGACGCGCTGGTGCCGGTTCAAGGGGAATAATGAGCGGGAGAAACTGATAGAGCCAGAACAGACTGGCCTTCTCAGTTGAAAGGGCGGGATCGACCGGAACAAACCAACCCCCATTTATGCGCGAGCGCACGAAATTCCGGCGTGTCCGGCATAAGTCTTGACCAGAGTGCGTAATCATGCCGGTATTCAGGCATCCGGCGCAGATATTCCCAGGCGAGTTCTGTTTCCGGCATGAGGGACGCTCCTGCTCGGGCCGTAACGGCACGGAGAACGGGTCCAACATCATGATTTTTCGCGGATTCCGGCTGTAAAGCGCCATTTTCAGATCATTTGATTACGAAGCCAGATCGACGGGATCACGATAAATAACAAATGGAGGGGCCGCAGGCCCCTTCCGCTCGCGGCGCGGGAGTGTCGCGTTGTCACGGCAAAAAATGGGTCGTGGTGATGCGCGATATTGAGTGCGGATATAAAGAACAATCGCGAGTCGGGCTTGCCCGGCGAGCACCGCACGCGCGGGCCATCGGGCCGCGCGTCCCCGCCGCCGATCCGCCAGGATCGGCGGCGGGGCTGTCCCGCAGCGGGTAAGAGGCCGGAAAGAGAAAAAGCGGGGGCTTACGCCGCCCGCCTCTCGCCCCAGTAGGCCAGCCGCCGGGAGGCTGTGGCGGCGTGGGTTTCGTCTAGTTCCATGCCCAGCCAGTCGCGGCCAAGATGCTGTGCCGCGACCAGGGACGAACCGGAACCGCAAAACGGGTCTATAACCAGCCCGCCAGCCGGGCAGAACGCATGAATAAGGGGCAGCAACGCCGCGACGGGTTTTTGCGTCGGGTGCATTTTGTTGCCGGAATAGGGCATGTCGATCACGTCCGGGATGGGCTGGCGGGGGAGTTTCGCGTCGCCCTTGGCCAGCAGGTAGGCCGCTTCGTGGGTGTAGCGGACAAAGCGGGCAGATGACGCATAGGACTTGCGGAAAATGATATGTCCCACGGGCCGGAAGCCTGCCGCCTTCCATGCCGCCATGAACAGGTCAATCCGGTTCCAGGCATAGAAAGACGCGGCAAAGCCGCCATCTTTTTGCATTGTCGGTCATGTCCCTGACTCCTTGGCTGGTAAAATCGCCGGTGGAAGCACCCTGCGTGCTTCCCGGAGGCGGGTGACCGCGCGGGAGAGTTGGGGACAAATGACAGCGGGAGTGGCCGGGGTGCGCGCCAGCGGGGCAACGCCCTGCGCCGTCGCGCGGCCCTGCTACTCTGTAGGCGGCGTTTGGGGGAAGAGAGGCGAAGGGCTTTTCTTCCCCGTCTTTTCTTTGTTTTGAGGTCGCTGTTTTTACGAATGCGCCGATAATATCCGCATGGCACCGCACGGCATCTTTCGCGTGCGTCCAGTCCTGACCATGCTTGTCCTGAACGGGGTCAACCGACCGGACGGGACATGCCCATGCGCGCGCCGAAGCAAAAATTGCGGATCACGGTAGTGCCGCGCGAGGCACCACCTGCCAGCATGTCGGCGAATGATGTTGCGTTGCTGCTCGCCCGCCTGATCGGACGGCAGATCGCCCGTGAACAGGCGTCACAGGTAGCCGTGAAGCTCCCTCCCCCGTCCAGTCAATGCGACAATTCTCGCTGAAAGACGGTTTATACGTATAATACGAGCATCGTCATTCCAGCAGGATATCCGCCAATGCCCACCGTGGGTGTCCTCGAGTTCCAGCGCAAGTTCGGCGAGTTCCAGCATCAGGCCCAGCGTGAGCCGGTCGAGATTACCCACCACGGTCGTCGCGAATATGTACTGTTGTCCGCCGATCATTATAACTGGCTCCGCGCGGGGGCAGGATCAGGACAAGGATCGTCCCGCCTGTCTCGTCGCGGCCAGTGATAGTCTCCAGCGACCCCGCTATGTTGTGCTCCTACCAATCACCCACACGCCGCCTTCGGGCGATACGGTTGGGATCGAGATACCGGCGGAGGTCAAGGCGGCGATCGGGCTGGATGATGCGCCAAGCTGGGTGATTGTCTCGGATTACAATGTCGACGAATGGCCGAGTGATGGCGTGTCGCCGGTTCCCGGCAAGCCGGGCAGCTTTGCCTATGGCTTTATCCCGCTGGATCTGTTTGCCCCGATCAAGGCGGAGTTCGTCGTCCTCCCCGTCAGAAGATAAAGTCTTACCTTACGTCTCTGACACTCAGAATACCGACAAAAAAGATGATTACACCCATTGTGCCCACAATGGGTGTAAAAAAATGAAATACGCTTGACAATATAAAATATTATATTTTTATGACAACATTATAAAATAAATATATCATATTTCTCATATAAAAAAAATTTATATAATTCTTTATTTATGACCGACCCATTGAACTAAGGGGGTAATTACTTCCATTTTCTTTAACGCGCACTTCAGTTTCAACTTTTGCCCCAAATTTTATTTTCTCACCAACAACCTTGCCAGTTTTTACATCCCATTCATCAATCAAGCATTCTAGCATTTCCCTTTCCAAAATACTTTCCATTTCTCTCCATTCCCGATTGCCACCTTTGTCCTCACCCAATCGATAAATATCAAAACTTGATATTCTATTATCGTTTTCATTATCTCTAGAAACGTCTACTATAACAAGTTTATTGTACCACTTCACCACATCGGAAGTATCAAATTTGGGCTGCATTTTTTCCTCAAAAATTCTATTGAAGTCTGTATCCGGAAAGAAAATCTTATCCACAGAAATATTAAAAAAAGCCCGTTAAATAAACGGGCCTTTTTTTGCGATTAAACATTACGCCAATGATCCGGGATTCTCTTATCATCCAAATGACGCACACGTGCTACATGAGGCACATAGCCACGTGCTTTCGCCCACTGAATTCCCTCAGCTTGAGTATTAGTAGAGTGTAAAACGCTACTTGCTTGATCCTCAACTACATAATGAGAAATTGGATCACCATCACGTCCGCGAGGACGAGCCTCTACGTAAACAGATTTCGACATAATAATCTCCTTCACAAGCAGACATGGTATTTGTATCTGGTCATTTTAAGATCTGTAGGTATAAATAAATTGCAATGCAGTAAATCATATAACGCATACCGTGCCATTTAAATTTAATAACTGAAATATAGATATCCACGGTTACGATAAAAAAGCAGCCACTAAGTTGTCCGCACATTGATGTCGGCCTAGCTTTCGTACACCTGACCCACCGCCAACTTTCATGTCGCAGCAAAACAACGAAGCCGTGTCGTAGTTAACGTTTTTTCTTCCAATTGTCGCACAAATGTATTACGTTTGTATTGACATTAAGGAGGTAACTATGTCTGCCGTGACGTTCCGCGTCGATGATGCTCTCAAATCCACTGCCGTTGCTAAACTGGCCGCGCACGGCCTGTCTCTCTCCGATGTCCTGCGCGATACGCTGGCCTATATCGCCGAGACCGGCCAGCCGCCGGTAAAGCGGCGGCTTGTGACCGACGAAGATGCAAGGCTGATCGAAATCGTCCGCGAACGCCTCACCGATCCCGCCCCCCGCCACCGCATGACGCTGGCGGAGCTCAAGGCCCGCCATCCCGATGACTGAATACGCGATCGAATTCGATGATCGTGCACTTCGGGAGTGGGACGGGCTGGACGGAAGCATTCGCAGGAAATTCGAGAAAAAACTCGAAAAACTGGTTCTGAACCCGCATTCTCCCAGCAATGAACTGCACGGCGATCTTGCCGGATTCTACAAAATCAAGCTGCGACAGGCCGGCTATCGCCTTGTCTATCAGGTCGTGGAACAGCGGATCGTCATCTTCGTCATCGCTGTGGGACGCCGCGAGGATAATGAAATTTACACGGCGGCAACCGGGCGCGTCCCAGAGACGCCAGCCGATCGGACAAAGCCGCCCAGTGGTAAACGTCGCAAAAGATAAACCATACGCAATTACACGCCAGGAGACCCGCCATGACCCGTGTCGCGCTCTATGCCCGCTATTCCTCGGACAACCAGCGGGCGGCCTCGATCGAGGACCAGTTCCGGCTCTGTGAAGAGCGCGCCACACGCGAGGGCTGGCAGGTGGTGGATTACTATCGCGACGCGGCCATCTCCGGGGCCAGCATGATCCTGCGCCCCGGCATCCAGACCCTGCTGCGCGACGCCCAGGCCGGGCAGTTCGATGTCGTGCTGGCCGAAGCGCTGGATCGTGTCTCCCGTGATCAGGCAGACGTCGCCACCCTGTTCAAGCGCCTGCAATTCGCAGGTGTCCAGATCATCACCGTGGCGGAAGCGGAAATCTCCGAACTGCATGTCGGCCTGAAAGGGACGATGAACGCCCTGTTCCTCAAGGATCTTGCCCTGAAAACCCATCGCGGCCTGCGCGGGCGGGTCGAGGCGGGCAAATCTGGTGGCGGCCTGTGCTACGGCTATCGCGTCATCCGGCAATTCGATGCACATGGCGAGCCGATCCGGGGTGATCGCGAGATCGACCCGGTGCAGGCGGAGATCGTCCGCCGCATCTTTCGCGAGTTCGCAACCGGGCGCAGCCCGCTTTCCATCGCCAGCCGCCTGAATGACGAAGGTATCCCCAGCCCCACGGGCGGCAAGTGGAACAACACCACGCTGCGCGGCAACACCCTGCGTGGGACCGGCATCCTCAATAACGAGTTGTATGTTGGACGGCTGGTGTGGAACCGGCTTCGCTACCTGAAAGACCCACAAACTGGTAAGCGCGTCTCGCGGCTGAACCCGCAATCGGAGTGGATCATCACCGACGTTCCCGAACTGCGGATCATGGACGACGATCTGTGGCAGTCCGTTCGTACCCGGCAGGCGAAGATCACCGAGAAGGGGGCGGTCATCAGCGCGGGCATCCGCGCTTCGAACAGTCGCCTCAATGGGCAACGTCGCCCGAAGTCCCTGCTGTCGGGGCTGGTGTTCTGTGGTATGTGCGGTGGTCCCTGCTCCATCCGGGGTGGCTACCGCTTCGCCTGTTCCAACCACATGGATAACCGCTCCTGCACCAACAAGGCCACCATCCGCCGCATGGAACTGGAAGAGCGGATGCTGTCCGGTCTGAAAGACCGGCTGATGACGCCGAAAGCGGCGGCGGAAGCCATGCGCTCCTATGTCGAGGAAACCAACCGCGCCAATCACGAACGCCGCGCCAGCACGGCGGGATGGCAGGCGGAACTGACCAAGCTGCGCAAGGGGCTGAAACAGATGCTCCAGGTCATCGAGGACGGCGGCTACACACGCGGCATGGTCGAGCGCATGCGCGAGATAGAAGCCCGCGAGGACGAACTGGTCGCCCTGCTCGCTGCCCAGCCTCAGGACGTGCCGGATATCCATCCCAATGTCGCGGCGATCTTCAAACAGAAGGTCGAACGCCTGACCGAGACGCTGAACCATCCCGAGGACCGGCAGGAAGCGTCCGAGGCCATCCGCGCGCTGATCGAGAAAATCATTGTCACACCGGGCAAGGTTCGGGGCGAGATACACGCCACTCTGCATGGCGAGCTTGGCACGCTGCTCGACTTTGCGGCTTCTCGTGGCAACGGAAAACTGGCTCAAAAGAAAAACACTCCCGAAGCCGAGGCTTCGGGAGTGTCGGTATCGGGTATTGCGGGGGCCTGCGACCGCCGCCGTCATAAAGCGGATTTCCCTCTGGTTTCCGTTGGCATGGGCGAGATCGAGGATACCCATCAACTCGCCGCGTAGGGAGATATGAACCTCGCCCCGCTTGTCGCCGGGGTTGAGCACGATCCCACCAATCAGCGAGCGGATGGCCTCCGCCGCCTCCCTGCCCCCGTCCGGATCGTCCAGCGCCTCGGTGAACCGCTCCACGTTGCGCCGGTAGTGCGTGGCAATGTTGGGATGCACGTCGGGAATATCCGCCGGGGCCTGCGCCAGACGCTCCATGATCTCCGCCTTCTGGCGTTCCAGATCATCCATGCGGGCCTTCATGGAGGGCTGATACATCCCGTCCTCGATGGCCGTAATGATAGCCCGTATTGACCGGTCGATCTTGTCCAGCACCTTGCGGTCCGCAATCGCCTGGCCCCGCCGCTCATGGTTGAGGCGGTTCACTTCCTCTGCAAACGCCCGCACCGCCTCGGCCACGCTATCGGACGACACCAGCCGGTCTTTCAGCCCTACCAGCACCCGCCTCGATCCGCTGGCGCGGGATGGTACGGTTATTGGCGCAGGTGCCCCGGCGGTGGTGGTTCAGGCAGCCAAACCGGCTGTTGACAATCATGCCCACCTTGCCACCACAGCAGCCACAGGTGAGCAGCCCGGAAAGAAGGGAGACAGGCCGGTTCGCCAGATGCAGCTGCCTTGCGCGGCCTTCCAGCGTGTTCGTCGGGCATGGGCCGACCTTCGCCGCGATGGCCGCCTGACGGGTTCTGACGGCCTGCCACAAACCATCATCCACGATTTTGAGATGTGGGACTTCGGTCCTGATCCACTGGCTTTCCGGGTTGGGACGCGAGACCCGCTTACCAGTGCTGGGGTCTTTGATGAAGCGTTGGCGGTTCCACACCAGCACGCCCGCATAGAGTTCGTTATGGAGGATACCCGTCCCCCGCGAGACATGCCCCCGGATGGAGGTATCGCCCCAGGCGCGACCCAGCGGGCCGGGCACCCCCTCCTTGTTCAATTCCACCGCAATGGAACGCGGGCTTTGTCCGGCGGCGAAAGCGCGAAAAATACGGCGAATGGTGTCAGCTTCCTCGGGGATGATCTCACGATCCCCCCGGATCGGCTCGCCATTGGCGTCCAGCTTTTTGACCACGCGATAGCCGTAGCAGAGGCCACCGCCCGCCTTGCCCTTCTCCACCCGGCCCCGAAGCCCGCGATGGGTTTTCATTGCGAGGTCTTTGAGGAACAGCGCGTTCATCGTGCCTTTCAGGCCGACATGCAGTTCCGAGATTTCCCCCTCGGCCAGCGTGACGATGGAGACACCTGCAAAACGCAGATGTTTGAACAGGGTCGCTACATCGGCCTGATCGCGCGAAATGCGGTCCAGCGCCTCAGCCAATACCACATCGAACTTCCCGGTCTGCGCATCCCGCAGCAGCGCCTGGATGCCGGGCCGCAGGATCGTGCTTGCCCCTGAAATGGCGGCGTCCTGATAGGTCTCCCCAACCCTCCATCGTTCCCGCGCTGCGTGCTCACGACAGAGGCGAAACTGGTCCTCGATCGAGCTTTCGCTCTGGTTGTCCGATGAATAGCGGGCATAGAGCGCAACACGGGTCATGTCAGCTTTCTCCTTCCGGCCTGTCCGTCCCGTCCGGGCCATCGCCGGGAGGGGGATGATTGTCGTTGGCGGCGACATGCGCCGCGACATACTCCCGCGCCATGCGGCGACCGATCAGCCGGGCGATGCTGAACGCCACCCGGTCGAGTTCCTGCCGGGCGTCGATCGGCCTGTTATCGTTGGCCGGGACACCGGGTGCGCGGCCTGGCGCGTCGTTCCTGTCTCCCATTGGTTGCGTCCTTTCCGTGCGGGAAAGGGAAAACCTCGGGGATACGGCCAACTTACCGCAAGACCTCATGCAACACATAGAAAAACCGTGCGGCCATAGAGAAGAATTACTTACATGAGCGTAAACGGATTTCTTGCACGAAAGCAGCACCCAAAACGAACAGTGCCAGCACAGAATGCGCCTTTCCGCCATTTCTGGAAACGGCTGGCTCGTGTCTTCAAAAAGATGGCACTCTACGGAAACTCCTCAACCTCATGTGCAGACAAAGAAAAATCCGGCCCGCGACGTCAGGAGTGCCGGATGCCTTTATCTTGCCTTCCTCATTCTTCCTCTTTCCGGCCTAGGCTTTCCAGATTCGATGCCCTTCACAAGCTGGACAATCCACCTTCCACCCGATCCATTTTTTGCCAGGACAACGCGACACTTCACGCCGCGAACGGAAGGCGTCGGCTACGCCGCCGCGTGTCCTGTGTTGTCCCTTTATGGGGCGCATTCAGCCAGTGCTCCGGCGTCCAATGGACGGCCTACGGCGCTCCCGCGCTGCGCTCGCCCAGAGCCAGAAAAGACAGCAGAACCGGGCATGTCCGCATAGCTCAGGACGCAAGGAGCCGGAGAGTTCCCCCGCACATCATCAGGCACGTGCTTTTCCCGTTCGCCCGTAAATTTCCAGTCGCGTCGTGACCAGATCATATCCCATCCGCTCCGCGATTTTCTGCAAAAGCGCGTCCAGTTCCTTATCGTGAAATTCCTCCACCTTGCCGGACTCAACGTCGATCAGATGGTAATGCTGTCCATGATCGGTGGCCTCATAACGGGCGCGACCCGTGCCAAAATTCCGACGCTGGAGAATGCCCCGTTCCTCGAAAATCCGGACCGTCCGATAGACGGTGGCAACCGAAATTTTCGGATCAATCACGATGGCCCGACGGTACAGTTCCTCGACGTCGGGATGGTCATCGGCCTCGGACAGCACATAGGCGATCACACGCCGCTGGCCAGTCATTTTCAGGCCCTTCTCGCGGCATCTTTCCAGTAGCGGCGAGTCAATGTCATCGTGCGTTTTTGTCATACCCAGAGCGTAACCGTTGCCCCTGTTTCAATCCACGTCCAATGATGCAGACACCCCGCCACCGAATGACAAAATCCGTGCAGATCAGCGGCAGAACGAGCACATATTGGCCGATCTGTCAGAGATAGAAAACCAACCAGTTCCCGTCAGAAATTTTGCACCCAACCTCCACACCGAACGCTGTTCGGGAGTTAGGTTTCGCACATCTGACGAACACGAAAACGGGGAAAAAATTACACGGTCTCTTGCATCCCCGAAGCGGCCCGATACGCAGTTTTTCGCCCGCGATCCGGTCGATTTCCGGCCAGAACGTGAAAGAGCATATTCCAGCGCTCCCGGTCGCAGGATCATGCTATCGTGGCGCGGTCTTTTCGGGGTGATTTCAGGTATTCGATAGATACAGGGAAGAGAAGAAAGAGGAAGGCAAGATAAAACGACCTGCCACGTCGGGCGACAAAGCGCGATCGCGCCTTGTCTTCTTGTGTGCAGGTCTGGTCGGTCGTGTGCAGGATTTTCAGTTCTCACGCAGTTTTCTGCTTCTCTGATCTGCACAGAGGCTATTTTTAGCACAAAACGTCTTTTCCCTGATCATCCTTCCGTACGGAGAGCAACATAACCCCCTTCGACCAGACGCAGCCCTTCCGCCGTCCAGTCTCTGGCGGACCGTCGCCAGCCATGATCGATCCATTCATGATTGGAAAGTGTCAGCGCCCGTGGGTTGATCAAACGGGCCGCAATCTGGCGCTTACCAAAGCCCGCGCGGTCCATATCGAACGCATGCAGACAGCGGATCAGATGCAGGGACCGGAACGGCGTAATGACCGGCGGAATACGGTGAGGAATACTGAACCCGAGATATCGGAACATGAAGCGTCCCGCCTCGTAATAACGGCTCCTGAACAGGGGATCGAGCGGGATCACCACCGCAGGCCGTTTCATGACGTCAGGGCTATCCATCAGGAAGGAGAACGTCCCGAAGGGTCCAGCCACGGTCACGCCGCGTCCGGCGTCATCTTCATGATCCAGCAGGACACGACCCAGAGCTTCGAAATTCAGCGACAGGAAATCGGAAAAGCCACGTGGTGCTTCTGTCAGACTGATGATGCGCGTTGTGTCTTCCCTGCGCCAGATCACAGGCTTGCGGGTGATGGGAATGTCAGGATCGTGGACAAAAACGCAACCCCCATCGGTCACGGAAAGCCGCCCACAGGAGAGAGGGATTGTCACTCGCCCCTGCTCGTAGGCCGGTATCGCGATAGTCGCTGACATAGCGGGACCAGCGGCGCATGAAGGCCCCGGCAAGGGCGGAGGCTGACAGAGTCCTGAGGATGGCCAGATCGGCCTCGGAATGCCAGATGTCCAGTGGCATGGGAGACGTCCCTTATCGGCGGGAGAGCCACCGACCGGGCGCGACGAACCACGCCGCGCACATCAGGCAGCCCCGCGTTTTTGATTACATGCAGACTTCACGCGTGTTGCAGCGTGACCTCACGGATATTGCACACCCTCGCCCGCCGAATTTGGCATGGGCGTGCAATATAAAGTGTTAGAATTTCAGGCGGAAATCGCGTGGGTTTTGGCGGGAGAAATTTCACCAGTTGTAAGTCAAACTACCATAGAGGCGCCGCCCTTGACCAGTATAACAAAATGAATCGTCGCATCTTGTTAGATAATACTTATTTGTTAGATTTGAAACTGCGAGTTGTGCTTTCAATCCTTTAAGAGTCGAAAATTGTTGACCAAAATCATAATGCGCGCCGATATCAAACAATATATAAGAAGGGCTTTTGAACGACTCAACATTATCTACGTAATTCGACCCTACATATCTCATACCCCAATTGATACCAAGTCCTTTAGCAATTGTGGTAGGAACTGTATAATCCGCAAATACCGAGAACATGTTTCGTGGCATTTGTGGCACGACTTTACCTTTTTCAGAAATGGCGTCACCGTAAGAATTTCCGTAAATGTCTACTCGTTGCGCCGTCTTATTCGTCTTAGCGAAACGAATATCAGTATAAGTATAGGATGCCACGAGCCGAAGGTCTTTAGTGATATTCGCATTTGCAGAGACCTCAAATCCCTGAGAGCGCACTTTACCAACGTCTGAACTAAATCCAGAGTGTTCCAGATCACTTATAAGATAGTGGTCTTCGTCAATACGAAAAGCAGACGCTGTAAGAAGAATATCCTTACTTGGTACCTTATATTTCAGTCCAGCCTCCATCTGCTTCCCCGTCATAGGAGAGAAGGGTTTTCCCAGATAATCTGTCGATCCGCCTTGAGGAATAAAAGATGTCGAGTAACTGAAATAGGGCGAGAGGCCAAATTTAGTATTATATATCAAACCAGCTCTCCACGTGAACGCATGTTGCGGCTCTGGTGCTTTCCCTAGGCTCGATTTTGTTATAGTGTGAGAAGAATTATCGTTATTAACAGAATATCTCTTCTGGTTATAATTTACCCAGTCTTCACGCCCTCCAAGAAGAACAGATAAGCCTTTCCACTTAATTTGGTCCTGAAAATAAACTCCCTCCTGAAAATAATTATAGGGCCCCGTGCTTCCATAGACTTCACACGCGGCCGAGTGAATATTTACACATACAGGGGTATTCGTCGTTGGGTTATATAAATTTTGAGTATAATCTTGCGTCCAATCATAATATGCATTCTGCATATATTCTAGTTGCCTGAAATCAGAGCCAACAACCCAAGTATGTTTTATTTCTCCTGTAGAAACGTTTCCATAAATACGTGAGTCCAGCCCTACAGTTGTTGATCGTGAATGAATTGACCACGGACGAAGGCCTACATCGGAGCCGTCGTATCCGGTAGTATAAGTATTTTCCGTATTATTCTCTGATTTTTCATACCTGAACGTCTGAGAAAACGAGATAAATCTATTGAAGTCATGCTTGAACATATATTCAAACATCGCTTCTTTCTGGCCTTCTTCATTGTAGCTTTTATAACCAGTAAACGTACTTCGTGGAATACGACGACAATTTCCATTCTGAATTAAAGTGCCGCAGATAGGATACTGTAAGTAATTCGTGCCATCCCCTGGTGTGTACATATACATACCAAGTAAAGTCAGTGAGGTCTTCGGATCAATATCCCACGTGATTGATGGCAAAACTCCCACCCGATGATAATCAATGTGGTCAACCTGTGTTCCGGAGGTTACGCCGATTGCCGCCACACGATAGCGTAGATTGCCACTTTTTGTGATCTTGTCGCTTGTGTCTACTGTCGTTTCATAGCGTCCCCAACTTCCGAAACCCAATGAAACCTGATGTAACGGCGTATCAGTTGGTTTTTTGAGGCTGATCCCTATCATTCCGCCTGGATTGGTCTGTCCGTACATCACAGACGCTGGACCATTCACCGCTTCGATCCGTTCTATAAAAGCCGTTTCGCCCGAACTTGCACTATTGAGTGCCAAACCATCGACAAATGATGTTGTAGAAAATCCTCGCTGCAATATTCCGCCAGCGCTTCCTATAATTCCTCCACCATTACTGTAATTTCCATCTGCTTCTGAATATACACCAGGTGTATAGCGGAGCGCTTCAACCACATTCTGAGGCTGCTGGTCCTGCATCAGTTGCTTTGTCACGACATAAATCGAATTGGGAATTTCCGTGAGTGGTGTATCGGTTTTGGTTCCGGCCATCGTACTTTCTGCAACATAACCCACACCAGGGCCGGTCGGATCCTGATGCGCAACAGTGCCACCCACGCGGACAGGACCGAGGGTGATATTGGCTGACACTTTCTTAATAATAACGCTATGAGAACCTGAAACCTGATAAGTAAGACCTGTTCCAGCCAGCAAACGAGAAAGAGCGACATCAGGCGCAAAGTTACCAGCCACACCCGGACTGTTCATTTTTGCTGTGAGAGTATCGGGGACTGATATTTGCCACCCACTTTGGATACCAAAAGTGGTTAAAGCGTTCGCCAAAGGCTGCGGGCTGATTTGAAATGACTGTGTGGCAGCAGATACAACCGGCGCTGCCGTGGCGGATACCGTCCCGATGGCTACGCCACCCAACATAGTCGATGAAGCAAGAAATAAAGCTCTTCGCGCCCAAAAAGCTTTGGAATAAGAAACTGTCCAACCTGTCCGCGCCATAATCTGCGTGCCCCTTCGGCCATGTCCATCCTATTGAGGCTGCGATCACTATATGAGAATGACACGCATTTTCCTCGTCATTGTGAACACGAACGAGGAGGCATTTTTAATCGCACCGGGGCGAAAAAAAATTAGCGATTAAGGATAGTCATCCAGGGTGTGACATTCCAGATACGCGCATTCTGGCCATCTGCCAGCGTCTGGAGGGCTGATCGTGCGTCAGAAAGCTTATACAACCCGCTTACCTTCTCAGCACCAAGATCGTAGCCATGCACCAGGACAGTCCCACGCAGATAGTGACTTAACACCCCGACCACTTCGGAAACAGGCTGACTATGAGCAACATAGAACCCCTGCGCCCATAAACCGACTTCCTGCGGAACGATAGCGTCCGTTACACCCTTCCCGGCCTTCACTTGAAACATCTGTCCAGCATCAAGCTGCACCGGAGCGTCATGAGAGGCGACATTCTCAACCGAGACGCGACCTTCGCGCACCGCGACAGCTTCTGTTACGGTTCCGCCTGCTTTCACATCAAACACGGTGCCAACATCTGTAATCGTTAATTGACCAGCAATCACCCTAAAAGGATGGGCCGAATCATGCCTGACGGTGAACAGCGCTTCGCCCTTCACCAGGCGCACTTCACGCTGTCCTTTCGTATAATCTGTATCAATGGCGCTCTCTGGAGCCATGACAACCTGGCTGCCATCAGCAAGGACAACAGTGCGAGTTTCCGCCCACCCGGTCACATTGTCCGCCCGCAAACGCAGGAGTGCATCCGGTCCCCAGATAATACCTACCAGAGCGGCAGCCGCAGCGAATGATACTGACGCGATAAACCGCCGACGAACAGCGGCTGCGCGATATTGCAGAACAACGGGAGACGTCGTGTCCTGAGTTGGTTCCACTCTGCGTAGAACGGACATGGTATGCGAAATCTGCGCCCATTCCCGTCGGCGCTCAGGCTTTTCCTGAAGCCAGGCCTCAAAGCGCGCCTGAAGGTGCGCGTCATCAGGGTCGTCACGCAATACAAGAAGCCATTCCGCTGCATTGGAAGGCTGAAACTCATTAACCTCATCCTGCACGTTCATGGACAGATTCCTTCCGGGTAGCCATTGCCCCTTGGAGCATTGCAATAGGCCCCAACAAGAACACGTTCATGGATAACTGTTTTCGTCCGATAAACAGTCATTCAGACGAATAGAGGTGCTTGCGGCAATGCTCCAGCCCCTGCGCGATGATGCGATGTACGGACCCAATAGGAATATCAAGCTCAACTGCAATTTCTCGCAGCTTCCACCCCTCGAACCGACACAACAAAACAGCTCGTTTTGTTTTCTCAGGAAGCCCGTCAAGCGCAGCCATAACTGCTTCTAGTTCCTGACGGCCAGACATATTCGTCTCCGCGTCGGCTGTAGGAGCCGGAACGGAATCTGTGGTGCTCTCATCCGCCTGCACGAAGCATTGCCGCTCACGCCCCTGCGCCCGATACCTGTCCACGGCCAAGTTGCGCACAACACGATATAGAAAATGCAGAGGTTTCTCGGGCTTCTCAGAGGACTGGCACCTGATCCAGACCTCCTGGAGCAGGTCTTCGGCATGCACATAGTCGCCCGTTATCCGGGCTGCGTATTTCAACAGATCACCGCGATTGGCGAGGTAGCATGTCAGCAGGTCACTGTTGCCCGCCACCGAAACACCTTTCCACACTCACTCCGGCCCAGCTACACGGAGCCGCCCTCTAAATAAGAACCGTTCGCATTTTAATTACGCGAAGGTTGCTCTGAGGGCAAGGAGAACAGATAGAGACCCGCTGCCATAGGCCCGATAGGGCTAACGGCAGCGGGTTCTACACGTCTATGATGAGGGATTTATGATGGAAGTGGTTGCGGGGGCACGCAAGCACCGATTCCCACATTCACTTCAGGCAGCAATATAAACCAGTTATATCAGTCTTTAGGACTTTTATCGATTAGCGAGGCATGCACGGATGCTCCAAGCTCGCTCTTCTGGCGATGAGCAGTGGCTTCTACTATGACAAACAGAGGGCTGTCCACGACTGCTACGCGACGCTCGAACTTCTTTCACGTACCCTCCCGGTGAGTGGGCGGCAAACGTTCCCAGCCTTGCTCGCCTCAGCCAGAAGGAAGACCATACGCTGTTGGGCAGAAGGCTCTCCCTTTGACACGAAGGATGTTCTCAAACAGCGCGGATATCGCTGGAGCGGCGGAGAGAACGGCACGCCGCGCTCATGGTGGATTGATGTCCCCGATGCAGACTTCCTAACTGAAAAGGCATTCTTATGTGCCGAGATATATAAGCGCGATGCGACGTTTCCGACCGCGGAGATCACGGCATTCAATAGGTATTCCGAACGGGTTAGACCGGTGACATGATTGGTGCGATTTGAACCGCTCCGCTTTTCCCAGAGCCTTCAAATCTGCAGTGGCGGGGGATGTCCGCTCACGCCTCTTCGCAGACCTTGCCGGCTAAATCTTCGATTCCAGAAAGCGGACATGAACGCACGAATTACGAACGTTGGTCTATGCCGATCCCGGCGCGGTGCAGTGCTCGGCGGGTGTAAGACTAAATTCGACCTGGGCGAACGAAGCGCCGTGCACCCGACCTCAAGAGGCCCGTTACCGGATCAACCCTCTGCCCAAGCTGGTCTCGCCATTCGACCGCATTGAGCATTGGCGACACCTCTACCTCCAGCCCATTGAGGAACCGACGTTCTCCGATGACGAGGCCGATTTGTTCGGGCGGACCACGGGTGTAAAGCGCCGCCAATTGGGGCGCGCCTCCAGACAGGGGATCGTCGCCCGAGATGATAGCATCTTGGAATGCGGAAAGGATCGCCCGACTGCGGTTGCCGATATCGGAGACCAACCATTTGATCCGATGCTCTCTTGCTGCATCCTGACCTGTGCCGAAAGACTCAATAAGCCCGGTAGTCGCCGGAATGGCGATAGGCGACGACGTGCACTGCCGTTCGGTGATATTGTAATCAATCCTCCATGCACGAAACTCCGTATTCGGCCAATCAGCCGAGCGCATCAGGTGGTGGATGGTGAAGTCGAGGGAGGGTGTCGCAACAGTCGTCGCTACGCAGCGCCGAACCGCGCCGAGCACCGCTTGGTGCTGTTCGTCCGCCGTCGCAAGTGGATCGATCAAGATGCCCGCCTCAATCGCCGCCGACACCTGGCCTAGGATAAGACTCGGAAGGACAACATCGCCACAAAATCCGAAGAGATGTGGCGCGGTTGTTACCGCGAATACCTTGCGACCGCTGTCCCATCGACGGTCGGCGGTATTCCAAGTGATCCTACTGTCAGACGCGAGATAGACAGCGCGGGGCTTGTCGGGGGATTCTCCGGTGTCGCTGAAAGACACCCAGGAAAGGAGTGTGGTCAAACTGTGCCTCTCAGGACGATGTCATATAGTGACGTACAACAAAGTATCTAATGACCTGTTGCACAATATCATACGGCACCGCGCGTAAGATCACGGACCATTCGGCAGTAGATTTTAAGCTCCTCAACGTTCGTTTCCTCGTTCACGCTTCCAGATACCGGGGCATGATGGAAATTCCTGGTATAAAAATTGATTTCTTCTAGTGTTTCTAAAGCTGCCTTATAAACATAATCTGCCTGAGCACTCTTCATAATTCGGATGATGCCGTCCAGCGTTTCGCTCTGCGTAAAGCTCTGCGGGTCTGCCTGTCTATAGAAATACTCCAATACCTTGCGGAGCAACGCGCGGATTTCGGGCGGATCGCCAACAGTGTCGTCGAGAAAGTCGAGCATTTTTGTACGCTCGGTTTCGTGCCGCGGCAGGGTCGAAGTCTCTATATCGAAGCGCGTTAACGTTGAGATGCCCGGCGCGCCGGTCTGAACGGCAACACATGTAATAAGAGCATGATCGATGCGTTCCCACAGGAGCCTAAGAAAGGCTTTGTCGTGGGAGAGGACAATGACCTGTTTGGATTTAGAAACCAATTTCTTGATTTCGTTTGCCGTAAATGTTCGGCGGAATTCATCAAGGCTTGTAAACGGATCGTCCAAAACGACAATCGTTTCCGCAAGACGTGAGTCCGATGCTAGTGATGCCAAGAAAAACGCGAGAGCCAAAACCGATTTGTCACCCGTTGACAGAGTGTTCCGGAAACTTGGTTGAGCAATATTGTCGTCACCGCTTCGTGGAGGAACACGTACATTCTTTATCAAAATGTGATATTCTGCAGCCGGTTCTTTGCTCCGGAAATTTGGCTTCTGGTAGTCGATTTCAAACCCAGCTCCCAGTCTATGTAGATAGGTGTTAATATTTCCACCTAAGGTCGTCGCTACGGTATTAGAATATGTAGTTAACTCGGCTCGACGTCTGGCACGCTCGTTTGTGTAACGGGTCTTATTCTCATCCGCCTTCTGTCGGCTAAGAACGGCCGTTTGAATTGTCGCGTCGGCCCGGAGGCGCCGCGCGTTCAAGAGTGCAAGCTGGGCTTTCAGGTTGCCAAGATTACCCGCCGCGTATTTTGCACGCAAAGCATTGAGCGTTGTACGATGGGCCTCAATTTCTTCGTTTAACGTGAGAATACCTTTCCTTCGCTCGCTCCAGATCGCAAGTGTATTTTGCAAATCTGGATGCGCTACTGGCTCAGCTAGATCTTCTTGTTTCAATTCAAAAAAACGGTTGAGGGCGCGTGCGCACTCCTCCAGCTCTCCTATCAACTCTTTGACTGTATCGCTGTTGTCTTCTGGCGCCAGTACCCCTGTGAGGGTACACCAAGCCTGCCAACGGCTCGCGTTCTCTGCCAGCTTACCCAGCACCTGTTTTTTAAAATCTCCATTAATATAACGCTGAAGCGTAGCGCGCCGCTTGCGAACCTCAGCTGAGAGGAGTTTGTATTGATTGCTAAAGAATACAGTATAGGTATCTATAAGCGTACGATCTGCCAAAAACTGGCCACAAAAGGCGCATTTATCCGAGTTCTGATATTGTAGCCCAGCTTCAAGCCATGCCTCTTGGGGCAAGACAAGTTCATCACCCTTTGCAAGCTGCCTGCTATGCTTTGCAATGTGATCATGAAGCGCCTGATGAGCGCCAGTGGCCATGTCGTCAATTCCACGATCAAGGACATTCTGAAAGATAGCGGCCTCAGTCGGCACGTCCAAGGCGTCAGGAAGCGTTAGTCGGGCGATCTCCGCCGATTTCTCAACGATCCCGATTTCGGTTGTCTTCTCGTCGATTAAGCGAATGATTGCATCGTCGGTTTCGAGAGCAACAAAGGCTGGGAGCTTCAATTGAACGTTGTGCGTTCGCAAAGCCGCATTTATAATCGCCTCGGCATCTCGGAAAGCTTTATCGAATTCATTGACCTGATCGGTCAGTTGGTCGATAGCTCGAACCAGCAAAACTCCGGTCGATCCAATCACGATACCATATTGTCGCTTGAGATGATCCAAGGACACTGCATCGCCGGAATAGACGTTATCGTTAATGAAACATTGGTCATACACCGCTATCATCGGCCTGTGACCTGTCCATACTCCTAAAGAATATTCTGCTGGCAGCCTTTCGAAAAGAAGACGGACCTTCTGAGTGCCGGCACTTGCAAGCGTCTCCCGGCCTTCTACGATCGCGGCAGACCCGGTCGCGGCGGACCGCAGGAGATCCGCCAGTGTAGACTTTCCCCAGCCGTTTTCGCCGAAAACAAGCAGGACTTTCGTGAACGTAATCCGCGACGCCTCAAGGCGTTCAAACCGACCGACCTTTTGAACTTCCAATATCTTGCTGAGCATCGCGTAATCCGGCACATGGTTCGGCCGGTTGCACGTTCATCGTTTCAGTGATGGACCCGAAGCGGCAGTCCACTATGGCTTTAACCCGAATTCGTTCGCAAATCGAGCGGAAACAGAGGCACGTTCCTTTACCCTTCGGACTGTCCGCGTCATCAGGTTTGCTGGACAACGAAGCAGTCCGGGCTTTTGAATGAACCCCGCCGGTATTGACGGAGACGTCCGCTTTCACGTGTTTTTGCCTCGAAGAAGACAGACCGCTGCCCTCCTATGGCTGCCATCAGAAACTTCTATCTTTCCTCCACTGCGCGAGGCGCTCCACCAGCAGATAGAGCGCAGGCGTTGTGAACATGGTCTGCGCCTGGCTGACGAGCAGGCCACCGATCAGCGCGATGCCCAGCGGCTGGCGTAGCTCCATCCCGTAGCCCCCCATCAGCACGAGCGGGAGGGCGCCGAGGGCTGCGGCAAAGGTGGTCATGACGATGGGCCGCAGTCGCAGCAGACAGGCCTCCCGAATGGCATCCCGCGCTGTCATGCCGTGTGCGCGTTCGGCATGGACAGCAAAATCCACCAGTAGGATCGCGTTCTTGAGGGAGATACCAGTCAGCAACAGCATGGCGATCACCGCCATGCCCGAGAACGGCAACCCGAAGAGATCGAGGGCCATGATGGCCCCGATCCCGGCCGAGGGAATGGTGGAGAGAATGGTCAGCGGATGCCACACGCTTTCATAGAGCATGCCCAATGTCAGATAGACGGCAAGCACAGCGCCGATGATCAGGATCTCGCTGTCATGGGTGCTTTTTCCAACATCCCCTTCATCGCTCTGCAACTCTCCGGTGATGGTTTCCGGCAGATGCAGGCTGCGCCATTCCTGATCGATAATGGCCTGTGTCTGCGACAGGCTCACACCGGGAGCCAGTTCCAGCGCCAGAGAGGCGGAACTGGCGTAGCCGATATGGGTGACGGCCACCGGATCGAGGCTTGGGGTAATCCGGGCCACCACCGACAGCGGCACCAGCGTTTCCGCTCTCGTCGCCACGGCCGATCCGGTGGACGCATTCGCCCCGCCCGCCAGAGAATTGGCGATCTGGTTTCGAAACGCCGTGGCACTCGTCGATGCCGTGGTGCTGGCTGTGGCTGATGTCACCACCCGGATGGTGTTGGACGCCGAACTGCCCGAAGCGGAGCCTCCCGAGGGGCTGATCCAGAACTGTTTCAGGATCTCGGGGTCGCGCTGGAAGCGGTTTTTCACAGTCAGCACCACGTTGTATTGCCCGTGTGTCGTGTAGACGACCGAGGTCGTGGTCTGGCCCAGCGCGTCGGACAGGGTGTTGCCTATAACCTGCGGCGTGACACCAACGCGGGCGGCGGTGTCACGGTCGATCGCCAGCGTGATGCCCTGCCCAGGCGGATCGACGTCCGGGTCCACATCCGTGAACTCCGGATGATGCCGCAGGGCTTTCGCCAGTCTGCGTGTCGCCGGTCCCAGCAGCCGGTCATCCTCGCTGCGCAGGATGTAGCTGACCCCGCTGCTGTTCGAGCCGACCCGCATCATGATGTTACCCGGTGCCTGGGCATGGTATTCGGCGTGGATATCTTTCCCCATCTGGGCCACGACGCGAGCGGCCACTTCTGTTCCCGACGCCCGCCCGTTGGACAGATCGCACAGCGTGGCGAACACCATGCCATGGCTGGAACCCTCGCCGGTATCGAGATAGGCGATGACATGGCTAACAGCGGGATCGGACAACAAGACCTGACTGAACCGTTCCAGCCGGGCTTTTGTCCGCGCCAGTGAACTGCCGCTGCCGCGCGACCCGCCCGAAACAATGCCGATATCCTGACGCGGGAACACAACCTTTGGCATGCGGGTGAACAGGAATACCCCCACCAGCAGGGTCAGTGGCAGCAGCAAGGCCGTCTTGCCGGGATGGGTCAGGCAGATTTCCAGAATGCGGCGATACCGGCTGCCGCTGTGTTTTTCATGGGCCAGAAAATCTGGGGCAGACATTTCTGGATGAACGGCTGTTCTGTTCTCAGAAAACCGCATGCACAACGCCGTCAGACAGGGCGTCACCACGCAGGACAGAACCAGCGACACCGTCACGGCGATCCCCACGGTGCCGGCAAATTCCCGGAACAGCCGCCCCGTCAGACCGGAGGCCAGTCCGATCGGCAGAAACACTGCCAGCACGGAGACGGTGATGGAGAGCAGCGTGAACGCCACCTCACTGGCCCCGGCAATGGCGGCCTCGTTGATGGAAAGCCCCCGCTCACGCATGCGGATGATGTTCTCGATCACCACGATAGCGTCATCGACCACTAGGCCCGTGACAACCGTCAGCGCCATGAGCGAGAGATTGTCCAGCCCGAAGCCCGCCAGATGCATCGGCCCGAGGCTGGCGATCAGGCAGCACGGCACGATGATCGCCGCCGCCACGGATGCCGTCCACGAGCGCAGGAACACCCACACCACGGCCAGCGCCAGAACACAGGCGGCCAGCAGCGTGACCAGCGTATGATGCAGCGAGGACCGGATCACCGCCGAGCCATCCCGTGCCACCGCAATGTCCGCGCCCGGCGGCATGAGCGTGCGCAGTTGTGGCAGACGGGCCTTCACCGCATCGACTATCCCGACCAGATTGGCTCCCGGCTGGGCACGCACCATCAGCGTGAGGGCGGGTTGCCCGTCAAAGAACGCGGCGGCGTTCACGTCCTGCATGCTGTCCGTGACGGTCGCTACATCGCGCAGCCGGATCGGACGCCCGCTTTTGTAGGCAATCACCAGATCCCGATAGGCATCGGCGTGTTCGGCCTGATCGTTGACCGCCAGCTGGTAGCGCCGGTCGCCCATATCGATCACACCTTTGGGCGTATGCGCATTGGCCGAAGCGAGTGCTGCGCGCAGGTTCTCGAACCCCATGCCGTATTTGAAAAACAGCAGCGGGTTCATTTCTACCCGCACCGCAGGCGCGGAACTGCCCATGAGCGCCACATCGCCCACACCCTGTACCTGCAACAGCATGGGCCGCAGCGTCGTGTTCACCAGATCATACAGCTTCGCCATGGACTGCATGCCCGGTGTCACCGCCAGGATCAGCACCGGTGTCGCATTGGGGTTGGCGCGGTGATAGCTGGGGTCAGATCCCGGTGTGGTCGGCAGATCCCGTCGGGCGGCTCTTATGGCCGCTTCCACGTCACGGGCCGCGCCATTGAGATCACGGCCCAGCTCAAACCCCAGCGAGATGGAGGTCTGCCCCCTCGTGGAGGTGGACTGCATCTGCGTCACACCGGCGATATTGCCCAGATGCCGTTCCAGCGGGGCGGCCACGGTGCGGGCCATGACCTCGGGCGAACCGCCGGCATTCGACGCCGAGACTGAAATCACCGGCAGATCGACATCGGGCAGGTCCGAGACCGGCAGGAGGGGCAGCGCCATCAGGCCTGACAGCACGGCGGAAAGCAGCAGAAGGAGCGTCGCTACCGGGCGACGGACAAACCAGGCGATGAATTTCAAGGAAGATGTCCCGTCCCTGCGGGAGGGCTCACTCTATAAGACGATCGATGCGGGCATTTTTTCAGAGAAAGACGAAAAATATCCGGCGTCTGTCAGCGGGCCTCCAGATCATGCCCGGCTGACGGTGTGACCGTGATGGCGGCGGCCTGCACCGCCAGACCATGCTCGGCCGCGACCCGGCGCAGCACTGTGGCGACTTCCGGCGCGTTGCAGGCGATCTTCCGACCCGTGCCGGCTTCCACGAAGGTGATCGCAAGGGCTGCCTTGCGTTCCGGCGCCACGCTGTAGAGCCACTGCCGGTCGGGTGTGACATCCCGGCGCAGGATGCCCCGCTCTACGAAGAGATTGAGATTGCGTTGGATCGACCCCTGCGAAGGCGCGTGACCATCCTCCATCATCTTTCCCAGCGTTTTCCAGATTTCCACCGCCGTCGCGCGTGGCCCGGCTTCGAGGATGCCGTGCAGCAGGATGCGCCGCAGATCGGTCATCTTGATGCCGACCTCTTCGCAGCAGTCTTCCAGCCTGCGCACGGCGCTGCGGCTGGCGCCCATGCCGGGGCGGATCTCACTCAGGGACGGCGAGGAACGGCGGTATTCGGAAAAGGCAAGCATGGGTTTGATCCTGTCACGATCAGGGAAAGGGAATGAAAACCGAAACGGCGAAAAACTCAGTTCCCACCGGAATGGATGTAGAATTCGACGGGAACCGTCAGGGTGATGGGATCCCCCGCGACACTGTCCGGTGGAATGGGCAGAGGCTGGGCGCGTTTGGGGAGCGCCACCGCCTCCTGATCCAGCAACGCATGGCCGGAGCTGCTGGCGAGTGTGACCGAGAGCACATGCCCTTTGCGGTCCATGGAGAACGTCACGGTGGGCACACCTTCCTGATGGTCCGCCATGGCGTCGGACGGGTAGCGCTTGAATTTTTCCAGTTGCGCCAGCAGCGCGCCCTGCCAGGTGACAGGATCATGCGACGCCTTTAACGACGAGGCACCCGGTGCCGGGGCTGCCTGCGTGGGCGCGGGCGGCGCTTCCGACGACGGTGGCGCGGTGGTCGCCTCGGCGGGTGGCGTCTTGTCCGGGATCGGCTTTTTGAGCATCGGCACCGGCTTCTGCTTCTTCACCAGCTTCTTTGGCTTCTCGGGCTTGGGCACCGGGATCGGCGGATTGGGCGCGGGTGATGGAGGTGCGGTGATCTTGGGTGGTTCGACTGGCGCCGGATCAGGGATGGACTGGGTCTGTTGTGGTCCTGGCGGCAGGTCCGTGGGCGGGGTCGGTGTCGAAACCGGTTCCGGAGCCATGTCGATGGCGATGGCCGCAGGTGGTGGTTCGGGCACCGCCATGACCGGCGGTGGCAGGCGCATGATCCACCACACGGCTCCGCCACCGACCGCCAGCACGGCGAGGAAGGACAGGGCCCAGCGCAGGGCGTCCTCACGCCGGGCCAGACGAAGCTGCCCGCGCTGCCAGTCGGCAAAGGACATGACCGAGTTTTCGACAGCCTCACCCTGCCCCTGCATCATGTCTGCGGTGCTGCTCACGGTGTCCCTCCGGATGCTGCGGTAGGAGGCGCATTGCTGGGCGGCACGGGCGTTGAACCGGCTTCGCTCCCTTCTTCCTGTCCCTGAAGGTTGACCAGAGCGACCTTGAGGTATCCCGCAGTGCGCAGCTTATCCATCACGCCCATCAGCGTGCCGTAATCCACCGTCTTGTCGGCCCGCAGGAAGATGCGCTCATCCTTGTTGCCCTTGGTCGCAGTTTCCAGCGCACCGGGAAGAGCATCGGTGCTGACGTCAGCCTCCCCCAGCGCGAGACCATGATCGGCTTTTACTGTCAGGAATACCGGATCATCGGGGCGCGGTGTGGGTTTCTCCGACGAGGACGGCAGGTCCACCGGCACATTCACGGTGGTCAACGGAGCCGTGACCATGAAGATCACCAGCAGGACCAGCATCACGTCGATAAACGGCGTGACATTGATCTCGCTCGCCTCATGCGGGTTCTCATCTGTGTGACGGATACGGATCATGCCGCTTACTCCCCGGCGACCGAGCGGCTGTCGCGCGATGCGCCAAGCCGCACCACCTGCCCGCTGGCGGTCAGGGCCTGCATGCGTCCGAGATCACGCGAGACAAGGCGCATCACAAGGGACGTCAGGTCGGCGACCTGCGCGCGGCACGACGCCGTCTGGCGGGCCAGATGGTTGTAGATCACCACCGCCGGGATCGCGGCCACCAGACCGAGGGCCGTGGCCAGCAGGGCCTCGGCGATACCGGGGGCCACGACGGCAAGGCTGGTCGCCTTGCTGGCGGCAATGCCGGTGAAGGAGGTCATGATGCCCCAGACCGTGCCGAACAGGCCGATGAAGGGCGAGGTCGCGCCAATGGTGGCCAGCACGCCGGTGCCGCGCAGGAGCCTGCGCCCCTCGGCCGCCTCCAGCCGTTCGAGATGCAGGACGATGCGCTCCTTCAGCCCCTCGCTGTCATCAGGGATGTCGGCAGAGCGTTTGCGCTCGGTTTCGGCCGCCATGACCAGCGTGTGGGCAATGCCGTTCTGGCGCGTGCCTTCCTCGCCGAGATCCAGCGTGTTGGCCTGTTCCAGCGTCTGCTCGGCTTTAGCCAGTTTCATGCGCACACGCAGCAGTTCGACCGACTTGGCGATGAAGATCGTCCAGGTCAGCAGCGAGGCCACGGCCAGCAGGATCATCACGCAGCGGACTACAGGCCCGGCATTGAGAAACATGTCCCACGGGGAGAAGGAAATGGGGGCAAGATCGGTCATGAGAGACCTCCTTTGGAAGACGGTCTGCGCCACGCCCGGATCAGGCAGATGACCGTAACAATGAGGGGAATGGACAGGGCGGCCCACGACAGGGCCAGCCAGATGCCCTGCTGGCCCAGCAGGGCGGACAGCAGGCCGAAGATGGTGAGCAGGCCCAGCGCGATCGGCCACGGCCAGACGGCGACGGGGTAACGGGATGCCGAAACAGGCCGGGATGGCATGGGGATTTCGGGAGAGACGGCGTTCATCGTGCGTCCCCCGCCGTTAGGACAGGAACAGCCGCATCGTCCGGGTCATCCAGTTCATACCCCAGCGCCCGCAGACGGGCATCGGTGGCGATCCTGCGCTTGCCCGCCCACAGCACCAGACCACTGACCAGCACCCCGATCACCACCACATCGAGCAACGCCCAGAGGATTTTGAGCGGCATGCCGCCATAATCGCCGAAATGCAGCGGGCGGGAGATTTCGAGGAAGCGGAGATACCATGGCATCGGATACGCCCCGGTCAGTTCGCCCGTGCGGGCATCGACCAGAACCGGGGTAAACAGACGCGCCCGCAGGGGTGTGTTCCCACGGGTCCAGAGCACGTAATGCACCGGGCTGCCAAAGGACGCGCCGGGGAATGACAGGCCCGTGACTTCATTGCCGGGGGCGGCTTTGGCCGCCGTGTCGAACGCGGCCTGCACCGAGGACAGATGATCCTGCGCCGGCACGGGCAGATTGGCATAGGGTTTGAGTATCTGCCGCACATCGGTCACGCGCCACAGGCCGAACAGTGGCGTCTGGAGTTCATTGACCAGCCCGGTAAAACCCACGACTGTCGCCCAGACCAGTGTGGCGGCCCCCAGCAGGTTGTGCAGGTCCAGCCATGTCAGGCGTGAAGCGCGATCCCTCCTGACCGAGCCGAACGGCAGCCGTTTCATAAAGCGGCCATAAAGCACCGTGCCGGACACCAGCGAGGCCACAAAAACACCGCCCATCGCGCCAAGAAACAGGCGACCCGGCAGATAGGCGAACAGGCTGGTATGGAGCCGATTGCAGATCCCCATGATGATGCCGGTCCAGGTGCGTGGCTCCTTCGGGGCATCCGCCGGGCGCGACTGCTCCAGCACTTTCGCCGTGCGGGCGTCGAACTTGATCCAGTGGCCGGAGTGCCGGTCCGGGTAGTTCTCATCGTCTTTCAGGGCCTGCCAGCTTGGGGCCATGGAGACCAGAACAGCGGGTTCATCATCATCCGGATTGACGCTGGTGATGATCTGGCCGGGATAGAGCGCACGCGCCTTGTCCACGATGACATCCAGGCTGGCGTTGGGCGTTCCCGGCGGCAGAACCTCGTAAGGCGGGTCATCGTCGCCGACGAACGTGTCCCAGATCTGCTCGGAAAACAGCAGCGGCAGGCCAGTCACGCAGACGATCAGCAGGAACAGCGTGCAGACCAGGCTCGTCCATTTATGGACCACGAACCAGCGGCGAAGCGCACGGGTGGTCATGGAAACCGCACGCTCACAAGTGCGTGTAATAGTGAGTCGCAACTCTGTTTTGCGTAAAATTCTGCCGGGTCCATTACATCTACGCGCCTTCGCATGCGTCGGAAATCGGGAATATTTCGCTGATGACCGGCTGATCACAAACGGTCCGCGACAATTCCCTCACCTAACAAAGACGATCAAAAAACGGCTTTTTTCTCGGAGCCCTGAAATTTTTTCAGATAACATATTGAAACGCCTGCCTGTCACTTCCTCGAACAAGTGGATCATGTCGCTTGCCGCTCCGTTCCACAGCACCAGGACATTCTGGTTTATCCCAAGCCACGGCCATTTCCGGCGGCACTGTGGAATGTGAAAATATTGCGACTTTTTCTCATTTGCGTTACAGGCATGAATCGCATTGACATGCTGTCCGTCTCTAAGGATCAACCCCAACCCGTCATGACCGATGACATGAATGGACCAAGCACGTGACGTCCTGGAGCACACTTCTGACAACGCTTTTCCGATCTGAACAACGGAAGGTCGAGGCGCTTGCCAGGAGGAAATGTGCGGATCCGGAACAGGCTGCGGACGTGGTGCAGGATGCGTTCATGCGGCTCAGTCGGCTGGCTGAACCTGAGGCCGTCAACAACCCGGGACATCTCCTCTTCACCACGGCATCCAACATCATGCTGGATTATAACCGTCGGATCAGACGTGAGCGAAACCGGGATGGAGGAAGTGTAGCCCCTGACCTCCCCTGCCCCGTTCCCGATGCCGAGGTCCAGCATGCTGAAAAGCAGCGCAGGGCCATTCTGCGGGAAGCAATCGCCGCTCTCCCCGACGAAACACGTGACATCTTCATCCGCTTCCATCTCGAGGGACGCAGTTACCGTCAGATCGCGGAAGAAAAAGGGATGGACCTGCGCCGTGTGGAATATCATCTTCGTGACGCCATGAAAGCCTGCCGCCAGTACGCCAGCGACCATCAGTGACAGTCATTTACGCGTCACCGCAAACAGGATCATGGTATCCTGACCTGTCGCCTGTTACACCTGCGGAAACGATAAACGAGACAGCATGTCCGCCTTCTGGGCGGCTGGATATCTGAACGTGCAGAACAGGAATGAACCGTCAGGTGACGCATTTGATGCGGCCAATGCCTGGTATCATCGTTTGCAAGGGGACAATGTCACTGAGGCAGATTGGGATGCTTTTCGTAGATGGTGTGCACAGAGCCCTGACCATGAGGCAGCCTGGGAAGACGTCCAGACTTTTGCATCGGACATCAGGATAACGCTTGCACAAAAACCACCAGTGCCCGCGCGCAGCACCATCCGACGCCCCCGAGGTTCACGCCGTTCGGTCCTGGCGTTAGGCAGCCTTGGTCTGGCCATCGCCTGTATCGCCATGCTGTCCAGCGGTTGGAGTGACTGGCTTCAGGCGGATTACCGCTCTGGCCAGGGCGAACAGAAAACGGTGACATTGGCGGATGGGTCTGTTGCAACGCTCAGCCCGAATAGCGCCCTGAAGATCCTGCCTGACACACATGGACGAGGCCTCGCCCTGCTCCATGGAGAGGTATGGTTTTCTGTCCGTCACGATAGTGCGCACCCGTTCTACGTTCTTGCCGGCAAAGGCCGAGTGACCGATGTCGGCACGCGCTTTGATCTCAGATATCTGGACGGACAGACAAACGTCACCGTGGAAGAAGGCGTGGTTGACGTTGCCTATGGCCCCCCTCCCCCCGATCACGTCAGGCTGACGGCAGGACAGGATATCTCCTACGGCACAGGCGGTCTCGGCGGCATACAGGCAGTTGATCCTGATGACATTGGCGCATGGCGCAAGGGGAACCTCGTTTTCCGTCAGAAGCCGCTTGTGGAAGTCGTCGCGGAACTCAACCGGTATGGCAGCACGAAGCTCGTGCTCGCCAGCCTTCAGGGGCGTAACAGGCCCGTTTCCGGCACGTTCGTCATCGGTCAGGAAGACACAGCCCTAAACGCCCTTCACGAGGCCTTTGGACTCAGGATTCTACGCTTCACGCGTTATCTGACCGTCCTCTACTGATCCTTCATCCAGCTTTGACACGATCAGCGATGACCTGATCCAAAGAGCAAATACCGTTTCTGATACCGGCCAGACCTCTCAGACAGCACTCTTTTTCACATCACAAAAAATAAATTCATAAAAATTTTCCGAAAGTGCCGGGTTCCGTCGTCTTCACAAACAAGATGCAAGTGAGAATGCTTCTCATATCAGAAAGCATTCCCGGAAGATGACAGGGAACCAGAACAGGTGAGCGGACTTCATATACACTCCAGATGCCTCCCCTCGCGATGCGGAATGGCGCGACTGCTGCTAACAACGTCTCTTTGCTGCTCGGTCGGCATTGTCGCCAGCATCGGGCAAGCCAAAGCAGCAGCTACCGTCAGCCCCACCGAACAAACTTTTTCTTTTTCCATTCCGGCACAATCGCTGGATGGAACACTCGCCGCTTTTTCAAAGATCACGCATGTCCAGACTGTCGCGGCCGGTGAATTAACACGTAATGTACGTTCCCCAGGTATCAGCGGCACTCTGACGCCTACCGCAGCCATGAATGTCCTGCTCGGTGGCACTGGCCTAAGACCCCGGATCAGTGGAAATGTCATTATTATTCAAAAAGAAACTGCTAATATCACCCTTGGTCCAGTGCGTGTCGGTGGCACCGTTACGCACCAGGATCCGACCGGACCCGGTGTCGGATATGTTGCCGAGAACACGATGTCAGCAACAAAGACCGACACGCCAATAACTGAAATCCCGAGTTCGATTTACGTTGTAACTAAACAGCAGATGCTCGACCAAGGCGCACAAACAGTCATGGACGCGCTGAAATACACAGCGGGCCTTTATGCTGGCGCTTCTGGCACTTTCAATAACGGTAATGCAGCAGCGGATAGTATATCGTTTTATCAAAGAGGCTTCTCTACAAACCAGTTTGTCGATGGTCTTTTAAGCAACTCGCAAAGTGCAGGCGAAACAGCTTTCTTGGAGCGTATTGAGGCCATCAATGGGCCCGCGTCAGTTATGTACGGCCAGACGACACCGGGTGGCATGCTTGCCATGAGCCTCAAGAAGCCAACTGACACGCCTTTGCATCAAGTTTCTGTCGGTTTTGGTAATTGGGGACGATATCAGTCTACGGTTGATTTTAGTGATAAACTCACCAAATCTGGCAATCTACGATATCGGGTCGCTGCGATTGGCGTAACCCAAGGGACGCAAACTGACCATGTCGATTACCACAGGGTTGGTGTACTGCCGTCTATAACATGGGACATCGATCATAAAACGTCTCTGACCCTTCTCGGGATGTATATGTATACGCCAGGGACAGGCATCAGTCAGTCTAATGACTATCCTTTGAAAGGGTCATTAATTACGGACGGATATCGTCGAATTCCACGAAGAAATTTTCTTGGTGCCACTAACTGGAACACGCAAGCAGATACAACCGCAATGTTTGAATACCAGTTTCAGCATAAGTTTAATAAGTATATAAATTTCAGCCAAACATTTAGATACGAGCAAAGTAGCATGAATGATAAAGATTCATACTACGATGGTTCTGTAAATTCCGAAGAGGTATATCAGGCGCCAGAATGGGCTAAAGAGACTTTCAAAACTACCGCTCTTGATACCAGAGTATACGGAAAATTTCAGACAGGACCGTTACAACATACATGGGTTGTTGGCTCTGACTTTAGATCTTATCATTATAATTGGTATTACCAGAGAGACAAAACGACGGGGGGGGATTTTATTGTAAATATGTACAACCCGGGGGCAAGCTATACCCCTTGTTTTAGCACCTCTGTTTCAGCTGGCTGTAAAGGATCATTCGGCACATCGCGGTATGATTATTTTCAAGAGGGTATATATTTTCAAGATCAGATCAAGTGGAAGCGCTTATCAATCCTGTTGGGGGGTAGGCAAGATTGGATAAATTATAATGGGCACGCTTTGAGCCACACCTACAACAATACCAATGGACAAAATATTACAACAGAGACCCCAGGAAATAC
The DNA here is from genome assembly GCF_017377735.1 of Acetobacter garciniae. Taxonomy (GTDB): domain Bacteria; phylum Pseudomonadota; class Alphaproteobacteria; order Acetobacterales; family Acetobacteraceae; genus Acetobacter; species Acetobacter garciniae. The sequence goes on from NZ_JAFVMH010000009.1 coordinate 58,506, forward strand.
GGCACCACAACCAGCGAGCGCTTTTACCTGGAGGGCGGGTATCCTTTATAATTTCGCTTTTGGATTAACTCCTTATTTTAGTTATTCAACATCCTTCGTTCCTCAGACTTCAACAAACTATCAAGGGCAGCCGTTCGCACCATTGACTGGGAAGCAACTGGAAGTTGGTCTAAAATATAAAGTTCCTAACAGGGATATTCTGTTGACAGCTTCAGCTTTTCATATCGATGAAGACCATTATCTAGAGCAGGACCCGGTCCACACTAATTACAGCCTTGATGCGGGAAGAGTTAAGTCTCAAGGTTTTGAAGTCTCAGCGAATGCGAACCTTACGAAAGATCTGAGAATGATAGCCTCGTATAGTTACGTGGATATCCGGTATGCAAAGACAAACAAAACAGCAAAGCGGTATAATCCTTATACAGGATTAACTTATGGTGACGCCATTTCTCAAGAAGGAATGTTCGTTCCCTATGTGCCACGCAATATGTTTTCATTATTTTTGGATTACTCTTTACCTCGAAGCGTTTTCAACGGATTTGGTGTGAACGGCGGCTTGCGTTACGTTGGTTTTACTTATGCTGGAAATGTGGAGTCGTTTAAGTCGCCTGCATATTTCCTGTTTGATATTGGCGCCCACTACGATTTTGGTGCATCCATTCCTGCCCTGAAGGGTTTAAAAGCACAGCTAGCAATTTCCAATTTAACGAATAAATATTATGTCACACGATGCAATAATAGTGATTGTTATGTGGGTCAGGGACGGCGAGTGTATGGAAATTTGACGTATAATTGGTGAAATTTCCCCGCCCGAAACTACAGCGCTTTTTTTCAGTAAGTTCAACACGTTGCCCCTCGTTTCCATGTCAAACTCGTGAGACGCGCCTGAGCAAGATCCGTGAGGTTACACGGCAACAGGCGTGGAATACGCTCCCCACCCCAAAAACTTTCGCGAAACTGGAGAAACCTGTTCGGAGACACGTCCTGTGGGATCACACCAGAATGATGCGCAGAACGACAGGAACATGCTCTTCCGCCTGATCGTCAGCGGTCAGATATCCCTTACCTCACTGGTTGAGGCTCTCGCGGTGGCAGAACATCGTAATTTCCGAAAGGCCGGTGAAACCTTACGGATTTCACAATCTTCTATCAGCAACCGGATCGCCACCCTTGAAGATATTATCGGTTTCCGCCTGTTTGAACGCCGCAACGGCGTGCATGTCACCTACGAGGGGCAGCAGTTTCTCTCCATCATCAATGAAGCCGTCAGTTTGATTGACCACGCACTCCGTCCCACCCGCCTGCTTCCAGTCACCACTGAAAGCAGGCTTATGGTCGGTGTCCAGTCCTCAAGCGCGGGAGGATTTCTGCGCAATATTCTCGACCGTTTCGTAAAACATTCGCCTTATGTTCGGCTGATCTCGGGCGAATTCGCCCCTGATCTTCTGATCTCCGGACTGCGACGACGCGAGATCGATATTGCCTTTACCCCTGACGTTCCACCACCTCGGACACTGGCCCATGATATCCTGTGCGTCATGCCATTATGGACTGAAACCATGATGGCGGCACTTTCCGAGCATGACCCCGTGGCGATGCAGGAGGCCGTGACATGGAACGATCTTGCGGATCATACCTTTTTGGTTCGCCGGGAAGGCATGGGATCATGGCTTATGGCGCAAGCCCTTCCCTATCTCGAACAACATGGCGCACCACCCCGGATCGAACGCATGGTGGTTGGGCGAGACACCCTGCTGGCCGATGTCGTGCGCCGCCAGGCAGTGGCCCTCACCTCGGCCGCCACAACAAGCCTGTCGGTGCCGGGCGTGCGTTTGCTCCCCCTTGCAGGTGATCCCATCCTCCTGACATTTCATGCCCTGTGGTCACGCCAGAACCACAATCCAGCGCTCCAGACGCTTCTTAAACTGGTGAGGACGGTGAAGCCCCCGAACGCTTCTGACGCCACCTGAGAAAAGCCCTGTCGGAGAGAATGAATTTCTCGATCATTGGTGCTATCAATTTCTGTGGCGTGACACTCTGCTGGTACAGGGCGTTCATGGCTTCCGCATAAGCCAGAAGATCACGATGCACAGGTGCGGGCAGATCGATTGTAAGCCGAACCGGTTTTTCATCGGGCAGAGCACTGATTTTCAGATCACTCATGATCCGTTTCTCCTTTTACATGCCATGGGCGGACGACCAGATCCCGATTCAGGATTAGGGTGAACGGCAGGCCCGGCCGGTCGGTCAGGGTGGGCTGGACGTTGAGGCTGCGCTCGATGAGTCGGTTGCCGACCATGGAGAAGCCGTTGCTGGCACCGGAGCGGATGGCCTGCATGAGATTGTTTTCATTCCACGACGTGCCCGCCTCCGAACCCACGCTGAGCAGGGTCGTGACCAGAGCCGCCTTGAAAAGCTGCCCCCAGTGATTGTTCACCTCGTCGGACAGTCCAGACTGGCCTATGGCGTCGCCGCCGGGGAGCTTCTCCAGTACGAGGCTCTCGCCATCGGGGAAGATCAGCCGTGTCCAGATGATCTGGGTGCGCTGCTGCCCGAAGGAAATTCCGCTGTTATATGCCCCGAACAGAGTGCTGCCCTGGGGGATCAGCAGGTAGCGACCGGTCGGGCTGTCATAGACGTTCTGGGTGACATGGCCGGTAATCTGACCCGGCAGGTCGGAACTGATCTTTGTGTTCAGTGCGCCGGCGATCACCGTGCCCGCCTGCAGGACATAAGGTGAGGCCGGGGGCATGACGCGGTCGGGGCTGACGGTCATGCGGTCCGGCTGGCCCGCCAGAAAGGCACGGTTGCCAGATTGTGCGTCGGTCGCAGGGGCCGGTGGTCCCTGAGAGGCAGGAGCGCCCGAGGCGGGCGGCATCGTCTGTTCGTCGGCGCGGTCACGTTCCCCCGTCTGCACGAACAGCCGGCTGGCGATCGCGGCCTCGACTTCCTGCGCGGCCCGCCGGTTATCTCCACCTGATGAGGCTTTCCCCTGCCCCTGTGCTTTCAGGATGGTGTGTCCCAGATCGCCGGGCAGCGCGGGACCGAGCTTCGGGACGCCATTGCCGACATAATCGGACGGCAGCCCCGCCAGCCCGTCGGCGGACGGACGCACATCCGTGTCCTGGCTGGCGGCCGGTGGCGCTTTGTGGCTGCTGTTCTCCAGCGCGTAGCCAAGTGCCAGACCAATGGCGAGCATCCCTGCCCCGCCGAGCGCCCAGACCACGGTGCGGTTAAGACGCACCACGCGCGGCCGTTCCGCCCGCAGGCGCAGGTCGGGCAGTGATGATGCGGAATTTCCCCCTGTAGTGGCGGCCGCTGGATTTTCTCCCACTGTCGGTGCTTGCCCGCTCATGTTCGACGTCCGTCAGTGCGTACGATGCGCACCCGCTGCTCGGAGTGCTTATCCCCCAGCCGCAGCTCGGCGGCAGCGAACAGCCGGTCCACGATCATCCAGTTCTGCCGCACCCGGTAATTGACCAGTTCCGGACCGCCATCGGCTCCCAGCACGAAGAGCGGGGGCAGTTCCCCCTGCCCGATCCCAGCCGGAAAGGCGATATAGACTTTGTGGCCATCATCGAACGCCCGGCCGGGCAACCAGGGTGGTGTCCCGCCTTTCACCGGCTGGATGGTGTAACGGAAATTCAGCGCGGCCAGATCCAGCCCCGTATCCACCGGCGCTGTATCATCGGCCGCATTGTCCTGCCGATGCAGGGCGATCAGACCATCCTCGGGGTAATCCCACGACACCGACGCCATGTAGGTCGCGGGCGTGGAACGCAGTTCCGCCAGATAGGTCCGCCGGTCGGTGTTGACGATCAAGTTGGTGGTCAGGTCCGGCCGCGTCGGCTTGACCAGGATATGGATGCGCCTCGTTGCCCCCGCCCCGCTTTCGGTATCGCCAATGATCCAGCGCACGGTGTCACCGGCCGCGACGGGCCCGGTGCCGACCAGCTTCTCCCCCTGCTGAAGCATGATGTCGGTAATTTCACCGGGCGAGGTATAGACCTGATAGAGGGCACCCGGAGAATAGGGATAGACCTGCACCGCGTTGATGAACCCGGCCCGCGTGGGCTGGATGCGGGCCGCCAGATTGGCCTGCGTCACGCGCGCTGTGGGGTCAGCGACTTCGGGGGCCGGATGGACCGCAAGTCGTGAGGGCAACGGCTTGAGCTGGCCCGGCAGGGGAAGCGGTTTCGGGACTTCCACCACCCGCACCGGCTTCGGTGGGTCCGGCAGACGTGTTGCCTGAACAGCGTCATCGTAGCGGATGACGGGCGGATGGTAACTGCCCGCGCAGCCAGCCAGAGGCAGGATCAGCAACGGCAGGACACGAAGAGCGCGACGGATCATTGGCCCAGCTCCTTTGACCAGTTGATGGCGGAGACGTAGATGCCCAGAGGGTTTTTCCTGAGATGGTCGGCATCGCGTGGCGTGCGCAGAACGATCGAGACGATGGCGGTCCAGCGTTCGGTGCCGCTGAACGCCCCGTCGCGGTAATGGCGCTCGGTCCAGGCAACCCGGAAGCTGCCGGGCGAGGCCCGGATCACTGAAGCGATATCCACCTCGACCTGCTCGTGCCCGATGCGCGAGAACGGATCGTTGAGGCGGGCATAGTCGTTAAGCGCCTGCGCGCCTGACGTGGTGGTGAAATCATAGGCACGCAGCCAGTTCTGCCGGACCACCACGGCGTCCGACGACAGGGCGCGCACGTCATGGACAAACTGCGCCAGATACCAGGCGATCTGCGGATCGGCGGGCATATAGCCCGCTGTCGCGGGGGCCACGACCTGCGCCTGCCCTAGCCGGTCCACCTGCACCACCCACGGCGTGATGGTGCCGTGCATAGACTGCCAGACCAGGCCAGCCCCAAGACCGGCGGACAGGAACAGGGAACCGAACGCCATCAGCCGCCAGTTACGGGCCTGGATGCGGGCGGAACCGATCCGTTCGTCCCAGATCTGGGCCGCTTTCTGATATGGTGTCACGGGTTCGGGCGTGGTCCCGTAGCGTGTGGTCGAGCGACGGAACATCATTCTTTCTCCGAGAGATCAATGGACGCCGAGCCACCGCCGCCATCGGCGGAGCGGATAATATGAGCGGCTTCAGCAGCATGGGCTGCGGCATTGCGGCGCTTCATCTTCTGCGCCCAGCGGGGCGGTTCGCCAGAACCGCCACCATCGCCACCAGCCGGACCCTCACCGGTAGGGCCGCCACCCCTGGGGCCACCCCCTTCTCCGGCAGGACCACCCCCACCTGATGGAAACGGCCCGCTGCCACCAGTTTCGTCACTCTCTCCACCGCCCATCCCGCGTGCGGCCCAGCGTCCACCGGCGGCGTAGCTTTCTTTGAGGGATGAACCGGCACGCGAGGCCGCTCCTTTGACGGCATTCGCGACGTTCCCGCCGACGGCCCGGCCTATGCCTCCGATCCCGGCGGCCATGCTGCCCGCACCACCTGATGCGCCTGCGGCTCCAGCCGAATAGGCGGACGTGGCTGCCCCGGCAATCGCGGCCCCACCCCGCGCCGCAGCAGCGGTCGCACCAAGGGCGGCGGCACCACCGGAAGCGACAGCCCCGACACCGGCCGCAGCAGCAGCACCCATGGCACCCACCGCCATGCCGGTGCCAACAGCCGCGCCCGCGCCAAGCTGCGGTGCGCCGGAGATCAGCCCGTTGGCGATGCTGCCGCCAAAAATGGACAGGCCGACAATTGCAAGCGAGGCCAGCACCACCGAGACGGACTGCCCGATCGTGGGAACGTCGCTGCCGTAGGAGGTTGAGAACTGGGCGAACAGAACCGACGCGATGGCGGAAATGACCGCCAGCACCATGATCTTCACACCCGACGAGACGACATTGCCCAGCACCTTCTCGGCAAGGAAAGCCGTGCGATTGAACAGGGCGAACGGGATCAACACGAACCCTGCCAGTGTGGTCAGCTTGAACTCGATCAGCGCCACGAAAAGCTGCACGGCCAGAATGAAGAACGCCGCCAGCACGATCAGCCACGACAGGCAGAGCACGAAGATCTGGATGAAGTTCGTAAAGAAGGCGACCGGACCAAGGAGATTGTGGACTGAGTCCAGAAGCGGCTGGGCTGCATCGAAACCCGTGGATGCCAGTCGGCCGGGCCGCAGGAAGTCTCCGAGTGCCAGATTGCCGCCACCGGCTTTCAGGCCAAGGGCCGCGAAACTGTCAAAGACGATCTTCGAGAGCGCATCGAAATCGTTGATGACCCAGGCGAAGAAGCCGATATAGAGCGTCTTCTTCACCAGACGCTGGATGATGTCCTCATCCGCCGCCCACGCCCAGAACAGGCCAGCCAGCGCCATATCCAGCACGGACAGTGTTCCGGCCAGTGAAATCACATTCCCCTTCACCAGACCGAAGCCGCTGTCGATGGTGGTGGTGAAGGTATTCAGGAAGGAGTCGATAACGCCCACATTGCCCATCGCCATGGCGGTCAGTTCCCGCTGCTGCCGAACATCGACACCGTGCCCGGCACATAGGCGTCATGCTGGGAAAAATGCTGATACTGGGCTTCACTTTCTGCTTCCGTCGCCGCATCGCGCGCCTGTTGCAGGGCTGTGGCGCGGCCATTAGCGGCAAGTTCGGCCTGAATGTCGGACAATTGGCGGGACTGTAGTGCCAGAAGCTGGTTTCCCGCCTGCGCCGCCTGCAACGCCCCGGTCGATGTCTGGCTGGCCGAAACCAGTTGCGTCATAGCCGAACTGTCGCTCGGGATGTTTCCTACTACCCGAGCCTGCAATTTCAGGGCGTCCTCAAACCCGCCGACGGAATTCTGCCACCGCGTCTGCGCCTGGCTGAACAGGGAGCTATCGGACATGCCGGACGAAATTGAGGTGTAGGCCTGCTGGTACTTCTGCTCGACGGACTGGACGCTGTAGGCGATGTTCTGCGCCTGCGCGAGCAGCGCCGTGGTCTGTGAAATCGTCGATTGCAGCGTCGACAATGTCGACAAGGGCAGCAGAGCGAGGTTCTTCGCCTGGTTGACCAGCATCTGCGCCTGATTGGCGAGAGACGTGATCTGGTTATCAATCTGCTGCAATTCCCGCGCTGCGATCAGCACGGTCTGGACATGCGCGGCCCCATCGTAGACCGCCCATTGCGCATGGGCGGATTGCACCGAACTGACGCAGGCACCAACAGCCAGGGCCATGACGGATGCCAACAGGTTTGCGCGACGGAAAAGTTTTGCCCGGATATGGAAAAGTTTTTCCATCATGACACGTCCCCTTCCCGCAGAAGGTCCGCCGCCCATATGACACCCCGCGCCTCGAACCAGGCTGGGAGAAAGCCATCTCGTCCATGTTCCGCCAACACGTGATCGATCAGCCGGTGATCGTCCTTGCCTGATGCCGCGCACAGCGCCAGGGCAACAGGACCGAGGCCCAGTTCGAACAGGCGATTGCCGCGTTGCGTCTGGCAGTAATATTCCCGTTTCGAGGCTGCACGCGCGATGATGGCGATCTGGCGGTCGTTGAGCCCGAAGTCCCGATAGAGCGCCATGATCTGCGGCTCGATCGCCCTCTCGTTTGGCAGGAAGATCCGCGTGGGGCAGCTTTCCACTACCGCCGGGGCGATCGGCGAATTGGCAATGTCGGACAAGGACTGCGTGGCGAAAATGACGCTGGCGTTCTTCTTGCGCAGCGTTTTCAGCCATTCCCGGAGTTGGCCAGCGAAATCGCCGTCATCCAGCACCAGCCAGCCCTCGTCGATGACCAGCAGCGTCGGACGCCCATCCAGACGGCCCTCAATGCGGTGAAACAGATAGGACAACACGGGAGACGCTGCACCGGAGCCGATCAACCCCTCGGTCTCGAACACCACGACATCGGCATCACCCAGCCGCTCGGTATCTGCATCCAGCAGGCGACCATAAGGACTACCAAGGCAATAGGGAGCCAGCGCCTGTTTCAGGGCGTTGGATTGAAGCAGCGCCACCACGCCTGACAGGGTCCGTTCATGAGCGGGCGATGACGCCAGGGAGTTCAGGGCCGACCAAAGGTGAGACTTCACCTCCGGGGTGAGCGTTACACTCTCACCGACAAGAATCTGCCCCAGCCATTCACTGGCCCATTTGCGTTCGTCGGGATCATTAATCCGCGCCAGCGGCTGCAGGGCAATCCCGGGAATATTCACCTCACTTGTCGACAGGTTTTCACCCAGATCGTGCCAGTCGCCTCCCATTGCCAGCGTCGCCGCCCGCATCGACCCGCCAAAGTCAAAGGCGAAAATCTGCGATCCCGCATAGCGCCGGAACTGCAACGCCATAAGGGCCAGCAGGACAGATTTGCCGGCCCCTGTCGGGCCGGCAATCAGGGTATGACCGACATCCCCGACATGAAGCGAAAACCGGAACGGTGTGGCACCCGCCGTCCTGCCGTAGAACAGCGGCGCGGCCCTGAAATGCCCGTCCTGCTCCGGCCCGGCCCACACGGCCGAAAGCGGTATCATATGCGCCAGATTCAGGGTCGAGACCGGGGGCTGGCGCACATTGGCGTAGACATGCCCTGGCAGAGATCCCAACCATGCCTCCACCGCGTTCACGCTTTCCGACATGCAGGTGAAGTCGCGCCCCTGGGTGATTTTTTCGATCAAGCGCAGTTTTTCAGCTGCGATGGACGCGGATCCATCCCAGACCGTCACGGTCGCCGTGATGTAGGCCTGCCCGACATCATCCGCGCCCAGCGACTGGAGCGCTAAATCGGCATCCGCCGCCTTGTTGGCGGCATCGTTATCCACCAGAACCGACGCCTCATTGGTCATCACCTCCCGGACAATGGCTGCAATGCTCTTGCGCTTTGCGAACCACTGCCGTCGGATCTTCGTCAGCACCTTGGTGGCGTCGGTCTTGTCGAGCAGGATCGCGCGGGTGGACCAGCGATAGGGCATCGCCAGCCGGTTCAGGTCATCCAGGATTCCGGGAAACGTGCGGCTCGGGAAACCCGTGATGGTCAGGGTTTTCAAAAACGCATCGCCGAGTTTCGGCTCCAGACCACCCGACAGAGGCTGATCCACCAGCAGGGCATCCAGATGCATAGGAATTTCCGGCACCCGGACCCGCTGGTTCCGCGTCGAAATGGTCGAATGCAGGTAGGTCAACGTCTCGCCGTCATCGAGCCACGCGGCCTCGGGCATGAACCCATCCAGCAACGCCAGCATCCGATCGGTGCGGTCGACGAACGCATGGAGTATTCCGTGTGGATCGGGGCCGTCCCGTTCCCTGCCCTCATAGAGAAAGCGTTCGGCACGGCCTGATGATTCCGCTGGCGGCAACCAGACCAGGGTCAAGAAATACCGGCTCTCGAAATGCACGCCCTCATCCTCGAACTGCTCACGGCGCTCCAGATCGACCATTTGACTGGCGGCATCGGGAAAATCACTCTCGGGGTACACTGTCGCCGGGACGCGCTGCGCTTCCACGAACACCGCCCATCCAGAGCCCAGACGGCGCAGGGCGTTGTTGAGACGGCCGGTCACACCCACCAGTTCCGCTGGTGTGGCGCTATCCAGATCGGGACCACGAATTTTTGCCGTGCGCTGGAAGCTGCCATCTTTGTTCAGGACAACACCTTTCTCCACCAGCGCAGCCCATGGGAGAAAATCCGACAAAAGGGCGGCACGGTTGCGATACTCGCCAAGGGACATCATCGCCCTGCCCTCCCTACGCCCGGAGCCAGGCGGGATAGCGCAGATGCCGCCGTCCCACCTCCACGAACAGCGGATCGCGCCTGGCACCCCAGACCGCGAGCCCATGACCCACGATCCAGAAGGCAGTCCCGATCAGCCACAGGCGCAGACCGAGGGCGATCGCGGCAGCCAGCGTGCCGTTGGCGATGGCGACGGCACGGGGCGCCCCACCCAGCAGGATGGGGTCGGTCAGCGAGCGATGCACCGGGACATGGAACCCCGGCACCGCGTCATCCTCATATCCCGCCATCAGATCAGTGCCCCTCCGGAGAAAGAGAAGAACGACAGGAAGAAGCTCGATGCGGCAAAAGCGATGCTGAGTCCAAAGACGATCTGGATCATCTTGCGGAACCCGCCGGATGTTTCGCCAAAGGCCAGGGTCAGGCCGGTCACGGTAATGATGATCACCGAGATGATTTTGGCGACCGGTCCCTGCACGGATTCCAGAATCTCGTTCAGGGGCGTTTCCCACGGCATGCTGGATCCTGACGCCCATGCCGACGACGCGAAAACAAGCGACAGCAGCATGGACGCTCCAAACACACGGGGATCCGGCACATGCCGGTCAGGACGTGCGACAGCGCACACGATGGCGCGCAGACGTGAAGGCGGCCTCATGATGATTCTCCATTGGCAGAGCGGGATGTTTCGGGAGAAGAGAGGCTGACCGGACGGATGCGATAGGCGCCCGTCACAGGATCAAGGCCGTCGATTTCCGCCAGTTCGGACAGGCGGCGGAAATTGCCACGTCCGGACAGGACCGCGATAACGTCGATCGTTTCGGCGATCATGGCGCGCGGCACTGTCACCACCGCCTCCTGGATCAACTGTTCCAGACGATACAGGGCAGCGAGCACCGATCCGGCATGGAGTGTACCGATGCCACCCGGATGCCCGGTACCCCATGCCTTGACCAGATCAAGGGCTTCGGCCCCACGCACCTCACCGATGGGAATACGGTCCGGACGCAGGCGAAGGCCGGACCGGACAAGGTCCGAAAGGGTAATCACGCCTTCACGGGTCCGCAGGGCGATAAGATTGGGTGCCATGCATTGCAGTTCGCGCGTGTCCTCAATCAGCACGATGCGATCACCGGTTTTGGCCACCTCGGCCAGCAGGGCATTGACCAGCGTGGTCTTGCCCGTGGATGTCCCGCCGGCAACCAGGATGTTTTTGCGCGCAGCAACAGCGCGGCGCAGAAATACCGCCTGCCCCTCCGTCATGATTCCGGCAGCGACATAGTCATCAAGGGTGAACACGGCCACGGCGGGCTTGCGGATGGCGAAGCTCGGGGCGGTCACAACGGGCGGCAGCAATCCCTCGAACCGTTCGCCGGTTGGCAACTCGGCCGAGACACGGGGTGCTGCCTCATGCACCTCAGCCCCGACATGGTGGGCCACGAGACGCACGATGCGCTCGGCATCGGCTGGCGTAACCCTGTCGCCGGTATCGCCCAGCCCCTCGGACAGACGGTCGATCCACAGCCGCCCATCAGGATTGAGCATGACCTCGACCACGGCCGGATCGGCAAGGTGCCGGGCAATCGCCGGTCCCATCGCCGTGCGCAGCATGGACATGCCACGCTGTCGGGCACCACTTTCAATCGGTGTAACCGCCATGGGAATCCCCGTTTTTACGGATCATCCGGCCTCTCCGGACGACGACGGGGATCATTAGAAGGGAGCGGATTTATCTGCTGGCAACAAGGATTTCGGGGGATGCGGTAAAAGCGTATGTAATTGGGAGCATTCAGGCGGGATCGGTGCCCGACGGATCCTGCCGTGCCGCGACATCGCGCTGACGGTCGCGCAGGAATCGATCCCCCGTCGCCAGCCGGCGTTCCAACGCGGTCAGGAAGCCTTCAAACCGTTCAAGCCCCATGGCGCGGGCGGATGCCCGCGCGTCCTCCGGAAGTGGTGGCGTGCTGGTCAGCCAGAACCGGACGAACAGGCTGACCGTCTCCGCCAGGATCGAAAGATCTTCCTCCAGCCCGGCCATCTGGCGCGACAGCCGGTCGAGGCGGCGCGAGGTCGCCGCCTCCTGCCTCTCAGTGGCATCGTCCGTCAGGAACGACAGCACCGCCGTCTCCACCAGGGCGGACTTTGAAATATCCCGCCGCACGGCACGGGCCTCGAGCTGCTTATGGATGTCGGGGTCGAAATAGACGTTCAGGCGTCGGCTGCGCTTGTGCATGGTCAGTTTCCTCCCAGTTCCAGCCCGTCATTCCGATCCATGCCGGCCTGGCGGATGATATTCCCCTGTCGCCGCAATTCCGCCGCGCGCTGCGCCTCGACCTCAGGGTCGCTGTCAGGAATTTCGAATTCGGCGGCCGGATCAGGCCGCTCAGGCGCAATATCCTCATGCTCGGGCAACTCTGGCTCCCGACGGACGCCACTGTTGGCGTCGTCGGTATCGGATCCGGCATCCGGGGGCGACGGCACACTCGGCGCGTCATCTGCGACCACTCGTGCAGACCACACGTCAATCATACGATCCTCGTCACACACGAACGCTGCCGGATCGGGTGGCGGCAGGATGCGCGTGGTAAAGCGACGATCCTGATAATAACGCACCTTCAGGGCGCGGATCGGCGGGCAGCCCGACAGCATCACCAGTTCCTCGTGATCGGGGAGTTGCTGGACCTCGCCCACGGTCAGGAGCGGCCTGGCGGTTTCCTGCCGGGAAACCATGAGGTGCCCAAGCCAGGGCGACAGGCGATGCCCGGCATAATTGGTGGAATCCCGCTGCTCCGTTGCCGTGCCCAGGGCATCCGACACCCGTCTGGCGGTCCGTTCGTCATTGGTCGCGAAGCTGACGCGGACCTGGCAATTGTCGAGGATCGAATTGTTCGGCCCGTATGCCTTCTCGATCTGGTTCAGCGACTGGGCGATCAGGAAGGCCCGGATCCGGTAGCCCGCCATGAACGCCAGCGCGCTCTCGAAAAAATCCAGCCGCCCGAATGCCGGAAATTCGTCGAGCATGAGAAGCAGCTTTCGCCGTCTGGCCGCCGCCTCCAGATCTTCCGTCAGACGGCGTCCAATCTGGTTGAGCATCAGCCGGATCAACGGCTTGGTGCGGCTGATATCCGAAGGCGGCACGACGAAATAAAGTGAGGCCGGTCGCGCCGAGGATACGAGATCCTCAATCCGCCAGTCGCATTTTCTGGTCACCATCGCTACCACGGGATCACGATAGAGCCCAAGAAACGACATGGCGGTGGAGAGCACGCCTGAGCGTTCGTTATCCGATTTGTTGAGCAGTTCCCGTGCGGCGGACGCCACGACGGGATGTGGCCCCTTCTCCCCCAGATGATTCGTCCGCATCATGGCGGACAGGGTCGTCTCGATGGACCGTTTCGGGTCGGAGAGGAATTTCGCCACACCGGCGAGCGTCTTGTCGGCTTCGGCATAAAGCACATGCAGGATCGCGCCGACCAGCAGCGCGTGCGAGGTTTTTTCCCAGTGGTTGCGTCGCTCCAGCGCGCCATCCGGATCGACCAGGATATCGGCGATGTTCTGCACATCGCGGACTTCATATTCCCCCAGACGGACCTCCAGCAGAGGATTGTAGGCGGCCGATGCCGGATTGGTCGGGTCGAACAGCAGCACGCGCCCGAAGGTCGCGCGAAATCCCGCCGTAAGCTGCCAGTTCTCACCCTTGATATCGTGGATGATTGCTGAGCCGGACCAGGTCAGCAGGGTCGGAATGACCAGCCCCACCCCTTTGCCCGAGCGGGTCGGCGCGAAGCACAGCACATGCTCGGGACCGTCATGCCGGAGATAGGCCCGGCGGTATTTCCCAAGAACGACCCCGCTCTCGCCCAGCAATCCCGCTGTGCGGATATCGCGAGAGGTGGCCCAGCGGGCCGAACCATAGGTTTCGGCCCGACGCCTTGCCCGCGCCCGCCAGATCGACAGGGCGAAGGCCACGATGACGGCCAGAACAACGCCTGCAACACCAATCCGCGCGCCATGCACGAAAATGCCGGGCGCATAGGCATCGAACTCATACCACCACCAGAAGAAAAGCGGCGGCGCGTAGACAGGCCAGCGGTGAGCGAACATGAACCAGGGCCGCCCGAGTTCAGGCTGGAACCCCAGACGCCAGGCGGTCCACTCGGTTGCGGCCCACCAGAACAGCGACATGATCGTGAGGACCAGGATCACCTGGCCCCAGGCCACACGAGACGCGGACATGAAGACCTCCGTGACAGGATGATGATCCGTCCGTCAGGAGGAATAACCACGCGCGGGGCAAGATAATTCAGGAGCCGTGCGGTAATCGGCGGTCTTTGTGTAAGAAATCGGATGGAGCGTTCAATGCGGCGTCTTTCCACCAGGAATGGTCAGGAGCTGACGATAGCCGGTGTCACGCATCCAGCGCGCCCGCGCCATATGCGAGTCCCAGCATCGCCGCGCGCCGTCCCTGTCGATTGCCGGATCACGGCCGAGCACGATCCGCGCCACCTCGCGCCAGTCGGCGCCTGCTTCCTTGGCATCAAGGAGGCGGAGATAGGTGATATGATGGAGATGGTCATACGCCGTCAGCAGCGGACAGTCCGGTGCCTCATCAGCTGGAATGGCTCCGTTCTCGGGTTGGGACGTCATGATCCTGCCCTTTCCTTCAGGTCCGCAGATCATATCCTGAAATGGGATAATCCCGATACGGGATTATTGGGACGGTTCCTCAGTTTCAACTGGAACCGCACCCTATGCCGAAATCGCTGCGCTCTCCGCGACAGCACCGTCTCATGGAATTGCTGATCGCAGCAAGGCGCGACAAGGGACTGACCCAGGCCACACTGGCGGAACGGCTCGGCAAGCCCCAGTCCTATGTTGCAAAATACGAGACCGGCGAGCGTCGGATCGATGTGATCGAATTTCTCGACATCACGGATGCGATCGGGATCAATGGAAACGTCATCCTTGCCGCGCTGGACGACGCATCCAAGATGAACCATTAGCTCACATGAGAGCGGCAGCCGGCATCGCACGCATTCACCGCTTGGCAGTACTCTTCGCACAAGGTACGATCATCCAGTCACAACAGACGGCATAATTTTTGAGAGTCAATGGCCCACACCGTGCAAATCAATCCTGGGATGATGACCTGGGCGCGGGAGACCGCAGGGCTATCCCTTGAGGAGGCAGCGGAAAAGCTTGCGCTGAAGGACAGTGCGAAGCTGACAGCCGTCGAGAAACTGCGCGCAATCGAAATGGGCGAGCGCCCCCTGACTGAGACACTTCTCCAGAAAGCGGCTGCGGCATATCGGCGTCCGCTGGTATCGTTCTACCTTCCCCATCCTCCACAGCGCGGAGAACGGGGCGAAGATTTTCGTACAATCGCCGGGAGTCGCGGATCGGTTCGAGAGAATGCGTTGCTCGACGCTCTGGTTCGGGACGTAAAAGCCCGCCAACAACTCCTCCGCGAAGTGCTGGAAGACGAGGACGAAGAGCTACGTCTCCCATTCGTTGGATCGGCGACCATGAAAAGAGGCTCCCAGCCAGTCGTCTCTTCGATCCGGGCTGCACTGGCCGTCACTGTAGATGAGCAGCGGGCGGCGAAAGATCCGGTAGCACTATTCACGTTGCTCCGCGCGGCAGCGGAAAAGACGGGGATTTATGTCCTTCTGCTGGGCGATCTTGGTTCTCATCATTCCGATATCGGTGAGAACATCTTTCGTGGGTTCGCCCTGGCGGACGACGTCGCACCTTTTGTCGTCATCAACGACAATGACGCGGCTCCTGCTCGCGCCTTCACTCTGATGCACGAACTCGCACATCTCTGGATCGGTGAAAGTGGTATCAGCGGACCACTTGGAAGCGTATCTGAAAACGCGATCGAGCGGTTCTGCAACAAGGTTGCGGGGGAGTTTCTCCTGCCGCGAGAAACCGACCCGCTCCTCCCCGATCTGAACAACGCCGATGTAGCGGAAGTTATCACGGCGACCGCCCATATCGCCCAGACATGGAATGTCAGTCAGGCGGTGGTCACCTACCGTCTCGCGAGCACGGGCAAGATTTCCGATGAACTTGCGGCAGCTGTGTTTCAGGCATTCGCCGCACGTTGGCGGGAACAGAAGCAACGGACGTCGAAATCAACTGGTAGTGGCCCTTCGTATTACATGGTTCGTCGCCATCGCCTGGGAACAAGCCTTCTGAATGTGGTTCGTCGTGCGCTCCAGGGTGAAACACTGACCCACACAAGAGCTGCGAAGATTCTGGGCGTGCGTCCGACGTCTGTCGACACCCTTCTTCAAGAGCGAAGCTTCGCTGCATGACGCTCTATCTGCTCGACGCAAACGTTCTGATTCGTGCTCACGGAGACTACTATCCGATCGACCGAATTCCTCAGTTCTGGGAATGGCTTCTGGAAATGGGAAGCCAGAACTGCGTGAAAATACCCCTGGAAATCTATAATGAAGTCACGCCTTCGAACGGGCCGCTCGCTGAATGGCTAAAACGGGCAGACGTAAAGGAGGCTTTAGTTCTTGAGGAAAGCCCTGATCGCGCCACTGTGCAGCGTGTATTAGCTCTCGGATATGCACCTGATCTGGATGACGTTGAGATGGAACAGATCGGCCGCGACCCGTTTCTTATTGCCGCAGCTATGGTCAAACCAGATCGCATCGTCGTCACAAAAGAGGGTTCCAAACCAAGCGCAACACGCTCGCGCCGAAAAATACCCGATATATGCAAGACATTTGGCGTAACGTGCATTAATGATTTCATCCTCTACAGGGAATTGAATTTCTCAATCAAATAATCCTGCACAAAGTCAATGTAGGATTACGTATCGTCACAATCCCAGCCCCCGCTGCCGTCCGAGTTGCCAGTCCATGGCGCCCCCGCGCATGACGCCGGTGATCTCCTGGCCGATCCGGTTGTCGATGACAGGCTTCCAGGGCACTAGCACGAACTCCTGGGCGTTCTCGACCAGCGCGTAGGTGCCGCTGGCCAACCGGACCTTCTCCTTCAGCGTGCCGCGCATTTTCTCCCCGTCCGACATGGTGCGGTACGACGTCCCGCGCGACGCCCCCAGCTCCTGGCCGACACGGTCCAGTTCCCGCTGCTCCAGCGTCGCCAGCAGGCCCTTGCGGTAGCGGACATGCCCTTCCCTGTCGCGCCATGCATCGGCACGCTCGATCAGCATATCCTGACGCTGCTTCCGGGCCTCGGTCACCTCATGACCGAACCCGGCATCGACCACATTCGACCTGCCGCGCGAGACGAGCCCCCGGTCCAGCCATGTCGCACCATCCGCCGTGATCTGGGCCTCGAGATCGAGACTGGACAGGACGCGCACGGACATCTGTTTCGCGCGGCTCGTATCATACGCCGCAGCCCGTTCCAGATAGTCACCGGGGATCTGCCACCTCCCGTCCTCGATACGCTCGACAACGCCAGCACGACGCAGGGCTTCCAGGCGGCGCACGTGGGAAGCGACATAGGTGTTGGCATCGCCCCCGGGAATACGTGGCATGGACCGCGCATGCGCAAGATGCGCGTCCGCGCGATAGACACCGTCACGGCTCGCGACCGACACGATTTCCCGGTCAGCGGGACGGGGGCCTGCGACCTCTGGGCCGACCGCGACAATGCTCCCGTTTCGCACCTCTTCCAGGGAAACCGGGTCGATCCCGGCGACATGATGGGTGCGCCCATCCACCCCGTCGATGACCAGCCCGATCTGCTCGCCCAGTTCGTCGGAGAGATGGCGGTCAAGGATCCGCCCCTCCACCGTGTCGCGTGAAGCCGGGCCATGGAACACGAACAGGCCGGGATCCGGCGCACGCCCCTGCTCGCGCATCGCCCGGTTCATGGCGCGGATGATGTCGCCCCGCTCCCCGAGTTCGCGCAGCGTTTTCTCCGTCTCCGGCGCGAGCGTCCACACACCTGGCTCGGTCTGACTGGCGAGGCCCATCCGCTCCAGTTTCGCAAGCCGCCGCTGCCGCAGGACATGATCGCTCCCCTGCTCGCCACGCATGTCGATCGGACCATCTTCCGCCAACGCCAGCAACTGCCGGTCGATCCGCGTGAAGCGGTCCTGCCCGACCATGTTCTCCAGTTTGCGACGTTGCTCCAACACCGTTTCCGGACCCAGCTCCAGCGTCACCAGTTCGGTCGCCCGTTCCCGCACGCCCTGGGTGATGTAGTCGCCATTGATGACCAGATCCTCCCTCTGATCGTCGCGGCCATTGATAACGATATGGACATGAGGATGGCCGGTGTTGAAATGATTGACGGCAACCCAGTCGAGTTTTGTGCCGAGGTCCGTCTCCATCTGCGTCATCAGGTCGCGCGTGAAGGCACTCAGATCCTGCATCTGCTCGGCATCCTCCGGCGAGACGATGAAGCGGAACTGATGCCGGTCGTCATGCCCGCGTTCGAGGAAGGCATCGCCATCGGCACGATCGGCTTCCGGGCCGTAAAGCTGCCCGCGCTGCCCCTCGCGGGACGTGCCGTCACGCTGGATGTAATTGAGGTGGGCGCGCGCCCTGCCATCACGGCCCGGCCCACGGATCATGCGCGACTTGACGATAACGCGGCGTCTGCCGGATTTCGCATGCTGCCAGCCCGCGATATGCCGTGCCCGCGCGAAGGCGGCACCGCGTCCTTTCCGGACGCCGGATCGCCCACCGCGACGTGGGGCGGTGCCGCCGGAACCACCGGGCGCATACGGGCCAGAGGTGGCATGATTTCGCAGAGAACGGGACGTGCCCGACCGCCGCACGGTTGCGCGCATCCGCGAGAGAAAACTTCTTGTCTTTCCGCCCCCCTTGCCCCGGATGCGGCCCGGCCGGACCTGAAAGCGGCTATCATCGTCAGACGACATGGCCAGCACCGCACTTCACCGCCGTTTCCCGCACAGTGCCGTCAAGACTGGCTGGATACGGCCCGTTTCCGGAAAACCGCCGCACTGCGGCCTGAAAATCGACAGTGCTGCAAAGCGGGACGCCAACCCCATGTGCAGACAGACAAAACCGCAGGTTTGGGCCGGACGGAGTGCCGCGCCCTTTAATCTTGCCGTGCCCCCATTCCCCTCTTCCCTTTCCTGATCTCATGGTTTCATGACCTCTGCCCGCACATCGCCTTCCTGCTCTGGCACAAAGCGAGCGACGAAAAAATCGGCACGCAGCAAACCATCCCGCGACGGTAAAAATTCCACTGGAAAGGGATGGAGTTGGACAGCGTTTTTCTCCACGGAATTTGGGATCTGCCGGCTAGATTGTTGAGCCGTTTTTCTTGCTCCGATAAAGAGTGATCCGGCTCGCCAGTCGGCCACGATTTTCGACAGAACTCCGGCGGAGGAAATGATCGGGTTTCTGATCAAAGTCCGGACCTGCGCGACATAGGAAACCGTCTCGGCCGGCAATGGCCGGCCAGTCGCCAGATGATCATCATAGCGACCAGGTCCGGCATTGTAGGCGGCGAGGAATCCCGCATCGCCATAACGGTCGTACAGCCATCGCAGATAGGCTGCCCCGGCCGCGATATTGTCATGTGGATCGAAGGGATCGGCACCCAGGTTAAGTGTGCGCCGGGCATCCCGCCAGGTGCCGGGCATGAGTTGCATCAGGCCCATCGCGCCGGCGCTGGAGACCGCATGTGGATCGCCAGCACTTTCGGCACGGAGCACCGCCCATACCCACGTTGCCGGGATCGCGTTTTGCTCCGCCGCCTGACGCACCAGATCATCAAAATGCTGGGCGCGGGCGATGGTCGGCGAGAGCGGCAGCGTGAGCAGGGCCAGCACGCCGGCGGACATAAAAAACCGGGTGCTCATTCCCGGCCTCTTAGGCGTTTTGTGGGCCGGTTCCAGACTAACTGCCACTCCCGTCCGCCACGCCCAGCCTGGAACAGCGTAGCGCGGATTGGCTGCATGAAAGTGGGATCGTCCAGAAGCACAGAAACATACTCGCCGGCACGTTCCCCGGTGCGTTTCCATCCCGCGCCCAGCTCGGGGCCAGTATCCCCGTCGCCCAGATGGATGCGATAATCCGGAGCATGCTCCGCGCCATTGTTTTCCGCTGGCACGAAGGTCAGTTCGGCGTCCAGCGACAGGGTCCGCACGCGTCCGGCAAATCCATCGGCGGTGCGGGTGAAAAATCCGATCTGGCTCATGGGAAAAATCCTTTCGTAAATGGTAGGGATGACGGAAAATCCGACGACCATGTCACCATCATTGAATGGGCGGTTCGCTCTGTTTCACGGGCATCATTGGCGGTCCCAGAAGCGGCCGTTCCCGCACCGGATCGCGCAGATCCGGGAGGGGATCGAAATGCGGGAGCGGTTGCTCCGCCTCGCCCGTGCGGACATAAACCGGCACGGCACGCCCGATGACGGTGTCCATCGACAGGACGCCGAAATACCGCCCGTCCAGACTGGTTGGCACGGCGGCGTTCATGACGAACACCTGCCCCGGCCCGAGGCGTTGGCAGCCCTGCCAGACCGGCAATTTTCGGCCCCGATGATCGACGGTCTTCGCATCGCCGACGGGCTTGCCGTCGATGGTGACGTGGATGCCGATGCGGCAGACACTCTGGCCCGCCAGCGCTGCCACAAGCTTGAGCAGCGGCACGCCGAACGGCAGGTAACCGCGTGACGCCAGCAGCGTCGCTTCGCGCTCTGGCAGACGGATGGCGACAATGTCGCCGACGCGCACCGGGACTGTGGGCTGGATGCGATACAGGCCCACCGGAACGCTGGCCGTCTCGTTCCAGACCCAGCGCGGCGTGGGATGAAACGCCAGTGAAGCGCCCACGCCGAGCACGGCGAGATACGTGGAGAAGAACCATGCGCGCCGGGTCATGACGCGGCCCTCCGGCGTAGCCACGCCTCGTGGCGTTGGTACGTGTAGGGACGCGGCTCCTGCACCGCTGTGAGGCGGTGATGCAGGTGCCGCCAATGATCGGGACAGGCAGCCGCAGGATCAATTCCCAGCGCCTCCACGCCGTCGATCGCCTCCAGCACCCGACGTACCTTGGGCCAGCCGCTCTGCCGCAGCAGGCTCTCACCACCGGGGCGTACAAAGGGCACGGTCTGGCAGGCTTCCTGAGCCCCGACCGCCCGCACGATGTCGATGCGGGACACAACGGTTCCGAAATCGTTCGCAGCCCAGCGGATGAAGGCGAACACGCTGTCCGGCGTGAAGCTCATCAGCCTGCGCCGGCGATCCAGAATGCGATCCTCGACAGGGTGCCCGAACCGGATCCAGTGCTCGATACGCTTCTCGATCCAGGTCAGTTCGACGGTGGTGAGCGCATCGCCCTGCGGCGGAAAAGAACGGGCGATCATGGGACACCTGCCAGGCGATCCGCGACCGCTTCCCGAGCCTTTTTTCCATACCCCGATCGAGCTATCGGGAAGGGGTCCGAAAGACCGAAATCCCCTACATAATAAGTTATTATATTAGTTATATAAGTTACGGGTCCATTTTCTCCTTTTGAATCAGATGCTTCGACGGGTTTTTGCACCTGTAGCAACGGTAATTCCGCACCTGCACCAACGGTATGTTCCGCATCTGAAGCAACGGTAGAATCCACATGGTTTTCCCCAGGCACTGTGGATCGACCCGTTGGAACAATGCGCAGGACTCCCGGTTTTCCGCCGGAAACGAGCTGAAAATCGTATCCTGGAATACTCTGGCGGCGCACGATGGTGCCGATATCGATCATGAAATTGCGCAACGGGGTGAGACTGCCGGAACGGGCATGAAGCTCCCCCACATCGAACGTCCACCCAGCCTTCTGCCTACCCGCATGGCGGCGCGCCAGACGGTAAAGCCAGCGTTCCAGACCACCGGCCAGCCGGAAATAGGCGGGGTCGAGGGTGAGGACGCGGGAGCAGTCGCAAACACCTTCCATGAACCAGATCGGCAGGGTCAGCGACACACCCTCTGTTCTGGAAATTCCCAGGTCACTGATCCAGGCGAAGGATTGCGCTGGCCAGTCGGCAGGGTTGCGTAGGCTGGTGGCGACCCGCGTGGTCTCCAGACGCACCAGAGCACCGCGAAGACGGCGGTACTGGTGTGCACCGTCTGCCCAGCCAAGATCGTGGAACAATTGCCACGGCGTGAAGCGGACATGGCGTGACACCCAGCGGCCATGATTGAGAGCCTCGACAATCTGGCCCGCGAGCCAGAGCAACACGTCGGCATCCCAGATTGTGGCCATACCTTCGTCCGCCGATGCCCGGACGATCACATCGATCTGTCGGGACCGGTAACGGACTGGCTCGAAGCGCGGACGCCTGGCCAGCGCGAAGAACGGTCGACCCATCAGATCGCGCTGATCACGGGGCCGGGCAGGACCGCTGACCACGAAGCGGCGGTCTGGCTCCCGCCAGCTTTCATCGGCGGCCATCACAGGCTCTCCCGTTCTTCGGGGGTCAGCGGGCGCGCCGGAAAGACACGGCTCGACGTCGCCTCCGACGGTGAATGGCGCGCGCCCCCGGCGGTCCAGGCCATCATGTCCTCGACGGAATACAGAACCCGCCCGCCGACTTTCCGATAGAGCGGCCCGGTGCCGTAGGTGCGGTGTTTTTCGAGCGTGCGGAGCGAGATGCCCAGAAACCGGGCCGCCTCACGAACACGCATCAGGCGTGGTGCGATCGCCATGACCATGTCTCCCTTCAATGCAACACCCGGCGGAGAGCGGGGTGTATGGAGGGACGCTGGTGGATAATCGGCGGCTCAGGGAATGGACGTTTTTATCGACGACAAAAGCGTCCATGAAATGAAACAAGAACCAGTCCTTTTCACCACCCGAACACCGCCATTTGCCGCACGCCTTCGAAAATACATTCAGGCAAAACAGCTTTTTGTGCTTCTCTGTGATCAGGGAGTCGTCATGAAAATCAGGGGCAAAACAATGCGGACGGATGCGGCCCTGCACTCACCTGCGGCGCGACAATGGATAACCCATGAGATCGCGGTAACCGCCTTCAATCAGCCGGTCCGCCAGATTCTTGAGACGACGGAACCGCCCGCGCCCGGAAATATCCGGCCAGTCATAGGCGCGCGCCGTCGGTTCACCGAGAAGGCGATCGGCGATCACCCTTTCGCTGACGCCCATGGCAAGAGCGTCTTTGACACGAAGGGCGAGAATGTGGCGCGCAATGGACTGCGCCGACATCCTGTGCCACGGACCGGGATCCGGGAATCCCGCGAGCACCCGCCAGAAGCGGATTGTCTCGTGAGCCCGCAATGGCGTGAAGCTGTCGTATGCCTGCTCGAAAACATAATGGTGCGGCCCCGGCCATTGGTGTTCCATCCAGAGCTGCCAGGTCACGCCAGCGCAGACACAACAAATGTAGATTCCGTCGTATGTTTCGACAAAACGCACATCGGACAGCGCCAGAAGATCGAGACGACGCGGGGTCAGCGTCTGGGCTAGTGGCAATGGCCGGATGACCAGGATCGTCGGCAGGGCCAGACGCGACCAGAGCGCGGTCAGCGCGCTGAAGCGCTGATCAGGATCGGCGGCGAAATCGCGGTCCCCAGCGTCGGGCGAATTCCTCCTGGGCCGGATCGTCGGGAGACAGGTCCGCGCAGGCGCGCTGTTCGTCGCGATAGCGACGATTGCGCCGAAGATATTCCCAGCCGAGTTCCGCCGGGATCGCGTTGCGCAGATACTCGTACCGCGCCTGGTCGTGCCAGTGTGCTCCGGGCATGACGCCCTCCCTCGTTTGTCTGAGAACGGGTGGCGACGCCTGCCCGGACGTTCAGTATCCACGGCGCGTCATCCAGTGAGAAGCCGGCAATTGGAGATCATATGATCGCGCAACATGAACGGTATTGATGCCATCGCGTAACCCGTGAGCAGCAACCCTTCCCGGCTGAGCCGGGAAGGGCCAGTGTGGGGTGGTCAGTCCCCGTTGCGCGGGCGCTGGCGGCTCCAGACCAGGTTGTAGGCACCACCTTCCTCTTCGAAGAGGCTGGCAAAGATCGGACCGGAAAGAGTCGGATCGTCCAGCTTCACGCTGAGATATTCGCGCCAGTCCGTGGTGTGCTTGATCCAGGCCGCCCCGGCTTCGAGTTTGCCGATCTGCACCCGGAAGTTGGGAACATTGTCGCTGGCCCGGTTGGCTTCGGGCACGAAGCGGATACCCCGGATTTTCTGTGTCAGGGTGACGATTTCGCCTTCGTAACCCTCGCCGACCTTCTTGAATGAACCGATGATCATTGTCCTGTCTCCTGGCTTGTATCGGGCCGCGACCACCACGGCCTCGATGGCCATCGTCAGCCCGGAGACGACTGGCGGCGCACCTGCTTGCAGGCCGGAGCAACGCGGAGGACGGCGGCACGGAATTTTTTTGGACCGCGAGGAATGGGCGAAGCCCAGGGGAAAAAAGTTGCGAGCCGCCGTTGCGCCACAGCCGGGCGAGGCAAAGCCGGTCTTCGGGCAGATCGGCCATATCGAGAGGCCATGGTGTGCGGCGCCGTCAGCCCTGTGGAGAGACAGGTCAGTTCGTCGTGTTCCGTGACAGGGGCGCGGGTTGTCGGGGGAACTGGCTGACCTGCCGCAAGATACATCGGATGATATCCGCCGCCCGAACGAGGGCTCAGGCAACACCATGTTTCCGGCACCTCTGGGTCGCAAACCTGAAAGGGATGCTGCCGTATCATTCACGTCAGCAGGGCTGGCCGCTCATGTCAGTGCCTGCTCTGGTGTCCGTCACGCTGTCCGGTCGTGTTCGTGTCGCCTGCCACGAAGCGGGAAAGTCCCTCGCCTGACTGCTCCGGAGCCGCGTTCATGCCTACGATACGGACTGATCTCACCGCGCTGGCCTTTCCGGCCCTGGTCGAGGGGCGCCACCCGGCAACCCGCTGGTCATGCGGGCTGAATGGCGCAGAGCCGTGCCCACGCGGCCCCGCCGACACACAGCGCCCCGAAGGTCGCGAAGAGGTAGGCCGGAATGGTGCCCATATCGCCCATACCGCTGAAACCCAGCGTGGTGCCGAACCCCGCCAGCGCGGCCGGCAGGGCAAGCAGCGCTGACACCGCCACCCGCAGGGCGGGATCACGCGAGGAGGCGAGGATCGCCTGACCGAACGCCAGAACAAGAATCGCGGCGGCGATACCTGTAAAAACGGCATGGGCGCCGGACAGCACACCATGGTCGTAGAGCATGGTGTAGACCATCGCCGCCACGAACAGAGGGGCAGCATAAACCGCGCACAGAAACAGTAGCCAGCACAGAAAGCCGATACTAGCGAAGCCAAGGACAATACCGAGACCGAGCAGCATGGATCGTGTCCTTTCCACAAGGAGGAACACCACACACATGCCGCGACGTTTCAGGAATATCCATGAAATAGCATCGGACTTTCCTACACTGGTTTCACGATCAGGACAGCGCGCGGAGCGCGCCGACTATGACCGAGGCGCAACCTGTTGGCGCCTTCCGCTCGCGCCGTGGACGCGGCGTGTTGTCCTGGCAGCGTTGTAGCCCCGATGCCAGAAACGTTCTCTTTCCGGCCATACTCTCCGCGAGCCGGCCCCGCCGGCGAGCGCCGCACGTGCAGGGTTGCAGCGCGTGCCCGCCGCCGGTCCTGATGGACCGGCGCGATTTTCCGGCCGTGTCCAGTAATGGGAAGAAGGGGGCGGCTTACGCCGCCTCCCTCCCTGCCCCGTGCCAGGCCAGCCGGCGGGTTGCCGTGGCCGCGTGGTCCGGGTCCAGTTCCATTCCCAGCCAGTCGCGGCCAAGATGCTGCGCCGCGACCAGGGACGAACCCGAACCGGCGAACGGGTCCAGAACCAGCCCACCCACCGGGCAGAAAGTTTCCACGAGGGGAAGGAGCGCCGCTACCGGCTTTTGCGTCGGGTGCAGTTTGTTGCCCGAATAGGGCATGTCGATCACGTCCGGGATGGGCTTTGCGGGCGGTGTCATGTTGCCCTTGGCCAGCAGGTAGGCGCTTTCGTGTTCATACCGGAGAAACCGGGAAGAGGACGAGTAGGACTTGCGAAAGACGATATGCCCGACCATGCGGAACCCCGCCGCCTTCCAGGCATCGGCGAACAGGTCGATACGGTTCCAGCCATAGAACGAAACAGCAAACCCGCCCCATTTCAGGACACGGTGCATCTGGTTGAAAGCGGGCCGGAGCCAGCGCGCATTGTCATCGTTGCGCACCTTCCGCCCATCCCTGCCCTGATAGTTCACAAGGTAAGGCGGGTCTGTCAGGATGAAATCCACCGCATTGCGGGGGAGTGCGCGCATAAGCTGCACGCTGTCGCCGTTAAGAATGGTATTGCGGAAATCGGTCGCCGTGTTGGTGTTGCCGGTCATGATCTTTGCCCTTTGTTCCGCGAGGAACAGCCCCCGCTGTTCCTCTGCCTCGCGGCGAGCAGCGGGGTAGCAACGGCAAGGGCGACCGCTGGGGAGGGGTATCTCCAGATCTGCACGGAGCGCAGCGCAGGAAGATCGGGGACACCCCATCGGGCGGCGTCAGCGCGCTGACGCGAACCCTTGCCGGCGCGAGGGCAGCGCCATTAGCCCTTTTTCCTCTTTTTGATGGCAACGACATTTTCTTGCGTCCCTGAGGGCACGGTCATAATCTGTATTCATGGCCCGCACTCCTTCTACAAAACCTGTCACCCGCAAATTCGCCGCATCCGCGAAAGTCGGCACGACCGTCACGAAAGAAAATCTGAAAGCCCTTGGTGCGGATCGGCTTGCGGACCTTCTGGTCGAGTTGTCGGAACAGGATGCCGTGCTCACCCGAAAGCTGCGCATGGCGCTGACAGCTACCCATGCGAAAGACAAACTTGGCAAGGAGATCGAGAAAAGACTGCGAACGATCCAGCGTTCCCGTGGATTCCTGCCCTGGGATCGGATCAAACCCCTTGCGACCGAACTCGATGCCTTGCGCCAATCCATTCTCGATGATGTTGCAACGACGGATGTCGGACAGGCCATTTCCGCGATGCGTATTCTCGTGGAACTTGCTCCTTCCGTCTATGAGCGCTCTGATGACAGTTCCGGTTACCTGTCAGATGTGTTTCGCGAAGCGGCCTCCGACCTTGGTACCCTCTGGGGACGACAGGCTGGCCGGGATCCGGCTGTCACCGTCAGGGATCTGCTCACGCTTCTCGATGCGGATGGGTATGGCACCTGTGACCAGCTGATCGCATCGTGCGGCGAGGCACTGGGGACTGCGGGCGCGGCCATACTCAGAAGCACGCTTCTTGCACGACTGTACGACCTTCCCGCTTCAAAAGCGAAGGGAGACTATCGTACCGACATCGGGCGGATGCAGACCCTCGGTCACCTGAAGGATCTGGCCGACGCGATGGGTGACGTCGATGCCTATATCGAAGCAGTCAGCCTGAGTGAACGTCAGTCCGCCTCTATCGGCGATGTTGCACGCCGACTGCTGGACAAGGAGCGCTCCCATGAGGCGCTCGAGTGGCTCGACCGGGAGACCGATGAGACATCCCGGTTCCGCTGGGAAAACGATGACCTTCGGATCGAAGCGTGCGAAGCCGTGGGCGACCGCGACCAGGCCCAGTCCCTGCGATGGAAAGTCTTTCAGCAACGCCTGAGCCTGCCGCACTGGCGGGCGTACCAACGCCATCTCAGCGATTACGATGCGATTGATGCTGAAGAACAGGCACTCACTCACATCCGCAATTTCCCGGTCAGGAGCGTAGCCCTTTCCACTTTTCTTGAATGGCCAGCGCTCGACGCTGCTGCCAATCTCGTGCGGGAGCATACGACAGAGTTGGACGGGCGTGATTACGGGACACTCCGTCCGGCTGCCGATCGTCTGTCTGAATCATATCCCAACGAGGCGACGCTTCTTTACCGCCTGCTGGTCGAGGCCGTGCTGGATAAGGCGCTTTCCCGCTATTATTCCTATGCAGCCAAGGATCTCGCCTCCTGTCGGCTGCTTGCGCCAATGCTGACAGTGACAAGCGACATGGAAACCCACAAAGCTTTTGTGACCCGCTTAAAGACGCAGCATAAGCGCAAGCTGGGATTCTGGACGCTGGTCGGTGAATAGTTAAAGGCGGCAATGCGGGGGGGTAACAGGTCGTCGGGTATCGGTTGTGGTCGTCGACAAACGATCGTGGAGAGAACTATCAAAGACGACTACCAAGACCCCATTACTGTATTCAGTCTAGCAGTCGCAGCATCTCAGAATTGAATATTTATTTTCATGTAAATATAATATATCATTATTTCTACATGAAGCGTTGAAAGAAATTCCTCTTCAACCCAATATAATGGAGAAATTTTCTGCGTATAGAGACAGGAAACTGATCATTTCAGTCAACTTGGTGGCGATGCCACTATAGTTATCCCGGCTTTTCTAAGTAAATCTTCCGCACCCAGATTCATGTCAACCTCCATTCCTGCTCTCAGCCAATTATAAATCAGAGGAAAAATCAGTGGGTTGGAAACGCGCCTTTGAAAGATAGTGTTTTGAAACTCGCGAGAACGTCGTGCACATTCATCTTGGCAGCAGCCACCCGTAATCGCTAACTCCCAAAGCGATTCAGCCTCGGAGCGTGCCATTTTTTGAGCATCTGCCGCATCACGTTGTTTGAAAAAATCGCGTAATGCCCAAGAAAGTAGTGGGGCACACGGGGCAAATATTGTCACTACAAAGTCATCAACGGATAGATTAACTACCAGTCCGGCCACAACGAACATGATGGTGATTAACAGCGCACCAGAAAGCAGAAAACTTCCGTATTTTTCACGTAACGTAGCATCATACCAAAGATTAGTTCTCTGGCAGACGATCCTAGCCAAATACATAGGCGCCCAAGCCACTACTTTAGGGTACCAGTTGACTAACTTGCTATCTCCACTAGACCAATGCCGGTCGGCTTTTATAATTGTTTCAGGTTGGAGACACTTGCCTGCAGTGAAGCTGTCCCATGGGATATCAAGTAGCTGGCAATCGAACTCCTCGCAAATTAGGGCAGCGATCTTTAATTGCCGCTTCACAGCGCGATCTAAGATGGCGATATCGAGAAGTGTGACTGCAATCGCGATCATAGCAACGTACGGACGAGTCTGTGTAAAAAGGAGACCAGTAATCGCACAACCCACAGGTACTAGCACTGTAAAAATAAGTTGGACAATCTGCCAATGAACTGCACATCGGTAGGTTTCCGAACGAGCCCGCAAAAGCCGTATGAATTTTGGTTGGTTCTGCTTCTCAGGAATAGCGTTGAGAGTCATTCTATCACTACATTAAAAGGTGGACTTTGCCCGACTAACACATTGTCGCTGCTGCGTATAATAAATGCTTCAGCAATATGAACACCACGATACTGTAGCTCTTCCCATCGACGGTTACCACGCTGGGCAACGTAAAATTCACCCCGACCGCTATTCCGTGCAAGCGCGACTACACCCGTGTTAGTAATTCGCCACTGAACTCGAAAACCCGCAGGAAGAGGTAGACCACCGTTCACTCCCACGTCAAACCAAAGTCCGCCTTGCCTCGACAGAATGTCACCAGATTTTACCGCTCGACCTTGAATGGCATTTTTACTGATCTGCCAAGTAGCAAAAACTTGGACATTCTTGTTTAATGTCGTAGCTTGAGGCCAAGTCGGTTGCCGCATATGTGGAATACGGTAAAAACTTGCTGGCAAAATAGACACACCAAAATCACGTACTGCATCCACCAGTTCGTCTACATGCGCTGCTGTGCTGACTAATAAAGATTGGATACGCGATATTCCTTCTGCAAGATGCGTTGAAGCTTTCACCGTTTCGCCTTTGGCAAAAGCATCACCGAAAATCCTGCGCCAAGCGACTACACTGTCTGTCTTTCCTTCAGCGTTATAAGCATCATCAACCCAACCACGGTATTTGTGGATAAAACTCCGAAAATTGGAGTACTGTGTGTCTGTCCAGGACGCCGCGAAATCTTCACTAGGTAGGTTAGGATTTTCAACACGTGGTTTAATTGGACGCAATTGAAGCCATTCGTCTAGACGACGCATTAAAGTGCGAAGGCTCGTAGGTACGTCAGAAAACTCTTCTGTGTCTTTGTCGAGCCAATTGATTTGCATACCTAGAAGGGTCGTAAGCAGTACGGAAGGACAGGTGAAAGTTCTCTTGATATCACGAAGATATTTCAAAAGCCGGGTCACCTTACGGAATGAATTGGAACCCGAAAAATTATTCCGCTCTCTCATCCATTGAGTGTAGGCAACAGGTTCACTCCGTTCAAATTGATCGGTAGCACGATTACAAACCTCTATCTGGTCACGAACTAGACGACTGACAACACACGGTGCGATATCAACCTTTCGTTCACCTTGGTATGTAATCGTGACGCAGTAGTCCCAAATCTTGGTCTTCTCGCCATAAGTCGCACTGTCGGAGAAGACCTCTCCAAGGGCTACAATATAGTCCTTCGCTGTCCAGCCCTCAACCGGATCAACCATCACAAGTAAGTCGGCGTCGAATTCATCGCCATCAACCGGCCGAATGATGGTGTTATGCGCCCATGACCCCTGCTCATAAAATTTACATATCTTGGGCCGCCATGTACTTTGTCGAATAAAACTCTGTATTGCTTTAACATTCCCATCAAGAAGGTTGATGCGAGTCTGATTAAGATTGACGGTTTCTTTTAGAAATTCAGAGAACTGTGGTATTAACTTCATAAATACACACCTATTCCTATAACAATATTATTGACACAAATAAAGTTCTGAGCCACTAGACCCTGTAGATAAGCTCCACAATTCCTTCATCTTCTTTACACACGCATTCCGTAATACGTTGTGATAAAATACATTGCGGCTCTTCGTAGTAAGAGTGCCTATAATTTGCTCACGGCTATCTGGCTCTCTTTCTACCTGCTGGCCGATCTGTGGATAGACACAGCAACGACTATAGGTCAGTCGATCCCTTAGGTTACCTGCCTTTGTTATTCACTCTCTGGTCGGGAATGAAGCGCGTGAATGAGGCGGCCATGTCGGTTTGGTTCACGCACAAAAGAATAAAACCTTTCCGTTACGAAGGCCTGCGTGCGGGCAACCACGCTCTCGTCAAACGATGCCCAGCCCAAAGGCACGGCGTATCCCGACGCAGCGCCTATAGGTGCGTGGACAAGTGCTGCCACCGCAATGTGCGGAACGATCATGATCTCTAGAGCGGGCGGCAAATCGCTGTAATCCGCACCGAGCACCTCGTCAAAAGTCCGGTCGATAAACCATGCTGCCTTTCCGGGAAATAAACAGACGGTCCGCAGTTCATTCGTGCTTGCCGGAGCAGCAGCCGCAATCCTACGACGGAGATAGGAAAGCGTGTCCCTTTGCTGAGTGCTCGCCCCCCAAAGAGGGGTCTGCGGAGCGACGGAAAAGACGAACTCCGGCCGCTCCGCGTCGCCCCGCAAACCATAATCGACCACCTCAAGAAATCGCCGTGCATTTGCTTCGGTGTAGAGCGGGCCGATGATAGGCACGGTCTTGCGGTCTGCGCGCGGCTCACCAGCCCGACCGACTGCATCCCGCCAGTAGCGGTTCACGTTCAGGCCCGCCTTTGTGACGAACTCCTTCAGAAAGTTAGGCGCCAGTTCCACGAGCACCTCGTAGGCTTGCGACGCACTGATCTGGTTGCCATTGACTTTCAGGTCGTCGACCAGCATGGCGGCGGCGCTTTCAATTTGGGGCCGGTCGGAGATTTCATGCTCGGCGCGCCAAGCGCTAAGGTCTATTTCTGGGAGGCTGGGTGCGGACGCTTGAGCAAACACCTGTACACGCACCGGCACCTGAAAACGCTCCTTCGGAACAACCCTGTCCACCGAGTAAAGGTCGCGCTGCTGAATCTGTTCGCGATCTCGCCGGTCGACAAGTTCATAAAAGAACCTGTTAAAACGCTCGAATATCCTGTTCCCTACCCTTCCTGTTCCAGCAGGGTCCGTTATTGGGAGTTCTGGCAGCGTCAACTCTACGGAGTCGATAGCGCGCGGCGCTTGGGGAGCGATAGCCAGCAGGTCGAATCCTAGGTCGCGGCAGCGCTCTTCAACGGTATAGATGACAGGATCATCAGTCCCTTCCCTAAAGAGCATCTCGCCTGCGGACGTAAGCCAGAGACGGCCTTCGCGCCACTCCACAAATCCCGGCCCTGTCGCCTCGTTAAGAACGTAGCTGATCTCGGCCTGCTCGAACCCAAAGAATGCTGCTGCGGTTTCTTCGGTAATACCGGGTACAGCCTTCACCAGCCGCAACAGGAATTCAAGGCTCTGACTGACCTTGCCGAGAACGGCAACCTTATACGCGACCTCGTACTTGCGACAAGGCAGAAGCGCATCATAAACGCCAACTTCCATCTTTCGGTCTTCGTCCGGCGAGAGCAGTTCATGCTTCTTCAAACGCAGCAGCGGGCGTGGATGATTAGACATGCGCACCTCCCTCGGCCCGCACCTTGTGTGGATGGGACGTCCCTTCCAACCCAGACCTCTTACCCGTGCGACTGATGATATCCTCAGCACTGATCACGCGCGCCTTCTCCTCCGCAACCTGCTGCCCGAATGCTTTCACCATATGTCCCATCGGGCCCTGCGCGGACCATCGTCCCCGCACACCCACGATGACCAGTCGGTCCATGGCGCGGCTCACGGCCACGTTGATCCGGTTGGGCGTTGTCAGGAAGCCCTCCTGTACGCGACGAAGGCCCTCCTCCATCGGCCCATCTTCGTTGTTCCTCACCAGCGAGAGAAGAACCACCGGGTTTTCTTTGCCTTGGTAACTGTCTACGGTTCCCACCTTCAGATGACGATCGAGCAGATAAGCGAGGGCCGACTGCCGCAGTTTTCGACGAATAAGATCCCGCTGTGCGGCGTACATGCAGATCACGCCGATGCCGACAGGATGTTTCTGCTGTGTGAGCAACCAGGTCCGGAACGGCTCGTGGCTGTGCCAATCCTCAAGTATGGCCACGATGGCGTCCGCTTCTACCCGGTTGATGCGACTCTTACCGCCTTCTTCCGGCCGTTCGGCCGCCGCTTCGCCCATGCTATCCGTCTCAATCCACAGTAGCGGGACGTCAAGTCCTACCGGGAGAAGCGCTGGATCGATTTCCGGAGTCTCACGCCCGGGATGCAGCGGCATGTCAGGATAGAAGGCTTCCGAAACGACCTGCCCGATGGGTGCGAGCATCCGGTACTGTGTCTTGAGCCGCGCACCGGCGGCGGCGCCGTATGGAGTTGTGAAGACGCGCTCGAAATCGCTACGTTTTATGTCTCGCTTGGCAACCCCTGTGCGTTCGGCGACAGCGTTGACGACCTCCGCTTTGTGCTGCGGCTCCAACTGCGCATGGTCCCCGACTAGGACTGCCCAGCGCGCCGCTTGCAACGGCACCAGAAGTTCGCTGGCGGTGCAGCGGGCCGCTTCGTCGACGATGACGAGATCGAAAGCCGTGGCGGTCAGCCCCAGTGCCGTGCGTCCCAAGCCCACGCAGGTTCCGGCAACGATTTGCCGCGTTCCTGCAAGAAAGCTCTCAAAGCTGCGCTGCGTGCGCGAAACGCTTCCCACGAAATCCCGGCCGATGGCCGCAGTTCTATATAGCCTGCCAAACCGGTCCGCACCGGTGCTGCGTGCGTGACGCTTCAGGACCGCCTGCGCGACCTCCTCTGGGAAGGATGGCCATTCCCGCGGTCCTTCGCCATCGAGCAGCGTTGCGGCATCAAGCCTTTCGAGGTGTCGGCGCATGGTTTCCAGCATGCTGTTCAAGCGCTGCTGATCCACTCCCTCCTGCTGCGTTAGCTCGGCAAGGCTATGCGCAAGCGGCCGGATCGTCGTCTCAATCACGGCGATTTCGTCGGCGGCGCTGTCGGGAAGCCCAAGGGCACTGGCGATCTCGGCCAGACGGTCGCGGAAAGAAGCCCGGAAACGGTCCTTGAAACCCTGCTCGACCTTCGGCGTGTGATAGGCGCGAAGCGGCAGGGAGACCTGCTCCTCGTCCCACCCGATACGCAGCAGACTGGGCTGGATGCCGCCGTTTCGGAACAAGGTGAGCACTGCCTCGGCCGCCGTATTCACGGCCTCGTGGGACTGGCTCGCAAGCAGCACGTTGCGCACCAGCCCTTTCGTGAGGGCATAGTGCGCAAGCGCCGCGATGAAGCGGGTCTTGCCGGTTCCTGGCGGTCCCTGCAACAATCCGACCGGCCGGTTCGCGACAATTCGCGCGAAAGCCGCCTCTTGGTCTCGGTTCAGCCCGTATATGTCGAGCGAACCCGGGGCAGGACGGTGACCGACGTCCAGAGGAAGGGCACCTGTGTGTGGGTCGAACACACCTAAGAGGTCAAGGGATCGCCCGTTGCCGGCCAGTATCCGGTCTACGGCGTCGGTTCGGCGCTTCAGGCTCTGACGTTCCAGATGACTCCAGAAGCGCAGGCGCTGCCCGGCATCGACGAGATGCGCTTGTTGCGCCATGTTCGTGTCGCTGGCGTCGATGACCGCAAGGTCCGACCGCGATGACTGGACGTCGAGCTGACCGATGCGGCGCCACCCGCCCTTCCTGTCCTGCCGCTCCACGCCGACAGTATCATGGCGTGCAAACTCAAACGCCCCGCTTTCAAGCTCTATGGGCACTCTGTGACGGTTTGATCCGCGATCGAAGACGCTTTCGAGCTGCGCGATACCCTCGATGGTAAGCTCGTTTTCAACATCGATAAGCGCACGCCATAGCGCCGGAACATCAATGAATGTCGGCGTAGCGACCGGCCGGGCGGCAATTTCCTCAGCGAGAACGTCCTCGGCCGCCTCTTCTGCGACTGGGGCGGTGACAGGATCTTCGACTTCGACCGGCGCAGGAGCGAACCCCGTTCGTTCCGCCGCGATCCTTTCCTGCACTTCAGGGACTGCCAGAAGAGGCACTAGCGCGGAAAGATCGTTCACGGCGGCGTTTTCGACCGTAAGGGTAGCCTCGACCATGTGGAATTCATGGGCGGCGCTGCGCCTGATCTGCCGCTGCTCCAGCTTGCGGCGCCGTGCGAAGACAGGTTGTCCGTCGTTGTCCAGCCGGATATCGAGCTCCTCCGTAGCGCCGCGCAGCACGAGGAACAGCGTGCCACGTGCAGTATCGCGGCGCACGCGCAGGAAGAAGTAGCCCTCATCCGGCTCGATCGGACCAGTGACCGCGCCGAGAACGCTGACAGCATACGGGGCAGCAGCGGAATCCGGATCATCGGCCGCCGGCGCATTCAGCCGCGCAAGTGCAGCCTCGACCTGATCGAGGAGAGGCAGGAGCGTGGAAAGGCTGGGCTCTTTTTCCCGGCAATCCTTGATGGCCCGCGCGATCTCGCGCGCATCGCGCTCTGCGAGCAGGGAGCACGCAAACACTTCCTCCGCAATTCTTGTGACAGCAAACCTGTCACGTTCAAAGAGGCTTCCCGACAAAGGAGAATATGCCGATGTGATGCGTTCTCCGTCAGCGCGCGGCGAAAAATCAAGCGCGTCTATAAGGACGGGAACGTTTTCAGAGGATACAACAATATTGGCGGGAGATATGTCGCCATGCCCACGACCGCCCTCGTGAAGTGCTTCAACAGTTCTCGTCAGTTGCTCCACGAATCCCAACGCTGCTGCGGGCATACTGAAGTCATCTGGTGGCGCAGCTAGAACCGCCGCGAGTGTCGGCCCTTCGACCCAGTCCTGTACGATAGCCATGGAGTCGCCAAGCCACAACACCTCCCGGACTGCCGGCAGGCCCGCTGGACGGTCAGCCTTCGCCGCTGCTGCCTTTTCAAGGAAACCCAGTATAGCAGCCCCCTCCCGGGCTGTGTCGCCCCAGGAACCCTGTTTCCACAACTTTACGACAACTGAGGCGTCGCCATTCTGGCTCCGCCACATTTCCACACGATCGTTTTCGACGATGGTATCTCCCGTTTCGGGAAATGCAGCCACCAGTTGCCGAACCGATCGAAGGATGCCGCGATGTCGCTCAAGTCCGGAGATGACCTCCTGCCGGGTCGGGCGCTGCGCGGTCGCGCGGTTGAACCCCTGCAAGGCATGGATGGCATCCGGGTAACGGAGAGATGGATCAAGTTCCAGCGCCTCGGCGAACCAGTCATGAAGCAAGCGAAACGTCCCAACTTCGTCGACCCCTGGATTCCATTCCGGCGGATTGCCGCTGGGAATTTTTCCAAATAATAGCTGGTGGACGGCGACGGCAGCGAGGAACACGTCACGGCACTGGGGCCCACGCTCCACGCCCAAGTGGTCTTCAGGCACGTCGACACTCGCGAGAAATTGGTAACGAGCGTCGCCAAGGGATTTGGCCTCAGGAAAGCGCGCAGCCATCAGATGCGAAAACTTGACAGTGGTAGGTGCCTCAAGCCAGACGCTATGGCCTCCAAGGTCAAGATGAGCGGCACCTTGGTCATGAAGATTTGCCACTGACGCGAGAATCTGTCGCGCCAGTTCGATTCTCTCGGAAGGCGCGAGACGCCCCGCTTCAGTCTCGGCAAACACGCCCAACCTCTGCATGCGCCGGCGGCGATCATAGACTTCCCAGTAATGGACGCCCAACTCCGGATCGTCGATCTTCGGTGGAAGCAGGGTTTGCTCCACCGCGCTACTGCGATCCTTTAGCCAGTGATAAACGATGTGCTCGCGCCCCGCGATTTCGCGCCGTCCCTCCTCATTCTGAAAACGAGTATCCGGACATTTAGTAAAATCCCAAAGGCGCAGCGTGCCAAGGTTATTCTTGTTGCCTTCCTCGGCCGCTTCATACTCGCGATATATGTCTAGGGGGTGCGAAAACGAGGGCACATCATCTGCGGCAAACCGCTCGAAACGCCGCCGCCCCGGCTGGAACGGAGAACTAGGACCGGCGTTGAAGAAGCGGTAAAGGCGCTCTTTCCAGAATGCGTCAGTCAGCGGCCTAGCAAGATAAGCGCCAGGGACATTCCCGAACGCCGCGCGCTCGCGGCTGCTATCTTTTACAATGTTCAAGAACTCGTCTGCGGTCAAAACCTTTGCTTTTTCCGTCTCGGCTATGTCCGTGCGGGAGGCCTTTCCCGTCAAGACAACCAGCCCCTCTATCCGAGGAAGGGGGAAGCTCTTGGTTTCAGGCCTTTTCTTAAATTCCGCGCTGAGAAGAGGAAGAATATCCCGCGTGATCCCCGCGATCTTAGTAACGGGAGAAGGGTCTCTGTCGACTCCATTTAGGTACCAGCGGCCATCCACACTAGAAATATTTCCGTACCAGTCTTTCAGGTCGATCAAAAATATCCGTTTATCAGATACGATCACGACATCAATTTCTCGCGCCCGCCCCACGCCGAGAATGAGGTCAAGGTTTGTGAATGCATACCAATCGGCAGGTAAGCTGGACCTTAGGCGGTCAATGCCTTTGATTTCGCGCTTGTGCACGCCACGGCCAGCATTCGTTATTTTCATAAAGTCGCGCTCCCAAAACGCTGCCGAGTTATAATTAGGCTACAATGGAACATTGAATTCAATTTTGATCGCTTATCGCAGAAAACCTTTAATGAGCTTCGTGTTAATTGCGCAGCACAGGGTATCCTGAAGGAGGAATGTCTAAGTAAGGAGGCGCGAAGCTGGCATATGATGGCCGCGTTCTTGGAGAACGTCGCAGCCATTCCCTCAATTACCTGACATTTCCACTGGGCAATCATCGTGTAATGCACGCCATGTTTCGACACCAGTTCTGCCAGTGCCCGCTCACCGTGGATGACCTCCAGCGCAACTCGCGAACTTGAACTCAACCGAATACCATTTCCGTGTAACCTTCCCCATAAATGCCGTCCTCTCTTAAGCCGGATTATAGCTTAACCACCTGTCCAAAAAAACGGGGGCGCCTCTGCCGGCGGGTGGCTACCGAATTTGATCGTTCTTTAACTGTTCACCGCTTCAATGCTTTCGAATGGGCTCGAATTTCAGGCAATCTACGTTGAGAAGTATCCAAAATTCTTCATTGTTCCCCAACCAGGAAACGAATCGCGACTGTAATGCCAAACAGAAAACATTGCCCACCGCGCCATACTGTTCCTCCGCCTGCCCATTGATGTTGATTCATCCATCCTACATCCTATTACTTACGCAAACACCGCCGATGACCGCATGGGATGATTTTGTTCTTTCCCATGACGCATGACCCTGTCCAATGGCTCCAGTATCGTCTGGAGAAACCGTCATGGACGCACGAGACAGGCTGGCACGGATCGAGATCATTCTTCCCGACGGCGAGGCCGCCGCACCTTATGTGACGGACGCCACCGTGCTCCGCCTGGCGCGGCTCATCGGTCGTCAGATGGCTCGCGAGGACCATGAGCGTCAGAAGCGCCGCCGACGCCCGCCCCGACATCCAACAGCGCCTGACCGAAAAACGTGATGGCAACGCCAACGAATTGACTACCACTCGGTGGGCAGAACCAAGGTAAGCTCTGACACCCTCTCTTTTTGGAAGATGATGCCCGGAGTCCTGCCATGGTCCGTGTCGCGCTCTATGCCCGCTATTCCTCCGACAACCAGCGGGCCGCCTCAATCGAAGATCAGTTCCGCGTCTGCCGCGAGCACGCCAAACGCGAAAAATGGAAGGTCGCCAGCGCTTACAAGGACGCAGGCATCTCCGGATCCAGCATGATCCTGCGTCCCGGCATCCAGACCCTTTTGCAGGACGCGCAGCGTGGCGAATTCACTGTCGTGCTGGCAGAAGCGCTGGACCGCATCAGCCGCGATCAGGCAGACGTCGCCACCCTGTTCAAGCATCTAAAGTTTGCAGGGGTCAAAATCGTTACCCTGGCCGAAGGCGAGATCAGCGAACTGCATGTCGGCCTCAAGGGCACAATGAACGCCCTCTTCCTGAAAGACCTGGCGCAGAAGACCCATCGGGGCCTGCGCGGTCGGGTCGAGGACGGCAAGTCCGGTGGCGGCCTATGCTACGGCTACAAGGTGATCAAGAAGCTGGACGCACGAGGCGATCCGATCCGGGGCGACCGGGAAATCGACCCGAACGAGGCCAATATTATCCGGCGCATCTTCAAAGACTTTGCGGCTGGCATCGGCCCGCGTGCGATCGCGCGCACACTCAATGATGAAGGTATCCCTGGTCCGAACGGCAAGCTGTGGATCGACACCACGATCCGGGGGCATGTCCAGCGCGGCACAGGGATCGTCAACAACGAACTCTATATCGGCCGCCTCGTCTGGAACCGGCTCCGCTATATCAAGGATCCCTCAACCGGTAAGCGGGTGTCTCGGTTGAACCCTGAAGCTGAATGGATCATCACCGAGGTACCCGAGCTACGGATCGTCGATGATGCGCTCTGGCAGGCCGTCCGCGACCGTCAGGCGAAGATCGCTGCGCAATATGTCAATGTCATCGCGGCCGTCCGGACATCGGCCGCAAACCGGATGAACGGCATGCGCCGTCCGAAATCCCTGTTCTCAGGGATGATTTTCTGTGGCGTCTGCGGCGGCAGCTACTCGCTCCGCGAGAAGGACCGCTATGCCTGCTCAAACCGGATCGCTAACCGTTCCTGCCATAACAGGGCGACGATCCTGCGCCCCGACCTTGAAGAGCGCGTGCTGGCCGGCCTCAAGCACAAACTGATGACACCCGAAGCCGCCGCTGCAGCCATGAAAGCCTATACGGAAGAGACCAACCGGCTAAATCATGAACGCCGCGTCAACAGCGCCGGCTGGAAGGCCGAACTGGCTAAAGTCGAAAAGGGCATCGCCGGCATCATGACCGCGATCGAGAACGGGATGTTTGACCTTCATATGAAGGCACGCATGCAGGAGCTTCGTGACCGCGAGGTTGAGCTGAACGCCCTGCTCTCCTCAGAACTGGAAGATACCCTGGACATTCATCCGAATGTCGCGGCGATGTTCAAGAAGAAGGTGGAGCGTCTGACCGAGAGCCTGAACCAGCAGGAAGACCGTGCCGAGGCGTCCGAGGCTGTCCGCGCGCTGGTCGAGAAGTTCGTTCTCTCCCCGGGCGACAAGCGCGGCGAGATCTTCGCAACGCTGTATGGCGAGCTCGGCACGCTGCTGAGATTCGTGAACCAGAAGGACACGAAATCAGGCAAGCCCTTGAAAGGACTTACAAAAACGTCAATGTGGGAATCGG